>NZ_JAMXBJ010000047.1 GCF_023913755.1 Pseudarthrobacter cellobiosi
TGCGCACCCCAGGCACCCCGCCGCCGTCGGAAACCGCACCCCGAACACAGACCACTGCGAGAGCGTCACCCCGAAATGCGCAGGAAGTGCGAGAGCGTCCGCCGGAACACTGCAGGAACTGCAGGAGCGTCCGCTGTGGGCGCAATTCCCCCGCAATCCCCCTAAAATCCGGTGATTTGAGTCAAAAAGTGGCGGAAACACGCGGAATTTGCGGACCTCGCGGGCCCAAGCTGGTAAGTTTTCGAACAGTGGCTTGCACGCATGCCGCGTTCAGGCTCCAGAAATCGTGACCGTCCAGGAGGACATCAATGGCTAAGAACCGTAGTGAACTTGTTTCAGAGGTAGCAGGCAAGGCCGGCACCAGCCAGGCAGCCGTCAACTCCGTCCTCGATGCACTGTTCGAGGTATTCGAGACTTCCGTCGCCGCCGGCGAGAAGATCACCATCCCGGGCTGGCTCGCAGTTGAGCGCACCGACCGTGCAGCACGCACCGGCCGCAACCCGCAGACCGGCGAGACCATCCAGATCGCAGCAGGCCACAGCGTCAAGCTGACCGCCGGCTCCAAGCTGAAGGCTGCAGTCGCCAAGAAGAAGTAGTCTTCTTCAGCAACAGCAACAGCAACAGCAGCAAAGAAGCGGCAACCTCAGGGTTGCCGCTTCTTTGCTTTAAGCCGATTCGCCGCGTGGGCACCCGTAGCGGAGAATGGATAGGTGCCTTCTGCAGCAAAATCCCGTCCCACCGCACCCCAACCAGGCCCCGTCGGGGGCGCCTCGGCCCGGGGTGGCGGCGTCTTGGGGATTTCCCGGCCGTGGCAGTTCGCAGGCCTTGCAGCCCTCTTCTTGGGACTGACGGCGGCGCTCCTCTTCTCCGGCGCTTCTGCGGCCCGTGACGTCTCTGACCCGGGAGCCCTGGTCCGCTGGGGGCTTCCTGTCAGCAAGGCCATCCACAACGTGGCACTGGCGACGGTGATCGGCGGACTGATCTTCGCCGTCGGTATCCTCCCTAGATCCTCGGGTCCCCGGTCACGGAGCCACAACGGCGACGCTCCGGAACATCCGGCCTTCGCCCGGGCGCTGGCCATTGCTGCCGCTGCGGGTGCTGCCTGGACGCTGTCAGCGGTGGCCGTGCTGGTCCTCACCTACTCAGACGTCGCCGGCCAGGCCGTCGGTGGGGACGCCGAGTTCACCCGCGCCCTGGTGTACTTCATGACGGACATCGAGACCGGCCGGGCATGGCTGACAGTGACCATCATCGCGGCCGTGGTGACCACCGCGCTGTTCGGCGTCAGATCCCTGGGCGGCCTGGCGCTCACGCTGATATTGGCCCTGGCCGGGCTGGTTCCCGCCGCCCTGATCGGCCACTCCTCAAGCTCGTCGGACCACGAAGGCGCCATCAACTCCCTGGGCCTGCACCTTGTGGGCGTCAGTGCGTGGGTTGGCGGCATCGTCGTCCTGGCGTTGCTCTCCGGAATCCTGACCGGTTCGAAGCCCGGGACCGCCGCCGACATCACCGAACCGACGCTGCGGCGTTTTTCCTCCCTGGCCGGCTTTGCGTTTGTGCTCGTCTTTGCCTCCGGCGTCATCAATGCCAGCATCCGCATCACCAACTGGGGTGACCTCCTAGGCTCCCCCTACGGCCAACTGATCCTCGCAAAATCGGCAGCCACCCTGGTCCTTGGCGGCATCGGCTTAATGCACCGGCAATGGGTGATCCCCCAACTGGGCCGCAAAGGCTCGGCAATGTCCTCACGCCGCGTGCTGTGGCAGCTGGTGCTTGTGGAACTCGTCGTTATGGGAGCCACCTCCGGCATCGCCGTCGCCCTGAGCCGGTCGGCACCGCCGCAGCCCACCACGTTTGCACCGGACGCGTCGCCGGCCTTCATCCTCACCGGCTACGAGCTGCCGCCTGAACTGACGCCGGAACGCTGGCTGACGGAGTGGCGCTTTGACTGGCTCTGGGTCGCCGTGGTGCTCTTCGGGTTGGTGGCCTACTTCCTGGGCGTCGCTAAGGTGCTTCGACGCGGCGACAAGTGGCAGTGGTTCCGCGCCGTGAACTGGGTGATCGGCCTCCTGGTGCTGACGTACATCACGTCAGGGCCGCCGTCGGTATATGGCAGAATCCTCTTCTCCGCGCACATGGTGGACCACATGGCGCTGACCATGGTGGCCCCCATCTTCCTGGTGCTCGGCGCCCCGGTGACGCTGGCCCTGCGAGCGTTGCCTGCCCGCGGCGACGGCTCCCGTGGGACGCGCGAGTGGCTGCTCGTGTTTATCCACTCCAAGTTCTCCCAACTGGTCACGCACCCCATCTTCGCGGCGGCCAATTTCGCGGGCTCCATCGTGCTGTTCTACTACTCGGACGCGTTCGGCTTCGCCATGCGGGACCACGTGGGCCACGAGCTCATGATCCTTCACTTCTCGCTCACGGGTTACATCTTCATCCTGAGCATGATCGGCACGGACCCGTTGCCCCGCCGCGCACCGTACCCCATGCGCCTGCTCCTGCTGCTGGCGACCATGGGCTTCCACGCGTTCTTCGGCGTCGCCATCATGGGCGGCACCAGCCTGCTGGCGGCCGACTACTTCGGCAACCTTGGCCGCGCCTGGGGGCCGTCCGCTCTCCTGGACCAGCAAATGGGAGGGGCCGTGGCCTGGGGCATCGGCGAAGTCCCCACCCTCCTGGTGGCTCTTGGCGTGGCCATCATGTGGTCCCGGTCCGATCAACGGGAGACCAAGCGCGTGGATCGGGCGGCGGACAGGAATAACGACGCCGATCTCACCGCTTACAACGATATGTTTGCCAAATTGGCTGAACGCGATGCCAGATTGGCTGAACGCAACTCAAAGCTGGAAGGACGCTGATGAGCGAAACCGTACGCACCCAACACCGGGTCCGCGCCTCCGAACTGGTGGGCCGCAACTGGCTCAACACCGGCGGCAAATCGCTGGACCTCGCAGCCCTGCGAGGCAAGATCGTGTTGCTCGACTTCTGGACTTTCTGCTGCATCAACTGCCTGCACGTCCTCGATGAGCTGCGCCCGCTTGAGGAACAGTACTCCGACGTCCTGGTCACCGTGGGCGTGCACTCGCCCAAGTTTGAGCATGAAGCAGATCCCGTTGCCCTGGCCGCCGCCGTGGAACGCTACGAGATCCATCACCCCGTCCTGGACGATCCCGAGCTGGACACCTGGAAGGCCTACACGGCGCGCGCCTGGCCCACCCTGGTGGTCATCGACCCCGAGGGCTACATCGTGGCCCACCTGTCCGGTGAAGGCCACGCTGACGGCCTGGCCGTGCTCATCCCCGAGCTGATCGCCGAGCACGAGGCCAAGGGCACGCTGCACCGCGGCTCCGGCCCGTATGTGGCGCCGGAAGCCACCTCGGGCACGCTGCGCTTCCCCGGCAAGGCGCTGTTCCTGCCGACCGGGCGCGGTTCCGCCGGACCCGGTTCAGGCGCGCAGGGAACGTCCGACGGCGGGACTCCGGCTGCCGCGGATACCGCCACCGGGGGTTCCTGGCTGGTAACCGACACCGGCCACCACCGTCTCGTGGAGCTGGGCAACGACTTCCAGACGGTGCTGCGCACCTACGGCTCCGGGACCAAGGGACACGCTGACGGCCCGGCCGCCGCCGTCGACTCCGTCGAGCCCACCGCACGGTTCAACGAGCCGCAGGGCCTCGTGCTGCTTCCCGAAGAGGTGGCAGCGAAGGCGGGCTACGACGTCGTCATTGCAGACTCGGTCAACCACCGCCTCCGGGGACTCTCGCTGGCGGACGGCAAGGCCACGACGATTGTTGGCAACGGCGTGCAGCGCCTGCTGGAAACCGGCCCCGCCCGGGTGGACGAGGACGCTGCCGGTTTCACGGGCCAGCTCAGCGAGCACCCGCTGGAAGTGTCCCTCAGCTCGCCCTGGGACGTCGTCTGGTCCACCAAGCTCAACGCCGTGGTGATCGCCATGGCCGGCACGCACCAGATCTTCAGCTTCGAGCCCCTCACCGGCGCCGTGGCAATTATTGCCGGCAACGGCCTGGAAGGCCTGCTGGACGGCCCCGCCCACGAGGCTTGGTTCGCGCAGCCCTCCGGCCTTGCCGAGGACGCCGACGGCAACATCTGGGTGGCGGACTCCGAAACCTCCGCCCTCCGCAAGCTGGTCATTGACGGCGGCGGCACGGTCACCGTGGAGACTGCCGTGGGCAAGGGCCTGTTCGACTTCGGTTTCCGCGACGGCCCCGCGTCCGAGGCACGCCTCCAGCACCCCCTTGGCGTCACGGTCCTGCCTGACGGCTCCATTGCCATCGCCGACACCTACAACGGTGCTGTGCGGCGCTTCGACCCCGCCGCGGGGACCGTGTCCACGCTGGCCCGCGGACTTTCCGAACCCTCCGACGTGATTGTGGACCACACGCACGCCGCGGGCTCGGAGCCGCTGCTGGTGGTGGTTGAGGCCAACAAGCACCAGCTGGTCTACGTGCCCATCCCCAAGGAAGCCCAGCAGGTGGACGAGGGGGCCTCGCAGACCCACCGGCCCAAGAGCCCGGTTGCCCCCGGGCTGCTCGAGCTCACCGTGCGCTTCACCGCACCCACCGGGCAGAAGCTCGACGACCGCTGGGGCGATCCCACGCAGCTGAAGATCTCCTCCACCCCGCCGGAGCTGCTCGTGGCCGGCGGCGGAACCTCCGTAGGCCTGCTCCGGACACTGGAACTGGCTTCCGGGATTCCGGAGGGCGTCCTGCATATCACCGCCCGCGCCGCGGCCTGCGACGGACCGGAAGATGCGGACGGCGAGATTCCCGATCACGCCGCCTGCCACCTGTACCAGCAGGACTGGGGCATCCCCGTTCTCCTGACGGACGACGGCGACACCGAGTTGGTCCTGGACCTGCGCGGAATGGACTGATCACCGCCGCCGCTGCGGCTTTGCGGCGCCGGCTTGCTGAGCCGGTGAGGAGGCTGCCTTCTGTGACCTGATGTCACGGGAGGCAGCCTTTTGCGCGCCGCGGGCTGGCCCGAACGCGGATTTCCGGGGTTAAGGCCGCCGGCCGTGGCCAAAAGCGTGCTCGGACCGGGGACTCTATGCCCTCCCGACGGCGCCGTCAGAGCTTGTGGGCCTGTTGCGTAACCGCCAACTCCTGACGTGTGCCAGCGCCGCGCCCTTCCATGGGTTGTGGTCGCTGCCGTCCTCGGGCGCGCTGCATGTGCATCACCGCAGGGCCGAAGCGGTCACCGGCAACGGGATCCACCATGCCGGCCTGTTGCTGCCACCGCAGCCCGACAGGCCCGTGGCCGCACTGGCCGATGTCCTCATCCACGCGCTGCGGTGCCTGCGCTTTGCCGAGTCCTTGGTGATGGTGGGGCGAAATGACCGTGGACTTTCTGCGGGCCCGGCTGCCAGGAAAGCGGAACGGCCCTGCGCGTGAGGTCCTGAGGTGGGTGGACCGGGGTTCGGGCTCGCTCCTGGAAACCTTGGCCCGGACCTACTTCCGGCAGGCCGGGATCCGCGTGGAAACCCAGGCCCACCTTACGCGTGTGGGCCAGGTTGATCTCCTGTTGGAGGGCTGGCTGGTGGTGGAGCTGGACGGCCGGCAACATGCCGAGTGGACCCAGGTGAAGAAAGACCATCGCCGGAACAAACGAGTCGGTGGTCCAGGGCTACACCGCGCTGCGGTACTACTACGCGGACGTTGTTTACTCGCCGGCGGACATGGTGGGGCAGGTCTTGTCAGTGCTGGCCAGGCGCCGGTAACGGCTCCCGTCACGCAGCCTTCCCGTCACACCGCCTTTCTCGTCACGCAGAGCAGGCTTTTGGCTGGTCGGCGGAGGGGGAACCCCGGAAACTCAGGGGCTGGCGCACCCAGCAGCGGCAAAGGCGTGCTGTGCGTGACACGAGGCCCGTCGGTAGCCGGGGCTAGAGCTAGTAGCTCAGGAGCGGGGTGACCCTGATGGTGTCGCCGGCGACGTCCAGGCGGGTGGTGAAGCTGAAGTCCACCTCTTCGTTGAGCGGGGACCAGGCGCCCGTGAAGGAACTCTGCTGGACCGCCTCCACCTTGGCCTTCCCGTCGAGGGGAGCAACCACCCAGCGGCCGTCGAAGGGCTCGATGGATATCTCCGGGTACTCCGTGATGGTCCACTTGATGGTGCCGTCGTCCACGTTGTTGGTGCTGGCGAAGTAGAAGGGGCAGTCCGGCTGCAGCTTTTGCTGCTTCACGGCTTCGGCGGCGCAGGTGTCCAGGAACTCCTGTACCTTCGCGCCCACATCCTTCCGCAGCTGGTCGGTGGCCTCGGTCAGCAGGTTCAACGGAGCCGCCGGGACATCGCGGGATGTCACCGTGGCGCGTGTGGCGGACGCGGCGAAGTATTCACCGTTCAGGGAGGCTTCGTATTCGCCCGGATAGAACACGGCAAACGAATTTTTGCCTTGGGGCATGTTCACCGGGACGCCGTTGAGGTTGGCTTCGCTGGCGTTGACCACCGTCAGGCCCACCGTGGGCAGCCGCGACGGCACAAACGCCCACGTGTTGAAGAACAGCCATTCCGTGCCGGTCTTCTCCAGCAGGAACTCGGTGCGAAGCCTGCTGCCATCGATTGTGTACTGCACGGGCACCATGACCTGGTTGCCGGAGCGTTCCTCGGCATCGCCGATAGTGACGTTCGCCAGCCGGGAAGAGGCCGTCTGCAGCGCTGTGCCGTCGAGCATGGCGGCGTTGCTGGGCGGCACCGTGGCCCGCAAAAGGCCCAGCGCTTTGCCGCCGTCACCCTCGTGGAGGGCGTCCAGATACTCCCGGACAGGCTGCTGTGGACTCGCCACCGTATTGTTCACCACGTTGACCCCAACGATGGCCGCGGCCACGGCAAGCATGAGGCCAAGCAGCCACCCTGCTGCCATCCTCACCAACGCCTGACTCATCTGCACTTCCCTTACGTTACCTGCAAGCCCGCTGAACACAGGTGTTGCCGCCGCCCCATGTAGCGGGGTGCGGCGGCTTTCCTGATGCCCGAAGGCGGGAAGTCCAAGGCGGGACATCGTCCGGTTTTGCCTACCGGCGGCGCCGGGACGAGGTGCCGAAGACGCCGCGGAGCAGCTCCCGGCCAAGCTGGGTGCCCAGGGAACGGACCATACTTTTCAGCCCACCGCCCAGTGCCCCACCGAGTGCTCCGGCGATGTCGCCCCCTATCCCGCCGCCGGCCGGGGCCGCAGGCTCCGGTGCACGCCGCGCGGGCGCATCAGTGCCGGCACCACGATCCGGCGCGGGACGGCTGCTGGGCCGGCCCAGGATTTCCTCTTCGATCCTTCGGGCCTCGGCGTCGACGTCGGCCTGTCCCGAACCTGGCTGCCCGGAAGTCCCCGGAACCGGGGGCTCACCCGGCACGGCTCCGCCGGTGGGAGCCGCGGCCTTGCCGGTGAGTTTCTCGTAGGCGGAGACGTTGTCCACGGCGGTCCCGTACTTGGTGAGCAATGCGGACCCGCCGACGGTGCTCTTGATGAGCTCCTCAGTGCTGGGGCCCATGACGGATTCCGGGGCGCGCAGGCGCGTGTGAGCGACCGGCGTCGGGGCGCCCTTCTCATTCATGACGGTAATGACTGCCTCGCCGATCCCCGCGGACGTAAGGGTCTCCTCGAGGTCATAATCGCTCATCGGGAACGTGGACACGGTGGCTTTCAGGGCCTTGGCGTCCTCCGGGGTGAAGGCGCGGAGGGCGTGCTGGATGCGGTTGGCCAGCTGGCCCAGGACGTCGGCGGGGACGTCTTTGGGGGTCTGGGTGACGAAGAAGATCCCCACACCCTTGGAACGGATCAGCCGGACTGTGGTGGTGATGGCGTTCAGGAAGGCCTTGGATGCGCCGTTGAACAGCAGGTGGGCCTCATCGAGGAAGAACACCAGTTTGGGCTTGTCCAGGTCGCCGGCCTCGGGGAGGTCCTCGAACAGGTCAGCCAGCAGCCACATCAGGAAGGTCGAGAACAGCATCGGCTTGGTCTGCAGCGTCGGAAGCTCCAGGCAGGTGATAACGCCGCGCCCGTCCGGGGCGGTCCGGAGCAGCTCCGCGGTGTCGAACTCAGGCTCGCCGAAGAACCTTTCCAGGCCCTGCGCTTCCAGGTTCACCAGTTCGCGGAGGATGACGCCGGCGGTGGCCTTGGACAGGCCGCCCAGTTCCTCCAGCTCGTCCTTGCCCTCGTCCGAGGTGAGGAACTGGATGACCGCGCGGAGGTCCTTGAGGTCGATCAGCTCAAGGTTGTTCTTGTCCGCAAAGTGGAAGACCAGCTGCAGGCTGGATTCCTGGGTGTCGTTGAGCTCCATAACGCGCGAGAGCAGGATGGGACCAAACGAGGTGATGGTGGCACGGACGGGAATGCCGTTGCCGTCGCCGCCCAGGGCCAGGAACTCCACCGGGAACGTCTTGCCGGCCCAGGCCTGGCCGATGCTGTCGGTGCGCGCCTTCAGCTTCTCGCTGCCGGCGGCCGCTGTGGCCAGGCCTGAAAGATCACCCTTGATGTCCGCGAGGAACACGGGAACCCCGGCAGCGGACAGCTGCTCGGCCATCATGTGCAGCGTGACGGTCTTGCCGGTGCCGGTGGCGCCGGCCACCAGGCCATGCCTGTTCATCATTGCCAGCGGCAGGCGGACTTGGGCTTCCTTGTGGAGTTCGCTGTCCACAATGGCGGCACCCAACTCGATGGTGGCACCTTCCAGGGTGTAGCCCTTCTGGATGGTGGCGAGTTTTTCTGCAGTGGTTTTGTTGGCCATGCCGCTAGCTTAGCGGGGCCGCCGGGAGATTCTTGGTGAACGCGAGAGACCTAATGATCTCCGGATCCGCCTCAAGATCGAACTTGGCCTGATACCCGGTATTGAGGTACAGATGCTTAGCTGCGGGCTGGCGGGGACCGGGGTCCGAGCAGGCTGCCAGCGCCAGCAGGGAGGTCATATCGGCTGGCTGTAGGAACTCAAAGGCGTGATTCCGCGGCCTCGGCGGGCAAAACCAAGTAGTGCGCCGGAAGGACCTTCAGAAAACGAGTACTCGCGGCAGAAAGACGGGTGGCGATTACGCGTGTGCCCGGCGGATGGCCAACCTACGGTGAGACTACGTTGCGTCCAAGGCTGGCCGCACTGCCATGAGGGAGGGCATTCCATGAACTTTTCAGCGGTAAGTCAGGACGCGGGACCGGTGAAGAAGTTGCTACGGCATGCAGGGTTGAGGGCCGCGGCCGTTGTGGCCGCCGGAAGCCTGCTGCTGGCAAGTGCCGGCGTGGTGTATGCCGACGACATTTCCAACACGCTTGATGGAAGTATCGACCCCGTTGCGGAGGTGATGGCGCTGAATGTCGGTGTCAACGGAACCACCAGCCTTCAGATTCAGCCCAGAAACAGCGACGGCGAGAATGGCTGCAACGTCAAAAACGCCTATTCGGTCACGTTGAACCTGGTGTCGAGCGACCCGTCCGTTGCAACTGTCAGCCCCGCTAGCGTCGTGATACTGGATTGTGGGGCCCCGGGTGTGTCATTGACCCTCGCACCTCTCAAGGCCGGCTCAACCACGGTGACAGCTTCCGTCGCCACCAACAACTCGCCAGGCACGTTCAACCTGGCTCCGGCAACGTTCACTGTGAACGTAACGGCTCCCGCGCCTTCCAACGCTGCGCCCGTACTGAGCATCACCGGCGTTGAAAACGGCGGATCCTACGCCAAGGGTTCCGTCCCCGCTGCCGTCTGCAATGTGACCGATGCCGAAGACGGGCCCAGCTCCTTGCCCGTTACGCTCAGCGCCATCACGGGCCCTGACGCCGCCACCGGCGTCGGATCCCAGGAAGCCAGCTGTGATTACACAGACGGCGGCGGCATCTACGTCAAGAGCTCGGTGACCTACAGCATCGTTGATGCCTCCGCCCCCGAGATCAGCTACACGCTCAGCCCCGCCACACCGGACGGCTACGACGGCTGGTACCGGAGCGAGGTCTACCTTGACTGGACCGTCACCGAGTCCGATTCACCCACCACGCTGGGCCTCGTGGGCTGCGCGGACGAGCTCATCTCCTTGGACCAGCTGCCGGGGGACTACAGCTGCTCAGCCACCAGCAGCGGAGGCAGCGCCGGCCCGGTCACCGTAAGCATCAAGAAGGACGGGACCGCGCCAACGGTCAGCTACACCAGCGCAACGGGCACCGAGGGCAACGATGGCTGGTACACCTCTGACGTCCTGGCCCTGTTCACGGCAACCGACGCAACCTCGGGCCCGGCGTCTGCAACCGGGACTGTAAGCTCCGCCGGTGAGGGATCCGCCGTCGCCGTTCTCAGCCCGGAATTCCAGGACAACGCCGGAAACACCACCCTGGCCGGCAACGCGAGCCACTCGTTCAAGATCGACAAGACAGCACCGGAAGTTTCCTACACCGGCGTGACCGGAACGGCCGGCACCAATGGCTGGTTCAGGAGCGATGTGGTGGCCACCTTCACGGGAACCGATGATACGTCGGGCCCGCTTGCCGCGACGAAGACCGTGACCTCGGAGGGCGAAGGCGAGTCGGTGGTCGTCCAGAGCCCGGCGTTCGAGGACGTGGCCGGAAACGTGACCCCGGCTGGAGCGGACCAGAGCAGCTTCAAGATCGACAAGACTGCCCCGTCCGTTGCCTTCAGCTCCACCGTGAATACCGGCTACTACGGTGCGACGGCGCCCGCGCCAACGTGCATCGCTTCGGACGCACTGTCCGGGCTGGCGGGCTGCGTGGTCAGTGGTTATGGAACCTCGGTTGGCCCGCACACCGTCACCGCCACCGCAACAGACAACGCAGGGAACCGGACCACGGTAACGCAGGATTACACCGTGCTGGCCTGGACGCTCAAGGGCTTCTACCAGCCGGTGGACATGAACGGCGTGCTGAACACGGTCAAGGGCGGCAGTACGATCCCGGCCAAGTTCGAGGTGTTCGCGGGCACGAGGGAACTGACAGACCCCGGCCTGGTGTCCTTCGCCGCAGCCAAGATCCAGTGCACGCTGGAATTCATGGATGACATTGAAGTGACGGCCACCGGCAACACCTCCCTGCGCTACGACGCCACCGCTGGCCAGTTCATCTACAACTGGAAGACACCGACGGGTGCAGGCACCTGCTATCGGCTCACCATGACGGCGGCTGATGGCAGTTTCATCACCGCGAACTTCAAGTTGAAGTAAACCGGCACAACCACAGCACCACCGCGCAGGGGTCCGGCCGTCAGGCCGGGCCCCTGCGCGCGCCGCCAAGTCTCCCGCGTCACCAGTGTGGGGCACCCCACCGCCGCCTGCCGAAATAACCGGAGTGCCGCCGTCGTTGTCCACAGTGCGCCCGCCGCGACCCGGCCGGCTCACCACGACGCAACGCACTGAAAGGCCGGCACTGACGTGACTCTCCCCCTCTCCATTCTTGATCTGGCAATCATCGGCAAGGGCCAGACGGCGGCGGAGAGTTTCGCGGGCAGCGTGGCCATGGCGCAGCGGGCCGAGGAGCTGGGCTACCGGCGGATCTGGTACGCCGAGCACCACAACATGGCCTCCATCGCGTCGTCGGCCACCAGTGTGCTGATCGCTCACGTGGCGGCCCACACGCAGAGCATCAGGCTGGGCGCCGGCGGGATTATGCTGCCCAACCACTCGCCGCTGACCATCGCCGAGCAGTTCGGCACCCTGGAGACGCTGCACCCGGGCCGGATCGACCTTGGCCTGGGCCGCGCCCCCGGCAGTGACCAGAACACCATGCGCGCGCTGCGCCGGGACCCGATGTCAGCAGACAGCTTCCCGCAGGACGTGCTGGAGCTGCAGGGCTACCTCACCGGCCCCACGCGGATCCAGGCCGTCGAAGCCACTCCAGGCAAGGGCACCAACGTGCCGCTGTACATCCTGGGATCCTCGCTGTTCGGCGCCCGCCTGGCCGCCCAGCTGGGCCTGCCGTACGCCTTCGCGTCGCACTTCGCCCCCACCGCCCTGCAGGACGCCGTGGCCGTCTACCGCCGCGAGTTCAAGCCGTCGGCCCAACTGGATTCCCCGCATGTTATTGCCGGCGTCAACGTGATCGCGGCCGATTCCGCGTCCGAAGCGCAGGAGACCTTCCAGGCCACCAAACGCGCCCGCGTCTCGCTGTTTTTCGGCGGCGGGCGCGAGTTCACGGACGACGAGGCGGACATGATCCTGGACTCCCCGCAGGGCCAGCACGTGTCCCAGATGATGACGTACTCCGCCATCGGCACCCCGGACGTGGTGATCGATTACCTGGATGAGTTCGCCAAGCACTCCGACGCCGACGAACTCATCGTGGCGCACCAGAACACCGGCACCGAGGCCAGGATCCGCTCCGTGGAACTGCTGGCGGAGGTTGCCGGGCTGGCCCGGGTCTAGGTCCCGCGCCACCAGCAAGCGGGGCGCGATTCGCATCTTTAGGTACGCCGGGCCCTTGACATCCGTCAGCTGAACCGGTTAAGTTGAGTCTACTGAACCGGTTCAGTGGCGCGAGTCACCGGACTCGAAACCTAAAGGGCCCCACATCATGGCAGTAACCATCAGCGACGTCGCCAACGCGGCCGGCGTCAGCAAGGGTGCTGTCTCTTATGCGCTGAACAACCAGCCCGGCGTCAGCGACGCCACCCGGGGCCGGATCCTCCAGGTCGCCAAAGAGCTTGGCTGGAAGCCGAGCCTCCGCGCCAAGGGCCTGTCCTCCGCGAAGGCCTACGCCTTGGGCCTGGTGGTGGCCCGCGATCCGAAGCTCCTCGGCACGGACCCCTTCTTCCCGGCCTTTATTGCGGGCATCGAAACCACCCTCGCCGAGCACGACTACACCCTGGTCCTGAGCGTTGCCACCGCCCCCGGCGCCGAAGAGCGGGCCTACCGCAAACTGGCCGACGGCGGCCGCGTGGACGGTGTGATCCTCACCGATGTGCGGCACAACGATTCCCGGATCGGCCTGCTGCGCGAGCTCAAGCTCCCCGCCGTGACGCTCAACAGGCCGGATGCGGACTCACCGTTCCCGGCGGTGTCCATGGATGACACGGACGGCATCACGGCCGCCGTCGAACATCTTCTTGCCCTGGGGCACGTCCGGATCGGCCATGTGGGCGGCGCCCAGGAATACATCCACGGCCGCAGCCGCCGCCAGGCCTGGGAGTCGGCTATGGCCGCTGCTGGCCTGGCCGCAGATCTGTTCGCGGAGGCTGATTTCACGGCGCCCGGGGGAGTGGCCGCCACCGCGGAACTGCTCTGCCGGCCGGACCGCCCCACCGCGATTGTCTATGCGAACGACCTCATGGCGACGTCCGGCCAGTCCTTCGCCCAGTCTCAGGGCCTGAACGTCCCGGGTGACCTGTCAGTCACCGGCTACGACAACGCAGAGTTCACCCAGTACCTCAACCCGCCCCTCACCACTATCTCCACTGACCCCATGCGCTGGGGCAGAGTTGCCGCGCAGGCCCTCCTGGACCAGCTCAACGGCACCCACTCCGGTGAGGATACGGACCTGCAGGCACCCTCCCTGCTGATCCGCGCCTCCACCGGCCCCGTCCCATCCATAACCACCAAGCCAGCCCCCCAGCAATCCCCAAAGCAAGCAAAAAAGCACACCAACCAGTAGAAGTTCCCCACCGGGACCAGTACCAAGGAGTCGCAATGAAGCGCTTTACCAAAGCCACGCGAATATTGTCAGTGGCCGCCCTGACCGTAATAGGGGCGGGCCTGGCTGCCTGCGGCGGTGGTGGCGGGGGCGGAGGTGGCGGCGCTGACTCGGCGATCTCCGCAAAGGGCCCCATCAAGATCTGGTACTCGAACAACGAGTTCGAGGTGAAGTGGGGCAAGGCGATGGTGGAGTCCTGGAACTCTGCGCACCCGGACGAAAAGATCGACGCCCAGGAAATCCCTGCCGGCAAGAGCTCCGAGGAAGTCATCGGAGCGGCAATCACCGCCGGCAACGCGCCCTGCCTGGTGTTCAACACCGCTCCGGTGGCCGTCCCGCAGTTCCAGAAGCAGGGCGGCCTGGTTGCGCTGGACGAGTTCCCGGACGGTGCCCAGTACATCAAGGACCGCACCGGTGACCTTGCGGACCAGTACAAGTCCGCGGACGGCAAGATGTACCAGCTGCCCTGGAAGTCCAATCCGGTGGTCCTGTTCTACAACAAGGACATGTTCGCCAAGGCCGGGCTCGACCCGGAGAACCCCAAGCTGGGCACCCACCAGGAACTGCTGGACACCGCCCGGACCCTGGTGTCCGCTGGGGTTGCCCCCAACGCGATCTGGCCCTCACCGGCAAGCGACTTCTTCCAGGCCTGGTTCGATTTCTACTCCTTCTATGCCGCCAACTCCGACGGCACCCCGCTGGTGAAGGACGGCAAGGCCACGTTCGACAGCGAACAGGGCAAGCAGGTGGCCACCATGTTCCAGACGCTCTACAAGGAGAAGCTCGCCTCCAAGGAGGTCTACCAGGGTGACTCGTTCCTCGAGGGCAAGGCAGCCATGTCGCTGGCGGGTCCGTGGGCCATAGCCGCTTACAAGGACAAGCTGAACTGGGGAGCCGTACCGGTCCCGGCCGCCGAGGCAAAGTCTGACACGTTCACGTTCTCTGATGCCAAGAATGTGGCCCTGTACTCCGCGTGCAAGAACCAGGGCACGGCATGGGAGGTCATGAAGTTCGCCACCAGCAAGGAACAGGACGGCAAGCTGCTCACGGACACCGGCCAGATGCCCATGCGCAAGGACCTTCCCACCATCTACCCGGACTACTTCGCCAAGAACCCCGCATACACCCAGTTCGCCGAGCAGGCGGCGCGGACCGTTGAGGTCCCCAACGTGCCCAACTCGGTAGAGGTGTGGCAGACGTTCCGCACGGCCTACGCCAAGTCTGTGATCTTCGGCAACGAGAGCATCGACACCGCATTTAAGGGCGCCGCGGACAAGATCAACCAGCTGGTAGCCCAGAAGTAGCGGTGACCACCAATGTCACTCCGCTCCCCTGAAGGCAACCCCGTCACGGGGAAACCGGCTGGTGGGACGGCGGACCGGCGGCTGGTGCCCAGGAAGCGTAAGAACTTCCTGGGCCCCCAGCCGCTGGGCCTGCTGTTCAGCGCCCCCTACATCATCTACATCCTGGGTGTCCTGGCGTTTCCCCTCGGCTACGCCGTCTATATTTCGTTCCACGATTTCTTCTTCACCGCCCCTCGGGTCAAGGTGGACCGGCCGTTCGTTGGGCTGGAAAACTACATCACCATCCTGTCCGACCCCACCGTCCAGCGCTCCTTCCTGAACATCGGCGTCTTCCTCGTCATCAACGTCCCGCTCACCGTGGGCCTCTCGCTGCTGCTGGCGAACGCCCTGAACCGTGTCACACGGCTCAAGACGTTCTTCCGGCTCAGCTACTACGTTCCGTACGTGACGGCGAGTGTCGCCGTCGTCGGTGTCTGGCTTTTCCTCTTCCAGGAGAACGGCCTGCTGAACACCGTTCTGGGGCCGCTGGCACCCACGCCGTCCTGGCTGGTGAACTCGTGGCTGGCCATGCCCACCGTCGCGCTCTACGTGACGTGGAAACAGCTGGGGTTCTTCATCCTGCTGTACCTGGCGGCGCTGCAGAACATCCCCGATGAGCTATACGAATCGGCGGCCGTGGACGGCGGCAACAAATGGGTCCAGTTCTGGAACATCACCGTCCCCGGGGTCCGCCCGGCCAGCGTGCTGGTGACCCTGCTCGCCACCATCACCGGCGCGAACCTCTTCACCGAGCCGTACCTGCTGACCGGGGGCGGCGGCCCGGACGGTGCCTCGGCCTCGCCCGTGTTCATCATGTACCAGAAGGGGATCCTGCAAGGGAATCCCGACGTCGCCGCCGCGCTGGGCGTGGTGCTGGTGATCGGTGTCCTGCTGATTGCCCTGATCCAGAAACGCCTCGTGGGCGGGAAGGAGGACTGACATGTCAGTCACCAACGCGCAGAACGCCAAGAACGACGACGACGCCAGCCGGCATCCGGAACAACCAGAACCCGCCCTGCGTCCCGACTCGGGCGTGGAAAAGCGCCGCAACCTCGGCGTGGGCAGCTTCATCCTGCTGGCCTTGGGCGCCTTTGTCTTCCTTTTCCCCTTCTACTACATGCTCATCGGGTCCCTGCAGGCCTCCCCGGACACCTCCGTGTTCGGCGCCTTCCCCGATCCGGCCAACATCACCGGCCAGAACTACGCGGACATTAACGGCTCCATCAACCTCTTCCGGGGCCTGCTGAATTCGGGCATCTTCACTGGCGGCGTCATCTTCTTCACGGTGATTTTCGGGCTGCTGGTGGGGTACGCCCTGGCGCAGATGAAGTTCCGTGGCCGCGGCGTGGTGTTCGGGATGATGCTCCTGGTGCAGATGATCCCGTTCCAGCTGCTGCTCATCCCGCTGTACGTGATGATCGTCCGCGACTACGGGCTGGCGGACAGCTACCTGGGCATGATCCTGCCGTTCGCCATCAACTCCACCGCCGTTTTCGTCTTCCGCCAGTACTTCCTCCAGCTCCCGTCGACGCTGTTCGAGGCCGCCAGGATCGACGGCGCCTCGGAGCTGCGGATCCTGTGGCAGATCGCCATCCCGCTGGTCCGGCCCGCGATTGTCACGGCCGTGCTGCTGACCTTCATCGGTCCGTGGAATGAGTTCCTGTGGCCGTTCCTTGTCACCAAGGACCAGTCCCTGCAGCCGCTGGCCGTGTCCCTGGCCAATTTCATTTCCAACCTCGCAGGTCAGGCTGGCAACCCGTTCGGCGCCATCCTCGCCGGCGCCTGCGTCCTGGCGGCACCCGCCGTCGCGCTTTTCATCTTCTTCCAGCGACAGTTCATTTCGACCAATATCGGTTCCAGCGTAAAGGGCTAATCCATGACCTCCCCCCAGACCTCAGCACTGCCCACCGTCCCCTTCGCCCTCACCCGCGCCGGCGTCATCATGACGCCCGAGCCAGGCAACGACCTCGAAGCCGAGGGCGTCCTGAACCCCGCCAGCGGCCGCGGCCCCGACGGCGAGCTGTACCTGCTCCCGCGGCTGGTGGCCAGAGGGAACGTGTCCCGAGTGGGGCTTGCCAAGGTGATCATCAACGACGACGGCGTCCCCACCGGCGTGGAACGCGAGGGTGTGGTGCTGGCCCCGGATGAGGGCTGGGAACGCGGCATGAACAACGCCGGAACCGAGGATCCGCGCACCACCTGGGTGCCGGCCCTGGGCAAGCACCTCATGACCTACGTGGCGTACGGCCCGCTGGGCCCGCGGCTGGCGTTCGCCCACTCCGAGGACCTCAGGAACTGGGAGCGGCTGGGCCCGTGCTTCTTCGAGTATCAGGCTGATCTCTCCATGGACCTGAACCTGTTTCCCAACAAGGATGCGGTGTTCTTCCCGGAGCCGGTGAACGACCCCGACGGCGTGCCCTCCTACGCGATGCTGCACCGCCCCATGTGGGACCTGGGCTGGATCCGCCCCGGCGAAGGCGAGCACCTGCCCGCCGGCGTCACGGACAACCGCCCCGGCATCTGGATCTCCTACGTGGCCGTGGCCGACGTCGAGCGGGACCTCCGCAACCTGGTGCACATGGGCAAGCACCGGCTGGTGGCCCTCAGCGAGTTCCCCTTTGAGGAATTGAAGATCGGTGGCGGCCCGCCCCCCATCCGCGTGGACGAAGGCTGGCTCCTGATCCACCACGGCGTGGCCGGCAAGATGGCCGCCTCTGCCTTCGAGCAGCAGCAGAACGTCAACTACACCGCCGCGGCCATGATCCTGTCCGCGGATGACCCGTCCAGGGTCATCGCCCGCAGCGACAAGCCGTTGTTGGCGCCGGAAACCGAGGACGAGATTTCCGGGATCGTGCCGAACGTGGTGTTCCCTACCGCGATCGAAAAAATCGGCGACCAGCTGTTTGTGTTCTACGGGATGGCCGACTCCAAAATCGGTGTGGCCAAACTGGACCGGGTCTGACGGTGATGCTTTCACCGAAGGGCACGCGGCCGGTGGTGACGGCGGCGGCCGTTTCCCTGCTGGCTGTTTCGCTGCAGGCAGGTGCCATCACGGCGGCCCCTGCCGCGCCGCCGTCGTCTGCCAGCGCTGTCACCGCACCTGCGGCACCCGCGGCGCCTGTCCTGTCGCCCGCATTGGCTGACGGCGGCAGCCTGACCAACCTGGACCACCTGGACTTCCTGCTGGACACGGTTCCGCTGGCTCCGGTGGCCGGGCACACCACCTACCAGCTGGAGCAGGACCCGGAGGCCGAAGCGCCGTGGACCTACGCCGACAAGAACGACGACGGCAGCTACACCAGGGTGGGCGGCGGCGACCTGGACCCGGCCACGGGTGACTGGACCCAGGGTGCCTACAACGCTGACGATATTGCCCGCGCCGCCGTGGTGTACCTGCGGCACTGGAAGCAGACGGGGGACCTGGCGAGCAAGGAGCACGCCTTCCAGAACCTTCGTACGCTCACCTACCTGCAAACGGTGGACGGCCCGAACGCCGGCAACGTCATCCTCTGGCAGCAGGCGGACGGCAGCCTGAACCCCAGCGCCATTCCCGTGGAACTGCCGGATCCGTCCGACTCCGCGGAATCCTACTGGCTGGCCCGCACGGTCTGGGCCCTGGGCGAAGGCTTCGCAGGGCTTGCCGAGTCCGATCCGGAGTTCGCCGCGTTCCTGCAGGACCGGCTGCACCTCTCCCTGGGCGCACTGAACCGCCAGTCCCTCGCCAAGTACGGCACGTTCGACACCGCCGACGGCGTCCAGGTCCCGGCCTGGCTCATCGCCGGCGGCGCGGATGCCTCCGCCGAGGCCGTGCTGGGCCTGGCCGCCTATGTGCAGACCGTTCCGTCCGATGCCGTGGCCGCCACGGCGCTTTCCCAGCTGAGCGAGGGCGTGGCCGCGATGTCTTCCGGCTCGGCCACACAATGGCCGTTCGGCGCCATCATGCCGTGGAACAAGTCCCAAAGCCTCTGGCATGCGTGGGGCGGCATGGCTCCGGCCGCTGTTGCCACCGCATCCACTGTCCTGGACCGGCCCGACCTGTTGACGGCAGCCGTGAAGGACACCGCGCAGTTCACCCCGCAGCTGCTCGCAGCGGGTGGCCCGGACAACGCGTGGAGCCCCGCTCCCGGCGAGGCGCAGATCGCGTACGGCGTGGACTCGCGCGTCCAAAGCCTGGTGGCGACGGCGGAAGCCGCCGATGCCCCGGGCCTCCTGGACGTGGCCGCCATCGCCGCGGGCTGGTTCTTCGGCGCCAACCCCAACGGCGCTCCCGCCTACAACCCGGCCACCGGCACGGCCATCGACGGGATAGAAACGGACGGCCGGATCAACCCCAACTCCGGCGCCGAATCCACCATCCACGCCCTGCTCACCATGCTGGCCCTCGACGCCGACCCGGACCTCCGGGCCAAAGCCTTGGGGATCAGCGTGACCGAGGGGACCAACGGACTCAGCGTGGTGGAAGCCGAGGCCGGCACCATCACAGGCAGCGGCACCGTGGTGCGGCCGCCGTCGTCCTGGACCGGCGAAGCGAATATCTCCGGCGGGGCATATGTCGACCTGAACTCCGGCGGCAGTCTTTCCATCCCGCTGCCGGCAGCGGACCAGCCCAGCAATGTCTTCCCCATCGTGAACCAGGCAATTGCGCCCTCGGGCACCACCACCTGGACCTCGGCCAAGGGCCTGCTCGGCACCACGGCCAACGGCGGGGCAGGGGCGCAGGGCATCACCGATGCCCCCGGCATCCTCATCCCGTTCACCCTGCGGCGCGCCCTCGCTGCCGGCCTGACCTCGGTCACCGCCAGCACCGACGGCCAGGCGGCACTGGACGCACTCCTGATCCAGCCGCGGATCTCCACTGTCAGGGTCTCCGGGTCCGGCGGCGACTCCACGCTGTACGTCAGTGCGGCCAAGTCCGCTACCGTGCAGCAGGTGAGCGTGCCGGAAGGGTTTGTGCTGGTCCAGCGCCAGTACGACTCCGCCGGCCAGCCGGTCAAGGGCCCCAGGAACAATGCCGGCACCACGTCCGGACGCGTCACGGTGGCCCCGGGCGGCTTCACGCTGGTGACGCTGACCGCCGGCTGAGCGCCGGCTGAGCGCCGGACGGACCGGCTGACCGGCGTCACGCCCGGCACGGTTTTTGGCAGGCACGACGGCGGGTTCCCCGGAATCACGCGGGCGGAACCGCCGTCGTGGTCCAAAAGGATGCGCCGCGTGACGGCCGGACCGTCACCCGCGTCCGCGACTTTTACACAGCCGCAATCCGGGGGACTTTCGGGGGAAACCACACGGGCGGAGAATGACAATTGCCCCCTCTGGAATTCCGCATGGACTTCCGGGGAGGGGCACCACCCGGAAGTCCGCCAGATAATCCAGCGGCTGCCTTTCCGGGCCGGGTTCTGTTCTAAGGGGTTACACATGCCTACTCCGTTGAACCAGAGCGTGGCGGATTCCGCCCTGCTGACCAGATCGCTGCCGCTGGGCGTGCTGCGGACGTTCATCCAGTCGGACCTGGCGGACGAAGGTTTCACGCCCACCCTCCTGGCCGAACTGAAGGTCCTCGCCCGCGTCCCAGGGCTGCTGGTGGCCTGCAACTACGGCGGAACACTGTGCGACGCGGAGGGAATCTCCACGGAGACCCTTCCCCTGGGGAGCGCTGCGATCGCGCTTCGCGCCCTGGCCGCCCTGCCCAACACCCATGCCGCGGTCATCTCGGGGCGCTCGCTGCGTGACCTCGCCGCAGTGTCACGGCTGCCCGCGGAGGTGCATCTCATCGGCTCGCACGGCGCGGAGTCGGACATGGCCTTCGCCCACATCCAGGACCTCGCCACCGAAGCCACTCTCCACAAGGTAGGCACCGCGCTTTCAGAGGCCGTGGGTTTCCAGGAGGGCATCTGGATCGAGCGGAAGCCAGTGGCCGTGTCCGTGCATACCCGGCCCGCCTCGCCGGAGGTGGTGCAGGTGGTGACGGAAACGGCGCGGGAGATCGCCAAGGCACATGGGCTGTTCTTCATCGTGGACGGTTCGGTCCTGGACCTCTCGGTATTGGAACCGGCCAAGGCCGACGCGTTGGAAAACCTCCGGTCCCGGCTGGGCGCCAGTGCCGCGTTGTATGCCGGGGACGCCTACAGCGACGAACTGGCCATCGCCACGCTCCGCGGTCCGGACCTGGGGTTGCGCGTGGGGCCGGGGGAGACCCGTGCTTCGCACCGGCTGCGGGACCCGGAATCCTTCGCCCGCGTGCTGGCCCTCCTGTTTGAGCTGCGGCGGGCCTGGCTTTTCGGCGAGGACGCAGTAGGGCTCGAGCGGCACACGATGATCGGCAACGGATCCTCCACCGCGTTGGTCACTCCGGATGCCAAGGTCTGCTGGATGAGCCACCCGCTCCCGGATTCAGGGTCGCTGTTCGCCCACATCCTGGGCGGGGACGCCGCCGGGCACTTCTCCGTTGAGCCACTCAAGTCCTCGCAGGTTCTGGGCCAGCGCTACGTGGACAGCACCATGATCGTGGAGACGCGCTGGGCGGACGTGACCGTCACGGACTACCTGGAGCCGGCACCGGAAGGCATCACCAGCCTGGTCCGGGTACTCTCCGGCACCGGCGGCGCCAAGATCGTCTTCGCACCCAGGCCGGACTACGCCAACGCGCCGTTCAGCATGGAGGCCCGCGGCGATGAACTCCATGTGGTGGGAACCTCCGATCCCATTTTCCTTTTTGCCCCGGGCGTCAGTTTCACCATCACCTCGGACGGCCTCCACGCCACGGCCACCGCTTCGGTCAACCTCCAGGACGGACCGGTGGTCCTCAACCTGCGCTGCGGCGACACCGAGCCCGCGTTGGCGGACCCCGGTGGGGAGACGGACCGGCGGGCGGGGGTGGCGCTCCACGCCCGGCTCTGGGTGCAGGAACTGGAGCTGCCCTCGGTGAAGCCATCGCTGGTCCGCCGCTCAGCGCTGGTCCTCCGGGCCCTCGTGCACGAGCCCACGGGTGCCGTGCTGGCCGCGCCCACCACGTCCCTGCCCGAAGGAATCGGCGGCACACGGAACTGGGACTACCGGTACTGCTGGCTGCGGGACGGGTCCATGACGGTGAACGCGCTGGTGGACCTGGGCTCCACGGCGGAGGCGGCCGGGTTCCTCAGCTGGCTGGGCCGGATCCTTGAACATGCTCCGGGGCCGGAATGGCTGCATCCCCTGTACTCGGTGACGGGGGCACCGCTGTCCACGGAGGCCGTCATCGACAGCCTGCCCGGGTATGCGGGGTCCCGGCCGGTCCGGATCGGCAACGCCGCGGACCACCAGGTCCAGCTGGATGTCTTCGGGCCGGTGGCTGAACTGATCCACGGCGTCAGCTCACGGAATGGTGCCCTCGAGGATGAGCACTGGGACCTGCTGGTGCAGATGGCGGCCGCCGTCCTGGCCCGGTGGCACGAGCCGGACCACGGCATCTGGGAAGCCCGGCGCCCGCCGCGGCACCACGTCTACACCAAGGTGATGTGCTGGGTGACGCTGGACCGCGCCCTCCGGACCGCCGCCCGGCACGGCAGGGCGCCGGACCCGTCGTGGGAACCCACGGCCCGGACCATCCGGGAGGAAGTCCTGCGCGAAGGCTGGGATGACTCGGCCGCGTCCTATACGGTGGCCTACGACAGCCCGGACCTGGATGCAGCCGTCCTGCACATCGGGCTCTCCGGCCTGCTGGATGTCACGGACCAGCGGTTCCTGGACACCGTCACCGCCGTGGAAAGGGAACTGCGGGTGGGTCCCACCGTGTTCCGGTACAGGTACGACGACGGCCTGCCGGGTTTGGAGGGCGGCTTCCACATCTGCACCACCTGGCTGATTGAGGCGTACGTTGCGGTGGGCAGGATCGAGGAGGCCTGGGACCTGTTCGACCAGCTGGTGAACCTCTTCGGCCCCACCGGCCTGCTGCCCGAAGAATACGATCCCAGCACGGAGACACACCTGGGGAACCACCCGCAGGCCTACTCGCACCTGGGGTTCATCCGCTGTGCCAGGATCCTGGACCGGCACAAGCCAGAGGCCAAAAGGCCGTAGCCTGTAGGGTCCCGCCCGCGTCACCACGCCGGTTTGTCACGCACGGCACGTATTTGGGAAGCACGACGGCGGCCTGCCGCGGAACTTCGCGCTGGGCGCCGCCGTCGTGGGATTAAAGCCTGCCTGGCGTGACGCGGGAACCTACCGGAGGGCGCAAGCCGCTGGTCAGTTCAGCAGCCAAATCAGTTCAGCAGCAGGGTCAGCAGCCAAATCAGTTCAGCAGCAGGGCGACGCCGATCATGGCGGGCACCGCCACCACCGTGGTGATCAGGACGGTGTCCTTGGCCACGGTGAGGCCGGTCTGGTAGCGGCTGGCGGCTACAAAGACGTTCTGCGCGGTGGGGAGGGACGCCACGACGACGGCCGCGAACAGGGCCGGGCCGTCGAGCCCTACGGCAAAGCGGGCAAAAACATAGGCGATGGCCGGCTGGACCACAAGTTTGAAGGCGCTGGCCAGGAGGGTGTCCACGCGCCTGCCGGCGGCGGCCTGCAATGGCCGGCTGCCGTTCAGGCTCATGCCGAACGCGATCAGCATGGCCGGAATCGCGGCACCGCCAATGAGGTGGATCGGCTCCAGGAGCAGCGGCGGAACCTGCCAGCCCGTCCCCGCCACCAGCAGGCCCAGGCCGGAGCCAACAATCATCGGGTTCCGCAGGATCATAAGAATGAATCCCCAGGGCGTGGTGCGGTGTGAGCTTGTACTGGCGTCCAGAATCATCAGGAAAATCGGTGTGAAGAACGCCAGCTGGAAGATCAGCAGCGGCGCCACGTAACTGGCGTCGCCCAGGACGTAGACGGCGATGGGGATGCCAAGGTTCGCGGAGTTGGCCAAGGAAGCAGCCATCGAGGACATCAGTGCTTCCGGCAATTCGCGCTTCAGAACGAACTTCACGATGCTGAAGGAGACAAGGGCGGTGCAGACGGCGGACACCGCCGTGACCAGCAACGGTTCCGCGAAGACTTCCCGCAGCTGCGCCTTGCTGAGGGTCTCGAAGAGCAGGGCAGGGCTGGCCACAAAGAAGGTCAGGCCACTGAGGACCTGGCGGGCGTTGTCGCCCAGGATCCGTTGGCGGCCCACAAACCAGCCCACCATGATGATGAACCACACAACAAAGAAGCCCTGCAGCACACCTACCAAGAAGAGCCTCCGAGGCTGCGGCGGCGGTGTCTGCCCGGGCTCACGCTCCGGCTACAGGGCGGCGTTGTTAAGGGCGAACGGCGGGCGCATCAGGCCCGGCGTGAGGCCCTCGGCGGGATCGTTTCCGATCCGGACAATCTTGTTGTCCTTATCCACATGGATAACCTTCGGGTTGTAGGCCTTGGCCTCTTCCGTGGTCATCTGGGCATAGGTGATCAGGATGACAACGTCGTTCTCGTGCATCAGGTGCGCGGCTGCCCCGTTGATGCCAATGACACCGGAGCCGCGCTCGCCGGCGATGGTGTAGGTCTCCAGGCGCGCACCGTTGGTCACGTCCACGATGGCCACGAGCTCGCCGGGAAGGATGTCTGCAGCATCCAGGAGGTCCAGGTCAACAGTGACCGATCCTACGTAGTGCAGGTCGGCGTGAGTGACGGTGGCCCGGTGGATTTTGGACTTGAACATTGTGCGATTCATAACCCGCCTAGTCTAGCGTCGGCACCCGGATCGCGCTGTGACGCACTGAACATGGCGGCGGAGACTGTTTCCCCGACTGCCCGGCAAGTGGCCGGGCGATCCGGCACCTAACTGGATGCGCCGCCGTCGTCCGTCCTTGCTACTGAGGTGGCGGTGGCTGCCAGCGTCTCGCGGGCGGCGAGGATGGCCGGCCGCTGCGCGCTGGAGCGGCGCACCGATGTGAACACGGTGCGGTGCGGATTGCCCGGCAGGTCCAGCAACAGGGCGGTGGTACCGCGGCCGGTCCAGACGAGGTCCGGCATCAGCGCCACTGCATTTCCGGACTCGATCAGCCTGATCTGCGCCTGGAGGTCGGCTGTTTCGAAGCGCACATCGGGTTCGAACCCGGCACTCCGGCAGGCCTGCTCTGCCCAGTGCCGGGAGGCCGCGCCGCGGGGCTCCATAACCCAGGGCAGCGCGGCAGTATCCTCCAGCGACGTGATGGGCGGCCGGCCGGGAGCGGCCGGCGGAACGGCCAGCCGGATCGCGTCAGTGGTCAGCTTGATGCGGTCCAGCTCCGGGTACCGCGGGGCGGCGTGGCCCGGATACTGTTCGGCGATGACCAGGTCAAAATCGCGCGCCCACGTCTCATGAAGTGCCGTTTCGGGTTCGCGCTGGATCATTTCGATCCGGACCTCAGGGTACTCCGCCGTCATCCGCGAGAGCGTGTCCGGCATCAGCGCCAGGGCCGCGGACTGGAACACCGCAATCCGGACGGTTCCCGTGACAGTGGTAAGCGACGCCGCCAGGTCTGCTTCCGCCTGCTCCATGGTTTCGAGCAGCTGGGCGGTGTGGGCCACCAGGACTTCGGCCTGGGGCGTCAGCTGTACTCGCCGCCCCGTCTTCCGGAGCAGCTCCACGCCCACTTCCTTTTCCAGCAGGGCAAGCTGCTGGGAGACCGACGACGGGCTGTACTGCAGTGCCTCCGCCACCTCCGCCAGGGTGCCCCGGATCTTCAATTCGCGGAGCAGCCTGAGGCGCCGGACATCGAGCATGACCACATTCCTTGACGAATCTAATGAATACTAATTAGAAGTAGTCACTTTATCTAATGCAAGTGCGCTTGCATACTGATGAGGATGAGTTACCCCCGTCACAGTCCGTTCACAGGGCGCCGCGACGGGGTCGCACCCCAAGCAGGAGTTCCTGATGAGCACTAAAGACATGACCCAATCGATCATGAGGCGCAAGCCCATCGACGACATTGAAGTGGAGAACAAGCACAGCGGGCTTTTCAAGTCCCTCGGCCTCTGGCAGCTCACCGCCATCGGTGTCGGCGGCATTATCGGCGTCGGCATCTTCTCCCTGGCAGGGCTGGTGGCGGCAGGCAGCGAAGATGCACCGGGCGTGGGGCCCGCGGTGCTCTTCTCCTTCCTGATCGCCGGCCTGGCATCGGCGGCGGCAGCACTGTCCTACGCAGAGTTCGCCGGCATGATCCCCAGGGCTGGCTCCGCCTACACCTACGGCTACGTTGCTCTGGGTGAGGTGATTGGATGGTTCATCGGCTGGGACCTGCTGCTGGAGTACATCGCCATTGTTGCCGTGGTGGCCATCGGTATCTCGGGCTACTTCGACGCCTTCCTGTCCGGAATCGGCATCCATATGCCTATCTGGATGACGTCAACGCCGGATGAGGGCAAGGGCGGCATTGTGAACCTTCCCGCCATCCTGGTCTGTCTTCTGGTGACCTGGATCCTCTCCCGCGGGACGAAAGCATTCGGCCGGTTCGAACTGGTGGCCGTTGCCGTCAAGGTTGTCCTGATCCTGTTCATTATCGGCCTCGGTGTTTTCTACATCGACACCAACAACTACAACCCGTTTATGCCCAGCGGCTTTGGGCCGGTCCTGGCCGGTTCCGCCACCGTCTTCTTCGCGGTGTTCGGGTACGACGCCATGAGTACCGCGGCGGAAGAGGCAACCGACGGCAAGAAGCACATGCCGAAGGCCATCATCCTGTCGCTGATCATTGCCATGCTGCTCTACGTCGCGGCCACCCTCGTCCTGACCGGCATGCAGAACTACCAGGACATCGATCCCAAGGCCGGATTTGCTTCCGCCTTCACCAGTGTGGGCCTGCCCGTCATCGCCACCATCATTTCTGTTTTCGCCGTCCTCTCCATCCTCACGGTGATGCTGACCTTCCTCCTGGGCGTCACGCGTGTCTGGTTCTCCATGAGCCGCGATGGCCTGCTGCCAGGCTGGTTCGCCAAGACGGACCGGCACGGAACCCCGCAGCGCGTTACCTGGATTGCCGGCGTCGCCTCCGCCCTGCTGGCCGGCGTGTTCCCCATCAAGGCCGTCGCGGACCTCACGAACATTGGCATCCTGGCCGCGTTCGTCGTCGTCTGCTTCGCCGTGATCGTGTTCCGCTACAAGAAGCCGGACGCCCCGCGCACCTTCCGCCTGCCGCTGATGCCCGTTATTCCGGCCTTCGGTGTGCTGGCGTCCGCCTTCCTCATGTTCCAGCTGCACTGGGAGACCTGGGCGCGGTTCGGTGTCTGGCTCGTCATCGGCCTGGCCATCTACTTCTTCTACGGCCGCAAGCACTCCCTGATGAACCCGGACAGCCCGCGCCACGAGGAAGCCGTGGAGATGCACCGCCCCCTCAGCTGACCCCCGGCCTCCCGGGCGTCCACCCGCCCCACCCCGGACGCTCTCTCACTTCCTGCAGGTTTTTACCAAACGCTCTCTCACTTTCGGGGCGCGAATGACGAACCCTCTCTCACATCCTGTGGGGGAGGGTTCGTCCGTTACTGGACGTTTTTCATTGAGTGCGAGAGCGTGCCCAAGAACTGCAGGAATTGAGAGAGGGTCGTGGAAAAGTGCGCAGGAAGTGAGAGAGGGTTGCGCAAAAACAGGGGATTTCCTGACCGTTCGGACGGGATTTTGAACCGTTGGTTTTCCTAACCTGTATCGCTTAGAAAACATCGCTTTATCTTATGTGACTGCAAGCTCATACTGATGGATAAGACCCCTTCCACACCAAGGAAAGAACGAGCAAACCATGACTCACACTGCAACGGAAGCCACCGGACAGACAGACGTCCCGCAGGCCCGTGCCCTCGCGGCGGACACCATCACCTTGGTGCGCCGCTGGCTGACCGAGGCTTCGAAAGTTCCTGTTGATGCCTCGGCCGAGCAGCTCGCCGGTGTGCTGAAGGACCCGAACGGCCTGGACTTCACCGTTGGCTTTGTGGACGGCGTGGTTCGTCCCGAAGACCTGCACGTCGCTGCCCGCAACCTGACTGCCCTCGCGCCAAAGGTCCCGGCGTTCCTGCCCTGGTACATGCGCAGCGCCATCCGGCTCGGCGGCACCATGGCCCCGGTCCTGCCCCAGGTGGTCATCCCGATCGCCCGCCGCGTGCTCCGCGAAATGGTGGGCCACCTGATCGTCGACGCCACCGACGCCAAGCTGGGCCCGGCCATCGCCAAGATCCGCAAGGACGGCATCAAGCTCAACGTGAACCTCCTCGGCGAGGCCGTCCTGGGCGAGCACGAGGCATCCCGGCGGCTCGCGGGAACCCACACACTCCTGGCCCGCCCGGACGTGGACTACGTCTCCATCAAGGTTTCCTCCACCGTGGCCCCGCATTCCGCCTGGGCGTTCGACGAGGCCGTGGAGCACGTCGTCGAGAAGCTCACGCCGCTGTTCACCAAAGCCGCGTCCTTCGCCGGTGAGGGGAAGAACGCCAAGTTCATCAACCTGGACATGGAGGAATACAAGGACCTGGACATGACCATCGCGGTCTTCACCCGGATCCTGGACAAGCCCGAGTTCAAGAACCTGGAGGCCGGCATCGTGCTGCAGGCCTACCTGCCCGACGCCCTTTCCGCCATGATCCGCCTGCAGGACTGGGCCGCCGAACGCCGCGCCAACGGCGGCGCCGCGATCAAGGTCCGCGTGGTCAAGGGCGCCAACTTGCCCATGGAACAGGTGGAATCCTCGCTGCATGACTGGCCGCTGGCCACCTGGCACACCAAGCAGGACTCGGACACCAACTACAAGCGCGTCATCAACTACTCGCTGCACCCAGACCGGATCAACAACGTCCGGATCGGCGTGGCCGGCCACAACCTCTTCGACATCGCCTTCGCCTGGCTGCTCGCGAAGCAGCGCGGCGTGGAGTCCGGCATCGAATTCGAGATGCTGCTGGGCATGGCGCAGGGCCAGGCCGAAGCGGTCAAGAAGGACGTCGGCTCGCTCCTGCTCTACACGCCGGTGGTGCACCCGGCCGAGTTCGACGTCGCCATCGCCTACCTGATCCGCCGCCTCGAAGAGGGCGCCAGCCAGGACAACTTCATGTCCGCCGTGTTTGAGCTCAGTGAAAACGAAGTGCTGTTCGAGCGCGAGAAGCAGCGCTTCCTCGCCTCCCTGGACACGCTCGACGACGAGGTCCCCCCGGCCAACCGGCAGCAGAACCGCAGCCTCCCGCCGCAGCCCCTGCCGCGTGACACGTTCGCGAACACCCCGGACACCGACCCGTCGCTGCCCGCCAACCGCAACTGGGGCCGGGCCATCCTGGACCGCGTCCCGTCCTCCACTCTGGGCAACGCCGCCGTCGGGGCCGCAACCATCAGTGACGCGGACACCCTGAACGCCGTCATCGCCACCGCCGTCGAGAAGGGCAAGGCCTGGGGCGCCCTGACCGGCGACGAGCGCGCCGAGATCCTGCACCGCGCCGGCGACGTCCTCGAAGCCCGCCGCGCCGACCTCCTGGAGGTCATGGCCAGCGAAACCGGCAAAACCATCGACCAGGGCGATCCGGAGGTCAGCGAAGCGGTGGACTTCGCGCACTACTATGCCGAGTCTGCCCGGAAGCTGGAAAAGGTCGACGGCGCCACGTTCGTCCCGGCCAAACTCACCGTGGTGACCCCGCCGTGGAACTTCCCGGTGGCCATCCCGGCAGGGTCCACCCTCGCGGCACTCGCCGCCGGCTCCGCCGTCGTGATCAAACCCGCCAAGCAGGCCCGCCGCAGCGGTGCCGTGATGATCGAAGCGCTCTGGGAAGCCGGCGTGCCGCGCGACGTGCTGACCATGGTCCAGCTCGGCGAGCGTGAACTCGGCCAGCAGCTGATCTCCCACCCCGCCGTGGACCGCGTGATCCTGACGGGCGGCTACGAGACCGCCGAACTCTTCCGCTCCTTCCGGAAGGACCTGCCGCTGCTGGCCGAGACGAGCGGTAAAAACGCCATCATCGTCACCCCGAGTGCGGACCTGGACCTGGCCGCCAAGGACGTGGCGTACTCCGCGTTCGGCCACGCCGGCCAGAAGTGCTCCGCCGCGTCCCTGGTGATTCTGGTGGGATCGGTGGCCAAATCGAAGCGTTTCCACAACCAGCTGGTCGACGCCGTGACCTCGCTGAAGGTGGGTTACCCGCAGGACCCCACCAGCCAGATGGGCCCCATTATCGAGCCCGCCAACGGCAAGCTCCTGAACGCCCTCACCACCCTGGGCGAAGGCGAAACCTGGGCTGTGGAACCGAAGAAGCTCGACGAAACCGGCCGCCTGTGGAGCCCCGGCGTGCGCTACGGCGTCCGCCGCGGATCATACTTCCACCTCACCGAATTCTTCGGACCGGTCCTCGGCGTCATGGCCGCTGACACGCTCGAAGAGGCCATCGCCATCCAGAACCAGATCGAGTACGGACTCACCGCCGGCCTGCACTCCCTGAACCCGGACGAGCTCGGCACCTGGCTGGACTCCATCCAGGCCGGCAACCTGTACGTGAACCGCGGCATCACCGGCGCCATCGTGCAGCGCCAGCCCTTCGGCGGCTGGAAGAAATCCGCCGTCGGCGCCGGAACCAAGGCCGGCGGACCCAACTACCTCGCCGGTCTCGGCGACTGGGTCAGTGCCGAAGCGTCAGCCTCGGCCGCCGTCACAAACGCGGGCGTGGGCCGCATTCTGAACGCCGCCGCAGAGGCCCTGGATCCGATCGGGCTTGAGTGGCTGCAGCGCTCGCTGGGGTCTGACGCACAGGCCTGGGCCCACGAGTTCGGCACCGCCAAGGACGTTTCCGGCCTGAGCGCGGAACGGAACATCTTCCGCTATCGCGCGCTGCCGGTCACCGTGCGGCTCTCCGAAGGTGCCCCGCTGGCCCACCTCGCGCGGACCGTGGCGGCCGGTGTCCTGGCCGGCTCGGCACTGACCGTGTCCACCGCCGTCGAACTTCCCGCCCAGCTGCGCGCCGTGCTCACCGGGCTGGACATCACGGTCACTGTGGAGTCCGACGCCGGCTGGCTGGCTTCGGCGGCACGCCTCGCCGCGGCGGGCAAACTGTCCGGCGCGCGGATCCGGCTCATCGGCGGCGACGCCACCGCCCTCGCCGAGGCCACGGACGGGCGTCCTGACCTGGCGATCTACGCCCACGCGGTCACCGAAGCCGGACGGGTAGAGCTGCTGCCGTTCTTGCACGAGCAGGCCATCAGCATCACGGCCCACCGCTTCGGCACCCCGAACCATCTCTCCGATGAGCTGATCTAGGGCGGACCGGAACCCAACAAAACGAAAGGCCCGGTGGCCGCCATCGGGGCGGGTGCCGGGCCTTCGCTATTGAATAGTTGAGTAGTTATCCGGTGGCTGCGCTCGGCGAGCCTGGAGACCGTAGGTAATCAGCCCAGATACCAGCCTGGGGGAGTCCACGATGCCGGAACATTGTGGGCGGAGAAATCTTCGCAACGGGTGCAGGTGTAGGCGACTTCGCCCAGTGTCCTGACCGCCCCGTCACGCCGGTAAACCGGTGGAATGTAGGACTCGAGATAGATGAATTCATCCGTGCCACATTTGTCGCACGTGGGCTTGCCGATGTACTCGGCGGCCCGCGAAATACCGGCGTTATGGCTGGAATGATGCGTGACCAGCGGCCGTGCAGTGCTATGTCGCTGGGTATATACAGTGTGTAAATGGGTGTTCTCGGCTGTCGTCATTGGCTGCCTATCCCGAGTGCGGCCGCATCATGGGCTGCATGGCGCACTCGTAGTGTTGAACCGGCCACTGCTTGACCCATGGATATACCAGCATAGGCGAGGCGGGCTTTTACTTCAATGGTTCGTTTCCAGCCCTGATTCCTGCGGCAAATTCGGTCAAACCGACTTCTTGAGCGTCCGCCCGACGATGGTCTGGGTCAGCGCATCGATCACTTCGGCGTTGGCCAGCGGGTTACGGATCAGGGTGAAATCCACATCGCCCACTGGAGGCAGGTCGAACCGGCGGGTGATGATCTTGAGGTCTTCGGGAACCAGCGATGTCGGCATCACAGCCACGCCGATGCCTGCCCTGAGTGCCGCCAGGACGCCACTGATCTGCCGGGTAGTGCACGTGATCCGCCAGGTCCGGCCGCTTGATTCCAGTGCATCGATGGCCAATTTCCGGCTGAGGCTGGGGGAGGGGTAGGAGATCAGGGGTACGGGATGCCCGGGCTCCAGTGACGTCTGCTCCAGCCCCACCCAGGAAAAGGTATCGTGCTGGACCACGGTGCCGTCTTTGACGCCCGCCACCCACTTCACAAACACCAGGTCCAGCTGGCCAGCATTGAGTTTCTTATACAGCTGGTCGCTCTGGCCAACGGTGAGCTCAAGGTTGATCTGTGGATAGACCTGGCGGAACTCCCGAAGGATCCGGGGGAGACCGGTGATGGCCAGGTCGTCCGCCGTGCCGAACCGCAGCCGGCCCCGCATGGCCGAGCCGGAAAAGTAGCGTGTGGCGGCATCGTGGGCCGAAAGGATGGTGCGGGCGAAGCCGGCCATCGCGTCACCGTTGTCCGTGAGCCGGACATCACGGGTGTCCCTGCTGATGAGGATGCGCTTCGCCGCCGTCTCCAGCTTGCGGACATGCTGGCTGACGGTCGGCTGTGCCAGGCCCAGGCGCTCCGCGGCCTTGGTGAAGCTGAGCGTCTCGGCCACGGCCAGGAAGGAACGGAGCTGGGTGGGTTCGTACACAGTGGACTCCTTTGGCTGCGGGCTGACTGTCCACCCACGTCAGCGTGGGTGGACATTACGCTTTGCAATGGCAGTTATAGTCGCGATAGGGCTGCATAATCATCTGGAACCAGCCTAGCGTGGGAAGCATCCCAGTCCGCCCGCTTCCCTGAGGACATCCCTGTGGCACCCCCACCGCCAACGTCGGCAACCGTCAGCCAGCCCGTCATCGACTCCGCCTCCGCGTCCGCTACCGCCGCCTCCGCCCAGACCCAACCCATCGCCGTCGTCAGTGAACACCTCCCCTGGCGGCACACGTTTATCTCCCTGAAAGTCCCCAATTTCCGCATCTTCGCGATCGGGCACTTTGTCGCCGTCGTCGCCCTCTGGATGCAGCGGATCGCCCAGGACTGGCTGGTGCTGGAACTGTCCGGTTCCGTCACCGCCGTGGGCATCACCGTGGCCCTGCAGTTCATGCCGTCGCTGCTGTTGGGGCCGTGGGGCGGCATGATGGCGGACCGGTTCGCCAAGCGCCGGATCCTCATCCTGTGCCAGAGCCTCGCCGCGGTCCTCGCGGCAGCGCTCGCCGTGCTTGCCCTGACCGGCGCCATCGAAGTGTGGCACGTGTACGTCATCGCGCTGCTGCTGGGCCTGGTCACCGTACTGGATCAGCCCGCGCGCCAGGTGTTCGTCAACGAACTGGTGGGCCCCAGGTACCTCCGGAACGCCATCAGCGTCAACTCCACCACGTTCCAGCTGGGCGGGCTGATCGGTCCGGCACTGGCGGGACTGCTGCTCACCGCTGTCGGCGCCGGCTGGGCCTTCGCCGCGAATGCGCTGGCCTGCTGCTCCACGGTGGCCATGCTGCTGCTCCTGCGCAAGGACCAGCTGTTCGTCAGCGCTCCCGCGCCCAAGAAGAAGGGCATGCTGCGCGAAGGACTGCAGTACGCGCTCAGCAAGCCCACCATCTACTGGCCATGGCTGATGGCCGGCTTCATCTCCGTGTTCGCCATGAGCCTGCCGGTCCTGCTTGCCGCGTTCGCGGACCACGTGTTCGACGTCGGCGCCGGCGGCTATGGCCTGCTGAACGCCCTGGTGGCATTGGGGGCGTTGGCCGGTGCTGTCGCGTCCACGCGGCGCCGCCAGCTGCGGCTCCGCTCGGTGGTGTTCTGCGCCGGAATGTACGGCCTGATGCTGTGCCTGGCCGCGCTGGCGCCGTCCATGCTCTGGTTCAGCGTGGTGATGGTCCTGTCCGGATTCTGGTGCCTGATGTTCCTCACCGGCTCCAACCAGCTCGTCCAGATCAGCTCCAACATGGGCATCCGGGGCCGGGTCATGAGCCTGTACATCATGGTGCTGATCGGTGGCCAGGCCATCGGCGGGCCCATGCTCGGCTGGATCGCCGAGCACGTGGACCCGCACGTGGCACTCATGGTGTCCGGAGGGGTGCCGTCGCTCGCCGCGGTGACTGTCGCCGTCGTCCTGGCCCGAAAAGGCGCGCTGGCGCTCAGGGTGGACCTCAAGGACCGCCGCCACCCAATGCGGATCGTCAGCCGAGTGGCCGCGGCGTAAAGGGCCGCGGCGTAGTGGCCGCGGCCCCACGGGGGGGCTGGTTAAGAGGGCAGGTGCGGGTAGTCGGCCTCGCGCCGCTGGAACTCCAGCACGTCCTTGTTGAGGACCACGCCCTCGCGGATTTCGATGGCGCGGGAAATGGTTTCGTTCCCGTCCCACTCCGCGGGGCCGCCGATGACCGTCTCAAGGAACGGCAGCAGGGCCTGGCTGATCTCCCAGCTGGAGGAATTCCAGAGGTAGGACGGGCTGTGGTCCACCGCGTAATAGTTGATGTGGTCGCCGATGGTAAACATCGGTTCGGCGAACGTGGTGGACCGCGCCCAGCTGAAGCCCATGCCCTCGTCGCATGACACGTCGACCACGAGGCTGCCCGGGCTGAACGCCGCGAGGTCCTCAGCCCGCAAGTACGTCAGCGGATTGTTCGGGTCCTGCAGCGTGCAGTTGACCACGATGTCGCTTTCGGCCAGGAACGGCGCCAGCGGAACGCGGCCCCGCTCGGTGATGACCTGGCTCAGGAAGGGGGCCTTGTCGTCGTGATCAAACTGGACGATGTTCACCGAGTGGATCGGGGCGCCAACGGCCGCAACTCCGCGGTTGGTCAGCACCTGCACGTCATGGATGCCGTGCGCGTTCAGCGCGGTCACGGCGCCGCGGGCGGTCGCGCCGAAGCCGATCACCACGGCACTGAGCCGGCGGCCGTAGTCACCCGTGGAGCCGGTGAGCGAGAGCGCATGAAGCACCGAGCAGTAGCCGGCCAGCTCGTTGTTTTTGTGGAAGACGTGAAGCCCGAATCCGCCGTCGCTCGCCCAGTGGTTCATCGCTTCGAAGGCGATGAGCGTGAGCTTCTTGTCGATGGCCAGCTGGGTGATGGCGCGGTCCTGGACACAGTGCGGCCAGCCCCAAAGGATCTGGCCGTCGCGCAGTTCCGCGAGGTCCTCCGGCTGCGGTTTGGGCAGGAGTACGACGTCGGCCTCCGCCAGCAGCGCTTCCTTGGTGGCCATTTTGCCCACGAGGGTTGAGAGCTGGTCATCCGAGACGCCGAAGCGCTCACCATAGCCCTGCTCCAGGATGATGCGCTGGCGTAGTTCCGGAGCGATCCGCTCGAAATGCAGGGGGTGGATGGGGAGGCGGCGTTCGTCCGGTTTCCGGGTGGATGCCAGGACGCCCAAGGTCAGGTGGCTCTGTTGGCCACTCACTTCTTTTTTGCGGCCTTGGACGTGATGTCCAGGGAGGTGGCCGGCGCTCCGGCGGCCCGCTTGTCGGCGCGCTTTTCCTTGATGGACTTGCCGGCTTTTTTGGATGCTGCTTGACGCGGGGACTTGTCAGCCATGATTGCTCCTGTAGCGGAACCGAAGAGGTTCCTGACTTCTGACGATACACGGCTGGGCCTAACGGCCACCGGGTGATGGCCGTATGGAGTGGGAGTCGACGCGCCGGCGCGCCGGTCATTGTGCCGGCGCGTTGCCGGTGTGAAAATGACGCTCTGGGCACTGTGCCAGGCAAGCCTGCGGAGGTACGGGAACAGCATCATGGGAACCATCACGATTGAAAGCACCATCCTGATCCCCTGCGGACGGCCGGAGGTCTATGCGTTCTGTGTGGATGCGCAGGCCCGCTCGGCAGTTCCCGGCCAGGAGGGCGTGGCGCTGCATTTCGAGGACCTGGTGGCGGAGCGGTCCTGGACCGAAACACACGAAACGCGCACCGAAACCATCACCTGTTCCTGTGTGGTGTACCCGGTGGCGGACAGTACCCGGCTGACCGTGACCGCGCAGTACGCTCCAAGAGGAATGGGGCGCATGTTTTCCGGGGCCAAGGAGGGCGCCTACCGGAAACAGGAAGCGGCCCGGCTGGCGGCGCTGAAGAAGGCCGTGGAACGGGACGTCAGGAAAGCCCGCAGCAGCTAGGAATCGCTGCGGAGGCCAGAATCATTGGAGCGGCTGACGGGAATCGGACCCGCGTATCAAGCTTGGGAAGCTAGCGCTCTACCATTGAGCTACAGCCGCATCGCCCCATTTTGAACGGGGCAGAACTTAGCTTAGCGCAGATGCGATCCCGCGCCAGCAACCGTGACCACGCACTGGGCCCGTGTCCGCCGGGGTGGCTGCTACCCGCCGCGTCATCCAGTAACTCTTCAATAACGGCTCCGTCGGTGGCTAGGTCCGGGGCGGGCCGAGTGGCTACTCTGAACCCGTTAGCTGCGGTGTCATGGGGGTGGGGCGGGCTACCACCTGACCAGCCGCTAACTAAGGACTTCCATGGCATTTGCAGAGCACGAGGTGCTTATCCGGTGCGACGCAATGACCGTGTACGCGTTCCTGGTGGACGGAATGAACCTTCCCCTATGGCGCAAGGGCATCCGCAGCATCGGCTTGATGTCCGGTGCCGCCGGGACCAAGGGCGCTGTGTACCGGCAGACAACCACGGGCCGGTCAGGACGGACAATCCCCGCCGACTTCGAAATAACGCAGGCCAGGCCGGGCGCCGAGATCCAGTTCCGTGTGATCTCCGGACCGTCGCAGCCCACCGGCGGGTACTACCTCAGCAGCGAACCGGCCGGAACCCGGGTCAGGTTCGCCCTCGAATACCAGCCCAAAGGGCTCCTGGGCCTGATGAACACCGGCATCCAGCGCACCATTAAGGCCGAAGTGTCCCAGCTCGCACGGCTCAAAGATGTCCTGGAGGTACGGACGGCCGCCTGAGGCTACTGCGCCAGCCGCTGGCCCGCCCAGCTTCCGGTGATGTTCGACGGCGACGCCAGCGTTCCGGTGCTCAGGTTCCAGTACTGCACCACGTCATTGGCCCGGCGCAGTGCCACTCCCGTGGAGTTCAGGGCTGTCACATCCCGCAGCGGACGGATCCCGGTGACATCAGTCCAGCCGGTGGCGACGGTGAGCCGGGCTTCGACGCGTGGCGCCGGCGTGCCAGCTCCACGGTAAAGCTGTACACCGCCGTCGGACTTAATTGCGAGGATGTCCTGGAATCCGTCGGCGTCATAATCCACCATGCTCAGCTTCCTGGCCGTCATGTCGGTCGCCATGAGGGTGCGTGAGGACACGTCGGCCAGGCCGACGTTCGGGTAGAGATAGAGGTTGGTGCCCTCCAGGGCGACCAGCTGGGGGAGCCGGTTGTTGGCGCACCAGCCGCCGACGGCCAGCGTCAACGTCGCCCAGCCAGACTGACCCAGCGTGACGAGGGTTCCAAACCCTCCGCCGGCAGAGCCAGGATGAAGCGTCAGCCGGCCGTCGTTCCACTGCGTCAGGAGGTCATAGGCGCCGTCGCGGTCCCAGTCCGTGGTGAACACTTCCTTGGCCGTTCCGAAACCGGAGCCGATGACCTTGGCAGCACCAAAGGTCCTGTTCCCTGTGGAGGGGCGGTTGATGAGCTGGCCTGAGGCGTTGATGGTCACCAGATCAGCGGCACTGTTGATCGCCGCGCTGCTCAAATCCAGCGAGGGCGGCATGTGTTTGACGGCCGGATCGCAGAGGGTGGGCGCCGGGGCGGGGAAAGCGCCTCCGCCGGCGGAGCTGCCCCCGGGCGACGTGACGGTGCCGGCGGGCAGGGTGGTGTAGCCGAAGAAGTTCACCACGCCCCAGATGGTGTACAGGCTGTTCGTGTAGGAGATCCCGGCGCCCATGACGTTGAAGCGCGGATCGAGCAGCATGGCGTTATGGCCGGGCGAGGTTTTCCACCACTCCACCAGCTGCGCCGCGTTGCGGTCCGTGCGGATGGCAATGACCTCACCGGCGCTGGTCGGGTTCAGGGCACGGGGGTCGGTCCAGAAACTGGCGCGGTGCTCAATAACTTCCCGGGACGCGATGCTGTCGGACCATTCCTGCGCCATGCCGGCCACGGTGGGGTGGTACTTGACCGGGGCCAGGCTGTTGGCCGCCCTGTAATTGTTGATTTCGTTGAAAACCGTGAGGATGGCGGCCGTGTTGCTGTCCGGCACCAGGGCCTCGGTGCCAAGGGATTCGGTAGTGAGGGATTCCGTTGCGGGGGCTGGAGCGGTGGGAGCCGCGGTCTTGTTGTGGGCCAGTTCGGTTTCGGGGGCCCAAAGGGGTGGCAGGGAGGGCGGCTCGGGCGCGATTGGTTCGGACGTGGTGGTCTCGGGTGCAGCCACCGTCGTTGCCGGCGGCGCCGCTGCGGTCTCTGACGTGCCTTCTCCGGCGGGTGACGCCGGTGTGATCACCGGTTCCACGGCTGGGGCGAGCGGGGAACCCGTACCGGTATCCGCGTCGGCCCCGCCGCCGTCGTCCGCTGTTCCCGACGGTCCCAACGTGACCGTGCGCGGTCCAAAGGCACCTGCCTGGACTGACGGCGCATTCGCCGGCGGGCCGGAATACATGCCGGCGGCCGGGGACGCGAGGGCGAGCGCGCACAACATCGCCACAACGGCGGGCGCCGCAAATTTATTCAAAACCAACCCAAGATCAGTTCAGTTGTACCAACCGGGAGACCATCCGGCGGCTGACATACTGAGGCAACATTAGCCCCACTAGGTGACAGCAACAACGAAAAAGTGTGCGCTGTGGACAACGCATAGTAATTTGGGACGGTGCTGATCTCTGACCGCGACATTCGTGCCGAACTAGACACCCAACGGATCGTCCTCGAACCGTACGATCCCGCGATGGTCCAGCCATCCTCCGTGGACGTGCGGATCGACCGGTTTTTCCGACTTTTCGACAACCATAAGTACGCGCATATCGACCCCGCCGAAGAGCAGCCCGAGCTGACGCGGCTGGTGGAGGTGGAGAGCGGTGAGCCGTTCATCCTGCACCCTGGCGAGTTTGTCCTGGGTTCCACCTACGAGGCCGTCACGTTGCCGGACGACATTGCTGCGCGGTTGGAAGGCAAGTCCTCCCTGGGCCGTTTGGGCCTGCTGACGCACTCCACGGCCGGGTTCATTGATCCGGGATTTTCCGGCCACGTCACGCTGGAGCTGTCCAACATGGCCACGCTGCCCATCAAGCTCTGGCCCGGCATGAAGATCGGCCAGCTGTGCTTCTTCCGTCTGACCTCTGCTGCCGAGTTCCCTTACGGCTCCGGTGAATACGGCAACCGCTACCAGGGCCAGCGCGGGCCGACAGCCAGCCGCAGCCACCTGAACTTCCACCGCACCGAGGTCTGAGCCTTTTCCATCGAGGGGTGAGGAGCGTGGCTAGCTACGCCTTCGCGGCCAACCGGACCGGCCCGCCGAACGCCTTGAGCGCCGGTTCCACATAGCGCGCGGCCAGCGGCCCGAGGATGGCCATGATCAGCACGTAGGCGGTTGCCAGGGCGGCGAGCTCGTCCGGGACCACGCCTGACGCCACGGCCAGGCCGGCGATAACGATGGAGAACTCGCCGCGGGCTATCAGGGCGGCGCCTGCACGGAAGCGGCCCGGGCGTGCAATTCCGGCCCGCTTGGCAGCCCAGATGCCCGTGAGCATCTTGGTAGTGGCAGTGATGGCCGCCAGGATCAGAGCCCAGCCGAGTACCGGCGGGATGGTCGACGGGTCTGTGTTGAGCCCGAAGGCCACAAAGAAGATGGCCGCAAAGAGATCCCGCAGCGGTTCCAGGATCCGGGTGGCGCTGTGGGCGGTAGCCCCCGAGATCGCGATGCCCAACATAAACGCGCCCACTGCGGCCGAAACCTGCAGGGCGGACGCGACGCCGGCTACCAGCAGTGCGGCACCGAGCAGGTTGAGCAGGAATACTTCGGAGTTTTCGCTGTGCACCGCTTTTGATACACGGTGGCCGTGCCGCAGCGCCACCATTAAGACGACGGTGACCACCGCCAGCGAGATTGCTACCGTGGTGAGCCCGCCCAGGAAGCTCACACCCGCGAGGGTGGCGGTGAGGATGGGCAGGTACACAGCCATGGCCAGGTCCTCGAACACCAGGATGGACAGCACCACGGGGGTCTCGCGGTTACCGATCCGGCCCAGGTCCGTGATGACCTTGGCAGCGATCCCTGAGGACGATATGTACGTGACGCCGCCCATAACCATGGCGCCCACCGTTCCCCAGCCGAGCAGGAGCGCCAGTGCCGCGCCGGGGATGAAATTCAGCGCCAGGTCAAGAACACCGGCCTGCCAGGACCTGCGCAGACCGGTGAAAAGCTCGGCAGCCGTATATTCCAAACCGAGCATAAGCAGCAGCAGGATCACGCCGATTTCGCCGGAGAGATGTGCGAATTCCTGCATACCTTCGAGCTTGACCACGCCGCCTGCGCCGAAGGCGAGTCCGCCAACGAGGTAGAGCGGTATGGGTGACATTCCGATCCGTCCGGCCAGCCTGGCCAGGAGGCCGAGGCAGAACACAACGGCCCCCAGTTCAATGAGGGTCAGGGCCAGCGGGTCCATGACGCTCAGCCGTTGCGCAGGATGTCGGCCGCCGAATCGAGGCCTTCTTGCGTTCCAACTGCAACGAGGAGGTCACCGGAGTGAAGTACGACGTCGGGTCCCGGCGACGGGAGCACTTCGCCTTCACGCATGATCGCCACGATCGAGACTCCGCAGCGGGTGCGGATGCAGGCCTTCCCCATGGGCTGGTTCTGGAACGGGGATTCCGGAGCGATGGAGAACTGCCGGGTCACGATGCCCGGGATCTCCCGGTGCTCTTCAGTCAGCTTCATGGCAAGGTGCTGCCCGCCCAGGAGGTTACCCAGGGTGGCGGCCTCATCGCCGGTCAGGGGAATCGACGCCTGGCAGGTGTCGGGATCGTCCCAAGTGGAAACGATGAGTTCCATCGTGCCCTCGCGCAGCTCCACGACGCCGATGCGGCGGCCGGAAGTCGTCATGAAGTCCTTCCGCCGGCCCAGGCCGGGGAGGTCAGTCTCGTCCACGTTCATACCACCAGCCTAGTCTTTGCAGGCCGGTTTCGGGCGGGGGTGCGCAAGGCGGCGCGAGCGGACACTTGCGGCCCTCGGCGCACACACACGCTTCAAGGGGGTGGGGCTTAAGTGGCTGTTCGCGCTAGGAGACTGGAACGACGGCGATGGCGGTCTTGTCCGGCGACTTCACCGGCAGCAGGACCAGCAGGCCGGCGAGCAGCACCACCATGATGCCCAGGATTCCCCAGCGCTGGGCCTCGCCGGGCGCAACCAGGGGAGTGGCCAGCGTGATGCACAGGGTGAACAGCGCCGGAGCCAGGAAGCTGACGGCACGGCCGGTGGTGGCGTAGAGGCCAAACAGTTCACCGGACTCGCCGTGGGGTGCCAGCCGGGCCAGGTAAGCCCGCGACGAGGACTGGGCAGGCCCCACAAACAGGCACAAGAACAGCCCGAAGACCCAGAAAGTGGTGCTGCCGGCCCACGCCGTGCCAAAGAAGATGTAGTTTTCGTTGCCGAGGACCAGGATCATGGTCCCGGCGATCAGCAGCCCCACGAGGGAACCCATGATCACGGCCTTGGGCCCCACGCGGTCGTCCAGGAACCCGCCGATGACGGCGCCCACGGCCGCCACCACATTGCCGAAGATGGCAAAGAAGATGACCTCGGACAATTCGAAGCCAAACGTGCCAGCCGCGATGATCCCGCCGAAGGTGAACACGGCCGCGAGGCCGTCCCGGAACACTGCGCTGGCCAGGAGGAAGTAAATGGTGTGCGGGCTGGTGGCGTAGATGGCCTTGATCCGGCGGATCAGCAGGCGGTAGGAGGCCAGGAAACCCAAGGGTTGGGCCCGCTCCGGCCGCGGCAGTTCCGGGACGGCGAACAGTACCGGCAGGGCAAAGATGAAGAACCACAGGGCGGAGAACACGGCCACCAGCCGGATGTTCAGGCTGTCTTCGGTGGAGGCGCCGAACCAGTCGAAGCTCGGCTGCACAAACAGCTGCAGCACAATCAGCAGCGCCACGATGCCGCCCAGGTAGCCCATGCCCCAGCCGAATCCGCTGACCTTGCCGATGTTTTTCGGGGTGGAGATCTGGGCCAGCATGGCGTTGTAGTTGACGCCGGCGAACTCAAAGAACACATTCCCCAGCGCGATCAGGGAAACGCCCAGGAGCAGGAACTCCGGCCGCGGGAACACAAAGAAGCACAGGCCCGTCAGGATGGCGACGGCGGCCGTGTTGACCCCCAGCCACAGTTTGCGGCGCCCGCCGTTGTCCGAGCGCTGCCCGGTCACAGGAGCGAGCAGCGCGATGGCGATCCCCGCAATGGCCAGTGCACCGCCAAGAACGGCCGAAGCCTGGTCTTCGCCGCCGAAGGCATTGGAGGTGAGGTAGACGGTGAAAACGAAGGTGGTCATGACCGCGTTGAAGGCCGCAGATCCCCAGTCCCAGGCGGCCCAGGCGAGGACTCGGCCCTTGCCGGTGGCCTGGGTTCCGGACGCGAGTTCCGATGACGGCTGCATGGCCTCAGGAGCGCTGGCGGTGTTCATAGGCTGAATCGTATCCGCCCCTGGCGAACATCGCGGTGATGGTACGCCGGACACCCGGGAAATTCCAGGGACCCGCGGTCCGGGGCGGGAAAAGTGTCAGTGGTGCCTTGATAAACTGTGGCCACCGAACCTGACGAATGACCGCCTGCCCTAACTTTTTGACAATCGAATCCCTGACGTTGCGGAGATACCAGTGATCACAGTCCTTGCCGTGCATTTTGCGGTGGCTGCCGTGGCGCCGTTTCTCTTCAGGGCGTGGGGTCGCAACGCTTTTTATTCGCTGGCCGCTGTGCCCTCTGCTTCCTTTGTCTGGCTGCTCTTCCAGCACGGCGCCGTGTACTCGGACGCCGGCGCGGTCTCGGAGGTCTTCCCGTGGATTCCCGGGCTGGATCTTGAATTCGCCTTCCGGCTCGATCCCCTTGCCTGGGTGATGTCGCTCCTTATCCTGGGCATCGGCGCCTTGGTGCTCGTCTATTGCGCGCGATACTTCAGCCTCAAGGACCAGGACCTCGGAGGCTTCGGCGCCCAGTTGCTCGCCTTCGCGGGAGTGATGTTCGGCCTGGTGATCGCTGACGATCTTCTTCTGATGTTCATTTTCTGGGAACTCACCACCATCCTGTCCTACCTGCTGATCGGCTTCGCCCGCACCAGGCTGGCGGCCCGCCGTTCTGCGCTGCAAGCTTTGATGGTAACCACAGCGGGCGGGCTGGCCATGCTGGTGGGCCTGATTATGCTGGGCCACAGTGCCGGCACGTACCGGATCTCGGCGATCCTGGCTCAGGCTCCCACGCTGATAAGCGGACCTTCCGGCGCAATCGTTGCCGCCGCCGTCGTACTTATCCTGGCGGGCGCCATCAGCAAGTCCGCGCTGGTTCCTTTCCACTTCTGGCTTCCGGGAGCCATGGCGGCCCCCACTCCGGTGAGCGCGTACCTCCACGCCGCGGCTATGGTGAAGGCCGGGATCTACCTGGTGGCGCGGCTTGCCCCGGGATTTTCCGACACCGCCTACTGGCAGTCCATTGTGCTGGGCCTGGGCCTGGCCACCATGCTGGTTGGCGGCTACCGGGCGCTCCGGCAGACCGACATCAAACTCATCCTGGCCTACGGCACCGTCAGCCAGCTGGGTTTCCTGACCATGGTGGTGGGGCTGGGCACTCCGGACGCGGCCCTCGCCGGCCTCGCGATGCTTCTCGCCCACGGATTGTTCAAGGCCACCCTGTTCCTGGTGGTGGGCATCATCGACCACCAGGCCGGTACCCGCGATGTGCGCCAGCTGTCCGGCGTGTTCCGGCAGTCCCGGGCGCTCGGAATTGTGGCCGGCATCGGTGCCGCCTCGATGGCCGGCGTCCCGCTGCTCGCCGGATTTGTGGCCAAGGAATCAGTCCTGGAAGCCTTTGTCCACCACGCTTCCGGCGGCGATGCCTGGAGCATGGTGGTGCTCGTGGGCATCGTCCTCGGGTCCATTCTCACGTTCGCCTACAGCGCACGCTTTATGTGGGGAGCGTTCGCGGTGAAGCCCGGGATTGAGCGGACAACGTTCAAGGCGGTCAAGCCTTCCTTCCTGGCGGCCCCGGCCGTCCTCAGCGTCCTCAGCATCGTCTACGGCCTCTGGCCGGCGTCGGTGGACGCCTGGGTCCAGCCCTACGCCGCGCTGTTCGCCTCCACCGCGTCCGACGCCGGCACACCGGCCGAGCAGGCCGGCCACCTTGCGCTGTGGCACGGTTTCACCCCCGCCCTGGGACTGACCGCCCTCACGTTTGCCCTGGGCCTGGCGATGTACTTCGGACGGAACCTGGTGGCCCGCGTACAGTCCCGCGTTCCCGGCTGGATCGACGGCGACCGCATGTACCAGCTCACCATCGGCGCCCTGGACGACACCGCGGTCTGGATTACGGGCCGCACCCAGCGTGGTTCCCTGTACTTCTACCTCGCCGTGATCCTCACGATGGCGTTTGCGCTGCCGCTGACAGCCATGGTGCTGGCGGGCAAGCCGCTTCCGGACAACCTGTACTTCATCGATCCCTACTCGCCGCTGCAGCCCGTGGTCGGGGCGGGAATTGTGATCGGCGCGCTGGCCGCGGTCAAGGCCAACAAGCGGTTCCTGGCCGTGCTGATGGTGTCGGTGACCGGCTATGGGATCGCCCTGATGTTCGCGCTCCAGGGCGCACCGGACCTGGCTCTCACGCAGGTACTCGTGGAAACCATTATCCTGGTGGCCTTTGTCCTGGCCATGCGCAGCCTGCCGGCCGAACTCCGGGACCGCACCGGCGGCAAGTACCGTGTGATCCGCGTGATCATCGGGGCGGCTTTCGGAGTCACCATGGTCTTCGCCGCCATCCACGCCATGGGCGCCCGGGTGGCCGTCCCGGTGTCCCTGGAGTTCCCGCGCCTCGCCTATGAAGGCGGCGGCGGGCTGAACATCGTCAACGTGACCCTGGTGGACATCCGGGCCTGGGACACCTTCGGTGAAATATCCGTCCTGGCCCTGGCCGCCACAGGTGTTGCCAGCCTCATCTTCGTCCGCGGCCGCGGCGACCGGACCCGGGTCTCTGAAACCATTGCCGAGGGCAGCGTCGGCCGGCAGGTCGCAGTGGATCCCGGGTCGCGGGAAGCCGCGGCCCTGGCCATCAGCCGCAAATTCGCCGCCTCCGCCCGGGATGCCTGGATCGTGGCGGGGCGCACACTGGCACCGGAACGGCGTTCCATCATCTTTGAAGTGGTCACGCGGCTGATCTTCCACTCCCTGATCATCTTCTCGCTTTACCTCCTCCTAGCTGGCCACAACCTGCCCGGCGGCGGCTTCGCCGGCGGCCTGACTGCCGGACTTGCCCTGGCCATCCGCTACCTGGCCGGCGGCCGGTTCGAACTGCGCGAGGCCACGCCCGTCGGCGCCGGAACGCTGCTGGGGATCGGGCTCGCTACTGCGGCGGCGTCCGGTGTGGTGCCGCTGCTGCTGGGCGGCCAGGTATTCCAGACCGCCATCATTGAACTCTGGCTTCCGGTGTTCGGGGACATCAAGTTCGTCACGTCCACCATCTTCGACATCGGCGTGTACATCGTGGTGATCGGCCTGGTGCTGGACGTCCTCCGCAGCCTGGGCTCCGAGATCGACGAACACTTCGAAGAGCAGAGAACTGCGCCTGCCGAAGACTCGCCAGACGACGACGCCCCTGCGACTGCCCAGGTGCAGGAACTTGTGGGCGTCCCCGCCGAAAGCACCGCGAAGGGCCAAGGATGAGCGTCAACCTGACCCTGCTGACCGTGATGGGTGCACTTTATGCGTGCGGCATCTACCTGATCCTGGAACGCAGCCTCACCCGGGTGCTGCTCGGGCTGATGCTGCTGGCCAACGCCACCAACCTACTGATCCTGGCCACCGGCGGCTATGCCGGCCTGGCGCCCCTGTACAACAAGGACACCGGCGCGCACGAGTACGCGGACCCGCTGCCGCAGGCTCTGATCCTCACGTCGATCGTGATCTCCTTCGCCGTGACGGCCTTTATGCTCGGCATCATCTACCGCACGTGGGTCCTGGCCCGCCAGGACGAGATCCAGGACGACGTCGAGGACCTCCGCGTCGCCGAGACCCCCCGCTTCGACGCGGAGGACGACGCGCCGATCCCGGCCGAGACTTCCGAGTTTCCCCTGACCATGCTTGGCGGCGACGGAAGCACCGTCTCGGACCACCCCTCGACGGCGGACGGCCCGGAAGGGGCCGGTGATTCCGTCACGGCCGGTGCCAAGGAGATTCCTGCCGCGGATGCCGCCGCTGAAGAGCAACCCGGCTCGCGGAACGTAACCCCTGGTCCCGAAGGAGGTGTGAAGTGAACATCGCAAGCTTTGCCCCGCTCGCCGTCGTACTTCCCATCCTCGGTGCCGCCCTGGCCTTCCTGCTGATCCGGCGCTCCCGCGCCCAGCGCGCGGTCAGCATCGGCGTGCTGTCCCTGACGCTTCTGCTGGAGTGCCTGCTGCTGGCCTCCATGTGGGACGGCGGAACGGCCGCCGTGACCATCGGTGGCTGGCTGCCGCCGTGGGGCATCACGATGGTAGTGGACCAGTTCTCGTCCCTCATGCTCGTGGTGTCGTCGGCTATCAGCCTCGCTGTGCTGGTCTACGCCACCGGGCAGGGCATGGCCGACGGCGACCAGGACGCGCCGGTGTCAATCTTCCACCCCACCTACCTGATCCTGGTGGCCGGCGTGTCCAACGCGTTCCTGTCCGGGGACCTGTTCAACCTGTACGTCGGCTTCGAGATCCTGCTGACGGCAAGCTATGTGCTGATGACACTTGGCGGAACCGGCCCCCGCATCCGCGCTGGCGTCACCTACGTGGTGGTTTCCGTGGTGTCCTCGGTGCTGTTCCTGATCTCCATCGCGATGGTCTACGGCGCCACCGGAACCGTGAACATGGCCGACCTCGCCATCAAGCTCGCGGACCTGGACGAGGGAACCCAGACCCTGCTGCACGTGATGCTGCTGGTGGCCTTCGGCATCAAGGCGGCCGTGTTCCCGCTCTCGTTCTGGCTGCCTGACTCCTACCCCACGGCGCCGGCGCCGGTCACTGCCGTGTTCGCCGGACTGCTGACCAAAGTCGGTGTGTACGCAATGGTGCGCACTGAAACCCTGCTCTTCCCCGGGGACAGCCTGAACACTCCGCTGATGGTGGCGGCGCTGCTGACCATGGTGGTGGGAATCCTTGGCGCCCTGGCCCAGAGCGACATCAAACGTCTGTTGTCCTTCACCCTGGTCAGCCACATCGGCTACATGGTGTTCGGCCTGGCGATGTCCTCGGTGGCCGGGCTGGGAGCCGCCGTGTTCTACGTGGCCCACCACATCACCATCCAGACCAGCCTCTTCCTGGTCACGGGCCTGATCGAGCGCCGCGGCGGCAGCTCCTCCGTGGACCGGCTGGCAGGCCTCGCCAAGCTGTCACCCATCCTGGCCCTGCTCTTCTTTATCCCCGCAATGAACCTTGCCGGGATCCCGCCGTTCTCCGGTTTCCTGGGGAAAGTGGGGCTCATCCAGGCGGGCATCGAACTGGGCACGCCCCTGGCCTACGCCCTGGTGATCGGCGGCGTGGTCACCAGCCTCCTGACCCTGCTGGCCGTCGCGAGGGTCTGGAACCGCGCATTCTGGCGCAAGCCCTCGGACGCAGAGCACCCGGACCCCGTCCTGCTGGCTGAGCCCGAGGATTCGGATACCGGCAGCCGTGCCGGCCGCAAAAACGTCACGCTGCTGCCCCGCACCATGGTGGGCTCAACCCTGGGCCTGGTGGTCCTGGGCGTGTCACTCACGGTCTTCGCCGGCCCGCTGTTCAAAGTCGCGGACCAGGCCGCCCAAGAAATGCTGGACCGGTCCGCCTACATCCAGGCCGTGCTGGGCGAGGACACGCAGGTTCCCCCGCTCGCATTGAAAAACGGAGGGGGCAAATGAGCCGCCGGCGGATTTCCCTGCGCCAGGAACTGCCCCTGCTGGTATGGCTGGTGATTGTCTGGGCCGCCCTGTGGCAGGACTTCAGCCCCGGCAACCTGCTCTTCGGCGCGTTGCTGGCTGTGCTCGTGGCCCGGATGTTCTACCTGCCGCCGGTAGAGCTCAGCGGCCGCTTCAACATTCTTCACGCCGTGCCATTTGCCCTGCGTTTCCTGGGCAGGGTGGTGGCAGCCAGCGTCGAGGTCATGTATCTGGCGGCTGTCCGCGGCCCGCGGGTCATCAACGCCGTCGTGGCTGTCCCGCTGCGCAGCCATCAGGACCTGATGGTCACCGCCGTGGGGCACGTGATCTCACTGATCCCGGGCTCCCTGGTGGTGGAAGTGGACCGTTCAACGTCCACCCTGTATCTCCACGCGCTCAACGTCAGCAGTGCCGAGGACGTGGAAAGCCTGCGCAAGGAAGTCCGCTCCATCGAAGCGGGCCTGATCAGGATCATGGGCACCCGCGAAGAACTCGAAGCAATCCGGCAGGAGGCCGCAGCATGATGCAGACCGTCCTGGCTGTCACGGCAGTCATTCTTTCGCTGGCTGCGGCGGGCGCCATCATCAGGATTGCCCGCGGCCCCTCGCTGCTGGACAGGGTGCTGGCCTCCGACGTCCTGCTTGCGATCCTCGGTGCGGCCCTGTGCATCGACATGGCCGTCAACCGGCACCTGAACAACCTGATGCTGCTGGTGGCGCTGTCCATCGTCGGTTTCATCGGCTCGGTGACCGTTGCGCGCTTCGTGGCCGACCGGCGAGAGCAAGCCAATGAATCCTGAGGCCAGCGTGGTTGATAACGTCATCGATACCGTGTCGGCGGTGTTCCTGGTGCTGGGTGCCCTGATGTCGCTCGCCGCCGCCGTAGGCCTGCTCCGCTTCCCGGACCTGCTGAGCCGCATGCATGCAGCCACCAAGCCCCAGGTGCTGGGGCTGTTCCTGCTCCTGGCGGCCATCGGCCTGCAGCTGCGCACCTGGTGGGTGTGGCCGGTGCTGCTGGTGGCCTGGATTTTCCAGCTGCTGACGGTGCCGGTTTCCGCCCATATGGTGGGCCGCGCCGGTTACCGGACCAAACACCTGCACCGGGAGCTGCTCAGCTCCGATGAACTCGATGCCGTGGTTCAGCAGGCGGCGCGATCCGCCCGGGATGAGTCCTCCAGGGATGAAGCGTCCGACGGCGGCCGGCGGGACTGAGCGTCAGCCGCCGGCCTGCTCGCCAGGGTTAGACGATGTCCTGGGACTTGGCGAAGCGGGTGATGGCCCGCTGCGTGCCGCGGTTGGCGAGCACCTGAATGATGGTGCTGACCGAGGCCGAAATGAGCGCGAAGGTGAGTGCCGAGCGAAGGCTCGTGGGGGTGTCTTCATCCTTGCCGGTGGGAGGCTTCCGGCCGGTGGACTTTTCCCACACGGTATTGACCATCTTGGTGCCGACGAACCCGGCGCCGATGCTGATTGCAGTGCCGAGCAGCTTGATGAACAGGTTCATTCGTTGAACTCCTTGTGAGCGGATCCGGGACTGTCTTTAGCCTAACCCGGCTGCATGGACTCCAGAATCTCCCGCAGGGCTTCCACCACCAGATCGTGGTCCTGCTGCTGGGGCAGGCCTGAGACCGTCACCGTGGCCACTGCACCCACGCCTGTGACGTAGACCGGGAAGCAGCCGCCGTGCGGGGCGTAGGTGGACTCGTCGAACCAGCCGTGGTCCTCGATCCGGCCGCCATGCAGCCTGCCGCGCAGGCCCACCAGCAGCGACGGGATCTCATACCTGGCGGCGGTGCGCTGCTTGGCCCGGATCCAGCGCTCGTTGTCCGGGGTGGCGCCGTCCAGGGCCACGTGGAACAGGACCTGGTCACCCTTGGTGATGTCGATCGCGATGGGCAGCTTCCGGCTCTTGCCCAGCTCCACCAGGAGCAGCCCGAGGTTGAGGGAGTCGTCCTTGCTGAAATGCGGAAACTGCAGCTCGTTGATCTCGGCTTCGACCCGGGCTATCAGGGCCTCAAGCAGCCCCGCCGGCTGGGGCACTGTCGAATCGGGATTGAACGCAGTCACAGTCGGGTTGTTGGCAGTCATGGCCCACAATCTACCCCGCCCGCGGTGTAAACTGGAGCACGCCCATCAGGGCAGATTTATTACGACAGGGGAGCGCCGCCGTCGGGCATCACTGGCATTGCCAGGGAACCGCAGCTAGGCGCTGAGAGTGCGGACAGCCGCAGACCCTCGAACCTGATCCGGTTAGTACCGGCGCAAGGGAGTCGAGTTCTCGAAGTGTCCGGAAACGGCGGCAGCGCCGCACGCCGGGGCACTTTCCCCTCCTGTTCCTCAGGAGGACCAAATGACAACTGCAGCAATCAAAAAGACCGGCAATACCTGGCGTGTTGTGGACATCGTGGTGGCGGCGCTCATCGCCATCACCGGCGGTGTGATCTTCTGGGCCTGGTCCCAGGGCGCCGGCATCATTTCCGCCCCCATGAACGCCGTTTACCCCCCGCTGACCGGCCTGATCGCCGGCGGCTGGATGATCCCGGCAGTGCTGGGCATGCTCATCATCCGCAAGCCCGGCGCGGCGCTCTTCTGCGAAGCGGTGGCCGCCACCGGCGAACTCATCATGGGCTCGCAGTACGGCGCCACGGTGCTGATCTCCGGACTCCTCCAGGGCCTGGGCGCCGAACTGGTGTTCTTCCTGCTGGTGTACGGCAACTTCCGGTTCAAGTCCTTCCTGCACCAGAAGTACAACCTGATCGCCGCACTGCTGGCCGGTGCCGGCGCGGGCCTGTTCTGCGGCCTCAATGACTCCTTCCTGCCGTGGGGCTGGAACATCGCCTACGAGCCCGGCGACAAGCTCGCGTACATCGTGTTCTGCACCATCTCCGGCGCGGTCATTGCGGGTGCGCTGTCCTGGATCGCCACCCGCGGCCTGGCCAAGACCGGCGTGCTGAGCTCGTTCGCGTCCCGGAAGGCAGCGTCGGAGCCCGTCTTCAACTGATGACCGCTTCCGACGCCGGCGCCTCCGCAGTGCGCCCCGCCGCGGTGTCCGCCCGTGGCTGGGGCTGGCGGCATGCCGGACGTTCCGCGCCCGCCGTCCACGGGCTCGACCTCGACATCGCTCCTGGCGAGCGGGTGCTGCTGCTGGGCCCCTCGGGCGCCGGCAAGTCAACGCTGCTGCACGCGCTCGCAGGGGTGCTGGGGGACGAAGGGGACGACGCCGACGAAACCGGTTCGTTGCTGATCGACGGCGTGGTGCCCCGCGGGCAGCGCGGCCGCTCGGGCCTGATGCAGCAGGATCCGGAAACGCAGGTGGTGCTTTCGCGTCTGGGCGACGACGTCGCCTTCGGCGCCGAGAACCTCGCCGTTCCGCGGGACGAGATCTGGCGGCGCGTCCATGAAGCGCTCGACGACGTCGGGCTGCGAAGTGCCGGGGGCGGCGGTTTGAACGCCGGTGCCGGCGCCGGTTTGAACGCCGACGGCGGCGCTGGCGCCGGCGGGCTCCCACTGGACCACCCGACGTCGGCCCTTTCCGGCGGGCAGAAGCAGCGCCTGGCATTGGCCGGGATACTCGCGATGCGGCCCGGGCTGATCCTGCTGGACGAGCCCACCGCGAACCTGGATCCCGCCGGCGTGCTGGAAGTCCGGGACGCCGTGGGCCGCTGCCTGGACAAAACCGGCGCCACCCTCGTTGTGGTGGAGCATCGCGTGTCCGTCTGGAAGGACCTGGTGGACCGGATTGTGGTGCTCCAGCCGGGCACCGCAGCGGGCTCCGCTGGAGGTTCCGCCAGCACGTCCGCGGTCCTGCTGGACGGGCCGCCGGACCAGGTGCTGGCGGAGGCACGGGACATGCTGATCGGCGCGGGCGTCTGGGTGCCGGGCTATGTTCCGGCAACCCGCCGCCGCGTATCCGCAGGCTCCGGTGACCTGCTGCTGGCTGCCGAGGACCTTGCCGTCTCCCGCGAGCGTCCGCGGCGCCGCGGCTTCCGGACGATCCCGCCCGTTCCAGTGCAGCTGGGCATCACGGCTCAGGTCCGTTCCGGCCAGGCACTGACCGTCACGGGCCTCAATGGCGCCGGCAAGTCAACGTTTGCGCTGACGCTCGCCGGACTGCTGGCGCCGGTGGCGGGGAAGGTGTCCGCCGCCGTCGAGCTTTCCGAGGGGGCGGGGATCGACCCCTTCAAATGGAAAGCCAACCAGCTGATTTCCCGCATCGGAACCGTGTTCCAGGAGCCCGAGCACCAGTTCGTTGCCGGCCGCGTGCTGGACGAACTGATGTTCGGACCGCGGCACCTGGGGCATGGCGAGGAGCGGGTTGATGAGCTGCTGGAACGGCTGCGCCTGACGCACCTGGTGGACGCCAATCCGTACACACTGTCCGGCGGCGAAAAAAGGCGCCTGTCGGTGGCCACTGTCCTCGCGGCCCACCCGCGTGTGCTGGTGCTCGACGAGCCGACCTTCGGCCAGGACGCCAACACGTGGGCCGAGCTCGCATCGTTCCTCTCAGAACTGCTCGACGCCGGAACCTCCGTGGTTTCCGTGACCCACGACCAGGAATTCAGCGCCGTCCTCGGCGGGGCCGAACTGCGGCTTGGCCCGGCCTCACGCGGCGGCGCCCGCCAGGAAGCGGGTGCGGCATGAGGGATGCCCTGACCCTCAGCGGCAACCACGCGCTGCTGACCCGCGCCAACCCGCTGGCCAAGTTCGCCGTCGTTTTCCTCATCACGCTGGTGCTGGCGCTCTCCATCGACTGGGTGTCCGCCTCGGTGGCGCTTGCGGCCGAGCTGGCGCTCTTTCCGCTGGCCGGCCTCACCCTGCGCCTGCTGTGGCAGCGCGGCTGGCCGCTCATCATCGCGGCAGCCCTGGGCGGCTGGAGCACAGCGATCGTCGCGGCGGACAGCGGTGCTGTACTGCTCGACGTCGGGATCTGGTCCATCAGCGAGGGTTCCCTGCAGCTGGGAATCGGTTTTATGCTGCGCGGCCTCGCGATTGCCCTGCCGGCGATCCTGCTTATGACCTGCACAGACCCCACCGACCTCGCCGATGCGCTGGCCCAGAAAGCCCGGCTGCCGCACCGGTTTGTCCTTGGCACGCTGGCCGCGATGCGGCTGGTGGGACTTATGGCCGAGGAGTGGCAGACCATCGGCATGGCGCGGCGGGCCCGCGGAGTCGGCTCGCAGGGCAGCCCGCTGCAACGGCTGCGGGCTACGCTCGGGCAGAGCTTCGGGCTCCTGGTCCAGGCCATCCGCCGCGCGTCCCGGCTGGCCATCACCATGGAAGCCCGCGGTTTTGGCACCGGGCAGCGGACGTGGGCCCGGGAATCCACATATTCGCCGCTGGATGCCTGGGTGCTGGCGGGCGGCGTGCTGATCGCGGCGGCTGCTGTGGTTGCCGCGGCTGTTATGGGGACCTGGAACTTCGTCTGGCGTTAGTCCGGGCGGCCCATGCTTCTGGATTCGGGCTACGCCGCGCTGTGCTTGCTAAATGCACGAGTGGTCGTAGTCGAAGCCCCTGGAGACGAACTGGGTCAGGGTGACTGTGCCGCCGGGGGTTAGCGGCGCATTCGAGCAGTTGGCCGTGGCTCCGAAGGCCGTGCGGGCGCCTGCCAGCCAGCTGGGCAGGGCATAAAGGTTGCTGGAGTTGCTGACGGTGCCCACGATCTGTCCCCATTGATAGGCCGAGGAGTAGATGCCGACGTCGGCGCCGATGCTGTGAAATAAGTCGGTCATACCTTCCAGGACGGCACGGTTGGCGCTCTTGTCGAGGGACCAGCTGTTGCCTGTTTCAACATCGAGCCACCACAGGTAGTCCGAGGGGCTGCTGATGCCGCGGATGTAGGCGTCGTCGTACGCCTTGGCGTAGCCGTACATGTATGCGCACGCCGGGGCAACGTCCTTGTCCTTGCAGATGCCGTAGGGGTTGGTTACAGCTTGGGCTGCGGGGTAGTTGTTACTGGTGGGCCACCAGGAGCCAGCGTGCCCCGGGTTGGCGGTGTTGACGTAAAGGGCCACGGACGGCTGGTCGGTCGGGTTCACCGTGATGGATTTGGCCCAGCGGAGCAGTTCGGCGAGGCAGGGGTTAGTGGTGCTGGCCAGGCCATTGTTGACGCCCACGATCCCGAAAGCTGGAGCGGCGGGAAGCGCCTTGTTGCACTGAGGCCACGAGACATCGTTACCCAGTGCCTGCTCGGCGCCCTCGCCCGGTGAAGGGGCGGCCGCGGACGCCGGCGCCACGATAATCCCGCAAAGGGCCATGAGCAGGCACAAGATGGCACACGCTAAAGCACGGGATGCTGTAGCCGCATTCCCATACATGGCAGGCCTCCTGCAGGGCATTCTTCCGTTTATCGGGTGAACCCGATGTTTCAGTCTCCCGCCGAGCGAGTGGCGGGTCAAGGACAAGCATCAAGGAGCGGCTATCTCATGAATCGGGTATTTGCTGGGATTTCAGTCGCCACTCCGATTCACATCCCATAAAATAGCTCATTTGTGATATTTTTTTGTTATGACTCAGGAAACTGCCGAGCACATCGCCGCCACGCTCAAGGATGCCCGGACTGAGAAGGGCTGGACCCAAGGTCAGCTCGCGTCAGCGCTGGGAACCAGCCAAAGCGCCGTCGCCCGGATGGAACAGGGCAAGCAGAACCTCAGCCTCAAGATGATCCAGCGGCTCGAAACGATCTTCGACCGCAGCATCGTCAAAGTAGGCAAACCGCAGATGACACACCTGCGGATCGAAGGCGGCCGCACGCTTTCCGGGGCGGTGGATGTCAACAGCAGCAAAAACGCCGGTGTGGCGCTGCTGTGCGCCAGCCTGATCAACCGAGGCACCACCGTCCTGCGTCGCCTCGCCCGGATCGAAGAGGTCAATCGGATCGTGGAGGTCCTGACCAGCATCGGCGTCGAATGCACGTGGCTCAACGACACTGACCTCCAGCTCCGCCGCCCCGCCGTCCTGGACCTTGAAGCCATGGATGTGGACGCCGCGCGCCGCACGCGCAGCGTGATCATGCTCCTGGGCCCGCTCCTGGACGAATCCGCGGAATACCGCCTGCCGTATGCCGGCGGTTGCGATCTGGGTACGCGCACCGTGGAGCCCCACATGCAGGCGTTGCGCCAGTTCGGGCTCTCCGTGGAAGCCGCTGCCGGTTTCTACGCCGTGCAGGCTCCGCCGCCGGACACTCACGACCGGTCCTTTGTGCTGACCGAGCGCGGGGACACTGTCACCGAGAACGCGATCATGGCGGCGGCGCACCGCCGCGGCACCACCGTCATCCGCAATGCCAGCCCCAACTATATGGTCCAGGACCTATGCTTCTACCTCGAGATGCTGGGCGTGAAGATCGACGGTGTGGGCACCACCACGCTGAAGATCACCGGGCAGCCGCTCGTCGACGTCGACATTGAGTACTTCCCGTCCGAAGACCCCATTGAGGCGATGAGCCTCATCACCGCCGGGATCGTCACCAACTCAGAGGTGACCATCCGCCGCGTCCCCATCGAGTTCATGGAGATCGAGCTGGCCACGCTGGAGCAGATGGGCCAGCAGCTGGAGATTTCCGGCGAGTACGTGGCGCGCAACGGCCGCACCCGGCTGGTGGATGTGACCACCAAACCGTCCGAGCTGCGGGCGCCCGAGGACAAGATCCACCCGATGCCGTTCCCCGGACTGAACATCGACAACCTGCCGTTTTTCGCGGTCATCGCCGCCAACGCCCACGGCCAGACCATGATCCACGACTGGGTCTATGAGAACCGGGCCATCTACCTCACGGAACTCAACCGGCTCGGCGCTCAGGTGCAGCTGCTGGACCCGCACCGGATCTACGTCAACGGCCCCACGAAGTGGCGAGCCGCCGAGGTGGGCTGCCCGCCGGCACTCCGCCCCGCCGCCTGCCTGCTGCTGGCCATGCTCGCGGCGCGGGGTGTTTCGGAGCTGCGGAACATCTACGTGATCGAGCGCGGCTACGAGGACCTGGCGGAACGGCTCAACACCATCGGCGCCAAGGTGGAGTACTTCCAGGACTAACGCGAACGTACACTTGCGGCCCTCCGCCCGGCGCGAACTGGCAGATAACGACCCCTAGAGGGATTTGAGCGCTCTATCTGCCGGTTCGCGCTTCGTCATGATGGGCAGTAACCGGGTCAACCTGGCGGGCGTTGCAGCACAATATAAGCATGCGTACATTCGGCGTCGAGGAAGAGCTCCTGATCGTTGATCCGGACACGGGGGAGCCGCTTGCCCTCGCGGACGCGATGCTGTCCGGCCGCCGGATGGCAGCCGACGATGCCCCGGAACGTCCCTATGCGCTGGCAGCCAAGGAAAAAGCGGCTCACGACGACGGGACTGGCCTGACTGCCGAGCTGAAGCTTGAGCAGATCGAGACCCAGACCCGTCCCTGCCTCGAGTACGCAGAACTGCTGCAGCAGATCCGGGCCGGCCGGCTGCTGGCGGACCAAGCGGCCACCAAAAACGGTGCAAGGGTCGCCGCGCTGGCCACGTCTCCGTTTGGCCTTGCGAGCCACACCACCCCGGACGCCCGCTATGCCCGGATGCTCGAACGCTTCGGTCTGACCGCGCAGGAGCAGCTGACCTGCGGCTTCCACGTCCACACGTTCATCGAATCCAAGGACGAGGGCGTGGCGGTTCTGGACAGGATCCGGGACAAGCTGGCAGTCATCACGGCACTGAGCGCGAATTCGCCGTTCTGGAACGGGATGCCCACAGGATTCGAGAGCTACCGCACCCAGGCCTGGAACCGCTGGCCCATGTCCGGCCCTTCGGCCATTTTCAGCACGTACTCTGCATACAGAAGGGTGGTAACGCGTCTACTGGACAGTGGCGTGCTGCTGGATGAAGGCATGATCTACTTTGACGCCCGCCTGTCCCGGAACCACCCCACGGTTGAGGTCCGGGTGGCCGACGTCTGCCTCCGCGCCGAGGACGCTGCCCTGATCGCGGTGCTGGTGCGGGCCTTGGTCGAATCGGCCAGCCGTGAATGGCGCGACGGCGTGGAGCCGGCCCCGGTGCCCACGGTGCTGCTGCGGATGGCGGCATGGCAGGCGAGCAGCAGTGGCCTGAGCGGTGAGTTGCTGGATTTTGGCACGTTCAGGCCGGCGCCCGCCGTCGACGTAGTGCGATCCTTGGTGGACTACCTGGCTCCGGTCCTCGCCGAGCAGGACGAACTTTCCCTGGCCCGGCAGGGCGTCGAGGACATCATTGCCCGCGGCACCGGCTCCACCGAACAGCGCAGGGTGTGGGACGCGGTGATGGAAGAATCAGCGCCCGACGACGGCGGGATGGGGGCCGTGGTTGCCCACGCCGTGCGTGTCACGATGCGCGGCACCTCCGGGTTGCGTGAGGCGGACGAAGTCCCGGAGCTGTTGCGCGTGCGCCTGTCCTGAGTTCTCCCTGAGGCTTGTAGGAACCTTTGCGCGAACTGGCAGATAACGCCCTGTTTTTCGTGTTCTGGGGTCGTTATCTGCCCGTTCGCACCAGCTCCAGCGTCAACGCCTAGGGTGTGCATCCGTATGGTCCTCGGAGGGAGCCATGGGTTCCTCGTAGCGCATCAGCTGGACACCCACCGCGGTTTCCACCAGGTAGAAAACGAACGGCGGAATGTCTTTGGTGCCGGCCAGGATTGCAGCAAAGACGGGAGCGCTGGCGGCCGCCGTAATGCCGGTCCAGGGCTTCAACGGAGTCAGCAGCAGCCCCGCCCCCAGGGCCGCGAGCCCGCCGATATGCAGCCCTGAGTATGTAAGGAACGGCCAGTTTGCACCCCGCCGATAGGCGAACCTCTCCAGGTCCGAGGCGCGGTCAGCGAGAGCCACCACGAACAAGGGCGCGCCCACTAGCAGGGCGGCGGCTGCGCCGGCGGCCAGCGTCTTGGCGGGGCCGGAGCCGGAACGGATGGATTGGGCGAACCGGGCAAATCCGACGGGAACGGCCATGGTCCCGGCGGCTGCCAGGAATTGTCCGGCAACCCAGAGGCCGCGGTGGCGCTCCAGCATGGCCAGCCTGGCGGCAGGGTCGCGGGTGGCGTGCACGTTCCCCACGAAGGAAATTCCGAGCCCCCAGCACGCGCCGGCCGCGACGATGACTGCTCCGGCCTTTTGAAAAGGCTTGCTGCCCTGCACTGCCTGGTTTCCGTTCATGCCTGGCTTTCGGTCCGGCGGATGCGTTGGCCCAGCAACATCGCGGTGGTGACCATGAAGCTACGCCGCACTGCCGCCGAGGTCAACGGCAGGGCTCGAACGGGCAGATAATGCCCTGGTTTTCGCTGTGGGAGTGCCCCAAGTGTCCGTTCGCGCCAGGAAGCGACGACGTCATGCACCGACTGCCAGGCGCACACCCAGGGTGAGCATGACCGCAGCGACGAGCCCGTCCAGGATGCGCCACGAGGAGGGCCGCGCGAAGAAGGGCCGGAGGACCCTGGCCCCGAATCCCAGCGCACTGAACCAGGCGATGCTGGCGGCGATGGCTCCGCCCCCGAACCACCAACGCAAATCCTGCGCCTGCTGGTTGGCCACGGATCCAAGCAGCAGCACGGTGTCCAGGTAGACGTGCGGGTTCAGCCACGTCAGGGCCAGTACGGTGCTGAGTGCGGCGCCGAGACCGACGGCGGGCTGCCGCCCCGACGCCGTTAGTGCTCCAGGACGAATCGCCCGGCGCGCCGCCATGACGCCGTAGCCCACCAGGAAGGCGGCGCCGGCAAACCGGACCACGTCCACGATTACGGGACTCGACTGGAGCAGCGCCCCCACTCCGGCGATGCCCGCTGCGATGAGCAGCGCATCGGAGACGCTGCAGACCAGGACGACTGCGGCCACATGCTCACCGCGGATGCCCTGCCGGAGGACGAAGGCGTTCTGGCTGCCGATGGCCACGATGAGGGCGAGGCCCGTGCCGAAGCCCAGTGCGGTGGGGCCTAGAAATGCAGTCAGATCCATATCCTCCAACGTACGGCCGGACTTATGATTACTCCAGCTAAATATTCTTAGCTCTATTAAGGAAATCTAATGTTAACGTTCCAGTTTGAGCAGCTGCGTACCTTCGCGGCCGTCGTGGACGAAGGCACCCTTGAGGCGGCGGCCCGCAGCCTGTACGTCACGCCGTCGGCCATTTCCCAGCGTCTCAAGGCGATGGAGGACGCGGCCGGCCAGATCCTGTTGCAGCGAACGAACCCCGTCCGCCCCACAACAGCCGGAGAAGCCATCCTGCGGTTCGCCCGGCAGGTCCGGCAGCTCGAATGGGACGCCCAGCAGGAGCTCGGCGAGAGCCGGGACCGCCCGACGGCGCCCATCCCCTTGGTGGTGAACGCGGACTCACTCTCCACTTGGTTCATGCCTGCGCTGGCAAGTCTTCCGCCGGACCTCGGCGCTTGCTTCGAACTGCGCAGGGAGGACGAGCAGCATTCCACCCAGCTTCTGCGGACCGGTTCGGTGATGGCCGCGGTAACCGCAACGCCGGAACCGGTCCAGGGCTGCAGTGTGGAACCGCTGGGTTCCCTGCGGTACCGTGCAGTGGCAAGTCCCACGTATCTGCATCGGTGGTGGCCGGACGGGCCGGAGCTCGTTGCAGGAAGCCAGGCCCCCGTGGTTGATTTTGACCGCAAGGATGACCTGCAGGACGGGTTCTTCCGCACGGTGACGGGCGCGGAACTGACCGCGCCGCGGCACTATGTGCCGTCGTCGGCCGAATTCGCCCAGGCTATCCGGCTGGGACTGGGATGGGGGCTGCTCCCGGAGCAGCAGTGCCTGCCAGACCTCCGCAGCGGTGCCCTCGTGGAGTTGGCCCCCGGGAGCCCCGTTGACGTGTCCTTGTACTGGCAACGCTGGAAGGTCGACTCGCCGGTGCTCAACCAACTGACCGCCGCGGTCCGGGAGACGGCCTCCCGGCAGCTGCGCCAGCCAGGCGCCTGAGGCGGCGTTCCGCTGTCGCACCATTCGCCGGACCCGTCCATGACAGGGGATGCGTCCGGCAACGCGGCATGCCATACTCAGGCCGTGACGTCGTCGTACTCATTCCGGGCCGAATTGTGGCACTATCCCGAAGAAGCCGGGTGGCACTTCATTACCCTCCCCGTGGACGTTGCCGACGACCTCCGGGAACAGGCAGCGGCGTTCCGGAAAGGCTTCGGCTCGGTCAAAGTGACGGCGGAAATCTCCGGCTACACCTGGCAGACCTCGGTCTTCCCGGACAGCAAAAGCCGCTCCTACCTACTGCCCGTCAAGAAGGCCGCCAGGGACGCGGCGGGCATCAGCGTCGGGGATGAAGTGGCAGTCCGGCTCGCCATCCAAGGCGAAGGCGAGGCACGTACCGGGGCACGGACAAGCGGTACTGGCTGAACTCCGCCGGGAACGACGCCGCCAGGACCTCTTCTTCTCGAAGCACCCCGCAGTGCACTGCGCCCGAAGCCACCGGGAGGGCCGCCACCGTCCAGGCATCATCACGCAGCAGTCCCGCTCCCAGGTGCAGCAGCGCCCAGCCCACGTACATCGGGTTCCGCGAAAGCGCATAGGGCCCGGCGGTCACCAACGCATCGGGGCGGGCTAATCGTGTGTTCCGGGCAGCTAACCACGCCCAGGTGACTATTGCGCCACCCACCGCCAGCGATGCCACGCCGACGGTCCGTACCAAAAAGTATGGCCCGCCGAGCCGGAGCGGCATCAAACGCTGAAGGACAACGCCGACGGCGATTCCCGCCAGGTTCTGCTCCGGCAGCGGGATGTTGGACAGCAGCCGGCCCCAGGCCCGGGGTGCATTCATACGGTCCTCCCAGCGCGAACGTGCAGATAAGCCCCTCAAAACGCCTGAAACAGGGCATTATCTGCCAGTTCGCGCCACCAGTTTGCGCCAATCAGAGCTAGATGTGCTTGAGGGCTTGCTCCAGGTCGCCGATGAGGTCGTCCACGTCCTCCAGGCCCACGGACAGCCGCACCACGCCGTCGCTGAGCCCGATGGCTGCGCGGCCCTCGGGACCCATGGCGCGGTGCGTGGTGGTGGCCGGATGGGTGATGAGGGACTTGGCGTCGCCCAGGTTGTTGGAGATGTCGATGATCCGCAAGGCGTCCAGCAGCGCAAAAGCGGCGTCCTTGCCCGAGCGGTCACTCGTCGTCGCAAGTTCCAACGTGAGGACGGTGCCGCCGGCCTTCATCTGCTTGGCGGCGAGCTCGTACTGCGGGTGCGACTTGAGGAGCGGGTACTTGACCCAGCTGACGGCCGGCTGCTGTTCGAGCCATTCGGCCAGCCGCAGCGCGGAGGCGGAGGAGTGGTTCACACGCAGGGACATGGTCTCCAGGCCCTTGGTGAGCACCCAGGCGTTGAACGCGGAGAGGGCCGGGCCGGTGTGCCGCATGAGCTGCTTGACCGGGCCGTCGATGAACTCCTTGGTGCCCAGGATGGCGCCGCCCAGGACGCGTCCCTGGCCGTCGATATGCTTGGTGCCGGAGTACACAATCACGTCCGCGCCCAGCTGGCCGCAGCGCTGCAGCAGGGGAGTGGCAAAGACATTGTCGACGACGACGGTGGCCCCGGCGGCGTGCGCCAGCTCGCTGACCGCGGCGATGTCCACGATTTCCTGCATCGGGTTGGACGGCGATTCGAAGAACACTGCGGTGGTGGGCTCCGACAGGGCAGCGCGCCACTGCTCGAGGTCCGGGCCGTCAACAAACACGGTTTCCACGCCCCAGCGCGGCAGGATCTCGTTCAGGATCACAAAGCAGGAGCCGAACAGAGAGCGCGCGGCAACCACCCGGTCACCGGCCGCCAACAGGGCACCCAGGGCGGTGAACACCGCTGACATGCCCGACGCCGTCGCAAAGCACGCTTCGGTGCCTTCGAGCAGGCGGAGGCGTTCCTGGAAGGTGGCCACGGACGGGTTGCCGTACCGGGAGTAGACGAAGCGTTCGTCCTCGCCGGTGAAGGCGCGCTCGGCGGCGGCAGCGGACTCGTAGACGAAGCCCGAGTTCAGGAAGACCGGCTCGGTGGTCTCCTGGAAGTTGGTGCGGTCCAGCCCGCCGCGGACCGCCTGCGTCTCGGCGCTCCAGCCGCCGGCGTCTGCGTTGAAGGTCACTTGGCTATTCCCAGGTTGGTGGGCAGGCCGCGGTTCTTCCAGCCGTTGACGGTGCGCTCGCCGTAGCGGTCCGGCTCGCCTTCGAAACCCTCCAGGACGTTGTAGGAGGTGAAGCCGGCCTGCGTCGCGGCGATAGCGGCGGCGATGGAGCGCTGGCCCGAGCGGCAGAGGAATACCAGCTCCGCACTGTCGTCGTCCGGGGCCTGCTGTGTCAGGTCGGTGATGAAATCTGGGTTCGGGATGCCACCCGGGAACGTCCACGGGATGAACAGGGGATCGTTATCAGTGGCCTTCGTGTCCGGGATGCCGATGTGGGCCCATTCGCCTTCGGTCCGGACATCCACCAGGATGGCGCCCTGCTCCAGCTTGGCCCAGGCTTCCTGCGGGGTGAGGTCTCCGGCGTAGCTCATGCGTGGCCCTCGCCGTCGAAATCGAGGTCATCCACGGCGGTGGCGACGGCGGCATCAGCGGTGGCGATGGCCGACGGGAGGATGAGTGCCTGCGCAACTATCACCTTGCCGCCGTTGGACGTTGCGGCCGGGCTGCCGTGCAGGACATACCCTTCGGCCAGGGCAGTGGAAATCCGTTCACAGAAAGACCTGTCATCCGGCCCGGTGACAAGCCGGTACGACAGTTTCTCTTCAGGGGCGGGTGCGTCAGACACGACGGAACTCCTTCTTTCACGCTTGCAGCTCGAATGGGTCGATATGCCGAGTATTCACCTGAGGCACCCCGCCGCGAAAGGGAGGGTTGCCGACCGGCCAGTCAGGGCTTGGCGCCGGTTCTCATTACTCCCCAAAAACGTAACACTCGCCCCGCCCCGCCGCACCGCCGCCGTCGTCATCTTCCGTAACCAACGCGTGCTTCCGTAACCCCAACCGTGCTTCCGTAACACCGGCGCCGACGGGACAATCGGGTCATGGGGAACTTTCGGGGGCGTTCAGTGACCGGCGCCTGGGCACGCGGTTTGGCCGTGGGGCTGTGCGCCGTGCCGGTGCTGGTGGGGGTGACAAGCTGCCGGAACATTTTCGCGCCGCCGCCCTGCATGCCGCCGGAGTTTTCCGTCTCGCCTGCCGCCGCTAAACCCGGCGACCAGGTCACCGTCAGCGCCCCTGACGCCACCTGCGACGCCCGCTACGGCACCGACGCACGGGTCCAGGTGACGGTCAGGGATGCGGCCGGCATCACCGTGCTGGAGGATCTCGCTCCCATGTCCGACGACGGCGCATTCACTTTTGTGTTCACCGTCCCGGCTGGCGTGGCTCCCGGGAAGGCCGGGGTCACCGCTTACCCGTATGGCGTGGACTGGTGCGACGATACCGGAGTGAACAACCGGGCGGCGCAGGGGCCGACGGAACTGGTCCGGGTTTCGTGTGCGGAACGCCTGGTGCCCTTGATAATCCTGGGGGCTGATCCGCCTGGTCAACGCAGTTCATGGGTCAGGAGCTCCTGGAAAGCCGTATTGGGTTCGCTGGGTTTGCCGGAGCCGCTCAGGTAGAGCCCCATCTGCATGCCGTGGTACTCCCAATAGGCGAAGCCTATTAGCTCAGACAGCGCCTGTCTTGACCGTTCCCATGACGATTCCTAATTCAGGTATCGGGCCCCGGAGAAGTCGACTAAATGCCACGCTGGCGCCGGCGCTGCTCTCCCGGTCGCCCTAGCCGCGGGCTTTGAGGATCAGGGCGTCGCCCTGGCCACCGCCGCCGCACAAGGCAACCACGCCTGTTCCGCCGCCGCGCCGTTTCAGCGCGAGTGCCTGATGCAGCACAAGGCGCGCCCCGGAGGCGCCCACCGGGTGGCCCAGGGCGATGGCGCCGCCGTCGGCGTTGATCTTGTCCGCGTCGATCCCCAGGTCGGTGGCGGACTGCAGCACCACCGATGCGAAGGCTTCGTTGATCTCAATGAGGTCCACGTCGTCAATGGTCAGCCCTTCAAGTTTCAGGGCTCGCTCAATGGCGCGGGACGGCTGGGAATGCAGGGACCCGTCCGGTCCGGCGGTCTGGCCGTGGCTGCCGATCTCCGCGATCCAGCTGAGGCCGGCCGCTTCCGCTGCTGCCTTGCTGGCCACCACGACGGCGGCGGCGCCGTCGGACAGCGGGGAGGCCGAGCCGGCGGTGATGGTGGCGGCCGGGTCCTTGGAGAAGGCGGGTTTCAGCGCCGCGAGCGTCTCGATGGTGGTGCCGGCGCGGATGCCCTCGTCGGCATCAATCACGACGGCGGGTCCCCGGCGCTGCGGGACCTCCACCGGAGCGATCTCCTCAGCCAGGATGCCGGCCGCCCGGGCGGCCTCCGCCCGCTGGTGTGAAAGGGCGGCCACGGCGTCCTGGTCCTCGCGGCTGATGCCCAGGCGGACGTTCCCGGCGTCGGTGGCGGAGCCCATCAGTTCACCTGAGACGGGATCCTGCAGGCCGTCAAAGTTCAGGGAATCCAGCAGTGGTGCATCGCCGATCGCCACACCCCCGCGAAGCCGGGGCAGCAGGTGCGGGGCGTTGGTCATGGATTCCTGGCCTGCCGCCACAATGAAATCAGCCTCGCCGGCGCGGATCATCCGGGCGGCATCGATCACGGCAGTCAGGCCGGACAGGCACAGTTTGTTGATGGTCACGGTGGGCACATCCCAGCCGATGCCAGCGGCAAGGCTGGCCTGCCGGGCGGGTCCCTGGCCGGCGCCCGCCTGGATAACCTGGCCCACGATGACGGCCTGGATCTGTTCCGGCGCCACCCCGGACCGTTCCAGTGCGTTCCGGATGGCGTGGGCACCCAGTTCGCTGGAGGTGAGCCCGGAGAGGCCGCCGCGGAACTTGCCGAAGGGGGTGCGTGCGCCGCCCAGGATGACGGGGACGTGAGCGTCGTTGCCCATGGGGTGCCTTTCGATTGCGGATTCAAGAGTGCTTGGGGCCAGCTTAGGCGAACCCCGAGGGCGGTGAGGTGGCGCAGGCGCTGTGGATTCGCCCGCGATGGCGTCAGCCGTGGAGGAGCAGTTGGTGGAGCAGGTGGTCCTGCCAGCGGCCGGCGATCTTCAGGTACTGCGGCGCCACGCCGATTTCCCGAAACCCGGCGCGTTTGAGGATCTTGCGTGAGCGCTCATTGTCGAGCAGCGTTGCCGCCTGGACCCGGTGGAGGCCCAGTTCTGTCCGGGCATGGTCCGTGGCGAAGCGGACCGCCGCAGATCCGATGCCTCGCCGGTTGAGGGTGGAATCAACCCAGTACCCGAGGTTGGCGTTGAGGAACGGCCCGCGGACGATGCCGGTGAGGGTGACGGCGCCGACGATGCAAGCGGGATCGTTGTGGTCCACCAGCACCCACGGAACCTCCTGGCCCACGGAATGCTGGGCGAGCTTGGCCCGGATGATGTCCAGTTGATGCCTGGGAGCGAAGAAGGCTTCGTCCCGCTCCGGTTCCCAAGCCTCGAGGTGCTGGCGGTTCCGTAGGTAGGCCTCGCTCAGGCCGGCTGCGTCGCTCCGCCGCAGCAGCCGGATCCGGACCCCCGGGACGAGAAAGGCCGGCGCATCGCTAAGCAAGAACTCTCCCGCGCTATTCGAAGGAAGCACGACGGCGGTCCGACAACCGGGTGTTCCAGACGTCCGGTTTGGTGACCTGGAAGCGGCGGCCGGTCAGTGCAAGTGGGGTTAGCCGGATGTAGTAATTCTTGGGTCCAGACTGCCAGGGCTCCAGATGCAGGGCGTCGACGGCGTCCTTGTCAGCCTGGGCCTCGATCACTTCGGTGTCTCCGCGCGCCACCACACTCCAGGCCACCTCCGTGCGGGGATCGTATCCATCGATCTCCAGCGCCGCGGGACGGTCCGCCTGGGCGCCCCACAGTTTGGAGCCACCGGCGCTGCGGAAGACGATGCTCCTGCGGTCCAGGACGTAGTTGACCGGAAAGATCTCCGGATGGCCGTCCACTACAAGGGCCAGCCGCCCCAAGGTGTCGTCGGCCAGTAATTCCCAGCATTCGTCAAATGTCAATTTGTTGATCGGCTGCGCGTAAGAGTTCATGCACCAAACCATACGGACCTATGCGACGGACCAACAGGGCAGTGCCACCGCAATCCCCGGGCCCGGGCTTCGGTAGTTCAACTTAGGGCAGCTCAACATGCTCCCTGAGGGCGTCCAGGACCGGAAGCTGGCCCTTGACCAGCTTGCCGCGGGCCTCGGCTTCCGTGACCCACCGGGCATCGTCCACCTCGGGAAAGTCCTTGATGGTGCCGGATCCTTTGGGCCATTCCAGCGGAAACGTGTTGCTCACAATCCGTTCGGGCTGGAAGTCAGACTCCGCTGCGAACACCGTGATGATCTTTCCCGACGGTTGCCTGAAGACACCCAGCTCAAAGTAGTCAACGGCTGGCGGCGGCGTGCCGATCTCTTCGGCAAACTCACGCCGGGCGGCTACCAGGGGTTCCTCGTCGGGAAGGTGCTCGCCCTTGGGAACTGACCAGGACTGGGTTTGTTTGCGAGCCCAGAACGGTCCGCCCATGTGCGCTATCCACACTTCCAGCCCGCCTGCTCCCCGCCGGTACAGCAGGATCCCTGCACTGCGAACCACCATGGCGTAAGGCCTCCCTGCTGAATCCTGGAGAACTACTGAATTCCGGCAAACAATGCATTGAGTTCGGCCGTCAGCTGCTTCTGCACGGCAGGCGTCCCGACTTCCTTGCCGTCAATGTGGTTCACCGGCGCGAGCAGCCTGATGCTGGATATCAGCCACACGGCGTCGGCGTCCAGCAGGTCCTGCGGTTCCAGCGGCCCATAGCCGAGCTCCCAGCCGGCTGCCTTGGCCGCCGCGAACAGGGCACCCTGGGAGGTCCCGGGGAGGATCCCGCTGTCCAGCTGCGGCGTGATGAGCCGGCGCACCGTGCTGGTGGCGCCGGCGCCGTCGTCGGAGGTTTCCAGATGTGCCAGCAGTACCGTGGACGTGGGGCCTTCCAGGACCCGGCCGTCGGAGGATGTGAAGATGACGTCGTCGGCGCCCTGTTTGTGGGCGTACCGCAGGGCGGCCATGTTCGTGGCGTAGGACAGGGTCTTGGCGCCGAGCAGCAGCCACGGGGCACGCTCGGCCACGTCGCTGTCGTAGCCGCGGTCCAGGAGGATGACGTCGATCCCTGTTTCGCGCTGGCGGCGTCCGAGGGCGCCGACCGGGGAGACCTGAACCCAGCACGTGGGGGACTCTGCGCCTTCCGGGCCGCGGGTGACCACGAGTTTCACCACCAGCTCGTCCTCGGCGGGCGACGGAGCGGGATGCTGGTTGCGGTGCTCCGCGACGCCTGCTGCGATGGCCGCCCGCCACGCATCCTGCGCCGGGATCACCAGGTCAAGGGCCTGGGCCGACCCGACCAGCCGGTCCAGATGCGCCTGCAGTTTCCGGACTGCGCCGCCCACCGCGAGCATGGATTCGAACACTCCGTCGCCGCGGGTGGCGCCCTGGTCCGTGGCCATCAGCTGGGGCCGCGAAGCGTCGGCCGGCCGGCCGTCCGGGAACGCGGGGTCAAGGAAAACGAGCACCACGGGCGCAGGAGAAGTCATGGCTCCAGCTTAGTAGGGCCCGCCGCGGCTAAGCTGTGGTCATTGCCCCGCCGGAACCGGTCCGCGGGTGCGCGCAATCCGGGGGTATTCCAGTGCTGTGGCCAATTTCGCTTGCCGGTACCGCGCCGACGTGGGTGGTGGTGGTGCTTAGCATTGCAGACCTGGTGATCCGGGTTCTGGCCATCGGTATCATCCCCGGCAACAGGCGCCCCACCACGGCCATGGCCTGGCTGCTGGGCATCTTCTTTGTGCCGTTCCTGGGCCTGATCCTGTTCCTGCTGTTCGGAAATTTCAAGCTCTCCAGCCGCCGCCGGCAGCAGCAGGAGGTCATCAACACCCGGGTGCGGTCCGGCATCTCGGCGCTCGCCGACGTCGTCAGTGAATACACAGGGCCCGAATGGGTGAAGTCCGCGGGCGAACTGAACCAGCGGCTCGGCTCCCTCCCCATGGTGGACGGCAATTCAGTGGACCTCATTCCCGGCTATCCGGACTCGATCCTGGCCATGACCGAGGCCGTGCGCAAAGCCAAGAAGTTCGTTAACGCCGAGTTCTATATCATGAGCACGGACCACATCACCGATGACCTGTTGACCGCCCTGGAGGAGGCGGCCGAGCGCGGAGTGGAAGTCAGGGTGCTGTTCGACCACATCGGCACACTCCGGGTCAAGGGTTACCGCAACCTCCTCAAGCGGCTCCAGGCCGGGAAGATGCAGTGGCGGCGTATGCTCCCGCTGCTGCCCACCCAAGGCCAGTGGCGCCGCCCGGACCTCCGGAACCACCGCAAGATCATGGTGATCGACGGCGAAATGGCCTTCACGGGCTCGCAGAACCTGATCGAGCCCTCCTACAACAACCCCAAACACCGCAAAGCCGGCCGCGAATGGGTGGAGCTGATGGCCTGCCTCCGCGGACCGATCGTCACTACCCTCAACGTGGTGTTCGCCACGGACTGGCTGAGCGAAACCGACGAGTCCCTGGAACACCAGCTGCAGCTCCCGGCCAACCCTCACCCGGGCAATGTCACGGCCCAGGTGGTGCCCAGCGGTCCCGGGTTCATCACGGAAAACAACCTGCGGCTCTTCAACACCCTGATCTACTCTGCCCAGCACCGGATCTCCATCTGCAGCCCGTATTTCGTGCCCGATGACTCCCTGCTCTACGCCATCACCACCGCGGCCCAGCGGGGCGTCGACGTGGAGCTGTTCGTCTCCGAAAAAGGCGATCAGTTCCTGGTCCACCACGCCCAGCGATCCTATTACGAGGCGCTGCTGGAGGCCGGCGTCCGGATCTACCTCTACAAAGCGCCCCTTGTGCTCCACGCCAAGCACTTCACCATCGACGACGAAGTGGCCGTCCTGGGCTCCAGCAACATGGACATGCGCTCCTTCTCGCTGAACATGGAGGTCTCGGTGATGCTGCTCGGCGCGGAAATCGTGAACAACATGCGCGCGGTCGAAGACACGTACCGCGACATTTCCAACGAACTCATACTTGAGGACTGGCTGCAGCGCCCGCTCGCTGCCCGCTATGTCGATAACGTGGCCAGGCTGACGGCTACCGTCCAGTAAGGCCGCCAATCCCGGCGCATGCAGCTGATTGCGCAGACCAGTCTGTGCCGCCGCGATCGAGCCTCACACCGATCTTGCCCAAAATTAAGCCGATCCGGACTGGAGCGCCGCAGAGAGGGCGACTACTCAGGGAACACTGACCGTAGTGTCCTTTACCCCTGCTGACCACCGTCACCCTCATCCAGGCCTCCGCTTTTGCCCAGGCCCTCGATGGAACATGTGCGGTCGCCGGCCGGAGCTGGACATCAACTACCGCCTTCGACATGAGCGCGACGGGACCCTGTACTTCCCGTTGCATAACAGATGCAACCACCTGTATGACACGGTTCCGGACTGGGTCAATCCTGTCCTGGCCATCCTCGCAGCAGCGCTGGCCATTGCCCTGACCGGTGCGCTGGTCACCTACGGCGGGAAGCCGTCGCCGTCATCGGGCCTGCCTAGCCGCCAGGAAAGTCCGCACCCAGCGCGGAAAGCACACCGTGCGCCTTCACGCGGATTTCGTCGTACTCCTCGTCAGGTACCGAGTCGGCAGTGATGGCGCCGCCGACGCCGAGCGTGAGTTCCGCCGTCGCCGCTTGTTCGCTGCCGTCCCCGGCCTCCGCCGTGGTTACCAGGGTGCGAATCGCCACCGCCAGGTCCGTGGCCCCGTTGAGGGAAAAATAGCCGATCGCGCCTGAATACAGGCCACGCGGGCCTTCCTCCAGTCGGTCCAGGATTGCCATGGTGCTGATTTTCGGGGCGCCGGTCATGGAACCGGCTGGGAAACATGCGGCCACCGCCTCGGCCCGCGGCGAGCCGGGCAGGAGCCGCGCGTCGATGGTGCTGACCATCTGGTGCACCGTGGCGTAGCTTTCGATCTCGCACAGCCTGCTGACCGTCACCGACCCGGGCTCCGCGAAGTGGCTGAGATCGTTCCGCAGCAGGTCCACAATCATGATATTCTCCGCCCGGTCCTTCAGCGAGGCCGCCAAGTCCTCCCGCAGCTGCCTGTCACGCTCCGGATCAGCACCCCGGCGGCGGGTCCCCTTGATCGGTTCGGCGCGCATGCCGCCGTCGGACGTTATCCTCAGGAACCGCTCCGGCGACGTGCTGGCCACCGTCAGCCCGCCAAACCGCAGGTAGCTGGCGAACGGTGCCGGATTCTTCCGCCGCAGCGCGAGGTACGTGGGCCAGGGGGCCGCCTCGGCGGCAGACAGGCGGGCCGTGAGCGTGGTGGTCAGGCACACCTCGTACGAGTTCCCCTCACGGATTTCGTGCTGGGCGGCCGCGATTTTGGCCAGGTAGGAGGGCTCCGTGTCGCGGCTGCTGAACGCGGGCCCAACGGGACGTACGACGCCGTTGCTAGCGCCGGCGTGCGTGGTTGTCTCACCGATGGTTTGTGAGCCGAAGCTTGGCGTGCTGTGGGTTGTCGCGGCGACGGCGGCACGGGCGTCGGTCAGCCAACTGTCGGCGTCGGGCGCTTCCAGGGCAAGGAGCCAGGCCGTTCCTTCAACGTGGTCCAAAACGACGGCTCGGCCCGCGAAGATCAGGGCCGCGTCGGGAGTCGGCGCCGCCACGTCCGTTCCGCCGGTTTCGCGTTTGAGCTCATAGCCCAGGCAGCCCAGCCAGCCCAGGGTGAAGTCGCCCGGGTAGCCGTCCGGCGTGCGGACAGCCCTGCGTCCCCAGACTGTGTCCAGCCAGCGGAAAAACGGTCCCGGCACGCGCGCCGTGGCGGAGCCTGCCGTGATGACGCTTTCGCCGGACCGGTGCGTGACCGCCTGGCCGTACGTCCCGCCGTCGTCCGCGAGGATGCTGAAGCGGCTGCGCTCGGTGGCGGGCGACGGCGCGAGCGACTGCTCCGCGGGCGGCCCGGCGGGTGTGTTGGCGAGTGCGCCGGTGGACGCGCTGGAGGAGTCCGAGTTGGTGATGTCTGCGTTGGAGGAGTCCAGCCAGACGGTGTTCGCTGATCCGCCGTAGAGGTTCTCGAAGAGGGCGGCGGCGTCCGGCCTGGCGTCCAGCCGTTCTGCGCGTAGCCTGATGCCGCGGCGGGCGGCAAGCTCGGGAACAAGCGCCGGTCCGAGCGCGGGCAGGTACGCGAGGGCCTGCAGCACGTCCGCGGGCGCGGAACCGTCGGCATTGTTGAGTACGCGGATATCGGCTTCGTGGGGGACGTCGTCGGCTGCGAGCCACGCGTCTTCCTGCTCAGCCCACTGGTCCCAAAACGGTTCATAGGTGCCGCCGTCGCGGTCCAAGGCCCGCTTCCGTCGGATGTCGTCTGGCGAGTCGGCCCAGATGACAGCGCTGAGCAGGGGCCTGGCGTCGGCGGCGGCCGCCCCCACTCCCTCAATGACCACGATCTCGGCGGGCAGCGTGACCCGGGTGTCGCCGTCGTAATGCCTGTCCCAGTCCCAGCTGGTCCAGGTGGCGGGCTCGGCGCGGCTCAACGGCGTGAGCACGGTGGAAACGTAGCGTTCGATGCCCGCGGTGAGGCCGTTCCAGCCCGGGTAGATGTCCTCAAGGTGGAAGAGCGCGACTTTGTGATGGTTCCGTAGCCGCGCGGCGAGTTCGATGGCCAGAGTGGTCTTGCCTGCGCCGGATCGCCCGTCAATGGCGATGATCACAGGTGCGGGGGTCATGAAATAGAGCGTACCTGCTGCTGCGTCAGCTGCTGTCGCGGCGCAGCCTGGCCGAGGACGGTGCGGACATGCGCGACGATGCCTCAAGGCAGTCCTTGCTAGGAGTCCCGCAGCGGGCGCCGCGCCAGCCACGCTGCCACGATCGCGCCGGAGATGTTGTGCCAGAGTGAGAAAACGGCGGACGGCAATGCGGCAAGCGGGGTGAAGTGCGCGGTGGCCAGCTTGGCTGCCAGGCCGGAGTTCTGCATGCCGACCTCAAAGGCGAGGGCCCGGCGTGCCTTATCGTCCAGCCGGCCCAGTTTGCCGGCCGGGTAGCCCAGGCCCAGGCCGAAGCCGTTGTGGAGAGCCACTGCGAGGAACACAATGCCGCCCGCGGCCACGATCTTGGAGGCGCTGCCCGCCACAACAATCGCAACAATGAAGGAAATTACGACGGCGGATGCCCACGGCAGTGGAGGCAGCAGCTTGGCGATGAGGTTCTTGAAGAACAGCCGCGCCAGCAGCCCCGCGATGACGGGCAGGAGAACCGTCTTGACGATGTCCAGAACCATGCTCCCGGCGTCGATTTCCAGGAACGATCCGGCCAGGAAGAGGACCAGCAGCGGCGTAACCCCGGTGCGATCAAGGTGGATACCGAGGCCACGGCTACGGACAGCGCCACGTCCCCCTTGGCCAGGAATGCCATCACGTTGGAGGCTGTGCCGGATGGTGCGCAGCCCACCAGGATCAGGCCTACGGCAAGCTCCGGCGAAAGCTGGAGCGCCACGGCAATCAGCCATCCAGCGCCGGGCATGATCACGTAGTGCGCCACGATGCCCAGAACCACTGCCCATGGGCGCTTCGCCACCGAGGCAAAATCCGGCGGGGTCAGGGTCAGGCCCATGCAGAACATGATGATGCCCAGCAGGTAGGGGACGCTGGGCCCCAGCGGCTGGAACGCTGCCGGCATAAGGAAGCCGGCGACGCCTGCCACAACCACCAGCGCCGGGAAGATCGTGACGGCAAGCCGCGCGATTTTCGCTTCGGCGGCCAGCGCCGGGTTGGTGGTACCGGGGCGTGATCAGTGCCGGATTCTGTCGATGTGGGGGATTTGGTTGCCTCAAGCATTTATTGATCGAGGCATTTATGTCCGGCAGGTGGCCACTTCGTGACCATGTGCCGGGCAAAATGTCAGACAGGTGAGGTGAGTGGGGCTTTCTGGCGGATCAGGCCCAGTAGGTCAGGCCCGGTGGATCAGGCCTAGTGGATCAGGGCGAGGAGAATTCCCACCGCCACAAAGAGCACTCCGAAGATCCGGCTAAGAATCTTTTGGCCGCGGGCGTTGTGCGTGAAGCGCTGGAAGGACTTGGCGGCAAAGGCGAAGAAGAACCACATGACCAGGATGTCGATGACCACCACGGTAGCTGTGAGCACAAGGTACTGCGGCAGGAGCGGCTGTTCCGGGCGGATGAACTGTGGCATAAACGCGAGGAAGAAAACGATCGCCTTCGGATTGAGCAGGTTGACCCACAGGCCGCGCCGGAACATTGACCAGGCAGGCTCGTTCCGGAGGGCGGCGGCCTGTTCCTGGTCCTGCTTCGGTTTGCTCAGGAACTGGCGGATGCCCAGGTACACCAGGTAGGCGGCTCCGGCATAGCGGATCACGTTGAAGGCCGCCGGAGAGCTTGCCACCAGGACGCCAACGCCCAACGCCACGATCACTACGTGGACAACCAGGGCTGCCTGCTGGCCAAGGATGCCCCAGATGGAGCGGCGGAACCCGGACGTCAGCGAGTTGCTCATGGTGTTGATGGCACCGGCGCCCGGCGTGAAACTGATCAGGACACCGGCGCCCGCGAGGGCGAGCCAAAGGGAGAATTGCACCTGCCAAGTTTAGTGCCGTCATCAAGGTGGTCGCTGGAATGGCCACGCGGTGGGTGGGACCAGCAAATACTTCAGTTCGCATCTCAACCTCGTCTTCAAACTAAAGGTCTCATTGAGTTTCGGGCATGTTGGCACACTTGCCGTACTTTGAATTCACCCAGTGGGACCTGGTGGGTGGGAGATCCTCGCTGAGTCCGTACTGGTCGAAGTACGAGTGTGGCCCGTCAGACATATACCCGGTTTCGTTGAGGCCAAAATGCCCGATCATTCGGAGTCCGCGCTGAGCCGCAGCTGCCTTCAATGTTTTGGCCTCTTGGAGGATCGGAGACTCGGAGTAGTAGTCGTTTTCAGGCCAGATTCCTGCATGGGCAATAGCAAAATATCTGGTCCAGTCGAGATCCATCCAGTCCAGAATCGCATCGTGATGCGGTTCCAATGATCCTGCAAACTCGTCACTGACGACGTTGATGCCGTCCAGCTGCATGTCGGCATCGAGGCCGATCACCACAAGTTTGGGGAGGACCCTTCCCTCCTGAATAATGAGCGGGCGGACAAGAATCTGGAGGTCGAAGCCTGCTTGAATGATCATGGTTCGAGGCTATTTGCGGCTTGCTGCCGGCCGGAACAGGGCAATTGCCGTGTGTGGACAACGGCGGCCCATGCTCCTACGCCCGGGCGATGACCTCACCGTTCGGGATCAGGAACCAGCCGTCGTCTGTGGATCCCCAGCGGTGCCAGCCAGCCGAAATCCGGGCCAAGTCTGCTGGATTTGCGAAGCCGTATTCAAGGGCCTGCTCCGCGAAGGCCGAGTGCAGCACCCGCTCACCCCAGACCCGGGCCTGCCATCTCCGTTGCTGCCCGGTGGCATACAGCCAGTTGCTGCTGGTGGGGGCCACGTCGCCGAAGCCTGCGGATTGGACCCAGGACACGAGCCGGCGGCCGGCGTCGGGCTCGGCTCCGTTGCGGCGGGCGATCCGCTGGTACAGGTCCATCCATTCGTCCAGCTCAGGGATGGCGGGGTACCAGCTCATGCCGTGGAAATCAGCATCGCGCACTGCCACAATGCCGCCCGGCTTCGCCACCCGGCGCATCTCGCGCAACGCTTCCACCGGGTCGGTGAGGTGCTGGAGCACCTGGTGGGCATGGACGACGTCGAACGTTTCGTCCTCGAAGTCGAGGTCGTAGATGTTGCCGGCCAGGAACTCGGCATTGGCCACGCCGCGCTCGGCGGCCAGTGCCGTGGCCTGGGCGATGATGTCCGGTGACCGGTCCAGGCCGGTGACCTTTCCGGGCGACACCAGCCCCGCGAAATCGCAGGTGATGCTCCCAGGGCCGCAGCCGACGTCGAGCACTGAAACCCCGGGCGTGAGGTGGGGAATGACAAAGGCCGCGGAGTTCTCCGCGGTCCTGGAGGCGTGGGCGCGGACCACCGACTCGTGGTGGCCGTGGGTGTACACATCGTCGTCGTCAGGCTGCTGCGTACTCATAATGAGACGCTACCCCTCCGCAGTGAAAAACGGACGGAACCCGACCTACTTGGGCGGGGGAGGGGAGGCGGGGCCGTCGTCGGCGGCTTCCTCGCGGGCCGCGACGGTGGCGTCCACCATGGCGGTCATAAACCGGCTGACGAGCTCCAGCTCTTCGGGGGAGAAGCCCGCCATTGCAGAACCCATGTGGAGGGAAAGTGGCATGAACATGGCTCTGCCGTCCTGGAAGGCCTTGGGTGTCATGCGCAGCTGGACCTGTCGCCGGTCCGCGCCGAGGCGTTCCCTGACCACGTGCCCTGAACTGTCCAGCCGGTCGATGAGGGCGGTGGTGGCGGGCGAGCTGAGGTTGAGTTCCTTGCGCAGGATGCCCGGCGTGACCACCAGGCCCTTGGCGGTGTGCCGCATGATCACCGCGAGCGCATTGAGGTCCGTGCGGTGCATGTCGTTGCGGCCGCCGGCGGTGTCCACGTAGCGGTTGGCCTCCAGTGTGAAGTCCTGCAGCAGGCGGACCAGGGCGAAGGGTGCGGAGTCCGGTGGGCGCTGGAACGCTTCGTCCGTCATGTCCGACCTCCTCCACTCGCTTGCCTGGTGCCCGTGATCGGGCCTGGTGCCCTGACGGATATTACGGCAGCGATGCCTGAAACGGAGTCCCGAACAGGAATCTCGGTCAGAGTATTTATCTCCATGGTAGAGATACTCTAGGATGGAATAAAGTCTACCGCGGCCACCCCGAGCGAAGCAGGAATCATGAAATCCCGTCCCCAACACAGTGCGAGGGTTCCGTTCTGGCTTCGCTGGCTCCTTCCCGTTTTGTTGGTGCTCATTTGGCTGGCCATCGCCGGGGTGGGCGGACCCACGTTCGGCCGGCTCGACGAGGTCTCCTCGAATGACCAGGCTTCCTTCCTTCCGGCCAGCGCCGAAGCCACCGCTGCGCAGGACTGGCAGACGAAGTTCCGCGATTCAGGCGAAGTGCCGGCGGTCATCGTCGTCGAGAACCACGCTGCCATCAGCCCCGCGGAGCTTGGCGAACTGGCATCCCTGAAGAGTGGGCTGGAGGGCCTGGAGCTGGGCAGCGCGGTGATCGGCCCCATCCCGTCCGAGGACGGGAAAGCGGTCCAGTTCATCGCCCCGATCGGGTCCTCCGACGAGCTGAAGGAATCCGTCCAGGAGTTGCGGGACTTCCTGGCTAATTCCGCACCTGAACATATGCAGAGTTTCGTCACCGGACCTGCTGGCCTGACCGCAGACCTGGTCAGCGCCTTCGCCGGCATAGACGGCATCCTGCTCCTGGTGGCACTCGGTGCGGTCTTCCTTATCCTGCTGATCGTCTACCGCTCACTCCTCCTGCCCATCGCCGTGCTGCTGACATCGGTCTTTGCGTTGTGCGCCGCCATCCTGCTGGTGTTCGGCATGGCCAAGCTCGGCTGGATCCAGCTGAGCGGGCAGAGCCAGGGCATCCTGTCCATCCTGGTGATCGGCGCGGCCACGGACTATGCCCTGCTGTACGTGGCGCGGTTCCGCGAGGCCCTGACCCACACCCGCAACCGGACCGAAGCCGTGCTGACTGCGTGGAAAGCGTCGTTCGAACCCATCCTGGCTTCCGGCGCCACCGTCATCATCGCCTTGCTCTGCCTGCTGTTCTCCGACCTGAACTCCAACAAGGCGTTGGGCCCTGTTGCGGCTGCTGGCATTCTCTGCGCGCTTTTCGCCGCGCTGACGCTGTTGCCCGCTCTGATGGCGCTCTTGGGCCGGGCCGCGTTCTGGCCGTTCCGCCCCAGGCTGGTTCTGGCAGGCGAGCGTGAGCCCGAGCTGGTCACCGGCCTGGAGGGGCAGAAGGGCATCTGGCGGGCCACGGGTTCGCTGGTCTCCCGCCGCCCGCGCACGGTCTGGGTCGCGTCGGTCCTCCTCTTGCTGGTGGCTTCGGCCGGGGTGCTTCAGCTGAAGGCCAACGGCGTGCCGCAGACCGACGTCATCCTCACCGCGTCCAATGCGGTGGACGGACAGGACGCGCTGGCGCGGCATTTCGACGCCGGCAGCGGCAGCCCCGCCGTCGTAATTGCGGACGAAAGCAAAGCCGATGAAGTGCTGGCAAAAGTCAAAGCGGCCGACGGGGTGGGGGACGCCTATCTCCTGGCTGAAGGCGGGGTACCGATTATTTCCAGCGAACCAGCAGCCCCCGGCGCTCCAAGCACTCCCGGCGCACCGGACGTCCACGACGGCAAGGTGCTGATCAACGCCACGCTTAACTACGCCGCGGATTCCATTGAGGCAGAGGATGCAGTCAAGGCGCTGCGCGAGGAGGTAAAAACGGTCGACGCCGGCGCGCTGGTTGGCGGCGTGACCGCCACTGCGCTGGACACCAACACCACCGCCCAGCGCGACCTGGCGATCATCATCCCCATCGTGCTGGCGGTCATCCTGCTCATCCTGATGCTGCTGCTGCGATCTGTCTTGGCGCCGGTCCTGTTGGTGCTTTCGGTGGTGCTGTCCTACGGGGCGGCCATGGGCGTCTCGGCGCTGGTCTTCAACAACATCCTCGGCTTCCCGGGTGCCGACGCCACCGTCCCGTTGTTCGGGTTTGTGTTCCTGGTGGCCCTGGGCGTGGACTACAACATCTTCCTAATGAGCCGTGTGCGGGAAGAGTCGCTGAAACACGGGACCCGGCCGGGCATCCTGCGCGGACTCGGCGTGACCGGCGGAGTGATTACCTCGGCCGGCGTGGTGCTGGCTGCCACGTTCGCAGCACTGGGCGTCATCCCCATCATGTTCCTGGTGCAGCTGGCCTTCATTGTGGCGTTCGGCGTCCTGCTGGACACCGTGCTGGTCCGCTCGCTGCTGGTCCCCGCCCTGGCGCACGACATCGGCCCGCGCATCTGGTGGCCGGGCAAGCTCGGCAGGCCGGAGCTGGATGTTGCGGTGCGGCGGGCTTCCCCTTCAGGATTCGCAATTGAGAGCACTGCTCTCCAATAGCGTGCACCCCCGGCTGACAGTTGTCAAGAGCAGTGTTCTCAATTGTTGACACTGCTCTGCTTTGTGCGATGCTGGACCAATGAATGACCCTGCCGCGGACGCGGAAACCATCCTTCGGACGCCGCGGGAGCGCGCCCGGGCCCAGACCATTGCTGACATCGTCAGGCTGGGCAGGGGCCACCTGGCAACGCACGGCGCGGCAGCCCTGTCCCTCCGTGCCGTTGCAAGGGATCTTGGCGTGGTCTCCTCCGCGGTCTACCGGTACGTGGCCAACCGCGACGAGCTTCTCACGCTGCTTCTGGTGGACGCCTACAGCGAGCTCGGCGACGCCGTGGATGCCGCGGTGAACGCGTTGCCGGAGCGCGACTTCGATGGCAGGTTCAAGGCGCTCGGCCGGGCTGTCAGGACATGGGCGCTACGGGAACCGGCCCGGTACGGTCTCCTTTTCGGGAGTCCGGTCCCCGGCTACCAGGCTCCCTCGGTCCAGACCACACCCCCGGGAACGCGCGTGATCTACCGCCTGATCGGCATTCTCGACGGCGCCTACCGGGCAGGTGCCCTGACCGTGACGACGGCGCGCACCGCCGTCGTACCTTCTGCCCTGTCCGCCGACCTGGAAGCGATCCGCAGCGAACTTGGGCTCGCCATGCCGGAAGAACTCCAGGCGAACGGTGCCCTCGTGTGGACGTCGCTCTTCGGGGCCGTGAGTTTCGAGGTCTTTGGCCAATATGGGGCGGATACGTTCCGTGCCCGGGACGAACTCTTTGAACACCACCTCACCGTCCTCGCGGGGATGGCCGGGCTCGTGCCTGACAGAAACCCGCGGGACGCCCTGAAGTCTGCGGCCACCCCTGTTTAGCCCGCCTCCGGATGGGTAGACTCCAAATGCGCCCGGATGGACGCGGAAACTCAAAGGAGAGATCACGTCATGAGTGAGAACACCGCACCTGAAGAAGATCGCCGCAAGGGCAGCACCGAGCCCGGGTTGGAGGGTGAGGGTGGCCAGTATGAGGAAGGCGACTACGGCGAGGCCGGCGTCGTAGGCGGCGCGGAGAACCAGCCCGAGGAGGGCGACTATCCCGAAGGCGACTACGGCGAGGCCGGCTCTGTTGACAGCGCCCGCGAGGTGGAAGTGGACGAGGACAAGAACCGGTAGCGGCCGTTCACGCACAGCGAACTACTGCCAGGGAAGCGGATTTCCCGCCTGAAAACCCCGGGATTCCGGGGGCTCGCTGAAGATGCCGTGACCCAAAAATCCAAAGTTGAGCGCACTCCGCTCAACTTTGGATTGACATCGCTTGTGCCTTGAGTAAAGTTGAGTGCAGAACGCTCAACACGAGCGCCAGCAAGTTTCCAAGGAAAGAAGGAAGCAACACATGTCACGTGCAGTAGGTATCGACCTCGGAACCACCAACTCCGTCGTCTCCGTTCTCGAAGGTGGCGAGCCCACCGTTATTGCCAACGCCGAGGGCGGCCGCACCACGCCGTCCGTCGTTGCATTCTCCAAGTCCGGCGAAGTCCTGGTTGGCGAGATCGCCAAGCGCCAGGCCGTCAACAACATCGACCGCACCATTCATTCCGTCAAGCGCCACATGGGCACTGACTGGAACGTCGCCATCGATGACAAAAAGTACACGGCGCAGGAAATCTCCGCACGCATCCTGATGAAGCTGAAGAACGACGCCGAGTCCTACCTCGGCGAAAAGGTCACCGACGCCGTCGTCACCGTTCCCGCGTACTTCAACGACGCCCAGCGCCAGGCCACCAAGGAGGCCGGCGAAATCGCAGGCCTCAACGTCCTGCGCATCGTCAACGAGCCCACCGCGGCCGCTCTGGCGTACGGCCTGGACAAGGGCAAGGAAGACGAGCTCATCCTGGTCTTCGACCTCGGCGGCGGAACCTTCGATGTCTCCCTGCTGGAAGTCGGCAAGGATGAAGACAACTTCTCCACCATCCAGGTCCGCTCCACCGCCGGTGACAACCACCTTGGCGGCGACGACTGGGACCAGCGCGTTGTTGATTACCTGCTGAACCAGCTCAAGGTCAAGGGCATTGACCTGTCCAAGGACAAGATCGCCCTGCAGCGCCTGCGTGAAGCCTCGGAGCAGGCCAAGAAGGAACTCTCTTCTTCCAGCAGCACCAACGTTTCGCTCCAGTACCTCTCCGTCACCCCCGATGGCCCGGTCCACCTGGACGAGCAGCTGACCCGCGCCAAGTTCCAGGACCTCACCAAGGACCTGCTGGACCGCACCAAGAAGCCGTTCCAGGACGTCATCAAGGAAGCCGGCATCAAGCTCTCCGAGATCGACCACATCGTCCTCGTGGGCGGTTCCACCCGTATGCCCGCTGTCTACGACCTGGTCAAGGAACTGGCCGGCGGCAAGGAACCGAACAAGGGCGTCAACCCGGATGAAGTTGTAGCCGTTGGCGCAGCACTCCAGGCCGGCGTTCTGAAGGGTGAGCGCAAGGACGTCCTGCTGATCGACGTCACCCCGCTGTCCCTGGGCATCGAAACCAAGGGTGGCGTGATGACGCACCTGATCGAGCGCAACACCGCCATCCCCACGAAGCGGTCCGAGACCTTCACCACGGCTGATGACAACCAGCCGTCCGTGGCCATCCAGGTCTTCCAGGGCGAGCGCGAGTTCACCCGCGACAACAAGCCGCTGGGCACGTTTGAGCTGACCGGCATCGCGCCGGCTCCGCGCGGCGTCCCGCAGGTCGAGGTCACGTTCGACATCGACGCCAACGGCATCGTCCACGTCTCCGCGAAGGACAAGGGCACCGGCAAGGAACAGTCCATGACCATCACCGGTGGCACCGCGCTCTCCAAGGAAGACATTGAGCGCATGGTCAAGGACGCCGAGGAGCACGCAGCCGAGGACAAGGCCCGCCGTGAGGCGACCGACACCCGCAACACCGCCGAGCAGCTCGCCTACTCCGTGGACAAGCTGATCGCCGACAACGCCGACAAGCTGCCCGAAGAGGTCAAGACCGAGGTCCAGGCCGACGTCGACGAGCTCAAGAAGGCCCTCGAAGGCACCGATGACGCAGCCGTGAAGACCGCGTTCGAGAAGCTCCAGGCTTCCCAGTCGAAGCTCGGCGAAGCCATCTACGCCCAGGCCGGTTCGCCGGACGGTGCCACCGGTGCCGCCGGTGCCGAAGGCACCGCTGGTGGCGCCCCCGCCGGCGACAAGGCTGCTGATGAGGACATCGTCGACGCCGAGATCATCGACGAAGACGAAGCGAAGAAGTAGCCATGCCGCACCACGGTAACGAGGACGAGCACAACTCATCCGCGAACCAGGAGCCGGTCATCCGGGACAACCGCAAGGTTGACCCGGTGACAGGGCAGGCCCGGCACCCGGAGGGCGAGCAGCCCGCTGACGCTCCGGTCGGCGAGTCTCCGGTGGGCGAGCCCCCGGTTGGCGAGCCTGTGGACAGCGACGGCGATGCACTCGCCCAGGCCGAGGAAATCCTGAACGGCATCGAGGTGCCCGCCGAGGAATCGGTGGCACAGGGTGCAGGACACGCTGAAGCTGCCGAGCTGAAGAACGATCTCCTCCGCCTCCAGGCTGAATACGTCAACTACCGCAAGCGCGTTGAGCGCGACCGGGCCGTGGCAGGGGAGATGGCCGTTATCGGCGTCCTGAACTCCCTGCTTCCGGTGCTTGACGACGTCGATGCTGCCCGCCAGCACGGTGACCTGACCGACGGCCCGTTCGCCGCGATCGCCACCAAGCTGGAGAATGCGCTGAAGACGTACGGCCTGGTCCGCATTGACGAGACCGGAGTGGAGTTCGATCCCACGATCCACGAGGCCCTCATCCAGCAGCCGGGCGAGGACATCGAGGTTGACACCGTCAGCCAGGTCCTCCGCTCCGGCTACCGGTCAGGCGAACGCGTCCTCCGCGCAGCGCAGGTCATCGTCGCAGTCCCGGCCTAGCATTACCCCATCAAGATGGCAGTTCGCGGCAGTGTTTCGCAAGAACATTGCCGCGAACTGCCATCTCGGCACAGAGATTTGAAAGGAAACGCCATTGGCTAGCCAGGATTGGGTGGACAAGGACTTTTACGCGATCCTTGGTATCGCCAAGGACGCTTCCGACGCCGACATCAAGAAGGCCTACCGGAAACTTGCCCGCCAGCACCACCCGGACACCAACTCGGGAGACGTTGCGTCGGAGAAGAAGTTCAAGGACATCTCCGAAGCCTATTCAGTGCTGTCTGATCCGGACGAGCGCCAGCAGTATGACGCCATCCGGGCTATGGGTGGCGGCGCGCGCTTTGCCCCCGGCGGTGCCGGTGCCGGTGCCGGTAACGGCGGCTTCGAGGACATGTTCGGCGGCCTGTTCACCGGCGGCGCGCGGCGTCAGCCCGGCGGGTTCAACACCTCAGGCGGCATCCCGCCCGAGTTTGCTGACCTGTTTGGCGGCGGCGGCTTCGGCGGCCAGACGGGCTTCCAGCGTCCGCCTTCGAAAGGTGCCGACCGTACAGCTACCACCAGCATTTCCTTCTCCGGGTCCATCCGCGGCACCACTATCGGCCTGCGCGAACCCAGCGGTGACGTCATCGACGTCCGCGTTCCCGCCGGCATCAAGGACGGCCAGAAAGTGCGCGTCCGCGGCAAGGGCCAGCCAGGACCCGCCGGCAACGGCGACCTCATGGTGGCCGTGTCCGTCAAGCCCCACGAGTTTTACACGCGCGACGGCGACAACCTCCGCATCCATGTCCCGGTCACCTTCCCGGAAGCTGCCTTGGGCGCCGACATCCAGGTCCCCACCATCGACGGCGAGACCGTCAAGGTCCGCGTTCCGGCCGGCACGCCCTCGGGGCGTACGCTCCGGGTCAAAGGCCACGGCGTGAAGACCTCCAAGGTCACCGGCGATCTCCTGGTGACCATCGACGTCGCAGTTCCGAAGAACCTGAACAAGGAAGCCGAAGCGGCCGTGAAGGCCTTTGCCGAAGCCACCGCCGACGCCGATGTCCGTGAAGGCCTGGCCGCCAAGGCCCGGCTCTAAGCAACGGAGCAGACCGTGGACATCAGCGCAGACCAGCCGATCTTCGTGATCTCCGTCGCGGCTGAACTGGCGGATATGCACCCGCAGACGCTCCGGCAGTATGACCGGCTGGGCATTGTCTCGCCCAGCCGGGCGCCGGGGAAGTCGCGCCGCTATTCGCAGCGGGACATCAACATGCTGCGTGCAGTCCAGCGGCTGTCCCACGAAGGCGTCTCCCTCGAAGGCATCAAACGGATCCTTGAGCTTGAGAACCAGGTGGCCGCGCTGCAGCGCAGGGTGGGCGAGCTGACCGAGGAGCTGGGCCGCCGTCGTGATCCCCTTGATTCGCGGATCTTCGCGGCCGGTGCCGCCGGCGATGTTGTGAGCCTGGCCCGCGGCCAGCGCCCCCGCGCGCGGTCCCAGGCCGTGGTGGTCTGGAGGCCCAGGGCGCTCGGCGAATAAGCGCCGGGGGAAGCCCCACCGGTGCCCGGACAGCCTTCCCGCTTCTGGGATCTGCGTATAGCCACAGGTCAGGGCCGGTTATACGTGCCCAGACCGGATTGTGTCCGGCTGCCGGGCGAAAGTTACGCCGCGGCAGGTTTCCCGCAGGTTAACTCTCTGCCCCGTGCTTTCCCGCGGTTTTCTCCCGCCCAGCTGTCGTGCGCCTCAACTCCCGGCCGGCCCGGCGAGCCGCCCCGAAACGGTCTCGAAACCAACCGGGCAGGCGCCGAAACAATTCGCTCCTACGTTCATCGCAAGGGGTCACTTCTGACGGACCTCGGAGGCGAGCCGCTGCCCAGCGCAGCGGCGGAGTGAGAAGCAGGTACACATGAGTTTTTCGGTCACCAAACGCGCTTTCCTTCCTCTGGCGGCAGCCGCCATGGCCACTGTCCTGGCAGGTTGCGGCAGCCAGATAGCCGATCCGGCGTCCGCCGGCTCCACCGCGAGCAGCGGCAGTTCCTGTGTCAACACCTCAGGCAGCAGCATCAAGGTGGGGTTCATCAACTCGCTCTCAGGCACCATGGCCATCAGCGAGAGCACCGTCTTCGACTCCCTGACCCTGGCCGCCGAGGAGATCAACGCTTCCGGCGGTGTCCTGGGCAAACAGCTTGAGGTCATCAGTGAGGACGGCGCCAGCGAACCGACCAAGTTCGCGGAGCGCGCCGGGAAACTGATCCAGCAGGACTGCACCGCCGCGGTGTTCGGCGGCTGGACCTCGTCAAGCCGCAAGGCGATGCTCCCCGTGTTTGAGGCCAACGACGCGCTGCTGTTCTATCCGGTGCAGTACGAGGGCCTGGAGTCGTCGAAGAACATCTTCTACACCGGGGCCACCACCAACCAGCAGATCATTCCTGCCTTGGACTACCTGGCGGAGCAGGGAACCAAGTCCCTTTTCCTGGTTGGCAGTGACTACGTCTTCCCGCGAACAGCCAACAAAATCATCCAAGCCTACGCGGCGGCCAAGGGCATCGAAGTCCTCGGCGAAGAGTACGCCCCGCTCGGCTCCACGGAATTTTCCACCATCGTCAACAAAGTCCGGGACTCCAAGGCCGATGCGATCTTCAACACCCTCAACGGCGACAGCAACGTGGCCTTCTTCCGCCAGTACAAGAGCGTTGGCCTGACGGCGGACAGCATGCCCGTGGTCTCTGTTTCCATCGCCGAAGAGGAAGTCCCCGGCGTCGGCCTGGACAACGTCGAAGGCCAACTGACGGCCTGGGATTACTACCAGACCCTGGACACCCCGGCCAACAAGAAGTTCGTGGCAGCGTTCAAGGCGAAGTTCGGCGCCGAGCGGGTCACGAGCGACCCCATGGAAGCTGCCTACACCTCGCTGTACCTGTGGAAAGCCATGGTGGAGAAGGCAGCTTCATTTGAAGTGGACAAGGTGCAGGCCGCCGCGGACGGTGTGACCTTCGAAGCGCCTGAAGGCCTGGTCACGGTCAACGGGGAGAACAACCACATCACCAAGACACCCCGCATCGGCAAGATCAATTCAGCGGGCCTGATCGACACGGTGTGGTCATCGCCCGCGGCCGTTGAACCGGATCCTTATCTGTCCACCTACGACTGGGCCAAGAGCCTGGCCAAGTAGCGGCCGCGGAAAACATCGACGAAAGGCCTGCTGGAATGGAACTCCTAATAGGGCAGATGTTCGCCGGACTCAGCCTCGGCTCGGTGCTGCTCCTGGCGGCACTGGGACTGTCGTTGACCTTCGGCCAGATGGGGGTCATCAACATGGCCCACGGCGAGTTCATGATGGCCGGGGCCTACACGGCCTTTGTGGTCCAGCAGGCCATCTCCGACGCCGGCGTATCGCTGCTGGTTTCCATTCCCGCAGGCTTCCTGGTGGGAGGTGTCCTGGGGCTGGTGCTCGAGGCGGTGCTGTTGCGCCGCATGTACCACCGGCCCCTGGACACCCTCCTGGTAACTTTCGGGGTGGCCCTCATCCTGCAGCAGGCCGCACGTGACATTTTCGGCGCACCCAGCGTCGATGTCCGCGCACCGGGGTGGCTGCAGGGGAACATCGAGTTGCTGGGCGCTCCCATCCCGCTGACCCGGCTCTTTATCCTGGGGCTCTCGCTGCTGTGCCTCGCCGGCCTGGTCCTCCTCCTGAAGGCCACGCCGCTCGGGCGCCGTATCCGGGCCGTTGTGCTGAACCGGGACCTCGCGGAAACGAGTGGGGTGTCAACCCGGCGCAGCGACCAACTGACGTTCTTCATCGGTTCGGGCCTGGCCGGCATCGCCGGCGTCGCGGTCACTCTCATAGGTTCAACAAGCCCGTACCTCGGCACCAACTACATAGTGGATGCCTTCCTGGTGGTGGTGGCCGGGGGGATCGGCCAGATCAAGGGGGCCGTCATCGCTGCCTTTGCCCTGGGAGTGCTGCAGTCCGTCTTCGAGTACTCGACGACGGCCAGCATCGGCAAGGTCCTGATCCTGATCGTGATTGTGGTGTTCCTCCAGCTTCGGCCGCAGGGCATCTTCAGCCTCAAAACAAGGAGTCTGGCATGAAAATCCTGTTGCGCGGGCGGTTGGGAACCTCGGCTGGATTCACCCTTGGCGCAGTCCTGCTCCTGGGCGTTGCACCCGCGGTGCTTCCGGCGTTCAACCTGAGCCTGCTGGGGAAGTTCCTCTGCTTTGCGATCGTGGCAGTCGGCATCGGCCTGGCTTGGGGACGCGGCGGCATGCTGACCCTGGGCCAGGGCGTGTTTTTCGGGCTTGGCGCCTACATTATGGCCATGCACATGAAGCTGGCCGACGCGTCGCTCTTCGGCGGCTCCGGGGTGCCGGACTTTATGTCACTGTACGGCAGCGGCGAGGTGCCCGGCTGGTGGGAACCGTTCCGGAGCCCCGCAGTGACGCTCCTGGCCGTTGTCCTGGTTCCGGGGCTGGTGGCACTTGTCCTGGGCCTGGCGATTTTCAAGCGCCGCGTCAAAGGTGCCTATTTCGCAATTCTCAGCCAGGCCCTGGCGGCCGCCTTCGCCGTGTTCCTGATCGGCCAGCAGGCAACAACCGGCGGTTCCAACGGACTCAACGGGTTCCGGTCTTTCTTCGGTTTTGACCTGAAGGACCCGAACAACAAGCTCATGCTGTACATGATCGCGGCGGTGGTCCTACTGCTTTCGCTCGCCATCGCCCGGCAGCTGATGCGCAGCCGTTTCGGCGAGCTGCTGGTGGCGGTCCGGGACCAGGAGGAGCGCGTCCGTTTCCTGGGCTACGATCCGGCGACCGTCAAAACCGTCATCTACGTTGTTGCAGCTGTCCTGGCAGGCGTTGCCGGGGCGCTGTTCGTCCCGCTGGTCGGGATAATCTCACCGGCGGATGTGGGCGTGATCCCGTCCATCGCATTCCTTATCGGCGTCGCAATCGGCGGCCGCGGCACCCTCCTGGGGCCGGTTCTCGGCGCTGTCTGCGTCGCCACCGCCCAGTCCAGCCTGTCCTCGACTTTCCCATCCTTCTGGGTGTACTTCCAGGGCCTGCTGTTTGTCCTGGTCATCGGGTTTATGCCTGGCGGGCTTGCCTCATTGCCGGCGCTGCTGGGCAGGCGGCGCAGAACGTCGCCCGACGCGCCAGATCCCCTAGCGTCGCCCGACGCGCCAGATCCCCTAGCGCCGCCCGACGCGTCAGATCCCGTAGGGCCGCCCGACGCGTCAGATCCCGTAGGGCCGCCCGACGCGCCAGATCCCGACGTTGAAGAGCGAGCCACCAAGCCTGAGGAGATCAGCAGATGACGACGCCTACGCTGCTCCCTGACGGGGAGCCGCAGGCCGGGGGACTGCGCCACGGCCGGCCTAAATACCTTGAAGTCCGTAATCTCTCGGTTTCCTTTGACGGATTCCTGGCGGTGGACAACGTCAACCTTGATGTGATCCAGGGCGACCTGCGGTTCCTGATCGGACCCAATGGTGCCGGGAAAACGACGGTAATTGATGCCATCACCGGGCTGGTGCCGGCTACGGGATCGGTGAACCACACCGGCACGGAGATCCTCGGCCGCAAAGTGCACAAGATCGCCCGGCTGGGTGTGGGGCGCACCTTCCAGACCGCAAGCGTGTTTGAGAACCTCTCCGTACTCCAGAACCTCGACATCGCTGCGGGCTCCGGCCGCAGCCCGCTTCAGATGCTCCGCCGCCGGAAGACCGTGGACCCGGCCGTCGAAGAAGCATTGGACATCATCGGCCTGGCAGGCGCGGCGGACAAGAAGGCAGGCATCCTCGCCCACGGACAGAAGCAGTGGCTGGAAATCGGCATGCTCCTGGTGCAGAACTCGGACGTGCTCCTCCTGGACGAGCCAATCGCGGGGATGAGCCAGGATGAGCGCGGGGAAACCGGCGAGCTGCTGCGCCGCATCGCAGCCAACCGGATCACCCTGGTTATTGAGCACGATATGGACTTCGTCCGTGAGTTCGCCACATCGGTCTCTGTCCTTGCCGCGGGCAAGGTCCTCAGCGAGGGGAGCGTAGCGCAGGTGCAGGCAGACAGGAAGGTGCAGGACGTGTACCTGGGGACCTCGGGAACGGAAGGCCACTGATGCTGGAAATCGAAGATCTGCAGACCGGTTACGGCCGTACCCAGGTGGTCTCCGGAGTGAGCATGACCGTCCGGGAGGGAGCCGTCGTCTCGGTTCTGGGGCACAACGGTGCCGGCAAAACGACACTGCTGCGCGCCGTCGTCGGGCTCCTCAAACCCATGGCCGGACGCATCACCTTGGACGGGGAGGACATCTCGGCCCTCCGCCCACACCAGCGGGTGGCGCGTGGGATGGCCTATGTACCGCAGGGCCAGCAATCATTTGGGCAGCTCTCTGTCATGGAGAATCTGCAGGTCGTCGCTGACGGGCGCAGGAACGGCACTGTACGGGTGGCGGAGGTCCTCGAGATGTTTCCCGCGCTCCGGCCACTGCTGGCACGGCGGGCCGGGCTGTTGTCGGGTGGCCAGCGGCAGCAGCTTGCCATTGCCCGGGCGTTGATCACCGAGCCGCGCCTTCTGATCCTGGACGAACCAACCGAGGGCATCCAGCCCAACGTTGTGGCCGAGATCGAAGCGACCATCGTCAAGCTGTCCCGGCGCAACGGCATGAGTATCCTCCTGGTGGAGCAGCACATCGGTTTTGCCCTCCATGCTGCGGACAGCTACTACGTCCTTTCGGCCGGAAGGGTCTCGTCCTCAGGAGCCGGCGGCGCCGGATCGGCGGCCAATGTGCGGCAGGCAATGCTCATCTGAGGCAAGAACAACGCTTGTCCGATGCCGGAAAAGCGAGTACTCACTACTCGTGACCGGACCGCCCCCACTGGCTTGAATGGAACTTCAGCTGGGTCTCACAGCGCAGGTTCGAGCCTTTGGGGGTTTCTCGTGTTTGGTTCTTCAGTCGTTATGTTCGCAGGGTCCAGTGTTGGGCTGATCCTGCTTGCCGTCGGTCAGGCCGTCGTGGTGGTGTGCATGTGCTTTGACATGGTGCGGGCGCTGTCCGTACCGAGGTCGCACCGGCGCTACGTGGCCAGTACGGTCTTCCGAACGCTGGCCATTCCGTCCATCATCGCTGCCGGCATGAGCGTGCTGATCGACGCGCTGGCCTGGTCCTGGATGGAGGTTGGCATGTCGATGTTCGTGATGGTGGCGATCATCTTCCGCCTGCACCACGACAAGGACGAAGACAACTGGTGGAAGGGCAAGGGCAAAAAACTCGCCCGCTGGGCCAGGCGCCAGTTCAGCTCCGGAACGTCGGTAGCGCCGGCGATGGGGTAGGACCCGGCGACCCGGGCTCACGGTCGCAGGGGGCTGGTTGTGGCTTGCATCACGGCCGCGTAGAATTCCACTTCAGGGCGTGATTCATATATGGAACGTTGAGTTCTATTATCGAACTCGATGTCTCCCAGCCACACAACGAAGTGAGGAAAGCCCGTGCAGTTCCACCACCACGGTTACGTATCCGGTGACCCTCGGGTCCAGCCAGCCGCCGGCGTCGGCATTAATCGGCCCGCCGAGCTCCCCGACGAAGTGGACGTGCTCATCGTGGGCACCGGCCCTGCGGGCATGCTCGCCGCGGCCCAGCTCTCCCGGTTCCCCGGCGTCACCACGCGCATCGTGGAGCGCCGCCCAGGGCGGCTCGTCATCGGCCAGGCGGACGGCATCCAGGCCCGCAGCGTCGAGACCTTCCAGGCTTTCGGTTTCGCCGAGCGCATCATCGCCGAGGCGTACCGCATCACCGAAATGGCGTTCTGGAAACCGGACCCCGCCGACCATTCCCGGATCGCCCGCGCCGCCCGCACGCCGGACGACCCCACGGGCATCAGCGAGTTCCCGCACCTCATCGTCAACCAGGCCCGCGTGCTGGACTACTTCGCCGAGTACATGGCCAACGCGCCAGCGCGGATGTCGCCCGACTACGGCTATGAGTTCCGCAGCCTCGATATAGGCGACGGCGACTACCCCGTCACTGTGAGGCTCGTCCACACTTCAGGACCTGAGGAGGGCCAGGTGCGGGTGGTCCGCGCCAGGTACGTCGTCGGCGCGGACGGCGCACGCAGCAAGGTGCGCGAATCGATCGGCTGCACCATGGCCGGCGACCAGGCCCATCACGCGTGGGGAGTCATGGACGTCCTCGCCGTCACAGACTTCCCCGACATCCGCACAAAATGCGCCATCCAGTCCGGTGCGGGCGGCAGCATCCTGCTGATCCCGCGCGAAGGCGGGCACCTCTTCCGCATGTACGTTGACCTCGGTGAGGTCGCGCCGGAGGACCACGGGGCCGTGCGCAGCACTACCATCGAGCAAATCATCGGCCACGCGAACACCATCCTGCACCCCTACACCCTGGACGTCCGCAACGTCGCCTGGCACAGCGTGTATGAGGTTGCCCACCGCCTCACGGACAGGTTCGACGACGTCCTTCCGAACCAGCGCGGGACGCGCACACCCCGCGTGTTCATCACCGGCGATGCCTGCCACACGCACAGCGCCAAGGCTGGCCAGGGCATGAACGTCTCGCTGCAGGACGGTTTCAATCTGGGCTGGAAGCTCGGCCATGTGCTCGAGGGCCGCAGCCCGGCAAGCCTGCTGGCCACGTACTCGGCCGAGCGCCAGGTGGTGGCGAAGAACCTGATCGACTTCGACAAAGAGTGGTCCACCATGATGGCGAAGAAGCCCGAGGAGTTTGCGAACCCCTCCGAGCTTGAGGACTTCTACGTCAGCACCGCCGAGTTCCCCGCGGGCTTCATGACCCAGTACACGCCGTCCATGATTACCGCAGAACCGGTGCACCAGCACCTGGCCGCCGGTTTCCCCATCGGCAAACGGTTCAAGTCCGCGCCCGTGGTGCGGGTGTGCGACGGCAACCCGATGCATCTCGGCCACCACGCCACGGCGGACGGCCGGTGGCGAATCTACGTCTTCGCCGACGCGGCAGCACCCCAGACGGCGTCGCCGCCCACAGAACGGCCGACGGCGGAACAACAGGATGCCGGACAGCCGACGGCGGGACAGCACGCGTCGCCGTCGTCCGTCGCCGACTTCGCCGAGTGGATCGCGAACTCGGCGGAATCGCCGCTGGCCGCAACGCCGTCGGGCGCTGACCGGGACGCGTGGTTCGACGTGAAGGTCATCTACCAGCAGGACCACACAAACGTTGATATCGGGTCTGTTCCGGCGGCGTTCAAGCCGTCAGTCGGGCCGTTCCAGCTGACTGACTACGAGAAGGTTTACGCCACCGATCCCGCAGCTGACATCTTCGAGCTCCGCGGCCTGGACCGCGGCGGCGTGGTGGTGGTGGTGCGGCCGGACCAGTACGTGGCCAATGTCCTGCCAGTGGGCGCGACGGCGGAACTCGCCGCGTTTTTCGCTCCCCTCCTAGTGCTCCATGAGAAGGGCAAGCTGCCCAAGGAGGCCTGACCGGCGGGGCATCGGTCCGCGGTCCCGACTTCGAGAATCCCCCTCCCGTTTCCAGCGGCCAGCGATCAGGTAGTGACTGTCTGCGCGGTCCGGAACTCGGCAGCGGGATAGACACCCAGGATGCGGACTTCGGTGGTAAAGAAATCCAGTTCCTCAAGGGCCAGGCGCAACGGCAGGTCCTCGGGGTGTCCTTCGACGTCCACCATGAACATCGTGGCGGCGAATTCGTCGCCCACCATGTAGCTCTCCAGCCGCGTCATGTTCACGCCGTTCGTGGCAAATCCGCCCAGCGCCTTGAACAGCGCCGACGGGACGTTCCTGACGCGGAACACAAAGCTGGTCACCGCCGGTCCGGGCAGCTCTTCGCGGGTGGGCAGTTCCTTTTCCCGCGCCAGGACCACAAAACGGGTGGTGTTGGACGGGTCGTCCTCGACCCGCGACGCCAGCACCTCAAGGCCGTAGATCTCGGCGGCGAGCGGGGGAGCGAGGGACAGTTTGGTGGGGTCGTTCCACTCGCGGACCTCCCGGGCGGAACCGGCGGTATCCCCGGCAATGACCGGACGCAGTCCGGCCTCCCGGATCAGGCGGCGGCACTGGCCGAGGGCGTGGATGTGGCTGTGGACCTCCGTGGCCGCCTCGATGGTGCTGCCCGGAATGCCCAGCAGGTCAAAGTGGATGGGCAGGAAGAACTCGCCCACGATCTGCAGGTTCGACTGGGGGAGCAGGATGTGGATGTCCGCCACCCGGCCGGCGATCGAGTTCTCAATCGGAATCATCGCCAGCTCCGCCTCGCCGCCGGAGACAAGCTCGAAGGCGTCCTCGAAGCTGGCGCAGGGAATGCTTTCCAGCTGGGGGAACATCTGCATGCACGCGATATTGGAGTTGGCGCCGGGCTCACCCTGGTACGCAATCTTCTGGGCCATGGTCCGTATGGTTTCACGGCAGGTGCCCGCCCACCCAACTGAGTAGCGTCAAGTGCCGTTTTGAGGGTCCAAAACGGCTGATACCGCTACTCAGTTGGGGCATCAGAGGGCGGGGAGCCATGGAGCCAGAGGCATTGGTGCGACGCCAGCAGTGTTGGCTTAGCCCGCGCCCAGCCGCATGGACACCTGGTACCGGTCGGAGCGGTACGTTGAGACGGCGTATTCGATGGGCGTGCCGGGGTCCTCCTGGCCGGTGAACGAACGGCGCCGGAAGAGCAGGACAGGTGCCCCCGGTTCGATGTCCAGCAGCGCGGCGGTCTCGTCAGGGGCGGCGGCGGCCTCGACGGTCTGTTCCGCATGCTGCACCGGGTGCCCTGCGGCGCCAAGGGCCCGGTAAAGGGACCCCGTCAGGTCTTCCGAGAGCAGCCCGGGGACCAGCGCGGGCGGCAGCCACGATTCGTCCACACTGACGGGAGCGCCGTTCGCGAGCCGCAGCCTGCGGACGCGATAGGCAGCTTCCCCGGGCGCCAGGCCGAGGTGATCGGCGGCCGCCGCCGGCGGCACTGCCGTGCAGGCGTTGATGACCCGTGTGCTGGGTTCGAATCCGGCTGCCCGCATGTCCTCGTTGAACGAGGCCAGGTGCAGGGTGGAACGCACCAGCCCGTGGGAGACGAACGTGCCTTTCCCCTTGATCCGCACCAATGCGCCGTCCTGGACCAGGTCCGAAATGGCACGGCGCACCGTGATCCGGGAGACTCCGAACTGCTCCTCCAGCTGGCGCTCACCCAGCAGGGCATCGCCGGGCCGCATTGTGGTGGCCACCAGTTGCTGGAGTTGCCTGCGGACCCAGACGTGTTTTAGTTCCCCTGCCGTATCCATGTCTCCTATTTTCCGGGAATTTTGAACAGGTGGCCGCCTGATTCCACCCGGCCACCGGAGGCCGGAGGTTCGATGGCGTCCGCCGCGCTGTCCAGGATCACCACGGGACTGCACATGCTCAGGTCCTTTGAGCGGACCAGTGTGACGTCCACGGTGATCATGGGGTCGCCGGCGCGGACCTGGTCCCCCTTTTGCGCGAGCACGGTGAAGCCCTCGCCCTTCAGGCCGACGGTGTCGATGCCGACGTGGACCAGCACGGCGGGCCCGGACGCGTGCTGGACGATGTAGGCGTGGGGCATGACCTTGATGACCCGGCCGTCCAGCGGTGCGACGGCGGTGAGGACGCCGGCGTCGTCGTCGGGAACTACGGCGGCGCCGCCACCTACAAGCCCCTTGGCGAATACGGGGTCCGGCACCTCGTTCAGGGGAATGAGCCGGCCCGGCAGGGGGGAGACAACGCTGATGACCTGGGCTGGTGCTTCCGTGCTCACGTCAGGCGTGCTCACCTCAGGACTGCTCACATCAGGTCCTGGATGTCTTCGGCGAGGCTTTCGGCTTCGGGACCCACAACCACCTGGACCACCGTGCCGGACATCATGACGCCGTGGGCACCCGCGGCCTTGAGGGCGGCCTCGTCAACCCGGGAGGAGTCCACCACCTCGGTGCGAAGGCGGGTGATGCACCCTTCGATTTCTTCGACGTTGTCGGCGCCGCCAAGGGCGGCGAGGATGATTTCTGCTTTGGACATGTCCACTCCTGAGTTCGTTTCGCGGTGAATGACGCCGGGTCCGGAAGCTTTTTTACGGCTTGAGGTTGACAACTGAGGTCGGCGCCCTTCACAGTGATGGTTGTCACTGGTTATAACCAGTTAGCTAGACTCTACTGAATCAAGCATCCACGCACAAGCACCACCCTCTTCGAGACGAGGAACATCATGACCACGGAAAACCCATCAGCTTCCGCCGGGGCCGGCCCGCTGGCCGCTCCGGCCCCGAGCAAGGGCAAGGGCAGCGGAAAAGCGCTGCAGAACATGCAGCGCTTCGGCCGCAGCCTTATGCTCCCCATCGCCGCCCTCCCCGCCGCGGCGCTGCTTTTGCGCCTGGGCCAAGACGACCTGCTGGGCAGGTTCGAATCCCTGACCACCGTCGCCCAGGTCATCGGCGCCGCCGGCGGCGCCCTGTTCGAGAACCTGCCGCTGCTCTTCGCCGTCGGTATCTCCTTCGGTTTCGCCAAAAAGGGTGACGGTTCCACGGCCCTTGCCGCCGTCGTCGGATACCTGGTCCTGACCAACGTCTTCAAGGTCATGGCCCCGCTAGTGCTGGGAGCCGCCCCGGAGGGCGGCAAGGATCCCGTCATCAATTACGGCGTGCTGGCCGGCATTGTGATGGGCCTGACGACGGCGTTGCTTTGGCAGCGTTTCCACCGCACCACCCTGCCGGACTGGCTGGGCTTCTTTGCGGGCCGCCGCCTTGTGCCCATCCTGACGTCCTTCGCCGCGATCGTGATCGGCGTGGCCATGGCGCTGCTGTATCCGCTGTTCAATAACGGGCTGACAGCGGTGGGCAACACGGTTGCGGACAACACCGTGGTGGGCAGCGGGGTCTATGGCACACTCAACCGGCTGCTCATTCCGCTGGGCCTGCACCACATCCTGAACTCCATCGTCTGGTTCATCATCGGCGACTACAACGGCGCCCACGGCGACCTGAACCGGTTCTTCGCCGGGGACCCCACCGCTGGCGTCTTTATGACCGGATTCTTCCCCATCATGATGTTCGCCCTGCCCGCAGCCGCCCTCGCCATCTGGCAGGAAGCAAAGCCGTCGCAGAAGAAGATCGTGGGCGGCGTGATGCTCTCCACCGGTCTCACGGCCTTCCTCACCGGGATCACTGAACCGCTGGAATTCTCGTTTATGTTTGTGGCCTGGCCGCTGTACGTCGTCCACGCCTTCCTGACCGGGACGTCCATGATGCTGGTCAACTTCCTCGGCATCCATCACGGGTTCGGCTTCTCAGCAGGAGCGATCGACTATGTCCTGAACTTCGGCATCGCACAGAATCCGCTGTGGCTGATCCCCATCGGGCTGGTCTACGCCGCGGTGTACTACGTGGTGTTCCGCTTTGTGATCCGTCGCTGGAACCTGCGCACCATGGGCCGCGAAGATGAAAACGACGAGAACGGCTCAATGGCCAAAGCCGATGCCAGCTGACCGGCCGGTGACCCTGGACGCCGACGGCGGGGTGGGGCTGCGGGGCCGTCTCGTTACCGGCCGCCCGGGTGACGAAGTTATCGACGACGGCGCCGTGGTGATAGCCAGAGGGAACATCGTGTGGTGCGGCCCGACGGCGGACCTGCCGGCCGGTATGGGCGTCGCCATCCGGCAAGTGCCGCTGATCCTGCCCGGGCTCGTGGACGTGCACTGCCACGGTGCCGTGGGGCACACTTTCTCCGCGGATGCGGATGGTGCACGCCTGGCTGCCGGCCACCACGCAGCGCAGGGCACGACGTCGGTACTCGCCTCGCTCGTCTCGGCGCCGTCGCAGGTGCTACTGGAACAGATCGCTGTGCTGCGGGACCTGGTGCAGGACGGCACCCTGGCCGGCCTGCACCTGGAAGGGCCGTTCATCACCACAAGCATGTGTGGGGCCCAGGACCCGGCAGCCATCATCGACGGCGACCCGGCGCTCCTGCAGCAGTGGCTTGAGGCGGGACGAGGGACCGTGCGGTCACTGACTCTTGCTCCGGAAACCCCGCACTTTGCCGAGCTGGTGCAGCTCTGCCGGGATCACGGCGTCGTGCCTTCCCTGGGCCACACCGCCGCCACGGCTTCCCGCACCAGGGAAGTCCTGGGCGGCGCAAACGGTGGGGTTGGCGGCCCGTGGTCGGCCACGCATCTGTTCAACCGGATGCCCCCGCTGGGCCACCGAACGCCCGGGCCCATTGCGGTCCTGCTGCAGGCGGCCGAACAGTCACCCGGGCAGATGGTGCTGGAACTGATTGCCGACGGCGTGCACCTGGACCCGGAGATCGTCCGCATGGTCTTCGGGCTGGTGGGACCCCGCTCCATTGCGCTCATTACGGATGCGATGGCAGCGGCGGGCATGTCCGACGGCCACTACACTCTCGGCAGCCTGGACGTGCTGGTCCAGGACCGTGTGGCACGGCTGGCCGGCACCGCCGACGCCGGTCCCGACGCCGGTCCCGGGGCGATCGCCGGGGCGACGAGCCTGCTGCTGGAAAACGTGCGCCGCTGCGTTGAATGGGGCGTTCCCCTGGCCGATGCCGTCATGGCGGCTACCTCAACCCCGGCGCGGCTGATGGGCCTGGATCGGCCTGGCCCCAACCGGGTGGGAGCCATTGCCCAGGGTTTCCGGGCGGACGTGCTGGTGACCACCGAAGAACTTGAACTCGTGCAGGCCTACCGCGCCGGCACACCACAAACGCAGGAAAGGAATGACCGTGCAGATAGTTCTGTGTGAGTCCGCCGATCACGTAGGAGCCCGGGCGGCCGACATCATCGAGGCCAGGGTCCGCCAGGGTCCTGCCGTGCTGGGGCTGGCCACCGGCGGCTCCCCGCGATCCACCTACCAGGAGCTCATCCGGCGGCACCGCGAAGAGCAACTCAGCTTCAGCCAGGTCACCGGCTTCACGCTGGACGAATACGCGGGCCTGCCGCCGGAACGCGGCCAGTCGTACTACTCCACCATCCGGCGGGAGTTCGTCGACCAGGTGGACCTGCCCCTGGAACGGCTCTTTACCCCGCAGGGGGACGCGCCGGACCTGGTGGCCGAAGCTGACCGTTATGACGCAGCCATTGCCGGCGGCGGGGGTGTGGACATTCAGATCCTGGGCATCGGCGCCAACGGCCACATAGGCTTCAACGAGCCCACGTCGTCACTGGCTTCCCGCACAAGGGTGAAGACCCTCGCCGGGGCCACGCGGGCTGACAACGCGCGGTTCTTTTCCGACGGCGATGTTCCGCGGCTGTGCCTGACGCAGGGTCTCGGGACCATCCGCGACGCCAAACTGGCAGTGCTGGTGGCGATGGGCGAGAACAAGGCCGCCGCTGTCCGGGCCATGGTGGAAGGGCCGGTCAGCGCCCACTGCCCCGCGTCGGTGCTCCAGCTGCACCGCCGGGCAGTTGTCATCCTGGACCCGGGAGCCGCTTCCCAGCTGAGCCTGCTGGACTACTACCGGGAAGCCCAGGAATTCAACGACAGGCTGGGCCAAACACCCACGAGGCCCTGGCTTCAGCAGCCGGTCAGCCGTTGAGGTGTGTGACGCTCGTCGCCCAAAATTCCGCAAAATGAAATTTTGCTATCATGACATGGAATAACTGCTGAACTAGAGGAGAAGGCGTGGACGCTCGGCTTGAGGCCATCCGGAATACGGTACTGGCGCGGAACCCAGGTGAAGCTGAATTCCACCAGGCAGTGACCGAGGTCTTTGAGAGCCTTGGCCCCGTCCACGACCGGCACCCCGAGTTGCTTGAAGCCGCGATCCTGGAGCGGCTCTGCGAGCCCGAACGCCAGATCATCTTCCGCGTCCCGTGGACCGACGATTCTGGCCGCGTGCAGATCAACCGTGGCTTCCGGGTCGAATTCAACTCCGCCCTTGGCCCCTACAAGGGCGGCCTGCGCTTCCACCCCTCTGTCTACCTGGGCATTGTGAAGTTCCTGGGCTTTGAGCAGATCTTCAAGAACGCCCTCACCGGCATGCCCATCGGCGGCGGCAAGGGCGGCTCGGACTTCGACCCTCGCGGCCGCAGCGATGCCGAAGTGATGCGGTTCTGCCAGTCGTTCATGACCGAGCTCTACCGGCACATCGGCGAGTACACCGATGTACCCGCCGGTGATATCGGCGTCGGCGGCCGTGAGATCGGTTACCTCTTCGGGCAGTACAAGCGCATCACCAACCGCTACGAATCCGGCGTCCTCACCGGGAAAGGCATGTCCTGGGGCGGCTCCCTGGTGCGGCCGGAAGCCACCGGCTTTGGCACCGTCATCTTCACCCAGGAGATGCTGAAAACCCGTGGGTCCTCCTTCGACGGGCAGCGGGTGGTGGTGTCGGGTTCCGGCAACGTGGCCATCAACGCCATTGCCAAGGCGCAGACGCTCGGTGCCAGCGTGGTGGCCTGCTCCGACTCCTCCGGATACATCGTCGATGAGGCGGGAATCGACGTCGCGCTCCTCCGCGAGGTCAAGGAAGTTGAACGCGGGCGCCTCAAGGATTACGCAGTGCGCCGTCCCGGCGTTTCCTATGTGGAAGCCGGATCGGTGTGGGATGTCGACGCAACGGTGGCGCTGCCGTGCGCCACGCAGAACGAGCTCGACGGCGATGCTGCCGCGCGTTTGGTCCGCAACGGCCTGGTCGCCGTCGGCGAAGGCGCCAACATGCCGTCCACCCGCGACGCCGTCTCGGTGTTCCAGGATGCCGGTGTGCTGTTCGGGCCGGGCAAGGCCGCGAACGCAGGCGGCGTGGCGACGTCGGCGCTCGAGATGCAGCAGAACGCCAGCCGCGATTCCTGGTCCTTCGAGCACACAGAACAGCGGCTCACCGAGATCATGGTGGGCATCCACCACCGCTGCGCTTCAACCGCGGACGAGTACGGCGACCCGGGCAACTACGTGCTGGGCGCCAACATCGGCGGCTTCGTCAAGGTGGCTGACGCCATGCTCGCGCAGGGGCTCATCTGACGGCATGCCGGCAGTTTCTTGACCACGCATTTGCGGCGGTCGAGACATCGCCGCCCTGCACGAGACTGGTCAGCTGTGTGAGTAGAGCAAGGTGCCGTCCTGCACTTCCAGCACTGCGGCCCGAATGTGGCTGAGGTGGCTCTTGGGGTCCGCTGTCAGGATGAGGCCGTCAAGGTACTCCTGTCGGGTCCAGCCACCAGAGGCATCCTCAGAACGGTAGACCGCCTGCCCGCGCCATTCGTCCACGATCATCCAAAACTGGCCTCCAAGCTTGAACACCTTGGGTCCCTCGTGGGGGCGCCCCGGAAGCGCCAGCCCTTCAAGAACCCACGACGTCGGATCGGCAGGCGTGCTGGTTACCGCACTGTACGTGTTAGATCTGCGGGCCTCGTCCTTTTACCAGAGCCGATGCAGACCGTCTCCGCAATGGGCCACGGCCGCATCGATGACGCGAGGGGAGTCCAGATCGATAGGCCCCAGGTGTTCCCAGGTAACCAGGTCCCGGCTGGCGAGCTGGACAATGGATGCGGTGCCGGTCCAGTCCGTACGGACGCCGCCGAGTACTGTCAGGTACATGATCCACTGGTCGCCGATCCGGACGACGTCGGGCGCCCACAAGGTGGCAGGCAGTTCGGTTCTCGGCGGAACCAGTCCGTCCAGGGTTCCTTGATACGCCCAAGTGAGTCCGCCGTCGGATGAGCGGGCCACTCCAATGGCCGTGCCGTGGACCCACTCGACGCCGGTCAGCCCGGTTTCCATGGCCCGTCGCTGCGTGTAGAAAAGCACCCACTCGCCGGTCAGGTGGTCGGGTACCAGGACGGGATCTGTGGGGCCGTCCCAGATGGGATCCCGGTAGGGAATCCTGAAGGCATCAGCGCTGAGTGGCGAGACGCTGGATGCTGCAGGTTCACGGATTGAATCTGAAGCGGCGGCTTCGGTGCGCACGGGAATCTCCAGGTGGATGCGAAGTCAGAATTCCCTACAGCATATGCGGGAAAGTGCTTTCCCACAGCTGCTTCCCGGCTGCGTGACAGGGCTCAGCCAGTGTTAGCGCAGGGGACTGGAGGTGCCGCACCGGCCCCAGGCTGTTGTGTCAGCCAGAGGAAGTCGGGTGCGCATGGGAAAGGTGCCGGCTCTGCTTCTTGGAGGCGGCGCAGCCATTTCCGCTCCGGCTCTGGGTCTGCCGGCAGATGGCTTTCGGGCAGGGCGGGGCCAGGTTCCTTACTGGGGAGTTGGTTCACTATCTGGTTTGGCCAGATGGGTGGTTCCCAGTCGGGGTGTTCGCTGGCGTAGTGGCGGCCTGTGGGTGAAATCCAGCCGGGTGGTTCGGAGGAACTCGCCGTGGTGGGTTTCCAGGGTGTGGTGTGTTTGAGCCGGTGGTGCTTTGGGCAAGGCTGACCGAGATTGCTGACCCCGGTGGTTCCGCCCTGGTGCCAGGCGAGGAGGTGGTCGGCTTCGTTGTCCAGGGACTGGTTGCTGCAGCCGGGGAACGGGCACTTCCCATCCCGCAATCTAAGCCATTGGCGCATCGCTTTGGGGATCCGGTAGCTGTCACGGCCGATTTCCAGCGGTGCTCCGTCGCGGGGGTCGGTCAGGACGCGGTGGAGCGAATCGGCGCCGTCGGCGACGAGGGCGCGGGCCAAGGACGGCGGGATGGGCCCGTACCCATCGAGCATCGCGGGTTCATCAGTCAGGCCCATCAGCGCAAACACCGGCACGGTCACGAGGACCTGGGCTTTGGGTGACGGGATCAGATCGGCATGCCCGCCCAGAAGCCAAGCCGCGGCGCTGTCGGCGCGGAGCTGAGCGAGGGTCCTGGACTCGGTGGGGCCCTGCAAGGCTCGGGCGGCGGTGGTGGCGCGGCCCCAGATCCCGGAGGCCTGATCGGCCGGGAGGTAGGCGGAGAGCCAGGCCATGCCGCCCCGGTCCGGAGAGTACTCAAGCCGCCGGTCCGCCGCGCTGCGGGTGTGGCGTTTTTCGATGCTGTCCGGGTGGTGGCGTTCGCGCCAGGTCCGGGCTTTGGCGCGGAACCGGGACGGGATCATCTCCCCGGCCGGGCCACCCCTCGCCGTGCTGGGCGCGTCCGGGTCCAGGAAATGCGCTTCCAACGCCCGGGCACCCACGGGGTCCAGGTTGAGGGTTTCGTCGGCCATGATCCGGGCGTGCTGCCACGAAATGGTCCCTGCTTCCAGGGCGGCGAGGGTCAATGGCAGAGCGGTGGTCAGGCGGTGTGCTTCGCCCAGCAGCGCGTCACCCGTGCGTTCACTGACGGTCAGGGCGCAGGCGACCTCGGCCACGATGCCCATGTCCTGGGCGGTCTGCTCCTGAGGGGAAGTGATGGGCGCCGCGATGGTCTGGGCGGCCTCGTCGTAACCGCTGGCGGCATGGACCTTCACGGCAGCGAACATGGCTTCCATCCCCACGGTCCCCGACAAGACGGTCAGGCAAAGCTCAGCCTGCCAGCGAGCCTGGTCCCCACCCGTCGCGGACGGACCAGTCACTGAAGGGGCATCAGCGGGACCAGATGCAGCTGGGCAGGCGGCCGTCCCACGAAGCATGCCGGCCATCTGCAGAGCAGAGGCCGCGATGGTCTCCAGAATCTCTGCCGCTGCGGTGTTGTCCATACCTCCATCATGTCGAGGGGGTACGACATTTTAGGTTGGCAGCGTGACCACCCGAAAGGAATTTCGGAATCTTCCCCAAACGCAGGGCCTTCCGGCTCTCAAGCGCCCCGGCGAGGCTTCCGAGTCCCAGCCGGCCCAGGCATGCGGGCCAGCGTGACGGGTCGGGTGACAGACTCCACACCCCGGCATGAGAGGTGAGAACGTCCCGCGCCAGTAGCGTGTTCACCTCCGCCGCACTCCTGAAGGACATAACCATCAACCGCTCCGCCGCCACCAAGGCACTGACGCTGTTCACCACTCTGCTTCTCTCCAGCGCCCTCACCGGTTGTGACGCCGCAGCCCAGGCCGCAACGCAGGCCGCAAACAAGGCGGCCGAAGCTGTCAGGGAAGCACCGCCGTCGGGCAACGCCGGCGAATTATCTGTGAGCCCAGCCGACGTGGCAACGGCCCTCGCCCAGCTGGAGACTATCCCGGTGAAGGGGCGCGCACCCAAGACCGGCTACACCCGCGAGGAATTCGGCCCCCCGTGGGCGGACGTCGACCGGAACGGCTGCGATACCCGAAACGACATCCTCGCCAGGGACCTCGACGGCGAGACGTTCAAGCCCGGTACACAGAACTGCGTCGTTGCCACCGGTACGCTGGCCGACAAGTACACCGGCACAACCATCAACTTCGTCCGCGGCAACACCACCAGCTCCGCCGTCCAGATCGACCACCTCATCGCCCTCAGCGACGCCTGGCAAAAGGGCGCCCAGCAGCTCAGCGCCGAACAGCGCAGGCAGCTGGCCAACGATCCCCTGAACCTCCTGGCTGCCAACGGGGCAACCAACAGCGCCAAGGGCGACAAGGATGCGGCCACCTGGCTCCCGCCAAACAAGGCGTTCCGGTGCGAATACGTAGCCCGCCAGACCGCCGTGAAGGCCAACTACAGCCTGTGGGTCACCCAGGCCGAGCACGACGCGATCGCCGGTATCCTGACAGCCTGCAGTTAGGCCTTGATCGCGCTCAGTCCTTGAACAGCCCCGCGAGGTCCTCGGCCGTGATCGACCCGCTGGACAGGGCGTCGCCCTCCATCACATCCGCGAACAGCTGCGACTTCCGGGCCTTCAGCGCCATGACCTTTTCCTCGATCGTGTCCTTGGCCACCAGCCGGTAGACCATGACATTCCGAGCTTGCCCGATCCGGTGCGTCCGGTCCACGGCCTGCGCCTCGGACGCGGGGTTCCACCAGGGATCGAGTAGGAAAACGTAGTCGGCCTCGGTCAGGTTGAGCCCAAATCCGCCGGCCTTCAAAGAAATCAGGAACACCGGCGCGCTGCCGTTCTTGAATTCGTTGACGACGTCGGTTCGGTTCCGGGTGCCGCCGTCGAGATAGCAGAACTCGATCTTCTCCTCCACAAGCCGCTCGCGGACCTTGCCCAGGAACCCGGTGAACTGGCTGAAGATCAGCGCCCGGTGGCCCTCGGCCACCAGGTCCTCCAGCTGCTCGAACAGCACGTCCAGTTTGCTGGAGCGGACGCCGGACAGCGACGGATCCACCAGCGACGCGTCCAGGCTGAGCTGGCGGAGCAGGGTCAGGGACTGGAAGATGGTGAACCGGTTCTTGTTCACGTCCTCGATCAGGCCCAGGATCTTCTGCCGTTCCCTCTGCAGATGCGTCTGGTAGACCTTCTGGTGGCGCGGGTTCAGCACCACCTCCAGGATCTGCTCCTGCTTGGGCGGCAGGTCCTTGATGACCTGGTCCTTGGTGCGGCGCATCATCAGCGGGCGGACCCGACGGCGGAGCTTGTCCAGCTGCCCCTTGTCGCCGTTCTTTTCCACCGGCTTCTGGTAGTACTCAGCGAACCGCTTGGGGCTTGAAAACAGGCCCGGCGCCACGATGGAGGTCAGCGCCCAGAACTCCATGAGGTTGTTCTCCAACGGCGTGCCGGTGATGGCCAGCTTGAACGCCGCGGGCAGCTTCCGCGCGCATTGGTAGGCCTTGGACTGGTGGTTCTTCACGAACTGGGCTTCGTCGAGCACCAGACCCGCCCAGGTCTTGGAGGCATAGGAATCGTAGTCGATCCGGAACAGCGCGTAGGACGTGATCACGATGTCCGCGCCGGCGAGTTCAACGGCCGCGTCCTGGCTGTTTTTGGCGAACGTTTCGCTCACGATACGGACCGTGAGGCCGGGAGCGAAGCGTGCGGCTTCCGCCGCCCAGTTGCCCACGACGCTGGTGGGGGCAACCACCAAAAAGGGAGTCCCGCCGTCGGACGCCGGAACGTCGGACGCTGCTACTTGAGCCGGCGCGCCCGCTGCTGAACCCGGAGCCGTGCCAGCCGCCGCAAGCTCAGCAGCCTGTTCCTTCGCGGCGCACATCAGGGCGAGTGCCTGCACGGTCTTGCCCAGGCCCATGTCGTCGGCGAGGATCCCGCCCAGGCTGTGCCGATACAGGAAGCTGAGCCAGTTGTAGCCTTCCAGCTGGTACGGCCGGAGCTCCGCATTGAGCGAGGCAGGCAGCGGCAGCCCGTTGATCCCGCCTTCAAGCAGCCCGCCCACGGCCTCACGCCAGGCTGCTGCCTGCTCGTCCACGATGCCCAGCTGCGCGAGCTCGTCCCAGAGCCCGGCCTGGAAACGGCTGATCTGCAGCGGGGCATCCTTGTTGTCCTGCAGCGAGCGGGCCTCCTCGATCAGGGCGCGCAGCTGGTGCAGTTCGGGGAGGTCCAGCGAGAAGTAGGCGCCGCTGGGCAGCAGCATCTTGGTCTGGCCTGCGGCAAGCGCGGAGAATACGGCGGCAAAAGAAACCGGCTGCCCCTCCAAAGAGATCTGGATGCCAAGGTCGAACCAGTCGCGCTGTTCGGTGGCCTTCGTGGAGATGGAAACGACCGGCGCTTCCTCGGCCTCGCGGTAGTCGGCGATGTCGCCGGCAGTGTCCACCGATACGTCCGGCGCGTTGCGGAGCTCGGGCAGGACGTCCTCGGTGAACGCCAGCGTGTCCAGGCCGTTCAGTTCGGCGGACGCGGACAGGCGGGGCGTGCCCCAGCCGCCGGTGGCCGATTCGCCCAGGGCTGGAACAACGTTCCACGGCTGGCCGATGCCCTCCAGGATGCGGGCCTCGGCGGTGTCGTCGCGGTAGCCGTGGTCGCCGGGGTGCCGCCACAGCGGTTGGGCCGTGACCAGGTTTCCGGACTTGTAGTGCCATTCCCAGTGCAGCCGGACCCGGTGGTCCGCGCCGTAGTTGGCCAGCAGGGAAAGGGTCGGGAGGGCCAGGGCGGGCAGAGCCACCGACTCGTCCGTCGCCGTGACCCGGGCTGCCTGCTTGAGCTTCGGGTAGAAGCCGGTGAGGAAGCGCGTCTCGTCCTTCGCCGGAATGTGCAGCGTGCTGCCGGCCGTGACGAAGGTCAGCAGCTCCTCGCTCAGCCCGCTCTCCAGCGGGGCCAGCGTGATCACATTCTCCGCGGACACACCGGGCAAAGCCTCCCCGCCCGTGGTCAGGAAAATGCCGTGCGCGGGGCGGCCAATGGTCCCCACCGACGCCGGATCAACGTCTTCCCCCTCAACGGTGATGGTGGGCGCGAGCTCCAGCCCGCCGTCGTCGGCCCCTGTGCCGGGAGCTACTGTGCCGGGAGCGACCTCCGGGGTGGCAGTGGCGGGATTGCCGGCGTCACTGGAAGGCGAGCCGTATCGGCTCAAATTAAGCCCGACGGCGGCGGGAGACTCCGCGAGCCGCACGGGCTCAGTGCCGCGGCTGTGAACCAAGGCGAGGCCGATCTTTTTGGCGTCGACGAGCAGGCCCCACATGTTCTTCCCGGCGAACGTGTTCAGGCCCAGCCACAGCGCGGAGGAGTTATGAACCCGGTTGGCGGCGGCGGTGTGTGCGGCCAGGAATGCCTGCATCCACTCGATGTGCGCCTCGTTGCATTCGCGGCGGAAGTTCAGGTAGCTCAGGGTGTTCCAGGAGACGTCGCCGCGGATCCACTTGCCCTTGGCGCCCATGATCACGGGCCGGGCCTTGAGCTGGCGGACGCTGCGGAGCGGGTCGCGGCGGCCTGTGTAGGAGAAGTGCGGCGCCGGTTCCTCGATCTCGAACTGGAGGGCCAGCGGGATGCCGCTGATGGACTGGGTGATGCCCGGCTGCGAAATGAGCGGGCTGAGGGCCTGCTCCCAGTCGGCCAGGTCCAGGTTGGCGGGTTGGCGGGAAAGCCGGGAAACTTCAGCCGGGGCCAGGAGCTGGACGCGGATGGCCGGGTTGTCCTCGGCGGCGAACAGCAGCGCGGCCACGTGCTTGCAGTCCTTGCGGACGGGGCAGCTGCAGACACCCACGGTGCAGCTCCAGCCGCCCGATTTCCGCACCAGCTTGGCCGTGGTGGAGTAGGGGACATCGGCACCTCCCCGGACCTTGCCCAGCATCAGCCCGGTGGCGGCGTCGAACGACATTCCGGCAACCCGGCTGCCCATGGCATACGCCAACCCGGCCGCGAGGGAGCGGTCGTTAATGGCGGGGGTCTGTATTGCCAGTGCCGCACTCTCGTCCGGTTGGGATGGCATGGTGCGCGCTACTTTCAGCTGGCCACGGGGGTGCCGTGTCCGATCGGAGGTTATCTGCTTCATCTTAGTTCGCCCGGCGGGAGCCTGAAACTTCGCCTGACGTTCACTTCCGCCTCAACACGGCGCCGCCCCCGCCGACGTAGCGTGAAAGTGTCCCTAGCAGCACCCGGCATTCAGCAGTGAGGAATCCCATGACCATGAGCCAGAACCCCGTCGTCCTGACGAAGGCCAGCATCGATGCAGGCAGCGAGGAGGTTGTAGATGCCAACGTTCACGTGGTGAACGCCATGTACGGGAAACTGCTCGACGCCGGCGAGATCGCGCCCGCGGCGCTCGGCAGCTACTACGTTGACTTCTACGTCACGCAGTCCTTGGAGGGCGGTTTCGCCCAGTACGTGTTCACCGCGGACCGGGACGAAGTGGACCCGCTCATCCGCGAGGGCCTCGCCGGGATGGGCGCAACCGCCCACCTGGAGCTCTTCAACCGGACCGTTGCGGCGTTTGATGCCTTGTCCGAGGAAGACGAAGAGCGCTACCTCGACGGCGACCTGGACACCGAGGAAGAGTCCACCGACGCCGTGCGCACCATTGAAGAGCTCGACGGCGAGTTCGAGGAGGCGTTCGAAACCGAAAACATCACGGCCCTCAACGCCGCCTGGCTACTGTCCCAGGAGGGCCTGCTGGTGCTCGACGACGAGGAGCTCGACGCCTACATCGAGCGTCAGGTTGCGCTCATCCCCAACCTCGAGGAGCGCCAGGCCGCGGCCGATGAGGAAGCACTGGAGGACGCCCCGGATTTCGAGGTCATCATCCGCGAACTGTGCGACATCGCCGGCTACACGCTGCAGAAAATCACCATGGGTGACCCCAACTACATGCACGACGGCGAGAAGACGCTGGCCTGGCACTTCACCACGGACCACGGCGACTTCATCATGGTGGAGGACGACGAAGAGGCGTTCATGATCAACCCGGAGACCCAGGAAATCGTCGCCGCCGTTGAGTTCGAGGAAGCGGACGACGACGAGATGATCGACGCGTAGGACCCTCACCACGGTCCCGGGCCGGGTTCGTCGGAAGTTTTCCGGCGACCCGGCCCGCCGTCGTTCCAGCTGTCAGGTGTTCTGGTCCAGCGCCCTGGCGAGGACTTCCAGCAGTTCCTCATCCACCTGGTCCACAGACGTGAGCCGGACGCGGCGGTCGAAGCGATCATCGGTCCGGGCCTTCAAGGCTTCCAAACGCCCTCCGGCGGCTGCGTCGAGGCGGAGCGCGACGTCCACGGCGGTGTTGGTGGTCCGGGTGACCTGGGCGAACTTCCGGCGCGGGCTGTGCAGCGAGACGTAGCCCTTCCGCATCTGGATCTCCACGCCCTCGGGGGCCGCCGCCCACGCCAGGAGCGCATCGCGATGGGCCGCAGCTCCGGGTGGTTGATGTACTGGCCATCGATAAGCTCGTCGGCGTGGCGCAGCATGAATTCCGGATTCCGGAGTGATCGCCATGCCTCGATGCTAGTGCGGTCCATGGGTCCGCAGCCGGGCCACGAAAGAAGATTGGGAGGCGCCGTAACTTTCCCGGTCCGGCCAGCGATGTAGGGGGTGAAGGGCTCCTCACGGAGCCGGATCTGAATTGTTCTCTAGGTTTTGGAGTGTCATATGTCGTTGTTCACTGTTCTCGCCACCAGCAAAATCGCCGCCGGAGTACTCGCCGCGGGCACCCTGGCCGTCGGTGGAACCGGCGTCGCAGCTGCTTCCGGTGCCCTCCCGGCCGACGCACAGCAGACCGCCCACGAACTGCTCGGCGCCCCGGCCCCGAAGCTGGCCGCTGACTCTGCTGAGTCAGCCTCCGCAAGCGCCTCCGGTGATGCAGCAGTAACCGGCGAAGCAGCCGTCTCCGACGATGAGGTCGCAGCCGAGGCCAACGCCTCCGCCGCCGCCGGCACCGCAGTGGACGCTGCAGGTGCCGCAGCCTTTGGCCTCTGCACCGCCTTCGCCAACGGTGGACTGAACGAAGCCTCCGAGGGCTTCTCGTCGCTGGTCATTGCCGCCGAGGGCGAAGGCAACGTTGACGCTTTCTGCACGGACGTCGTTGCACAGGGTGCCGCCTCGGCCGACGCCGACGCTGCTGGCGAGGGTTCTGCCGCCGCCAAGGCTGAGCGCCCCGAGCTGCCCGCTGTTCCTGCCGTGCCGGCAGTTCCGGGTGTCGACGGCGAGCCTTCCGTTCCCGCCGTTCCTGCTGTTCCCGCCGTGCCGGGCGAGGTTGTAGACGTTCCGGCCGTTTCGGGCCACTAGGACCTGCTCAGCTAGTGTGGACTGCGGGAACCGGCTCCGGACGGACCGGATTCCCGCAGTCCACATGGCAGCCAGATAGCTGACCGACCGCAGCTGACCGACAGCAGCGGAGCACGCCGCGCCGAATACCGGGATGAGCGACTACGCTGCCCGGGATGGAGGAGCCACTGGTGCTAGACACTTTGGCCGAAGAAGACATAGATACATTTGCAGACACGGCCTGTGCTGATCCGGCTGTGCTCTTTGGCGCTGTCTATCGAACCTTGTCCGGAGCGGTCCTGGGTTATCTCAAGGCCCGTGGCGTGGATGATCCCGAAGCTGTCACCCAGGATGTGTTCCTGGCGTTTTTCCCCAAGATTGGTGAGTTGACCGGCGGCCTTCAGGGCGCCAAGTCGTTGGTTTTTTCCATCGCCCACGCCCGGATGGTGGACTACTACCGGCGGGTTGAACGCCGGCCGGACTTCACTCCGTACGACCCTCTGCAGGACGGGCGGAGCACGGCGTCCGCGGAGGACCACGCCTTGGGCCACAGCGGCGGCGCGGCTGCCCTGCTTGAAGGCCTCGCCGATGAACACCGCGAGGTTCTGGCCCTGCGGGTGGTGGCGGACTTATCCATCGAACAGGTGGCCGGCATCATGGGCAAGTCCCAGGGTGCCATCAAGCAGCTCCAACGCAGGGCGCTGCAAAACCTCAAGGACCAGACTCTTAGAAGAAACCAGGCAGATCATGAGTGACACCGCAGGCTCACGCAAAGGTTTCCGCGACGACGCGTCTGTTGACCGGCTGCTGCTGGAGGCAGGGCTGGACGACGACGGCGTCCTCCACCCCGTTCTGCTGGAGCTCCAGGCGCTCGCAGCCGAGCGGCCGGTACCTTCCGATGCGGTTGCCGCGCTTATGAGGCCTGCCGTGACACAGACTCCTGCCGTGACACAGACTGTTGTCCCGACGCCTGCACCGAGCCACGCGGCAGCGACCCGTCACCTGGCGGTGGCGGCTTCCCCTCAGTCAGAGCCCGCCGTAGCCCTCGCCGAGGCAACCGGCCAGCTCACAGCGGCCACCGACGAGCTTGCCGCCCGCCGTCGTGCCAAGCGCAGGATCACCCTCACCACGCTGTCCGTGGCCGTTTCGCTGGCGGCCGGCGGCGCCGTTGCCGTGGCCTCCGACCAGGGGATCCGGGATTCCATCGGCCAGGTCAACCACGCAGTAACATCCTTCGTGTCCACCGTTGGCGGCGGGTCTGCCCCCGCGCCGGTGGAGACCCCGGCTCCGGGACCGGGCCAGCCCGCCGTCCCTGCCGTAGGACCCGCCGGGACGGCTGACACTGTGCCGGTTCCGGCCGCTCCGGGATCCGGTTCCAGCCAAGCCACGCAGCCCGCTCAGGCCCCATCGGTTTCAGCGCCGGCAGTGCCCCTGCCAGACCTTCCGCTAACTGAAAACGTCACGCCGGGTGTACCGGGGGCGCCGCTGAACGGCGAGGGACAGCCCCCGGCTCTGCCCCTGCCGCCCACGCCTCCAGTCCCGCTGCCCGGCATCCATCCGTAGGCGGTTCGTCAGTGAGCGCCTGAACTGTCAGTAGCCTGACGCCGCTGTCCGGATTTCCCCGGCCGGCGTGGCCAGGTACCAGACGTCGTTGACGCCCTGCCCCAGGACGTCGCCGGGATTCTTGTCCTTCGCGAAGTAGTACAGCGGCAGTCCATTCAGGGTCACCTGCTTGGCCCCGTCCGGCGTCGTGATTGTCCCGAGCGTGCCGGTGACGCCTTCTGCGGCAGGCTTGGCCGCGGTGGTGAGGAGCGGTGGCCACGCGGTCAGGCACGCTCCCGTGCAGGCGCTGGTGCCGGAATCCTTCACGTCCTTGGTGAAGAAATAGACGCTCATGCCCGCGGAATCCACCACGATGTTGCCAGCGCTGGAGGATGCTGTCTTGAGGTCGACGGCGGCTGAGGTGGCTGATGGAGTGGCGGCGGACGTGGCGGCCGGGCTGGTGGCCGCCGGAGTGGTGGGAGCGGCGGTTGTGGTGGTGGTTCCCGGGCTGCCGCCGCAGCCTGCAAGTGCGGCTATGAGAGCCGCTGCGGCAAGTCCTGTGCCCAAATGCTGTTTCATGGGGATCCTCCTCGGCTGGGGCCCGGCGTCGGATCGCCGGACGCTAACCGGTACGACGCACCAGGGTGAAGAATGGTTCAAAGTGAACCGTTTTCCGTCCGCCGACGTTATATCGCATGTACGCGGAGCTGCAGCGTCGCTGTGGATGCACGTAATCGTGTGGACGAACAGCTGTGTGCCCGCATTTGTAACCGCAGACCAGACCGGATCAGGGACAGGAGGGCGGCATGCCGCTGGACGAGGACGTGGTGGCCGCGATCTACCGCGAACACGGCTCCGCCCTGCGCCGTTTTGTGCTCAGCGCCTCCCGCGACCCGCAGCTGGCAGAGGACGTGGTCCAGGAGACCGTGCTGCGGGTCTGGCAGCAGGCCCCGGACATCACCGGAAGCCTCCGCAGCTACCTGTTCCGGACCGCGCGGAACATCATGATCGACAACTACCGCAAAGCCCAAAGGCGCCCGGCCGAAGTGATGGAACGCGAACTCGCCGATCCCTCCGAGGCCGTGGAACGCGTGGATGAACTCCTGAACCGTGTGCTGATGGAAGAGGCGCTGCTGCGGCTCAGTACCGAACACCGCGATGTCCTCGTCGCGCTCCACTACCGCCGTTTCACCGTCAACGAGGCCGCCGTGCAGCTGAACATCCCCAGCGGAACCGTGAAGTCCCGCGCCTTTTACGCAGTCCGGGCGCTGCGGACCATCCTGGACGAGATGGGGGTGGAGCCGTGAACGCCTCTGAGCTGCACCAGCTGCTGGGCGCCTACGTGCTCGGCGGGCTTGACCCCGCGGATTCGCAACGTTTCGAAGCCCACCTTGAGGACTGCGCGGACTGCCGGACCGAACTCGCCGAGCTTGAAAGCCTGCCGGCCCTGCTGGACGCGCTTCCCGTCCCGGACGCGGTGGCGCTCACCGGGAGCGCCCGCCCCGCGGTGGCCCCCGAGCCAGCCAGCTCCGTGCCGCGCAGGGTCCTCGACGAACTGGCCACCCGGCGTCGTAAACTACGACGGCGGTGGGCGGCCGTGGTGGGCGCCGTCGCCGCGGCGTCCCTCGCCTTGGGGGTGGCCGCGGCCCCGCTGCTGAGCCGGCCGCCGGAGCCGGACGCCAGCTACTCGGTTCAGTCCGGCAATGGCCTGCAGTTCAGCATTGACCTTGCCCGGAAAACCTGGGGCACCGAGCTGGCCGTGAACGGCAGCAAACTGCCGCTGGACGGGACCCTCTCGCTCTGGGTCCGGGACCGCGACGGCGGCGAAGACCGGGCGTGCGCCTGGACCGCCACGCCCAGCGGGAGAGTGAAGGTCATGGGCGCCACGCCCCTACAGCTGGCCAGCATCGCCAGCCTGGAACTGCGGGACGAAACCCAGCGCGCCGTTGCTGTGATTACGGTGCCCTGATCCCTGTGCCGGCGAACACGGTCCGGTGTTCACGGCGCTGTGGTTACGGCCTTTGGAGGGCGCGTAACTCGGCTACCAGAGCTGGGTTTTCGCAGGCGCGGGCAAACGCGTCGATCCTCTTAGTGATCTCACGGCCCAGGAGCCAGGCGCCCATCCGTTCAGCCACCGGCCGCAACCATGCCGGGCGGCACGAAAAGGTGTACTTCCAGACGGCGCGCGTGCCGCCGTCGTCCGCGGTGAAACGCCAGCCGCCGCCGAAATTCGTGAAGAACCACGGTCCGGACACCATGGTCATACCCACGTTCCTGGGTGGCGCATAGGAAACGTACTCGCTCACCATCGCCAGGCCCAGGCGGGACACGGTCCGAGTCCGGACGCCCTTTCCGGCGGACGTTGCGCCGTCCAGGAAACCTTGGGCAGAGATGAACGGGTCCCACTGTAGCCGGAACGCACCCGTGGTCTGGGAGAGGGCAAAGACTGTCTCCGGATCGAGGCGGATGAGGCGTTCGGCGCGTACCTGGGGCATGGACCCACCCTAACCGGAGGCCGGGTGGGCCGGGTGGGGCGGGTAGACCGGGGCCCCGGAGATGGCGCCCCACCCTACATTTTGGCCAGGCGAGCCCGCACCACCATGAACACGCCGTAGCAGATGAGGCCGGCGCCCACGGCGGCCAGCAGGTACACGCCGAAGGGCTGGTCGCGGAGGGCCCTGAGTCCGCCGTCCAGGCCCGTGGATTCATCCGGATGGGCGCCCAGGGTGGCGATGGTGATGAGCATCCCGGTCAGCAGCAGGACGATGCCCTTGGCGATGTAGCCGGTGACGCCCAGTACTGTGACGGCTGTCCGGGCGGAGGGAGAGACGGGCATCGTCAGCTGTTTCTCGAAGGTCTTCTTGATTCCGCGGATGCCGTAGATGATCCCGGTGATGGCCATGCCGAGCCCCACGAGGACAAGCAGTGCTATGCCGCCGGGGGCTTTCATGACGGCGACGGTGAGGTCGCTCGCTGATTGCTGGTTGTCGCCTCCGGACCCTGTGCCCATGGCGAAGCTGGCCAGGGTCACGGCGAGCCCGGCAAACACCACGGTCTGCGCTGCCGCTTTGGCCTTCTTACCGACTTTGTCCTTGGTGGGCAGCCGGTTGTAATCGAAGACGGCGTCGCTGGCCTGCCAGACGGCAAGGGCGGCGCAGGCGGCAAAGCTTGCCCACAGGAGGAACGGCCCGGCGGGCTGGCTGGCCAGTTCGGAAACAGCACCGCTGAAGTCAGCATTCCCCGAACCGCCCATGGCGAGGCGGATGGCTATGGCGCCCACCAGGAAGTGCAGTAGGCCGCTTACCGCGAAACCCACCCTCGCCAGCAACTCCAGTGCGCGTGAGTTGGTGACGTCCTCCGCCGCGTCTGCGGCGTCTTTGAGTTCTCTTTTGATGGCGCTTCCTTCGGGCCAGCGCCGCGGGGGCGCAGATTTGCGTGCCCCCCGCACAACCCCATCGTGCCACGCGAAACCGGCCGCGAATAGTACCAACTTTTGCGCACCGCGGACCGACAATAACTGCGTGTCCGCTGGTGTGCCCGGCGATGGGGAGTGTTCCCCATCGCGGGAGAATTGCCACCATGCGACGATATGTCCAGCGATAGATCTAACTCTTAATACTCTCCGGGGGAGACACCATGACTTTTTACGGCGCGGACGTCAGCCAGCTGCGGGAGCTGGCGAAGGCCGTGGACAAGGCGGCCGCGCTGCTCAGCAGCCGGGCCAGCTCCCTGCAGGGCCAGATCCAGTCCGCGCCATGGAAGGGCACCGACGGCGAGCTGTTCCGGCAGGACTGGTCCGGCAACCACCGCCCCAGCCTGGAGCGGGTGGCATCCAGCCTCCGCCACAACTCCAAGCTGCTCCTGCAGCACGCAAACGAACAGGAACAGTCCTCTGCCGCGACCGGCGGCGGCGGTGGCGGTGGCGGGACCAGTGTGCTGGACAGACTCAAGGACCTGGGCAGCCGCGCGCAGAACTGGCTGGAGGAACAGGTAGCGAAGGCGGCAGCGGCTGAGGCCCACCGCCATGAGCTGAAGGGGGACATGGATGGCATGCTCAAGGCCAGCCCGGAAGAGCAAGCCAAGTGGTGGGCCAGCCTGTCCGAGGAGGACCGGAAATACCTGATCGAAGGCGAAGACGAGAACGGCCCGTTCGCCGAGGACCTCATGAGGATGGACGGCGGGGTTCCCCAGTCCGCCCAGGATCAGGCGAGTGCCCACCTCCGGGAACTCGCCAAGACAGAAACCCCCGTATACACGGAGTCCGGCAAGGCCTCCCTTGATGCCCGGGTTGCCTGGTTCCACGCTGGCGCGGAGGTGGGCACCGTCGTCGTAGAGAATGCAGACGGTTCGGCCACCATGAAGGTCTACGGGAACGTGGGCGTAGGAGTGAACGACACCACCGGCACCGCCGGCGTCACGTTGAACGGGGAGGCCTCGCGCGAGTACAAATTCGGCAGCCTGGAGGAGGCCATGGCCGCCCGCAACCAGATTTATACGGATCTCCCGCCGGACAGCGTCGGTGAGATCAAGGATGTGGCAGGCAACCCGCCCGGCTACATTCTGGACACCATCAGCGATGCTGCGGACGACAACGGCTCCACCGGCCACGACGACAAAGCCAAGGGAACGCTCTCCCTCGAAGCCAAAGGTGAATCCGGCCCGGCTTCGGGCTCGGCGAAGCTGGATCTTGCCTACGAGCGGAACCTGACGGACGCCACGGCCACCGCCAGCGCCGAGGTGTCGGCCCAGGGCAAGCTGGACCTTGACGGCAGGGTGTTCGAGGCCTCAGGCAAGGGCGGCCTGGAAGTGAACCTGGATAAGAACGGCAACATGGAATCGGTCGCCGTATCCATGGAGGGCACGGTTGCCGCGGGCGCCAGCACGGGTGCCGACCTCCAGGGCACAAAGGCTGAGTCCAGCGTGACAGTGGGCACTCAGGGCACCGTGAAGATCAATGTTGAGTACTCGCCGGAGAACGCGCCTGTGATCGATAGCTACATGCGCAATATGGCGTTGGGAGACACGGTTGCGGCCGGCCACGACGCCGCCAAGCTCTACGCGGCAGGTTCCGCCACGGTCCAGGTGAACAGTGTGGTGACAGCATCCAACGAGTTCGGCGTTGACCTCAAGGCCGGCGAGGTGGAGGTCAAAACCGAGAACAAGGCAACCACCAACGTGTCCACGTACTATAAGGTCCCGAACGACACCAAGCTCGAGAAGCTCTGACGTCCCGTGCCGGATCCGCATGTGCCAGCCAGCCCAGCCAAGACTTACCGCTAAGGAGCAACCATGTCAGTTCATATCGAGTCCCCGCTGGGATTCACGGCAGACTTCCCCGAGCACACCCAGGTTCTGGAGGACTCCGCCGCCGGGCCAAACACCGAGCAGTATGGCCTGCTGGGCGGTGTCCTGGTGACGGTCATCAAGGACGACACCTCCGTGACCGGCGCCGCGCAGGCCAACGGCTGGGCACACCTGATGTCAGGCTTCTACCTTGAAGACCGGGCCGGGACCATCCTCACCGAAGGCGAACTGAACGCACCCGGTAAGTCCTCGTACGCCGTCGTGGTTGGATACACGGATCCGGCGGGCGAGGCGAGGGTCGCGGCCACTGTGGGAGTCTGGGAGAACAACCGTTTCATCGGTGTTGTGGTGATCTGGCCGTACGTGAACCCGGAGATCGAGCCGCGGCTGGGGATGCTCAAGGAGATCGTCGCCTCCATCAGCGTGAACTGACCTCAACTAAGTAGCGCTAACTGCCGTTTTGAGCCTTCAAAACGGCAGTTAGCGCTACTTACATTTCAAGGCTCAGCGCCGACGGTAGCAGAGGTCGAAGATCAGCCGGCCGGCCTCGTGGGCCTTCGCCTCGAAACTCGTGCGGATCCGGCCTTCAAAGCGTGGCGCCCAGCCGCCAGTTTCATCCACGCCCTCGTTGGGGCCGGTGTGCGCGGTGCTCACCGGCGCCCGGCCTTCGCGGACGGGCGCGCCGCCCACCAGGGTTTCGACGCCGGATTGCCACACTTGGGTGAGCGGACTTTCCGGGCCGTGGCGCTCGCCGGTGTGGAGATTTTCGAAGTCCGGCGATCCAGCCAGTACGTCGCGCACGTGGACAGCGTAGTTGGACCAGTCCGTGGCGACCCGCCACAGTCCGCCCTTGGTGAGTGCCCGTGCCGCCAGTTCGGCAAACTCCGGCTGGATGAGGCGGCGTTTGTGGTGCCGTGACTTGTGCCAGGGATCGGGGAAGAACACCCACAGCTCGCTGACGGAACCTGCCGGCAGCATGGTGGCGAGGACCTCGGGCGCGTTGGCTTCCACCACCCGGACGTTGTTCAGCCCGCGGCTATTGATCTTGATGATGGTGTTGGCCAGCCCCGGGGTATAAACCTCAACCGCCAGGAAGTCCGTGTCCGGGTTTTCCTCGGCCGCGTAGCAGATGGCATCGCCCAGCCCCGAACCGATTTCCACAACCAGCGGTGCCTTGCGGCCAAACTCGGCTTCGGCGTCGAACGTGTAGTCCGGGTGGACCGACGTGTTCGCAATGTGCCGGGGGACGTCCAGCGCCCACCGGTCCGAGTGCTCTTCCCAGGCCGTCTGGCGGCGCCCCTGGAGGCGGGTTCCGCGGCGTACAAAGCTCACCGGCCTGCCGCCGTAAGTGCCGAACGACGCCTGGGTTCCGGGCGTCACCGGGCGCGGGACATGCGGAGGCTGGGGGGATTCTGGGGATTCGCTCATCCCTTCCAGAATACCCGGGGCCCCCGCCCACGGCTTGGGCACTCACCTGAGCCACGAACGGAACGCGATGGAACGCGAAAATGGTCGCCCTGCGAGGTCGGAAGGAAATGAAATCTCAGAAGAGGATCATAAAGTCCCCGTCCCTGAGCACGAGCACCAGGCCCACGGCAACCTCGGCCGCCGATATCCACAACGCAGCCACGCCAGCCCGCCAACCGTTTGACCGACGCACAAAGACGCGGAGCGAAACAATGCCGAGCGTCACTGCGAGCAGGCCAAACAGCGCCGGATAGCTCCACAGCACCAACGGTGCGACCCAGTCCAGCCGGCCAGGCCCCTCCGAAGGCCTCGTAAAGAACTCCGCCAATAGGCTGAAGGGCACAGTCAGAAACATGCTCGCCGGGGCGATGAGGCTGAAAGCGAGGCTGGCTGTGCCCTCCCCACTGCCGTGGGCCTTCGGCGAGGCCGGGGCGGACGCAATGGACGGATCGTGCAATGGTGCGAGGCTCATGGCTTCTCCCGAATGTTATGGCTGGGTACCGCATGCTGATCCCACGGTAGGGTCGCTCCAGGTGGGCAACCAGCCCTTTTCTGGTCTATGTGGATAACTCCGCGTGGCAACGAAGCCTGACAGAATGGGTCCCGTGACCCGTGCTGACAACGTTGATGTGCCTGGACTTCTGATCGACGCCGAAATCGACGACATCCCCCCAGCGGCCCCGACGCGCCTTCCGGGCCAGTCGGGAGGCGGTCCCGAAAGCCCTCAGGGCAGCCGGCGCGCGCTCGTGTACCTGGGCCTCTGCCTGGTGCTCATCGGGCTGAACCTCCGCACGGTTTTCTCCAGTTTCGCCGCGGTTCTTCCGGAGATCACGTCCGACGCCGGCCTGCCGGGCTGGGCCGTGGTGGTGCTCACTACCGTGCCCGTGACGCTCCTGGGTGCCTTCGCACCGCTGGCCCCTGTCCTGGCCCGCCGGTTCGGCGCCGAACGCGTGCTGCTTGGTGCCATGACAGTACTCACGGCGGGGCTGCTGCTGCGGCCCGCGGACATCGGCGGCCTGGTGCCCGGTGCCGGCCACCTCCCTACCTTGCTGGCGGGAACTGCTGCCTGCGGTGCCGCCATCGCCCTGTGCAACGTGTTGCTGCCGGGGCTGGTGAAGCGCGATTTCCCGCACCGGCTGGGCCTCATGGGCGGCCTGTACACCACGGCGATCTGCGCGTCGGCCGCCCTCGGAGCCGGCTTTACCTACCCGGTCTTCACGGCGACGGGGGAGTGGACCTCGGCGCTGTGGTTCTGGGCCGTTCCTGCCGCCGTCGTACTTTTGCTGTTCCTTCCGGTGGCGCTGCGCCAGCACCCCGTCCGGCACCAGGCCGCCAACCTCGGCGTCAACGTGTGGCGTTCGGCGGTGGCATGGCAGGTGACCATCTTTATGGTGCTGCAGGCCATGATGTCCTTCAGCGTCTTTGCCTGGCTGGCGCCGATCCTGCGCGAACGCGGCGTGGACGGCGGCACGGCCGGCCTGATGGTCTCTGTTTCGATCGTGCTCCAGATGACGGGTTCACTGTTTGCCCCTGCACTGGCGGCGAGGTTCCGTGACCAGCGGGCCATCGCTGTAGTGGTGGCGCTGATGACCGGCGGCGGGTTTGCGCTGAGCATCTTCGGACCCCTGGAACTCATCTGGGTGTGGACCGGGCTGCTCGGCCTGGGCCAGGGAAGCCTCACCGCGGTTGCCCTGACTATGATCATGCTGCGGACCCGGGACGGGCACACGGCGGCGCACCTGTCCGGGATGATGCAGGGCGTGGGCTACGGGCTGGGTTCCACCGGCACGCTGATGGTGGGCCAGCTGCACCAGGCCACGGGATCGTTCACGGCCGCCGGGGTGCTGTTCCTGGTGGTCGGTTCGCTGGCCGCGGTGTTCGGTTACCGCGCGGGCCGGAACCGCTACATCGGCGACTCCAGCCGATCGGGCCATTAGCGTGCCCGATTCCGCCCTGCCGGCCACGCATTCCGCCACCACAGCCGGGATCCTGCAGCGACCGTACCTGTGGGTGACCATCGGCGCATGTGCCCTGGTGTTCCTCGCGGCCTTCGAATCGCTCGCCGTGACCACCATCATGCCTGTCGTCAGCCGCGAGCTCGACGGCGCCAGCCTGTATGCGCTGGCCTTCGCCGGTCCGCTGGCCACCGGCGTGATCGGGATGGTGGCGGCCGGAAACTGGTCGGACCGCCGCGGCCCAACAGTCCCGCTGTACGCCTCCGTGGCGTTGTTCGTGCTGGGCCTGATCATCGCGGGCACGGCCGTGTCCATGCCCATGCTGGTTGCCGGCCGCCTGGTGCAGGGACTTGGCGGCGGCGCTCTGACGGTTGCGCTCTACGTGGTGGTGGCCCGCGTCTACCCGGCCGTCCTGCACCCGGGGATCTTTGCCGCCTTCTCGGCCGCGTGGGTGATCCCGTCCCTGGTGGGCCCGTTCGCTGCCGGCATCGTGGCGGAGGTCCTGAGCTGGCATTGGGTGTTCCTGGGCGTGGTGGGGCTGGTGGTGCCCGCCCTCGTGATGATTGTTCCGGTGCTCCGCGGCATCGACCGGCCTTCTGAGCAGGGCACGGTCCCGCCCTGGGCGCTGGGCCGCCTGGCCTGGGCGGCGCTCGCCGCGCTCGCTGTGCTGGGGCTGAACCTCTCCGCCGGAGTCACTATCGCCGGCATTCCCGCAACCCCGGCACTCCTGGCCGCGGCCGCCGTCGTGATTGCCCTCGTAGCCGTGCGGCCGCTGGTACCGCGCGGAACACTGCTCGCCCGCCGCGGCCTGCCCAGCGTGATCCTGACCCGCGGCCTGGCGTCTGCCGCATTCTTCGGTGCCGAGGTCTACCTGCCGTACCTGCTGATCGAGGAGTACCAGTTCCCGCCGACGTTCGCTGGCCTGGCACTCACCGGAGGCGCGTTGTCGTGGGCAGCCGCTGCCGCCATCCAGGGCCGCCTCGGCACCCGGCTGCAGCACCGGGCGGCGGTGCGCATCGGCTCAGCGCTGGTGCTGGGAGCCATTCTCCTCACGTTGGCGACGTCGGCCCTTCACTGGCCTGCCGCCGTCGCGATTGCCGGCTGGCTCTTCGCCGGCGGCGGCATGGGGCTGCTGTATCCGCGGCTCAGCGTGATGACGCTCGCCATGTCCACCAAGGAAAACGAAGGATTCAACAGCTCGGCGATGTCCATCTCGGACTCGCTGGGCGGCGCGCTGGCGCTCGCCGCCACGGGCATCGTGTTCGCGGGATTTACGACGACGGCGGAATCGTTCGCGGGGGTCTTCGCGCTGACGGCGGTGGTGGCCGTCGCCGCGGTTGCGGTGGCGCCGCGGGTTTCCCGCTAACCACAAAACTCAAGCCAGCCGGGTGGCGCGGAGTACGGTATCGCCGATGATGGCTTCCTCGCCGTCCGGACCCGAAGCCGTCCGCTCCCGCGTGGTGTTGACCTCCAGCTGCCAGTCCGGCGAGTCCAGGCCGAGCTCCGCCACGAGCTGCGCCGGGGTGTAGAACATCTCCGGTCTGGTGTGGTTTCCCCACGGCGGCAGGTGGTCCGGATGATGGCCCACGATCAGCAGCGTGCCACCCGGCTTGACCGCCGCAGCCGCCGTCCGCAGCGGGCCCTGCCACGCCAGATGCGGGGAATGCAGGAACTGGGAGGACACCAGATCGAAGGTTGCCGTGGGCTGCCACTCCTCCAGATCACACTGCTCCCAGTGGATGCGGCTGGGAATTTCACCCGCGCCCTCGGCATGCACACTCTCGCGGTCCAGAGCCGACTTTTCGTGGGTGGCTGCCCGTTCCAGCGCGATGGCGGAAACGTCGACGGCGGTGACGGTCCAGCCCTGCTGGGCGAGCCAGATGGCGTCGGCACCTTCGCCGCAGCCCAAGTCCAATGCCTTGCCCGGCCGCAGTCCCGCGCCTTCGCGGACCAGTTGCGGGTTGGGCTTCCCGCTCCAGAATTTCGGCTTGCTCCGGTACCTTTCGTCCCACGCCTCCGCGGCACTGGGTTGGGGTGCATCCCCAAGCCGGGTGTCGCCGTCGTCCGTTGTGTCGTGGTGGTTCGCACCCTGTTGAGTCATGCCTCAAGCCTGCGCCTGCCAGGCACCCAAAGGCAACGCCAGCACCCCCTGCACCACGTACTTGAAAGAGGCCCAGGCGCGGGGATGGTACGCTTATGGGACTTGATGTGCAGTGATGCCCGCTCGTCCCTTGATTTGGGAAGCGGGTTTTTTCATGTGAGAGGCACATCCTGCGTCGATGAACGCGTTCCATTTGGTCCCAGCCGCCGCCCTGAATTGGGCAGCAGCACGGTTGATCACCTGACTTTTCTTCGGCGAAACCCTTGAGCCAACCGGCATCGGGGGCCGATATCCGCACGGATACCGCCTGAAAGACCATGAAATATATGACTACTTTTGCTGCCCTCGGCACGCCCAAAGCACTCGCCGACACCCTCACCGCACAGGGAATTGTTGAGCCGTTCCCAATCCAGGTCAAGACCCTCCCGGACACCCTGGCCGGACGCGACGTCCTGGGCCGCGGCCGCACCGGCTCCGGCAAGACCATCGCTTTCGCCATCCCGCTTGTAGCACGACTCGCTGAGCGGGAAGCCAAGCACTTCCGCAAGCCCGGCCGCCCCATGGGCCTGGTCCTCGCACCGACCCGTGAACTGGCCACCCAGATCAACGCCACCATCGAGCCGATGGCCAAGGCCATGGGCCTGACCACCACCGTGATCTACGGCGGCATCTCCCAGGCACGCCAGGAAAAGGCACTGCGCGCCGGCGTCGACATTGTCATCGCCTGCCCGGGCCGCCTGGAGGACCTGATCCGCCAGCGCATCCTGACCCTCGAAGGCGTCGAGATCACCGTACTGGACGAGGCCGACCACATGGCCGACCTCGGCTTCCTCCCGGTGGTCAAGAAGCTCATGGACATGACCCCCAGCCAGGGCCAGCGCCTGCTGTTCTCCGCAACCCTGGATAACGGCGTGGACAAGATCGTCCAGCGCTACCTGTCCAACCCGCTGACCCACGCCGTGGACGAATCACAGGCCGCGGTGACCACCATGGAGCACCACGTCCTGGTGGTCAACGACCAGACCGTCAAGAAGCAGCTGATCGTGGAGCTCGCCTCGGGCGCTGGCCGCCGCGTACTCTTTATGCGGACCAAGCACCACGCCCGCAAGCTGGCCAAGACCCTGACCGACGCCGGGATCCCCGCCGTCGATCTGCATGGCAACCTCTCGCAGAACGCCCGTGACCGCAACCTGGCCGAGTTTTCCTCCGGTGACGTCCGCGTACTGGTGGCCACCGACGTCGCAGCCCGCGGCGTCCACGTGGATGACGTCGAACTGGTGATCCACGTGGATCCGCCCACAGAGCACAAGGCATATCTCCACCGCTCAGGCCGTACGGCCCGCGCAGGTTCGGATGGCACCGTTGTCACGCTGACCCTCCCGGAGCAGCAGTCCGACGTCAAGAAGCTGATGAAGGCTGCGGGCGTCGAGGTTAACTTCGAGCGCGTCACCGCCAACTCCCCGCTGGTCGCTGAGCTCGTGGGCGAAATGGCCGACAAGATCGATCCGCGCACCCGCGCCGCTCTGCTGGCCAAGAAGTCCGCGCAGGGCGGCGGCACCTCCACGGGTGCCAACGCCGAGCGCAAGCGCGCCCGCCGCAGCCAGGAAGGCCCCATCGCCGGTGGCCGTGGCGGCCGTGGTGGACGTGGACGCGTCTCCGCTGAGCCGACCCGCACCGATCTTCCCCGCGCCGAGCGCCGCGCTGTTGCCTATGAAGGCCGCACCGAGGCGCGGGCAGCATTTGACCGGGTAGCTGAGCAGAACGAGGACCGCGCCATTGCAGCAGCTGCTGCTCGCCGCAATTCCCGCGGCCACGGCGCCACAGGCTCCACGCACCGCAACGACGTCCCCGCAGCAGGTGGCCGTGCAGCGGCCGGCCGCGGTTCAGACGGCCGTTCGGATTCACGCGTGACCCGCAGCGATGCTCCCCGTGGCGGCACGGGCCGCCCGGCTACCACCGGCGGACAGCGCGGCGGACGTCCGGCAACGGGCCAGCGCGCAGCCGGGGCCCGCACCGCCGGCGCCGGTGCAGGTGCCCGCACGGGTGGATCCGGCCAGCGCGCCGGAGCCTCCACAGGTAACTCGGGCAACGGCGGCAATGCCGGGAACAAGGCTGTTTGGTCCTCCAATACCGGCGGCACGTCCGGCGGCTCGTACGCCGGCAACGGTGGCGGCAATGGCCGTCCGGCACGCAGCGGTCCCCGCCGCGCGTCGGCCCCGGCCTCGAACGAACGCCGCAGCCGCTAAAGTCCCTTAACTACCATCGAGTGCTCCGTAACCGCCGTTTAGAAGGTTCATAACGGCAGGTACGGAGCACTCGATGAGTTAAGCCCTACCATCCGCGGGCGCGCCACTCCTCCAGGTGCGGGCGTTCCGCGCCCAGGGTGGTGGGGCTGCCGTGACCCGGGTGCACCATGGTGTCATCCGGGTAGGCCTCGAACAGCCGCGCGGTGACATCGTCCAGCAGCGACGTGAACCGCTCAGGATCCTTCTGGGTGTTGCCCACGCCGCCCGGGAACAATGAATCCCCGCTGAAGATGTGGGCCGGTCCTTCCGGGTCCTGGTACACAAACGCGATGGAGCCCGGGGTGTGCCCGCGCAGGTGCACGGCGGTGAGCTCGAAGCCGTCCACGGCGCAGGTATCCCCATGCTCCAGGATCCGGTCCACGGGCACTGGCAGCGCCGCGGCGTCGTCCTTTCCGGCAACGGTTGGCGCGCCGGTCCCTTCCACCAACGCCGGCAGTGCCCGGACATGGTCCCAATGCTGGTGCGTCGTTGCAATCTGCACCAGTTTGGGCGTGGCCGCGGTATCCGCAGCGGCGTCCTGCAGCATCGCCTGGATGGCCGGAAGGTCGTCTGCGGCATCAATCAGCAGCTGTGCGCCGCTGGCCTTCGCGGTCAGCAGGTACACGTTGTTGTTCATCTCGCTGACGGAGATGCTGCGGATGGTGATGTCGCGTAGGTCGTGAATGAGCGTGTCCATGGGCATCAGTCTATTCACGGCCCTGGGACACCCAGTTGGCGTCCGCCGAGCGGGAGCCGACGACGGCGTCCGCAGCCTGGTCCAGCGCCTCCAGTTGCGCCGGGGTCAGGTCCAGGGACAGGGCGCCCAGGTTTTCGTCGATCCGGTGCGTTCTGCGCGTGCCGGGGATGGGGACCACGGCCAGTCCCAACCGTTTGCACTGCGCCAGCAGCCAGGCAAGTGCAACCTGGGCGGGCGTTGCGGACAGCTCGGCCGCGACCGACCGCACGGCCGCCACGACTCCCTGGTTCGCGTCAAAGGCGTCCGCGGCGAACCGCGGGATCCGGCGTCGGAAGTCGTTTGCTCCCAGGCTGGAAGCGTCCACCGTGCCGGTGAGGAATCCCCGGCCCAGTGGCGAATACGGCACAAAGCCCACACCCAGGCTGGCCGCGGCCGGAACTACGTTGCGTTCCACGTCGCGGCTCCAGATGGACCATTCGCTTTGGACCGCGGCGATGGGGTGCACGGAGTGGGCTTCGGCCAGCTCCTGCGCGGTCACCTCTGACAGGCCAAGGTGTTTGACCTTGCCCTGCTGCACCAGCCCCGCCATGGCCTCCACGGTTTCCACAATCGGAACGCGGAGGTCACGGCGGTGCATGTAGTAGAGGTCGATCACGTCCGTGCCAAGCCGCTTCAGGCTGGCGTCGACAGCCTGCCGGACGTAGGCGGCATCTCCTCGGACATCCGTGTAGCCATCAGCCGGCGAGCCCACCAGGGAAAACTTGGTGGCGAGCTGCACTTCACCCCGCCGGTCCTTGAGCAACTGCGCGATGAGTTGCTCGTTGCTGCCTCCGCCGTAGATGTCCGCGGTGTCAATGAAGCTGACGCCGGCATCCACCGCATGGTGCAGGGTTTTGAGGGCCTCGTGCGAGTCAACGTCGCCGTAGACCGGGGTGAGGGCCATGCCGCCGAAGCCGAGGGGGCTGACGTTCAGGCCGTCGCCGAGGTGTACCAATGCTGCAGTCATGAGCGCTCTCCATTCGTTGGGGACTCTCGTCCCAGCCAAGAACCCTTACCCCGGCCTGAGTATTCCTGGCCGGCGTCCTGGTCCCACGGGATGATCCGGTCGGCGCCCTGGCGCGTTGCCTCGATCATCACAGCGTTGGCCTCATCCGGTCCTGCCGCCCACGCCTCCGCAGCGGCCCGATCCATGCCGAACTCCACGTGCCGGTCCACCAGCCGGGCCAGCCGAAGCGCGGGAGGGGTGTCCATAAACCAGACCTCATCCAGCTGCGCCCGGACATCCTTCCACGCGGGTGTCTCCGCCAGCAGATAGTTTCCCTCGGTGATCACCAGCGGCACGGACGCGGGGACTGCGATGGACGCGGCCACCGGCTCGTCCAAAGTCCGCCGGAACTCCGGTGCGTACACCACTGCCTCGTCCCGGCGCACGAGCCGCTGCAACAGCGACAGGTACCCGCCGGCGTCGAACGTGTCCATTGCGCCCTTACGCTGCCGCAGCGGTGTGCCCTCGATGATCGCGTTGCCCAGATGGAAGCCATCCATGGGCACTACTACGGCGAGTTCCGGGCCGAACTCCCGCTGCAGCCGGGCCGCGAACGTGGACTTGCCGGAGCCGGGCGCGCCCGTGATGCCCAGAAGTGTACGCCGGCTGCCATCGAGCCTGTGCCGCAGGGCGTCGAGTGCCTTCTGTACTTCGGGGGAGTCCATGGCAAAAGCCTAAACCGGCCGCTGGTTCTTCCCGGTTTCCACTATCGGAACGAGGAGGTCACGGCGGTGTGGGTGCAGTCATCTTCGGACCGGACGGCAGCCATGAGAGACTTCGTGGACCCACGCTTTCACCGCTGGCTCCCTCTTTTCCGCTTGATCTGGCCCTGTGCACCCCCTACGTCGGCTCCGTAGGTTTATGGCTACACCAGGAGGAGTGATCTGAATCACCCAGTGATTGCAGTACGGTCCGACCCTCCGGTGGACCTGGCTTCGCGCTTCGTGGCGCGGGCACCGAAGTGCACTTCAACGGGTTTCGTCAGAGCATCTTGGAGGAAACGTGTATCAAGCCGAACCCCGGCAGGCCGACAATGCCGGCCTTAGCAAGGGCCTCAAGAACAGACACATGAATTTGATCGCCATTGGGGGCGTCATTGGTGCCGGGTTGTTCGTCGGCAGTGGCGTGGTGATCAGCAGCACCGGCCCGGCGGCCATCGTCTCGTTTGCGATCGCAGGAGTCATCACTTTGCTCCTCATGCGGATGCTGGCTGAAATGGCCGTAGCGCGTCCGGTGGTGGGCTCTTTTTATGTCTACGCACGCCAGGCACTGGGACAGCGGGCCGGTTTCGCCACCGGCTGGATGTACTGGTACTTCTTTGTGATTGTGGTGGCAGTCGAGGCGATTGCCGGTGGCCGGATCATCCAGCTGTGGTTCCCCATGGTTCCGTTGTGGATGCTCAGCCTGGGCCTGATGGTGGTACTGAGCGCCACGAACATGGCTTCGGCCCGCTCCTTCGGCGAGTTCGAGTACTGGTTCAGCTCCATCAAAGTTGTGGCCATCGTCTTGTTCCTAGGGCTGGGCGTACTGTGGATCACCGGCCTATGGCCCGAGTCGACGCCGGGGATCGGCAACCTCTTTGACCACGGCGGTTTCACGCCGCTGGGCTGGGGTGCCGTGCTGGCCGCCGTCGTTCCCTGTGTGGCCTTCTACACCGGCGCGGAAATCATCACCATTGCGGCCGCCGAGTCCGAAGACCCCGAGCGTTCCGTCAAGAAGGCCATGCGCTCCATCGTGGCCCGGGTGGTGACCTTCTACGTCGGCTCGATCTTCGTGGTGGTGGCGATCCAGAGGTGGGATGCCGAGAGCGTCGGCGTGAGCCCCTACGCGGCGGTGCTGGACGTCCTGGGTATCCCGGCCGTGTCCACCATCATGAACTTCATTGTCCTCACGGCAGTGCTCTCGTGCCTGAACTCAGCCCTCTACACCACCTCGCGCATGCTGTTTGCGCTCACCCGCAACGGCGATGCCCCCAAGTTCTTCACCAAGCTGTCTCGGAGCGGCGTTCCGCGCCGTGCCATCCTGCTGGGCACCACCGTGGGCTACGTTTCGGTGGTCTGTGTCTACGTGTGGGGCGATGTGGTGTTCGCCTTCCTGGTGAACTCCTACGGTGCCGTGGCGCTCTTCGTCTACCTGGCGATCGCACTGTCACAGGTGGTGCTGCGCAAGAGACTGGACCGCGACGACCCCGGGGCGCTGAAGCTTAAGATGTGGCTGTTTCCATGGCTGAGCTACGCAACCATCGCGCTCATGCTCTTGGTCATCGCCGCCATGGCCCTGCTGCCCAGCACCCAGACCCAGTTCGTGATGAGCGGCGTGACGCTCGTGATCATCCTCCTCAGCTACGAGCTACGCCGGCGCTACGGCCGTAAGCCAGGAGAAGAGGCCGGCAACGACGCCGCCGACCTTCCGGCAAATCCGTCCGTGGACCCCACGGCTGAAGGGCTCGAGGAGGAGCCCGACAAGCAGCCGGTAGCGGCCCGCCCCTGATCTTCAGGCCGGATGTCCGTCCGGTCCGTAAAGCCCGCCGCGGGGAAGTGCCAATGGAGGCACGTCCCCGCGGCGGGCTTTTGCGTTGAGCGGCTTCGCCGCACGGGGGTAGCGTCAGCGGCTTCCGGCAAGCATGGCCAGGACCTGCCCGACGACGGCGGCACTGCTTCCGCGCGAGAGGTCCAGTGCGATGTTCCTGCGGTAATACGGCGAGAGATCCAGCCCCACGCCCAGTCCGAAGATCTCCGCGTTGCCGGCAGCTTCGTGCGCCGCCACGACATCCCGTAGATGCTGTTCCAGGTAGTGGCCGTCGTTGGCCAGGGCGGTGGCGGCGTCCATCGGGCTGCCGTCGGACACCACCAGCAGTATCCGCCGTTCGGAGCCGCCGTTCCCCGTGCCGCCGTTCCCCGTGCCGCCGTTCCCCGTGCCGCCCCTGAGCCGAGCGCAGGCCCAGTCCACGGCCTCGCCGTCGACTCCTTCACGGAACAGGTCCTTCTTCATGAGCCCCGCAATGGCCGGGCGGGCCCGCCGCCATGGGGTGTCTGCGTCCTTGAAGACCAGATGCCGCACCTCGTTGAGCCGCCCCGGATGCGGTGGCCTGCCGGTACGGATCCAGTCCTTCCCGGCGCGGCCGCCGTTCCAGGCAGCTGTGGTGAAGCCGAGGACTTCGCAACGCGCCCCTGCCAGTTCCAGGGCGCGCGCGTAGACGTCTATCAGCGCGGCCACGGCGGCGCTGTGCTCCTTCATGGAACCGGAGCAGTCCACCAGGAACGACACCGAGGCGTCGGTCCGGGGTTCTATCCGTTCGGTCCTGAACACCCTGCGGTCCCCGGATGCCGTGACCAGCCGGGCGAGCCTGCTGCCGTCGAGCCGGCCCTCAACGGCGTCGCCGTCCCATCCGTCGTGGACGGCCGTGGACAGCACCGCGCCCAGGGCACGGCCCAGCCGGGGCACGTTGATGCCCCGCCTGGCAATGTCGTCGTCCAGCTGCTGCCGATAACCGCGCAGCAGTTCGGCGCGGACCAGGTCCGTGACCTGGAGCTCGCGGTCATAGGCCGTGGTGAACTTTCGGTAGCCGTCCTCGCCGGATTCCAGCGCATCGCTGTGCCCATACCCGGCGGTGGGGACGGCGTCCTCGTTGCTGTCCTGATCGAACAGCAGCTGGAACTGCGGCACGCGGCCGCCGGAGCGGGAGGGCCGCGCTTCCCGGGCTTCCAGGTGCTCGCTGATGGCGGCGACGGTCTCCGCGATGGCGAGGGCATGGCGGCCGAAGCCCGGCTGGGAGAACCGTTCCCGCCGCAGGGCGGCCAGATGCGTGCCGACGTGCGGGGCAAGCTCGGCCCGGGTGGATTCAATCCGGTCCTCGAAGTCCGGGGACATCGGCTCCGCGGTGATCCTCGCCCGGCAGACCTGGGCCACGGTGAAGAGGATGAGTCCCAGGTCCGTGTCCGCCAGGGTGGACGCCTCGAACTCCCGGGACCATTGCTGGAAGCGGCGGTTCATGTTGGCCCGGACCCCCGGCATGGCGGCGTCGGCCAGTGACTCGGTACGGAACTGTTCGAGCATCTCAAACACCAGCATTCGTGCCGGCGTTGCGGGGCAGAACTCCGCATGCAGAGCGGCATCGCTGTGCTGCAGCCGCAGCGCCATGCCGTCCGCCGCGCCGCGGAAGGCGTCCAAGCTAACGGCGTCCGTTCCCGGGTGGAGATGGGGCGCGGGCATGGCCACCGGGGTGCTCTCCCGGTACAGCGCGGGGCCGCGGAAGTGCAGGCCGCCCTGCCCGCTGAGCCCGCGCATGGCTGCGGCGCACAGTTCAAGGGTCTGCTTGCGGCGGCGCAGCGATGTGGCTGCGAGCTGCCGGGAGGCCCTCTCCGCCCGTTCCCTCTCCGCCTGCTCCGTCTGTTCCGCCAGGGAGGCCATGCGCGGCCCTTAGCTGGCCGCGGCGGCAGCGAAGGCGCGGGTTGGCGGCAGGTCGGCGGGCAGGTACCCCGAGGTCCGTGGCGCTTCCAGCTCCCGGTCAAAGCAGCGCTGGAAGAATTCGGCAATGAGCGGCTGCTCGGCTTCATCGCACTTGTTGACGAAGGACAGCTGGAACGCCTTGCCGGGGTCGCCGAAGATCCCGATGTTCTCGGCCCAGGTGATGACGGTGCGCGGGGACATCAGGGTGGACAGATCGCCCACCCGGAAACCGTCCCGCGTCAGCTTGGCCACGGCCACCATGGACGCCACCAGTTTCCGGCCGGCTGCGTCGTCCAGCTCAGGGACCCGCGCCAGCACGATCCCGATCTCGTCCTCCGCCGGGGGATGGTTCAGGGCGGCGACGATGTTCCAGCGGTCGATCTGCGCATGGTTGAGCCGCTGGACTCCGTGGTACATGCCGTTGAGGTTTCCCAGTCCCACGGTGTTGGCCGTGGCAAAGAGCCGGAACCCGGGGTGCACGTCTAGGACCCGGTTCTGGTCCAGCAGGGTCAGCTTGCCGTCGCGTTCCAGGAGCCGCTGGATCACGAACATCACGTCCGGGCGGCCGGCGTCGTACTCGTCCAGGATCAGGGCAACCGGCCGTTGGATGGCCCAGGGGACAATCCCTTCCTGGAACTCGGTGACCTGCTTGCCGTCCTTCAGCACCACGGTGTCGCGGCCCACCAGGTCAAGGCGGCTGATGTGGCCGTCCAGGTTCACCCGCACACAGGGCCAGTTCAGCCGCGCGGCCACCTGCTCGATGTGCGTGGACTTGCCTGTGCCGTGCAAGCCCTGGAGCAGCATCCGCCGGTTCCGGGTGAAGGCGGCCAGGATGGCCAGGGTGACGTCGTGGTTGAAACGGTAGGCGGGGTCCACCTCGGGGACATGCTCGTCGGCTTCCCGGAAGGCCGCCACCTTGAGGTCCGAATCGAGATTGAACACCTCGCGGACTGAAACCATCTCGTCCGGCATCAGGCGGCTCAGCTGGTCCACAGATCGTCCTCCATGCCGGGGCGGCCCGCGTCGATGCCGGCCGCCCCGGCCTGGCTTCCCCCGGTGGTGCTGCCGCCGTCGGCGGTTCCTTCCGCGGTGCCTGAACCGGCCTCGGCCTCGATCAGACCGATCGCCGCCGCAGCACGCTGCAGGGCCGGGAGCAGCTTCAGCCCCTTCTCGGGGGTGAGCCGCATGACCGGCGCCTGGACCGCGACGCAGAGGTTGGACACGGTGTTCGCTGTGGGAACCAGCACGGCCACGCACACCATGCCTGGGAGGAATTCCTCGTCGTCGATCGCGTAGCCGTCCCGGCGGACGCGCTGGAGTTCCTCCTCGATCAGCTCGGGGTCCGTCACGGTCTTGTTCGTGTAGCGTTCCAGCGGCGCGGCGGCAATGAGGCGCCTGCGCTGTGCAGGGCTGAGCTGGGAGAGGATCATCTTCCCGCTGGCCGAGCAGTGCACGGGCACCCGGGAGCCGGGCTGGAGGGTGATCCGCAGCGGTTCGGACGTTTCGATGCGGTCCAGATAGACCACTTCGCTGCCGGACACCGCCGTCACGTTGCAGCTCTCGCCCAGTTCCGCGACCAGGTTTCGAAGCACCGCGTGGCGTGCGCCGTGGTGCATGTCATTGATCAGCAGGTTCTCCGCCATGCGCCGCAGCCGGACCCCGGTGCCGAAGTGCCGGCCGTTGTTCTCCCGGATCAGAAGGCCGGAGCTTTCCAGCTGCTGCAGCATGCGGTGGAGCGTGGGCTTGGGTGTGCCTGTTTCCTCCACCAGGCCCTGGAGCGTGAAGAGCTGGTCCTTGGTGGCGATCAGTTCCAGCAGGGAGAACAGCCGCATGGTGGGTGTGTCCCCGGCCAGCTCCGTCGGCGCCTGCAGGGCGGGCTCGCCCAGCCTGTGAATCTCAGCCATTTTGTTGTCCTCCACTTGGTCAAGCCGCACCGAAATTGGCATCTGGTTCAAGAATATCGTACGCATCGTTCCGAATAATTGAAATACCCGTTGACGTTGTTGTTCTTTTGCCATAATCTCGGCATCAGCACCAAAACAGGAACGCTGCGTTCCATTTTTTATAGTCAAACGTATCTAGGCGAAATCCTGGAGGAGGAGCAATCATCATGAGCCAAGACACCGTCGAACTCTCATCCGTTGCCGACGACGGCACGGCAGAAGCGCTCGTCGCCGACTCATCCGAGGGGCAGGGCAAAGGCGCCCCGGCCCAGGCAGCGCCGGCCCAGGCCGCCCGCGAAGTCGCCAAGGGCGTGCAGAAAATGACACCGTCGGAGGCCTTCGTGGAGACGATGGTCGCCAACGACGTCACCGACATTTTCGGCATCATGGGTTCAGCCTTCATGGACGCCATGGACATCTTCGCCCCCGCAGGCATCCGCCTGGTTCCGGTGGTCCACGAGCAGGGCGCAGCCCACATGGCTGACGGCTATGCCCGTGCCAGCGGCCGCCACGGCGTGGTCATCGGCCAGAACGGCCCGGGCATCAGCAACTGCGTCACCGGCATCGCAGCGGCATTCTGGGCGCACAGCCCGGTGGTCATCGTGACGCCGGAAGCCGGCACCACGGGCATCGGCCTCGGCGGCTTCCAGGAGGCCAAGCAGCTGCCCATGTTCCAGGAATTCACCAAATACCAAGGCCACGTGACCCACCCGGCCCGCATGGCCGAATTCACCGGCCGCTGCTTCGACCGCGCCATGTCTGAAAACGGACCCACCCAGCTGAACATCCCGCGTGACTACTTCTACGGCGAGATCACTGTGGAGATCCCGCAGCCGCGCCGCGTGGACCGCGGCGCCGGCGGTACCAAGAGCCTGGACGAGGCAGCGGCCCTGCTCGCCACGGCCAAGTTCCCCGTGATCGTCTCCGGCGGCGGCGTCGTCATGGCCGACGGCGTGGAGGAATGCAAGGCCCTGGCCGAACGCCTGGGCGCCCCGGTGGTCAACAGCTACCAGCACAACGACTCCTTCCCGGCCAGCCACCCCCTCTGGGCCGGACCGCTGGGCTACCAGGGATCCAAGGCGGGAATGAAGCTCATCTCCCAGGCCGACGTCGTGATCGCCCTCGGCACCCGCCTGGGCCCGTTCGGCACCCTGCCGCAGTACGGCCAGGCGTACTGGCCCACCGAAGCGAAGATCATCCAGATCGACGCCGACCACACCATGCTGGGCCTGGTCAAGAAGATCAGCGTGGGCATCTGTGGCGATGCCAAGGCCGTGGCACTTGAACTGGGCAAGCGCCTGGACCAGCTCACCCTCGCCTGCGACGCCACGAAGGCCGAGCGTGCCGCCACCATCAAGGCTGAGAAGGAAAGCTGGGAAGAGGAACTCACCGCGTGGACGCACGAAAAGGATGAGTACAGCCTCGACATGCTCGAGGAGCACAAGAACGAGGACGGCAACTGGCTGTCCCCGCGCCAGGTCCTCCGCGAGCTCGAGAAGGCCATGCCGGAGAACGTCATGATCTCCACGGACATCGGCAATATCAACTCCGTGGCCCACAGCTACCTGCGCTTCGAGAAACCGCGCAGCTTCTTCGCCCCGATGAGCTTCGGCAACTGCGGCTACGCCCTGCCGACCATGATCGGCGCCAAGGCCGCGGCCATGGACCGTCCCGCCGTGGCCTACGCCGGCGACGGCGCCTGGGCCATGAGCATGGGCGAAGTCCTCACCGCAGTGCGGCACGACATCCCGGTTACCGCCGTCGTCTTCCGCAACCGCCAGTGGGGTGCGGAGAAAAAGAACCAGGTGGAGTTCTACAACCGCCGCTTCATTGCCGGCGAACTCGACAACGGCGAAAGCTTCGCCGCCATGGCCCAGACCATGGGAGCCGAAGGCATCGTGGTCGACCAGCTCGACGAGGTGGGCCCCGCGCTCAAGCGGGCGCTCGCCGCCCAGATGGAAGAGGGCAAGACCACGGTCATCGAGATCATGTGCACCCGCGAACTGGGAGACCCCTTCCGCCGCGATGCCCTCGCGAAGCCGGTCCGGACGCTCGAGAAGTACAAGGACTACGTGTAAATCCTCAGGTCAGTCCAGCCTTGCCTGTGGAGGTCTTCCGTGTGGAGGCCTCCACAGGCCTGCTTCTGGAGTTGTAGCAAGACGGAAGCGGACGCCGTGGTCCTGACTTACGGCTCCTCCTGCACGGTGCTGGTCCAGCAGCTCAGTCTTCCAGGCCCGGCCGCGACAGGGCCAGATTTCTCGGCCGACCCCATAGAAAAGGACGCTCATGAGTATCCAGTCAACGACCAACTCCCGGACCTCGCAGCAGGCGCTTGACGCCATCGCCACGGTCAGCACCGGCCTGTTCATCGACGGCGAATGGGCCGAAGCGGCGTCCGGGGCCCGTTTCGACGTCGTAAATCCCGCCACTGAAGAGGTCATCGCCACGATAGCTGACGGCGGTCCCGAAGACGCCCGCCGGGCCATCGAAACCGCCGGCCGCGTACAGAAGGAATGGGCCAAGACCTCGCCGCGCGAGCGGAGCGAGATCCTGCGCCGTGCCTACGACCTGATCACGGCCCGCCAGGATGAGCTCGCTCTCATCATGACCTCCGAGATGGGCAAGCCGTTCCCGGAGGCCAAGGGCGAAGCGGCCTACGCCGCGGAGTTCTTCCGCTGGTTCTCCGAGGAAGCCGTGCGGATCGGCGGCGACCTGACCACCACCGGCGACGGCAAGAACCGCGTCCTCGTCTCCAAGGAGCCCGTGGGCCCCTGCGTGCTGGTCACGCCGTGGAACTTCCCCCTGGCCATGGGCACCCGGAAGATCGGCCCGGCCATCGCGGCCGGCTGCACCATGGTGTTCAAGCCCGCCAACCTCGCCCCGCTGTCCTCCCTGGCGCTCGTGGACATCCTGATCGAGGCCGGCCTGCCCAGGGGTGTGCTCAACGTTGTCTGCACCACCAAGGCTGCGGAGGTGGTGTCGCCTTGGATGGCCAGCGGCATCGCCCGCAAGGTCAGCTTCACGGGCTCCACCGAAGTCGGCGTGCGCCTGCTCCAGCAGGCATCGCAGCACGTCATGCGCTCCTCAATGGAACTGGGCGGGAACGCCCCGTTCATCGTGTTCGAGGACGCTGACCTGGACCGCGCCGTGGATGGCGCAGTCGCCGCGAAGATGCGCAACATGGGCGAGGCCTGCACGGCAGCCAACCGGCTCTTTGTGCAGCGCCCCATCGCGGACGAATTCGCCCGACGGCTGGCCGCCCGCCTCAGTGCCCTTTCGGTGGGCGACGGAGCCGACTCCGGCACCGACGTCGGGCCCCTCGTCGAAGAGAAGGCACTCACTAAAATGCAGGAACTGGTGGACGACGCCGTGTCCAAGGGCGCCACGGTGGTGTGCGGTGGCTCCCGCCCGGACCGCCCCGGCTACTTCTACACTCCTACTGTTTTGTCCGGCGTCAGCCCGGATTCCGACCTGATGAGCCAGGAGATCTTCGGGCCCGTGGCTCCTGTGGTTCCCTTCGACACCGAAGAGGAAGTCACCCGCCTGGCCAACGACACCCCGTGGGGGCTGGTGGGCTATCTCTTCACACAGGACGTGGACCGGGGCTTCCGCATGGGCGACGCCCTTGAAGTTGGCATGGTTGGGCTCAACACTGGAATTGTCTCCAACCCTGCGGCGCCCTTCGGCGGCATCAAGGCCTCCGGCCTGGGCCGCGAGGGTGGCCGGGTCGGAATCGAGGAATTCCTCGAGACCAAGTACATGGCTATTCCCCGCGTCTAAGCCCAGGCTAAGGCGCGGCCGGCTGCTGCCGTGGGGCTACCAGAAGCTGGTGCCCCACGGCATACCGGGATGTCTGGCGGCAATTTTCTCCGCCGCATGCCTGCCGGACCACAACAGCGCCCGCAGCGGGGCATCAGCCGTTCTGGTGTCTGATGGGCCCCGTCAGGCCGCTATCCAGCGGCGATTTTGGGTCTGCCGTCTCTCCCGGCAAGCAGGATCTTTGCTTCCTCGCCGACCACTGCCAAACCCTCCGCAATTGAGCGCGAGGGAATGGCGCCAAAACCAATCCTGAAGCAATTCCGCGGTGCGTCCGGTTGGATGAAATAAATATCGCCACGTTCAATGAGCACTCCGCGCTTTTCTACGGCGCGGACCAACTCCAAGGCATCCAGCCCGGGTGGCCCCTCCACCCAAAGACTGACGCCGCCGGGCGGGTAGGGGCCCTGCTCCCACGGCAGGCACTGCGCGGAGATCTCGGTGACCGTCTCCCAGCGCGTCTTCAGCTGCCGCCGGTGGCGGCGCAGGGCGCGGTGGTAGTCGCCACTGTCGATCATCAGGGCGAGGGCGCGCTGCATGTGCCCGGGAGGGTGGCGTACCTGATACCGCCGCACGCGCCGCAGTTCCGTGATCAGTTCCGCGGGCCCCACCAGGAACCCCAGCCGCAGCCCCGGGGAGAGGAACTTGGAGAATGTGCCGAGGTACAGCACGTCGCCGGTGGAGTCCAGCGCCTTCAGCGCGGGGCTGGGGCTGCCTTCATAGCGGAATTCGCTGTCGTAGTCATCCTCGATGAGCACCGTTCCGGAAGTGGCGGCGAGCTTGAGCAGACGACGGCGGCGCTCCATGCTCAGCGTGACGTTGGTCGGGTGGTGGTGGCTGGGGGTGACATACAGGAGGGCGGTGCCGCTAAGGGTCCCGGGGAGGCAGAGTCCGTCCCCGTCGACGTCGATGCCGTAGACCTGGGCGCCGGTGCGCAGGAAGATGTGGCGGGCGTCAAGATAGCCGGGGTTCTCGATGCCCACGCGCTGGTGGGGGCCGAGCAGCGTCCTGGCCAGCAGGTCCAGACCCTGCTGGGAGCCCACCGTGATGAGGACTTCATCCGGCCCGGCCTCAATGCCGCGTGCGGGAAGGATCTGGCGGCGGATCATCTCGATGAGCATGGGGTCGTCCGCGCCTACGCTGTCCTGGAGGCTGGCGGAGCGGTGGGGCTGGTACAGGGCTTCGCGCAGGCTCCGCACCCAGGCGGTGGCAGGGAAGCTGTTGACATCCACCTGGCCGGCGACGAACGGGTATGGGTAGGTGTACCAGTCCGGGGTCTTTTCCACCTCCGGGATGTCTTCGTCGGCGTAGCGCCGCATCCGGGAGGACCAATCGATCATCGAATCCGTGGCGGGCACCTCGGCCTCGGCCGCGGCCAGCATTTCCGGGTTGACGAAGATCCCGCTGCGCTCATGGCTGATCACCAGGCCCTCGGTGAGCAGCTCCTGGTAGGCCAGGTTGATGGTGTTGCGGGCAACCTTGAGCTCGGCGGCCAGCTCGCGGGAGCTGGGGAGCCTGCGGCGTGAATCGAAGATACCGACGGCGATGCCGTGCTCGATGACGCGGCGGACCTGCCGGTACAGGGGTTCGCTGGAACTGCGGTCAATCTCTATGAGTGTCCGTGGCACGATTCGCCTCCCAAGCAGCGCGGTGAAGTATCAGGACCGAAAGAAGCGGGGGAGTTCAGTATGAACTCCCCCGCCAAGAATTTCTCTTTGTACTTTAGCTACGGGCCAAAGATTCCAGTGAATCAACGACGTCGATGCCATGCGCCGCGCCGACCGCGGTGTTGGTCAGGCGGCCGCCCAGGGTGCTCAGGCCTGCGCGCAGTGCCGCATTCTCGGCCACGGCCCGCTCCACGCCCTTGTCGGCGATCTGCAGAACGTACGGAAGCGTGACGTTGGTCAGCGCGTAGGTGGAGGTGTGGGGGACGGCGCCCGGCATGTTGGCCACGCAGTAGAAGACGGAGCCGTGGACGCGGAAGGTGGGTTCCTGATGCGTGGTCGGGTGCGAATCCTCGAAGCAGCCGCCCTGGTCAATGGCGATGTCCACCAGGACGCTGCCGGGCTTCATACGGGAGACCAGCTCGTTGGAGATGATCTTGGGTGCCTTGGCCCCGGGGACCAGCACGGCGCCGATGACGAGGTCGGCCTGGATGACCTCCTGCTCGATGGCGAGCTGGTTGGCGGCGAGCGTGCGGACCCGGCCCTGGTACATGCGGTCCGCGGCGCGCAGCTTGTCCACGTTCTTGTCGAAGAGGACCACGTCCGCCCACATGCCGGCGGCCACGGCAACGGCGTTCATGCCGGACACGCCGGCGCCGATGATGACCACGCGGGCAGGTGCCACGCCGGAGACGCCGCCGATCAGTACGCCGCGTCCGCCCTCGGGGCGGGTCAGGCACTGTGCGCCCACCAGGGGAGCCAGCCGGCCGGCCACCTCGCTCATGGGGAACAGCAGCGGCAGCGAGCCGTCTTCGAGCTGGACCGTCTCGTAGGCAATGGATGTGCTGCCGGCGTCGAGCAGGGCCCGGGTGCAGGCCTCGTCGGCGGCCAGGTGCAGGTACGTGAAGATCGTCAGGTCCGGACGCATGCGGTGGTATTCCTCGGCGATCGGCTCCTTGACCTTAAGCAGCAGATCGGCGGCGGCCCAGACCTCGTCGGCCGTCTGAAGGATGGTGGCTCCCGCTACCGTGTACGCATCATCGGAGATGGACGAGCCCTCTCCGGCGCCGGCCTCGATGAACACCTCGTGGCCGTGGGCAACGAGCTCGTGGACGCCGGCCGGCGTGACGGCTACTCGGTATTCGTGGGACTTGATTTCCTTCGGGATGCCGATCTTCATTGTGACCTCCGGGTTGTTGATGGGTTGCGCTGCAAGTAAGTCCGCTGTGCGGGCTGCGCAGCATTATCGAAGTATGGTCCGGTCCAGGATGGGACCAGAAGCACCAGATGCGCGCCGGCTGACGGGACCAGACTGGACCCATCAGGCGGGCACCATGTGGCCCTGATGCCCGGTGTGGCCCCCAGCCTAGGCTTCGATCATCGCTACTCACCTCGACAAGAAGGAGATAGTCTTGGACGCCTCAACACTCCGGGCCCAGGCCCGGCGCCACCTCGGACCCCATTTCACACGCAAGGACACCTGGGACAGCGAGTTCCCGATTTTTGTCCGCGGCGAAGGAAGCTACCTCATTGACACCGAGGGGGACCGTTATCTGGACGGCCTCGCCGGTCTCTTCTGCGTGAACATGGGCCACGGCCGCCAGGACATTGCCAAGGCCGCCAGCGAGCAGATCAGCACCCTGGCCTACGCCTCCAACTGGGGCTCGGCGCACCCGCCGGCCATCGAGGCCGCCGCGCTCATCGCGGACCTGGCCCCCGGCGACCTGGGCACGACGTTCTTCGTCAACTCCGGCTCCGAGGCCGTGGAGACGGCCCTGAAGTTTACCCGCCAGTACTTCCGCAGCCAGGGCCAGCCGCAGCGGACCAAAGTCATCAGCCGTGACATGGCATACCACGGCACCACCATGGGGGCCCTGTCCATTACGCAGCTGCCCAAGATCAAGGAGCCGTTCGGCGAGCTCCTGCCGGGCATCCGCAGCGTCCCGAACACCCTCGGATTCACCGGCGACTGCGGCCCGGTCACGGAGCTCGACTGCTTCCGCGCCATTGAGCGGGTGGTCCTCGAAGAGGGCCCTGAAACCATTGCGGCCATCTTTGCCGAGCCGGTCCAGAACGGCCGCGGAGCCCTCGTGGCACCTGACGGCTACTGGCCGGCACTGCGCGCACTGTGCGACAAGTACGGGATCCTCCTGGTCTCCGACGAAGTCATCTGCTCCTTCGGCCGGCTTGGCCACTTCTTCGGCTACGGCGTCACCGGCGTGGTCCCGGACCTGGTCACCTTCGCCAAGGGCTCCACCTCCGGCTACGCCCCGCTGGGCGGCCTGATCGTCCGCGAGCAGCTGGTCCAAGAGCTGTTCAATTCCTCCACGGGCGGCGTCTTCACCCACGGCGCCACCTGGGGCGGGCACCCGGTGTCCACCGCCGTCGCGGTCGCCAATATCACCGCCATGCGCGACGAAAACGTCCTGGGCAACGTCCAGGAACAGGGCCCCAGGATCATGGAGGCCCTGGAATCCCTCAAGAACTCGCACCGCTGCGTCAAGGCAGTGCGGGGCACGGGCTTCTTCTACGCGATCGAACTCATGGCGGACAGCTTCAGCGGCCGCGAACTGACCCAAGCAGAGTCGCTGAAGGTCCTGCGCGAGGTGCTCCCCGAGTCCTTCAAACGCACCAAGGTGATCCTGCGCGGCGACGACCGCGGCGCCACCATGATCATGATCTCCCCGCCCCTGGTAGCCGACGCTGAGGTCCTGTCAGCGCTGCTGCACGGCGTGGACGGCATGCTCACCGACATCGAGAAGGCCATCCAGCCCTAAACCACCGCATCCGGTTCTTCGCCTGCGGAGGCGCCCCCTCGTGGACGCCTCCGCAGGATCCGATGTGGCCTCCGCAGGTTCGAGATGAGAGGTACAACCATGGCGACGGCGATTGTTGAGAAGCGCCTCCCGCAGGCAGCGTCGCCCGCGGGAAGTGCACTGTTTGAGCGCTGGCGCCAGGAGCTGTCCGGCCGCGGCCGGGTGGTCGGATTCGCCGACGGCGAGGACGAGCGTGCCGTCCGCGCTGCCAGTGCGTTGTCAGCGGAAGGAATTATCAGTCCCCGCCTCATCGGCAGAGCCAAGGAAATCCGGCGGCTGGCGGCCGAACTGGACTGTGTGCTGCCCGGCGACGCCATCCTCGACGTCGGCGGGCTGGCCGGCGACAGCAGCATCGCCGCTCTGATCGGGGAGGCTTACTCCCGCAAGCCCGAGCAGTTGACCCATGCCAGTCAGGAACCGGTCCATATTGCCGCGGCCGCGTTGCGGGCCGGGTATCTGGACGCCTGTGTTGCCGGTGCCGGGACGCCCACGGCGCTGGTGCTCCGGGCCGCGCTGCGCGTGGTGGGCCTGGACCCCGGCTGCACCACCCTGAGCAGCTCGTTCCTGATGCTGCTGCCCGACGGAAGGGAACTGACGTTCGGCGATTGCGCCGTCGTTCCCGATCCTTCCGCCGAACAGCTGGCGGACATCGCCGCCTCGGCAGCCGCCATGCACCAGGCGCTGACGGGGCAGTCGCCGAAGGTGGCCATGCTGTCCTTCAGCACCCGGGGCAGCGCTATCCACTCACACGTGGACAAGGTCAGGTCCGCGAGGGAAATCCTGCGGACCCGCCACCCGCTGCTGCACGTGGATGGCGAGCTGCAGTTTGATGCCGCGCTGGTCCCCGCCATAGGGGCGGCGAAAGCGCCCGGCTCGGAGGTGGCGGGTCAGGCAAATGTGCTGGTGTTCCCCAGCCTGGACGCCGGAAACATCGGCTACAAGATCACCGAACGGCTCGGGGGAGCCGTGGCCGTGGGCCCGATCCTGCAGGGGCTGGCGGCGCCCCTGAACGATCTGTCCCGTGGTTGCAGCGCCGGGGACATCGCGTCCGTTGGCCTGTTGAGCGCCATGCAGTCGCTCTCCGTACTCGACAGAAAGGAGATCCGGCCTGAGCACGGCGCAAGCCCGCTCCGGGAGGATCGTAGACGACCATGACACAAGACGTTGCCACGCCCGTAGGACGCGACAAGCCGGAAGGAAGCGGCAAACAGCGTGGATTTCTCCCGCGAGGCCTGCGGGACAGGCGGCTGCCCGGGCTCGCACTGGCGGCCGCTGCCGTGGCCGTCGCGTGGCTTATCCACGCGGCCGTCCCGGTGCTCCCCTTCCTCACGGTGGCCGTCATCCTGGGCATCCTTTCCGCCAACCTGCCCGGGATCGGCCCGGCAGTCGAAGGAGTCATGCAGCCTGGGCTGGTGCTGGCCGCCAAGAGGTTCATGAGGCTCGGAATCGTGCTGCTCGGACTGAAGCTGAGCCTCATAGACGTCGCGGCCCTCGGCTGGGCGACGCTGGGGATCGTGGTGGGCATCGTGCTGCTGACCTTCGTGGGCACCTTGCTGCTGGGCAAGGCGTTCAGGCTTCCGGGGGACCAGCCCTTGCTCCTGGCCGCAGGCTTTTCCATCTGCGGCGCGTCCGCCATCGGGGCCATGAGCGGAGTGACCAGAACGGATCACCGCGGCACCGTGGTGCCCATCGCGCTCGTGACCCTGTGCGGGACGCTTGCCATCGCCGTGCTACCGGCCCTCAAGGGTCCTCTCGGCTTGGACGAGGTGCAGTTCGGGCATTGGGTGGGGGCCAGTGTCCATGACGTGGGGCAGGTTGTCGCGACGGCGCAGACGGCAGGCACCGCGGCCCTGGCCGGGGCCCTGGTCATCAAGCTCACCCGTGTCCTGATGCTCGCCCCGATGGTCACCGCTGCCGCTTTGGTGCAGCGCTGCCGCAATCGTTCCCGGCGCAATCGTTCCCAGCACAGCGAGGCGGCCGCCGGCATCGAAGAAGGCAAGCTCAAATTCCCACCCTTGATCCCGCTGTTCGTGGCCGGGTTCATGGCGATGATCGTGTTGCGGACGCTGGGAATCCTGCCGCATGCGGTCCTGGAAGGTGCTGCGCTCGCCCAGGACCTTCTGCTCGCTGCGGCGCTGTTCGGGCTGGGAGCGTCCGTGCAAATACGGTCAATTCTTCACACCAGCGGCAGGGCGATCGTCGTCGCCATGCTCTCCTGGGGTCTCATCGGAGTACTCGCCTACGTGGGAGTGCAATTCATCTAGGAACGGACATCATGACCACCTCGGAACTCATCATCGCGGCTCTCATAGTTGCCGTCGCCGTGGTGGCACAGTCCGGCACCGGGTCCGGATTCGGCATCGTCTCCTCGCCGCTGCTGCTGATGATCAGCCCGCAGCTGGTGCCCGGCCCGCTGCTTCTCGTTTCGGTGGTGGTCATGCTGTTCGTGAGCTGGCAGAACCGGAGGGGCCTACGGCACGTGGATCTCAAGGTGGCCATTGCCGGGTGCGTGCCCGGCGCCGTTGCCGGACTATGTGTATTGCCCCTGTTGAACGGCAAATGGACCGGAATGATCGTCGGCGGCCTGGTGGTGGCCAGCGTTCTCACCGGACTCAAGGGGTTCCGCATCCCGCAAAACCGCTTATCCCTGTTCGCGGCCGGCCTGCTCGGCGGAGTCCTGGGTACGGTTGCCTCCACCTCAGGGCCGCCGCTTGTGGTGGTTTACCGGAGCGAGGACGCGGCCCACTACCGTGCCAACCTCTCCCTGTTTTTTCTGGTCTCGTCGTTGGTCTCGCTGCTTGCCCTGGCGGGCGCCGGTTCCTTCGGCACGGTGGAGCTGCTGCTCACCGGCTGGCTGTTACCGGGCGTTGCCCTCGGGGCGCTGGCATCGCGGCCGGTGGTGAAGCGGATTTCCGCCGCCGCCATCCGTCCCGCGGCCCTCGGCCTGTGCCTGGTTGCCGGGGTGAGCCTGCTGATCAAAGGCGCTCTGGCCTGACGGGCACGGGTCCCGACGCCGGCGTGTCCTCGGTGGCTGGCTCAGTGTTCTTGCCCGCCGGCAGTGCCTTCAATCCCGCCGCGCAGGCCACAATCCCGGCGATGAACAGCACCTTCAACAAGCTGAAGGGTTCGACGCCGGTGGCCATCGCCCAGCCCACCGTCAGGGCAGCCCCGATCCCCACCCAGACGGCGTAGGCAGTGCCGAGCGGGATGCTGCGGATGGCTAGGCCGAGGCCGATCATGCTCAGGGTGGCGGTTACGCCGAAAACAAGAGTGGGCAGGGGCCGGGTGAAACCGTCGGACTGGCCCAGGGCGGTGGCCCAGACGGCTTCCAGCACGGCGGAGGCCAGCAGCATCAGCCACGCAGCGGAACGCTTGTTCATTACGCCACCACCTTCAGGCCAACCACGCACGCGGCGATGCCGGTGAGCAGTAGCAGGCGCGCCGTCGTCGGACGTTCCGCCTTGGTGATGATCGCGTAGGCGGAGGTCAGCACCACGCCCACGCCCACCCACACGGCGTACGCGGTGCCGGTGGGGATGGACTGCATGGCGATGGCGAGGCCGGCCATGCTGGCGAGGACGGAGACCAGGAAGAGGAGGGCGGGCGCGAGCCGGCGTCGGCCGGAGGCTTGGAATGTCCGGTGCAGGGCTGCGGCCCAGACGGCTTCCAGCGCTCCGGAAAGAATGAGAATTAACCACGACATGACAGATCCTTTGGCCAGTCTTGTCGCGTGCCGGGTACTGAACCGTCGTCCGGAGGGTCCTGTGCGGAGCCTTGTTCCCAGCATAGCAACGCCCGACGGCGGGTGGCCGGGTTGGTGGCCAACCTCACCGCCGGGCGGGGCGGAACCTTAGAGCGCGCCGCCGGCAGCTTCCGGCGCGGAGGAGTCGCGGCCCCCGTTGCCCACGGTTTCGCGGGCGATGAAGTTCTCGATGTCGAACAGGTTGTCCGCGCGCTCGGCGATGTTCAGGAGGGTGGTCATGGCGGCGACCTCCTCCACCTGCTCCTTGAGGAACCAGAGCATGAACTGCTCGCCCAGAGCATCGTCCTCGGTGCGGGCGGCGCGGAACAGGGCCTCGATCGCGGACGTCACTTCCTTCTCCTGCTCCAGCGCCAGGGCCAGCGGCTCGGTCACAGAGGAGAATTCGTTGCGCACGGTGGGGACGCCCGGGATGGTGAATTCAATGTCGCGGTCCAGCATGTACTGCACCATCATCATGGCGTGGTTCCGCTCTTCCACCGACTGCCGGTAGAAGTAGCGGGCCAGCTGCGGGAGGTCCTGGTTGGCGAACCAGGTGGCCACGGCAATGTACTGCTGCGAGGCCGCGAATTCGTTGCCGATCTGGGTGGACAGGAGCGCATTAAAGGGTGTGGAGGTCATAGCCAGAGTCTAGGAGCGCCGCGTGCCGCTGACCAGTGTGGAAAGGCTCAGATAACGAAGGCGAGGCTAGCCTGCAGCGCTGGATCAGGCAGTCACGCGGTCGATCGACACCACGGCCAGGAAGCCGCGGCCCAGAATCTCGGGGGTCCCGGTATCGGAGCCAACGACGGCGTCATACCGGTTGAGTGCCTCGGGTTCCGTGGGGCTGGGGGCAGCTTCGTCGGCGTCGGCTTCCGCGGCGGCTGCAGATTCCGCGGTGCCCGCGGTGGCGTCCGCGGCTTCCGGGGTGACGCTGAGGTTGCCCGTGCTGACGGCGGCCTGGCCCTGCAGAAGTACAGCGAGCTGGCCCTCAAAGACCGGGTGCGCGCGCTTTTTGGAGAGCTCGATGATGGACGTGAAGCCCTTGAAAAAACCCGTCCGGGTGATGACATTCAGGTCGCGGATGTCCCCGGTGGGCAGGGCACCGTGCGTGGCAGCTTCGCCGGAGAACCTGAACGGACGGTACTTTTCCAGCGGGTGCTCGGCGCCGTCCACCGTGAGAAGGAGCAGCTCGCCGTCGATCACGGTCAGCACACGTTCCATGCCCGGGAACGCCGAGAAATCCCCGGCCTTGCTGACGTCGGCGATGCTGACGCGCCAGTCCCAGGCGCCGTCCTGCGCCGAGGCGGCCTTCGGGTGGCTGGCAAGCTCCCGGGTCACCCCGCCGCCGTTGCGCCACGGTTCGGACCTGAGTTCTGCGAAGCGGATGATCTCCATCGGACCAGCCTAGTTTGTTTGGGCGTCCCGGCCACGCGTGGCATGCTGGGCAAATGCGCCAGGGGATCACCGAGGAACAGAGCCGGCTGCTGACATCCTGGCTTGGGGAATTCAGCGTGGTGCAGGATTGTTCGTGGCCCCTGCAGGACACGAACGTCCTCCACGTTGTCACGCCGGCGGGCGAAGGGTTCATCGTCAAGGCGAGCACCACAAGCCACCATATCCGCCGCGAGATCGCCGCCCATGCCGGCGGGTTCGAAGGGCTCCGCGGACGCGTCCCGGCGTTACGGCATGCCTCCGTGGAAGCCCGGATCCTGGTTACGGAGTTCCTGCCGGGAGTCCTGGTCGAAGGGACTCCGGCCGAGGATGATCCGGAAACGTACCGCCAGGCGGGGGAGTTGCTGGCGAGGATTCACCGGCCGGCCGGGGACTCGTGCACGTACGCAACAGCCCTCGCGGCAAAGACCCGGGCGTGGATGGACCGCGCCCACGGGCTGCTGCCGGAATCGCAACTGGAAAGCTTTGAACAGGAACTGGATGCCCTACGGCCGGGCGTGGCGCAGCTCGTGGCAACTCACGGCGATTACCAGCCAAGGAACTGGCTGCAGGACAACGGGCAGATCAAAGTCATCGACTTTGGCCGCGCTGAACCGCGTCCGTGGGTGCACGATCTGGTGCGCCTCAGTCACCAGCGGTTCGTTGGCAGGCCCGACCTGGCGGACGCGTTCCATTCCGGCCTGGACAAGTCGGTGGCACCGGCGGAGGCTGACCTGTGGCGGCTGGAGAACCTGAACCAGGCCATCGGCACGGTGGTGTGGGCCAACCAGGTGGGCGACACGGCGTTTGAACAGACGGGCCGCGCCATGGTGGAGCGCGTGTTGTCCGGCGCCTGAAATGGAACCGACCCACATCGGCGCAGGGGGCACTTCCCTGTTACTCTCCTCCCGGGGGACGTCACGAAGACAGCCTGAAGGAGCCGAAAATGTTCGTCAAAGTCTGTGGTCTCAGTACGCCCGAATCAGTCAGTGCCGCCGTGGAGGCTGGGGCGGACGCCGTCGGGTTTGTCCTGACGGCCAGCCCGCGGGTGGTCTCGCCGTCGCAGGTTTCCACTCTTCTGGCCGATGTGCCGGAAGGCGTGGTTGCCGTCGGCGTTTTCCGGCATGAACCTGTTGCCGATGCCATTGCCATTGCCCGTTCCGCCGGACTCAAATGGGTCCAACTCCACGGGGACCTCACGCCGGAAGACGTCACAACAGTGCACGACGCCGGCATGAAGCTGATCAGGGCGGTCACCATGGCAGCCACTGCGGACGCGTTCGCCGACTGGGGCGAGGAAATCCTGCTGATTGATGCCGCCGTGCCCGGCTCCGGAGAAGCCTGGGACTATGCCTCCATGGTGGACGTGACGGCGCTCCAGGACCGCAAGTGGCTGCTGGCCGGCGGGCTGGATACGGACACCGTGGCGCACGCCACTGCAGCCTCAGGCGCGTGGGGCGTGGACGTCTCCTCCGGCGTCGAGGTTTCCCGTGGTGTGAAGGACCTGGACAAAATCCGCGCGTTTGTTAAGGCCGCCAAGGGCTGAGGCCCGGTCCAAGTTCCAGGGCCCAAGATCAGGGGCCAATTAGGGCAGACCCCTACGTTTTTGTCAGACCCCGCGGGGCACAATGGACAGATGAAGACACTGCTCAACATCATCTGGCTGGTATTCGGCGGACTCTGGCTTGCCCTGGGCTATTTCCTGGCTGGGATCATCTGCTGCCTGCTGATCGTCACCATCCCGTGGGGCATCGCGTCGTTCCGGATTGCGGCGTACACGCTCTGGCCGTTCGGGCGCATGGTGGTGGACAAGCCGGGCGGGACTGGCGTGTTCCCGCTCCTGGGGAATGTCATCTGGCTGGTGGTGGCGGGCATCTGGATCGCAATCGGCCACGTGCTGACGGCCATTGCCATGGCGGTCACCATCATCGGCATCCCGCTGGCCATCGCCAACCTCAAACTCATCCCGGTCAGCCTGATGCCGCTCGGCAAGCAGATTGTTCCCACCAACAGCCCGTTCGTTACCGCGTACCGTTAGCCGGCGGCATTCCCAGCGGCATTCCCAGGGGCTTCGCTGAACCCGGGGACCAGTCCTTGGGCTTCGAGCTCTTCTGACCGGAGCGCCCGCAGAACACAGAATTCGTTGCCGTCCGGGTCGGCCATGACCACCCACGTGACCTCCGGCCCCTGCCCGACAGAAATGCGCGACGCGCCGAGGGCTTCCAGCCGCTGCACCTCCTCGGCCTGGTCATCCGGACGCAGGTCCAGGTGCAGCCTGTTCTTGAGCTCTTTCCCCTCGGGAACCTTCACGAACAGCAGGTCCGGGCTGACGCCGTCGGCCGGGCTGCCTGCGCGCGGCTCCAGTACGATTTCGTCTTCCACCTCGTAGGTGCGGCGCCACCCCAGGGCCTTCTCCCAGAAGTCGGCGGGCACTTTGGGGTCAGTGGAGTCGACGCTGACGGCTTGGATGCGCAGGTTCATCCGAGCAGTCTTGCACCGGCCGGGGCGCCCGTAAAGGCTTCGGGCGGTTGCGCGAAGAGTCAGGCCAGCTCGCCCTGCAGGTTCCGGCGGGCGGCGTCGAGCCACAGTTCCCGGGCGCGGTCGCTGTGGAACAAGGGGTCCAGTTCCAGCAGGTGACGGACGACGGCGGCGCGACCGGCCGCGAAGTCGGCGTCGCCGATGTGCGCATAGTCTTCCCGGACGGCGGCCACATACCTGGCGTACGGCTCCGGTTCGCCGCCGAGGACTGACAGGTCCGCATCGCAGAGGAGGGCGCCGTCGTGGTCCCCTGGTTCCGGGCGGTGGTCCGACGTCAGCCTGACCAGCCGCGCCACCTCCTCGACATCGGCGGCCGGGAGCCCCGCGTCCGGGAGGCGCTCCTCGGCGAGGCGGGCCGATTCCTCCTCGTCCTGGCCGGCGACCCCGCGGTACACGGCATCGTGGAACCAGGCTGCGAGCAGCACGGTCCGCGGCGGATCGGCGGGGTCCGCGAGCAGGTCCAAAGCCTCAAGAACTGTCAGCAGGTGCGTGCAGCCGTGATACCGCCGGTGGTCCTCGCTCCAGCGGTCCAGCAGGTCCAGGAAGAGGGCGTCGTGGCCGGGCATGATGGTTTGCCAGCGGTTCAGCAGCGGGACCTTGAGGGACTTGTTGCGCTGCCGGGCCGGTATGCGCAGCCCGCTGGCGATGAGCTTGCGGACCAGGATCCGGCCTTCCACCGGAATGGCGCCCGCAGCTACGAGGTCGTCGAACCGGCGCTCGGCGACGTCGTAGTGGTCGCCGTCGAACGCCCGGTCCGGGACGCCGGCCGCGGCGGCGAACGCGTGCAGTTCCGCCAGCGACATGTCCGAGATGAGGTGCGAAAAGTGCGTGCCGTGGGCTGGCCACACGGGCGGATCCAGGTAAATCGCCATGGGGGAAGTCTAGTGCGGCTCTCCGCAGGGCCGCTCAGGAGCCGGCCGGCAGGATGTTCTGGTTCCCCTGGAAGACGTTCCGTGGATCGAAGTCCCGCTTGACCCTGGCCAGCCGCGCGTAGTTCCCGTTGCCGAACGCGGCACGGATGCGCTCCTGGCCTTCGTTGCCGATGAAATTGAGCCACACCCCGCCCGAGGCATAGGGCGCAATCTTGCCGCGGAAGTCCTTCACCCACGCCTTGGCCAGCTCGCCTTCCTCGGGCGTGGGGGAGATGCCGTACGGGTGGCTTACCCAGGCCGCGTTCCGGTTGATCAAGGGCGTGGCCGCCCCCGCGTTCCCGCCCACGGCGCCGCCCCAGCGGGCGATGAGCTGCTGCGACGTGGCATCGGGAAGGTTCCGCGCCGATTCCACAAAAAGATCCAGAGCCGCATCGGGAAGTTCGTTGTGGTAGTCCGCGCTCCAGTAGTTGTAGTGGTCCGGCGGATCATCCAGGGAGCTGTTGAACTCTGCATAGCCTGTGTCACCCACCAGGTTGACGGCCGGTCCGAGTTCGCGGAACGGCCGGGCATGTTCGGAGCCTTCCTCGGGGTCACCCGCGTAGACGTAGCCAATGGCGACGGCCATTTTTCCCACCAGATGCTCAGGCACAAACGGCTCCGGCGGCGCGGTCATGTACAGCAGCCCCACCCCGACGCCATCGGGGGCTGCGAGGGCCAGGTCCCGGAACGCCCGGGAAACATCAGAGGCTGCCTCCCCAGGCCACAGCCATATCCCGGCGTGGACCACGGGGCCGAGCCGGTGCGCCTGGAACGTGAAGGACGTGGCCACTCCGAAATTGCCGCCACCGCCATGGAGTGCCCAGAAGAGTTCGGGGTTTTCCCGGGCGCTCGCGGTGACGCGCTCGCCGTCGGCCGTCACCAGGTCCACCGAGACGAGACTGTCGCACGCGAACCCGAAGGAGCGCTCCAGCCACCCGGATCCGCCGCCCAGGGTGAAGCCGGCGACGCCGGTGGTGGAGGCCCGCCCGCCGGTGACGGCCAGGGCATGCTCCTGGGTGGCGTGGTCGAACTCGCCCCAGGTGACGCCTGCCCCGGCGGTGACGATGCCGGATTCCGGGTCCACGTCGATCGACTTCATGGGCCGGACATCGATCACCAGGCCGTCGTTGTTCATGGACATTCCGGCCACTGAGTGGCCGCCGGCACGGACAGCAATGGCGAGGGAATTTGCCCGTCCATAGCGCAGGGCTTCGGCCACGTCCGCGTCATTTGAACACTGGGCAATCACCGCCGGCCGCCGGTCAATGCTGGCGTTGAAGACCTTCCGGGCCGGGTCATAGTCGGGGCTGTCAGGCCTGATCCACTTCATCACAAACGCTCCTCAGCGACTGCGGCCCCTCCCCTCCACATAGCGTAGGACTTCGGCCCGGGACGTTCCATAGGCAGCCCAGGTGAACCCTCGAACGGGAGCGAAACCAGCATTGGCGTCATCTTCGGATACGCGGCGAAAACTACTAAGAAAACCCGCAAATGCGGACTAGGATCATAAAATGCCCACTATTCGCGTATCCGAAGCCGCCCGGTTCCTCGGCGTCAGTGACGACACCGTCCGGCGCTGGACAGAGAACGGCAGCCTCACCCCGGTAAAGGACGACGCCGGCCGGCTGGCAGTCGACGGGCTCGAACTTGCCCGGCACGCCCAGAAGCTCGCGCAGCTTCCCGAGGACCCGCACCGTTCAGGGAGTTCGGCGCGCAACAGGTTCGTTGGCCTCGTCACGGGCATCACGGCGGACAAGGTCATGGCCCAGGTGGAACTCCAGTGCGGGCCGTTCCGGGTGGTGTCGCTGATGAGCAGCGAAGCCGTCCGTGACCTGGGCCTGGAACTCGGCTCCGTGGCCACCGCGGTGGTCAAAGCAACCACAGTCATCATCGAAACCCCGCATGGAAAGAGCATCATTTGAGCACCCGTAAACACGGCGCAGCCGCCGTCATCTCAGCCGCCCTTATGCTGGGCCTCGCCGCGTGCGCACCCGCTTCCACGACGCCCACGGCCTCACAGCCCGCCGCGTCGCAGTCCCCGGACGCCGCCGGGCAGGTCTCCGGGACCATCACGGTCTTCGCGGCCGCGTCGCTCAAGGCCACGTTCACCCAGCTGGCCACCGACTTCGGGGCGAAGAACCCGGGCACCAAAGTCATGCTGAGCTTCGCCGGTTCCTCGGACCTGGTCACCCAGATCACCCAGGGCGCACCGGCGGATGTCTTTGCCTCCGCCGACACCAAGAACATGACCAAACTGGCCGATGCCAAGCTCCTGGACGGGACCGCGAAGAACTTCGCCACCAACGTCCTGGAGATCGCCGTCCCGCCGTCCAATCCGGCGTCGCTCGCGTCCTTCGCCGACCTGGCCAAACCCGGCGTCAAGGTGGTTGTCTGTGCCAGCCAGGTTCCGTGCGGGGCCGCCGCGGATACTGTGGAAAAGGCTGCGGGTGTGACCCTCTCGCCGGTCAGCGAGGAATCATCGGTGACGGACGTCCTGGGCAAGGTCACCTCGGGCGAGGCCGACGCCGGCCTGGTCTACGTCACCGACGTCAAAGGCGCCGGAGACAAGGTCAAGGGAATCCCGTTCGCCGAATCCGGCAAGGCGGTCAATACCTATCCCATCGCCACAGTAGGCTCGAGCCGGAACAAGGAACTGGCCGCAGCCTTCATTGCCATGGTGACCGGTGCCGACGGGCAGAAAACCCTTGGTGAGGCTGGCTTCGGCTCCCCGTAGCAACCCGCCCCACAGGCAACCCGGCACCGTAGGCAACCCGTCCCCAAGGAGACCATGAAACAGGCCAGGAACGGCGGATACGGCGGCGTCCCGCACTGGATTTACATCCTTGCGGCTGCCGGTGGACTGTTCGTGGTGCTGCCGCTTGCGGCCATGGTGGCCAAGGTCAACTGGGCCCAGTTCATCCCGCTGATCACGTCGGAAGCGTCGCTGCAAGCCCTTGGACTGAGCCTGCGCACGTCCGCGGCCAGCACAGTCCTGTGCATCGTGCTGGGTGTGCCGCTCGCCCTGGTCCTGGCCCGCGGCAGCTTCCCCGGCCAGCGCGTCCTCCGCTCACTGGTCCTGCTCCCGCTGGTCCTTCCGCCGGTGGTGGGCGGCATCGCGCTGCTCTACACGTTCGGGCGGCAGGGGCTGCTGGGCCGGACGCTGGAAGTGGCAGGCCTGCAGATCGCCTTTTCGACGACGGCGGTCATCCTGGCCCAGACGTTTGTGGCCCTTCCGTTCCTGGTGGTCAGCCTCGAAGGCGCCTTGCGGACCGCTGGGAACCGGTACGAAGCGGTGGCTGCGACGCTCGGCGCCGGGCCCACCACGGTGCTTCGCCGGGTCACCCTCCCGCTCGTGCTGCCGGGACTCGCGTCCGGCGCGGTGCTGTCCTTCGCCCGCAGCCTGGGCGAATTCGGCGCCACGCTCACGTTCGCCGGCAGCCTGCAGGGGGTGACCCGGACCCTGCCGCTGGAAATCTACCTGCAGCGGGAAACGGACGCCGATGCCGCCGTCGCGCTTTCCCTGGTCCTCGTGGCGGTGGCAGTGGTTGTGGTGGCACTCGCGTACCGCAGTCCCCGCGCCGCCGAACGGGCCCCCACCCTGAGCGGCCAACGTACGACGACGGCGCCGGCCCAGGGAGGTGCAGTCCTGTGACGTTCTCGGTTCAGGCCGCCGTGGCTGGCCGTGGGTTCGACGTCTCCCTCGCGGTGGGGCCGGCCGAAACGGTGGCCGTTATGGGCGCCAACGGCGCCGGAAAATCGACCCTGCTGAACGTCATCGCGGGCCTGCTGCACCCGGACTCGGGCACGGCCGAACTGGACGGCAGGACCCTGTTCCACCTCAGCGCGGGGCGAGGCGAATGGACGGCTCCGCACCGGCGCGGCACGGCCCTCCTGGCCCAGGAACCGCTGCTTTTCCCGCACCTGAGCGTGTTGGAGAACGTGGCCTTCGGGCCCCGGAGCGCGGGGGCTTCGAAGCAGGCCGCCCGGGAGTCCGCCCTGCGGTGGCTCGCGGAAGTCGAGGCGACTGAGCTGCAGTCCCGGCGCCCGGCCGAGCTCTCCGGCGGCCAGGCGCAGCGCGTTGCGGTGGCCCGGGCGCTTGCCGCCGACCCCGGGCTCCTGCTCCTGGATGAACCGATGGCCGCGCTGGATATCCATGCCGCGCCGCTGCTCCGGCGCCTGCTCAAACGGGTCCTGGCCGGCCGGCGCGCCATCATCATCACGCACGACGTCCTCGATGCCCTGATGCTGGCCGACCGTGTGGTCATCCTCGAGAACGGCCGGATCAGCGAGGAAGGCCCAACCCGCGGAGTCCTCCAGCGCCCGCGCAGCCGGTTCGCGGCCGGCCTCGCCGGGCTCAACTTTGTGGTGGGCCACATCACCGAACACGGTCTGCGGGCAGGCGCCCTCAACCTCTATGGCCACCACGACGTAGCCGGCCCGCTCCCCACCGGACAGCCCGGCGTGGCCGTCTTCCCGCCGTCGGCCGTTTCCGTATTCCTCACCGAGGCGCACGGCAGCCCGCGGAACTCCTTCGCCGTGACCATCACGGACCTGGAGCCGCACGGGGACGGGATCAGGGTCCGCGCCGGGGACGGCGGGCAGCTGAGCGCGGACATCACGCCGGCGGCCTCCGTCGATCTCGGGTTGGCGCCGGGCCTGCAGGTGTACTTCGTGATCAAGGCCGGCGCTGTGGCCATCTACCCGGGCTGAAGGGGTGGGAATCCGCGGGTAGGCTGGTCAGCGTCGTCCGGACGTGGCGGCGGTATTGGGGGAGAACCATGAAGAAAATTACGACGGCGGCTGCCGCCATTGCGCTGCTGGCGGGCCTGTCCGGATGCAGCCTGTTCCCGTCGCCGACGCCGCTGCCGGACATCGCCCCGGCAACGCCCGCGTCCATGCTTCCGCCGGAGTGCCCTTTTGTGGGCCGGGACGACGTGTCGCCGGTCCGGATCCCCAAGGGCACTCCGCGCGAAACCATCGGCAGCGTCCTGAACGCCTACAGCGGCTGGCTCAACGCCGGCTCCGAGCTGGTCACGGCGTGGAGACCGGGCAAGGCTGTGTCGGAAAACTGCGTCGCCGATCTCGCGGCGAAAAACGCGGAGGCCTATTCGAGAACCCTGTTCACCACCCACAGCGACGTCGCGTGGCAGGAATACTTTGCGGCGGTGAAGGTGATGAACCAGCAAAACCTGGCGGCGGTCCGCATTGCCGAGCCAGGTACGGGCGGGCGGGGCACGTTTGAGCTGCTGCAGGAGGTCGATTCGAGCGCCACTGACAGCGGAACGTTCCTGAAGTTCGACGCCGTCTACCGCCCCACCGTTACCGGGCAAGGCAGCTGGGAGGACCTGGACAAGCCGACCCGCTGGTATGTGGAACTCGTCCCGGCGGGGGAGTTCCTGGTCATCAACTACATCGAAACCAAGCCTGCGGCCGGCTATCCCTGAGTTCACTTGGCCTGCTCCGGAAATGTAGTTGACGGATTTTGTCATTTAACGTGACAGACTTCACATCTGGCAGTAATGTCGCCTGTGGATCGCCCGCACCGATGGCCGGTCCACCCACTGGAAACTGACCCGGCTGACTGCTGACCGCTGATGGCCGCGGGTCCACTTGCGAAGGAGCTACCCGCTTTGAAGATCGCCCGAATCCTGGCCGCGGCCGCAGCGGCTGCAGCGACCGCTGCCCTGCTGACTCCCTTGACCGCCCACGCTGCACCCGCAACCGGCGGTGATTCGGCCAGCCCGGACATCGCCGGAGGCACCACCACCACGATTTCCGCAGCCCCTTACGCCGCCCAGATTTCCTTCGATTCCACCGGGACCAACGTGGGCTGCACCGGCAGCCAGATCTCCGCGAGCTGGGTCGTCACGGCCAAGCACTGCAACTCAACATCGCTGAAGTCCGTCAGGCTGGGCACAACGTACCTGGAAACCGGCGGAACCGTGAAAACCGTGGCCGCCCGCTATGCCTCCAGCACCGGCGATGTCCTGCTCCTGAAGCTTTCAACCCCGCACTACGGCTCGTTTGTGGGGCTCTCCAGTTCGTTCCCGGCTACGGGCGCCTCGGCCAAGGTCTACGGCTGGGGTGACCAGACCGAAGGTGCGGGCACCATGTCCTACTACCTCAAAACGGCCAATGTCACGGTTGCCGGACAGGGGGTGGACACCTACGGAGGGCCTTCCGTTCGAACGCAGTCACAGTCCGGCCACACTCTGGGCGGCGACTCCGGCGGCCCGCTGATCGTGAACGGCAAGCTGGTGGGAGTGCTCTCCACCTCCAGCATCCTGCCGCCGCAGAACCCGTCCGACTACACGCGTTACTACAACGACCACGCCTCGATCGCCGGCAACCTGGCCTGGATCACCAGCGTCTCGGGGGTTGCCGGCTCCTGATCTGATCGGCCTAAACAGACCACCGGGCGGGTGGCTCCTTGGGGGAGCCACCCGCCCGGGATGCTCTAAGCCCGGCGCCCTACATTCACGGGACATCGAGGGTTTCGTGGATCTGGATGGTGGCGCCTTCGCGGGACATGAAGTGCGGGTGGCCTTCCATCAAGGCAACGGCGGCGTCCAGATCCTCGGCCTGGATGAGTCCCTGAGGTCACAGCATGATCCTAGGACTTTGCGGGCTGCTGCGGCAGTGGTGCCGGGAGCGGATTTCCGCTCGGCAGCGCGTGGCTCTGGACAGGCAGTTCGCCGTCGGCAAACATGGCCATGGAGGGAGTATCCTCAAAGTTGAGCGTTATAGGCTCAACTTAGCGAAAAATGCACAGCCCGGAAGGAGCTCTCTTTGGACGTCAAATTCACCACCAAGAGCCAGGAGGCTCTTTCGGCAGCAGCCATGAACGCCTCCACGGCAGGAAATCCCCAGGTGGAACCTGCCCATCTGCTTAAGGCGCTGATGGATCAGCGGGAGGGCGTCGCCGTCGCGCTTCTCCGCGCCACCGGCGCAGACCCGGATGCCATCAGTGTGCAGGCGAGCAGTGCCATCAAGGCGCTGCCGGCAACGTCGGGCGGCTCCACGCAGCAGGCCCAGCTGTCCCGGCCCGCGCTGCAGGCCATCCAGAACGCCAAAAACGAGGCCGACAGACTCGGCGATACCTATGTCTCCACCGAGGTCCTGCTGCTGGGGCTCTCTGCCGGCAGTGACGCCGTCGGGCGGTTAATGCGCGACGCCGGAGCCTCCCATGAAGCGTTGCTCGCCGCCCTGCCGGGCGTCCGCGGCGACCGTAAGGTCACCACGCCGGACCCGGAAAACACGTTCCAGTCGCTGGAGAAGTTCGGCACGGACCTCACCGCGATGGCGCGTGCGGGAAAGCTGGACCCGGTGATCGGCCGCGATACCGAGATCCGACGCATCATCCAGGTGCTGAGCCGCCGTACAAAGAACAACCCCGTCATTATCGGCGAGCCGGGGGTGGGCAAGACCGCGGTGGTTGAAGGGCTGGCCCAGCGGATCGTGGCCGGGGACGTCCCGGAAAGCCTGCGGGGAAAGACCCTGATCGCCCTGGACCTCGCCTCCATGGTGGCCGGGGCGAAATACCGCGGCGAGTTCGAAGAGCGGCTCAAGGCCGTCCTAGAGGAGATCAAGAATTCGGACGGGCAGATTGTCACGTTCATTGACGAGATCCACACCGTGGTGGGTGCCGGTGCCACGGGCGAGTCCTCGATGGATGCCGGCAACATGCTCAAGCCCATGCTGGCCCGTGGCGAGCTGCGGCTGATCGGTGCCACCACGCTGGACGAGTACCGCGAGAACATCGAGAAGGACCCGGCCCTGGAGCGCCGGTTCCAGCAGGTGTACGTGGGTGAGCCCAGCGTGGAGGACACCATCGGGATCCTCCGCGGCCTCAAGGAACGCTACGAGGCCCACCACAAGGTGACAATCGCCGACTCAGCGCTGGTAGCCGCGGCTACGCTGTCCAACCGCTACATCTCGGGCCGCCAGCTGCCGGACAAGGCCATCGACCTGATGGATGAGGCCGCCTCCCGGCTGCGGATGGAGATCGACTCCGCGCCGGAGGAGATCGATCAGCTGCGCCGCGTCGTGGACCGGCTCACCATGGAGGAACTGGCCCTGGCGAACGAGAAGGACGCCGCCTCGGTGGAGCGCCTCGCGGCCCTCCGCGCCGACAAGGCGGACAAGAGCGAAGAGCTGGATGGACTCAACGCCCGCTGGGCAGCCGAGAAGGCCGGGCTCAACCGGGTGGGTGACCTGAAGGCGAAGCTGGATGAACTCCGGTCCACCGCGGACAAAGCCCAGCGCGAAGGCGACCTGGAAACCGCGTCGCGGGTGCTGTACGGCGAGATCCCGGCCTTGGAACGCGAACTCAACGCCGCAGCGGCCGCTGAGGAAGCGAACACGGACAAGTCGGGCCAGATGGTGGCCGAACAGGTCACCGCGGACGACATCGCAGAAGTCATCTCCGCCTGGACCGGGATCCCGGCCGGGCGCATGCTGCAGGGCGAAAGCCAGAAGCTGCTGCACATGGAAGAAGAGCTCGGCAAGCGGCTCATCGGCCAGGCGAAGGCTGTCACGGCGGTTGCCGACGCCGTCCGTCGTGCGCGGGCCGGCATCAGCGACCCCAACCGGCCCACGGGTTCGTTCCTGTTCCTGGGGCCCACGGGCGTGGGGAAGACTGAGCTGGCCAAGGCGCTCGCGGGTTTCCTGTTCGACGACGAACGCGCCATGGTGCGGATCGACATGTCAGAGTACGGCGAGAAGCACTCGGTGGCCCGGCTCGTGGGTGCCCCTCCCGGCTACGTGGGCTACGAGGAAGGCGGCCAGCTGACTGAAGCTGTCCGCCGTCGGCCGTACTCGGTGATCCTGCTGGACGAGGTGGAGAAGGCCCACCCCGAAGTCTTCGACATCCTCCTGCAGGTGCTCGACGACGGCCGCCTCACCGATGGGCAGGGCCGCACCGTGGACTTCCGCAACGCGATCCTAGTGCTGACATCCAACCTGGGCAGCCAGTTCCTGGTGGACCAGTCTCTGGACCCGCAGGCCAAGCGCAACGCCGTGATGGCCACGGTGAATGCGTCCTTCAAGCCGGAGTTCCTGAACCGGCTGGACGAGGTGGTGCTGTTCGACGCCCTGTCCGTGGACGAGCTGGCACGCATTGTGGAACTGCAGGTGGCCGAACTCGGCAGGAGGCTGACCGGCCGGCGGCTTACCCTGGAAGTGTCCGAGGGCGCCCGCGCCTGGCTGGCCATGTCCGGCTTTGATCCCGCCTACGGTGCCCGGCCGCTGCGCCGGCTGGTGCAACGCGAGATCGGCGACCGCCTGGCCAAGGCCATCCTGTCCGGTGGGATCGCTGACGGGGATACCGTGCTGGTGGATGCAGCGGCCGACGTCGACGAACTCACCATCGAAGGACTGGAGGCTCTGGCAGGGCCCGACGGCGGTGCTCCGGCCGGCACGGGCCTGGTGGTGCGGCGGAAGGAATAGGCACCCGGTGGGTTAGCCTGCGGTTTGTGCCTGGGAGGGCACAGCGGTGAGTTGCTGTTTGATGTCCTCCCAGTTCGTCGCCACACGGCGTTCCACTATGAGTCCATCCACCACCCGCTCCAGGGTCAGGCTCTCGCTGGTAATGGGGGCTCCGGTCGGGGCGATCCCTTGGAATTCGCCGCCGCTATGCACTGCATGCATGGTCACTCGGCACGCGACCATATCTCCTTCGGCGATTTGGTCCGCCAGGGTGAAGCTGGTCCCGCTGAACGTGATGTTCCAGCCCTTGATGGCCGTCAGCATTGTGTCCCGGTCCACTGGTTCAGTGTTTCCGTGCACGAACGCTTGGAGTTTGGGCGACAGTACCCGGGTGAGCTCGGCCTCGTCTTGGTCCTCAAAGGCCCGGAAGAACCTGCGTACCACTTCCTTGTTCTGGTCAGTAGTCATTGGACTTTCCCTTTCGATGCTTATCCGGGAAGCTCCGGATAAGCACAGATTAGGATCATGCGGCACAGCCCAACTCCGTGTACGCACGTAGTTGGGAGGGGGAATCAGCGACGCCGCGGAGGGTTTTGGTGGAGGACCGCCAAGGTGTCCTGCTCGGGCCCCAGAGCGTGCCGGAACGCGTAGTTGGCGGCAGCCGCGCGAGCTGCCGGGCCCTCAACGCCGATCTTAAGGTAGAGGTTGGCCGCGTGCCGCTCGACTGTCCGCACGCTGAGCCCCAACTCCGATGCGATGGATTGGTTGGTCTCTCCTCCGGCAATGAGGTGGAGCACCTGGGATTCGCGTGGCGTCAGGCGAATGCCCGGCGAACCGGGGGATCCTGCCAATGATCCTGGCGGCGGCGGTTCCTGCAGTTCCTTCACCAGGGAATCGGTCTCTTGGGTCGTCAGAGTTCTGCCCTCCCGGAGGTATTCGCGGAAGGCATCCTCCCCGAGAAGGGCGGTGGCCGTGGACGCAGTACGGACGAAATCGGCCCGGTCAAGCGCCCAGAGCACTGCCCCGTACTGGTCGAGCCGTCCTTGTGCCGCGCCCAGTAGCATCGCCGATGTCCGGGGCGACCCAACGGATGCGGCCACAGAAGCCCAGGCGGCCAGGGCCATAGTGCAGCCCCAATCGTCGTTGCCGTCCTTTGCCACGCGCATTGATTCGCCAAGGTGATGACGGGCTCCTTCGAGGTCTCCGCGGGTCCTGGTCACCTGTCCAAGCCGGACGCACCGCCGTGCAATGGCGAATGAGTGGCCGAGCTGGCGGGCGAGCACCTGGCTTTTCGAGTAGCAGTCGGCCGCCTTGTCAAGGTCTCCCTGCAGGAATGAGGCATCTCCCAAGGCGAAGAGGCACGCTGAGGTCCACCATTTGTCACCTGCCTCCTCTTCCAAGGCCAACCTAGCAGCCAGGGCCGCGGCCCGTGGAGCGTCGGTGCCCATGGTTGCGTGGGCCAGGTAATGCAGCTGCCGGCCCACAGCCCCAGGATCTTCCACCTCAGCGAAAATGGCGGCAGCTTCCTCCCAATGGCTTCGCGCCTCATCGCTTAGCCCGGCATGGACTGCGAGGAAACCAGTCGATTCGTGGAGATCCCCCTGGACCCGACGCGGAATTGCATGGATGTTGGCCAAGTATCGCCGGTACCACATCAGCCCTTCCGCGAATTCACCGCGCAATTGCCACACCTGGGCCAGGGTAAGAACGATTTCGGCTCCGGTTTCCAGCCCTTCCGGCGTATCCAGGCCCCACGCCATAGCCGCCCTGAAATTCTCCCGGTCCTGCTCCAGCCGCCGCGTCCAGGCGGGCTGCTTTGGACCGTTCAGTTCTCCGCGCGCCTCCATGGCGAGGGCAGCGAACCGGGCTGCGTGGGACCTGCGCAGCAACGATCGTTCCTTCGCTGCCCTCAACAGTTCGTCAGCGTACTGCCGGATGACTTCGAGCAGCCGGAATCGCCGGGTGCCGCCGCTGGGCCGTTCCACCACCACCAACGACTGGTCCATCAGGTCGGTTAGTACGGCCAGGATGTCCGCCGCCTCCAGCGTCCCGCCCGGACAGATTGCTTCGGCGTCTTCCAGGGCCCAGTCGCCCGCGAAGACAGCCAGCCGTCTGAACAGCGTCTGCCCGGATAGCGACAGGAGCCCGTGGCTCCAGTCCAGGGCTGCACGAAGGGTGGCATGGCGCTGTCCACCGACTGGGCCGCTTCCGGTAAGGAGACCTAAGGCGTGTTCCAGACGTTCATCGAGTTGCGCCGTCGTCAGCATTTAAGCCCGGCCCGCGGCCAGCTCTATGGCAAGGGGCAGGCCGTCCAGCCGGCGGCAGACCCTGGCCACGGCGGCGGCGTTTTGTCGGGTTACTGCGAAGCCCGGAAGCACCATGCAGGCGCGTTCGGTGAAGAGCCTGACGGATTCACACGCGGCGATTTCCTCGGGTGGAAGTTCTTCGGATGCCGGTACCGGCAGAGGGTCAAGCAGCCAGGTTCTTGCGGCCTCTACAGGCAGCGTCACCCGGCTGGTGACCAGGATGTGTAGACGCGCGCAGCCAGCGAGTAGCTCCACACTGACTTTGGCGCACTCCCGGGCAATATGCTCACAATTGTCCAGCACCAGCAAGGCCGATGTACTTCCGAAATGCTCTCAGGCGCGCGCCTAGGTACTGGCGCCGGATTTGAGTCGGGGGAGGAAACCACCACTTACATCCGAACATTAGGATCACAATGCTCAATTACCTCAGCCCCAGCGAACTCCATCACGCTTTGACCATCAGAGATCTCTCAAATCCGAGCGGTCAACCGCATGCCGTGCAGGCACTCCTACAAGACATCATTGGTCCTGCCCGCCCTGGCCCTGTCAAAACTCAAGCTCAAGGACATTATGGGTTACACCGTGATCATGATGTTCTGGGTTGGCATCATCTACATCGCTGCCATCCTGCTCTGGGGCTACCTGGGCTAAAGCCCTTCCAACAAGAAAAGAGAACCAATGCTGTTCCTGGTACGCATGGACGTCAACCTTCCCGCTGACATGCCTTCTGAGGAGGCGGCCGCCATCAAAGCAGTGGAAAAGGCCTACTCCCAGGACCTGCAGCAGCAGGGCAAGTGGCGCCACATCTGGCGCGTTGTGGGCGAGTACTCCAACTACTCGGTCTTTGATGCTGAAAGCAACGACGAGCTGCACAACATGCTCTCGGGCCTGCCGCTGTTCCCGTACATGGACATTTCGGTCACGCCGCTGGCGAAGCACCCGTCAGACATCAACTGACGCCCGCTGGTCCGGATCGGTACCAACCGATCCGGACCGGCGTGTTTTGTGGGTTGTTTAGGGCAGCGCGCTGGCGTTGATGACGTTCCCGCCGTCGGCCGTGACGTAGCAGTCCACGCGCCGGTCGCCTGATTCCCAACTGGTGCTGCTGGGGTAGGCCCGCTGGAAGTTCAGCGTGTACTCGTTCGCTGCCGGTGCCAGCTTCGCCGCCTGGCAGGCCTCCAGGGCCTTGGCGGCCAGGGCCTCCCGGCCAGGATAGGAGCCGACGGCGGGGTAGCGGAAGACGGCCACAAGCTGGGCTGAGTGGCCGGTATCGCAGGCCACCACCGTTGACCGCAAAGCCTTCGGGTCAAAATCCTTGAAGCAGTCGCCCAGCCGGTAGTCCGGCGGCTCCACACCCTCACGGGGGAGGGGGAGCGGGGTGGCCAGGGGAGTGGGTGTGGTTTCCACGACCACGGAGCCGCCGTCGCCGGTCGTTTCCGGTGCCCCGGAATCCAGCCACGCGGCGAGCCACACCAGGCCTCCCACCACACCGAGCAGAACCACCACGAAGACAGTCTTCAGGAGCGTAGATGCGACCCGCCGCGGCTTCCGTGCCGGGGGTTCCACGGCAGTTGCCGGAACAGCCACGTGCGGCAATCCGGCGGTGGGCGGAGCGGCAGGTTTGGGCGGGACGGGGCGCGGTTCCTGGTTGTCCATCCGGATACCCCTCCTGGGTGTCGCCTCGGGATGCTGGATTCTCCGGGCACCCGGATCGGCAGCTGATGAAGAGACTCTATCCAACAAAAAAGCCGGGAACCGTGCGCGTCGCGGCGGAAAGGGTACCCGACATGGCGTCCGCGCGCACGGGCCGGGGCGCACCGTGCGCGGAAAGCATGTAATCTAGGTGTTACGACAAATTGACCAAACATTCCGGGGCCTCACCGATAGCCAAGGTGACCACCTCCGGTCCGAGTACAAAAGGGGGTCACGCCATGGGGCGCGGCCGTCAAAAGGCAAAAGCTACCAAGCAGGCTCGGGATATTAAGTACTATTCCCCGAACACTGACTATTCGGCCCTTCAGCGAGAGCTCAAAGGTCCTGAAGGTCGTGCCACGAGCCATTTCGCGAATGACCCGGTTGAACCGGACTATTCGGCTTATGTGGATAAGTACGCGGACGATTTGGAAGAAGACGACGACGAGGTACACACCCGTCGGATCGGCTAGTTGTTGCACGCCGGTCCCGCCGCAAGGCGCCCGGCCCCGCGACGCTGCAGTACGTTCGGACGCCGTTCGTTAGTACAGCGCTTCTTTTCAGCACCCCGGATCCCAGCGGACCCCCGGTGCTGGCCTCAGTTATCAGGCCCGTGGCCTGCGCCGGAACCCGGTGCCGGCGGCGGGCTTTTTGGTGTTGACTGGAGGCGTTGATGCGCTGTGCCGCCCGCGAAAGGACCTCCCATGCCAGGAACCTCCTCATCCCCCAGCTACCGCCATGGTGAACCGTGCTGGGCTGACGTCCAGACCCGGGACGTGGAGGCAGCCAAGGCCTTCTACGCAGCGGTGTTCGGATGGACCTTCAAGGACCTGCCCACGCCCGATGGCCGCAGCTATGCCCAGGCGTTCGTGGGGGAGGACCTGGTGGCCATGGTGGCGCCGCAGAACCCGCACCAGGAATCTCTCGGCACGCACGCCCAATGGAACATCTACTTCGCGGCCGAGGACGCCGGTGCGCTGGCCGAGGAAGTTCCCCACGCCGGCGGCGCAGTGCAGTTCGGCCCTGAGGAAGTGGCGGACACCGGCGTGATGGTGTTTGTGGATCCTCCCGGCGGCGGGACCACCGGCGTATGGCAGCCTGGGACGCACACAGGCTCCGGCCGGTACAACGAGGCCGGTGCGCTGTCCTGGACGGAACTGCTGACACCCGAGCCGCGGGCCGCCGTCGGGTTCTTCCAGCAGCTGTTCGGCCACGAGGTGACCGAGTATCCCCAGGACGACGGCGGGACGTACAGCACGCTGATGGTGAACGGCGCGGAGGTGGCCGGAATCGTCGCGGCCGAGGCGCCTGCCAGGTGGCAGATCTACTTCGGCGTCACAGACGTGGCCGAGGCCGTGCGGAAGGCCGTGGCCGCGGGGGCGGAAGTGCTGATCGCGCCGGAGCCGGATGACGACGATACGCCCGGCGCCACGGCTACCCTCCAGGACCCGCAGGGCGGTGTCTTCAGCCTGCTGGAGGTTTAACGCATCGAGTGCTCCGTAGCCGCCGTTTTCAACGTTCAAAAGGGCGGTTGCGGAGCTCGACGAGGGTTTAGGCGTAGGCGTTGACCAAGCGGACGGCGCCGCCGTCCACACCCTTGGCACCCTGGACGTAGTCCGGACCGGTCTTGAGGATGGAATCCGAGTCCGCGGTGACGGTGCCCATGATCCAGGACGGCACGCCGCGGTCGTTGAGGCGGGCCACGGCGGCGTCGGCGGCTTCGGCGGACACGATGGCCACCATACCCACACCGAGGTTCAGGGTGCGCTCCAGGTCGGCCAGCGGCACGTTGCCCAGCTCGGAGACCAGCTTGAAGATGGCCGGAAGTTCCCAGGTGGCGCGGTCCACGGTGGCCACGAGGCCCTGCGGCAGGACGCGGGCCAAGTTGGCGGCCAGGCCGCCGCCGGTGACGTGGCTGAAGCCGTGCACGGCGTTGGCGCTGTTCACCGGGAAGGCGCGGGCAAGGTCCAGGCAGTCGGCAGCGTAGACGCGGGTGGGTTCCAGTAGTTCCTCGCCCAGCGTGCGGCCGAGTTCGGAGACCTGGCGGTCCAGTGCCCAGCCGGCGTGGTTGATGACGCGGCGGACCAGGGAGTAGCCGTTGGAGTGCAGGCCGGAGGAGGCCATACCAATCACAACGTCGCCGGCGCGGACACGGTCTGGGCCCAGCAGGTCGGAGGCCTCGACAACACCGGTGGCGGCACCGGCAACATCGTATTCGTTCTCGCCCAGCAGGCCGGGGTGCTCGGCGGTTTCGCCGCCCACCAGGGCGGTGCCGGCCACGGAGCAGGCCGCGGCGATGCCACGGACGATGTCCGCGATACGCTCCGGGACAACCTTGCCGCAGGCAATGTAGTCGGTCATAAAGAGCGGCTCGGCGCCCACGACGACGATGTCGTCAACCACCATGCCCACCAGGTCAAAGCCGATGGTGTCGTGGATGTCCATGGCCTGGGCGATGGCGACCTTGGTGCCGACGCCGTCGGTGGACGTGGCCAGCAGCGGGCGCTTGAAGGTCAGCAGGCGGGAGACGTCGTACAGGCCGGCGAAGCCGCCCACGCCGCCGATGACGGAGGAATTGTGGGTGGCCTTCACGGCACCCTTCATCAGCTCCACGGCGCGGTCGCCGGCTTCAACGTCAACACCGGCGGAGGCGTACGTGATGCCTGCGGGGCTCAGGGGGCTGTTACCGGCGGCGGGGGTTGTGGAAGTCATACGGACTCTTTCTTTTCAGCGCCGGGGGTGGTGGCTTCGTGGTGGATCGCGGGCACGTGGTCCTCTTCGGTGAGCAGGTTCTCGAACTCGGCGTCCGGACCCGGATCGCAGCCGGTGGCGCCCGGCTTGTCCGCCGGGTCCTCCTCGGCGTCGATCGCAAGGGCCGCCGTTGCGCCGGGGAGGGCAGAGGGCGACGGCGTGAGGCCGCCGAGGTCGGTACGCTCCAGCAGGTTCTTGCCCAGTTTGTCCGCGCCCGGAAGCTCGATGGGGTACGTGCCGGTAAAGCAGGCGGTGCAGAGGCGCTCGCGCGGCTGCCTGGTGGCGTTGATCATGCCGTCTTCGGAAATGTACGCCAGGGAATCGGCGCCGATTCCCTGGGAGATTTCCTCGATGGTGGCGCCGTTGGCAATCAGTTCCGCGCGGGAAGCGAAGTCGATGCCATAGAAGCACGGCCATTTGACCGGCGGGGAGGAGATCTTGATGTGGACGGACGCGGCGCCGGCCTCGCGGAGCATCCGGACGATGGCGCGCTGGGTGTTGCCGCGGACGATCGAGTCATCCACCACCACCACACGCTTGCCACGGATCACGGACTCGAGGGCGTTCAGCTTGAGCCGGATACCCAGCTGGCGCAGGGTCTGCGAGGGCTGGATGAACGTGCGGCCCACGTAGGAGTTCTTGACGAAGCCGTGCGCGAAGGGAATGCCGGATTCCTCGGCGTAACCCACGGCCGCGGGGGTGCCGGACTCCGGGACCGGGATGACGATGTCCGCGTCCTGGGTGTTTTCGCGGGCCAGTTGGCGGCCCATCTCCACACGGGACTCGTACACGGAGCGTCCCGCGATGGCGGCGTCCGGACGCGCGAGGTAAACGTATTCGAAAACGCAACCAGCCGGCGTCGCCTCCGCGAAGCGCTTGGAACGCACGCCGTCCTCGTCGATGGCGATGAATTCGCCCGGTTCGATTTCACGGATGAAGCTGGCGCCGACGGTGGCCAGGGCGGACTGCTCGGAGGCAACCACCCAGCCGCGCTCCAGCCGGCCCAGGACCAGCGGGCGGATGCCGTAGGTATCGCGTGCTGCGTAGAGGGTGCCTTCGTCCATAAACACGAAGCAGAAGCCGCCCTTGATCTTCGGCAGCAGCTCCATGGCGGTCTGTTCGAGGGTCTTGCCCTCCTCGCCTTCGAGCAGCGCCGTGACCAGGGCCGTGTCCGAGGTGTTGCCCTGCTTCATTTCGCCGCTGAGCTGGCCGCCGTTGCGTTCCATGATCATGGCGTTGAGCTCGGCCGTGTTGGTCAGGTTGCCGTTGTGCGCCAGGGCAACCGTGCCGGTGCTGGTGGCGCCGAGGGTGGGCTGGGCGTTGGCCCAGTGGCTGGCTCCGGTGGTGGAGTAGCGGCAGTGTCCCACCGCCAGGTGCCCGGTCAGGGTGTTCAGCGTGGTCTCGTCGAAGACCTGGGAAACGAGGCCCATGTCCTTGTAGACGTTGATCCGCTTGCCGTCACTGGTAGCTATACCAGCCGACTCCTGACCGCGGTGCTGCAATGCATACAGCCCGTAATAGGTTAGTTTTGCTACTTCTTCACCTGGTGCCCAGACCCCGAAAACGCCACAAGCGTCCTGAGGTCCCTTTTCGCCAGGGAGAAGATCATGAGAAAGTTTTCCATCGCCGCGTGCCACTGGTCGATTATCTCACGAGATGCGGTACGACTTTTCCGCCGCCGGCATTGTGACTGTGCACGGAGGCCGGACGACGGTGTTGGAACCTAGGGCTGCGCGCCGTCGTCGGGCTCTGAATCCGGGACGGCTTCCACGATGGCGCGTTTCTGCCGCTTGACGCTCCGCCGGTCCAGCAGCAGGGCCACCACGGCGCCCAGCACCGCGCCGCCGGCGCCGAACATCACCAGGAAGAAGCCGAACACCGAGCCGCGTTCGAAGGATTCGTCACCGGGGAGCCCGTATGCGACGGCGGCAGCCGCCGCTGCGCCCACCAGGGCGCCGAGGATGAGGAACGGCACATATTTCGGTGCCCGGCGGACGGTGACCTCGCGGCGTTCAGCGGGGGTTTCTTCAAAAGCCATGCCCTCTAGCCTACTCATCATTGGTGTCAGGGCTGTGACGTCCGGGACAGGATCCAGGTGTTGGTGCCGTCCTGGCGTTCGAAGGTCACGGTGGTGACCAGCGCCTCGATGAGCGCCAGGCCGCGGCCGGACTCGGAATCGTCGTCCGGGGTTCCCGGTTCCAGGGGGCCGAACGGCGGATTGGCGAAGAATGCGCTGACCCGGGCCTGCAGGAGCCTGGGCTGGACGCTGATGTCCACTCCCAGCTCCACCGGTTTCTTTGCCTTGGCCGGCTGGGCGTGCTGGACGATGTTGGACGCGGACTCGATCACCGCCGTGGTGAAGGTCATCTGGTCCATGGCCTGGACGAACGGGGCGTCCGCCCAGAGGCCGTCCAGCTCGTTGTGGACGGCTTCGATGGCCTCGGCCGTGGACAGTCCCCGGAAGCTCCGCTGGGCCAGGATCTCAGTCATTGCTGAACGCCTCGTCGGCGGAGGCGTAGGCAGTCAGCACCCGGTCCATGCTGGTCAGCTCGAGCACCATTTTGACCTGCGGCTGGACGGCGGCGATGCGGAGGTCCCCGCCGGCCTGACGGGCGGCCTTGAGGCAGCCGATCAGCGCGCCGAGGCCGGAGGAATCCATAAACGCTGTGTTCTCCAGGTTCACCACGATCCGCGAGGAACCGCCGGCGATCACATCGGTGACGAATTCGCGCAGCTTGGGCGCGGACACCATGTTCAGCCGCCCGTCAGCCTTGACCTCCGCGTACGAATCCTTGACCTCGTAACTAAACTCCATCGGCTTTCCTCTCTCCAGCATCAACGTTCACAGCGGGTTCGTAGCCCTTGTACAAAACAGCTCGGACCAGGATGCTCATGACCACCAGGTCAAAAATAACCCAACCCACGTTCACCAGCGTGCCAAGCGGCTCGGCCAGTCCCGTGGCCAGCCGGATAATCCCGACGACGACGGCCACCGCCAGCAGCACACTCACCACAATCTGGGGCCGGATGAGGCTCCAGCTGGGGCCGCCGGTCTGGCGGGCTTTGGGGGTGACGGCGAACCCGAGGGGGCGGCCGAACCAGACGTTCCGGGCCGCCGTCGAACACGCTTTGATCCAGGTGGGGAACAGTGCCAGGCTGTACTGCTGGCCGCGCCAGGTGGGTATTCCGCGGCCTGCCACCGCGAAAAGCAGCTGGTTCGCGACCATAAACGGGATGAACCGCAGGAAGAAGTCCCAGCTGAGGCTGGACACGGGCAGGACGCCCAGCAGCAGGTAGATGATGGGGGCGGCGAAGTAGACGACCGCCGCATAACCGCTCAGGTAGGTCCACATCGTGGCAAAGTACATCAGCCGCTGGCCGATCTTCAGGCCCTTCTGCACCAGCGGGTTCTCGCGGAGCAGCACCTGCATGGTCCCCTGCGCCCAGCGGAGGCGCTGGGTGAGCATGGTCTTGAGGTCCTCGGGCGCCAGACCGTAAGCCAGGATCTCGTGGTGGTAGACACTTTCCCAGCCCATGGCATGCATGCGCATGGCCGTGGCCATGTCCTCGGTGACGGAGATGGTGGCCAGCGGCATGACCGGCTGGGCTTCGTCGTTGCGCTCAACGCTCAGGGCATCCAGGACGGCCTGCACGGATTCCAGCGCGCCGAGCGGCGACCAGTCACGGGCCGACATGCGCTGGACGGCGTCATCGGCCACCACCGGGACGCCGGCATCACCCACATGGGCGAGTTCCATGGCGGCGATCTCTTCGAGGTCGGCCTGCAGCGCGGACATGTCAGCCTCGACCAGCGTCTGCACGGCCGCGTCCACGCGGCGGCGGACCCGGTACGTGATCTCGCTCAACGGCTGTCCGGTCGCCAGCTGCTCCTGGGCTTCGCGCGTGGCGGCCTCCACCGCGTCCAGCACTTCAGCTACGAGCGGGGTGTCCATGTCAGCGGATTTCCGCGCCTGGCGGATGGCGGACCGGGAAGCCGTGAGGGCCCGGCGGATGCTCTTTTCAGTCTCCTTGACGTAGCCCACCAGGCCCAGCTGCATCAGTGCTTCACGGCGCAGGATGGCGTTGGAGCCGCAGAAGAACGCCGCGTTCCAGCCGTCCTTGCCCTGCTGGATGGGCCCGTAGAACAGGGGTGCCTGGCTGCCGAGGGGATCGTGGGCGGGCACGTTGCTGAAGTACTGCGGCGTCTGGACCAGGGCCACCCGGCGGTTGTTGAAATAGCCCAGGGTCTTTTCCAGGATGTCCGGCTCGGGGATCTGGTCCGCATCCAGGATCAGCAGGAATTCGCCGTGCGTGACCATCATGGCGTTGTTCAGGTTGCCGGCTTTGGCGTGGCGCGGCACCTTGGCGGTCCAGTCCTCACTCCGGGTCACATAACCCAGCCCGTGCTCTTCGGCGAGGGCCTTCAGCTCGGGGCGGGCGCCGTCGTCGAGAATCCAGGTGCTGTGCGGGTGCCGGATCTTCTGGGCCGCCAGGGCAGTGGTCATCACCATGTCCAGGTCTTCGTTGTACGTGGTGATGAAGACGTCCACGGTGGCATCGTGGGGCGGCGCGGGTGCTCCCTTGCGGATCTTGAGCTGCCACACGGTCATCCCGAACAGCATCACGTCGATCAGGCTGTAGGTCTCAGCCAGCACCAGGGGCACGGCGATCCACCAGGCATCCCAGTTCAGCGACGACGCCCAGCGCCAGCCCACATAGTTCAGGCCGAAGATGACCGTCAGGACCACCGCCAGGCGGGTCCAGAAGCGCGTCATGCCGGGGCTGGCTCAGGCAGGCGGCGGACCACCACTACGGTGACATCATCCTCGGCGGTTTCGGCAGGGGCCAGTGCCATGATGGCGTCGCTGGCGGACTGCGCGGAAACCTCGCCATGGGCTGCGGCGAGCACCGCCTCGGTGAATTGCTCCACCGAGTCAAAAACATCCAGCACGCCGTCGCTGGCCACCACCAGGGAGTCCCCCGGGGCCAGGGCGACGGCGGACTGCGGCCAGGCGGATCCGGCCCAGGCGCCCACGGGCGGACCGCCGCTGGGAAGACGGTGCGCCGACCCCTCGGCGGTGACATGCAGCGCCAGTCCGTGGCCGGCGTCGACATAGCTGACGACGCCGGAAGCGGCGTCCAGGCGGGCGTGGAAGAGGGTGACAAATGAGTTGGAGGAATCCAGGTCCGCCGCGATAGTGGTGCTGGCGGAGGCGAAGGCGGCGTCCAGGTCTTGGCGCTGTCCCGTGGACCGCATGACGGCCCGGACGGTGGCCGCGATGAGGGCGGCGCCCATGCCCTTGCCCATGGCATCGGCGAACGTCAGGTGCAGACCCTCCGGCGTGCGGTACCAATCGTAGAAGTCACCGCCGACGCTGCGGGAGGGGCGGAAGACGCCGGCGACGTCGTACCCGTTCACCCGGACGTCCTCCTGGGGCAGCAGGCTCTGCTGGACCTCGGTGGCGCGCTCCAGCTCGCTCGCCACGGCTGTGTCCGCGGCGGACGGCTGCCGGCGGCGGAACAGGGCGTTGATCCTGGATTGGAGTTCGCGCGGGCTGAACGGCTTGCTGATGTAGTCATCGGCGCCGTTGTCCAAGCCCGTGAGCTTGTCCAGTTCGTCGGCACGGGCGGTGAGCATCACGATGAAGGCATCAGAGAATTCACGGAGGAGTTTGCAGACTTCCAGCCCGTCCACGTCCGGGAGGTTCAGGTCCAGTGTGATGAGATCCGGCTTGGCGCGGCGGACCTCCTCCACGCCGGGCAGGCCGGCTTCAGCGTGGGTGACCTCGAAACCCTGCTTGGTCAGGATCCGGACGAGGAGGCCTCGGATGTCCGGATCGTCCTCAATCACAACGGCACGGCGCGGTTCGGGCATGGAAGGCATGACTCTATTTCTACCGTATTAGGGCGGTGAAGCATGTCATTTGCCGTGACTACGACGGTTGTAGTCGGTGAAGCTCCGGGCATTCCGGGGAGGGCGGCCATCAGTGTGAAGCGGTCTTGCCGGAATACTTGCCCGCCCTTGATGGGACCTTGAGGCTCCTTGGCCACACTCGAAGGACCAGCTTTGAAGGAATGTGCGGATTGCCGGAGGATGGTGCAGGACTTATGGAACCAACGGAATCCGTCAGACTGCCGGGCAGGCTGGCGCGCTCGTGGCGGCTCTTGAAGCAGGGCCGCCGCCCGCGCAGCACCGTTCACTACCTGAGCCATTCCTGGAAGCTCCGCTCGCTGTCCCGCTCGCTGGCCCAAGCCCTGGGGGAGTCCTGGGAGGCCTCGAGCTGGCCGGGGGACCGGCTGGCCGTCGGCGTGGAGCTTTCGGAAAAAGTTGAACAGCTCACCCGCCTCCTCAACCGCGAAACCGAACTTCACGGCCGCCTGGCGGCGCTCGCAAGGTAGCCGTTCCCTGCTGACCCTTTCCGTGCCAAACTTGAGGACAATCAAGTGGCTGGGGGATACCAGGTCAGGAGATTGCCGTGCATTGGTACACAGGGTGGGCTTACCTTTTAGCTGGGCTGATTACCATGGACACGCTTCTGCTGGTCCTGTGGGCGATCGACTCAGACTGGCCCAATCGCTGGTGGAAGAAGCCCTGATCGACGCAGGTCCAGGCGCATCAGGACGCGCGGGAATCCGTTGAGTACCGAATCCGTATCAGCGGCCTTGACGAACCCGGCCTTCTCGAAGAGCCTGCGCGTGCCCACGTAGGCCATGGTGAGATCCACTTTGCTGCTGCCGTTATCCACCGGGTAGCCCTCAATAGCGGGCGCGCCGTAGCTGCGGGCCAGCCCACGGCACCTTTGAGCAGGTGATGGGAGATTCCCTTGCCGCGGTAACCGGGCCGGACCCGGATGCACCAGACAGCCCAAACATCCAAGCCGTCCACGTGCGGGATCCTGCGGTTGCGGGCAAAACTGGCGTCGGCGCGTGGGTGGACAGCTGCCCACCCAACTACGTCGTCGCCGTCGTACGCCAGAACCCCTGGTGGGGGATCCTGCGCCACCAGCTCCTTCACCAGGTCGCCGCGGGCCGTTCCGCGCAGCGCAAGGTTCTGCTTGGACGGAATGCGGTAGCTCAGGCACCAGCACACGTTGGCATCGGGCCGCTTAGGGCCACCCAGCGTTTTGACGTCCTCGAACAGTGTTCCCGGACGGACTTCGATCGCCATGCCTGACTCCCGGTTGGTGGGCTACCTGTGCCCCGCCAGACTAGACCCCCAGGGACTCCCGCAGGGCAGCGACGTGACCCTGCGCCTTGACCTGGTACTGCGCCAGCGCCACGTTGCCCGCCGGATCCACCACAACGGTGGAGCGGACGAGGCCCTCGACGATCTCGCCGTCGACCAGCTTTTCGCCCCACGCGCCGTACGCGAGAGCTACTGCGTGGTCCTCGTCGGAAAGCAGCGGGAAGGTCAGGTTGAAGTCGCCGGTGAAGTTGGCCAGCTTCACCGGGGCGTCGGGGGAGATGCCCAGGACTTCATAGCCGGAGCCCTGCAGGGATGAGAGGCTATCGCGGAAATCGCAGGCCTCGGTGGTGCAGCCGGGGGTTGCCGCCTCCGGGTAGAAGTACACGATGACGTTCTTGCCGCGGTAGTTGGCCAGGGAGGTTTCCCTGCCCTTGGCGTCCTGCAGGGTGAAATCGGGGGCCTGGGTACCTGGCTGAAGTTTGATGGTCAGTTGGGGGCTCATGGCGTTCCTTCGGGAGACTCTGATGGCAAAAGACAGGAAACCAGTGAATCGGCTTTCCAGTTTAAACAACAACTCCGGCGTCATTTGAGGTATTCCGGCTGGTCCAGGGCAGGGACCTGTGCAGGGGACCCATTTCGGTCCGCGAATGGCCGGCGATCCATTGACTTGAGGCGCCGGATGGATACGGTTAGAGGTACACATTACTGGTCTCCGCAGTACGTGATCCGCACTACGTAGCCGCTAGCCGGCATCCACGCACAACCGCTTGGTCCCAGCCCTAAGCGCCCGCCGCAAATGATCCCAAGGCTGTTTCCCCATGACCGCAAATTTCATCAGAGTACTGGCTGTTAAATCCTTTGACATCCCGGACAAGAAGCGGTGTCCGGACAAAGCTGAGTTCGATCTCGTCACCGTTGACGACTACTCAGTGGCCCGCCTCATCCTCGCTCCCGGCTGGCGCTGGTCCGAGTCCGCCAAGCCCACTGAACTGACGGACTTCTGCGAGCACAACCACCTCGGTTACTGTGTCTCCGGCAGTCTTGAGATTCAAACGTCCGACGGCGTGAGGTCCGCCATCCGCGCCCATGACACCTATGCGTTGCCTCCCGGGCACGATGAGTGGGTGGTTGGCTCCGAGCCGTTCGTCGCTATTGAATTCCTGGGTACGGCGTCCTTCGGCCGGCCGCGGAGCAGGGGATCCCACGCGCTGATTTGAGCCGGAGCTGGCCTGGGCTGGAGCCGGTCTGAGTCCGAGCCGGTCGGGGCAGGAACCGGGCCTAAACAGCCACGGGAGTTTCCGCGCGCACGATCCGCTTGAGCCTGGCCACAACCTCTTCCGGCGTACAGTCCGCGTCGAGCTGGACAAAGCCCGGGTATTCCGGCATGGAGCGGTAGGCATCGCGCAGATCCACCAGGTCAGCCAGCGTCTCCGAATCGGTGCCGCGGGCCACGATGCGCTCGAGCGCCAGCGCAGGCTCAACGTCCAGGTGCACCACCGCGTCAGGTTCCGGTAGTGACGAAATCAGCCAGGGAAGCAGGCGGCCGCGCGACAGACCTTTGGCGGTGCGAAGAGCCAGCTGGCAGTGGAGGTGCCGGTCCATCACCACCAGTCCGTCGAAGCGGCTGGCCCGGGCATGCGACATGAGCACGTTGGCCACGCGGAGGGTGGTCTCCACGGCGTCGGCCAGGCGGCGTGGCAAGCGGATGCCCAGCCGTTCCGCCAGCACGGACATGCTCCGCCTGCCGGCGTGGTTGCTGAGCAGCAGGGCGTTTTCGCCGTCAGCCTGGGCCGCATCCACCAAGGCGCGGGCGGCCGTGGATTTTCCCGAGCCGTCGATTCCGGTTAAGACAATAAGCACATGGCCTCCTTTCGCCGATGGTTTAACGGAAGGGACAGCGTGATCGTCCCGTCATGAGGCGGAGGTCACAATAAACTGACATCCGGGCGGTGCCTGCAACGGGCCGGCAGCCGCACCAAGGGGAATGGGATCTTCGATGCAGCTAGCCCAGTTTGCCGCGAATACCGCGTGCGTACTTTTGGCCGCGCTCGCGGTTTTTCAGGCCGCCCTGATCGCGGGGGCACCGCTGGGAAGGTTCGCGTGGGGCGGCCAGCACAACGTCCTCCCCACCAAGCTGCGGATCGGCAGCGCCACCTCGATCATCCTCTACGTCCTCTTCGCCTACGTTGCGCTGGCCAAGGCCGGCATGGCGGCCCCGCTGGTGAATCAGGGTTTCACGGGCGTCTTCTGTTGGGTGCTGACGGCCTATTTCGCGCTGGGCATCGTGCTGAACGGAATCTCCCGCAGCGAGCCGGAACGCCTGGTCATGACACCCACAGTGGTGATCCTGACAGCCCTCTACCTGGTCCTGGCCCTGAACTAGGCCGGCAGCAGGCCCTTGAACCACGGCCGGCACCAGAGGCCCGTACCGGTGGCGTCAGTGCTGTGGTTCGAGGGCGAGCCGCAGCCCGAAGCCGATCAGGACGGTGCCGGTGATGCGGTCGATGATCCGGAGGCTGCGGGCGCTTTTCAGCCATTTGGAGGCGAAACCTGCTCCGAAAATCAGGAAGGTCAGCCACGCAAGGCCCAGGACGCAGTGGACGCCGGCCAGCAAAATTCCCATCAGCAGCGGTGGAGTGCCCGGCGGGATGAACTGGGGAATTGTGGCGATGTAGAACACGCCGACCTTCGGATTGAGCAGATTAGTGCCCGTCCCGGTCAGGCAGCCTTGGAACAGCTGATGGCGGGAGGCAGCGGGGACCTCAACGTCGGCAGCTGGCGAGGCGGACGGCGCGTCCTTGGTCCGGCTCGTCCACAGCAGGGAGGCGCCAAGCCAGACCATGTACGCGGCGCCGGCGATGGTGAGCGCCCGGTACGCCAGCCCCGATGCTGCCAGCAGCGCCGAAACGCCCACGGCTGCCGCGATTCCCCAGACCATCAGTCCGGTGGAGATGCCCAGGGCCGTGGCGAAGGCGAAACCGCGCGTTCTGGCGAGGGACGAACGGAGCCCAGTGCCGTATCGATGCCCGGAACCAGTGTCAGGAGCCCGGCCACCAGGCCGAACGAGAACAGAGACTGATAGAGATCCACGAGCCAAGGATAAGCCGACGACGGCGGCCAACCGGCCGCCGTCGAACGTCAGCGCAGCAGGCGTCTTAGCTGCAGTGCTTCGTGAAGGCGGCGCCGGCTTCCTGGTACTTGGCCTCCAGCTCGGCGAGCTTGGCCTCGTCCGGGGCTTCCTTGGCGGACTCGTCGGTGAACTCGATGATGGATCCGAGCGCAGGCTTGAGGTCATCCGATGCCACAACTTCGATGGGCCGGATCTGGTTGGCGAGACGCACCAGGCCGGTCTTGCCCACGTTGTTCGCGGGGTTCGCCAGGACAGCCTTGACGCGGTCGCAGGTTTCGGGGGTGGAAAGTTTGGTGGGCGTGGTGCATGCAGAAGCGGAAAGCACGAGGCCGGCAGCGATCAGGGCGGTGGCGAGTTTCTTCATGGGTCCCTCAGTAGTTGATTGAGGTTTCGATTGTAAGCAGAGACCACGGCAGGTTGCCGATCCGGGGGCTGCGGAGGGCGGAGTATGACCCGGCAGAGAAGGGGCTCAGGGCTCTGGCGGGCCGGTTCCCAGGGTGCATAGACTGGCAGGACAATCGTGCGGGCCTGCCGCAGGTTGGCCCGTGCGGATCACCTAAATTCAAGGAAGAATCATGGCCCGCACAACCCAGAATTCAGGAAAAGTACAGCGCCGTACCGCCATTGGGTTCATTGCACTCATGGGGCTGTTGGCGCCTGTCCTCCCGGCCTCGGCGTCGCCGCCGGATGACTCAGTCATTGTGCTCAAGGGCGCCACTTCCGCCGAGGGGATCGCCGCCGGCAGTGGAACCACCTTCTACGCCGGCGACCTGGCACTGGGAGACATTTACCGGGGCGACATCCGTAAGGACAAAGCGCGGTTGTTCATCGACGTATCGGACTTTGATTCGCAGCCCAGGGCCGCCGTCGGGATGAAGGCCGATACCCGCAACGACCTGCTGTTTGTAGCGGGTGGCGGGACCGGCAAGGCCTTTTTGTACAACACGGAATCGGGCGAGCCCGTTGCGGACTTCACCCTCGCTCCGGGCTTCATCAACGACGTCACGCTCACCCGGGATGGCGCCTGGTTCACGAACTCCGCCGCCGGTGAGCTGTACTTCCTGCCAGTGGGCAGGCACGGAAAGCTGGGCGACGTACGGACCCTGAAGCTGAACGGACCGGCGGGTGAGTTGACAGGTCCCTTCAACCTCAATGGCATTGCCACTGCCAAGGGCGACCGCGTCCTCATCGTTGCGCATTCGACGAACAGAGCCCTCTATACCGTGGATCCGGAGACCGGCGACAGCGCCTTGATTGAGGGTGTGGAGGTGCCGAATGTTGACGGCATCCTGGTCCGGGGTCATACCGTCTGGGCGGTGCAAAACTTCTTGAACCAGATCGTCCGGATTGACCTCTCCAACGATCTCTCCTCCGGCGAGATCGAGGACACCATCACCAGTCCCCACTTCGATGTTCCCACCACGGTTGCGCGGTTCGGGAACACCCTGGCTGCCGTGAATGCACAGTTTAGCCAGCCGGCCAGTCCGCATGAAGTGGTGCTGGTGCCGGCCCGCGATTAGGCAGCTTACGTAGGGACGGTGCTGCCCCGCTTGAGCGGTGCGGGGCAGCGCCGCTCGTGCGGGGCAGGGCAGCTTGTATGGGGCAGGGCAGCTGATGCCGTGCCCGCTGATGCCGTGTACGACGGCGGGCGGCACCTTAGGTTCGACTCCGCCAGTCTGCGCCTCCGCCAGTCAGCGGTCGCCCAGGTTGCCGCCGAGCGGCGGGATCGTGCCGCCGTCGTCCGGTTTGTGGACGTTGCGTTCAGCCGCGCTGCGGATCTCGCCGTCGGTTGTTCCGTCTGACTCCCCCTCAAGATCCACCAGGGCGCCGGTCTGGTCGAACGGATGCGTGTACCGGTTGTACGCCGACGGCTCGCCTGTCGGGACGGATTCCCGCCACGCGCCCGTGGCATGGCCCTCGTGTTCGATGAATTCCTTGAACTGCTTCAGGTCGTGCTCCGCCTGGCGGGCCACCAGGTGGAGCAGGTCGCCCACCTTCTCCACCATGCCTTCCGGCTGGTACTCCAGGGTGAGGGACAGCTGGGTTTTGTTGCCGCCGGCGTCGGAGAATTCCACGGCACCTGAGTTCGTGGCCCCATCCGTGGACGCCCACTCAATCCTGCGGTCCGGGACTTGCTCCACGATGGTGGCTTCCCACTCCCGGCGGACCCCGGCGATGTGGGCCACCCACTTCAGGCGGTCGTCACTGAGCTGGGTCACGCTCTCCACGCCACCCATGAACTGCGGAAAATCCTCGAACTGGGTCCACTGGTTGTAGGCCGTACTGAGGGGAACATCGACCACAATCTGCTTCTCCACTTTGCTGCTCACAACGTCTCCTTCGACTGGAACGGGCTGTATATAGTCAGTAGCCTTACCGTATCGCCGTCGGGGCGCGTGGGCCAGAGGGGAGGGCGGCTAGTCTTCGTCCGTGTCGGCGCCCTCGGCGGGTTCCTGCGAGTGCACGCGGATGTCGGTGGGATCCGCGGACTCGTCCCCTTCGGCCGGAGCTTCGCTGTGGATGCGCTGCGCCACTACTGGCTTTTCCTTCATGTCAACCGCTCCCGTGGTGTGTGGAATGTGCCTCAATCATCATTCAGCGCCTCCCGGAGCGGGGTGTCAATACCCTCTGTCCGCGGCTCGTGTTCTGTGCTGGACTGGGGAAGCGCTGTGCCCCGCTTCATCCTGTAAAAGCTCTACGCCCAGCCGGTCCTACCGGCTGTCGGGAAGGAACAATCTCATGGCAACGCAGGAAATCGGATACTTCGTGGGGAGACTGGCAACCGGCTCCATTAACCGCACACTCGCCAAGGCCCTCATCAAGCTGGCCCCGGCGGACCTTGAATTCACCGAGATCCCTATTAAGGACCTGCCCCTCTACAGCTACGACTACGACGCCGATTTCCCGCCGGCAGGCCGCGCCCTCAAGGACGCGATCGAGGCCTCGGACGGCATCCTGTTTGTGTCCCCCGAATACAACCGATCCATTCCGGGGCGCTCAAAAACGCAATCGACTGGGCGTTGCGGCCCTGGGGCACCAACTCGTTCGCGCGGAAACCCACCGGCATCATCGGAGCTTCGCCGGGCAGAATTGGTACGGCTGTGATGCAGTCCTCGATGCGTAGCGTGCTCAGCTTTCTGGACGCGCCCCAGCTGAACGCCCCGGAGGTCTACATCCACTTCAAGCCGGAAGCCTTCTCTGCCGAGGGCGAGGTGCGGGATGAGGGCACGGCCAAGTTCCTGCGGCACTACATGGAGGAATACGGCGCCTTCGTGGAGCGAGTGGTGGCGGCAAACGCACCGGGCCACATCGGCGATCTGGTGCCGGACCCGGACAAGTTGTCACGGTAAGCGGGTCAGTCCAGGGGTAGGGTTACCGTTACGGTGGTGCCCTGCCCTGGCTTCGAACAGACGCTGACGGTGCCGCCGGCCTCATGGATAGCCACGGACATCAGCCGCAGCCCGTAGCCGTGGTTCTTGCCGCTTAGGGCGAGGTCGCAGTCAAAGCCCGTGCCGTCGTCGGACACCACAAGACGGATGCCGTGGCCAACCGCGGATAACTGGACGGTGAGCTCGGCGGCGTCGGAGTACTTGAAGGCGTTGCTCAGCGCTTCGCGCGCCGACTGGTAGAGGAGGGAAGCGCAGTCCGCCGGGATCTCGATGCCCCAGTGCGGAGTATCCCAGCGGACTGCTGTTCCTTGCTGACGGAGAGGCCCGGTCAACCGGTCAATGCAACCGGCCAGCCCCAAGGTGTGGAAGTCGAGCGGGTGGTGATCAGTGATCACTCCTCCCACCGCGACTACCTCGCCCAGAGCTGATTCGTTCCCCATGAATCTTCCTGCTTCCCCGCCGTTTTCTGTGGTGATGGGTCCAGCCTGAACCGCCAACTGCATGGGTTGCCAAGGGTTGGCTCAAGTTTGGATCAATTTTCCGCGGAGCCTGCGGTGATCTGTCCCATGGGCACCGGTGGACGCCGCCCGGCCCCGGCGGTCAGGGCTGCATTGGCCGCTGCGATCAGGAAAATGCCGGCCCACTGCACAACACCCAGGGCTTCATCCAGAGCCAGAGCCCCCACCAAAGCCGCGAAAACGGGGTTGATGCTCATCAGAACGCCGAACAGGCTGGTGGGGATGCGGCGCAGGGTGATCACGTCCGCGACGTACGGGACCACGGACGCGAGGACTCCGGCGCCTGCTGCGCAGAGGATAGTGAACGCGTCGGGCTGGTGGTTGATGAACGTCATCAGCCCCACGGGGAGGAAGAGCGCGGCCGACAGGCCGGTGGCGGCAGCCGTCCCCTGGATGCCCGGGATCCGCTTGCCCACTGTCCTGTTCAGGAGAATGTAGGCGGCCCAGCTGCAGGCGGCCACCAGTCCCAGGCCGATGCCCACGTAGTCCGTGGACGCCTCGGGCTGGGTGATGGCCACAACCCCTCCAGCGGCCAGGAGGGCGCAGGCGGCGCTCGCTTTGGTCCGTGAACCGATCAGGGCGAGGGCCAGGGGGCCCAGGAATTCGAGAGTCACCGCGAGGCCCAGCCCGATGCGCTCCACCGCCGCGTACAGGGAGAGGTTCATCGTCCCGAACACCAGCGCCAACAGCAGAACGGGCCACCATTGGTGGCGCGTGAAGGAGACGATGCGGGGCCGGACAAGGGGCAGCAGCACCGCCGCGGCAATGAGCTGACGCGCTGCGACTACGCCCACCGGGCCGATTGCGGGGAAGGCCAGTGAACCGCTGGCCGCACCCAGCTGGTTTGAGAGCGCGCTCGCAACGAGGATGGCGCCGGCCCGGCCTCGGCCGGCAGATAATATGTTATCCATCCTTGGAGTGTGGGGCCGTGCGGGCATGCGCCAAAATGCATAGACAGGCGATCTTATGCGTCCAGCGTATGAATAGAATCGCCTCATGAACATGGAGCTGCGGCACCTGCGTTGCCTGGTTGCAGTGGCCGAAGCGGGCACGTTTACTGACGCCGCCATTGAGCTGGGCATCTCGCAGGCGGCGGTGTCGCGCAATATCGCTGCGCTGGAGCGCGCTTTGGGGGTCCGCCTGATGCACCGCACCACCAGGAGCATTGAGTTCACCGCCGCCGGCGACCGGACCGTCCGGCATGCCCGCCGCGTTCTCTCGATTCTGGAGGCCATCCAGCAGGAGGCGGCCGACGGCGGCGGCACCGTCCGGATCGGCTACGCCTGGTCCGCCCTGGGCAGGCACACCACGGAGTTCCAGCGCAGGTGGGCTGACGCGTTTCCAAACACCGAGCTGCGCCTCATCCGGACCAACACCCCGACGGCGGGACTGGCGGAAGGAACCAGCGACCTCGCCATCCTGCGGAGGGTCCCTGACACAGCGGCCATCAGCCTTGTCCTCATCGGGCTGGAGAAACGCTTCTGCGCCATGGCGGCGGATGACGCCCTTGCCGGAAAGCGAAGCATCACCCTTGCCGAAGCCGCGACCAAACCGATTGCCCTGGACCGGCGCACCGGAAGCACGCGCCTGGACCTGTGGCCGGAAGGCCGGCAGCCGCAGCGCACCATCGCCACGGACGACGTCGACGACTGGCTGACGGTGATCGGCAGCGGCAAAGCGCGGGGCATCACGGCAGAATCAACCGCGCACCAGTACCGGCGCAAGGGTGTTGTGTACCGGCATGTGCGGGATGCCGCCTCGGTCCCCGTTTACGTCGCCTGGTCCAAGACGGACCCGCCCGTGGGTTTCCAGGGCGTCGTCGAGCTGCTCGCGGCGCTCTATTCCTGACCCGGCCGGCGGGCGGGATCCGTTCGTTATCCCCGCAACGGTTCGGTGCCAATCGGGCCGCCGTTGGATCCTTGTGCGGCCGGCAGCATGACAATTTAAGGACCAACAAGGTCAGGCCCAAAGGAGGGTGTGATGCGCAGTCCGGCCACGCGAAGCGCGGCAATTCCCCTAGCTATTCTGATGGCGGTGCTGCTGGCGGGGTGCGGCCCGCAGGCAGGACCAACGGCGACGGCAAGTCCCAGCCCCACCGTCACCTCCGCGGCCACCGGAACTACCACTGCCGTGCCAACGACGACAGTCTCGCCGAGCGCCACCGGCACCGCACCGGCGTCGGCCGCCTGGTCCAGCTACACCACGGCAGACGGCCAACTGACGTTCGAACACCCGGCCGCGTGGAGCGTCCGGGACCCGGCCGGCGAACTGCCGGAGGGCGGCGGCGCCTTCGCCGAGGTGACCAACCAGGCAGGCAAGCCGCTGGCGACGCTCCGGACCAACATGGCCACCGGGTCCATGTGCCTGGAGCGGTTCCCGTACGAGGTGCTGGAGTCTGAAGAATTGCCGCTGCTTGCGCAGGGCGGCGCGGCGCCCTGGTTTGTTTTTGAGACCCGCGGCAACGACGCTGCGCCGGGTCCGGCCAACACGCCGGCCGCGGCCTACGGCATCGCGTGGGCGGCGCCCACGGGCGACTCGGCGTGCGCCATCTTCCACTTCTTCACCTGGCCACCCACCGCAGCGATGTTCGGTGCGTTCTACAACCCTGGGAACAACGTGACGCCAGGGGCCGAGTCCCTGCCGTATCTGGAGCAGGCCAAGAAGTACGCGGAGACTGCGGAGTACCGGGACATCAAGCGGATGATCACCTCATTGCGGCCAGCGGATTAGGCGCCTGGGGTTAGGCTGCCCGGCTCGATGCGGGCCGGCTCAAGGTTCACACAAGATTTGGGCGAGACAGCGTTTTCCGTCCTTGCGTCCGGGTAGATTCGATAGATTGATCCCGGTTTCGGGCCCCCCACCGAAACCCGGAAGCCCCCGCGCTCGAGTCCAACTCGCGTGGGGGCTTCCAACCAAAAACCAAAAAGGGGGGGACGACGGCGAGACCGCGGATGGGAACCACCAGTCAGGCAGCAGAGCCTATCGGTGCGTCCTCAGTTGCGCGGTTTCGTCAGGGCAGAGACCCGGCCCGTGCCGTCGTAGCCACCTGCCGGGGACTTGAGCCCGTAGATGCTGCCAACGGTGGGCGCGACGTCGATGGTCCGGGCAGCCTCGGAGGACACCGATCCTTTCACTACCAGCGGGCTGCCGCCTGATATGAAGAAGGGAATGGGCTCTGTGGCGGGGTGACCGTGGTTGCCAGGGATCGGGTTGGACGCGACGTACGGGTCGGAGAAGCGCCAGCCCGCCCGGCAGTAGGCCACCAGGTCTCCGGCCTCGTGGCCCAGCCGCAGGTCCGCCGGCTTGTTGACCGAGAGCACGCCCTCATGCGATCTGACCAGCTGTTCGACGGCGGCCAGTCCGGCCATGCGGTCCGGTTCGGGGCCGGTCCAGTAGAGCAGGTCCGCGCCGCCGTTCTGGGCAATCGTGATGTTCGACTGCAGCTCCGGACGGGACTGGAGGATGAGGTTGATCGAGATGAGGTTGCTGGGGATGGACCAGTCCATGGAATGGTCGGCAAGCACCATCACCACGCTGGAGTCCCATTTGCCGGCGTTCTTGAGGTGGTCGATGAAACGCCCTACCTGCAGGTCTGTTTCCGCCAGGGCAGCCTCGCGCGCCGCCCGCAGCGTTGTTCCGGAAACGTCTGAGTGGCCTACGCGGTCGATGTCGCCCAAATTGGTGAACACAAAGTCCGGGTCCGGCCCGCTCACCATGGCCAGCAGGGCGTCCATGGTGGCGGCGTCGGGCGCGTGGCCGGTCACCGGAAGCACCGGCTGGGGTTCCCACCGGTAGCTGGCGCGGGCACCGAAGATGCCGTAAAGGTACTTCTTGCTAAGCACGGAGCCGGTCGTCAGGCCGAGCTCCTGCAGCCGCTCCAGGAGGGTCGGGAAGTGCAGGTCCGTGGACCGGTCGAGGTCGCGGACAACGCCGTCGGTCCGGTCGAAGATGGAGTTGGCTGGCACGCCCGAGCGGTCCGGGCGGACACCCGTCATCATCATGGCGTGGTTGGGGATGGTCTCCATCACCGGAAGCGAACGTGCCGCGGGGAAATTGGTGCCTGCATCGCGCAGTGCAGCCAGCCTCGGAGTCAGTGCGGGCGTAATCTCATCGGGCCGGCAGCCGTCCACCACCAGCACGTAGCTTCGCGTTCGTCCAGCGGCGGGGGCAGCCCAGGCGGTGCCCTGTGCCGCTGAAAGGACGACGGCGGCCCCGCCGGCGGCGGCGATTTGCAGGAACTGCCGGCGTCCCGGCGTCGGAAGTCTGCTGCTGGCGGGCGTGCCCTGCTGCGGTGAACGGCTCACTGGAGTCCTCCCTGCGTCGGGGTGACTTTGCCGGAGTTGGCCTGGACGTTGAATGATGTGGACAGCGTGGCTCCTGAGCTGGCGGAGGTGCGTTCAGCGAGGACGTACCAGTCCATCCGAACGCCGGCGGCTGTTACGTCCAGGACGGAGTAGCCGTGAGAGTCGAAGTCCAGGTACTTCACGTGCGGGTTGGCCGCCTTGATGGCGTTCTCGACGCCGACGGATCCGGTCCGGGGCGGAACGTTCAGGATGTCGTCGAGGTTGTCGCTCGTGACGGAAGTGCAGACGAGTTCCGCGGCCACGGAATCGCCGGTGGCCGGGTAGCTGGCCGGATCCGCGGGGATGTCGCAGGCCCAGCCGGAGTGGATGTCGCCGGTGAGGAACACAGTGTCCTTGACGGCGTTATCCCGCAGGTGGCGGACCACGCGGTTGCGGTCCGCCTCGTAGCCGTCCCATTGGTCCACGTTATAAGGCACGCCGCTGATGCTCGTCCCGCCCATCAGCTTCTGCACACCGGCCAGCTCTGCGGTGTTCAGGGTCGAGGGAACGCGGACGGGCGCAATCATGACGGGATTGCCCACCAGCTTCCATTGCGGGCCTGTGGACTTGAGGTTGCCCAGCAGCCACTCCATCTGTGCGGCGCCGGTGATAGTGCGGGCGGGGCTGCTGACGGAGGGATCCGCACCGCTGGCGGCCTGCTGGTCACGGTAGGAGCGCAGGTCCAGCATGGACAGGCTGGCCAGGGAGCCGAAGTCCAGGCGGCGGTACAGTTGGCCCCCCGGCTCATAGCGCACGGGCATCCACTCGGCGTACGCCTGGTGCGCGGCGGCGATCCGTTCGCTCCACGCGCCTTCGGTGCCCTCGGTGTGGTTTTCGGCGCCGCCCTTCCAGGTGTCGTTGGCCGATTCATGGTCATCCCAGGTCACGACGAACGGGGCGGCGGCGTGCAGGGCTTGCAGGTCAGGGTCGGTTTTGTACTGGGCGTGACGGCGCCGGTAGTGCGCCAGCTGTGTCATTTCGTGGGCGGGTTCGTGGGGGCGGACGACGACGTTGCGCGCCTGGTATTCGCCGGGCCCGTATTCGTAGAGGTAGTCGCCGAGGTGAAGCACGGCGTCGAGGTCGCCGCGCGCGGCGAGATGGCGGTAGGACGAAAAGTAGCCCGCCTGCCAGTTGGCGCACGACACGACGCCGAACTTCAGCCGGTCCACGGCCGCACCCGCTGCCGGGGCGGTGCGCGTACGGCCCGCTGGCGATACGGCCTGTCCCAGCTTGAAGCGATACCAGTAGTTGGTGGCGGGGGCCAGCCGGCCCGCGACGACCTTGACCGTATGGTCCCGGGCCGCGCCGGTGGCGGCAGTACCCCTGGCCACGATCTTCTTGAAGCCAGCGTCCGCAGCGATTTCCCAGCCGACGGACACATCCGGGCCCAGCCCGGTGCCTGGCAGCGCTGCGGGCGCTGGCGTCACGCGGGTCCAAAGCAGCACGCTGTCCGCCATCGGGTCTCCCGAGGCGACCCCGTGGCAGAAGACGCCGCCCTGGGAGGCGGAAAAGCCACTTGCTGCGGTGCTGGAGACCATGGCCCCAGCCACGGCAGCAACCCCTGCTGAGCGCAGAACTTGACGACGAGTAAAGTTAGTCATGCCTTCCAGTATCCGCACGCTCAAAGGGTCAAGGGGCGGCTTTTTGACGTGGTTAGCCAGACGTTCACCCAGTGTTTTCCGTGGCGCAGTCCGTATCCTGGCTTAGCCAGCGCTAGGGAAGCGAGAGGTTCTTCGCGCACATCCCCTCGCTGGTTGGCATCCGCAGTGGATTGACGAGGCCCGCCGTGCCGGCCCAGTCACTGGCCCAGGGACTTCAATCCACTGGCGCATACGCAGGACCGGCGAATGATGAGCTCTGCGGGGAACAGTTAGACCTTGCCGTCTGAATGGTTGGCAGAGAGCGAGCTGCGGACCATCCGGCTGCCGGTCTTCAGCCAGGGGGCACTGCCGGTGGGCCCGCAGCGGCTCGATCCACGCGACTCGATCCACGCGACCCCGCCGCGCTGGAGTCCGCAACGTGCGGCGAGCACGGCGTCACCGCCGAGGCCTTCGTCCTGAGCGACGACGACGGTGCCCTGTTCATTCCGCTCAGCCGCGCCGCCGACGTCGCGGACGTGGCAGCCACGATCCGCGACACCGAACGTTCCCAGGCCGCGAAGATGAACCTGGGCACCACGTTCCGGACCCAGGCCCGCCTGGGGGAGTACCTCGCAGCCCGGAACTCGGATGCGACCATCACGTTCCGGCAGCACCTGCGCGCGTTCGGCGGCGAGATCGAAGAGTAGCGCTGGCTTCAACGCGGTTGGGCCGGCGTCGGCTGCTGTCACTTGCTTAGTTCAGCCAGTTCCTCAACGCTCGTTGTGGAATCCTCTGGACGCCCGTCGGTTTGAACTCCCGGCTCCCGCCTTTTACCCGGCGATAGCCTGGGCGTCGCGGCAATTAGAAGAGCAGCCACAGCCACCGCGGCGCTCAGGATCAAGCCCGGTCGGTACTGTTCCAGCATCGCGGCCGCATTGACGGCGGCACCTGGTTCGGGCGCATTGCCGTGACCGCTCACCATTGCCGTGGTGACGGCAAGTACCAGGGCGGCGCCGACTTGGGTGCTGGTCTGGATCAGGCCTGCGGCCAAACCTTGCTCGGCATCCCGGATGCCTGCGGTGGCCTGGACATTGATGGACGGGAAGGCCAGGGCGAAACCGACGCCCAGGAGCAGGACGGACGGCAGAATGTCGGTCACGTAATTGGGCGAGGTACCCACACGAAGGAACAGCACGTATCCGAGCGTCAACGCCGCCAGACCGGTCAGGATCAGCCGCGGGGCGCCGAATCTCTCGATGAGCCGGTCCGCGAACGGTGCGCTTGAGGCAACCAGCAGGCCGGTCGGGAGCAGCGCCAGGGCCATGCCAAGGGGGCTCCATCCCAGTACAGACTGCAGGTAGAGCGTCAGGATGAACTGGAAGCTCAGGTAGGAACCGAACAGCCCCACGGCGCTGAGGTTGGCCCGGGCAACCCAGCCTTCCTTGAGGATGCTGAACCGGATCAGGGGGTGCCTGACGCGGTTTTCGATCACGCCGAACGCTGCCAGCACCCCGGCGGAGGCCACGAATCCGGCGATAGTTGCCACAGATCCCCAGCCGTTCCCCGGGGCCGCTACCAGCGTGTACACGAGCCCCAGCATGCCGGCCGCGAGCGTGATGGCGCCCCAGACGTCATGCCCGCTCTCCTGCTCCCCGTTGGCAGCCTGGCCTGCGGCTCCGTCCCGGGGGATGTACCTCAGGCCAAGGATCACAACGGCGACTGCCACCGGAACGGAGACCAGGAAGGTCCAGCGCCAGCTCAGGGCGGTCATGAGGCCGCCTACAACCAGGCCGAGGGAGAATCCGCTGGCGCCGAACGTGGTGAAGATGGACAAGGCGCGGTTGCGTTCGCGCCCTTCAGCGAAGTTGGTGGTGATGATCGAGAAGCCAGCGGGAGCCGTGAATGCGGCGGCCAGGCCCTTGACGAAACGGGTGGCGATCAGCAGGGCCGGGTCATCCACCAGCCCGCCGAGCAGGGATGCTGCGGCGAAAACGCTGAGCGCAATCAGGAAGATGCGCCGCCGGCCGAGCAGATCCGCCATTCGTCCGCCCAGCAGGAGCAGGCTTCCGTAGCCGAGCACATAGGCGGAGACGATCCACTGGAGGGATTCGGTTCCGAGATGAAGTTCGTTGCCGATCGAGGGCAGGGCCACGCCGACCATTGATACGTCCAGTGCGTCGAGTGCCAGGACGGTGCACAGGACCAGGAGGAGCATCCATTGTGCGCGGGTCCAACGCACAGCTGTAAGCCGGTCTCCGGCTGTTCTTTCAAGGGTGGAAGTTGAAGTCATGGCAACAACTTATATGACACGTCATTGAATGACAAGGAATATTATGACGTGGACTTTTAATTGGTCATGAACTAGAATCGCTGCATGGCAAAACCGCAGGACCGCCAGTTGGTTGAGCAATGGCGCAGTATCCAGACCACGTATTTCCACACGGCGGGGGCGCTGGAGCGTGCGCTGGAGTCGAAGTTCAGCATCGGCCTGACAGAGTTTGAAATCCTGGACCTCGTGGCCGAAAGCGCCGATGCGGCATGCCGCATGAAGCAACTCGGTGAGCGCACCCCTATGACCCAGAGCGCCATGTCCAAGGTGGTGGACCGGCTCGACAAAGCCGGACTGATTTCCCGCCAGTCCTGTGAAGATGACCGGCGCTCACTGTACCTGGAACTCACCGAGGCCGGCCGCGCGCTCCACAGGCAAGCCGCCATCGAGCACCGCGCCCTGCTCAGGGAAAACCTGGGCAAAGACTAACCGTCAGCCCTTGCCGTCCTGGCCGGGCTCTTCGTCATCCGAGGTCGCGGATTTGAAATGGCGCGTCAGTGATCGTCGATGGAGATCTCTTCGATCTTCAGGTCGAACAGCTTAGCGAGGCGGAAGGCGACTGGGAGGCTCGGGTCGAACTTTCCTGTTTCGATTGCGTTGATTGTCTGCCTCGACACGCTGACACGCTGAGCCAGGTCGGCCTGCGTCCAGGCGCGTTCGGTCCGAAGGTCTGTGAGGCGGTTCTTCATCGGTACCTGATCATGCCGACGGCGAAGGTGACCAGGTGGACGACGCCCAGGAGCGTGGGGAAGCCCGCGAGATTGACGTCGTACGCGACGAGGCCGGCAGCGTCCGCGACGACATAGGCGAATCCGCCGACCCACCCCAGTCCGAAGGTGACCACCCGCGCATCCTGGATGATCTTCCGCTGCAACTCATCAATTCCCCGGAGAAATCGCGTGAAGCCTCGAGGTCAAGCCTTCAGCGGCCACCAACAATTCTTCGACGCGCGCGATTTAGACTGCACCCATGTCCGAAACTGAACGAACCATCACAGACCCGGTCTTCGAGGCTGCCTACGAGGCCGCACAAAAGAGCCTCCGAGAGGGCGGCATCCCGATCGGTGCTGCCTTGGCCCGGGGCGGGGTCGTCATTGCCAGCGGTCACAACGAGCGTGTCCAGCATGGCGATCCAATCGCCCACGGCGAGATGTCTGCGTTGCGGGCTGCCGGACGCCAGAAGAGCTACCGGGACACAACCCTCTACACCACCCTAGCGCCGTGTGCGATGTGTACCGGGACCATTATCCAATTCAAGATTCCGCGCGTGGTGGTGGGCGAGGCCGAGACGTTCTCCGGCGAATTCGAACTTCTCCGCTCACGCGGCGTCGAAGTGGTGGTGTTGAATGATGTCCGATGCGTTGAGATGATGCGCACCTTCCAGGACGAACACCCTGAACTATGGGCGGAGGACATCGCCGAGTAGTCCAGGCACAAAGGAGCGCCGGTGAAATAGATCAGACCCGGCCAAAGCTATCGCGTGCCGCGCATTCATACGCCTGTGGGCTGTGGCGGTCCTGCACCGCAGGCGTTCTTCTCCTTTTTGCCAGCCTCTCGGCGCGCTCGCCTTAGCGGCCACAGCCGTGTGAGCGCGGCTGCGGGGGAGGCCCGTCTGGGTCCTTGTCCTGACCGGCCTCCCCGCGGTGGTGGTGGTGGGCGGGCTGGCGTATGAGCTTCCCGACGGGCCTATACGTCCACCTCGCCGGACAGCACGCACAGTAGGCGCCCCCGCAGGCATGGCGAATACGCTGTCGGAGAACCGGCCCATTTTCCCCGTCGCCCGCCCGGATGAATCCCAGCCACCGGACGTAAACTGACCTTCGCACCACCTCCAGCTCGAACACCAGCGGGACAGAACCATTTGGAGCCGCCATGCTCTGGAAACTGCTTGTTGAATACCTGCGGCCGCACCGTCAGCTGCTGATCGCCGTCGTGATTTTCCAGCTGGCGCAATCCATCGCGTCGCTGTACCTGCCCACCCTGAACGCGGACATCATCGATGAGGGCGTGGCCAAGGGGGTCACCGGCGTCATCCTCAGCCTGGGCGCCCTGATGCTGGAAATCACGCTGCTGCAGATCATCTGCGCCGTGATTGCCGTGTACTTCGGGGCGAAGGCGGCCATGGGCGTGGGCCGGGACTTGCGCGGCGCCATCTTCACCCGTGTGGGGGAGTTCTCCGAGCAGGAAGTCACGAAGTTCGGCGCGCCCAGCCTGATCACCCGCTCCACCAACGACGTCCAGCAGGTCCAGCAGCTGGTGCTGATGGCCGCCACCATGATGGTGGCCGCGCCCATGCTCGCCATCGGCGGCGTGATCATGGCCGTCCGGCAGGACGTGCAGCTGTCCTGGCTGATCGCCGTCGCCGTGCCCGTGCTCATGATCGGCGTCGGGCTGATCATCACCCGGATGGTGCCGCTGTTCCGGAAGATGCAGAAACGGATCGACACCGTGAACCGGGTGCTCCGCGAGCAGCTCACCGGCATCCGCGTGGTGCGCGCGTTCGTCCGCGAGGACATCGAGACCGCCCGCTTCGCCCAGGCCAACGAGGACGTCACGGACACCGCGCTGCGTGCCGGCCGGCTGATGGCGCTCGCGTTCCCCGTGGTGATGCTGGTGCTGAACGTGTCCAGCGTGGCCGTGATCTGGTTCGGCTCATTCAGGATCGAGGACGGCTCCATGCAGGTGGGCACGCTCATCGCGTTCCTCAGCTACCTGATGCAGATCCTGATGTCCGTCATGATGGCCACCTTCATGGCCGTGATGATCCCGCGCGCCGCGGTCTCGGCGGACCGGATCGGCGAGGTGCTGGGCACCGAGTCGAGCGTGCGGCCGCCGCTAAAGCCAGTGAGCAGCGCGGTTCCGTCCGGCGGGCGGCGCCGCGGGGAGCTGGAAATGCGCGACGTCGGATTCGCCTACCCGGGTGCCGACCAGCCCGTCCTCTCCGGGCTCAGCTTCACCGCCAAGGCAGGGCAGACGACGGCGATCATCGGCAGCACGGGTGCCGGCAAGACAACCCTCGTGAACCTCATGCCGCGCCTGTTTGACGCCACCACCGGCTCGGTCCGGATGGACGGCGTGGACGTCCGCGAACTGCACCCGGACCTCCTCTGGGGGCACATCGGCCTGGTGCCGCAGCGGCCCTACCTGTTCACTGGCACCGTCCGCAGCAACCTGCAGTACGGCAAGCCGGACGCCACCGAGGACGAGCTCTGGACCGCCCTGGAGATCGCCCAGGCCCGGGACTTCGTCGAGGAGATGGAGGGCGGGCTGGACGCGCCCATCTCCCAGGGCGGCACCAACGTCTCCGGTGGCCAGCGGCAGCGGCTGGCCATCGCCCGGGCCCTGGTGAAACGGCCCGAGCTGTACATTTTCGACGACTCGTTCTCCTCGCTGGACACCGGCACCGACGCCCGCCTGCGTCAGGCCCTCAAGCGCAGCACCGCCGGCGCCACCCTGGTACTCATCGCCCAGCGCGTGTCCAGCATCGTGGATGCCGACCAGATCCTAGTGCTCGACGACGGCAGGATCGTGGGGCGCGGAACGCACCGCGGGCTGCTGGAGACGTCCGAGACGTACCGGGAGATCGTCTCCTCCCAGCTGGCAGCGGAGGAGACGGTATGAGCACGCCGCACCGGCCGTCGTCGGGCGCTGGTTCCAACGCTGGAACCGCACCCGGCTCGAAAACCGGGACTGCCGACGTCGTACGCATCCCCCGACCGGCGGGTGGACCGGGACGCGGCGGACCGTTCGCGGGGATGAACGTCCCGGCGGAGAAGGCCATGAACTTCGGGCCGTCGGCCAAGCGGCTGCTGGGTACGCTGCGGCCGGAGCGGGCGTGGCTGCTGCTGGTGCTGATCATGGGGGTGGCCAGCGTGACGCTGTCGGTGATCGGGCCGCGGCTGCTGGGGGAGGGCACTAACCTGATTTTCGCGGGAGTAGTGTCGCGGGAGCTGCCCGCCGGGGTGAGCAAGGCGGAGCTGATCGCGCAGCTGCGGGCCGCTGGGGAGAACCAGAAGGCGGACATGCTCACGCCCATGGCGCTGACGCCGGGGCAGGGGATCGACTTCGCGGCGCTGTCCAGTGTGCTGCTGTGGGCGCTGGTGCTGTATGTGCTGGCGTCGGCGTTTATGTGGGTGCAGGCGTATGTGCTGAACGGGGTGGTGCAGCGGACGGTGTTCGGGCTGCGCGAGGAGATCGAGGCGAAGATCCACCGGCTGCCGCTGCGGTATTTCGATTCGATCCAGCGCGGCGAGCTGCTGAGCCGGGTGACGAACGACGTGGACAACATTTCGCAGAGCCTGCAGCAGTCCATCAGCCAGGCGGTCACGTCGGTGCTGACCGTGGTGGGCGTGCTGGTGATGATGTTCATCCTCTCGCCCACGCTGGCGCTGATTGCGCTGGTGACCGTGCCGCTGACGCTGGGCATCACGGCGCTGATCGCCAAGCGCTCGCAGAAGCTGTTTGTGGCGCAGTGGAAGCACACGGGGGAGCTGAACGGGCAGACCGAGGAGACGTACACCGGACATGCGCTGGTGAAGGTGTTCGGCCGGCAGCGCGAGGTGGAGGAGCGGTTCCGGCAGAAGAACGTGGAGCTGTATGACGCGAGCTTCGGCGCGCAGTTCATTTCCGGGCTGATCATGCCGGCCATGACGTTCATCGGGAACCTGGTGTACGTGGGGATCGCGGTGGTGGGCGGCCTGCAGGTGGCGTCCGGGGCCATGCAGCTGGGCGATGTGCAGGCGTTCATCCAGTACTCGCGGCAGTTCACCATGCCGCTGGCGCAGCTGGGGTCCATGGCCAACCTGCTGCAGTCCGGGGTGGCGTCGGCGGAGCGGGTGTTCTCGTTGTTGGATGAGCCGGAGGAGTCTGCTGATCCTCCTAGTGGTGCTGCTGGTTTTGGGCGTGGCCGGCTGGTGTTTGAGGACGTCTCGTTCTCCTACTCGCCGGACAAGCCGCTGATTTCTTCGCTTTCTTTGGTGGCGGAGCCGGGGCAGACGGTCGCGATTGTGGGGCCGACCGGGGCGGGCAAGACCACGCTGGTGAACCTGATGATGCGGTTCTACGAGCTGGATGCGGGCCGGATAACGCTCGACGGCGTGGACGTCACCTCAGTGCCCCGGCGCGAGCTGCGCTCGCGACTCGGGATGGTGCTGCAGGATACGTGGCTGTTCGGCGGGACCATCCGGGACAACATTGCGTACGGCCGGCCTACGGCTACGGAGGACGAGATCCTGGAGGCGGCGCGGGCGACGTATGTGGACAGGTTCGTGCACTCCCTGCCGGAGGGGTACGACACCGTGCTGGAGGACGAGGGTTCGAATGTGTCCGCCGGTGAGAAGCAGCTTTTGACGATTGCGCGTGCTTTTTTGGCGCGGCCTTCTGTTTTGATCCTGGACGAGGCGACTTCTTCGGTGGACACCCGGACCGAGGTGCTGGTGCAGAAGGCGATGCGGGCTTTGCGGTCCGACCGGACTTCTTTTGTGATCGCGCACCGCCTGTCCACGATCCGCGACGCCGACCTTATCCTGGTGATGGAGGCCGGCCAGATCGTGGAGCAGGGAACGCACGCGTCGTTGCTGGCCGCGGGCGGGGCGTATTCGAGGCTGTATGAGGCGCAGTTCGCGGCTCCTGTGGCGGAGGTTTAGGCCGGCATTCAGGGTGAAGTTCATGCGCGCCAAGAAAACGACACTGAAAAGGGCCGCTCTTCGCCTCCACCCGTTCCGGGGCACAGCCGCTGCACGATCCAACCGAACGACCATCTATCGGGCACTACGCTGCAACCCACTGTTGATGTACTGCCTGATCTTAGCGACTTGCTGGGCATCAAATGCTTGTTCTCCATCTAGCCAGACCGTCGATGTGTCCCATTGACGCTTGGCGCTGCTGCTTGGCGTGAGCAATACTCCAATTGTGGATCCGGGGACTCCTCCGATGCTCCGCCAGTAGTCTTCGTGATGCAGTTGCGTCCTTAAGAACAGGTGGTTCCTCATCATGGAATCGAGCTTTGAGGCAACGATGAAGACGATCGGGCACTGGTCGCCGGGATGCGGTACAAAAACCCGGGTTTCTGTCTTGATACTTGAACCCCGGTGACGGGAAATGGTGCTCATGAACTTCAAGAGGACTCGACCAAGTTCGGGCCGGTACGCAGCCGGGACGGTGTCCAAGGACGTCAGCAGCTTCAGCCGGTCTGCCTCGGTGCTCTCGCCCATGTGAGTTGTGGCCACGTCTTCCATGATGATGCGGAAGAGCAGCGCGCCATCATCCGCGGCTTCCAGGGGCGCATACGGCGTTGAAACGACGGGTGCATCCTGTTCGAGACCGGCCAGGCTACGCAGTTTCTCAGGCATTTCTTTGGCCTCTGCCTGCAAGTCGGCCAGGGCCACCTGCATGTACCGGCTTGGCTCGGCACCTAGTTCTGCCGTCTCACCAGCTACACGCTGCAAATAGTGCAGTACAGACCTGGTGGACCTCAGGTGCTCGAACAGGAACTCCCAGTCGCGCCTGAGTAGAACAACGCACGGTATGGCGCCGGCTTCCTCCAGCGAAGGAACAAATCCAGCAGGGGGAGCCGGGTGATCAACGATGACGACTGCAATCCATTGAAATAGTCCACCATCAATCTCAACGCGTCTCCCCCTCCCGCTCGTCAGGTTTTCCCGACGGTGAGCAAGGTGGCGGATGCTGCCTTTCGCCTGCTTGATGGCTTTGGTGATAGCACTCGTCAGCCAGCTCGCTTCCCGGTCCGGGGTGCCTGGTTCAGCGTTACGGGCCTTCACCTGGATTAGCGCTGCAATGCCGTCCGCAACAACAAGCCCGTCGCCCCGCTCCCGGACACCAGCCCCCTGGCGCTGTTGTTCGGGGAGGAATACGAAATCTGGCAAACCCCACCGGGCGGCTGAAACCCTTGTGGAATCCTCTGCAGCGGGCCCCACTTCAAGATCTGGCGGAAGCAGCGAAGCATTCGGGACATCCCGGACCATTACTCCGTCGGATGTTTCGACGACGAGGGTCAATGCAGGGAGATTACTACTCGCAACGGACATACGCACCAGATTAGAACAGTGCGGACCAGGAATTGCTGACGGTGGCAGTGCCGGTGACCCCTGCATCTCGGCTGGGCCGACTGCTTAGCGCAGACCACGCCCAGGCCGAAGCTCTGCGGTGGATGGCGTTCAAAGTCGTCTTGGGCTGTGGAGAGCTGTCCCCGCGCGCGAATCATCGAGAGATGAGGGCGCTGACGGCATAGTCCGACGGGCATACGAAGTAATGCCTGCTCCAGTGCCGCGGACTACGCAACGAGATATCTGTGGAGGACTAATGAACTCCCATTTGGTCGTGCCGCTGCGCGCATTCGCCTCGCATCCGATGACGGCTGGTCGGGGCTGCAGGGGCCCGGATACACGCGCCAGGATGGCAACGCATCACCGGTCTAAGGCCTTCTCGCCGGCCCTACCGGGATGACGCTGGAAGGCCTATCTTTGATCTGTCACAGACCCAGGGAAAGGAACAACGATGTTCACCTTGCAGATCAGCTATCCAGTCCGGGACTACGAGGCTTTCAAGAAAGTATTCGACACCGATCCTGCAGGCCGCGCCGCCTCGGGCGCCAGATCTGTCCGCCTGTTCCGGGATACGGACGACCCGAACAGCGTGGCCGTTCTCCTTGACTTCGACACCAAGGATGCTGCGACCGTCTTTCTGGAACGGCTCCGCAGCGAGGTGTGGGACAAGCCCGAGGTGATAGGGCAGCTGATGACGGCAGCGCCCACTGCAAGGATCCTGGAGGAAGTGGCCCGCGAGGGTGAGGGTGCGGGCTGACCACTGAGTATCCGGGGTTCCCGCCGAACCACTTCATTGCGGCCCGAGAGGGCGGTCAAACCAGCGGCCACGGGTAGCGCATGCCGGTGCGGTCAACCGGCAGTACCCCTTCGCGCAGCAGGCGCTGCACCCGGCGCTCCAGGGCGGTGACCTCGTCGTCGTCGAGGAGCTCGGCCACGTTGGGAGGCGCGGCCTCTGCCAGCGGTGCTATGTCCTCGAGCAGGGCGTCCGGGATGGGTTCACCGGCGAAGTCCCAGATCACGGTGCGCAGCTTGAAGCTGGCCGAGAAGCACAGTCCGTGGTCGATGCCCCACACCCGGCCGTCATCGCCGCGCAGCACGTGCCCGCTTTTACGGTCGGTGTTGTTGGTGACGTAATCGAACAGGGCGATGCGGGCCAGCTCGCGATGGGTCTCGGGGGCGTCGGCGTACAGCGTGAAGTAATGCTCTTGAAAGTCGCACTCGATGAACCACTGCAGCGAACCGACCCCCAACGGCGCCTCCTCGCGGATCACCGTCGGCGGCACGAGGCCCCACCCCAGCGACTCGCTGAGCAGGTAGGCGGCGCGTTCCCGCCGGTAGAGTCCGGGGTCGAAATCGGACAGCGGCCGTTCCCCGGCTTCCGGCTTGTAGACCGCATACGCTGAGGCCTCCCCGCGGGAGACCTCGACGAGGAACGTCTCGTTACTGCTGCGCGGGATTCGCCCCACCAGTTCCACGCTTCCCTCGCAGAGCAGGGTCAGCTCACGGCCGGACACCGTCTGCCCCGTTTCATCGTCTGTCCCACCGGTAGCCCCCACTCACGGCCCTCTCAGCCCACTCAGCGGTTCCGACGTCGAATTCACCATCAGCACGGCCGGCGACTGGTCCTCCACAAACAAGATGGCCGACACCGAGCCCGGGCTGATGGTGATCCGCTGGAACAGGTCCAGGGGCGTACCCAGGGCGTGGGCGACGGCGGCCTTGATGGGATCGGCGTGGGAGAAGCACACCACCACGCCACCAACGTGGGCCGTGCGCAGTGCCTCCAGCGATCCAACAATCCGCGCCTGCATTTCCGTGAAGCTCTCGCCGTTCGGGAAGCGGAAGGCCGACGGACTGTGCTGAACGGTCTGCCACTCCGGCAGGGCGACTACGTCCGCCAAACCAGCCCCGGTCCAGTCGCCGAAATCGCATTCGAGCAGGCCGTCGTCGTGCGTCACGTCCCGTCCTGTGCGCGCCGCCGTCGGCTCCGCCGTCTCAACGGCGCGCTCCAGCGGCGAGGAATAGATGGCATCGAGCGGGAGGTCCCCGAGACGCTCTGCGACCTTTTCAGCCTGGGCGCGGCCGGCGTCGGACAGATGCAGCCCCGGTGCCCGCCCGGGCAGCACCCTGCCCGTGGTCGGCGTCACCCCATGGCGCACCAAAAGGAGTAGGGTGCCAGACGCACCCGAAGGAGGTGCCGGCGATTCCGGCGGCGTGGCTGCAGTCATCAGCCTAAGCGTAAGGCGCACGGCGCCGAGTGAGCAGGGAATCTCAACAAATCCCTCGATTCCCCGCCCGGTGGAGGTCTACGGTGGAGGGGTGAGTGATCGCCCCGATATCTTCACTGTTGGTGAACTGCGTGCCTCCGGCCACGTGCACAAGGACCTGCGCCGCGAAATCCGCGACAACCTGCTCGCCGCGCTCGCCGCCGGCCGCGATCCGTGGCCCGGGATGTTTGGCTTCAGCCGGACCGTCCTGCCCCAGCTGGAGCGTGCCCTGCTCGCCGGGCACGACGTGGTCCTGCTCGGCGAACGGGGACAGGGCAAGACCCGGCTCCTGCGCACCCTGGCCGGGCTGCTGGACGAGTGGTCGCCCGTAATCGAGGATTCGGAACTCAACGAACACCCGTACGAACCCATCACGGAGCAATCCCGTGCCCGCGCCCTCACCGAGGGGGACCGGCTGCGGGTGGCGTGGCGCCATCGCTCCGAACGGTACGTCGAAAAGCTCGCGACGCCGGACACCTCCGTCGCCGACCTGATCGGCGACATCGACCCGATGCGGGTGGCCGAGGGCCGGCGCCTCGGCGACCCGGAAACCATCCACTACGGACTGGTCCCGCGCTCCAACCGCGGAATCATCGCCATCAACGAGCTGCCCGACCTCGCCGAGCGCATCCAGGTCTCGATGCTCAACGTGATGGAGGAACGCGACATCCAGATCCGCGGCTACGTGCTGCGGCTGCCGCTGGACGTCCTTGTGGTCGCGTCCGCCAACCCGGAGGATTACACGAACCGCGGCCGGATCATCACGCCGCTGCGGGACCGCTTCGGCGCCGAGATCCGCACCCACTACCCCCTGGAGCTCGACGACGAGGTGGCCGTCATCAAGCAGGAGGGGCACCTGGTGGCCGGCGTCCCGCCCGTCATCCTCGAGATCCTGGCCCGCTACACCCGGGCCCTGCGGCAGTCCCCGGCGATCAACCAGACCTCAGGGGTGTCCGCCCGGTTCGCGATCGCGGGCGCCGAAACCGTCGCCGCGGCAGCCCTTCGCCGGGCCAGCGTGCGCGGCGAGGACGAGGCGGTGGCCCGGATCATCGACCTGGACGCGGCGGTGGAAGTCCTTGGCGGCAAGATTGAGTTCGAATCCGGTGAGGAAGGGCGTGAACAGGAAATCCTCGACCATCTCCTGCGCATGGCCACCGCGGAAGCCGTGCGGGCGCACTTCCACGGCATCGATATGGGCCAACTTGTGGCCGCGCTCGACGGCCACACCACGGTGACCACCGGGGAACTGGTTACCGCGCGGGAGTTCCTGGCGAACCTCCCGTCCCTCAACGGCTCCGGCCTCTACGACCAAATCAGTGAGCGCCTGGGTGCCACGAACGACGGGCAGCGAGCCGCCGCCGTCGAACTCGCTTTGGAAGGCCTCTACCTCGCCCGGCGGATCGCCAAAGAGTCCGACGACGAGGCGACGGTTTACGGCTAAGAAGTTCCACAGCTGAGGACAGGAGGGCCATGAGCGTTCACAACCGATCCCGGTACAGCCGGTACCGGGGCGGACCGGATCCGCTCGCCCCGCCGGTGGACCTGGCCGAAGCACTTGACGCCGTGGCCGAGGACGTCATGGCCGGCTACTCGCCCCGGCGCGCCCTGCAGGAGTACCTGCGCCGCGGCGGCCGCAGCCGCGAAGGCCTGGACGACCTCGCCGCCCGGGTCCAGCGGCGCCGCAAGGACCTTCTGGGCCGGCACAACCTGGACGGCACCCTCAACGAGATCCAGAAACTGCTGGACACTGCGGTGCTGGAGGAGCGCAAACAGCTGGCCCGCGACGCCATGATGGACAACACCGACCGATCCTTCCGGGAGATGCAGCTGCAGAACCTGCCCCGGTCCACGGCGGCGGCCGTCAACGAACTGGCCTCCTACGACTGGCAGTCGACCACGGCACGGGAAGCGTACGAGCGGATCAAGGACCTGCTGGGCCGCGAGGTCCTTGACCAGCGGTTCGCCGGCATGAAGCAAGCGCTCGAGAACGCCACGGACGAGGACCGTGCGGCCGTCAACGAGATGCTGCAGGACCTCAACGAACTCCTCGACAAACACCGGCGCGGCGAGGACACCGACGCGGACTTCCAGAACTTCATGGCCAAGCACGGCGACTTCTTCCCCGAGAATCCACAGTCTGTCGAGGAGCTGATCGACGCCCTCGCCCAGCGCGCGGCAGCCGCCCAGCGGATGCTGCAGTCCATGTCCAAGGAACAGCGGGAGGAACTGATAAACCTCTCCGCCCAGGCGTTCGGCTCGCCCGAACTCATGGCCCAGCTCGGCCAACTCGACGACACCCTGCGCGCCCTGCGCCCCGGCGAGGACTGGACCGGATCCGAACGCTTCGAAGGTGAGGAAGGGCTCGGCCTGGGCGACGGCACCGGCGTGCTGCAGGACCTCGCCGAGCTGGACGAGCTGTCCGAACAGCTCTCCCAGTCCTACAACGGGTCCAGCCTGGACGACCTGGACCTCGACGCCCTGGCCCGCCAACTCGGGCAGGATGCCGCCGTCACGGCGCGCACCCTCGCGGAAATCGAGAAGGCAATGCACGACGGCGGGTACCTCCACCGCGGGGCGGACGGGGATCTCCGGTTGTCACCGCAGTCCATGCGGCGGCTCGGGAGGGCGCTGCTGCGGGATACCGCCAAGCAACTGTCCAGCCGGCAGGGGCGCCGGGACACGCGCGTTGCCGGGGCGGCCGGGGAACAGACGGGCTCCAGCCGCCCCTGGGAGTTCGGCGACGCCGAGCCGTGGGACGTCACGCGAACCATCACCAACGCGATCCGCCGCACCATTGCCGACGGCGGCGACCCGGGCAGCGGACTGCGCCTCGCCGCAGACGACATCGAGGTGGCGGAAACTGAGGCGCGCACCCAGGCCGCCGTCGTCCTGCTGGTGGACGTGTCCTTCTCGATGGCCGCCCAAGGACGCTGGGTGCCCATGAAACGCACCGCGCTCGCCCTGCACCACCTCATTTCAACGCGCTTCCGCGGCGACCGGCTGCAGCTGATCACGTTCGGCCGCTACGCGCAGACCACGGACATCGGCGAGCTCACCGCCTTGCCGCCCTTCCAGAACAAGGGAACCAATCTGCACCACGGCCTACTGCTGGCGGGCCGGTTCTTCCGCAAGCACCCGTCCATGCAGCCCGTCCTCCTAGTGGTGACCGACGGCGAACCAACCGCGCACCTGCTGGGCGACGGTGAGACCTGGTTCGACTACCCGCCGCACCCGGAGACCATCCGGATTACCGTGGCCGAGCTCGACCGCCTGGGGCGTGCCGGCACACAGGTCACGTTCTTCCGGCTCGGCGACGATCCCGGCCTCGAGCGGTTCGTCCAGCGCATGGCGCGCCGGGTAGGCGGCCGGGTGGTGGCGCCCGACGTCGGTGACCTGGGGGCTGCCGTGGTGGGGGAGTACCTCCGCGCCCACTTCCGCGGCCGCCCCTACGACGACGCCGACTGGGCCAAATAGAAGGCTGTTCGGCACTGATTCTTACAGGCGGAGTTCCATAAACACGCTGTTGGGATCCAGGACATAGTCGGCAAAGGGAAGGCACTCGCTGAAACCGTTGCGGACATACAGGCGCCGAGCGGGAGCGAAGTAGTCCTCGGTTCCTGTCTCAAGGTAAATGTGCCCGAAGTTTCGGGTCCGGGCTTCGTCCAGGATGTGCCGGAGCATGAGCGTCGCCACCCCTCGCCCACGCGCCCCCGCTGCGGTGCGCATGGACTTGATCTCGCCATGTTTCGCCGGGCTGTCCGGGAAATCGAGGAGCTTGAGCGCGCCGCAGCCAAGGAGCTCATCTTCCTCGCGGGCCGTCCAAAACGTGATCGACGGTGCGGACAGCGCAGAATGGTCCAGCGTGTGCACACTTTCGGCGGGCGACGTGGCGAACATGTCTGCCAGGTGCTCGCTCAGTAGTTCATGGACATCCGCTCGTGTGGGGTCGTCCTTCGCAATGTGAATCATCGCCTCCAATTTACCGGTGCCCCATCCGCTCCCTGGGACCTGAACTATATTCGGACAAGGGAAGGGCCGGATTGCATTGAGGACAAGGAAGGCGGGTCTCTGAATGGCGGGAATGCCACCAGCCACGGTGGAAGTGGATGACGCCGTCGTCCAGGGACTCGTCCGGGACCAGCGGCCCGACCTTGCGGATCTTGCTCTAGTGCGGGTTGCGAATGGCTGGGACAACGCGACCTTCCGGCTCGGCGATCAGCTGGCCGTCCGGCTGCCGCGCAGGGCGGAGGCCGTGCCGCTGATACTGCATGAGCAGCGATACCTTCCCGACATAGCCCGCCGCTCCGCGGTGGCGGTTCCTGTGCCCGTCCATGCCGGCCGGCCGACGTCGGACTTTCCCTGGCCGTGGAGCATCGTGCGGTGGATCCCTGGCGCAGCCGCGGCCGACGTCGACCCAGCTGAGCGCGGGCCGGCCGCTGAAGGCCTGGCTGAATTCCTCCTGTCGCTCCACGCGCCCGCCGAAACCGGCGTCCCCGTGAATCCTTTCCGCGGCGTGCCGCTGAAAGATCGTGACTCGGCGGTGGTGGAACGGCTCGGGGACCGCGAACGTTACCCTCAGGCAGCAGCACTCGGCGCCGTATGGGCGCAGGCCTGCGCCGCTAATGCCTGGGATGGTCCGGCGATGATGCTCCACGGGGACCTTCACCCGGGCAATATCCTGCTGGCGGACGACGGCTCGCTGGCCGGCATCATCGATTTCGGCGATGTCGGGGCAGGGGACCCGGCCGTCGATCTTGCGGTGGTATGGCTGATGTTCGACGCCGGCGCCCGCCACCGCTTCATCGACGCCTTTGGCCCTGCGTTGGAAGGGGACACCTGGATGAGGGCCCGGGGCTGGGCTCTCATCCTGTCCACCGCCATGCTGAGCAACTCCGACGACAATCCGCGGATGTTCGCCGTAGGCGAGTTCGGGATCAGGCAGGTCCTGGAAGGCTGACTTGGGGAACCTCCACACTGAAGGTAGCGACGGCGGAGGGTCCCGCCGTCGTTATCATCAATGGCGGTGGCGGGGACTATTGACCCCTCAAGAGCGATCCGCAAGCATGAGATATGGCGTGGACGGCCTCGCCGAGGAGATTGAAATGGGAGCGTCCACTTAGCTGAGGGCGGGCGGGAAACGGCGGATAACAACCTGAATTAGTGCGCTGGCCGTGTTGGGCGCATGGCTCCCCGGAGCAATACCAGTGATCCAGGTGGCTCGCCCTTCCGCTACCCGGCGTTTCCGGAGCAGGTCGTTCTGACTGCTTCCGTCTCCGCGGCTGCCGCCATCCAGGCAGCCGTGGATCGGTTCGGCCGGATCGACGTCCTGGTGAACAACGCCGGTAACTTCTACGCCGGGTTCTTCGAGGAAATCACTCCGGCGGACTTCCGGGCACAGATCGAAACCACCATGTTCGGACCCATGAACGTCACCCGCGCGGCCCTGCCTGTCCTGCGCGCCCATCGCTCCGGCCTGGTGGTCACCATCTCCTCCACCGCTGGCCTGGCGGGCGGGGAGTTCCTGTCCGCCTACGCCGCGTCGAAGTTCGGCGTGGAGGGCTGGGCGGAATCGCTGGCCCCCGAGGTGGCACCGTTCGGCATCCGCTCCATGATCGTGGAGCCGGGGTTCTTCCGCACCGAGCTGCTCACGCCGGAATCCACCAGCTACGCGGAAGCCACCATCGGGGACTACGCCGAACGCACCGCGCAGACCGTTGCCGGCTGGAAGGGCATGAACGGCCTGCAGGGCGGGGACCCGGCCAAGCTCGCCGACGCGCTGATCCAGCTGGCCGAACTGGACGAGCCCCCGCCGCGGTTCGCCGTCGGCGCCGACGCCGTGGGCGCCTTCGAGGCCCGGGGCAAGGCCCTCCAGGTCCAGGCCGACGCCCACCGCGAACTCTCCAGCAACGTCGCCCATACCGACGCCTGACAAACGAAAGTGAACGACGGCGGGTGCCTCCCGCCGTCGTTCACTAAGTAATCTGCGACGCCCCCGATCCAGGAGCAAGAGTCGCTAGTCCTCAATGGTCACGCCGCGCCAGAACGCGATCGGGTCCACGCAGAAGGCCTGGCCGTCACTCGGGTGTTACGTAAGCGCCTGCGATGCCGCCATCAACCAGGAAGGTTGACGCGGTGATGAAGGATGAATCGTCGCTGGCGAGGAAGGCCACTGCTGCTGCCAGTTCTTCCGGTTCAGCGAACCTGCCCAAGGGAACGTGGACGAGGCGGCGGGCTGCCTTCTCGGGATCCTTGGCGAAGAGTTCCTTCAGCAGGGGCGTGTTGACGGGTCCCGGGCAGAGTGCGTTGACCCGGATTCCCTGTCGGGCGAATTCGACGCCGAGTTCCCGGCTCATGGCCAGCACTCCGCCCTTGGATGCGCTGTAGGAGATCTGAGAAGTGGCAGCACCCATGACCGCAACGAACGACGCAGTATTGATGATTGAGCCCTTCCCTTGCGCCTGCATGTAAGGGAGGGCGTATTTGCAGCAGTAGAAAACGGAGGTCAGGTTCACTTCCTGGACCCTGCGCCACGCATCGATTCCTGTATCGATGATTGAGGCATCGTCTGCCGGCGAGATTCCGGCGTTGTTGAAGCTGATGTCCACGCTTCCGTACGTTTCATTGGTGACGGCGTAGAGGTTCTTTACTTCCTCTTCGCTGGTGACATCCACCTTCACGTAGAGGCCGCCCACCTCGTCGGCTGCGCGCTGCCCAGCGGTGGGGTCCAGGTCGGCGATGACCACGTGGGCGCCTTCTGCGGCGAAGCGGCGGGCTGTGGCCAGTCCGATGCCGCTGGCGCCGCCGGTGATGACAGCGCTGCGTCCCTTGAGGCGGTTGGAAATTACTTCAATCATTTTTTCTTCCTTTTGTGGTGAGGACGTTATGGATTGGTGGAGATGAACACGTTTTTTGTTTCGGTGAACGCGTTCAGGGCGTCCGGGCCGAGTTCCCGTCCGAGTCCTGACTGCTTGAATCCGCCAAAGGGTGTGGAGTAGCGCACCGAGGAGTGGGAGTTGACTGAAAGGTTTCCCGACTCGAGTCCCCGGGCCATCCTCAGCGCCTGACCGATGTCCCGCGTCCAGATGGATCCGGACAGGCCGTAGATCGAGTCATTCGCCAGGCGGAGTGCGTCGGCTTCGTCCTTGAAGGGAACGACTGCCACGACGGGGCCGAAGATCTCCTCATGCATTACCCTGTCCTCGCGGGAGGGAGTAAGAACGGTGGGGGGGAACCAAAACCCCTTGCCGTCCGGCGCGGATCCCTGGAAAGCCACAGATGAGCCGTCCGGGACGAAGCCGGAGACTGTGCGGTGTTGGGCTGCGGAAATCAGCGGCCCCATGAACGAAGCCTCGTCGCCGGGGTCGCCGACCCGGAGGGCTTTCACTACGGGTTCCAGGAGCTCGAGGAAATTTTCATAGACGCTGTCCTGGACCAGGATTCTGGAGCGGGAGCAGCAGTCCTGCCCGGCGTTGTCAAAAGCGCCTCCGGGTGCTGCTGCAGCAGCGGCTTCGAGGTCCGAATCCGCGAAGATGATGTTGGCGCTCTTGCCGCCCAGTTCCAGGGTCACAGGCTTGACCTGCTCAGCGCAGCCGGCCATGATCCGTTTACCGACGTCGGTTGAACCGGTGAAGACAACTTTCCGCACTGCAGGATGGGTCACGAATCGTTCCCCGACGACTGAGCCCTTGCCCGGGATGATCTGCAGGACTCCTTCGGGCAGGCCTGCCTCCCTTGCCAGCTGTCCGAGCCGGATGGCAGTCATGGGAGTCAGTTCCGCCGGTTTCAGAACGACAGTGTTGCCAGCGGCAAGGGCGGGGGCGAAGCCCCACGCGGCAATGGGCATGGGAAAGTTCCAGGGAACGATTACTCCAACGACCCCGAGGGGTTCGTTGAAGGTGATGTTGACCCCTCCAGCTACTGGAATCTGCTGGCCAAGGTGCCGCTCGGGGGCTGCGGAGTAGTACGTCAGGACATCGCGGACATTCCCGGCTTCCCAGCGGGCATTACCGATGGTGTGCCCGGCGTTGCGTACCTCCAGCTGGGCAAGATTTTCCACGTCGGCGTCTACTGCCGCAGCAAACCTGCGCAGCAGGAGAGCCCGGTCTGCGGGGGCAACATGGCGCCAGGTCTCGAATGCCTGGACGGCTTTTTCGATTGCCCTGTCGGTGTCCTCAAGTGTTGCAAGGGTTATGGTCTCGATTACCTCTTCCGTTGCCGGATTCAGTACGTCAAACGTGCTGGTGGACATTGCCGGGGCTCTCCGTTCGATTTTTGCGGTAGTTGGTTGCAGCCTCAATGAACCCATTGAAAAGCCGGAGGTCGTTGGGATTCTGTTCCGGGTGGAATTGGACCCCTAGTGCCCATCCGCCCGTTGCCGTTTCGAGGGCTTCCACCGTGCCGTCGGCCGCCGCCGCCGTGACGGAAAGGCCGTCAGCGATCCGGTCCATGGCCTGGTGGTGGTAACAGGGTGCGCTGGCCGATGGTCCCAGCAGATGCCGGCTGATGCTGCCCGGCGCCGTCGTGAACTCCACGTTGCCGAATACACCCGGTGCCGGTTGGTAGTCCGCCTCCGGGTTCACATCGGGGATGTGCTGAATCAGCGACCCGCCCATGGCGACATTGAGGATCTGGGCTCCCCGGCAGATGGCGAAAAGGGGGACTTCGGCGTCCAAAGCTGCCTTGGTCAGGGCGATATCGTGCACGTCCCTGGCCGGTTGGGCGCGGGTGAGCCGGTGGGGCTGCGCCCCGTACTGTTCCGGGCCCACGTCGCTGCCTCCGGAGATGATCAGTCCGTCCAGGACCTCCACGATCGATGGGTCAGTGCCGACGGGCGGCAACAGGACAGGAGTGCCGCCGGCAGCGACGACCGCCTGGACGTAGGTTCCCGGCAGAACTGCCGCATCCGCTGTCCAAACGCCCCAGGAAGCGTTCTGAAAGTAGGTTGTCAGCCCGATCCGTGGGCGGTAGCTATCAGAGCCGTTCAAAGACACGCTTGCGCTCCCAGTCCGTTACGGCGCTGTCAAAAGCCTTCAGCTCGACATCCGCTGCGAAGACGTAGTGGTCCACAACTTCATCGCCGAAGGATTTGCGTGCAATCTCGCTGTTGGTCAGCAGCGCACGGGAGTCCCGCAGGTTGGTGGGGATGCGATCCGCGTCGGACTGGTAGGCGTTACCGGTCATGATCGGTTCGAGGGGGAGCTCATTCTCGATACCGTGGATGGCGGCGGCGATAAGCGCGGCGGCAGCGAGATAAGGGTTGACGTCCCCGCCTCCAACGCGGTTTTCCACCCGGAGGCTGGGACCGCGGCCGACGATGCGCAGTGCACAACTGCGGTTGTCCAGCCCCCAGGCGATGGCTGTGGGAGCGAAGCTGCCTTCTACGAAGCGTTTGTAGGAATTGATGTTCGGGGCCACGAAGTAGGCCAGCTCCTTCAGCCCGGCGAGTTGGCCTGCGATGAAGTGCTCCATGACAGGGCTGAAGCCATGCTCGCCGTCCCCGGCCAGGACCGGATTGCCGTCCAGGTCGGTCAAGCTGAAGTGGATATGGCAGGAACTGCCTTCACGTTCGTTGTACTTCGCCATGAACGTAATGCTCTTGCCCTGTTGCGCGGCGATTTCCTTGGCCCCGTTTTTGTAGAAAACGTGGTTGTCGCACGCAGTAAGCGCTTCTGCGTATCGGAACGTGATTTCCTGCTGGCCCAGGTTGCACTCGCCCTTGGAAGATTCAACGACCAGGCCTGCCTTTTCCATGCCCGTTCGAATGCTTCGGATGACCGGTTCCAGCCTTGCCGTGGCCAGGAGGGAGTAGTCCACGTTGTAGCGGGTTGAGGGGGTGAGTCCCTCGTATTTTTTGTCCCATGCTTCTTCGTAGCTGTCGTCAAACATGATGAATTCGAGCTCGGTGCCGATATGGGCGCGGTATCCCAAGGCCTCCAGGCGTTCGATCTGCGCGCGCAGGATCTGGCGTGGGGACTGGGAGACGGGGCGACCGTCCAGCCAGAAGATGTCGCACTGGATCATGGCAGTGCCTTCCAGCCACGGCACCCGGCGCAGGGTGGAGACGTCGGGCCGCATCACCATGTCTCCATAGCCGTTCGCCCACGAGGACATGGAGTACCCGTCAATGGTGTTCATCTCCACATCCACGCTGAGTAGGTAGTTGCAGCCTTCGGCCCCGTGCCCGAGCACGTCTTCGAGGAAAGACCTTGCCCCGCAGCGTTTACCCTGAAGGCGTCCCATCGAATCGGTGATGGCAACAACAACGGTGTCGATGTCACCGGAGGCGACCAGGTCCCGCAGTTCATCGACGCCGAGTTGGCCTTGGGAGGATGTTCCGGTTGTTTGATTCGTCATTTGATTTCCGTAACTTTGATCGTATTTATGAGGGAGAGGTTTGGACCGTGACGGGACGCGTGTCAGCTTTTGAGTTCGGCCTCGGCTGCGGCCAACTGCGCGAATTCCTCTTCGGGAGCGCCTGCAACGATGCGGTGCCGGCTGTAGAACCAGTAGTAGAGGAGCGCCGCGCCGAAGATTGCAGCTGTTATGGATGCGGCGAATACGTCGACCACAAATGTTGCGACGACCGCGACCGCAGCAAGAACCAGCGCGATTGAGGTGGTGGCGACCCCGCCGGGTGTCCGGTAACCGCGGGGCAGGTCCGGTTCCTTCCTCCTCAGCACAATGTGCGAGAGGTTCAGGAGGACATAGGAGACTGTTGCACCAAAGACGGCGATGTTGATCAGGAGTGCGCCGTCACCGGTTACTGCTGCCAGCAAAAAGCCGATTGAGCCAGGGACGATCAGTGCCCAGTAAGGGGTCCGCCGTTTGCCTGTCAGGGACAGCCATTTGGGAAGATACCCTGCCCGGGACAGCGCGAAGAGCTGGCGGGAATAGGCATAAATGATGGAGAAGAAGCTGGCTACGAGCCCTGCGAGGCCAGCATAGTTGACGAAGTCTGCCAGGAAAGTGTTGCCACCGTACGCCAGGCGCAGGGCCTCCGGGAGGGGGTTATCGGATTCACTCATTGCCGCTGACCCTGCGGCGCCCGGAACGAGTACGAGCATCAGGGCCCCAAAGACGACCAGGATCACAACAGCGACCATGATGCCCCGCGGCATGTCCTTCTTCGGATTGGCCGTCTCCTCAGCGGCCAGGGGAACCCCTTCGACTGCAAGGAAGAACCAGATGCCATACACGAGTGCACCGACGGCGCCGCTGATTCCCATCGGGAGAAAAGCGCTCGAGGTGGGCGAGCCGTCAGGGACTATGTCAAAGAGGTTCTGGGCGTTGAAATGTGGGATCAGGCCCACGACGACGGCGGCCAAGGCGACGACGGCGACTGCGGTGATGCCGAAGATCATCTTCAGAGCCTCTCCCACTCCGCGGAGATGGATGCCCACAAAAACAGCGTAGGTCACCAGATACACCGGCCAAGAGTTGGTCAGGCCAAAGAGTCCCAGCGCTTCAACGTAGCCGCCAATGAAGATGGCTATCGCAGCCGGCGCAACGGCGTATTCAATGAGCACGGCCATTCCGGTGGCGAATCCGCCCAAGGGGCCCAGTGCGCGACGGGCGAAGCCATATCCGGCGCCTGTGGCAGGAAGCGCCGAGGACAGCTCGGCGAGTCCGAAAGCCATGCAGGTGTACATGACGCCCATAAGAACAAATGCGATGAGGAGACCGCCCCAGCCGCCTTGGGCGAGGCCGAGGTTCCACCCTGCGAAGTCGCCGGAGATGACATAAGCAACTCCGAGTCCGGCAAGCAGGATCCACCCCGCGGCCCCGCGTTTCAGTTGCCGGTGCTGGAGATATCGCTTGTCGTCGGTAAGCTGGGCTGAATCAGAGGATGCCACTGTAGTTCCCATCGTCCAAGGGTATTGGTATGAAATAAGACCATAAGCTCGTTACAGTGTGTGCCAGATCACGAGCACGGTCAAGGGGTTCCTTGATCTCGGCCAACTTTTCCCCGGTTCAGCTGTGCTTCCGGCCGGTGCGGCGGTTTTCCCGCTTCAATGGGCCCTCTGCCATAGGCCTGTTTTTGGACCGATTAGGATAAGCGTATGGAAGAGGAACTGCTCGGAAGCCCCGCCCCGATTCTCCGCCCTGTCCGGCACGGCAACGCCTTCGAGGAGACCATCGAACGCTTGCTCCAGAACATCAAACTCGGTCTGTTCGGTGTAGGGACCAAGCTGCCAGCTGAGCGGGAACTTGCAGAGATGCTGGGCGTATCGCGCGCCACCCTGCGGGATGCCCTGGCCGAGCTGCAGAAGGCCGGATACGTTGAAGTTCAGCGCGGCCGCTATGGAGGAACGTACGTGTGCAGCCGCCCCCCTGCAGGTTCGGGGTCCTACCCGGAACTCGATCCGGCCGAGGTAGACGACGTCCTAACCTTTCGCGGCGTACTCGAGCCGGCGGCCGCATCCTTGGCGGCCAGGGCGACGTTATCACCTGCCCAGCGCGGTCACCTGCTAAGGACTTTGGCCGAGGTGGCCAGTGCACCTGCGAATCTGTACCGGCCGAAGGACGCAAGGTTCCATGTGGCGATCGCAGAAGTGGCAGGATCGCCAAGCCTTGCAGTCGCGGTGGCGGATGTCCGCTCAAAGGTAAGTGACCTGCTGGACCGGATACCTCTTATCCAACCCAACCTGGAACATTCCAACCGGCAGCACCAGGAAATCGTGGACGCCATACTCCGGGGCGACGATGAGGCAGCCTTCAAGGCGGCGCAAGATCATCTGCAGGGAACAGCGTCGCTGCTACATGGATTCCTCGGATCTTCCCAGCCTGAAGTTTCTCCGCGGCCGACTGCACCACAGCGTTGAGTTGACAGGCCTTCCCCGCTGACCGCGACACCGCAGCGCTGGGGGAGTGGCACCCACCGCGAGCGGACGATGGCGAGAGATCCCGCCGTCGTCCGCTCTACCTGTTGCGAAGCTTAGGGTCAACTATCTCTGTCCGGATCACTGCCGCCAGCGTCTGGACCGTTGTGGTGATTCCGGTATTCCGCTTGATTTCCTTTCGGATGATGTCCAGCACCGAGTCGGACAGGATGACGTCCAGCAGCGCATCCGGCGATGTTGCCGCGCGGTGCTTCCACAGCTCATCGATCCGACGGCGCTTCAGCGCCTCCCGGTGGAGGAAGAACATCTTGTCCGCTTTTGCCTCCAGCGATTCAGGGCCGAGGAGGTCAACCTCGAACGCGAGATTCAAAATCACGGGGAGCCCACCGGTCAGGTGGTAGGCCTGCCAAACCTGGCCGTTGGTGAGGATCATCCATTCCACACCCTCGTTGACCGCATACATTTGGACCTGGCGAAGGTGGCGCTCATTGAGTTTCTGGCTCACCCGCTTGACCTCTATGAAGGCAATCAGCTGCTTGTCAATTCTGACGCCGTAGTCCGCGAAATCCTGCCTGACCATGTATTCGGTGGTCAGGTCGCGGAATTTGTCATAGCCCAAACCCTCGCAGAGCATGTCCGTAATCAAAAGGCGGGTGTCGCCCTCATTGGCATCACGGGTGAGGAGATCGTGGAGTGGTTTGGTGAATCGCTGAACGGCGTCTTTAACCTGCTCATGGGCCTCGGACTCCCACTTCGGTCCCTTGGCAATTGGGGGAGCGGGTTTGATCTCCGCGATGACTGTGACGGCTTCGACGGCGTGGCTGTTTCCGTGTTCCGTGTCCGGGGAAACGACCGCCACGAGGCTTAATTCCATCGCCGGCGGCGCTGGCGCGTCGGCTGAATTTTCGTCGGGTGGAACGACTTGGAGAGCGTGGGCCGCACGCACGGGCCGCGACAATTCGTCGGGGAGCTGGACATGTGGGTCCACAACACCAAAAGCCGCCTGTTTCAACAGCCACTGGATTGTCGGCAACCATGGCTGGACGGCCTCCCTGCTCACACCCGGGGCATCAACGGTCCTCGCCGCGGAGATGGCCTCCAGATCGGCGATGCGCGGAACAAGGTGACCCTGCCCAGCTGCTTCAGTCGCCCACTGAGACAGCACCTGCAGACGCGCCTGATACTTGATGTCTGTCATTTTTCCCCCATTTGAATTCAATCCCTACTGGAAATTGACTTCGTGTGAATGCCTTCCGGCAAGAGCCGTCCTGCTTTTGAGATTCGCCAATTAGACGAGACCATACACGGCCGCCTTGTCCGGCTCCGCCCGCGCCACGGCTTCGCCATCACCTCGATTCCGGCTAGGATCGCTCTCGAACCCGCCTGATCGGCATGGTCCGCGTCCTCGCCCCCACTAACTTCACATGTACGCACGGAACTAGCGCACGGCCGGAGTCGTTGGGACCTGAGAACTCGAGTATTCAAACTAGCTGGAGGTTGAGAAAATTATGGGATTGAGCTTGCAGAAGGGCCAGTCGCTGTCGCTGACCAAAAAAGACGGCGGATCGCTCACTAAGACCAAGATGGGGCTGGGCTGGGACTCGGCGGCCCCGGTCAAGAAGGGCTTTTTCGGAAAGGCCAAGTCGGTGGAGGTCGACCTCGATGCGTCGGCCATTTTCTTCGACGCGGCTGGCAAGTCGCTGGATCAGGTCTGGTACAACCAGCTGCAGAGCAAAGACGGCTCCACGCGTCATACCGGGGACAACCTGACGGGCGACGGCGACGGCGATGACGAGACCATCCTGGTCAATTTGGAGCTCGTCTCCCCGGCAGTGGCACACATCGTCTTCGTCATCAGCAGCTACACCGGCCAGACCTTCGACCAGGTGCAGAATGCCTTCTGCCGGCTGGTGGACGACTCCACGCCAGGAAGCCCGGAAATTGCCAAGTACCAGCTGACCGACTCGGGGACCCATTCGGCCATGATCATGTCCAAAGTATCCCGTGACGGCGCGGGCTGGACCTTTAAGGCCATCGGGGAGCGGGCCCAGGGCCGCTCGGTCGCGGATCTGATCGCACCAGCTGCCGCCGTCCTCTAGTCGTTCGAGGCTCCCTTCTGCCGTGTGCTGAACCAGGACACGGATCAGGAAGTGGTCCGCTACGATTTGAGCGAGGACGCGGCACCTGAAACGTCGATGATTTGCGCCGAGATTTACCGCAACCGTGCCGAATGGAAGTTCCGGGCGGTTGGCCAAGGCTATGCCACGGGCCTCCACGGCATCGCCACCGATTTCGGCATTTCGCTGGACTAGTTCGCAAGATCGATTCAACACGAAGGAATGGTAAAAACATGGCAGGACTAACCCTTACCAAAGGCAGCAATCTGTCCCTGACGAAGAGCGCACCAGGCCTGACGAAGGCTGTGGTCGGGCTGGGCTGGGACCCGCGTACGACGACGGGAGAACCTTTCGACCTCGACGCCTCCGCCCTCCTGGTGGCGGCCGACGGCAAGGTCCGGTCCTCCGCGGACTTCATTTTCTACAACCAGCCCGCTGCCGCGGACGGCTCCGTCAGCCACCTGGGGGATAACCGGTCCGGCGAAGGCGCCGGCGACGACGAACAGATTCTGATCGATCTCTCCCTGGTTGCTGCCGACGTCGAGCGTGTTGTCATCGTGGTCTCCATCGACCAGGGTGAAACGCGCGGCCAGAACTTCGGCCAGGTGCGCAGCGCCTACTGCCGGGTGGTCAACCAGATCGATGAGAAGGAAATCGTCCGCTACGACCTGAGCGAGGACGCGGCGCCCGAAACGTCGATGATTTTCGCCGAGGTCTACCGCAACAACGGGGACTGGAAGTTCAAGGCCGTCGGACAGGGATACGCCACCGGACTCGCCGGCATCGCCAAGGACTTCGGCGTCGACCTTAGCTGATTAGTGTCCCGGACTGATTAGAGTCCGGACTGACTACTTCGGCTCCGCATCGTTTCCACCTGAGGTGGTGTCCCGGCCAATCGAAACCGGGACACCACCGACCTCTTGAAAAGGCAGCATCATGAATTCTCCGTTGACTCCCCCCGACGCCGCAGAGGCTTCATTGGTGCTTCAGGCTCCGGACGCCCCTGCCATAGTTCAGCCCGAAGACGCTCCCGGCATGGTGCCGGTCCCCGACGAACGACGGGCCGAGATCAATAGGCAGGCCAGGGAGTTCGTGGCCGGTCTGGCCCAACTGGACGCGCGCAGCCCGGAGTTCTCCGCGCAGGTCGATGGCATCAATAAGATCGGCAGCGCCGAGATCACAGCGTCCAGCAACTCCTCCAGCAGGCTGCTGGAGCGTTCCTCGACGTCCATTGCCAGCGCCAAGAAGTCCGGGAACAGCGCTCAGGTTGCGGTCGCCAACACCCTGGGTGAGCTGCGGAGCACGGTGGAGGAGCTCACTCCCAACCAGGCCAACATGAGCGTTGGCAAGAAGATCCTGGGCTTCATCCCCGGCGGCAACAAGCTGGCCAAGTACTTCCAGAAGTACGAGTCGGCGCAGACCCAGCTGAACCAGATCATCAAGGCCCTGATGACGGGCCAGGACGAGCTGCTCAAGGACAATGCCAGCCTGGCCAACGAAAAAGTCCAGCTCTGGGAAACGATGCAGGCGTTGAGCGAATATGCCGTCTTCGCCAAGGCACTGGATGCCGCCTGCATGGAGAAGATCGACTCCACCCGCGCCGCCGGGCAGATTACCGAGGCGCAAAAGATGGAGGCGGACGTCCTGTTCCCCGTGCGTCAGCGCCACCAGGACATCCTGACCCAGCTCGCCGTCTCGGTGCAGGGGTACCTGGCGATGGACCTGATCCGCAAGAACAACGTTGAACTGATCAAGGGTGTGGAGCGGGCGCGGACCACCACCATCTCGGCCCTGCGTACGGCGGTGATCGTGGCCCAGGCCCTGGCCAACCAGAAGATGGTCCTGGACCAGATCGACGCCGTCAATACCACCACCAACAACATGATCTTGAGCACCAGCGAAATGCTCAAGGACCAGACTTCCCGAATCCACCAGCAGGCGTCCAGCTCCGGGGTCAGCGTGGAGACGCTGCAGAAGGCCTTCGACAATGTGTTCGCCACGATGGATGCCATCGACACCTTCCGGTCGGAGGCGGCCAAGAACATGGAGAGCACCGTCGGGGCCCTCGAAGCCAGCGTGCTGAAGGCCAAGCCGTACCTGGAACGCGCGCGGCAGGGCAAGACAGACTAAGTGACGGCAGAAAGCAGCAGGCGGTAACGCAGTGATTGGTAAGTTCATCGGCTCCCTGTTCGGCGGCGCCCCCGTGCCGGGCATCACCGAACAGGCTCCCGAGCCAACGGCCGACGCCGAGATGGCGCAGACCGCCGGATCCCTGGACAACCTGCGCAGCGCCATCCGGCGGGCCGGCGCTGAGCTGCCGACGTCGGTGTCCTCGCAGTTGCGCCAAATCGACGATGTGCTCCGCCCGCTGGTGAGCCATATGGTCGAGCAGGGGGCTTCGATGGAGCAGCAGGTGCTGTTGAATTCCATCGTCTGCAGCTACATCCCGGATCCCCTGCGCACTTATCTGGCGCTCCCGGACAGTGCCAGGACTGAGGAATCCGGGCCGACGCGGCTGCTGGCGGAACAGTTCGCCACGCTCGAGGAAATAGCTCGTGACCTGGCCAACCAGGTGCGGATCGGTGCCATTGCCGAGCTGTCCACCCACGGCCGGTTCCTCGAGGATAAGTTCGCGCCGTCCAGCCTTCGTCTGGAAGGCCGCTGATGGGCAATCTTGTGGCCGGGGCCAACGCCGCGCTGACGGCCGAGAACCCGGGACTGAGCAAGATCCTGGTCGGCTTGGGCTGGCAGTCCATTCCCAGCCGGGGGCCCCAGTCCGAGCTGGTTCCGCTGGCGATCATGTGCGACGCCGGCGGCCGTGCCGTCTCGAACGATCACCTGGTGTTTTTCAACCAGATCGCCAGCCCGGAGGGCTCGGTGGCCTTCGCCGGCACCGAGGACCAGGAGCAGATCGACGTCGACCTGTCCCTGGTGCCGGCCGGCGTCGCCAAGATTACGTTCATTGTCTACGTGGACCCCGATCTCCGCGGGCCAGGCACCTTCTCCGCCATCCGCAACCAGTACATCCGGGTGGCTACCGCACAGAATCAGGAGCTCGTGCGCTTCGATATTCCCCAGTCCCCGCAGGACAACATCACCGCCATGATGTTCGGCGAACTGTACCGCCACCGCGAAGACTGGAAGTTCCGGGCCCTGGGCCAGGGCTACACGACTGGCCTGCGCGGCGTGGCAGCCGACTTCCGGTTCGATGTCTAGGCGATGGCACTGAACAGGTCCAGCACCCGCACGGACATCACGTACCTCAGCCGCCGGGTCAAGCCGGCCGCCCGCGCTGAAACATCCGCCCCGGCAACAGCGCCGCCGTCGTCTCCGGTGTCCCCTGCGGCCGTGACGTCGCTGTCCCTAAGCCGATCGTCCGCGCCCACATCGCCAGCACCAGCCACGTCAGCGGCGACCCCATGGGCCGGAGCCCGGCCTGCAGCCGAGACCCGGCCCACCAGGCTCTTTCCGGCTCCCGGGATCGGCGAGACGAGGCTGCTCAACGCCCAGACACCGATGATCCGCCTCGACCGGCGCCAGTCGGCGATTGGCAGCCTGCTGGTGACGGGGGCAACCTCGGCGGCATGGGAAAGCCCAGAACGCGTGACCGGGGCAATGACCGTGGACGGCGCCGTCTCCGGCACTTCCATCATGTGCTCGGGAAACCGCCCGCTTGTGGGCTACATGGACGGGACCGCCGTCGTGGCACTTCGGCATATCCGCGAGCTGCGCCGGGCGCTTTTTATCGGACAGCCTTCGGCCCCGCTGACCGTGGAGATCTTCGACGGCGGCACCGGGACGCTGCCCGCGGCCAGCGGGGAGCTCAGATACATCCTGTCCCTGACCGCGATCGATGGAGTCATCGAGCTGCGCGCCGAACCGGTGCCGGCCCGCGCCGACGCCGCCGAGCTCTGGCAGGAATTCGGCTTTTCCATGACCACCAACGCTGCCGCCCGTCGGCAGGGACACTGACGGGACGGCATGCGCCATTTCAGTTTTCTTAGCGACGAGAATGCCTCGCGCCTTTTCCACATCGCTCCGCAGGAGCTGAGCCTGGGCTCGGCGCCAGCGGTGCTGGCCGTGGCCTTGGGCGCCACGCTCTACACTCCGGCGGACCGCCCGAACCTGGCTCAGGATATCCGCAAACAGGCTGCCCGCGGCTGCCTGAGCATGGTGATCTGCCTCGAGGATTCCATCGCCGATGATGCGGTGGACTCTGCAGAGACCAACGTCGTGAACACGCTGACCCGGCTGCATGCCGGTTCCGCCGGGCCGCGCCGCGGGAGCGGCATCGGCAGCGACGACGACAGGAGTGGCGACAGCGGCAGCGACGCTGTCGGCGCCTTCCACTCCGACGAGGGGCCGTTGCTGTTTCTCCGGGTCCGCACGCCGGAACAGATGCTGAGCCTGGCCAGCCGCTGCGGTAAGGCACTGGACCTGCTGGTGGGCTTTGTCATTCCGAAGTTCGAGAATGAGACCGGCCAGGCCCAGCGGTTCCTGGATGCCCTGCATACCATCAACGATTCACGCGGGGGCGGCCGCAGGCTGCGGATCATGCCCATCATGGAATCTCCGCTCGTGATCCACGGCGAGACCCGGGCCAGGACTTTGTCCGGTATCTGCGACGTGCTGCAAGCCAACAAGGAGGATGTCCTGGCCGTCCGCGTGGGCGCCACGGACATGTCCAGTGCTTTCGGCCTGCGCCGCTCCCGGGACCTGACCATCTATGACGTCAAGGTGGTCGCCTCCGTGATCGGGGACATCGTGAATATGCTGGGCCGGCCGGACAACGGATTCGTGATCTCCGGCCCGGTCTGGGAGCACTACAGCAACAGCGAGCGGGTGCTGCGCCCCCTGCTGCGGCGCACTCCCTTCGCCGACGCAAATGAGATGCCGCTGCGCGATCGGATTCTGACGGCCAACCTCGACGGGCTGATCCGCGAAATCGAACTGGACCTGGCCAACGGGCTGCTGGGCAAGACGGTCATCCACCCCACCCATGTCCCGCTGGTCCATGCCATGTGCGTCGTCAGCCACGAGGAATACGTGGACGCGCTGGAGATCGCCGGCAAGAACGGCGGCGGCGCCTCGGCCTCGCCGTACGGCAACAAGATGAATGAGATGAAGCCCCATCAGGCCTGGGCCGGCCAGACGCTGCTGCGTGCCGCAGCGTTTGGTGTTGCCGCCGAGAACATCACTTACGTTGACCTTCTGGAAGCGAGCATGAATTGAGCCAGGACATCTGGACCGGCGGTTTTGTGCGGGACGCCCTCGGCGTCGGCATCACGACGGACCACTCCGCGAGCCTGCTGCCGGTCGAGGACCTCGTGGGACTGGCACTGCGCCGCAACCCCAAGCGGGCCCACCTGCTGGTGTCCCGGGTGCTCGGCAAACACGTCCCCTCTGAACCCGGGCTGGTCATAGCCGCCGGTGAGTTGCTGGGAGTGCTCGTCGGCGAGGCTCTGTCCGATACCCCGGAATCCGTATCCGTCACTCCGACCATTGCGGCCGGGCTCGCCGCGCTCCTGCGCGGGGAAACGCACGACGGCGGCCGGCGGGCCGCGTTGCAGAGCCTCCGTCTGCAGCTCGCCGGGTTGAAGACCCGCAACCCGCAGATCATTACCATCGGCTACGCGGAGACGGCCACCGGCCTGGGACGGCTTGTGGCTGACACGATCGGCTCGTATTACATCCATTCCTCCCGGCACGCCCCGGCGGGCGCCGCCGCCTACGGGTCCTTCGAGGAATCACATTCGCACGCCACCTCACACCGGCTGCTCCCCACGGATCCGCGGCGCCTGAACGCCCCTGAACCGGTGGTGCTGGTCGACGACGAACTCAGCACCGGGGCCACGATCATCAACACCATCACCGAACTCCACGCCTTGGCTCCCCATCCCAGCTACACGGTGGCTGCGCTCGTGGACCTGCGGACACCGGGGGACCGGGCCCGGTTCGACGAACTCGCGGAGCGGCTCGGGACCCGCATCCGGGTGGTGGCTCTGGGCACGGGGCAGATCACCCTGGGCGCGGACATTCTCCAGCGTGCCGATGAGGTGGTGGCCGCACTGCCGCAGGCGCCGGCAACCCCGGATTGGGCACCCGGAACGGTGACCTTCCTCAGGCCCGGGACGGTCGGCGCAGCTGTCCGCAGCGACCGGTTCGGCAACGGCGGTTCCCCCGCCGCGGCTACGCTGGCCGACGTCGGGGAGTCGATCCACCGGGCCCTTCCGCAGGCGGCCGGCGCGGAGTCCGTGCTGGTCCTGGGCAGCGAGGAGTTCATCCACGTGCCCCTGGCCGTGGCCGATGCACTGGACCGGCTGAATCCGGACCGCGGCGTCCGGTTCTCCACTACCACCCGATCCCCGATCGTCGCCCTGGACCGCCCGGATTACGCCATCACGGGCACGGTGCGGTTCGCCAGCCATGACGTCACCGTGGACGGCCCCGGTGTGCGCTTCGCCCACAATGTTTCCTCCGTCGGCCGCAGATTCGGCACGATCGTCCTGATGCCCGAACCCGGGACCCCCGCGGAGGTCCTCTCGGGTCCCGGCAGCGTGACGGAGGCGCTTGTCGCCGTGTGCAGCGCGGTCGTGGTCGTCCTCCTGCCCGCCTCACCCGTCCTCCCGGCGCCGCTGGCCGGACCGGCGTTCGGTTCCTACGCACCGGAGGAAGTCACCTGGTTGCTCCAGGACATCGGTGATGCCGCGCTGGAAGCGCCCGCGGCCGATCGTGAAGCCGCGATGCAATCGGGCGGGGCGAGCTATGCAGAGTCCCTGCCGATCGAATATTCGCCCTCGCAGCAGTACCAGCAGCTGTACCGGGACGCCTTGAAACGCTCCGCCGCGCGCGTCGCGCAGGCCGTGGGCACCGTGACCGAGATGGCGCTGGCCGCGCGCCGGAACCGGCCTGTGTTGGTTTCCCTGGCCAGGGCCGGCACACCGGTCGGCATCCTGATGCGCCGCTGGGCCCAGCAGATCCACGGCATCGACCTTCCCCACTACACGATGAGCATCGTGCGCGGCGTCGGGCCGGACCAGACGGCCCTGCGATACCTGGCCGCCCACCATGACCCGGAGCAGATCCTCTTTGTGGACGGCTGGACCGGAAAGGGCGCGATCACCCGCGAGCTCTCGGCCGGCCTCGACCGCTTCGCCGAAACCGGCGGTGTTGCCTTCCCCAAGGACCTCGCCGTGCTCGCCGATCCCGGGCACTGCGCCGCCATGTACGGCACGCGCGAGGACTACCTCATACCCTCCGCCTGCCTGAACTCGACGGTGTCCGGGCTCGTGTCCCGCACGGTCTTCAACACGGAGTTCATCGGCCCCGACGACTTCCACGGGGCCAAGTTTTACCACCAGCTGCGCGGTGACGACGTCTCGCGGGAGTTCTTGGCCGCCGTCTCTGGCCATTTCCCAACCGTCGAATCGTTCGCCCGGGCAGAAGCCGGGGCGCTGCTGGCCGCGGACCGGACGCCCACCTGGGCCGGCAGGCTCGCCGTGGAAAGCCTCGGCCGGGAACACGGGATCGACGACCTGAACCTCATCAAACCCGGAGTCGGCGAGACAACACGCGTGCTGCTGCGCAGGGTGCCGTGGAAGATCCTGGTGCGTCCTGATGCCGCGCCCGAGATAGCCCACATCCTGCTGCTGGCTCAGCAGCGCGATGTACCGGTGCTGGAGGTGCCGCACCTGCCCTTCAGCTGCGTGGGGCTCATCGATCCGACGTTCAGCGGGGTATCCGGCGCTGATGGAGTCACTGCGGCGGCCGCCCTGTGAATTCCGTCCTGCTGGCCTCGGACCTTGACCGGACCCTCATCTACTCCGCGAAGGCCTTCTTTCTGGACGTCCCCGACCACCTGGCACCGGACATGGTGGTTGCGGAGCTCCACGAGGGGGTGCCGATCTCGTTTATGACCCGCACCGCCGAGCGGCTGCTGCTCGAACTGACCCGGACAACCATCTTCGTCCCAGTGACCACCCGGACCGAGGCCCAGTACCGGCGGGTCCGGCTGCCCGGTGCCGTGCCTGAATACGCGGTCACCACCAACGGCGGTGTCCTGCTCAAGAACGGCGAGCCGGACATCGAGTGGCAGACCACAGTCGGGCAACGGGTCTCGGAGGGCTCGGCGCCGCTGGCCGTCATCGAGGAATTTTTGTCCCGGGAGGCCTACCGGTCCTGGATTCTCCGGCTGCGCCAGGCCGAAGAGCTCTTCCTCTACGCCATCGTGGACCGGGAGCTCATGCCCGCGGAATTCGTGCGGGAGCTGGACGCATGGTGTGCCTCGCTCGGCTGGACGGTGTCCGTCCAGGGCCGCAAGCTCTACTGTGTGCCGCACGCGGTGACGAAGAACAGCGCCGTCGCAGAAGTCGCCCGGCGGACTGGGGCCTCCCGGGTGATCGCCGCCGGGGATTCGCTGCTGGACGGGCCGATGCTGGCCGAAGCTGACGTCGCCTTCCGTCCCTCCCACGGAGAACTCGCCGACGTCGACTTCCGCAGGGATCACCTGCGCGTCACCGATGCCCGCGGCATCCTGGCAGGCGAAGAAATCTCCCGACGCATACATGCGCTGGTCCAGCGCTGAGCACACGTCTACAGGCGGCCACCTGCCCAGCCTTGGCCTGACCAGGAACTCGGCCGTGATGTACGGGCCCAAGGGCCTGCGCTTCAATGCAGTGGACCCCGGCCCCACCATCACCAACATCAACGGGGCCATCCTTGCGTCCGACGGCAGGAGGTCCCGCCGTCGTCCGCTCGCCTTTGTAAATCCTCATTGTGGTGGGCGCCCAACAGGGCCACCATGTTCGTATGGACGCTGAAACACCGAAGGCGGCGGAGCTGAACCTTCCCCAGGCCTTCCTCCTTCTGGCAACGAACGACATGAACGGCAAACCTGAAGTGCCGGTGTTCGCACTCAGGACCACTGTGGCAGGTGCAATACTGGCCGAGCTGGACCTGATCGGTGCGATCGAGCTGCAGGGGAAGCGCGTCAGGGCCACCGGAGACGCCCCGCAAACGGATTTCCAGCGCGAGCTGGAAGTCATCCGTGGCAAATCCCGGCCCCACACTCCCAAGGGGTGGGTGGGTATGCTGGAGGGCCGCGCCGTCGTGCAGCGTGTCTACGAGGGCATGGCGTCACTGGGCATCGTGGAACATGTCGGCGAAAAGCACCTGGGCCGGTTCCGGGCCGTGCGGTACCCGGAGAAGGACCACGCTCCGGAGGCGGCGCTCCTGGAAAAGATCCAGGCCGCCCTCAGCGGCCCGCCGTCCGATCTCGAGGCGCCTGATTCCACGGCGTCCGACGCCGGGACGGCCGATGTGAGGACGACTGATGCCAAGGTGCCTGCTGCCAAGCCTGATTCGAAGGCGCCCGATGCCAGGATCATCGTGCTGATCGCCCTGCTTCAGGCGGCCGGAATGCTCGGCAAGCTCTTCCCGGCGGCAGATCTGACCCGGGCAACTGAGCTGTCGAAGGACTATTGGCCGTCCCGCGCGGTGGAGGACGAACTTCGGATGATCAGACTGGCGGAGCAAGAAGCCGCAAACCTGTGATGCTTCCCGAAACCGCTAGGCATGGGAGTCGCCGGCCGGCGTAGACTCCAGCAGCCCGCCGTGGGCCTGACCAAGAGTTCGGCCGTTATGTTCGGGCCGAAGGGCCTGCGCTTCAACGCCGTGGCTCCCGGCCCCACCATCACCAACATCGTGGCCAACTGGGGGATCCCAGCTCGCGGCCGAACGCCTCGGACCGCTGATGCAGGCCACCGTCCCCACGCCCGCCACCGCGGCGCAGCTCGCCGCCTCCATCGCCTGCATCCTCAGCGACGACCGCACCAACGTCAACGGAGCCATCCTGGCGTGCGACGGCGGCTGGTCGGCGCTGTAGGGGAGCGGCACCAAAAGCAAGCGGACGACGGCGGGACGTCCCGCCGTCGTCCGCTTTCCCCATCTACGCCCGTAGTTCACGCGCCACCCGTGACGCAGGAAGGCCGGGAGCGGGAGGGGCACCCATTTGTGGAACTCAACAGATGCTTGACTGCGGGGTTTCACGCTCAGATAATGCAACTTAGGGTCCCGACTGCCCATCCCGAGGCCCATTTAGGGAGTGCGCCATGCGTCCTGGCTTCCGGATTATCGTGGCGACGTTGCTCGCGTTGGCGACAGTAGGCGCCATCTATTTGTTCACCAGCGTGGACTCACTTGAGACAGGCCAGCGGCCCCAACCCCTCATAACGGACTCACAGCCAACGACGCCGACCCCTTCTCCGACACCGACTCCCGCGCCGACACCCACTGACTCGATCTTGCTGCCAGTGGTCGAGAACGCTGGGTTTTCAGGGTCAGGGGACATTTCGGATGACTCTGCCATCTGGGTTGACCTGGCGAATCCCGCCAACAGCGTAGTGGTTGCTGATAACAAGGCGACTTCCGGTGGTGGCATTGGTGTGTTCGGGATGGACGGCAGCTTGATACACTTCCGGGGCGACGGGATGATCGGCAACGTTGACCTGAGGCCCGGGTTCTCATTATCGGGGCAATCAATTGTGCTGGTCGGGGCGAATAACCGGACGAACAACACCCTGGCGTTGTGGTCGTTGGATACAACCAGCAGAACGCTCACGCCGGTCACTGCCCGCAGCATTCCCACGTTCGCGCCGAACTACGGTTTCTGCATGTACCGCAGCGTTAGCGGCAGGTTCTATGCCTTTGTCACACCCAACGGCCCGGGTACGGTCCAGCAATTCGAATTGATTGACAACGGCGCGGGCAAGGTTGACGCCGTCCCCGTCCGATCGCTGCCGATCAGCAGTATCACGGAGAGCTGTGTGGCTGATGACGAACTCGGCCACCTGTATGTCGGCCAGGAGGACGCGGCCATTTGGAAGTACGGCGCCGAACCCGGCGCTGGAGCTGGCCGACTGTCCGTTGACGCTGCGGGAGCAGGGCGCCTCGTGGCCGACATCGAGGGGATGAGCATCGTTTATGGCGCAAACGGTTCCGGATATCTCTTCGTGTCCAGCCAAGGCGACTCCAGCATAGCCATCTACGACCGCGCGGGAAACAACCCGTTCATCAGGAAATTCAAAGTCGGCGCCAACGGGACAATCGACGCCGTGACGGGCACAGATGGCATCGATGTGACCAGCCTGAACGCGGGGCCGCAGTTCGAACAGGGGCTTCTAGTAGTCCATGACGAAACCAACCCCGGCGGCGCCACCTCGAATCTGAAATTCGTTCCGCTGAGTGCTGTCCTTGGGTGACATTCGCCCTGATGGGGACACCGACGCTATGAACGCCGACGCCCACAAGATTCAGCGCATCTATCTCACGTTGACGCTAGCCAACTGGGGATCCCGGCTCGCGGCCGAACGCCTCGGCCCGCTGACGCAAGCCACCGTCCCCACGCCCGCCACCGCGGCCCAGCTCGCCGCCTCCGTCACCTTCTTGCTCAGCGACGACGGCACCAACGTCAACGGCGCCATCCTCGCGTCCGACGGCGGCTGGTCGGCGCTCTAAGGGAGCGGCACCAAACGCAAACGGACGACGGCGGGAGGCCCCGCCGTCGTCCGTAACTGGCCGGCAGGAGGGTTAGAGGTCCAGCACCAGGACGGGGCACGTGGCGCGGGAGACGCAGACCATCATGCAGCTGTTTTCGGCTTTTTCTTGGTGGGTGAGGACGGAGTCGCGGTGGTCGACCGTTCCCTCGACAATGGGGGTTTCGCAGGTGCCGCAGGTTCCTTCGCCGCAGGAGGAAAGGATGCGTGTGCCAGCCTCTTCGAGTACACGGAGGACGGATTTATCCGCCGGGACGGTCAGCCGCACGCCGCTCGCTGCCAGTTCGATTTCGAACGCCACATCCTGCGCGGTGTCCACCTTCTTGGCCGTGAACCGTTCCAGGTGCAGGGACCCGGAGGGCCATTTCTCGGCACAGATTGCCTCGACGGCGGCCAGGAGCGGCTCCGGACCGCAGGCGTAGACGGCCGTGCGGCGGTCCGGTGAGCCCAGGGCCGTGTGCAGATCGATGATCCCTTTCTGGTCCTGGGGCCACAGCGTGGTTCGGGTGCCGTGGGCTATTAGCTCATCCCTGAAGGCCATGGAGGAAAGTGTCCGGCCCCCGTAGACGAGGGTCCAGGGCTTCCCCTGCTCCTGTACCTCACGGATCATCGCGGCAATGGGGGTGATTCCGATACCACCGGCGACGAACAGGTAGCCGGGGGCTTCGACGAGCCGGAAGTGGTTCCGCGGACCGCGGACAGTCACCGCATCGCCGGCGGCCAGCAACTCGTGAACGAACTGCGAGCCGCCGCGGCTGTTGGGCGCATTGAGGACACCAACGACGTAGCTGCTCCGATCTGCCGGATCGCCGCAGAGGGAGTACTGCCGCGTCAGGCCGTTCGAAAGAACCAGGTCGATGTGGGCGCCGGGACGCCACGGCGGAAGGTCTTCGCCGTCCTGGTGCTGGAGGGTGAGGAGTACGACGTCGTCGGCTGCGTGGGTTTTCGCAGCGACGCGGGCAACGAAATGGGCCTCTTCGAGGGTGAGGTCCGAAATTGGCCCGGAGATGGTCTCTGTTTTGCTCATGGTCCTGCTCTCAATCTGAAAGTCGTCGCGTGGGATGCGGTGCGGGGAAGTGTGTTCTAGTACTGCGTGAGTGACAGGCGGCTGAGCCGCCCGCCGATGAACCACTCGGTGACGTAGAGCCAGTGACCGTCGACAGCGATTCCGTGGGGGCTGTTGAAGAACCCCGGGTCCACAACCGGTCCGTCCAGGCCCTCGGGAGTGCTGCGGTTGGGCCAGGCATCGTCCTCGTTCGACCGGGGCCGGGCCCGTTCCAGGACGCGGGTGAATGCATCGCCGTCGAACCTCGCGACTCCGCCGAAGAGTTCGGTGACGTAGATCCGGTCCCCGACGAGAACGAGCGAGGACGGGCTGTCCAGGACGCCTTCGCCCAGGATCCGCGACTGCATTCCGTTCCGGTCCATGACTACGATTCTGCGGTTGGCGCGGTCCGCCACATAGATTTCGAGGTGCCCGTGGTCAGTCCGCAGGAGTATCCCGTGGGGGCACGCGAAGGCGGTGCCTGTTTCAGCGCCGTCTCGCGTACCGAGGTAGTGGCCCGAGGCGTCGAAACGGTGCACCAGGCTGGCGCCGTACCCGTCGGCTACCCAGATGTCACCGCTACCGGTGTATCGGGAATCGTCGATAGCGATCGACGTCGGACGCCATTGCTCCGTGGCGTATTCCGGCAGTGGCGGGCATTCCAGTTCGAGGAGGACGCTTCCGTCCCTGTTCAGGATCACTGCGCGCCCGGGCGAGAAGTGATCGGCGTAGGCCGACGCATTGGCGGGATCTTCGACGAAGCGGTGCCCGGGGTCGGCCACCGCGATGACTTCCTCGCCGTCGCGTTCGCAGGTGAAAATGCTGTGCATTTCGGTCAGGGACGTTGGGATGGTTTCGGCGCCACCTGAAGGGTCGATAACCAACAGGTCGCGGCCCTCCGGGTGGGCGCAGAGGATTCTGCCGTCGCTGAGGACGGCGACACCGGAGTGCATCCAGCCGCGTGACTGTGGCAGCAGGCCGGAGAGGTCCTCCCAGCCGTTGACCTCAGTCAAGGAACTTCACCGGAAGCTTTGCGAAGCCGCGGACCATTTGCTTTGCCCAGCGCTCCGGCAACCCGACGACGCGGATCTCAGGGCCTTCGAGGAGAGTCTCCACCAGGACGCGTCCGGCAAGCCGGGCCAGGGGTGCGCCCAGGCAGGCGTGGATACCGTCGCCGAAGGTCATGATGCGGTTCTCCGGCGTCAGCTCGCGGCGGATATCAAAGAAGTCCGGGTTCTGGAAGACCCTTTCGTCCCGGTTGGCGGAGCCCAGCAGGAACATCACACGGGAGTCCGCCGGTATGGTCACGCCGGCGATGGTGATCTCGGCGGTGGTCTGCCGGCAGAGGTTCTGGCCGGGGGTGTCGAAACGGAGTGTCTCCTCCACAAAGGCGGGAATGGCGGCCGGGTCCTCCGCTAGGCAGCGCTGGAAGGCCGGGAACTTGTCCAGGGTGGCCACGAGGTTGGTGATGAGGGCGGCGGGCGCGTCGATGGCTGCCGACAGAATCAGATGGGCGAGGCCCACCTGTTCATCCGACTGCACCTTGCCGGCGTGCATGCCAGCAATGATCTGGGTGATGGCATCCGACCCTGTGGCGGTGCCGCCGGCTTCGACCTCTTCGCTCCGCTTCCCAAATACTTCCGCGATGTGCTCTTCGGCTTCCTGATTGGAGACGGCGGCGTCGTCCGGCACGCCGAACTCGCCGACCGTCCGCACCATGGAGCGCAGGAGATGTTCCTGTAGCATTCCGCTGTCCTCGGCGGCCATGCCAATCATTTTCGTCGCCGCACCGATCGCCAACGGAAGCGCCACCTCAGTGGCAAAGTCACCGCCCCCGTTCTCACGGAGTTCCGTGATCAGGTGGCGGGCCAGTTCCCTGATGCCGTCTTCCTTGGCCAGTATCTCGCGACCGACAAAGACGCGACGGACGGCCGATCGCAGAGAGGTGTGCCGGGGAGCGTCGACCATGATCAGGTTGCCCGCCCCATAGGACGCATGGGTACCGTCCATGTCATTGCCCAGGGCGCTGGAAAGCTGCTCGTGGTTTCGCAGGCCTGCCTGGACATCGGTGTAACGCGAGACGACGTACAGGTCGCGGCGCTCGTTGTAGTAGACCGGAGCCTTGTCCCGCAGGATTTTGTACAGCTCATAGGGATGGTCGTACGCGGCGTAGGAGAGCGGATCGTAGAAGACTCCGGGATCTGTCTCCAGGCCGGGATTCGGGCCAATCCTGGGCGCCGTAGCAGGGTCCTGCGTATGTGCTTCTTCGCCGGCGAGTGTGGTGCCGTTGAACGGGCATTGCTGGATGTCGGTGGTGTTCGGATCAGTGGCTAGCGACATTGGTAGGCCCTGCTTTCGTGGGTTTGCGTGGATGAGGGAACGAGAACTCAGCCGTGTGAGGAAGGAGGATTTGAGCGGGATTTCCTAAAGACTAGCACGTGCCAGTTTTTCGTCAAGGGATGTCCTGACAAACCCGGCGGAGAGCCATCAACCCTCCGCGTATAGGATGTCCAAGTGATCTCTAAACGGCCGACCATGATGGACGTCGCCACTCGCGTCGGCGTTTCACGGCAGCTTGTGGGGCTCGCCTTCCGCAATGAGGCCGGCGTCAGTTCCTCGACGAAGGAACGCATCTTTGAGGCGGCTTCCGAGCTTGGATACAGCCCGGACATCGCGGCGCGGTCACTTCGCCGGCGGAGCAGTAACTACATCGGCGTGCTCTTCAATCCCGCCCACTCATCCGCGGACGACATTGTGGAAGCCCTCTATGCGGCGGCCCACGAGCGTGGCTACAACCTGATTCTCGGTGCCTTGACGGCGACGCGGGACGAGCGGGATGCCATCACGGAGCTGCTCGGGTTCCGCACTGAGTCCGTCATTCTGATTTCGCCGGAAACGCCTGTAAACGAGCTGCGGAAATTGGCAAAGAGACTGCCGGTGGTCAGCATCGGCAGACCACTGCCGCAGGGTGTCTGCAGTGCTGTCCGGTCAGACGGGCAATGGGGGATCTCGGCGGCCGTGGACCATTTGGTGGAACTAGGGCACCTGGATATTGCCTACGTGCTGACGCGGTCACTTCCAGAATTCGCTGCCCGCCACCAGGGATATGTGACAGCAATGGACAGGCATGGACTGCCCTCGCGGGTCCGGGAGATTGGCGGGGACTTCACCGAGGAATCCGGTGCCAGCGCCGCCGAGTCGCTTCTCGCGGAGCCTGTCATGCCCACCGCGGTGGTCTGCTCCAACGACCACGCTGCCATGGGCCTGATCCATAGGCTTCTGCGTGCCGGATTGCGGGTGCCCGAGGATATTTCGGTCACGGGCTACGATGACAGCCGCATCGCCAGGCTGTCGTTCCTTGACCTGACGAGCGTCCGCCAGGATCCCGCGGAAATGAGCACGGCAGCCGTTGAGGCCGCCGTTCAAATGATGTCAGACCAGGAGTCAGCGCCCCAGGAACGCATGATCGTTCCCACGCTGGTCATCCGGGGAAGTACCGGCCAGCCCCGGTCAGAGGCGCAACTGCACCACAGGTGAGCCGGCGCTGACGTCGACGTCCCGGCGCAGCTTCTCACGCGGGAGGGGTATGCCCGCATCCGAAATCCACACCGTGTGCCCTGCGTCACAAAACTGGCACGAGACAGTTTTTATTGAAAAGGTCTTGCACGTGCCAGTAATTGGGCGTAAGAATGTCCTGACAATAAGTCGAAGATCGGCACTCCCAAAGAGCATCAGTTCTGGATGGAGGCAGGCTTCGGCACCTATGAGAAGGACACGACGAAGTGAAACCTATTTCTACATTCAAGCGAGGACTCGGCGTAATTGCCATGGCGGGCGTGGCAACGCTGGCACTGGCAGGCTGCACCGCAACGTCCAATGCATCATCAACCACCGGCCTGGCCGACAAGTTCGGCAGCCGCGCCGAAAACCGCAGTGTGTACTTCCTGACGTACTACAACCCTGCCGGCGACGCATTCTGGGCCCAGATCCTCAAGGGCGCGGAAGACGCCTCCACTCTCGGTGGCCTGCAGTTGACGCACCAGACCGCCGATGCCGATCCGGACAAAATGGTGGACCTCGTGGCAACAGCCACCGCGTCCAAGCCCGCCGTCATCGTGATGCCGTTCAACGAAGGCGAGAAGTGGGTCAAGGTGGCGTGTGACGCCTCGAAGGCAGGCATCAAGGTGGTCGCCTACAACGTGCCGGCACCCGAGAGTGCCGCCGACTGCGTCAGCGGTTTCGTGGGCCAGGACTTCTTCGAGGTGGGCACGCTCGTTGGCGAGCGTCTCGCTGCGGAGGCCAAGCTGGGCGCCGGCGACAAGGTCCTCTTCCCGGCGGAAGAGCCCGAGCAGAACTACGCCATCCAGCGGGGCGGCGGCGTGCAGAAAGCGCTCGACAAGGTGGGTGCGAAGGGCGAGTACCTCCGGACCTCCGCGTCCGATGAGGAAGCTCTGAACTCCCTTACCTCATGGCTCATCGCCAACAAGGACGTCAAGGCGGTGGCGCCTCTGGGAGGCACCCCGCACCGCAACATCCTGGCTGCCATGGAGGCAGCCGGCGTGAAGGTTCCTATCGTCGGCTTTGACACCTCCCCCCAGGTTATCGACGGCATCAAGGCCGGGGACATCATCGCCACGGCTGACCAGCAGGGCTTCGTCCAGGGATTCCAGTCGCTGATGCAGAGCGCCCTTGCCATCGACTTCGGCCTGGCACCGGCGAACATCAACTCCGGCGGCGTCTCCCTCATCGACAAGACAAACGTGCAAAACCTCGAAGCACCGGACCTCCAGGGCGTCCGCTGGTAACTGCGTCATAAGGGGGACGGGGCGGCGGCAACGCCCCCGTCCCCTCCCCCGTCCGGGACTCAGTGCCCACCTCTTCCATTCCGCGGCATCGACGCCGCTGTCATCGAAAGCTCAGGTCATGTCACCACAAGACACAGGCACCGACCAACACGTCCTCACGGCGCCGTTGGAAACAGGGGCCATCACCAAAATACGCCGTCTTGCCGATAACCAACCAGTCACAACAGCCGAGAAATTCAAGGACTACATCCGCTACACACGTGGCCGCGGAGCCCTCGAAATCGGCGCGATCCTGGCGGTCGTCATCATCGGCTTCGTCATCGCCAGCATCGCCAGCCCCGCCTTCCCGTTCCTGTCGTCCAACAACCTCTCGGGCGTCATTTCCCAGAGCATTCCGGTATTGGCCATCCTGGCCATCGGAGTCGGGATCCTGATGATCGCCGGCGAATTCGACCTCTCCCTGGGCGCGAGCATCGGGTTCTCTTCCATCACGTTCATTCACGTCTCCAACTCGTTCGGCTGGGGCTGGGGGGTCCTGGCCGCAATCGCTGCGGCCACCGGTATTGCCCTGATCAACGGACTGATCGTGGTCATCACCGGCATCCCGTCCTTCATCGCCACTCTGGGCATGGCGTTCTTCTGGACCGGCGCCAGCATCTTCATCAACGGCACCGCGCCGGCACTGCTGCGCAAGGGCAAAGACGAAGCACTCGTCACACTCTTCGCCGGCGATTTCGGCTTCTTCCGCTCGCAGCTGGTCTGGATGATCGTGGTGGGAGTAGTGGCGTGGTTCTTCCTGCACCGCCACAAGCTCGGCAACCACATCTTCGCCGTCGGCGGCAACGCATCGGCCGCCAGGGCGATCTCCATCAACCCGCTCAAGGTCAAGCTTCTCTCCTACGCCCTTTTCGGAGCGATGGTGGGCCTGGCGAGCGTCCTGATCTCGGTCCGGACCTCCTCCATGCAGCCCGGGTCCACTGAGGATTACACCCTGATGGCGATTGCCGCTGCCGTGGTGGGCGGAACCTCTCTTCTCGGAGGACGGGGAACCATCATCGGCATGATTGTCGGCGCAGCGCTGATCCGCATCATCGAAAACGGCCTGATCCTGGGCAAGGCGCCCGGCTTCTACATCCAGCTCTTCGTCGGCCTGATCATCGTGGTCGCCGCTATCTTCAACAAGCTCATGGAAGGCAAAGCATCATGACCATCAACGAGGACTACCTGCTCCGGATTGAGGGCATCACCAAGAAGTACGGCGTCAACACCGTCCTGGACGACGTGTCTTTCGACATCGGAAAAGGCGAGGTTGTGGGCCTCCTTGGCGACAACGGTGCCGGCAAGTCGACCCTGGTCAAGATCATGTCAGGCGTGGTCCCAGCCACCGCAGGCGACTTCTCCTGGGACGGCACCAAGCACCCGCACGTGAACAGGGCCCTGACCGAGAGCCTGGGCATCGAAACGATCTTCCAGGACTCGGCACTGGTCCCGCAGATGTCGATTAGCCGCAACATCTTCATGGGCCGTGAGATCACGAACCGCCTTGGTTTAATGAAGATCAAGGAGATGGACGCCATTACCTCCGAAATCCTGGACTCCGTGGTGACCATTGAGGGCATCAAGAGCTCCAAGCAGCTTGTCTCGTCGCTGTCCGGAGGTCAGGCGCAAGCGGTGGCCATTGCCCGGGCCGTCCACTTCAAGCGCAGCCTCCTGATCCTTGACGAGCCTACGTCCGCGCTCGCGGTGCGCGCCACCGAAGCATTGCTGGACTACCTGCGGGCACTGAAGGCCGACGGAATCAGCTCCGTGCTGGTCACCCACAACCTCCACCACGCCTTCGAAGTCTGCGATCGGCACATCGTCATGAACCACGGGCGCAAGATCCTCGACGTTCGCCGCGAAGACACGAGCGTCGAAGAACTGACTGCCGCCGTCGTCGAAGGTGAACTTGGCATCCGCCGATACCGTGAGAACGCCACCGCGGCCTGACCCGACAATCCGGTGATCACGGGACCCGGCACCCGCCTCGGAAGAGGTTCCTCGGCGACGGCCCTGCCCATGGGGCGGCAGGGCCGTCGAGTCGAGCAGACGTCACGGTTTCTCCCCGTCAACGGACGTCCGCCGGCTTCCTGCCCCTACCCGTTCGCAACGTCATTCCGGAGGACCACAATGCTGCAGGATCACATCGTCTTGCCCGAGGACCTTTTCGTGGATGTCGACCGCGGAGGTCCCGTTCCCCTCTACTTCCAGGTCTCGTCCTGCATTGAGCAAGCAATTCTCACCGGCCATTTGCCCGCCGGTGCACGCCTGGAGAACGAGATGGTTCTGGGGCGACGGCTGGGCCTCTCACGGCCAACCATCCGCCACGCGATCCAGGAACTCGTCGATAAAGGTCTCCTGGTGAAAAGCCGGGGAATCGGCACCCAGGTTGTCCACGGCCAGCTCACCCGGGATGTGGCACTGTCCAGCCTCTTTGAAGACCTGTCCAGGATTGGCAAGCGCCCGAGTTCAAGCGTTCTGACGCACGAGCTCGTAACAGCGCCTCCGCACGTTGCCGCAGCCCTCGACACGGAAACCGGCGCCAAGGTCTTCCACCTTCGCAGGGTTCGGCTCGCCGGCGGAGTTCCGTTTGCCATACTCGAGAACTATCTGCCGGAAAGGTTCGCAGCCTTGTCCCCCGGGCAGCTGGAGCAAGGCAGCCTCTACCGGATGATGCGAGCCCGCGGCGCAACCATGCGGGTGGCCAAGCAGAACATCGGCGCCCGTACAGCCGAGCCAGACGAGGAGCGGCTCCTTGATATGCCTCCCGGAGCTCCCGTCCTTACCGTCAACCGCCGGGTCTATGACAGCCTCGGGAAGGCTGTCGACATCGGCCGCCATTCCTACCGTCCGGACCTGTACTCATTCGACATCACGCTGGTCGACAAGTAGGCGGCCGGCCGGCTCTGCAGGTCAACGGCACCAACGCAAGCGGACGACGGCGGGAAGTCCCGCCGTCGTCCGCTTCTTGCCGGTAGCGGGTACTGCCTAGAGTGCGCCCTGTTGGGAATTTCCGCGGGGATCGGCACCAGGCGGACGACCTCCACGGGTTCCGCCAGGAGTCCCTCGAGCGAAGCGTTGAGCCGCTTGACGGGATCCCCGTCGCCGTGGGCGTCGAGCAGTGCGGCGTCAGCCACGCACTGGCAGCAACCCAGCGGCTGAGACCTGGTCGGATGATGCCAGGTTCGCGCCGGTCTCGCTGTCGAAGTAGCTGGCCATTCTGGCCTCGAGGGCTATGGTGCAGGGATCTCCGGCTATCAGGCGTGCTTGTCCCGTCTGGCGGATCCAGATGAGGTCGTCCTGGTTGAGTTCCCACATTTTCAGGCCGAGGGCAGGGTCCGGCTGGACTCCGATCAGGGTGTCCGCGCCGAGGTATTCGATGCGCCGGACGGTACCGGCCAGACCTCGGCCGCCGACGTCGGCCGAGACCGTGAGGTGCTCCGGTCGCAGGCCCACTCAAAGGTGCTTGTGCGTCCATTGGCTGCTGATTTCCGGTGCGGGAAAGATTCGGTGGGGGAGTGGAACCTCGAGGCGTCACACTGCGACTGAGGATGCCAGCACCGCGCTTGCTGGCTGGCACGACTGGCGTTCGATCAGCCTGACGGGAATGACGTTTTTGCGCCGGAACCTCTTGTCGGGCGTCGCGATTCGGGCGAGGATGCGCTCGGCAGCAATCCGTCCGACCTGACGAGGGTTCTGGTCGATGACTGACACCGAGGGTTGGAGGACATCCGCCATGGGAAAGTCGCCAAAACTGATGAGCGCAATGTCGCTTCTTTTCAAAGCCTGAAGGGCCGGGAAAACGCCCGTTGAGAACCGCGCGTTGGAGGAGAAGATAGCCGTAGGCGCATCGCTCAGTGCCAGCAGGGTCTTGCAGACCTGGGCGGCAGCGTCCGCGTCGCGCGACCCAAGCACAATCAGATCCTCGTCGATCTCCAAACCGGCATCGTCAAGGGCGGCACGATAGCCTTCCAGGCGCAGCCTCGTGGTGGGGACGTCCGGTGAGTCTCCGACGATGGCGATGCGGCGGTGGCCGTGGGAAATGAGGTGCTGCGTCGCTTCGAAGGCGCCGCCGAAATCGTCTTCGACGAAGTAGTCGGCGTTGAGCTTGGTGGGTACGCGGTCAATGAAGACGATGGGGAAGCTGTCCTGCCACCGTGCGAGGTAGGACTGATCGGCTGCGATCGGGGCGATAATGAGGCCGTCGATCTGGCGGCGGACCGTCGCTTCAATGATGCTTTGCTCCAGGGACGGGTTATCCCCGAGGCTGGTCACGACGATGGCCATGTCGTGTTCGCGTGCCGCCAGCTCAATCCCCTTCGTGACGGCAGCGAAGAAAGGATCGGCGACGTCAGGCACAGCGATGCCAATGACGGCGGATTTGCCCTCGCGGAAGGTGCGCGCGAGCATGTTCGGCACGTACTTGAGTTCGCGCATTGCCGACTGAACGCGCTGCCGCGTGTCTTCCGTGACGTGCGGGTCGTCGTTAAAAACCCGGGAAACCGTCTTGGCACTCACCCCGGCGCGTGTGGCCACATCCTGCATCGTAGTCACGGTTCGGCTCCTTCATTGTTCGCTGGGCACACCCTACAGGCTGGGCTGTTCGAAAGCGGGAACATCTCCACTGCTAAAGATGTCATCGGTGACAATCCGCCGCCCACCCCATCCTGCCCGATGTCCGCAGTAACTTCAAGCAACTCATGTCATCGATGACATGAGTTTTTCGGTTTTCCTTGACATCGATGACATGGGGCATCTAAGTTTCTGTAAGGCAGGTCACAGCGAGTTCCTCGAAGCCGAAGGTTAGAGCCACTCGATCCAGACCTGCGAGCTTGATTCAAGGCAGCGCTTCAAGGGTGTAGCAGCAGAGCTTCTTCACCGTGGCATGACCAACGGAGGAGACAGTGATGAACACTGCTGAAGTTCGACCCCAGGTTTCCCAGCAGGAAGCCGAGCATCTGACGTGCACCTTGGATGAGCTGGTAGAGCGGGCCCGTACCCTCGCTGTCTGCGGAAGCCGGCGCATCCTGGGCATTGCGGGAGCGCCGGGTGCAGGAAAGTCCACTGTGGCGCAGGCTATCGCCGATGCCTTGGATGGCCAGGCTGCCCGGGTCGGAATGGATGCTTTCCACCTGGCTAACGGAGTTCTTGCTGCGCGTGGCTCGACGGACCGCAAGGGCGCTCCGGACACGTTTGACCCTTGGGGATATGCCAACCTGCTGCGCCGGCTCAAGGCGAACGGCGAGCCGGTTGTTTATGCCCCGATGTTCGATCGCAGCCTGGAGGAATCGATCGGCTGCGCGATCCCGGTGGCCCGCGAGGTTCCCCTGGTCATTACCGAAGGGAATTATCTTCTCCTGGACGCCGAAGGCTGGCGGGAGAGCCGGGCGCAGATCGACGAGGTCTGGTTCCTGGACCTAAGCGACGACGAGCGGCAGCTGCGGCTGCTCCGGCGCCACGAAGCCTTCGGAAAGCCACCCGCGGAAGCAGAAGCGTGGGTACTTGGCAGCGACCAAAGGAATGCCGCGGTCGTTGCTGCTACCCGGGAACGCGCCGATTTGATCATCGACCTGAGCTATTCCCACAGCCGTGAGACCTTCACGAAGGCCTGAATGAAGAGGAAGACAGAAGTGACAGCACAACGAAGTGTCGCCGGCTGCAGGGCCGGGGCCGCCGCATTCGTCCCGTACCAGCTGACAGGTGTTACACCATGACAACAATCCCCGTTTTGGAAGCCCGCGGCCTCACCCGCAGCTTTGGCAATGTACGCGCCCTCGACTGCGTCGACTTCGATGTCAACGCAGGCGAAGTGGTTGCCCTCATAGGTGACAACGGCGCCGGAAAATCGACCCTCGTAAAGGCACTGTCGGGAAACCTTGCTTTGGACTCCGGCAAGATCCTGTTTGCCGGCGGCGAGGTTGAACTAACTTCCCCGAGCCATGCCAGCAGCCTGGGCATCGAAACCGTCTATCAGGACCTTGCCCTGGCACCACACCTGAACGCAGCCCAAAACATGTTCCTTGGCCGCGAAATCCCCAAGCCCGGCTTTCAAGGGCGGCTCGGGTTCATGGACAACAGGACGATGCGTGCCAAATCACGGGAAGCTTTCGACGAACTTGGAGCTACGGTTCGAAGCCTGTCCGACCCAGTCGGCAGCATGTCGGGAGGCCAGAAGCAGGCAATCGCCATTGCACGGGCTGTTGCCTGGGCCAAGGGTGTCGTCTTCCTGGACGAACCGACAGCCGCGCTGGGAGTCGTGCAGACAAAAAACGTACTCGAGACGATCCGGCGGGTCCGTGACAAAGGTGTGGGCGTCGTGTTCATCAGCCACTCGATGCCGCACGTCATCGATGTAGCCGACCGGGTCCAGGTGCTCCGGCTCGGACGCCGGGTGGCTACCTACGAGGCGAAGAAAACGACTGTGGAAGAACTAGTCGGAGCAATGACCGGCGCACTTGATGGAGCACACTCATGACCACAACCAAGGCCGTACCCCGGACAGCCGGGACGGCACCCGAGATTTCACGCGCACACACCCTCCGACACGTTCTCCACGTTCAATCGTTCCAGATCCTGCTTGTTCTGATAGTCATCTTCCTGGCATTCACAGCGCTGGCACCGGACGTGTTTCCGACTTGGGGCAACGTCCGCCAGATCATCCAGAATGTCTCCATCCTGGGTGTCCTGGGTATCGGCATGACGTTCGTCATTGTCACCTCGGGCATCGACCTGTCCGTTGGATCCAACCTTGTCTTCTCCGGAGTCGTGGCGGCAAAAGTGATGCAGGCCATGGGCGATTCTGGATGGGGAACTGCCATTGTCGGTATCTTCGTCGCCGTCGGATGCGGGCTCGGTTGGGGTCTTCTCAACGGTGTTCTCATCGCGAAAGCCAAGGTGCCGCCGCTGATTGTCACCCTGGGAACACTTGGCGGCGCCTTGGGGCTGGCGCAGGTCATCACAGGCGGCGTGGACATCCGCGAAGTCCCTGCGGTTCTCCAGGACACCATCGGATACGGCAACGTTCCGGGAACCACCTGGCCGACAATTTCCCTGATCGCGATGGTCCTGATCCTGATCTTCGGGACCGTACTCCACCGGACCAGATTCGGCCTCTACACCTTCGCCGTTGGCTCCAATGAGGAATCCGCCCGCCGGGTTGGCGTGAAAGTGGATCGCCAACTGATTTCCATTTACGCACTCTCCGGTGGCCTCGCCGGCGTGGCAGGCATCCTGTCGCTGTCCCAGTACGGCACGACCGCTATCGCCGGTCAGTCAGCGACAAACCTTAACGTAATCGCCGCCGTCGTGATCGGTGGAACGTCACTCTTCGGCGGTGTCGGCACCATCTTCGGAACCGTCATTGGCCTCTTCATCCCCGCGGTACTCCAAAACGGCTTCGTCATCGTCGGCATTCAGCCGTTCTGGCAGCAGGTGGCAGTCGGCGCCGTTCTCGTCCTCGCCGTCTATGTCGATCAGCGCCGCCGGGCGGCGGCAGCCCGAGGGCAGTCCGCCAAGCCTGACGGCAAAAAGAAGCTGTACGGCCGACGCTCCAACTGATTTTCCCCCCGCATCAACCTATCCAAGCAAACTAGGAGCTACACAATGAAGTTGACCCCTAAAGCCACCCTGCTCGCGGCTGCTCTCCTCGCCGCAACGTCCCTCACGGCCTGTGCCGGCGGAAGCGCCTCGGCCGGGAGCTCAGCCGGAGACCAGCCCAAGCTCACCTTCATCCAAGGTGTGGCCGGTGACGAGTTCTACGTCAGCATGCAATGCGGCATCGACGCCGCTGCCAAGGCAGCCGGCGCAACGATCAACACGCAGGGGCCGGCCAAGTTCGACCCGACCCTTCAAAAGCCCATTGTCGATTCTGTTGTGGCATCCCAGCCGGATGCCATCCTGATCGCGCCAACGGACGTGGCCGCAATGCAGGCACCCTTGAAGGCTGCTGCGGCCGCGGGCATCAAGGTCATCCTGGTTGACACCACGGTGCAGGACCCCTCATTCGCCGCGTCTGCGATCGCCTCGGACAACAAGGGCGGTGGCCTTGAGGCCTTCAAGGCAATCAAAAACCTTAGCCCCAACGGGGGCAAAGTCCTCGTAATTTCCACCGACCCCGGAGTCTCAACAGCCGATGCCCGTGTTGCGGGCTTCGAAGAGGGCGCCAAAGCCGACTCAACCTTCCAGTACCTGGGCGTGCAGTACAGCCACAACGATCCGGCTGAAGCCGCCAGACTCGTTTCCGCTGCGTTGGCCAAGGACCCGGACATTGTCGGAGTCTTCGCGGCCAACACCTTCGCGGCAGAGGGAACAGCCACAGGCATCCGCCAGGCCGGCAAACAGAATCAGGTGAAGATCGTCGGCTTCGATGCCGGGCCGGCACAGGTCAAGCAGCTCAAGGAGGGCATCGTCCAGGCCCTGATCGCACAGGAACCGGCATCAATCGGCACCCAGGGTGTGGAGCAGGCCCTCAAGGCCATCAAGGGCGAGCCCACAGAGAAGGAGATCCAGACCGGGTTCAAGCAGATCACCGCGGACAACATCAGCGGTGACGGCGCGAAGTATGTCTACAAGTCCTCCTGCTAACAGCGAGCGTTCCGGTGCCGTTGTCCGCCCACTCGCAAGCTGGCAACGGCACCATCCCACCTCTCCCGACCAAAGAGAAGAACGACATGACGTCCCTGAATGAAGCGGCCCTTCCAGAAACGGCAGGCCTGCTACCCATCCCCTCGTATCAGCGCCGCGCGGTGCGGACCGGGATTGTTCACTTCGGCGTCGGCGGATTCCACCGATCGCACCAGGCCATGTTCATCGACCGCCTCCTGAACCTGGGCGGCTCCCAGGACTGGGGAATCTGCGGCGTCGGAGTGCTCGCCTCGGATGCCCGCATGCGCGATGTCCTCGAAGACCAGGACGGCCTGTACACGCTGGTGTTGAAGGGAGCGGATGGCACCGAAAACGCCAGAATCATCGGTTCCATCACCGAGTACCTGTATGCCCCCGACGACCCGGCAGCGGTCATCCGTAAACTCTCAGATCCTGCTACCCGCATAGTCTCCCTGTCCATTACCGAGGGCGGCTACAGCATCAGCGACGGCACGGGTGAATTCGATCCCCGTACGCCGGACGTTCTCCACGACCTGACGCAGAACGCCGTTCCACGCTCCGTGTTTGGTCTGATCACCTCAGCCTTGGCGCACCGCCGTGACCAGGGCACGGCCCCGTTCACCGTCATGTCGTGCGACAACATTCAGGGGAATGGCAACGTCGCCGGCAAAGCGCTCGTGTCCTTCGCCCGACTCAAGGATCCCGAACTGGCCGGCTGGATCACCGACACCGTAGCCTTTCCCAACTCCATGGTCGATCGCATCACACCCGTCACCACCGACCATGACCGGGCTGCGGTGACCGAAGCATACGGATTCTCAGACGCATGGCCGGTCGTTGCCGAGCCATTTGAACAATGGGTTCTCGAAGACAAGTTCACCGCCGGGCGTCCGCCTTTGGAAGACGTCGGTGTGCAGATCGTGGACGACGTCGAGCCCTATGAACTCATGAAACTTCGGCTGCTCAACGCGAGCCACCAGGTCATGAGCTATCTCGGCTACCTCGCCGGATATCGGTTCGTCCATGAGGTCTGCGCCGATCCGCTGTTCGCCGAGTTCATCAGCGGATTTATGGAACGCGAGGCGACACCCACCCTGCGACCCGTGCCCGGAATCGATCTGCAAGCGTACCGGAACGAACTCATCCACCGCTTCGCCAACCCCGCCATTCGTGACACCCTCGCCCGCCAAATGGTCGACGCATCCGAACGGATCCCCAAATTCGTGCTTCCGGTGGTGCGTGAACAGCTTGAACTCGGAGGCCCAATAGACCGGTCTGTACTCGTGATCGCCGCCTGGGCGCGGTTCCTGGAAAGCACGGACGAAGATGGCGAACCGGTAGCCATCACCGACCGGCGCCTGGACGAACTCCGCGCGGCTGCCCGTGCGGACCAGATAGAGCCGGGTGCCTTCCTCAACCTGACCGAAATATTTGGCGACCTGGGCCGGAACGCCCGCTTCGCCGCCGCGTACCGGCAGGCCCGCAAAGCCCTGGAACGCTCCGGGGCGCGAACCGCCGTTCAGGACCTGACCGAACTCTTGATGCCTACAAGGAGTACTTCATGACCGACTCACCCACAGCCAGCACGGCAGTCGAAGCCCGATCTGCAACAACCGACTTCAACGGCCGCTCCATCCTGGTCACCGGAGCCAGCGGCGGCATCGGGGCCGCCACCGTCCGGCAACTCACCGCCGCGGGGGCGAAGGTCACCGCCAGCGCCCGCACGCTCGAGTCCTTGGCGCCGCTCTGCGATGAAACTGGCGCCCAGCCCTTGGCATTCGACCTGACCTCCGAGGAAAGCATCAGAGACGCCCTCGAGGGCCTGGACCTGTGGGGCGTCGTGAACTGCGGCGGCTTCGGCGGCGAAATCGCCACACCGCAGGACACCGACATCGACGTCTTCGACAAGGTCATCAGCATCAACGCCCGCGGGGCCCTACTGGTCATCAAACATGCGGTGCCCTCCATGATCCGCCAGGGCAATGGCGGTGCAATCGTCAACGTCTCCAGCCAGGCCAGCATGGTCGCACTTCATGGCCACATCTCCTACGGCTCCTCCAAAGCCGCCCTGGACAACATCACCCGGGTATCGGCCCTGGAACTTGGCAAGCACAACATCCGCGTCAACAGCGTCAACCCGACAGTGGTCATGACCGACATGTCCAACTTCTACTGGGGGCGACCCGACGTCGGCGGCCCCTTCCTTGAGCAAATGCCACTCGGACGATGGGCCACCGTCGACGACGTGGCCGGCCCCATCGTCTTCCTGCTCAGTGACGCCGCCGCCATGATCACCGGCGCTTCCCTCCCGATCGACGGCGGCTACACCAGCCGCTGACCGCCGTTCCAGGCGCGGGGCGCCGCGACCCGACCTCAATGTGAAATGGATGACAATGAACCTGACCGAAGAACGCGCATCCGAGGCGATTATCGTCTGCGGAGTGCCGGCGAGTGGCAAGACGACGTTTGCTCATGACCTGGCCCGCGAGCTCCACTGGACCATCCTCGACCTGGACACCGTCACGAATCCCTTGTTTGAGCACATGGGCGGCGAATTCCTGGTCGATGTCCCTACAGCACAACCCGCAGCGCGTGCGAGCGTGAACGATATTCGCTACACCTGCCTCTTCGACACCACCCGGGAGAATCTCGCACTGGGCAACAGCGTGGTTGTTGTTGCCCCGTTCACGTCCGAACGCACGTTCCCGGCTGCGTGGGCACGGCTTATTGAACGCCTCGCGATCCCTGAACCGCGGGTGCACCTCGCCTGGATGGACACCCCGCCGGGCGAGGTCGTGAGGCGAATGCGGCTCCGCGGAGCGGCCCGCGACCTCGACAAGGTCAAGAACCCGGAGCGTTTCCTTTCTCCAGAGGTTACGCAGGCCCCCGGCGTCGGGCATATCCGTATTGATGGCCTGCTTACGCCGCGTCAACAGCTTGAGCACTTCCTCTCGGACTTAGCTGTGCGCGAGGCCGTGCACTGAGCCGCCGCTAGCGGTCACCCCGCCATTCCTCCACCGAGGGGCCATGCCTCCCAAGGCGCACCCCCTACGAGGCGCGATTCGTCGCGCCCTCACGACGGCAGTTTCCGGTGCATCCGGCCGCCGGACCCCAGATCCTCACAAGACCAAGACCATCTAATTAGGAGAAACCAGTGAACACTCTTACGACTCTCGAGCGCCGCGGCATGGCAGCGATTTCGACCCCCGGCGGCAAGATGCTCATCGTTGCTGCCGACCAGCGCAACGGCATGAAGGCCGTCATGAACGACGCACCGGACGGGCCGGGTTCCATCACGGCCGAGCAGCTCTCCGACGCGAAGGTGGACCTGGTCCGCTACCTGGGAAACGCCGCGCCAGCCATCCTGCTCGATCCTGAGATTGCCCTGCCCCGTGTGGCGGATGAGGGCGTTCTCTCCCGCGACACCGCGTTGGTTGTCGGTCTTGACGCTTCGGGCTTCGACACGGTCGACGGCCTTCAGTACACAAAGTTCGTCCCGGGAATGACGCCCCGCAGGGTGCGCGAACTCGGCGGCAACGTGGCGAAGATGCTCTGGTACATGCGCCCCGATCTTCAGGACGCCAGCTCGCGCGTCGCGGATGAAATCCGCGAACTCGTCACGGCATGCACCGACGAAGGACTCCTCCTCATCGTCGAGATCCTGGTCTATCGCCTCGAAGACGAAAGCGAGGAAGCCTACGCTGCTGCGTTCCCCGGACTCGTCGCCGGTGCTGCCCGGCTCTCCGTCGAATGCGGCGCCAAGGTGCTTAAGCTGCAGTACCCCGGATCCGGTGAGGCCAGTGCCTCGGTCACCGAGGCGGCCGCAGGCGTGCCTTGGGCCGTACTGTCTGCAGGCGTGGACCACGAGACGTTCATCAGGCAGGTAGAGATCGCTGTCGCAAACGGTGCCGGGGGCGCCATGGCGGGACGCTCGCTCTGGAAGGACAGCCTTGCTGTCTCGGCAGAAGTCCGCGAGCGACTGCTGACGACGCGTGCGCTTCCCCGCCTGCAAGAGCTCGAAGCCATTGTGGACGGGACGCTGGTGGCGTCCCAGCGCGCCACCATCTGATCAGCGCCCATGAGGCTGGCGGACGACGGCGGGAGGTCCCGCCGTCGTCCGTCTTCTCTTCTTCTCAGGCGTCCAGCAGTCCGCCGCTTGCCCAGCGCCGCACGGCCAGCTTCTCGGCGGCGTCGAACTCCAGGAGCGCCACGCGGCAGAGCTCTTCCACGTTCGCGGTCCAGGCTGCTGCCAGACCTTCCGCGGTCGCCTCGTCGGTGAGCGGGAAATTGACGTAGGCCAGGCCTTGAAGGACAAAGCTCACGGCGTTGCGGGAGACCGGCTGGTCCGCGTTGACGCAGTCGTCCCTCACCATCCGGGACAGTTCGGTGCGGTTGAGCGGATGCTCGCGGAGCCTGGCTGCCATGGCCTGGAACATCTGGCGGAACTGGGCTGCAGAAAGTGCCGGCACATCCGTGACCCTGATGACCTGCTCCTCGATGCCGGGCTGCAGGTCCGCGGGCGCAGGTAGGTCCTCGCTCGAGAAGCGCTTCGCGTCCCAGACCCAGCCACCTTGTGCCGGGGAATATTCGACGCCCTGGCCGATCTGGGACACCCACGTCCCAAACTTTCCCCAGCCGCCCCAGTCCGTCTTCAGGGATGGCTCTGCCGTGAGCGCCCGGTGGGCCACCATCGCGCCGTTTACCGGTCCGGGAGCGGCGCGGACAAACTCGAGGACCTCACGGATGGCGGGTGACGCCGCCTTTTTCTTCGCTTTCGCGGCGGCTGGAACGTGCTGTTCCTTCCCGGACGCCACCGCATGAACCGGCTCGACTGTTGAGCCGTTGAGGATGGCGACGAAGTCGTGGGATTCCACCACGTGGTCCGCCATCTCGCGGTACGCGAAGGCCACGGCGCCGGCTGCGATGACTGTGGTCATCCGGTCAGCGGCCCGGAACCGCTGGATCAGGGACGTGAAATCGGCATCGGCCGAGGCGATGAAGAACTCTTCGATGCCAACGTTCCCGGACAGCGCGTCCATGGCGTCAAGCACCAGATTGATGTCCGTGCTGCTCTTGCCGCGCTGCGTCAGCGACGGGCAGTCGATCACGCGGAAGCCGGCGCGGGTCCAGTAGGTCCGGTACTTCGAGTACACCACCGGATTCAGGTAGCAGTTGCGGATCAGGAACCTGCGGGCGTCCTCTCCGGAACCGCCAGCTGATAACGCGTCGGCCCAGTGCTTCGGGTCTTCGGCAAAGCGCTTCGCCGCAAGTGGATCGAGCGCCTGCAGACCGGTGAAGACGTTGTCGAAATCAACAAACATCGCAGCGCGGATGCCGGGCCTGCGGGACGGTGGGAGCGCCTCATTCATTGGCCCAGTGTGCCAGTAACGTCGCGGACTGGCGACCGTTCTGGCTGCGCCGCGCCAGGAGCTTGTCGATGCCCTGTCCATGCCGAAGTGATTTTTCCCCCTTGAAAAATTTATGGTGATGCTTACCGTAGCGCAGCGAGGAGCGAAGTTGATGAAGCAACAAAATGTACTTGAGGTTGTCGTAAATTTCGCTCACGTAGCTGTTGGCAGAGTCACCGCCGTTGAGTCCTGGAGGCTGATGCTGGGGGTGGAGAATGATTCTATGAGGATCGAATTGCTCCACATCGACGAGTGCCCCAACCTTGCCAAGGCGCAGGAGCGTCTGGAATCAGCCCTGACCGCCTTGGGACACAGCGATATTCCAGTGACCATACGACTCCTGGAGTCCGCGACCGATAGAGCGGGCACTGGATTCGCGGGTTCCCCCACGATCACCCTCAATGGGTCCGACATTTTTCCGACCGGTGCCACTGCAGACGACCTGGCCTGCCGGATATACGCGACTCCAAGCGGGCTGGCAGGCCTTCCGACGACCAGCCAAATAACCGAAGCGCTCAAACACAATGGACTCTGAAGGGACCTGCAGATGCTCCTGCTGCGGCAGGGCGATGAGTCGCAAGAAGCTTCATGCACTCGGCACCGAACCAGCCTACATTTGCCGGCGCTGCGGTTTATGGGTTGCCCTCAGGCTTCGGCCAGACAGCCCTGAAAACACTGCCTGACCTGCAGATTACGAAGCGATGTGCCGCTAGGGCAGTTCCTGCACGCCGGCAGGCGGTACGTCGGCCGCGCCTGTTGGGATCCCGCTCAATGTGCCAATGTAATCCAGCGTTTTGGGACTGACATGCCGCACGAGCGCAAGGGCTGCCCGGAGAGCGGCACCCTTGGCGTGGTCCTCGAGCGTGCCGCGGAGTTCCGCGACCGTTTCGATGCCCTGACGCTCGAATACTTGCGTGATGTCCTCTACCTGGGCCAGGCGGCCGGGCGACGGCCAGTCGATGACTTCCGAGAGCGTCCCCGAATCGAGGTGCTCGCGGAATCCACTCGTGGTAGCGGCATCCGGCCATTCCGCGACGAGGGCTTCGACGCGCGGCTTGACGGTTTCGTTGTAGTTCTGGCGGCGCTGAAGCGTGGCATCCACAATGATGGCCCCGATGTGGTCCCAACCGCGGCTGGCTTCGGTCGAGGCATCTGTGCCGGGTGAGTCCATTGGCGCCGGAGTGTTGGCAGCATCATTATCGGTAGTCATACCTGAATACTTCCACGTGCTGCGCCACGGCGGCTGGTCGGGGCCTTAGATCAGCGGTACGGGCGAAAGCGGACGACGGCGGGGCCTCCCTCCGTCGTCCGTGGCGCCATCCCGATACGACACGGTGTCTCCGTCCAAGGAGGCGGGTCCCGCGGACCGCGGGGGAGGATGGCCACCCCAGCCGAGAAATGATCCGGGGTGGTTGCATCGGTCTCGCCAAGGACACGATCCTGTTTGGCCACCTACCCGACATCCTTCTCCGTTAAATGTCAGACCCCCACTAGATGATGGAGTTATGGGAAACGCAGCGGTGGCGAACGCATATGAGGACATCTTTGCCGCCATTGATGTGCTGAATTCCGCACTGGACGGGGAAGACGAGTCTGGTTCTGAAGCGTCATCGGAGGCTGATCCTTTGCATGGCATGGGTGATACGTGCCTGGACATCCTCTCCGGCGCCGCGGGAGTGGAGGCGCGGGTGGCGGGACTGAAGGCCCGGGCTGCAGTGAAATATTCGGACGCCGCCCAAGCCTTCGCTTCGCCCGATGCACCTGTTCGGGCACAGGAGATGGCGGTGACCGCGGAGGTCGCCTGCGTACTGAACATCGGTGACCGTGCTTCGGGGGCCCTGCTGAAGCAGTCTCATATGCTGACGGCTGCCCTGCCGCTGACCCTGTCCGCTCTGCAATCTGGCACCATTTCGTGGCAGCACGCGCGGGCCATGGTGGACGAAGTCGCAACCCTCGACCCGGACGGTGCCGCGGCCCTGGAAGCCCACTTTTTGGACCCGGATGCGCCGAACCCGGCCGGCGGTTGTCCCGCAGGGGAGATGCCGGCGTCCCGGTTCCGTCACAGGGCACGCATCTGGCGCGAGCGCCACCACACCGAGAGTATCGAGAAGCGCCACGCAAAGGGTGTCCTGGACCGCCGGGTGGAGTACGCCCCGGACCAGGACGGGATGGCCTGGCTCTCTGCATACCTTCCCGCCGACCAGGCCGCAGCAATCTGGAACCGGACCACTGCCGTCGCCCGCGGTCTGCAGGGCCCAGACGAGCCCCTGACCCTCACCCAACTCCGGGCCGACGTCCTCGCCGCCGCCCTTCTCAGCAGCGGGAATCCGGCAGAACATGATCCCGGGCAGGTTCCGCCGCCTCGGGCCCACGTTTTGGTGACGGTCCCTGTGTTTTCACTGCTCGGCGCTACCGAGGAGCCTGCGATGCTTGACGGCTACGGTCCGATCCCCGCGTCGATGGCAAGAGATCTCGTGTCGAACGGGGCCGATTCGTTCTACCGCGTCCTGGTTGACCCGCGGGACGGGGCGCCCCTGGAGATCGGTCGAGCCAACTACCGTCTCACCAAGGCCATGCGGAACTGGCTCCGGCTGCGCGACGGTAAGTGCCCGTTCCCGGGCTGTTCCAACCACTCCCTGGACAACGAAGCGGACCACATCCTCGCCTGGCATAAGGGCGGAACCACCGGTGTATCGAATTTGGGACAGCCCTGCCCCAAACATCACCGCCTGAGACACACCAGCACCTGGAGACCCACAGCGGCGAGCAAGAACGAACCACCCGGCTGGATATCGCCTACGGGCCGGCACTACAAGAGCGAACACCAGGATTGGGAACCTCCACACTGGCCAAGAGAACCAAAACCGGAAGCGCGCACGAACGGGCATTGGCTCCCCACGCCGCGCGAAGGTTGCGGCGATCGGGATTTTGTTCACATCGGACTGTCTCTTGGAGAGAACGGCGTGGAACGGTTCCTCCACTCCACCGTTTGATGCGCGCCCAAGGCAGTCTCCCTGTGCCTGTGCCTGTGCCTGTGCCTGTGCCTGTGCCTGTGCTTGTGCCCGTGAACCGTGCACAATTCACGCCCCAGCCTGCCTCAGGGTTTCCGCCGCCGGTGATCGCAACCCGGGCGCCCGGCAATCCTGGAGTCCGGAACCCCCGCGCACCCGGCAACCTTGGCGCCCGGCAACCTTGGCGCCCGGCAACCCCGCCGCGCACCAGAGACGAGCGGACGACGGCGGGACCTCCCGCCGTCGTCCGTGGCGTCTTCCCGACACTGACGCACGGTGGGACGATTTCAGTATGACTGAGAAGATCCCTGACGGCCCGCAGGATCACGGCCCATACCAGCACGCCCACGCCGCTCCGACAACCCAACAAATGCGGACCGTAGGTCAACGCCGCCGAGAGGCGGAGGAGAAACTGGAGCACCACCTCCAGGAAGCCAGCCACAAGGACGATCCGCACCCCGATGTGGTGCCTGAGTCCGAAGGGGCCGGTCCGGTGGATAGTGGGGGCGAAGGATCCCCAGCGGAGAAATGATCCGGGGCACGCTGCTTAAAGGAAGCGCAGGACCACATTGCCCCGCTTGCGTCCGGTGTCCACGAAGCGGTGGGCCTCGACGACGTCGGCGAGGTTGTAGGTCCTGTCGATGACTGCCGGGTACTTGCCTTCCTCCGCGAGGCTCACTAGGTAAGCGACGTCGTCGGCGGTGTACGTGAGCTTGAGGCCGCCAAAAGTGACCAGCTTGCCGCTTCGGCGGCTCTGTCCTCGTGCGCCGAGCATGCCTTTGAGGTCGGCGATGACCAGGAGCAGGGCACCTCCCGGCGCGATGCTCCCTTGCACCCTCGCGAACGGGGCGTTCCCCACGCAGTCCATGACGACGTCGTACGCTGTGCCGTCTCCGGTGAAATCCGCTGCGGTGTAGTCGATGAAGCCGTCCGCGCCGAGGGATTCCACCAGTTCCCTGTTGGCCCCGCTGCTCACAGCGGTGACGTGGGCGCCGAGGTGCTTGGCCAGCTGGATGGCGGCCGTTCCCACCGCTCCCGAGGCGCCGTTGATAAGAACCGTGTCGCCGGACTTGATGGCCGCCATGCCCAGGAAGGTTTTCGCCGTGAGTCCGCCGAAGAGCAGCGTGACGGCTTCCTCGAAGCTCATGTTCCGGGGTTTGGTGGCGATGGGCCCGTCCGCCGGGACCGACACGTACTCGGCATGCCCTCCGAATTTTGCGCCGAGCATCGCAATAACCTCATCGCCAGCCCGGAAGGCGGTCACGCCCGGGCTGATGGACTCCACCACCCCGGCCACGTCCATGCCGAGGACACGGGTCCGCGGGCGGAAGAGGCCGAGGGTCAGGGCCGTGAGAGCCCCGAGTCCCTTGGGGACATTGCGGCTGCGGACGCGGTGGTCGGCGACGCTGACCGTGCTGGCCATGACTCTGATGAGCACCTCTCCGGCGCGCGGAGCGGGCTGTGCGATCTCCTCGACGCGGACCACATCCGGCCCGCCGAACCGGCGGTTGGTCGCGGCTTTCATGGTCCGTGCTCCCGCGGCTGCAGCTACCGCCGGCTGGCTTGGGTTCATGGTTTGGCTCCTCGATTTTCCATGAGGTGTACGACGTACACCTATCTGATGGGACTGACATTAGGTGTACTTAGTACACTTGTCAATGGAAGATGTTTGCAGCGTCGGAAGCAGGGAACAGTGACTCAGCAGATTGCCGTGGAACGCCGGCCGCGGTTGAACCGGGATCGTGTGCTGCAGGCGGCCGTCTCCCTCGCCGACGAGGTGGGGATCGGCCCGCTGAGCATGCGCCGCCTCGCCCAAGAACTGGACGTGGTGCCGATGGCGCTGTACAAACACGTGGCCAACAAGGAGGAGCTCCTCGACGGCATGGTGGACGTGGTGATAGGCGAGGTTGACCCTCCCGTTGCCGGTGCTGACTGGAAGAGCACGGTGCGTCTGCGGGTGCTCTCTGCGAGGCGGGTGCTCCAGCGCCACAGGTGGGCCAGGCGCGTCCTGGAAACCCGCACCAACCCGACCCCCGCCGTCCTTGGCTACATGGATTCGTTCATCGGCATGTTCTTCGCCGGGGGCTTCTCCGTTGACCTCACGCACCACGTGATGCATGCCATCGGAAGCCGGATGTGGGGTTTCACGCAGGAACTGTTCGACTCCACGGCCACTTCCGATGACGACGCTCCCGCGCCGGTGGCACCGGAAGTCCAGGCTGCCATGTTCCAGGAAATGTCCGCCAGCTACCCGAACGTCCTGCAAGTGGCGACTGCTGCCAGCCACGATGACGGCTCGGTAGTCGGCAGCGGCTGCGACGACCAGTTCGAGTTCGAGTTCGCCCTGGACCTCCTCCTGGACGGCATCGAACGGCTCCACCAACGGGACTGGACGTCCAGGGGTGCGCGGCTGGAGCGGGGATAAAACGGACGCGGACAACGGCGGGACCTCCCGCCGTCGTCAGCTTGCGCCTGTGGGTATCATCGGAGCACCTGTCCCTTTGATAGTGGAGTTACCCATGCAGCTCGGCGCTTTTTCGATCAGCCTTACCGTCAAGGACATCGCGGCGTCGGCTGCGTTCTACGAGAAACTGGGCTTCACCAGTTTCGGCGGCGACATCACGCAGAACTGGCTGATCCTCAAGAACGGCGAGACAGTCATCGGCCTCTTCCAGGGGATGTTCGAGAAGAACATGCTGACGTTCAACCCGGGCTGGAGCCAGAACGCGGAAGCGCTGGATTCCTTCACCGATGTGCGCGAGCTCCAGCGGAAACTCAAAGCCGCGGGCACGGAGTTCGTTTCCGAGGCTGATGAGGCGACCACCGGCCCGGGGAGCTTTATCGTCGTGGATCCGGACGGCAACCCGGTGCTGGTGGATCAGCACGTCTGACCGGCCGGCGGCCGACTCTCGCTAAGGCGGTTAGCTAGGGCAGCCGCGACGCCCGCAATAATGTGGCTTCACCGGCGCGCTCAGGCTCCAACGGCACGGGGCTAACCAGCACCGCCGGTCCGCGGTGCAGAACGCCGTCGGAAAGCACCCGGCACCGCACGCCACCGCGTCCGCGCATTGCTTTGTGCGCCCCCGGGGCGAGCATCTCATCCATCCAGACGCAGGGATGGGCGGGCCGCCCGGCCGTGAGCCGCACCAGGTCTCCCTGGGATTCCAGCGCAAAGTCGTGCCCCAGCAGCGGAGCCAGGTGGGCGCCTCGGAGCACAACGTTGCGCCGTGTCAGGAGCGGGTCCAGCTGTGCGGTTCCCAGCTCCGCAGCGATGGCCTCGAGTGACTCGATGGCAAACACGGTGACAGCGGCGTCCATATGCGCGGCCTTGCCGAAGAACCGATCACCGACGATTCCCTTGCCCGCCACCAGCTCCACCCGCCCGGCATCCGTGGTGGGAACATCCGCGGCACCCTCGCGGGCCCGGCCGAAGTAGGCGTGCGTCGGCGACACTAGGAGATGCAGGACCTCCACGTCGTACCGATAGGTTTCCGTCATGCCACAAAACTACTCCGCCGCGCGGGGGCTTAACTGACCGTTCGCGCACGCCCCAAACGCAAACGGACGACGGCGGGAGGTTCCGCCGTCGTCCGCTTGCCTTACTGCTACGCGGGCAGATCGCGCCTTTCGTGTGTCTGCCCGTAGGGGACATCGCGGCTGACGGCGACCGTGTAGCTGGTGTAGCTGTGCTGTGTGACCAGGATGCCGTGGCGGCTTTCCGTCATGGCGTGTTCGCGGGCCATTTCCACGGCGGTGTTGAGGTCGTTTTCGACGGTGTCAGGATCGTGGGCTGTGATTGCCAGGACGAGGTCAGAGTGGCGCTTGATCATGGTGGTCTCTTTCTCGGCGGGATCCCGGGACTCTGGGTGGGCACAGGCTTCCGGGGCCGGGCGTACCCAGGAGGCGGAAAGCGGTCGTTCCAGAGGGGTTGCCCGGCATCTCTGATGGGGCGGTGGCCGGCCGAATTGTCCGGCGGGCTGGATCGGCGGAAGCGTTTGTTCCTACGGATCTGTAGCCAGTGTGCCTGAAGCGACGGTCCCTGGGCAATAGGTGGGCCGAAAAAATCGGGGGAGCCTGACTAAGCGCCAGAGTACGACGGCGGGAGGTCCCGCCGTCGTACGGCTCTAGGCCTAGGCCTGGACCAGCAGGCCGGTGGCGAACATCAGTCCCATGCCCAGGACGATGCCTGCGCCGGTGAGCGGGGTGAAGGTCTTGCCCGCGGTGTCCTTGAGCATTGGCAGGAGTTTGACGGCCACCTGGGCTACGGCTCCGGCTCCGATGCCGAGCAGGAAGGCCGCGAGGGCCGGCTGGTAAACGGTCGCCCCGATGAGGGCTCCGGCGGCCGCGGGGGCTCCTGCGATGAGTCCCAGGATCACCAGGCGGCCCAGGCCGGGGGCTTGTTTGGCGAGCGGGGTGACGATCGCCAGGCCCTCGGTGGTGTTGTGGATGGCGAAGCCGACGATCAGGGACGCGCCCAGGGCTAGCGAGCCCACCGCGTAAGCGGATCCGATGGCGAGTCCTTCGCCGAAGTTGTGCAGGCCGATGCCGATGGCGATCAACAGCGCCAGGCGCTGGGGCGGCAGGACTGAAGGTTGGCCGGCGGTAGTCGAGTTCTGGTGCCGGCGCATCCACGCATCCGTTCCCTCGAGGATGAGATAGGCGGTCACGGCGCCGAGGAAGACGACCATGGGGCCGCCGAACGCGCCGCTGCCGGCCACGAGTCCCACGGCTTCGAGGGTCGCGTCGATGGCCAGGAAGGCCAGCAGCCCGACGGTGACTCCCAAGAGGACGCGGACCCAGGACGCGGACGAACGGCGCACGAACGGCATCCACAGCATTCCCAGGGCCACGGGTATCACGCCAACATAGATCCCCATGAGCAACATAAGTCCGAAGAAGGAGCTGCCGCGCTCCGGACTCAGGGCGGCCGCGTCAATAACCGCCGGGATCTTGCCGCCGTTCGACGTCACCAGCGCCACCTCGTAGGGATCCCCTTCCACCCAGTTGTAGATGATGGTGAGAGTGGTGAACTCCAGCGGCGCCATGGTTTCCCGGGTCTGCGTGAACACGGCGTAGTAGTCCGAGACATTGACCTGCGCGATGGACACCGGATCCGGTCCCTCGTTCCGGACGCTAATGGTGATCTGGCCGGCCGTCAGGCGGACGTCTTCGACGGCGACCTCCTCCTTCGGCGGAACACCCTCGGAGAGTTTGTTGAGACCGGGTGCGTTGAGCAGGGTGAACAGACCCAGCAGGATGGCGATCAGGACCAGCGGTCCAATGCCGAGCAGCCACCGAGGGACCGGCGGCCGCCTGTGGGGTGCTGCGGCCAGAGCGGCAGCTGACTTTTCGTCAAGGCTCATGATGGGCTCACCTCGAAGAAGCCCATCCAGCCCAGTTCAGCGAACTCGGTCTTGTGGGCGTGGAACATGTATTTGCCCGGGTACGGGAAGCGGAGTTCAACGATGCCGCGCTGGCCCTGCACCTGGGAGATGGTGTCGGTGTATTCACTGGGAGTCAGCATGGTCCCGGTGGGGTAGTAGTGGAAGAAGTTCCCGTGAACGTGGAAGGAATTGATCGGATCGTATTCGAGGACGTTGATGAGGTGGATCCGGACCAGCTCGTGCTGCCTGACCTGGACAGGGAAGTCCATGAAATGGAAGGGCAGGCCGTTGACGGAGTAGAACTCGTTGTCGTCGCCGCCGTCGGTGTTGTAGCCGTTCATCACCATGACCATTTCGTTGTCGGCTTTCGGCCGGCCTTCCTTGGGTTCGATGATGAAGCCGCCGTAGAGGCCCTTGGCGATATGCGGGGCCAGCGGTGACTGGTGGCAGTGATAGAGGTGCGTGCCGAATGGTGTGGCATCGAATTCGTAGGTGAAGCTTTGGCCCGGAGCGATGGACCCGGCGCCGATCCCCGGGGTGCCGTCCATCTCGGCCCGGTGGATCCCGTGGAAGTGGATGGTGTGGGGGTGAGCACCGGCGTTGGTGAAGTGGATCCGGAGGGCGTCGCCTTCCTGCGCCCAGAGGGTCGGACCGGGGATCCGGCCGTTGTAGCTCCAGCCCGGGAACGTCACCCCAGGCGCGATCTCGAAATCTTTGTCCACCGCGACGATGTCCCATTCCCGGAGGGTGCGGCCGTCCGGAAGAGTGCTGGTTTTGCCCCGGTCGAAATCGTGCAGGATCGCGGTCGGGTCCATCCCGGCGCGCTCAGGCGGGACCGAACCGCCGGCGAAGCCGGCGTGACCGGCATGGTTCGCCACGTGGCCAGCGTCCGTGCGGGGCGAACCAGCGCCCGCCGCTGAGGAACCGCCCGTGGAGGTCTCCGCTGCCTGACCCGAGACCGTGCCGTGTCCGGCGTGATGCCCGGGATCCTTGGAATCCAACGGTGCCCAGCCGGCAAGCGCAGGCGCGGCGGCGAAGGCCGCCGCTCCTGCGAGCATGGCACGGCGCGTCGGCATCGTCTTTCCGTCGGTTTTCGGCGTGCCGTCCATTTTATCTCCATTGATCAAACACTTTTGTTAGGCCAGTCTAACATTCATGTTCGGCTGGTAATATGGGGTTATGACCGTCTCCGAGCTGACAGCTGCCGCGCAGGACTACCTGAAGATGATCTGGTCCTCAACGGAATGGGCCGAGGCTCCCATCACCGTTGGCGCCATGGCCGAGCGGATGGCGGTCAAGCCGTCAACCGTTTCCGACGGCATCCGTCGGCTGGCAAAGCAGGGCCTGGTCACCCATGCCCCCTATGGCAGCATCGAGCTGACGCCCGCCGGCCGGGCACACGCCGTCGAAATGGTGCGCAGGCACCGGCTCCTGGAAACATTCCTCGTGCAGATTCTGGGATACGGCTGGGATGAGGTACACGACGAGGCCGAGATCCTTGAGCACGCCGTTTCCGACACCATGATCCAGCGCATCGACGAGAAGCTCGGCTTCCCCACCAGGGATCCACACGGAGACCCGATCCCCTCGGGAAATGGGCTGCCGCACCCCCCTCAAGGGGATCCTCTGACATCCGTGGAACCGGAACGGACGGTCACCATCACAAGAATCTCGGACGCGGACCCGGACATGCTCCGGTACTTCACCCAACTCGGGCTGGGACCGGACACCCGGCTTCAAGTATTGGCACACCGCCCGTATGCGGACGTGACCACGATTCGGGTCGGGGACCGCGACGTTGACCTGGGCCCCTCCGCAGCAGAGGCCATCTGGGTAGTGGCAAACTAAGGGCCCTCCGGACAGCGTGCCGGGCCGGCCTGTACCCCCGCGGTGCCCTGCACCACAGCGACCTGACCGCCGGAAAGATAGAGTGTCACGGTGAAGATTGCCCTGGCTCCCGACGGCGCCGAGCTGGCGTGGGCCGAAGAGGGCAGCGGCGAGCCCCTGCTCCTGATCGCCGGCCAGGCAATCGCCATGGACGGCTGGGGACCCACGGCGGAGGCCCTGGCACAGCATTTCCGCGTCATCCGCTTCGACCACCGGGGGATCGGCGGGAGCAGCAATGGCGATGCCGGCCGCTACACCACACGGCTCCTTGCCGCCGATGCGGTTGCTGTCCTCAAATCCGCTCGCGCTGAGTCTGCACACGTGTACGGGCACTCCATGGGCGGGCGGGTGGCCCAGTGGCTCGCCATCGATCATCCGCAGAATGTTCGTACGCTGATTCTTGCTGCCACCAGCGGAGGCAAACTGGCCGGAGGAGAGCCCACCAGGTACGCCATGGAAGCGCTCGTCAGCGGTGATATGGCGCGACTGGAGCCCCTGTTCTTCGCTCCGGAATGGGCCGCGGACCACTCCGACGCAATACACACTTTCTTCAATTCGAGGGCCACCGCCTGGGCCAAAGCACGCCACTTCCGGGCCAGCCGGGACCACGACGCATGGAGCCGGCTCGGCAGCATCGAATCGCCCACGCTCATCCTCCACGGCACCGACGACGCCCTGACGCCCATGCCCAACGCCGTCCAGCTGCACCAGCACATCCGCCGCTCCACGCTGGTCAAGGTCCCCGGCGCCAGCCACGGCCTCCACCTGGACCGTCCGGAAACCATTCAGTGGATCCGGCAGTTCATCGCCGCTAAAGCGGCCCGTTAAGGCAGAAAGCGGACGACGGCGGGAGGTCCCGCCGTCGTCCGCTCCGTTGGCGTTACGAAGACGGCCGCTCAGCTCGGTTGGAGCACTCAGCCAATCTGCTTGGCAAGCAGATGGGGGGAGTTCAGTCGATTGCCTCGATGCCCAGCCGTTTGAGTTCTTCAAGGTGGTTCCGCATGCTCTGAAGCACCTCGGGGGAATGTGGCTGCCAATCCAAGAACTCGTCAACTACTCGCAGGGACTCTTGGGTGCGGTAGGACCTCGTCGGGTTGCCCGGGAACCTTTTGTCCGTCAGATTGGGGTCATCCTCATAGGGTCCCGTGGGCTCCACGCGGTAGATCCTGCCTGGTCCCTCGCCCACCCCGAGCTCCGCTCCCCAGGTCGCCGCATCCAACGTGGCGGTCAGGTAGATATAGTTCGCCGTCTTTCCCTCCCCGAAATTCGACGTAAAGCCGGGTTTCAGCAAGTCCCCAGGCTTCAGGTCAGCTTTGGTGCCGTAGTAGAAGGGCCCGGGATCCCTGGCCTCGGACGGCATCGGTTCCTTCTCCATGAATGGCCTCTTCGAAAGTGGGCTTCCACTCTAGCTCGCAAACGCCTGACTCCGGTTGCTCCGGCACTTGCGGGAGACTGGCGGGATGGCTTTCGAATCAATACTGCTGGCCGCGATTCCCGCCGGCACCGTGGAGCTGCGCGGTGCGCGGTCCGGTTCCCGCCGGGAAGTCATGCTGCATCCCTTCGAGATCGGACAGATCCAGGTCACGTGGGCGGATTGGGTCGCGGTGTTCGAGAGTGCCGGTACACCCGACTCCGTGCTGAAGACTCCGGCACATCCGATGTGGGCATGCCGTGCAGGGACGCTCGGACCCACGTACGGGCTGCTGATCGGCGTAGGGTCGACATCCGTGGTCCCCTTCCGGTCGGGTGGACACGGCTCCGGGACTGATCCGACGGCGGGAGGTCCCGCCGTCGTGCGTCTGATCGGCTAAGGCCCCAAGTGTCCGTTCGCGCCGGGTTCCGGGGAAGGACGAACAACAACGAGCATGCTGCAGCCGGCGCCGCTGACGTATGGTCCGTGACGCATGCCGGGCGGACGGCATGCCTACATGCCGGGAGTAAGAGCCTTCCCGAGGGTCACATCAGTGAGTTCCCCCGAGAGAATCATGACCTCCTCCGTAGTTGTGGACGATCACGCCGCTGGCTATGGTGTCGGCACCGGGCTCATAGCGTTGGAGCAAGGTCGAGTCTCCGCTAAGAGGGTCCGCAGCGAGTATCTGCTCCCAAATTCCATGTTCGGCGTCGCCGTTCGTCTTCTGCCAGCCAACGTGCGGTTCATGGAACTCCAGCTTTGGTTTGCGCATTGCATCTCCTTCAGTCCCCACCGGCGGTCATTGTTGTATACATAGAGTATGCGAGGGTTGTTCCACATAAAGTGTTGAGATGAGGAAACCAAAGATGACCATCCCAGAGGAAATCGACACACCTGAGATCATCATCGACCGGGACGTGCTCCAGCGAAACATCGACCGTATGGCAACTGCCGTCCGGGCCAAGGGCCTGGACCTTCGGCCACATGTCAAGACGCACAAAGTGCCCGAAATCGCGGAAATGCAGCTGGCGGCCGGAGCCGTCGGGCTGACAGTGGCCACCCTCGGAGAGGCCGAAGTCTTTGCAGAGCACGGGGCCAAAGATATCTTCATCGCGTATCCACTCTGGGTCGGTCCCCGACAGGCTGAACGGCTCCAGCGCCTTGCAGCAAAAGCCAGGATCGCAGTAGGTCTGGACTCACGGGAAGCAGCCGAAACCATGGCCGCGTCGCTGGGCGATGCCGTCGGTGAGATTGAAGTGGTGCTGGAGATCGACAGCGGCCATCACCGCAGCGGGATAGCACCCGACGCCGTCGTCGACGTCGCCCAGGCCGCAGCGCGGGGTGGGCTGCGCGTAACGGGAATTTTCACGTTTCCAGGGCACAGCTATGCCCCCGGCATGCCGTTAAAGGCTATGGACGAGGAACGGTTGGCCCTCGGCGAGGCCGCCGACCTGCTCACCGCGGCAGGTTTCCCCATCACCCACCGCAGCGGCGGGTCCACACCCACCGCCACCCTCACTGCCGGCAACTCCGGAGCCACGGAAGTCCGACCCGGCGTGTACGTTTTCGGAGATGCCCAACAACTGGAACTGGAACGCTGTGCGGCCGAAGACATCGCACTGACCATCGCGGCAACAGTCGTCAGCCGCCATGAAGGCACCGACCTCATACCGCGAAGGGTCATCCTGGACTCCGGCAGCAAGATCCTCGGTGGGGACAGGCCCGGCTGGACCACCGGCTTCGGGCGGCTCCTTGACTACCCGGATGCACGAATCACCGCACTGTCAGAACACCATGCCACCGTTGTATGGCCGGCGGAGGCAACGCTGCCCGCTCTCGGAGACCGGCTGCGTGTGGTCCCCAACCACGTCTGCATCGCCATGAACCTCGTCGACGACGTCACCGTGATCAGCGGCGGCGAAATCGTGGACCGCTGGCACGTGGCCGCACGCGGACGAAACAAATAGCCCCCAAGAAGCAACTACGACGGCGGGAGGTCCCGCCGCCTTGCGTTCGCTCGGCTAGGGCGCCAAGTGTCCGTTCGCGCAGGGTTCCTCAGAGGCCGAGCTCTGCCTTAAGCGCTGCGACGTGGCCCTGGGCCTTAATCTGGTACTGGGTGAGCGTGACGTTGCCTTCGGCGTCCAGCACCACGGTGGAACGGACCAGGCCGTCAACCACTTCGCCGTTCACCAGCTTTTCGCCCCAGGCGCCGTAGGCCAGCGCCACGGCGTGGTCTTCATCCGAGAGCAGCGGGAACGTCAGGGCGAAGTCGCCGGTGAAGGCTGCCAGCTTCTCCGGCGCGTCCGGGGAGATGCCCAGGACCTCATAGCCGAAGGACTGCAGGCTGGCGAGGTTGTCGCGGAAGTCGCACGCCTCAGTGGTGCAGCCGGGGGTGGCGGCCTCCGGGTAGAAGTACACAATGACGTTGCGTCCGCGGTAATCAGAGAGGGAGACCTTCTGGCCGTCGGCGTTGAGCAGTGCGAAATCGGGGGCCTGGGTTCCGGCGATGAGTTTCTGGGTCATGTTTCGATCCTTGACTTGTGGGGCAACCGCCGTGGCCGGCGATCATCTATCGGTGCAACGGGCTGCCTAGATGCAGTATTCCGCGGGTCCGCGGACCGTGCTGCCCGGTCCGGGCACAAACTGGTAGCCGCCCCCGCGCACCGTGGCGATGGCGTGGCGGGCCGAGCCCAGCTTGCGCCGGACGCGGCCAACATACACGTCGATGGAGCGGAATGCCGCGCCGGGGCAGTCCAGGGACTCGAGGACGCGTTGCAGTTCTTCACGTTGAATCGTCCGCGACTGGTTTTCCACGAGGTACCTCAGGAGGCTGAATTCCATGTGGGTGAAGCTGACCGGGACACCATCCAAAAGGACGGTGTCCGCGGCCAGATCCACTGCCACGATGCTCCGCCGCCCGGCCAGGGAGACTGGCGGGGCGACGAACGCGGCGGTGCCGTTTCCGGCGTCGGACGCCGTTTCCGAAACATCAGCGCCGCCGTCGGAAACGTCGGGACCGTCTGAACTCTCGACGCCGGTCGTCCCGGTTCCGGCCGCGGTCCACAGGTGGATTCCGGCTTCCGGAGCGAGCTGGCGGGCACGCGCCAGGACCGCTTGGGCGGCCTGGGCCCAGACCGCCGGGTCGATGTGCTGTCCTTCACAAGGCTGGAGCCACACCGCCAGGCCGCGCGGCTGAAGCCCTGGCTGGAGGCCGGGCCGGGCTCCCGGACTGAAGCCACCGCGGGCGCCGGCGCGCGGCCGCGGGTACGGTGCATGGACGTTGACGGCCATCGCGCTGCGCCTCAGACGCCGCCGCGGCGGATCAGCTTGCCGCTGGGCGTGCGGCCGTCGATCTCGTTGCCGCGAAGGAACGTTTTGCGGACGACGCCGGAGAGCGCCTTGCCGTCGTAGGGCGTGATGGGGTTCTTGTGCTTGAGCTTGGTGACGTCGACGACGAAGGCGTCGTCCGGCGCGAAGATGGAGAAGTCCGCGTCGTAACCGAGGGCCAGCTGGCCCTTGTTGTGCAGGCGGGCCAAAGCGGCGGGCTTCTCAGCCATCCAGGAAACCACCTGTTCCAGGGTAATGCCGCGGTGCCGGGCCTCGGTCCAGATCAGGGACAGTCCCAGCTGCAGCGAGGAGACGCCGCCCCAGGCCACGGCGAAGTCGCCGTTTTCCAGGTCCTTCAGATCCAGGGTGGAGGGGGAGTGGTCCGAGACGATGCAGTCGATGGTGCCCTCCTGCAGGCCCTTCCAGAGCAGCTCGCGGTTGGAGGCCTCACGGATCGGCGGGCAGCACTTGTACGCCGTGGCGCCGTCGGGGATTTCCTCGGCCATCAGGGTGAGGTAGTGCGGGCACGTCTCCACGGTGAGGTGGACGCCGTCGCGCTTTGCGCTCGCGATCATGGGCAGCGCGTCGGAGGAGGACAGGTGCAGGATGTGGGCGCGGGCGCCGGTCCAGCGGGCGCGCTCGATGACCTCGGCGATGGCCTTGTTCTCGGCGCCGCGCGGGCGGGAGGCCAGGAACGTTTCGTAGTGGTCGCCGCCCGGGTGCGGCGCGCGGTCGATGGCGTGGGAGTCCTCGGCGTGGACGATCATGAGCGAGTCGAAGGACTTGAGCTCGGCCATGTCCTCCTCCATCTCGTCCGCTTCGAGGTGCGGGAACTCGTCCACGCCGGAGTGCAGGAGGAAGCACTTGAAGCCGAACACGCCCTCGTCATGCAGGCCGCGGAGGTCCTTCTTGTTGCCCGGTACGGCGCCGCCCCAGAATCCGACGTCCACAAACGCCTGGTCCTCGGCCACCTCGCGCTTGAGCTTGAGGCCTTCCACCGTGGTGGTGGGCGGGATGGAGTTCAGCGGCATGTCGATGATGGTGGTGACACCGCCGGCGGCAGCTGCGCGGGTGGCGGAGGCGAAGCCCTCCCACTCGGTGCGGCCGGGCTCGTTCACGTGGACGTGCGTGTCCACGAGGCCGGGGATCAGGGTTTCGTCGTCGGCCAGGTCAATGACCTGAGTGCCGGTGAGGCCGTTGCCGAACGGCTCGATGGCGACGATCACGCCGCCGCGGATGCCGACTTCGCGGGCGGTGATGCCGGCAGTGGTGAGGATGCGCTGGCCGCGGATGACCAGGTCAAACGAGCCGGCCGCCGGGGTGGTTTCTTCAGACATAGACGTTCTCCTTGGTGTCGGTACGCGCTGCACCCGTAGGCAGGTGCACGCCGATGTGCTTACCTAATTCTTCAAGCAGCGGGCCTGCTTCGGCCATACATTTTTCTACATTGGACTCAAAATCGGTCAGGGCGTGAACGGCTTTGAATCCGGCTTCGGTGAGTTGTTCCGGGCTCAGCGTACTGCGGCCGCAGACGGCAATCACAGGGATTCCGGCACGTGCCGCGGCGCGTGCCACACCCATGGGCGTTTTGCCGAGCAGGCTCTGTTCGTCCAGGCTTCCTTCGCCGGTGATCACCAGGTCCGCGCCGGCCAGCCGCTGCTCCAGTTCAGTGAATTCGAGGACGACGTCGATGCCCGGCCGGCGTGCCGCGGCCAGCGCCGCGATGGCAATGTAGCCGACGCCGCCGGCTGCTCCTGCGCCGGGTGCGACGGCGGCCCTCTCGGCGCGGATGCCGATCTCGCCGCCGAGGACCGAGACGAAGTTCGCCAGGGCAGCGTCGAGGGCGATGACGTCGCTCGGCGTCGCGCCTTTCTGCGGTCCGAAGATCGCGGCGGCACCGCTGGGCCCCAGAAGGGGATTGTCGACGTCGGACGCCAGGGTGAAGCGGGAATCCTCCAGCCGGACGTCCAGGCCGGAGAAATCGATCCGGTCCAGGCGGGCCAGGGCGGCCCCGCCGCCGGGCAGCTCGTTGCCTTCTTTGTCGAGGAAGACCGCCCCGAGGCCCTGCAGGACGCCGGCGCCGCCGTCGGTGTTGGCGCTGCCGCCCACACCCAGGATGAACTTCCGGCAGCCCAGGTCCAAGGCGGCCCGGATCAGTTCGCCGGTGCCCAGGCTGGTGGCGGTGGTGGCCGTCCCGGAGTTCGGGCTGCCGCCTTCGATAACAGAGGGCAGCAGCGCGAGCCCGGAAGCTGCGGCCATTTCGATCACTGCCTCCCGGCCGCGGATAGCGAAGTCGGCCCGGACCGGCTGGCCCATGGGGCCGGTGACCGTGGCGGTTCGGCGGGTGAAGCCGGAGCCGACGGCGGCGTCGAGGGTTCCCTCGCCGCCGTCGGCCACCGGAATGAGCGTGGTCTCAAGATCCGCCACAACCGACTGCAGTCCCGCGCTCAGGCGGCTGGCGACGTCGGGGGCGGACAGTGAGCCCTTGAATTTGTCCGGGGCGATGACCACACGCATTCCGGTACCTCCTCTCAGGTTCTGTACTAGTCCAACAGGGCGATGATCGCGGTGGGGGCGTCCTCGCCGCGGGCGGCCAGGTCCTCGAACTCGTTCACGGCGTTGATTTCCAGGCCCATGGAGATGTTGGTGATCTTTTCCAGGATCACTTCAACCACCACGGGAACCTTGAACTCGCCCATCAGGGCTTTGGCCTTGTCGAACGCGGCCGGCAGATCGGAGGGGTTCTCCACCCGGATGGCCTTGCAGCCCAGACCCTCGGCAACCTTGACGTGGTCCACGCCGTACCCGTTTGTTTCCGGGGAGTTGATGTTCTCGAACGCCAGGGACACGTTCTGTTCCATCTCGAAGCCGCGCTGCGACTGGCGGATCAGGCCCAGGTACGAGTTGTTCACCACCACGTGGATGTACGGCAGGTTGAACTGCGCGCCCACGGCCAGCTCTTCGATCATGAACTGGAAGTCGTAGTCACCGGACAGGGCAACCACAGTCTCGTCGGGCTTGCCGCGGACCACGCCCAGTGCGGCCGGGGCGGTCCAGCCCAGGGGCCCCGCCTGGCCGGCGTTGATCCATTTGCGCGGGCCGAACACGTGCAGCATCTGTGCGCCGGCGATCTGCGACAGGCCGATGGTGGACACGTAGGTGGTGTCCTTGCCGAACGCCTTGTTCATTTCCTCGTACACGCGCTGCGGCTTGATCGGCACGTTCTCGAAGTGCGTCTTGCGCTGCAGGGCGCCCTTGCGTGCGGTGCACTCGGCAACCCAGCCGGCGTAGTCCGGCAGGGACTTAGCCGCCTGGCGCTCGCGTGCCAGCTCAATCAGCCCGTCCAGCGCCGCACCGGCGTCGGACGCGATGCCCAGGTCCGGCGAGAACACGCGGCCGATCTGGGTGGGCTCGATGTCGATGTGCACGAACTTGCGGCCGGCCGTGTAGGTGTCCAGGCCGCCGGTGTGGCGGTTGGCCCAGCGGTTGCCGATGCCGATGACGAAGTCGGAGGCCAGCATGGTCTCGTTGCCGTAGCGGTGGCTGGTCTGCAGGCCCACCATCCCGGCCATCAGGACGTGGTCGTCCGGGATGGTGCCCCAGCCCATCAGGGTGGGGATGACCGGAACGTTCAGCAGTTCGGCCAGTTCCACCAGCTGCGCGGAGGCGCCGGCGTTGATGATGCCGCCACCGGCCACGATCAGCGGGCGCTCGGCTGCGGTCAGCATGTCCAGGGCCTTTTCCAGCTGCTTGCGGCTGGCCTTCGGCTTCTGGACCACGATGGGCTCGTAGGCGTCGATGTCGAATTCGATCTCGGCCATCTGCACGTCGAACGGCAGGTCCAGCAGGACCGGGCCCGGACGGCCGGAGCGCATCAGCTGGAAGGCCTTCTGGAAGGCGCCCGGAACCTGGCCCGGCTCCATCACGGTCATGGACATCTTGGTGACGGGGGCGGCGATGGTCTGGATGTCCACGGCCTGGAAGTCTTCCTTGTGCAGCTTGGCCACGGGGGCCTGGCCGGTGATGCAGAGCATGGGAATGGAATCCGCCCAGGCCGCGTACAGGCCGGTGATCATGTCCGTGCCGGCAGGGCCCGAGGTGCCGATACAGATGCCGATGTTGCCATCCTTGGCCCGGGAGTAGCCGTCCGCCATGTGGCTGGCGCCTTCAACGTGGCGGGCCAGCGTGTGGCGGACCCCGCCGTTCTTCCGCATTGCCGAGTAGAACGGGTTGATTGCCGCGCCTGGCAGGCCGAACGCCTCGATGGCGCCTTCCTTTACCAGGATTGCGACGGCAGCGTCAACGGTGCGCATCTTAGTCATTGTGTACTCCTTGAAAGTCTGTTTTTGGGTGTGCTGAAGTAGCCCGGCGAAACCGTCGCGGGGCACTTTGGGGGAGTCGGCGTCGTAAATTACGACGGCGGCCGGCGTGTCCGTGTCGAAGTGCCCCGTCACCGGATCCGGTGGTTGAGCCTGTCAGTAATGATTGATGTGGGGGTCGGGTTGGTCTGACTCAGAGCCTGTCTGACGCTTTGGCTGTCTTTATTTCGATGCGTCGGC
>NZ_JAMXBJ010000048.1 GCF_023913755.1 Pseudarthrobacter cellobiosi
ACCATGCCCACGATTCTCCCAGCCGCCCCTACCAGGACATGGTTATTCTGTCGGCGTTTTAAGAATTAGGGCCTGTCATTTCTGACCCACGCACCTAGTCATGTCCTTACGACAACGCCGGGACATGAATAGGTGAAGGCCAACCACGGCCACCAGACCAAGCCAGAAAGGACGCCCGAATGGCCCCAGATCCCAGCAGGCGGAGGGCGCACGAGCCAGCGACCTGAACCCCGCCACCCACATAACCTCATAGGCCACCGCAGCGCCAGGCACCGCCCGCGGCCAGAGTCAGAGGGACCCGAGGAGGGTCAATCTGCTCACATTAAAGCAAAACCCCTCTGACGAGGGGGAATGCGTGCCCGAGGTGGGACTCGAACTGCATTCCAGCCCTTCCAAACACTGGGCTCCCGCGGAAACATGCGGAATCCGGCCCGATCCGCCCCGAGTACGAAGCAGTCCGAGGCGCGAAGTGTGGACATTGTCCACACTTTCTTTTTGCCACATTCCCACTCTTAAAAACAGGTGTCACGTGGGCTTCTCCGTGGTGACGAAAGATCAATTATCGGCTAATAGTTAGGCTAGGTCGTGGCCAAGTCTCCGGCTAACGTTTGAGGCACGAAAACGTAACGCTCAGCGAACCCAAGGACAAGCTGTACGCCCTCGTGGAGGAAGCAGACATGCCCCACGAGATTACTCAGGTCACCCGGCACGGGCGCCCGTCAGCGGTGCCGATGTCCGCGGACGACCTCGAATCACTCCAGGAAACAATCCACTTGCTGTCCCGCCCGGCATCCGCGAAGAACCGGAGCAGGCGGCGCCGGGACATCGCCGAAGGCAACACGACCAGCGGCGCTGAGCTGCGCCGTGAATTCGCGCTGCAGCCACGTTGACCGGCACCGAATTACCCAACATCGATACGTGGAAGATTGAGGTCACGAGTCCGGCCTGAAAGGTTTCGGCCGGCTTCCCGAGAAGGCGGCAGCAGCGCTCGTTGAATTCGACACCGGCCCGCTGGCCGACAATCCCCATCGGCCGAGCAAACCCCTCACGAACAAGCTGCTCGGTCTGCTGACGGCAGGGCGGGTCGACTATCGCGTGCTGTTCATCCTCGACGTGGAGACCACATCCTGTACGTCCACCACATTGAACACCGATCCGACATATACAAGCCGCGCTAGCCGAACTCTCAAGGAAAGATGTGCCTTTGGCGCCTCTCCCCACCTCAGGCTGCGAAACGTCCGTGATCGGCCTTCAAAGCACGGGCGTATTCGGCATTTATCGGGTGACAGCCATCGCTGCTGCATCTCGGAACACTTCTCCTAGGATGGTGGCGCCCTTGTGGATATCGTCTATTGAGGGCAGGCAGAAGGACATCCGCAGTTCGCTGTGGCCGGTGCCGTCCGTGTAGAACGCGGTGCCGGGAACGTACACGACGCCGCGTTCGATGCATTCGTAGACAAGGGCTTCAGCGTCGATCCCCTTAGGGAGCTTCACCCACAGGTAGAAGCCGCCAGTGGGCCGGTTCCAGGTGGTGCCCTCCGGCATGACCTGTCCCAGCGTTTCCACCAGCGCATTGAACTTCTCGCGATAAATCCCCCGGTATTCTGCCAGTTTGTCCGGCCAGGTCGGATCATCCAGATAGGCGCTGATGAGCTGCTGGGAGAACACCGAGGGGTTGAGCTGGGAGGTCTCGCTGGCGTTGAGCATGTGGTTATACAGCGCAGCCGGTGGCAGAACCCAGCCCACACGCAAACCCGGAGCGATCATCTTGGAGAAGGAGCCGAAGTACAGGGTGATGTCTTCAAATTCAGGTTGGATTGCCCGCATGGTTTGCCCGTCGAAACCAAGCATCCCGTAGGGATTGTCCTCGAAGATCAAAAGCCCATTGTTGCGGCACAGTTCTCCCACCTGCTGGCGGCGTTCCGCCGCGAGATTCACCCCTCCCGGATTCTGAAAGTTAGGGATCGTGTACAGTCCTTTGGCCGTCTTGCCCGCGGCCCGGACTTCACCAATGAGCCGTTCCAGCTCTTGGGGAATCAGCCCGTCGGCGTCCATGGGCACGTGTACGATTTCGGCTTCGTAGCTGGTGAAGACGGCCATGCCGCCAGCGTACGAGGGTGCTTCGGCAAAGATTACGTCGCCGGGATTCAGTATCACGCGGGCGGAGATGTCTAACGCCTGCTGGCTTCCAGAGGTCACGATGATCTGGTCCGGCCGGGCCGTAATGCCTTCGAGTTTCATGAGCTCGACGATGTGTGCGCGCAGTTCGGGAATGCCGTCGCTGGAGCCGTACTGGAATGAACGCTCCCCGCTCTCAAGCAGAATCCGCTGGGCATCAGAGGCAATGCGTTCGAACGGCAGCGCGCCGAGGTAGGGCGCTCCGTTGGCGAAGGAGATCATTCCCGGGCGCTGGGCGGCCCTGAACACTTTGCGGACCTCTGACGGGCGCGTGGTGAGCGTGCGCTGCGCGAGGAGCTGTGGTGAGGCATGGACACCGGTTCCGGAGGTTGCCGCTGTGGGGGCAGCGCCTGCGGAAGATACCACTGATACGGACATGGGATTCCTTTCAGCCATGAGTATCCTCCCAGTGTCGCCGAGACGGCAGAATACTGTCCAAGACCAAATTTGGACAGCTTTCATGCCCGGACGGCATGGGGTGGAGGAGGCACGTTTTGTTGTGGGTCTCCCGGAGCATCATCGACTAGGGCGCCGTAGACGTTGGGTTTACGGCGCTCAGTGCCCGGAATCTTCCTGGCCGCGAGTTGGATTCCGATGTACCTGTCGGTCCCACAAGGGCGCTACTGACGCCGGCTGCATTGACCGATACGATCCTGCGGATACGGAGATACGTGAAGTCGGAGCTCGGAAGGTTATTTTTGACGGTGTTACTCCTTCTCGTCTTTCCCAAGCAGGACCTGTACCGGACGAGTTAGCCCCATCCCGATCGTCACGGCAGGACCGCCACGGCACCGGCTCAATGCGCTGCCGGGCCAGAGTCCAGAGTGGAACGCTGTTCCTGCCTCGCGGCCGGGGCCCGCAGGCCACGAGACAAACGTGACGTCCAGCGCTAGTTTGAGTACGTCTCGCAGCCACCCTATTCGTTGAGGTTTTTGGCCCGTGTTTCTGGAAGTTTCCATGCCACCAGCGTGGAGATTGCCAATAGAATCATGACGTAGATGGTGAATGCAACCGGACCGAACGATGCATTGGCCCAGTTTTGGAGGTACGGGGCTGTTCCGCCGAAGACGGCGACGGCGACCGCGTAAGGCACTGCCACGCCCACTGTGCGGATCCGCGTGGGGAACAGTTCGGCGAACACCGCCGGCGATATGGACAGTGTCGCACCCATGAAGACCAGGATGACGGTAGCTGGCAGAAAGAGGGACCAGAAGCTCTGGCCCACGGTGTTTACCAGGAGCGGGAAGAGGATGATGGGCATGCCGGTGCCGATCATTAGGTTGAGTCGGCGGCCGAAACGGTCGGAGAACTTGCCCCAGAACGGTAGGGAGATGATCAGCACGACGTTGCTCAGCACGCTGGCCATTAGTGCTGTTCCCTGGTCCATTTTGTGGATAATGACAGCCTGCTGCACGGCGCTGACCGACCAGACGTAGTAGCAGACGGTCCCGCCGACGCCGAGGCCGATCACGCGGAGGGCGGAGCGCCAGTTCCTGCGGATTTCCGGCCACATCGGCTGGCGGGCTGTCGCCTTCGCGGCGGTGAACGCCTCGGTTTCCTTCATCTTTGAACGGGCTATCAGGGTGTACAGGCCCAACAAGGCGCCGACGATGAATGGGATCCGCCAGCCCCACGCCTGCATATCGCCTTTGCTGAGCAGGGTGTTCAGCAGCAGGCCGAACAGCAGTCCGATTACGACACCTGAGGTGCCGGAGACGTAGATCAGTGAGGACCAGAGGCCGCGGCGGGACGCGGGCGCGGACTCTGCAACATAGGTCTGGGCGGACGGCATTTCACCGCCGTGGGCCAGTCCCTGTAGCAGTCGGGCTGTGAGCAGCACGACGGCGGCCCAGACACCGGCGGAGCTGTACGTTGGAACGAGCGCGATCATGAGGGAACCGAATGATGCCAGACCCACGGTGGAGATCATCGAGGCACGGCGGCCGAGTCGGTCTGCCATCCAGCCGAAGAGGAATCCGCCAACCGGGCGTGCGACGAATCCGACCGCAAACACAGCCATGGCTCCGAGCAAGGCAGCGAGCGGGTCCTTCGGATTGAAGACCTCGGTGGCGAAGTAGATGGCGAATGCCGAGTAGATCCCCCAGTCGTACCACTCCAAGGCGTTGCCCATGCCTGTGGCGAAAAGAGTTTGGCGTTGTGCCTTGCTTGCTTTGGGGGAGGTGGTTGCGGTGTCGGGGGTTCCTCCACTGCCCGCTCGGGGGGCTGTGGTGGGTGCTGTTTCGGTCATGTCGGACGTTCCTTGGTTTGGTAAAGCATGTGGAGGCATCGGTTAGACGCCGGCGAACTGGGCCAGCCGGGCCACTGCCAGTTGGGTGTAGAGGGCGGTTCCGTCGACCAGGACGCTGTCATCGAATGCGGCACGGGGCGAGTGGTTGAAGGCTGCCTCGGGGCCGCCGCCAATTGGGGTGGCGTCCAGACAGATGAAGCTGCCCGGCACCCGGGCGAGTACGTCGGCAAAGTCTTCGGACCCGCCCAGCGGTGCGGCAAGGCGGTGGTGTCGCCCGGCGCCGAAGAGTTCGGTGATTTGTTCAGTGGCGAAGGCTGTGTGTTCTTCGTCCGTCACGGTGACCCGCCCGCCGACGTGGTAGTTGATGTCGACCTCAAGACCATGTGCGGAGGCGATGCCTTTTAGCAGCCGCGGAATGGCTGACTGCATCTTGGTCCTGGCGCCGTCGGAGTACATTCGGAGGCTCGCCCCGAATTCGGCTGTATCGGGGATGACGTTGATGGCCTCGCCGGCTTTGACCATGCCGACTGATACGACCACCGGGTCGTGGGCGTTGAACTGGCGTGTGACCATGTGCTGGAGGCCGAGGATCATTTCTGCCATGACCGGGACCGGGTCCTGGGCTTGGTGTGGTGCTGAGCCGTGACCTCCGCGGCCGATGACCTTAACAAATAGGGCGTCCGCGGCGGACATCATGATGCCGGGTTTGGTTTCGAAGCGGCCGGTGTTGCCGCCGGCGCTGAAGACGTGCAGGCCGTAGGCGGCGTCGGCCTGTCGGCCGGACAGCTCCAGGATGCCTTCCTCAATCATCATCGGGGCGCCGGCGAGCTGTTCCTCGGCGGGTTGGAACATGAAAACGACGTCGCCGGCCAGCTGATGGCGCCGTTCCGAGAGCAGGCGCGCCGCGCCGGCGAGCATCGAGGTGTGCAGGTCATGGCCGCAGGCATGCATGCGGTTGGCAACTGTCGAGCTGTACTCGACGCCGGTTTCCTCCTGGAGCGGCAAGGCGTCCATATCCGCGCGCAGCAGGACAGTGGGCCGGGTACCGTTTATCGGATTTGTCGGTGCAGTGCCGCGGAGGACGGCGCCCACGGACGTGAGGCCTTTGCCGAGCGTGATCTCCAGCGGCAGGTCCGCCAGTGCCGTGAGGACTTTCTCCTGAGTGCGGGGCAGGTCCAGTCCGAGTTCGGGGTGGCGGTGGAGATCGTGGCGCAGTTGAACGATGTCGCCGTGCAGCTCATGGGCGTCTTCAAGAATTTTGGTGACGGACACGCGGTGTTCCCTTCGAATGAACCGGTGATCCACATTAAGTGGAAGGCTTCCTTCGAGTATGTGAGCTCCAAGACTTGCCGTCCATGACCTATATCGCAGCAGAACCATACCGTCCCGGCATGGAGAGCGGAATCTCCGGCGAATTCACGTACGGCCCCGGGCACGCGCGGGATGGTCGGTGCCCCCGAGCGCCACCGGGAACGGGTGGCGCCTAATGGCCCATTCAAACCAAGTGTGGACGATGACTGGTCTGCTCAGGGTAAGTAGAACCACCGTAGGCATTGACGGGCAAGACCGAGCGCTCACCGTTCTCGTCGGTGAGCGCTACCGTTGGGGGCCGTTCCAGCATGGCCCCCAACGGCGATATCGTCTCTGACCTTGGGTGGAGTCCTTCTAGTCGAGGGTGAAGGTGGGTGAGCCGGGGACGGAGGCTAGGAGTTTGCGGGTGTAGTCATGTTGGGGGTTGCGGTAGACAGAGTCGACGGGGCCTTCTTCGACGATGCGGCCCTGGTACATGACCACAACCTGGTCGCAGACCTGCTGGACGACGGCGAGGTTGTGCGAGATGAACAGCATGGCCGAGTCCACGGTCCCGCGCATGCTTTGGAGCAGTTTGATGATCTCCGCCTGGACAGAGACGTCCAGGGCTGAGGTGATTTCGTCTGCGATGACAAGTTTGGGTTCAAGCATCAAGGCCCGGGCGATAGCGATGCGCTGCCGTTGGCCGCCGGAGAACTCATGGGGGTATTTCTCGGCAGCGGACGGATCGAGTTTGACCCGTGCCAGCGCGGCTGCGATGACCTCCCGGTGTTCTGTGGGATTGGCGCCGACAGGGTCCAGGGCTTCGGCGAGGGTTTGTCCGGTGGTGCGGCGCGGGCTGAGTGAGGAGTAGGGGTCCTGCGGGATGTATTGGACTTCGCGGCGCATCTGCTGGCGGCGTTTGCCGTGCATTTTTGTGAAGTCTTCAGCCCCGATCCGCACTTCGCCGCTGGCGGGTGTATTAATTCCGACCAGGGTCTTGCCAAGGGTGGATTTGCCGGACCCGGACTCGCCGACGAGTCCGACCACGGTCCCGGCTGGGACACTCATGGTGACGTCCTTGAGTATGTGGGCGGCGCCGAAGCTGACGTTGAGGTTGATCACGGACGCGGCCGCGGGGACGTCCGTGCCGTTGCCGGGGGTGCCGGCGCTGTGGATGAGGGCCTGGGGGTGCGCGTTCATGGGGTGCCAACTCCTGCGGTGTAGGCTACGGGACCGAGATCCAGGGTGGGAATCGCGGCCAGCAGCGCCTTGGTATATGGGTGGTGGACGTCGCGGGCTGCCAGCTGCGCGGAAGTGAGCCGCTCGACGATTTCCCCGGATTTCATCACCAGAATGGTGTCGCAGACGGCCTGGACCACGGCGAGGTCATGGGAGATGAACAACATCGCGGTGCCCTGTTCGCGGTGGATCCGCCGGAACTGACGCAGAACCTCGGCCTGGACCGTGACGTCCAGTGCCGTGGTTGGCTCGTCGGCGACGATCAGTTTGGGCGAGGTCACGATGGAGGCGGCGATCATGGCCCGCTGGCGCATGCCGCCGGAAAGCTCGTGCGGATGCTGACGGAGGCGATTCGCCGGTTCGGTGATGTTCACGCTGGCCAAGGCCTCGGTAATCACCTTCCGGGCCTTGGCCCCGCCCATGCCCAGGTGGGTGCGCAGGACCTCGGTCAGTTGAGAGCCCATCCGCAGGGACGGGTTGAATGTGGTGCCCGGGTCCTGGTAGATGATGCTGATTTCCTTGGCCAGGCGTGAGGGGTTGGGCGCGGCGAGCATGTTCATGTTGTCCACCCGCAAGAGGTCCGCTTCCACGACGAGGTCCTCGGAGGGCAGGCCCGCGATGGCCATGGCCGTGAGGGATTTGCCCGATCCTGATTCGCCGACCAGGGCCACTACCTCGCCCGGGTTGATCGAGAACGATAGGCCTTTGACGAGCTGGTTCTGGCCGGGGATGCTGATGCGCAGGTTCTCAACCCGCACAAGGGCGGTGTCGGTGTCCGGGACGGTGACGGTGCGGTTGCGCGCCAGGACGCGGCGGAAGAAGGTGCGCTTGGCCCTCGGGTCGGCGTGGGCTGCCAGGGCGTCTCCGATCAGCATGACCGAGAGCCCGGTCAGGGCGATCATGACGGAGGGACCGACGGCCTCGACCGGTTGGGTATAGAGCGCGCCGAGGCTGTCGTTGAGGAGCCGGCCGAAGTCGTACTCCGGGGACTGGACGCCCAGGCCGATGAAGGACAGCGCGGAGATCTCCACCAGGGACAGGGCGAAGACGGTGGCTGAGAGGATCAGCAGCGGCTCTGCCATGTTAGGCAGCATGTGCCGGGCCGCGATCCGGACCGGGCTGACGCCGAGCAGGCGGGCGGTCACGACATAGTCGCTGTTGGACACCGAGGAGGCCAGGTTGGCGGTGATCCGGGCGAATCCGGGGATCCCGGCGATACCGATCGCGATGACAGCCGAGGACACTCCTGGTTCCAGCACGGCGGCGATCACGAGGGCGAAGATCAGGGACGGGTATGCGACGGCGGTTTCCAGGACGCGCAATGCGATTTCGCGGACGCGGCGGCCCGAGAGCCAGATGGCCAGGCCGATGACCACCCCGGAGATGACCGATATGGCGGCGGCGCCGGTGGTCATGAGCAGGGTCAGCCGAGTAGCGACCAGGGCGCGGGCCAGGAGGTCCCGGCCGAAGTCATCGGTACCCAGCCAATGCTCAGCGCTCGGCCCGAGGGCGGCGTTGGGGGTCAGCTGTTCGGCCGCCTGGCGCATGGTCAGCGGGGCGATGATGGCAATCAGGACCAGGGCCGTGAGCAGACCGGCGCCGGTGATCATGGCCGGAGTCCAGAACTCCTTACTCCTAAACCTAGACATCACTTGAGGTTCCTCCGAGGTTGCGCGGGTCGATGATGGCCAGGATCAAGTCCACCAGGATGATGATGAGGGTCGCGAGAAGACCGAGGACCAGGATGATGCCCCGGATCACCGGGTAGTCGCGCTGCAGGATGGCGTTCACGATCCCCTGCCCCAGTCCGGGCCAGGCGAACACGGTTTCAATGACCACGGCGCCGCCCAGTTGGGCGGCCAGGATCAGCCCCGAGAGTGTCAACGTGGTGGTGACCAGGTTCGGCAGGACATAGCGTGCGTTGGTCCGTAGCGCACCCAGCCGCCAGCCGCGGGCCGTGCGGATGTAGTCCTTGTCCAGGACCACCGCCGTTTCCCGCCGCACGATCCGCGAAATCACGCAGACCGGGCCCAGCATCAGCGCCGCCGTGGGCAGCACCAGCGAGTCCAGGGTCGCCGCGCCCGCGGCCGGAAGCCAGCGCAGCGTCACGGCAAAAACCACCACGAGCAACGTCGCGACGACATACTGCGGGACCGAGTAGATCAGGCTGGTCAAAAAGTTGAACGCGTTATCCAGCCACTTGTTCCGCCCGCCCCGGGTCAGGATCGCCACGCTCATCCCCAACGGCACCGACAAAAGCAGCACCAGGACGATGGCCAGCAGGGCGATCTCCGCGGTGAACGGGAACCGCGTGAAGATCAGGGTGGCAACGCTCTCACCGGACACGAACGAGGAACCCATATCCAGGCGCAGGACACCCGAAACATAGTTGAAGAACTGACTGAAGACCGGCAGGTCCAGGCCCAGCTCGGCCCTGACGTTGGCGACCTGTTCAGCGCTGGCGCCGTCACCGGCGGCAATCACGGCAGGATCCCCCGGGATCAGCGGCACGATCAGGAATGTCACGATCACAAGCACCACAAACGAGAGCACCAGCCCACCAAGCCGGCGCACCAGGAACCCGGCCCACGGGTGGAGGAGAAAGCGGCCCCCCGCACCCCCGGCACCAACGCCGGGAGTGCGGGAAGCTTCAACAGCGATTGAAGAAGTCATAACCTTTTTTCTTTACTTCGTGATCCGCATGGTGCTCTCGTCCGGCTGGCCATTCATCGTGTGCATGGCGAAGCCGGACCTGGTGGTGATCTGTGAGGGAAGGCTGGCCATCGGAATCACGTGGGCTTCGCCGATCATGATCTTCTGGGCTTCCTGGTAGGTGCCGCAGCGTTCGGTGGGGTCGGTCTGGGTCGTGGCCTTTGCTACCAGATCAAGGACGGGCTGATTCTCCAGGCCGCCCCAGTTGAGGCCGCCCTTTTCCACGGGCGTGCCGATGACCGGGGACAACGCGCCGAACATGGTGCCGCCGGCGTTGATACCGCCCATGACGGTGATGTCCCATGTGTCGAGCTTCTGGGTCAGGTCCGTGCTCCACGTGGCGAGGTCCACGTTGCGCAGTTCGATGTCGGCGCCGGCGGCCCGGAGGGCTTCGGCGACATAGGTGTTGGCGGCGCCGTTGGGGCCGAAGACTTGAGCGCCGACCATACGGATCTTGATGCCGGTGAGAGCCTTTTGGGCAGCTGCCGGGTCCGGTGTGATGAGTAGTGAGGTGTCCTTATTGGAGCAGGGTACGCCCGGGTGGGCGAAGGAGGAATAGATTTCGCCCAGACCGCCGGACGCGGCCTGGTTGAATGCGGTCACGTTCAAGGCCTGGGCCACCGCCTTGCGAAGGGCAGGGTCAGCGAAGGGGTGGCCGGGACGCTCGTTGAACATCATGTACAGGCTGCCCTGCGGGACGGTCTTGGTGCTGAAGTCTTTGTTGCCATCAAACCGGGTACTGTCCTTGCCCCGGATGTTGGCGATGTCCTTCGTACCGGTCAGGAGCTCATTTGAGACGGCGCTGGCGTTGGCGTTAACACTGGCCTCGATCGTCTTGGCGGGAGTGCCTTCGATCTTGGTTTCGTAGGCCGGCCATGTCTTGTAGTCATCCCGGAGCGTGAAGGTGTATCCGACGCCGTGCTGCTTCTTGGTCAGTGTGTACGGGCCGGAAAACGCGCCGGCAACGTCGCCGGCAGTCAAGGCCTTGGGGTCTTTGAGGCCAGCAGGGCAGACGATACCGGTGGCGTGCAGGCTCATACCCTGCAGCAGATCGGTCCACGGCTGGGCGAGCTTGACCGTGACGGTATTGGCGGCGTCGTCGGAGGTGACGGTAGCAGGGCCCTCACCCAAAACGAGGGGACGGAAGCTCGACTTGCTGCCCGGGGAGGCGAACAGCTTGAGCGATTCCGCCACCACGCCGGCCGTGATGGGGGTCCCGTCCGAGCATGCGGCGCCGCTGCGGATGGTGAACGTGCCCTCCGTGGGGGTCACATCCCACTTCGTGGCCAGATCGGAGACGATCTGGTTGTTCTCATCGCGGCGTACCAGCGTGGAGAACAGGAGGCGGTTTGCCATGTAGTCATCGGCGTTGCGGACCTCGACGGGCGCGAACGAGGTGGGGTCCGCGTTCAGGACGGTGCGGATGGTGTCCGTGGAGACCTTCCCGGCCGCGGTGGCTCCCCCGCTGGCTCCGCCAGTGGTGCAGCCTGTAGTGACGACGGCGATGACCGCAGCCGCGGCAGCCAAGGGGACGAGACCGCGGCCTCGGCGGGCGAAGTTGCCTGCCGTTGACTGGTGATTCTGTTTCACGAATGGTCCTTCGATTGGTCCGGTACGAATGCAGGGCGGCGAGGGAATAACGCGAACACCTGCTGATCGAGTATGTGATCCATATCCCAGAACGTCTAAGACTCATTTTGTTGATTCTCCATGCCTCTTTGGCATGCAAAAAGCGCGCTTTGGCTTTGAATACTCGGATTTACTGGCCACCACCCGGGCCTGGACACTCCGCAGTGGCGCAGTCCCGCGCCTACGGCGGACTCTGTGACCCGTTTGTTGCTGGACCGGGGCGGCATTTCCAACGCGCCGCCCGTACCCTGATTCGGTGACCCCCACCCTCTTCACCAACGCCGATATCCATACCCTCAATCCGCAGCAGCCCCGGGCCGGTGCACTTCTGGTGGACCAAGGCATCATTGTGGCCGCAGGGTCAGCCCCGGAGCTTCACGCCCATGCACCCTCCGGTACCGCCGTCGTCAACCTGGAAAACTCAGTGGTCATACCCGGGGTGACGGATGCCCACATCCACACGGCGAGCCTGGCCCGTTCCAGGCAGGAAGTGGACCTCCGACAGGCCGGAAGCCTGGAGGAAGCGCTGGCGGGCGTCCGCGCCGTACTGCCGCGCTACCAGGAAGGTGAGTGGATTTTCGGCGGGTGGTGGGACTTCAACAAATGGAAGCGTCCCGTGCAGCCGGACCGCACAGCCCTGGACGCTGCCTGCCCGCGCAATCCCGTGGCGCTGACCAGCGCCGACGGCCACACGGTATGGGCCAACAGCCAGGCGCTCCAGACGCTCGGAATCACCCGCACGACGCCGGCTCCCGCCGGCGGCGAGATCGTCCGGGACGCGCACGGAGAGGCCACGGGGATCCTGCGGGAAAGTGCGGTGTATCCGGTCCGGAAACTCGCGGCTTCGGGGGTCTCGGGAAATCTGACGGAACAACTGCGGGAAACCCAGCGATACCTGCTGTCTCTGGGCGTGACGGGAGTGCACGACATCGATGGAGCTGACGCTCTGTCGGCCTACACGCAGCTCCGCGACGAAGGCACGCTCGCCCTGCGCGTACACAAACTGCTGGCCCAGGACGACCTGGAGGACTGCATCGACGCTGGGCTCCGGACCGGGCAGGGCGACAGCTGGATCCGCCACGGTGCGGTGAAGATTTTCGCTGATGGGGCAGCCGGCTCCCACACCTGCCACATGAGCGAGCCGTTTCCGGGCGGTACCAGCCACGGCATGGAGGTAACGGCGTACCCTGAGCTGCTGGAGCTGGCAACCCGGGCTGCCACGGCAGGTATCGCCGTCGCCGTCCACGCCATCGGAGACCGCGCCAATCACTTGGTGCTCAATGCCCTGACCGAGATCCGGGGCATTACCGCACGGCACAGCCTGAGGCATCGGATTGAACACGCCCAGTTCATGCAGCCTGCGGATGTTCCGCGGATGGCGGCCCTTGGTGTCGTGGCGTCCATGCAGCCACAGCACTGCCCCAGCGACCTCCCCATTCTGGGAATGGTTGAGGGCCGCGGCCTGGCGTCCTACGCCTGGCGAAGCCTGCTGGATGCCGGGGCAACCGTCGCCTTCGGCTCGGACTCCCCCGTTGAACTCCCCAACCCGTTCCATGGGCTCCACGCCGCCTTGACCAGGACAAACGGCGAGGGAAAGCCCGACGGCGGCTGGGAACCCCGGGAACGAATCACCCTGGCCGAGGCCCTCCATAGCTATTGTGTCGCCCCTGCCTACGCCTCCGGGGAGGAGAACTCGAAGGGCGCGCTGGCTCCCGGGATGCTGGCCGACTTTGCCGTGCTGGACACCGACATCTTCGCCGCGACCCCCGCTGAAATCAGGGAAACGAAGGCCCGCATGACGGTCACCGGCGGGGTCATCCGCTATAGGCAAGAGCGGTAAAGAAGCACCGTCGCACCCCGCTGGTAAGCAGCCCATGGTCAGCCGCTGGACGAAAGCACCCCCGCAGCAGGGCTGCGGGGGTGCTTCGGAAAGGGTATAAATCTGCCGTGAGGGCTACGTGCGGCTGGCGGGCACTTTGGACGTCGCGATGGCACCGCCGAGCGAGATCAGGCCGATGACTACCAGGAGCGTGGCCGGTCCCCAGGAAGCGTTCCCGGAGAGTGACAGGAAGACTGTTGCCAGTGCAGGCATGAACCCGGCAATGACGGCGGACAGATTGGCCGAGAGCCCCATGCTCGTGTACTTGACCTCTGCCGGAAAGAGCCGATCGATGAGGGCGCCGATGATGGCGTAGGTGATGGCGCAGGGGCCGAAGGCCAGCACCATGGCAAGGATGATCAGTCCGGGCTCTTTGGTATCCACGAGCCAGAAGATGGGGAATGCTAGGGCCAGGAAAATGGAGTACCCGATGATTCCGACCCGCGCGGGCCCGAATCTATCGGCGAGGCGTCCGGCGGCGACGGTGACAACCATCTGGGCGACGGCTCCGATGGTCATGGCTGTGAGGATGACCGAGGATGGCAGGCCGAGCACGCGGGTCACGTAGCTGATCATGAACGTGGTCAGGATGAAGAAACCGGCATTGCCCACCAGGTAGGTGCAGACGCCTATGGCCAGCCGTCCTTTGAACTTGCGGAACAATTCGATAAATGGGGCCTTCTTGGTTCCCTCGCTTGCCTTGAGTTTTTGGAACTCCGGAGTTTCCTCCACGTTCCAGCGGAGCCAGAGTGCCACAGCTACCAGGAGGATTGATGCAATGAATGGCAGCCGCCATCCCCACGCCATGAAGTCTTCCTTAGGCAAGAGGGCAACCAGGGTGATTGCGCCCGTGGAGAGCAGCGTGCCGACCGGTGAGCCGAGCTGCACGAGTGCGGCGTACAAGCCGCGGCGTTTGGCGGGGGCGTACTCAATGGCCATCAGAGTAGCGCCGCCCCATTCGCCGCCCGTGGCAACGCCTTGGACCGCCCGGAGCAGTGTCAGCAAGATAGGAGCGACGACGCCGGCCGTTGCGTACGTGGGCAGCATTCCCATGAGCGTGGACGCCGCGCCCATCAGCATCACGGCGGCGACGAGTGCGCCTCGCCGGCGTACTTGTCACCGACGTGGCCGAAGATGATCGCGCCGATTGGCCGGGCAATAAAAGCTGCACTGAAGCTCAGGAATGCAGCAACCGTGGAGGCCACAGGATCGCTGCTGGGAAAGAACAACGGGGCGAAGACTATGGCGGCCGTGGTGCCGAACAAGAAGAAGTCATACCACTCCAGGGCCGTACCAATGAATGCGGCGGCAACGACCTTTCCGGGGGCTTGACGGGCTAGGTCCGGTGGCCGGGGCGCGGGCCGTGGAGGATGAAGAGGGAGCAGTCATGGGTGGATCTCTCAGTGGGATGGTTCGACTTCGATGATGTGACCATCACCATACGGCGCACAACTACATACCCGCCAATAGCGGTTCTTGTGTTCAAGTATGCCGAGAAGGCATGATTCAGGTATGAACCTTCGTCGCTTGCAATACTTCCTGGCTGTCGTTGATGCCGGCACCGTCACGGCTGCGGCCGAGCAAATCCACATTGCCCAGCCCGCCTTAAGCCGGCAGATTAAGACCCTGGAGCATGAATTGAAGCTGCGCTTATTCGAGGCGCAGGGCAACAAACTGGCACTGACGCCGGCAGGACGCGCCTTTGTCCCGGCCGCCCGTCGCCTCATGCTGGAAACCCAAAGCCTGGAGGATGCAGCGGACGCCCTACGGGCAGGGCGGGTTGCCACTCTCGTCGCTGCGGCCACCGCCGCTTCCGTGCGCGGGTTCCTGGCGCCCTTTATCGCCACCACGGGTCCGCAAGATCCGCTGATCATCACGCGGGAAACAAGCCACTTCGCCATCAGCGAGGCGCTCCTTCACGGCAGTGACTTCGCCGTATCTCCGGCAGCGCCGGAACCGGGACTCACCACGATGCCGCTGGGCAGCATCCCACTGACCGCATACGTCGCAGCCGACCACGAATGGGCACGCGCCGGGGTATCGGAGCTTCCATTGGCTGCCCTCTGTGACCACCATGCCATCCTGCCCTCGCACCAGAGCGTGAGCCGTTACATCCTCGATGACGCCCTTAACCAGAGCCATGTGGGGTTCCGTCGGGTTTCGGAGTGCGATGACGGGCGGACCATCATGGCCCTGGCGGCAGCGGGGCACGGAATAGGCGTCACGACTGACCTGCCCGCGTACGGCACACATCCCATCCGCATCCTGGCGGCCAGCAACGGACAGCCCGGGCGGGTCCTCCGGCTGCCTCTTCATACGGCCTGGATACCGGGGCACTTTGCCGAGGAGACCATCCGGGCCGTTGCCGTCCGGCTGCGGGACTTCCTCAACAACCAAGGTGCGCTGGTCGAAGAGTAGTCCCACTCTTGCTCTATGCTGAACAGGCATTGATAATAGACCTTTTTAACATTAGACAGCATGAAGCAGGGTTCTGATACTGGAGGCTACGCCACTGACGTCATCCATAGAATCTGGAGAAGTGCATGCTCTTCGACGCCCTCTACACAAACGGCTTGTTCCGCACCCAGGACGCCGGGCGTCCGCGGGCCCACAGTGTGGGAGTCAACGGCGGACGCATCGTCAGCCTCGATGATGAACTCCCGGCTGCCATGTTCCGGGAAGTTCACGATTTGGCAGGTGCCACCATCGTCCCAGGGTTCAACGACGCGCATTGCCATTTGAGTTACGTCGGCCAGGCCTTGATCCAGGCGGATCTCCGTCCGGCAGTCTGCGCCACCATGGGCGAACTTCTGGCCACGGTCGAGCGTGCGTGCGCAACAGCACCGGCGGGGACCTGGGTCCAAGGCGCCGGCTACGACCAGAACCACCTCGGCAACCGGCACCCCACGGCGGAGCAGCTGGACGCCGTCAGCCACGGACACCCCGTGTGGCTGATGCATAATTCACGGCACATGGGCGTGGCCAACACGGCCGCCTTTGAACGGGCCGGCTACCCCGGCCGTCTTAACGTCAAGGCCCCCGAGGGAGGGTCGGCGCCGGCGGATGCTCATGGCAGGGCCTCCGGGCTGCTGCAGGAGACGGCGAGGGCGCTGGTCATGGATGCTATTCCCGTGCCCTCTGTGCAGGACGTCGCCGCCATGGTTGGTGCGGGCAGCGCCGCATTGCTAAAGCTCGGTGTCACCAGCATTACCGAGCCCGGCCTGGGCGCCCCGCAGCACATCGGCCACACACTGTCCGACATTGCCGGCTACCAGGCCGCGCGCGAGGCTGGCCTGCTGGGCGTGCGCGCCACCGTCATGCCATACCTGACCACCCTCCATGGCCTCGGCGACAATTTCGGCGAGGGCGAAGGCGCGGTTCCCGGTTTGGGCCTTGACCTGGGGATGCGGACGGGGTTCGGTGACGAATGGCTGCGCCTTGGCCCGACGAAGATCCTGTCCGACGGCTCCCTGATCGGCCGGAGCGCCTTCATGTGCTGCAACTACCATGCCGACGCCATGGAGGGGAACGCAAACCGTGGGCTCCTCCAGTTCCCGGCCGAGGAACTGCGGCGGCAGATCGTTGGAGCGCACCGGGCTGGCTGGCAGGTGGCCGCACACGCGATAGGTGACGCCGCTCTGGACGTGGTGATGGACATCTTCGAGGAAGCCCAGCGGCTCCACCCGCGCTCCGACACCAGGCACCGGATCGAGCATGTCAACGTTGCGAGCGATGAGCAGATCCGGCGGCTGGCTTCATTGGGCCTCATTCCCGTCCCCCAAGGCCGTTTCATCAACGAACTCGGCGACGGCGCCGCCCGGGCGCTCGGGCCCGAACGGACACGGCTCTCCTACCGGGTCAAGGCCCTGCTCGACGCGGGGATTGAGATCCCGGCCAGCACCGATGCCCCCGTCGTCTCCGCAGACCCCCTACTGAACATCCACGACCTGGTGAACCGGCGGACGTCCTCCGGAGCGGAATTCGTTCCCGAAGAACGCATCAGTGTCGCCCAGGCCGTCCGGGCCTACACGGTAGGCAGCGCGTATGCCGCCCGCGAGGACCACTACAAAGGCACACTAACGCATGGCATGCTGGCAGACTTCGTGTCACTGTCCGCGGACCTTTACGACGTTCCCGCAGAAGCCATCGGAGATATCAGGGTGACCGCAACGGTGGTCGGTGGCGAGCTGGCGCACGGCAGCTTGTAAGGCGCCGGCACCTAGCCGACCCCCGGCAGCCTCTGAGCGATGACATGCCCAATTGATATGAACTTCTGACCTTATATGTATTAGACAGCATGAACGTGCCTGCCGATACTTGAGGAATCCGTCATTCGAACGATCCTTGCCGGCCGAGCCCGCCCTTAGTTTCCCTTGGCGGCGACCCAATATTTAGGAGCACCACCTTGGATAAGAAAATGCACGCCGGCCAGGCAATCGTGGAATCCTTGGCACTGCACGGCGTCAACCGCGTCTTCGCTGTCCCGGGCGAAAGCTACCTTGCCGTACTGGACGGGCTCCACGGAGCAGACATCGAGACCATCGTCTGCCGTCAGGAAGGCGGCGCCGCCTACATGGCCGAAGCCCACGGCAAGTTCACCGGTGAACCCGGCGTGGCCATGGTAACCCGCGGGCCCGGCGCAGCGAACGCTTACGTGGCCATCCACGCAGCCTGGCAGGACGCCACCCCCATGGTCCTGTTCGTCGGCCTGATCCCGGTCGCCGACCGCCAGCGCGAATCCTTCCAGGAGTTTGACCCCAACGCCTGGTTCGGCACGCAGGCCAAACGCGTCTTAGTGCTGGATGAAGCCTCCCGGGCCTCCGAAGTTGTGGCCGAAGCATTCTTCGCCGCCAAATCCGGCCGCCCCGGCCCGGTCATCATCGGCCTTCCGGAAGACGTCATCACGCACCCGTTCGCGGGCGAACTGCACCCGGTGATCACCGTTGCCGAAGGCGCAGTCTCCCCCAAGGAGCTGGAACTGGTCACCACGGCGCTTACCGCCGCCAAAAAACCTGCCATCTTCGTGGGCGGCCAGCGCTGGACCCCCGAAGCCGCGGCCGCCGTAACCACCTTTGCCGAAGCAAACGGTATCCCGGTGGTCCAGGACTGGCGCGCGTCAGACCGCATCCCCTTCAACTCCGAGGTCTTCGTCGGAGCCCTGGGCTACGGCCGCACGCAGGACACAGCACGGATCTTCGCCGAAGCCGACCTCCTGCTGGCCATCGGCGCCCTACCCACGGACGTTCCCACCGACGGATACACCCTGCGCCAGTCGCAGGATGCCACCAATATCCTCGTCAACATCGACACTTCCCTGCGCGGACGCTCCGGTGCTGTCACCGCGCACATCCTCGCCTCTCCGGTCGCCTTCGCAGATGCCGTCAAGGACATCCAGCTGGGCAGGGCCGCAGAGTGGGACGCCTGGCGTGCCGCCGGACGCGCGGCACAGGCCGCCTTCAGCGCACTGCCGGACTTGACTGCCCTTCCGGCCACCCGTGAAGGAACCGGCCACATGAGCACTGTCATCTCTGAACTGGTCCGGCGCCTGCCGCAGGACGCCGTCTACAGCTTCGGCGCCGGAAACCATTGCGCCTGGGCGCAGCGGTACCTGCCCACGAACGTCTTCCCGTCCCAGCTGAGCATGCGCAACGGATCCATGGGCTACAGTGTCCCGGCAGCGGTTGCGGCATCCCTGGAGAGCCCGGAACGCCTGGCAGTCGCCATCGCCGGAGACGGAGAATTCCTGATGAACGGCCAGGAGTTCGCCACCGCCGTCCAGCACGGGGCCGCCATGCTCATCATCGTCATGGACAACGGCCAGTACGGCACCATCCGCGACCACCAGGAACACCACTTCCCGGGCCGAGTCAGCGGCACCCAGCTGAAGAACCCCGACTTCGCAAGCTTCGCCCGCGCTTTCGGCGGCCACGGCGAAACCGTCACCAGCGACGACGACGCAGCGTTCGCCGTCGAACGCGCACTGAAGGCCGTGCAGGACCAGCGCATTCCAGCAATCATCCACGTCATCACCGACCCGCAGATCGCCCTCCCCTAAGCGATCCGGCCAGAAGGAGAACAACATGAGTTTGTATGCCGTCACGAACCCGGCCACCGGCGAATCCGTTAGGGACTACCCCACCGCCACCGACGCAGAAATCCAAACCTCAGTAGCCACCGCCGACGCCGCCTTCAAACGGTGGAACAAGTCGGCGCTGCCCGACCGCGTGAAGCTCCTGGGACGCGTCGCCGAGCTCTACACCGAGCGCCGCGATGAACTCGCCGCGATCGTCACCCGGGAAATGGGCAAGCCCGTCTTCCAGGCCCAGATAGAAGTGGACATCGTCGCGTCCATCTACCGTTACTACGCCGACAACGGCCCCGCCTTCCTTGAAGACGAGCAGATTGACGTTGTGGCCGGCGGCAAAGCAATTGTCCGCAAAGACGGTCTGGGTGTGCTCCTGGGCATCATGCCGTGGAACTTCCCGTATTACCAGGTGGCGCGCTTCGCCGCGCCCAACCTGATGAACGGCAACACCATCCTGCTCAAGCACGCACCCCAGTGCCCCGAGTCTGCCCTGGCCATGGAACAGATCTTCCTGGACGCGGGCGCTCCCGAAGGCGCCTACGTCAACATCTTCGCGACCAATGAACAGGTCGCCGACATCATCGCCGACCCCCGAGTGCAGGGTATTTCCCTGACTGGCTCGGAGCGGGCCGGATCCGCCGTCGCCGAAATCGCCGGCCGCAACCTCAAGAAGGTCGTACTGGAACTCGGCGGCTCAGACCCGTTCCTGGTGCTCGATTCGGCCAACGTTGACCAGGCAGCAACGCACGCCCTGTTCGGCCGCTTCGGCAACACCGGCCAGGCCTGCAACGCAGCCAAGCGCATCATCGTCGCTGACGCCGTCTATGACGAATTCGTCGAGAAGTTCGTCAGTGCCGTCTCCTCCGTGAAGGTGGGCGACCCCACAGAGGCCGACACGTTCATGGGGCCGCTCTCCTCCACCGCTGCCCGCGACAGCCTCGCAGCACAGGTGGACGACGCCGTCGCCAAGGGTGCCACCGTACTCGCCGGCGGCAGCCGGCTGGAACAGGCCGGCGCCTGGTTCCAGCCGACAATCCTTGCCGGCGTCACCGCGGACATGCGCGCCTTCTCCGAGGAGCTCTTCGGCCCCGTTGCTGTCCTGTACCGCGTTTCCTCCGAAGATGAGGCTGTGGAGCTCGCCAACAACTCCGTCTACGGTCTCGGGGCCGTCATCCAGTCCACTGACGCGGCCAAGGCCCAGGAAATCGCAGACCGCCTGGAGACGGGCATGGTCTACATCAACGAAGCCCCCGGCACCGCCGCTGAGCTGCCGTTCGGCGGCATCAAGCGCTCGGGCGTAGGGCGCGAACTGGGGAAGTACGGCATGGACGAATTCGTCAACCGGAAACTGATCCGCACTGGCACCTAACTACGGAATCCCGCCACAGAGGAGCCAGTAGGCCACGGACTACGTGGCCCACTGGGCACTCCCGCAATTGAACGACTACGTTTCCCCGCTGTTGAACAACTATCTGGATTAAGAAGATGAAAAAACGCTCCATTTACCTTGCCCAGAAGGACGGGCCGACCCGTTACTCACCTTTACAAGGGCCAGCACCAAGGCCCGATTTCCTGACGCAGGGAACAAGGGCAGCCGTGGACCGCGCAGAAGTGGAAGCAGCTAGGCCCACGACATGAGCCACGCATGGCCGGCCTCCATGGACCCGACACTGGCCCTACACTCACACAGGTTTCGGTCATACGACTTCAGTCACCTTTCCGTAGGCGATCTCGTCGAGGTACGACAAGGTCATAAAGTTCACCACCGGGGGCCGGTGGATGAAGCCATCCCTGCTTTGGGATTGTTCTGGATCAGAGACACAATCACGAGTAGTCGGCTGCCTGTAAATTTCGATTCATTTGAGATCTTCATCGGCCGTCGATCAGAAAAAGAGGGAACACACCATGACGCCTGCTACTAAAACCATCGACTCTGTCGTGGTTACAATCCGTGCCAGAACCGAAATGGAAAGCATGATTGAGTCAGCCGTATACAGGCTTCAGCCCAGGGCCCGGGAGCTTAAGAAGGGGATGCTGGTTAACCGCATCACCCGTGACGTCTTCATAGTCAGCCTGACGGATAATGCCGCCTACGGGACAATTTATGAGAGGACGAGCTGGTGTCCGGCGAGAAATTCCACAGGATCACTCGGTCTTTGAATCTTTCACGCTTACGGGAAGCCGACTCACCACTCTTAGCGTGGCGCGCTTCAAACGGCTCGTAGCCCTGCGGGCTCAAGCCTGGACACCCTCCTATCATGCTGTCTACGACCAAATGCTGGAGCATGCGACAGCAGAAGGCATATACCCGTCGATCCTGTCTGGGACCCTTTGGGCCGGACGCTTGAACAACCCTGGCCAGCTTCACTCGTCATTCCTCCCAGCGGGGGTCCCGCCTGTCGTTTAGAGCAGGCCATTGAAATCAGCTGCCAACAACACCGAGGAGAGAATTGTCTTCAAAGATGAATCGCGTAGGTTCCGGCTGGGACGATGTCCAGGTTGGAGACAAAGTGCAGCTGGGCAGCAGCGCGTGCACAGAGTATGTCGGCTTAGTGGACGCCCGGACAGCGGACGGTGACATCATTTGGGTCCACGACCCTGTTGGTGGCCGCCGACTGTTTCACATCCAGGATGGCTACGAACTACAGCTGGCCGCGTCATGACCGACCTGTGTTCTGAGGAATGCCACTACTGCTCAGGACCGGAAACCGACTAGCCAAGCCGGTCTACGTTTGCGTCATTCCGGAACAGAATTAATTGCGGCCCATCGCCTAAGCTTCAGGCCGGCCGTGTGCCGACGGAAAAGCCGGGCGGGTCGTGAACTGCGCGGAATGGAACTTACCCGTTTGGGGTCAGTGACTATCTAGCCGTTGGCTGCACAAACTTTGCCCTCACGAGCGCTCCCCATTGGAAAATGACTGCAGCCTTGAACCAACAGGGCTACATATGGTCCATTATCGGCGTTCAAAGTACGGGAGTAGCAGTGGATGCGAGAACTCCCGTTTCGCGAAGAACCTGACGTTTCCGCAGGTCAGAAGCGCTAACTAAATTATTTGCGATTTCGGCGCGTCACGTGGATCTGGCCCGCAGCGACTGAAATTAGAGCCTTCCTGCATTACTGCATGTTTCCACGCATTGGGGGTTGCATGAATGGTGGTGTTCCGGGATTCCTTCCACGATGCTCAGGGATCCGGGCGTCGGCCTGTTCTGGGCCGTCGAACGGACGTTCGCGGCCATCTGGATGGCTGGCGCGTGCAAATGCTTGCCCCGCCGGACTCACACTGCGGCGAGAGCGGCGTGTAGCCGCGGTTTGCTCTTGCGGGATTTATCTTGCGGCCATGGGCTCGGCCGATAAACACGCAGATTTTCAATGGCCTCTGTGATGCGTCGGGCCCGCGAGCTCGCCGAGCTCGCGGGCGTCACCTTCCCCTATGGCTTACCCAGCCGGATCCTCACCTGAGGACATCCAAGCCCATCTTGAAAGCACGCTCGGGAGTCATCGCTCTCCTGTTCCTCCACATCAGGCGCACGTCTATCCGACTGCAGGCCAGCCTGTGTATGACTCCGCCAGGTAGGCCTTGCCGTGCCGTGAGGAGACCACGGAGTGCAGCTCGCCGAGTTGGCGGGCGCGATCGAAGTCGTCGGCGCCGGGGACGGTGTGCAGCATGGACGTCATCCAGTAGGAAAAGTGCTGGGCCTTCCATACCCGGTCCAGAGCGCGGTCGCTGTAGGAGTCGAGCAGCGCGGTGGAACCGTTGGAGTAGAAGGAGTCGAGGCCTTCGAAGAGAATCTTGACGTCGTGAATGGCGAGGTTGAGGCCCTTGGCGCCGGTGGGCGGGACGGTGTGGGCGGCGTCGCCGGCCAGGAAGAGGTTGCCGTGGCGCATGGGCGTGTGGACGAAGCTGCGGAAGGGCAGGACCATCTTTTCCAGGACCGGGCCTTCCTTGAGCTCGAAGCCGTTGCCGTTGACGCGCTTGCGGAATTCGGACCAGATCCGCTCGTCATCCCAGTCAGCCACGTTTTCCTTGGGGTCGCACTGGAAGTACATCCGCTGGACGGTCTCGGTGCGCTGGCTGATCAGGGCGAAGCCGTGCTCGGAGTTGGCGTAAATCAACTCATCCGCGCTGCGCGGGGCCTCGGTGAGGATACCGAACCAGGCGAACGGGTACTCGTGGAAATACTGGGTCCGCGCGGCCTCCGGCACCTGGCGGCGGCAGTGGCTGCGGGAACCGTCGGCGCCCACGAGGAAGTCGGCCTGGATCTCGAACTCCATGCCGTCAGCGTCGGTGAACCAGACCTTCGGCTTGCCTTCGAGGTCGTGAACGGTGGTGTCCGTGACGCTGTAGCGGACGTCGCCACCGTCGGCCTCCCGCCGTGCGGCGAGGTCTGCGAACACGTCGGTCTGGGGGTAGAGCCAGACGGACTCGCCCACGAGGTCCTTGAAGTCGATGCGGTGGCTTTCGCCGTTGAAACGCAGCTCGATGCCGTCGTGGCGGTCGCCTTCGCGCAGCACACGGTCCGAAACGCCGGAGTCCACCAGCATGTTCACGGTCCCGTGCTCCAGGATGCCTGCCCGGACGGTTTCCTGGATTTCCTTGCGGGTGCGGATTTCCACCACGACCGATTCGATGCCCTGCTTGGCCAGCAGGTGGGAGAGCATGAGGCCGGCAGGGCCTGCGCCCATGATGGCCACCTGGGTGGTGATGGTTGTGCGTGCCATGGTATTCCTCGCTTCGTTACGGATCCCGGCGTTTCGGACCGGGATGAGTCTGGAATCAGTGTGGCGTGCGCTGCATGATTGGCGTTACCTATCTTCTGTTGAACGGAAGTAAGATTAATCGCCGAGTTGGCGGCCTATCCCCCGCGCCGCTGTCTGCAGCGCCGGAACCAGGGCCTGGAAACGCATTTCCGCCAGCGGAACTACGACGCCGAGCGCCGCCACCGTCCGCCGCTTGCCGTCCAAGACCGGAACGGCAATGCCCCAGGTATCCGGGTCGACGACGCCAGCGAGCTGCGCGTAGCCCTGCTGGGCGGCTTCGGCCAGCAAATGGCGGACGCCGTCGGTAGTCAACCTACCGGCCGGGTCCGCGAATTGCTCGAGGTACTCCGCCTGCACCTCACGGCTCTGGTGCGACATTAACGCCAGTCCGGCAGAGGAAATATGTACGGGCATTCGCCCTGCAATCCGTGCCCGGTTAGCGACGGATCCACGCCGCGAAAGCCGCTCCACAAAGAGCGCTTCCCAGCCATCCAGCACGGCCAGATTCACGTTCTGATTCAGGACCTGCTGGATATCCTCCATGAAGGGCATCGCCGCCTGGCGCAGTGCCAACGTGGGCGAATTCCTGTTGACAAGTTCCCATAGCCGCAGCCCGAGCCGCACATTCCCACCGACGCCAAGTTCCAACAGGCCGTGCTCGGAAAGTTGCCGGACCAGCCGGTGGGCCGAAGACAACGGAAGGCCTGACCTTGCAGCGAGGTCGGACAACGGTAGCGACGTCACGCCCTCAGGAAAGGCCGCAATCACCCGAACCACGCGGTCCACCACGGAATCACCTGATGCAGAATTTGCCACGGCTGAATCCTTCGCGTCGTCGGTTGAAGTTCCATTCAATGGTACGGCTTTGGATGGACCCGTGGCGCCGCTAAGGCGGCTACGCCGACCTGGAATTGACCCCGGAGGACACAACGCGGGTGACGGCGCCGCTGCGACGCCCACGGCGGCACCCATCACTGATTGCACGATTCTGGACCCCCGCGGATATGGAGGCACTTGGGACCCGGGAATCTGACTGATCCTGACGGCCTATCGGTGGCTCTAAGGCTTTTCCGAAGGTCTGACTCCTTTTCACGAGGCTTACTCCCGCCTCATGAATACCCGCCCCTGCCAGTTCAAAAACCCGGGAAACGCGGGAACGAAGCGCCTATGGGTTTATTGCGTCAAGCTGGCGAGGGCTCGTGCGCTGCGTAACCTCTTACCTTGCACCTTCGAGCGACTGGGCGCTTACTTGTGGGAGAGGCCATGCCACTGGACCTCCCGGGGACCAGCCAGCGCGGGCCCCTTTCGCAGGGTAGTGGCAAGAAGGGCTCTCTCACGCCACTATCGGAGGATGATTATGTTTGCTCGAGTCAGCACCTACCGGCCCGGTCCGGGCAGCTCCGGCGCACCTTCAGACGAGACGGTTAAGCGGGTGCTTGGACTTCCGGGATGCTTGGGAATCTATTACTTGCTTGGAAAGGACAACAAGTCACTTTCGATCACTCTGTGGGGTGATGAAGAAGCCCTGGCGGGGAGTAAGCAGCAGGCGGACAAAATCCGTGCGGAGACGAGCGCCGAGCAACATATGCAGATCCTTGGTGTGGAGGAATTCGAAGTGCTCACACAACAACTCGCTGATTAGGCTGGGTTGGGCCGATAGTCTTTTTTGGCTAGAGTCCGAGCAGGCGAACTGCGTTGGCTTTGAGTATTTTGTGCCTGACTTCGTCGTGCAGATCGAGCAGCGCAAAGTCTTTCATCCACCGGTCTGGTGTGATCAGAGGAAAATCTGAGCCGAACAGCACCTTGTCCTGCAGGAGTGAATTTGCCTGCCGTACCAGACTTGCCGGAAAGTACTTCGGCGACCAGCCCGAGAGATCTATCCAAACATTCTGTTTGTGAGTCGCTACAGCCAGAGCTTCTTCCTGCCAGGGGACGGAGGGGTGGGCCATGATGATTTGGAGGTCGGGGAAGTCGGCGGCCACGGAATCGAGCAGGATGGGGTTTGATAGCCCTAGTTTGATGCCGAACCCACCGGGGAGTCCGGATCCGATGCCTGTTTGGCCTGTGTGAAAAATGACCGGCAATTTGAGCGTTTGAAGGGCTTCGTATAGGGGGTAGAACTCGGTATTGCTAGGGTCAAAGTTCTGGACGCTTGGGTGGAACTTGAATCCACGCACGCCGTAGTCCTCCGCTAGCCGGACGGCGCGGTTGATGGCCTCGGGTCCGTGGTTCGGATCCACGGACCCGAATGGGATCAGGACGTCATTGTTTTCGGCTGCGCCGCGGGCTATTTCCTCGCTGCTGTTTGGTGGATGGCCGAGATGACTGGAAGCATCCACGGTGAAGACGACGGCCGCCATTTTGCGTTCCCGGTACATGTCGGCAATTTCGTTCAGAGCGGGCCGGGGACCACTGGTCTTGAAGTATTTGCTGGCTGCTTTCACCAGTGTTGACGGCAGTGCGTTATGGCCGTGGTCATCCACTTCGATGTGGACGTGCATGTCGATGGCCACGAGCGATTCGACGTCGAGCCGGTATTCATAAGGCATGGGTTTTCCTCCTTCAGTGCGGGGCAGTGACAGAGCGCCTGCTGCAGCTCTGTCCGGGAGCGGTTCGGAACGGTCAGGGGCTGTTCTTGCGCGTTCACAGGCCGGCGTCGGGCCGGTGCCGTCAGCGCTGCCCTCCCGGGACCGGGGCGCTTATGCTCGGATACGCGGTTCCGGCTGCGTCTTCAAGGCGTCGGGCCAATCCGTCCGCGGCGCGAAGCAGGGACGGTGCGTACTGGTCCAAGTCCGTCCTGAGGCCGTAGCTGACAATGCCGATGGCCGCTTGGACGGCGCCATCCACCATGACGGGGGCGGCAATGGAAGTGGATCCGAGCAGATATTCCTGGTGGCTCTGGGCATAGCCGCTCTGTCGGATTTGCGCCAGCTGTCGCGACAGAGACCTTCGGTCGGTGATGGTTTCCGGGGTGTACTGGGTTAAGGGCATGGCGAGGATTACGTCGGCGAAGGCCTCCGGGCTGAAGGCGAGCAAGACTTTGCCGACGCCTGTGGCGTGGAGCGGTATGCGGGCACCGATGCGGCTCTGAAGGGGAACGGATACCTCGGAGGTGAGTTTTTCGATGTAGATGGCATTCGTTCCGTCGCATACGGCCAGCTGCACGGTTTCGCGGCAGTCGTATTGGAGGTTGAGGAGGAAGGGCATGGCTGTCTCACGCAGCCGTCCGTGGATGGGTGTCAGCAGGCCCATCTCCCACAGCCGCACCCCGAGGCCGTAGCGGCCCGCATTGTCCCGGTCGAGGAAACGTCCGTCTTCGAGTTCGCCGGCAAGTCGGTACACGGTTGCCACAGGAAGCCCGGCTCTACGGGCGAGCTGGCTGAGCGTAAGCAGTGGATTTTCGACGTCGAAAGCGGCAAGTACGGCCAGCGCCCTCGCGGTGACGGACTTCGCCGAGCTTTTGTATGGCTCATTACTCATCGCCACTCTCCCTTCTGGTGGCTGCTAAAGGGTCCGCGTCAGTCCGATGCGCGGGTGCGAGGATGGCAGCAAGGCTGCGGGCGGCTCCCCTCATCTCGGGGATCATCGTCTCGATGGAAACCCCTGGCCGCCCAGCGACTGAGGCCGTCGGCGGTGTACTCAGGGACAAAGCCATAGGCGGCCGGCCTTCAGCCCAGATCGGGACGGCATATTCGACGTGCCCTGCGGCGTCAGATCGTCGCGCCCAACCACGTTCTGTGGCAGCGGTGATGCTCTCCTCCAACCGGGCGAACGTGGCGCGAGTCAGCGGCAAGGCGCTCCTGGCTGCGGGGGTCATCCCTCCCATGAGGACATATCCGGCGGCCGAGTCGACGAGTGGCAGGGTCATTCCAGGCCCGCTGCCCGGCGCGCTGGCACCATTGGCCAAAACCTCTTCCACGCAGAGCGCCTGCTCTCCGTTGCAAACGAACACGCGGACCATCATCCCCGATTTTGTCGCAAGACGAAGCAAAAGAGGGCGGGTTCCCATTCCGATGACGTCGTGTGTGGGTGCGAGGATTCCTAGTTCCCAGATTTTGGGGCCGATGGCGTAGCGCCCTGCAGGATCCCGTTGGACTGCCGCGATGGCTTCGAGATGATTAAGGAGCCGGAAGGTCGTTGCCACCGGCAGCCCGCTCCGTCGGGAAATCTGCGACAGGGTCATCTGACGATGCGCCATATCGAAGGACATGAGTACCGCGAAAGCCCGTTCCGTGACTGATTTTCCAGGCGAAGCGGCATCAGTACCTGCCATGGTCCTCCTCCATCCCTGTCGTTCGGCTATAGATCAAACTCTAACCCCTGTTTCATTTGGTGAAAAGCAAAGGTTGAATAACCCTTGGTCAGTAAGGATTTCGACTCTCATTTCAGATTTCTTTTCGCTCAGTGAAAAGAAGATTGGTGATTGGGGTCACACCTGATCACTCGCTGTCCACGCTCCTAGTCACCTTTGGCCTCTCGATCATCATCCAGAACGGCCTGCTGGAGGCGTTTTCCGCCGACACGCGCTCCATTGACATGGGTGCGTTGAACACCGGATCGTTCAGGCTGAACGACTCGATATCGGTGTCATACATCGGCCTGTTGGCCCTGCTGCTCGCAGTGGGCGTCATAGTCAGCATCCAACTGTTCCTGAAGAGGAGCAGAACCGGGCGCATGATGCGGGCTGTCTCAGATGATGCCGAAGCAGCGTCGCTCGTCGGCGCCAACTCCCGACACCTCTACGCCGTCGCAACGGCTCTGGCCTTCGGCACCGTAGCCCTGGCCGGCATCATGTCCGGTGCACGGTCCTCGTTCGAACCCTCCATTGGGCCCGCCCAACTGATCCTCGCCTTCGAAGCCGTAGTTATCGGAGGTCTCGGGTCGCTGTGGGGAACCCTTCTCGGCGGCACCGTGCTGGGACTGGCACAAGCGTTTGCCGCCCACATCGATCCCTCCAGCACGCTGCTGGCCGGCCACCTGGTGTTCCTGGCCGTCCTGGCTTTCAGGCCCCAGGGCCTGATTCCACAGAGAGCCGTATAACCATGAAACCCCTCTCCCCCTCATTCCCGGCCATCGTCGTCCGGTCCGGACGTGACCACAAAACTTGGGCGGTTCTCCTCGCAGCCGCCGTCGTTACCCTGGTTGCCATGCCATACGTGGCCCACACAGGCACGACCAGTTCGTTCGTGATGTTCTTCGTGTTGCTGATCATGGCCAGCATGTGGAATCTCCTCGCCGGCTTCGGAGGCATGGTCTCGATCGGCCAGCAGGCCTACGTTGGCATCGGCGCCTACTCGGTGCTGGCATTCGCGAATATGGGCGTCCAGCCCTTTCTGGCCCTGCCACTCGCTGCACTGACCTGCGCGGTGTTCGCAATTCCAACTTCTTGGCTCGCGTTCCGGCTACGCGGCGACTACTTCGCTGTCGGCACCTGGGTGATCGCCGAGGTTTACCGGCTGATCGTCATCCGTTTCGCTGACCTGGGAGGCGCCAGCGGCAAGTCCTTGCCGGGGCTCAGGGGACTCGATCCGGTATTTCGGGGCGCCCTGGTCTACTGGGTGGCACTGGCCCTTGCGGTGTTGACCATCCTGGGCTGCTACCTGCTGCTGCGCGGCCGTACCGGCCTGGCCCTGACAGCTGTCCGCGACGACGACGAAACAGCCGCCAAGGCCAACGGAGTGGATGTCACACGCTCCAAACGCCTCGTCTACTTGGTGTCCGCAGCAGGATGCGGCGCAGCCGGCGGACTGCTGATCATCGACGCTCTAAGCGTCCAACCCGAAGCGATCTTCAGCGTCCAATGGTCCGCTTACATGATCTTCATCGTCATTGTGGGCGGAATCGGCTATCTGGAAGGGCCGCTGATCGGGGCGATCGTTTTCTTCGTGCTGCAACAACTGCTCGCCGGCTACGGCTCCTGGTACCTGATCATTCTCGGCCTTATCGGCGCCGCGGCCGCCATCTGGTTGCCTCACGGCATCTGGGGGAAAATCACCGAGAAGACAGGCGTTCAGCTCTTCCCCGTCACCTACCGGCTCAAACTAAGTGAACCGACGGTTCGGCCACCAGCAGAGTCCGTGCGGAAATAAACGCAGCTGATACGGCCGAACGGCAGGAACCTAACCCAGCCGGGGGCATCCGGACGAAATCCGCCTTCGTGGCGACCATACTCTGCGGCATCTACTCCCGATGGCGCTCGTCCCCGACATCCCACAGCGGCCGTGAATCCGATACGCAGCCCCAGCAAACATCACTACGAAAGGCTATTGCGATGACCAGAATATTGATTATCGGACCACCGGGTTCCGGCAAGGGTACGCAGGCGGAACGCATTTCGGAGCGCCTGGGCGTCGTTGCGATCTCCACCGGCGACATCTTCCGCGCAAACGTCAAGGGTGAGACGCCACTCTGCGTCGAAACCAAGAAGTACATGGACGCGGGCGACTTCGTTCCGGACAGGGCGACCAACAAGATGGTCCGTGACCGCCTCAGCGAAAGCGATGTCGAGGACGGCTTCCTGCTCGACGGCTACCCGCGCACTACGGCCCAAGTCGACTACCTGGACGAAATCCTGGCCGACGGAAATCAGAGGCTCGATGTCGTCGTGCAGCTGACCGCCGACGACGAGGAACTCGTGGCGCGCCTCCTGGGCCGTGCCAAGGAAACCGGCCGCAGCGACGACAACGAAGCCGTCATCCGCCACCGCCTCGACCTCTACCACGAGCAGACGGAAGCCGTGGTGGCCACATACGCCGTGCGCGGCATCCTGACCCGAGTTGACGGCATCGGCATCGTTGATGAGGTCACCGAGCGTGTCATTCTGGCAGGCCAGAGTTTCTGTCTTCCTTGACTGGCAGGCGGCGATGGCTCTAGACCGAGCGGGGTCCGTGCCTCGACTACAGCAGGTCCGCCCCGGGCAGCGGCAGAAATCACCAGTGGCAACAGCCCTGAGCGAGTCATAAGGAGTCTTCCAGAACTCGCCACGCCACAATTTTCCGCGGGCTGAGTCATTCGGTCATGCAGTCACCTTGAAACTCCCCCATGAACAGTCGTGACATCAGAAATGGGTACATCCAAGGCAAAACCGCCCGCACGGAACCGACCGGTCATGCAGTTCCTGGCGCTTCCTGCCATGAACAAGTAACAAGCAACACCACTCGCAAGCAAGATAGCAGCACCCGGCCACAGCACCGGCCAAAAAAAAGGCCCCCCGACGGGGCCCACAAGTGAACAATTTGTGCACACTCAGAGGTCCACAAGCCTCTGAACAGGGAAAACACGTGCCCGAGGTGGGACTCGAACTGCCTTCGCGCCCCTGCAAACACTGGACTCCCGCGGAAACATGCGGAATCCGGCCCAGTCCGCAACCAGTACGGCCCGATCCGAAGCCCAGGGTGTGCACATTGTGCACACCCCTTTTTCCCATCTTTTAGACCGCGCTGTACGGGCAAGACGGCTGCCGTCGCGGATCGCTCCGAGTCGCTTCGTCAGGCGATCTGGATTCGTTCGTCGCCTAGCTCTACCTCGACACGAAGCCGGCCGCCGAGCGCCTCGACGTATTTCCGCAAAGTATCGACCTGGGCACGATCAATGTCACCGTGCTCGATGCGGGACACCCTGTTCTGGCTGACATGCAGGCGCCCAGCTAGCTCGACCTGCGTCAGGTCAGAGGCCTCGCGGAGCTCCCGAAGCCGGTAGGCCCGGACCTCATCGACCATGCGCTTCTTGTGGGCGTTCACAGCTGCCCGGTCAACCGGACGCTTGGCCAGTAGTTCCTCCATGGACTTCGCCACTATGCCCCTCCTTTCAGAATCCTCAGATGATCATCGAACAGGTCATCAGCAACCGGAATGTTCTTCTTGTACCACTTGCTCCAGTTGCCCGTCTTGTCCCCTGCGACAAGCAAGATCGCCCGCCGCTCCGGATCAAAGGCAAACAGGATTCGCAGTTCCGACCGCCCGCTCGATCCCGGCCGCAACTCCTTCATGTTCTTATGCCGTGAACGAACCACTGTGTCGACCAAGGGACGACCAAGTTGAGGTCCGCGCTCGGCGAGAAGCTCTAATGCACCAACAATCTGCTCATACGAGTCTTGGTCAAGACCCAACAGCCACGGCTCAACTAGGCCCACGTCAACATTCCACATCGAGTCCATCATACAACTCAGGTGTTCTACAACTCAAGTGCTATATTGCGGGCCGCCACTTGTTGGACGTGCAGGAGGGACGAGCCGTCACACCCATGAGGGTTGTGGCCAGGCAAGGCGATGATGTCGTCGTATTCGAGGAGAGTACTCAGGCATCCTCAAGGCGCTTCAGCAGATCGGCGTCGTGGCGCATAACGAAGTCCAGGCCCGCGCTGATTTCTTGCTTGTGCCGGTGACGCTGGACGTCCGAACCGGCAACTTGACCAAGACGCGCCGACTTGGAGGTGTGCGCCTTGGCAGTAGGCTCACCCGGACGGCGGTCACCGTCTTCTGAAACACGCAGGTTCATGTCCATGTTCGATGATACTAAGAAAGCGGTATCAGGTAGTTCATTGGCGTGAGACGTATCCGGCTGCCCGAAGGTGACCTCTCGAGAATACGGTTCCGAAGTGTTGTGGCAACGCAGACACCGCCGCCTACGGTCCTGGGGACGATGTCATCTGCTTTTGAGCTTGCGCGGATCAGGGAACCCGAGCGAGACATAGCCTGGAGCCCGCTTGTTCAGGGATGCGGCCAGTACGGGTGTTGATTCGTCGTAGTAGTCGTGAACTGTCGCCACAGTTTTCCCCGGGTACGGCCGGATTACCCGGCCGACGTACTGGACCAATCTGCCTTTGAAGGACACAGGCGCTGCAAGGAACAGGGTATCCAGTTTGGGGCAGTCAAAGCCTTCTCCAATGTATGAGCCGGTGCCCAAGACCAACAGAGGCTGCCCATCATCGGTGGTGGCAAGAAGGTCGACGGCGGCCTGTCGTTCCTTGGCTTTCATCGCTCCAGTGAAAGCCACTGGCTTCAGACCAGCCGCCTCGAACCGGGACCTCAGGGACTCAAGATGGGCTTTCCACGTAGTCAGTACTAGGATTCGGGAGTTCTGTTCGTAAGCTTCAATGACGTCGTCGTAAATTTGCTGTAGGCGTTCCTCATTGGCGATCAAGTCCTTGTAGATGGCAGAGATCCCGCCCGGTTCGCTGGGGTCTGCGGCGCCGTCGTACGCGTATGAGGTCCGGTGCAGTTCCAAAGTCAGCGTCGGTTCGGCAATCTCGTGTGCGTGCGTTGGCAGCTGCTGCGGAACAGCTGGGGAAATCGTGTGTGAGATTTGGCCGAGCTGGTGGTAGATCAGCGAGTCCAACTTGTCCCGCCGGTACGGTGTGGCCGTCAGTCCCAGCCAGTACCGGGCCTGGATCTGGTTCATGACGTGGGTGAACGCCGCCGCCGGGACGTGGTGACATTCGTCCACGATGACAAAACCATAGCCGGCGGTCAGCTCGGCAACATTTTCCCGCCGTGCCAGCGTGGGCAAAAGCGCGACATCGACCCGACCCGTCGTCTTGGCACGGCCACCTCCGATTTGGCCGCACTTCTCGTCCAAGAACTCACGGATACGGCTCCGCCATTGCTCCGCCAAGGCTTTGCGATCAACCAGAATGAGCGTTGAGACGCCACGAAGTGCCATCGCAGCACACGCCATAACGGTCTTTCCGGTACCGGGCGGGGCCACCAGGACTCCGTGCTCGGCGGCAGTGGCGGCGTCCACGGCATCTTGTTGTTCCGCGCGCAGGCGGGCCGAGCACTCGAAGCTGTGGGCAATGCCGTCCGACCGTTGATCATCGATGCGCAGCGAGCTGCCACTCGATTCGACCAGTTGCTTCAAGAAGGGCAACAACCCACGCGGCAGGATGAGGTCGCCGTCAAGCGTTTCGTCGTAGTTGCGCAGGTATCGGGGAATATTCCAGGTGGATCGCCTCTGGCGTTGGCGTTCATAGAACTCAGGGTTCGGCATGGAAGCGGCATGCTTGACGGCTGAGATCATGGCTGGTCCAAGGTCTGCTGCCTTGATAGTAAGGCGTGATGCGAATGCGACGCGGACGATCAGAGCGGGGCGTGGAACGATCTTGGACGATAGCGGCAGTTCGAGCCGGCGAACCTCTTGTCCCAACTTGACGGCAGGCAGCCTTCGGACATGGGCATGAACTTCCCGCTCCGAAAGCCGATCCAGGCTGGACAGGTACGCCCATTGGTCTTCATATGGTTCGAGGGTCGTAGTGTCGAGGAACAACGTAGTGCCGTGCTGGCGGCGCTTGCCGTTCAGCGGCGCAGCAATCAGGTTACCCATGCCTTTGCCCGAATGAACGTCCTGGGCAGGAAAAAGCCTGTCATAGCTGGCCAGACTCATGCTGCCACGCAATGCCATCGCCTCGTGGATGAGACCGGTGCCAAGCTGGCGTGCTGCGGACGCCGGTATGGCTGCGCTGAAGAAGATCCACACATGGGCGCCACGTCCTGATTGGGATACTTCCAACGCTGCAGGAATTCCCCGAAAGCGAGCAGCCTTAACGTACGCCAACGCATCCAGCATTGCGGCGCCTCCGTCAAAGTCCGCCGCCACCCACCAACAGGTGTCCTGTTCAGTCAAGGGATAGAGGCCAATGTGCTGCACTCCGCGCAAATGATCCGCAACAACGAACGGAGTGAGCGGCAGGAAATTGGCGCCCGCGATGTTCGCGCCCTTGCGCCAACCACCGGCGACCGCAGGAACCCAGCCGGAGCGACCGTCCCGCGAGTTTTCCCACCGGACTGCGTAGACGTCCCTACGCGCCCTGAACAAGTCCTGGAACAGACGGACTTTCGCTTCCGGAGACGATTCCATGGTCACCGGACCATGGTGCAACACCGCAGGAATTACAGCCTGGGCCAGGTGTGCTGCCTTTGATTCCACTTCCGTGAGTTCCAAGAGTTTCCGCAGCCTGGCATTATCGAGGCGCAATTCGTCGAGCTCACGTCTCAGAGCCCAATCTGCCGCGTCGGAAAGGCCCGGCAATGCAGTTTGACCACCAGCTTCAGGAGTGTCTTCAATCACGGTTCCATTGTGGTCGGCAGAGGCCACCACGCCGAAACCAGAAGAAAGTCATCCAACAGTTGGTAACGCCGAATGGATCGCCAACTGCGCACGTCCCCAACCCGCGGCAAGTCATGTAGCCGCGGCGCCAACCTGCCATCCGGCCGGATACGGCCGATGTACGACCCGATCCGAAGCCCAGGGGTGTCCACACTGTGCACAGCCGGCTTGGCGTCTCTTGGCAACTCCGAAAAAGCCGCCTCGTCCGGTGTTATGACACTGCCGTTTCGGGGTGTCATGACACCACGTAGACTTGGCTGTGAAGGTCAAACCCTCTGATAGTCAGGAGCGCGCCATGTCGGCAGGGACGCCACGGCACACCATCCGCGTCAGTGATGACCTGTGGAACGAAGCCCACCGCAAAGCAGCTTGGGAAGGTACGTCCGTGTCCGAACTCATCCGCACCCGGCTCCGCGACTATGTCTTGACCCCGGTGGAGCACCGCCACACCATCGCGGACTCCCTCGGGTACGTGGTCCCGGACGCTTTCGAAGACCTTCAAGGCCCCGCCACCGGGTCCGTGGAACTCCCGCTCCACCTGGACTGGGGACCAGAAAGAACCTACAACGTGGACGATGACGGCAGCTGCTCAGTTTTGTACCAACTCACCCTTCAAAATTCTGGCTCCATCGAGGAAATCTGCCGCATCATCCAAGCGGAACGGCTGACCGCCCTCTGGCCGACAATGATCCTGCCCGCACGGTGCAGGCAGCTCTGGGAAACATCCTTCCCCGAACTCCCCGCCTACCACGAAGCGAAAGAGCACCCCTCGTGGACCACTCTCAGCGCGTAGCAGCAAAGCTCGCCCTATCTGTCCTGGCAGCTGATGGCTTCATCCTCGCCGGCGGCCAGGCCCTGATTGAACACGGCATCACCCAGCGCCCCTCGGAGGACATCGACCTCTTCGCACTGCACCGCCGCCACACACCGGTAAGCTTCGCCGCATCGGTACAGAAGATGACAGACGCGCTCCAAGACTCCGGATACACGGTCGAGATCACCCGACAGTACGACGAGTTCGCCAGCGTCACCGTAGGACATGACGAGGAAGCCGTCGTCATCGATCTTGGCCTGGACTGGTGGGAGAACTCTCCCGCCATCATCGATATCGGACCGATACTCTCCCTGAAGGACTCGGTAGCATCCAAGCTGCTCGCCGTCTACGCCCGCGACTACCTCGACGCCTACTCCATCATCTCTAGCCGACGCTTCACGCGCCAGGAGCTCATCAGGCTCTGCCAACGTCGAGACCCGAACCTGGACCTGCCAATGTTCGCGGCATCCATCGCCAGGCACCGGGCCCTCCCAACAACAGAATTCACCAAATACGGCCTGCCGGCCCGTAAACTCCCCGCGCTCAGTTCCACGCTCCTAAGCTTCGCCGAGACGATTCACAAAGTCACCCAAAACCCCAGCGCAGCCCATAACGCCGCCGGCCTCTCCGGGCCGGGAAACGCAGGACCCGGCCCGGAACTGCTCTAGCCATGGCCGATTCCTGCTGCCAGCGCGCAGATGAACCCGGGTGATTCTTTAGACTGATCCATGCCTGACCTTTCAGGTTTGACGACGCACCCGGAGGGTGGCTGACCGGCGACTCCGTCTTCGGAGTCAAGGACTCCCTGATAAAACGCTTCGAACCCAGCCCGCCGGCACCCCCGCGCCGGACGGCCGCGATCTGGGCGACCAAGGGTGTGCACATTGTGCACATCCTGATAGGGCTCAGCAGCCACGCGTGGACACTGTCCACAACCACCTTGGACGGACATTCGGTCCCAAGCCCTCCCCTCGCGCCGACAGAAAGACGCGAACCGAAGAAGAAAAATCCTCAAGAAAATTGCCTCAAGTCATGTCCTCACCACAACGCCGGGACATGAGTAGGTGAAGGCCAACTGCGGCCACTAAGAAATTAGAAAGGAAACCCAATCACCCCAGATCCCCAGCAGGCAGAGGGCCCACTCGCCAAGGCCCTGAACCCGCCACCAACACAACTTCACAGGCCACCGCGGCGCCAGGCACAGCCCGCGGCCAGAGTCAGAGGGACCCGCGGAGGGCCATTGTGCACACGTTAAGGCAAAACCCCCTCTGACGAGGGAAAACACGTGCCCGAGGTGGGACTCGAACCCACACACCTTTCGATACCGCATTTTGAGTGCGGCGCGTCTGCCAATTCCGCCACTCGGGCGCGGAATACGTTGTGCAAACCGGTACGCCCACAGCTGATTGTGAGCAACGCGATCGCTTCACGTACGCGGAATTACTCTACATGCAGATAGGCTGAATTCCAGAATCGCGCCGCTGACGCCGCAATAGACCATGCAGATCAAAGTACGGCCGCGGGCGCACCTAAGATGGTGATGTTCCCGCCGTACCTTTCCAAGGAGATCCCGTGACTGAACAAACGGAGTCAAAACCCACGTCCCAGCCGGCGCGCCGCGTCATTGTGGCCGAGGATGAAACCCTCATCCGACTCGACATCATCGAGATCCTGCGCGGCGAAGGCTATGACGTGGTGGGCGAAGCAGACAACGGCGAGAAGGCCGTGCAGCTCGCCGAGGAACTCAAGCCGGACCTCGTCCTGATGGACGTCAAGATGCCGATTATGGATGGCATCACCGCAGCCGAGAAGATCGTCAAGGCCCGCATCGCCCCCGTAGTCCTTTTGACGGCTTTCAGCCAGAAGGAACTTGTGGAGCGCGCCCGCGACGCCGGCGCCATGGCCTACGTGGTCAAGCCCTTCACCCCGGCGGACCTCATCCCGGCACTGGAAATCGCGCTCTCCCGCCACGAGGAAATCAAGGCCCTCGAAAGCGAAGTGTCGGACCTCCAGGAGCAATTCGCCACCCGCAAGCTTGTCGAGCGCGCCAAGAGCCTGCTGACCACCAAGATGGGCCTGACGGAGCCAGAAGCTTTCCGCTGGATCCAGAAGACCTCCATGGACCGCCGCCTCAGCATGCGCGAGGTTGCCGAAACCATTATCAACCAGGTCAACTAAAAGATTCTGGATTAGAGCCTGTCGGGATTTCGACAAGCTCAATCACCGGACAACCTCAATCACCGGAGCAAAGAAAAGGACCCCTGCCAGCTGGCAGGGGTCCTTCCCTTTTAGGTCGCTAGACCGTCGGCCAGGGGCCGAGCTTTTCCCTGGGTGCGCCACCTTCGCCATCGAGGCGCGAGGTGTCGGCGTAGTCGCCCACCCTGTGTGCCTTCAGCGAGTTGGTGGAACCGGCCTTGCCGGGAGGGGAACCGGCGGCAATGATCACCATGTCGCCGTCTTCCACCAGTTTCATTTCAAGCAGGCTGCGGTCAACCTGCGCGGTCATCTCGTCGGTGTGGCCCACCATAGGGACCAGTACCGGCTGGATGCCCCACGTCAGCGCCAACTGGTTCCACACGTGCTCCAGCGGAGTGAAGGCGAACACCGGCTTGATCGGGCGCAGACGCGACAGGCGGCGCGCGGAGTCGCCGGACTGGGTGAATGTACAGATGTACTTTGCATCCAGCTGGTCGGCGATTTCGACGGCGGCGCGGGTGATGGCGCCACCACGGGTCTTGGGTTTGGTGCCCAGCGGCGGAACGCGTTCCAGGCCGTGGACCTCGGTGGATTCAATGATCCTTGCCATGACCTTGACGGTCTCGATCGGGTACTTGCCCACGCTGGTCTCGCCGGACAGCATAACTGCGTCTGCACCGTCGAGCACGGCGTTGGCGCAGTCGGATGCCTCTGCACGGGTGGGGCGGGGGTTGTCGATCATGGATTCGAGGACCTGTGTGGCCACGATGACCGGCTTCGCCCAGCGGCGTGCCAGTTCGATGGCGCGCTTCTGCACGATCGGCACTTCCTCCAGGGGAAGTTCCACACCGAGGTCGCCACGGGCCACCATGATGGCGTCGAAGGCGTCGATGATCTCGTGCAGCTGGTCCACTGCCTGCGGCTTTTCGATCTTGGCGATGACCGGCACGCGGCGGCCTTCTTCGTCCATGATCTCGTGCACGCGGACGATGTCCGACGCATCACGCACGAACGACAGGGCAACCAGGTCAACACCGCGGCGCATGGCCCAGCGGAGGTCGTCCTCGTCCTTTTCGCTCAGCGCCGGGACGTTGACCGCAACGCCGGGAAGGTTGATGCCCTTGTTGTTGGACACCATTCCGCCGACGGTTACCTCGGTAACGACCTTGACGTCGTCGACCTCGATCGCCCGCAGGGCCACCTTGCCGTCGTCGATCAGCAGGGCATCCCCCACGTTGACGTCCTCGGTGAGGCTCTTCAGCGTGGTGGAGCAGATGTCCTGGGTGCCCGGAACGTCCTCGGTGGTGATGGTGAAGATGTCACCCTCAGCCAGGGCGTGGGGGCCGTCCACAAAGCGCCCAAGACGGATCTTGGGGCCCTGCAGGTCGGCCATGATTGCCACAGGCTTGCTCAGCTGGGCTGCTGCCTTGCGGACATTCTCGTAGGTGTTGTCGTGCACGGAGTAGTCACCGTGACTCATATTCATCCGGGCAACATCCACGCCGGCTTCCAACACCGCGAGGGTGTTCTCAAAGCTGGCAATTGCCGGGCCAAAAGTGGCCACAATCTTAGCGCGTCTCATATACCTACCCTAGTAGTGTCCTGCATTGGTTAAGTTGTTGTGGAGGTTAATCCGCGGCGAACTGACGGCTGTCAGAGGACCGCGATGGCCCGGTCCGTCGGAGCCACCGGCGCCGGCAGGATAGTGCTGCCCATAAGGAACTTGTCCACGGCGGCGGCACAGGCGCGGCCCTCAGCGATGGCCCATACAATGAGCGACTGTCCGCGTCCGGCGTCGCCGGCCACGAAAATGCCCTCCGTGTTGGTCATGTAGTACCCGTCGCGGGTCACGTTGCCGCGCCCGTCGAATTCGGCGCTGACCTGCTCGGTAATGCCCGCGGGCTCGGCACCGGTGAAGCCCAGCGACAGGAAGACCAGGTCCGCCGGGATGATCCGTTCGGTGCCGGCCTTCGGGAGCCGCTTGCCGTCAACGAATTCCGTTTCGGCAACCTTGACGCCGGTGAGCTTGCCGTTCTCCCCGACAAACTCCACGGTGGAGGCGAGGTACGTGCGTTCGCCGCCTTCCTCGTGGGCGCTGGCCATTTCGAACAGGGTGGGGAACGTGGGCCAGGGCTGGTGCCCGGCGCGTTCCGCCGGCGGCTGCTTGCCGATGGCAAGGGTGGTCACTGATGCGGCTCCATGGCGGTGCGCAGTACCGAGGCAGTCAGCACCGGTATCACCGCCGCCCAGGATCACCACGTGCTTACCCTTGGCGTGGATCTGGTTCTCCACCGTCTCCCCCGCGACAACGCGGTTGGCCGGCACCAGGTAATCCATGGCAAAGTGCACGCCGTCAAAATCGCGGCCCGGGATGGGCAGGTCCCGCGGGACGGTGGCGCCGGTGGCAACCACGACGGCGTCGTAGCGGCGTCGCAGCTGCTCCCACGTCACGTCGGTGCCCACAGCGACGCCGGTGCGGAAGCGGGTGCCTTCCGCCTTCATCTGCTCAACGCGGCGGTCCACCTGCTCCTTTTCCATCTTGAAGTCGGGGATGCCGTAGCGGAGAAGGCCGCCGATCTTGTCGTCCCGCTCGTACACCGCGACGGTGTGGCCCACCCGGGTCAATTGCTGCGCCACGGCCAGACCCGCTGGTCCGGAGCCGACGACGGCAACGGTCTTTCCGGTCAGTCGCGTCGGAGGCAGCGGGTTGACCCAGCCGTTTTCGAACGCTTCGTCGATGATGGAGACTTCAACCTGCTTGATGGTCACCGCAGGCTGGTTGATCCCCAGCACGCAGGACGCCTCACACGGCGCCGGGCAAAGCCGGCCGGTCCACTCGGGGAAGTTGTTGGTGGCGTGCAGCCGCTCAATCGCTTCCTCGCCCTTGTCCCGCCAGGTGAGGTCGTTCCACTCGGGAATCAGGTTCCCCAGCGGGCAGCCCTGGTGGCAGAACGGCACGCCGCAGTCCATGCAGCGCCCGGCCTGGGCCTTCAGGACACCCTTTTCCTGGGCCTCGTAGACTTCCTTCCAGTCCATGATGCGGACCGGAACGGGACGGCGCGGCTGGGTTTCACGCTGGCGTACTTTAAGAAATCCGCGTGGGTCAGCCACCGGTTACCTCCAGGATTCGAGCCCATACTTCTTCGCCATCGGGGTCAAGGCCCTCTTCGATCGCGTCCAGACGGGTTTGCAGGACTGCCGCGTAATCGCGCGGCAGCACTTTGGTGATGCGGGCAGCAGTGTCGTCGAAGTTCTCCAGCAACCGTGCAGCGTGGAGCGATTCCGTTTCCTCGACATGCTTCACCAGCAGGCCGTGGACAATGTCCCGGTCTTCGGCGTCGAGTTCAACGAGCTGGAGTTCACCGGACTGCAGGGCGTCCTTGTTGACCTGGGTGGTCTGCAGGTCCAGCACATAAGCGGTTCCGCCGGACATGCCGGCGCCGAAGTTGCGCCCGGTGCGGCCGATGATCAGCGTCTGCCCGCCGGTCATGTACTCGCAGCCGTGATCGCCAATGCCTTCAACAACTGCGGTGGCTCCGGAGTTGCGGACCATGAAGCGTTCGCCCACCTGGCCGCGCAGGAACATCTCGCCGCTAGTGGCGCCGTAGCCGATCACGTTGCCGGCAATGACGTTGCTTTCGGCCTTGAACACATTGGTGCGGTCCGGCCGGACGATGATCCGTCCGCCGGAAAGGCCCTTACCCACGTAGTCGTTCGAGTCACCGAAGAGGCGCAGCGTGATGCCGGCGGGCAGGAAGGCGCCCAGCGACTGTCCCGCAGTACCGGTCAGGGTGATGTCAATGGTGTCCGGTGCCAGCACGTCCGTGCTGAACGTCTTGGTCACAGTGTGGCCCAGCATGGTACCCACCGAGCGGTCCGTGTTGATGACGTCCACCGAAATCTTCACCGGCGTCCGGTCAGTCAGGGCCTCAGTGGCCATGGTGATCAGCCGCTGGTCAAAGTGCTTGTCCAGCTCGTGGTTCTGCGAGGTCATGTTGCGCAGCGGAGCGTCGTCGTCGAACTCGAGTCCGTGCAGGATCGGGTCCAGGTCCAGGCCGTCGGCCTTCCAATGGTTGATCGCTTCGCGGGCATCCAGCACCTCGGCGTGGCCGATCGCCTCTTCGATGCTCCGGAAGCCGAGTTCCGCGAGGATCTCGCGGACTTCCTCGGCCAGGAATTCGAAGAAGTTGACCACAAATTCGGGCTTGCCGGTGAAGCGGGCCCGCAGTTCGGGGTTCTGCGTTGCGACGCCCACCGGGCAGGTGTCCAGGTGGCAGACGCGCATCATGATGCAGCCTTCCACCACCAGCGGAGCGGTGGCGAAACCGAACTCCTCGCCGCCGAGCAGTGCGGCGATAACAACGTCACGGCCGGTCTTGAGCTGGCCGTCCACCTGGACCACCACACGGTCACGCAGGCCGTTAAGCATCAGGGTTTGCTGGGTCTCAGCCAGCCCCAGCTCCCACGGCACACCCGCATGCTTGAGCGAGTTCAGCGGGGATGCACCGGTTCCGCCGTCGTGTCCGGAAACGAGTACGACGTCGGCCTTCGCCTTCGTCACACCCGACGCCACAGTGCCGATCCCCACTTCGGAGACGAGCTTGACGTGCACACGGGCCGAGGGGTTGGCGCGCTTTGCATCGTAGATGAGCTGCGCGAGGTCCTCGATGGAGTAGATGTCGTGGTGCGGCGGCGGCGAAATCAGGCCGACGCCGGGCGTCGAGTGGCGCGTCCGGGCGACCCAGGGGTACACCTTCTGCGCCATCAGCTGGCCGCCTTCGCCGGGCTTGGCACCCTGCGCCATCTTGATCTGGATGTCATCAGCATTGGTCAGGTAGAGGCTCGTGACACCGAACCGACCCGACGCGATCTGCTTGACCGCAGAGCGGCGTTTCGGGTCCAGGAGGCGGTCCACGTCCTCGCCGCCTTCACCGGTGTTGGACTTGCCGCCCAACTGGTTCATGGCAATCGCGAGGGTCTCGTGGGCTTCCTTGGAGATGGACCCATAGCTCATGGCGCCGGTGGAGAAGCGCTTCACAACGCTGGAGACAGGTTCCACTTCCTCCAACGGGACAGCCGGTCGGTCGTTCTTGAACTTGAGAAGACCGCGCAGGGTCATCAGGTTCTCGGACTGGTCATCCACGCCCTTGGTGTAGGACTTGAAAATGTCGTAGCGGCGCTCACGCGTGGCATGCTGCAGCCGGAAGACAGTCTCCGGGTTGAACAGGTGCGGCTCGCCGTCGCGGCGCCACTGGTATTCGCCGCCGCCCAGGAGCGGGCGGTGCGGCATTTCGATGCCGCCTTCGGGGTAGGCCATCTGGTGCCGCGCCGAAACTTCGGCGGCGATGACGTCCAGGCCCACGCCGCCCAGTTGGGAATGCGTGCCGGCGAAAAACTCGTCCACCAGTTCCTGTCCGAGGCCGAGGGCCTCGAACGTCTGTGCGCCGGTGTAGGACGCAACGGTGGAGATGCCCATCTTGGACATGATCTTCAGGACGCCCTTGCCGAGGCCCTTAATCAGGTTGTAGACGCCATCTTGTGGCGTGACCCCAACGACGTCACCGGCGGTGATGAGCTGCTCCACTGACTCCATGGCCAGGTACGGGTTCACGGCAGAAGCACCGTAGCCGATCAGGACTGCCACGTGGTGCGTCTCACGAACGTCGCCGGCCTCGACCACCAGGGCGGTCTTGGTGCGGTTGGCGCTGCGCAGCAAGTGGTGGTGCACGGCGCTGACCAGCAGCAGGGAAGGAATCGGCGCCCACTGCGCGTTCGAGTCGCGGTCGGACAGCACAACATACTGCACGCCGCGGTTGATGGCCCCGGACACCTGCTCGCAGATCTCGGTGAGCCGGGCACGCAGCGCGTTCTCGCCGCCTTCGGGGCGGTAGAGGCCGCGGACCTTCATGGCCACGCGGTCGCCGTCGGGCGTTTCGATGTTGGCGATCTTGGCGAGCTGGTCGTTGTTGATCACCGGGAACGGCAGCATGACCTGCGGCTGGCGTACCTGCTTGGTGTCCAGCAGGTTGCCGTTCGGGCCGATGGCGCAGGTCAGTGACGTGACCAGCTCTTCACGGATGGCGTCCAGCGGCGGGTTGGTGACCTGCGCGAAGGACTGCACAAAGTAGTCGAACAGCAGCCGGGGACGCTTGGAGAGCACCGCAATCGGGGTGTCCGAACCCATGGCACCCAGCGGCTCGGCGCCGGTGCGTGCCATCGGTCCGAGCAGGATCTTGAGCTCTTCGGTGGTGTACCCGAAGGTCCGCTGGCGGATGTTGACGGACGCGGCGGTGTGGACCACGTGCTCGCGCTCGGGGAGGTCCTTGAGGTCAATCAGGTTGTCCTTGACCCACTCGGACCACGGGTTCGCGGCAGCGACCTCGGCCTTAACCTCTTCGTCGTCGATGATGCGGCCAGCCTCGGTGTCCACCAGGAACATCTTGCCCGGGGCAACCCGACCCTTTTTGACCACCTTGGAAGGTTCGACGTCGATCACGCCCACCTCGGAGGCGAAGATGATCAGCCCGTCTTCGGTGATCCAGTAGCGTCCGGGCCGCAGGCCGTTGCGGTCCAGGGTGGCGCCGACAAGGTTGCCATCGGTGAAGGAGACAGCCGCGGGGCCGTCCCACGGCTCCATCAGCAGGGAGTGGTATTCGTAGAACGCACGCCGTGCCGGATCCATGGTGGCGTGGTTTTCCCAGGCCTCAGGGATCATCATCATGATCGAGTGAGTGATGGGGCGGCCGGAGAGCCAGAGCAGCTCGGCGACTTCGTCGAAGGACGCAGAGTCTGACGCACCAGGGGTGCAGATGGGGTACAGCTCTTCCGGCGAGTCACCCAACAGCGGGTTGGCGAGCTGGGACTGGCGGGCGCGCATCCAATTCCGATTGCCCTTTACGGTGTTGATTTCACCGTTATGGGCGATGGTGCGGAACGGCTGGGCCAGCGGCCAGGACGGGAACGTGTTGGTGGAGAAGCGCGAGTGGACGATCGCCAGCTTGGTCTTAAAACGCTTGTCCGAGAGATCAGGGTAGAACGGCTCCAGCTGAGCCGTGGTGAGCATGCCCTTGTAGACAATGGTGCGCGAGGACAACGACGGGAAGTACACGCCGAACTTGTTCTGGGCACGCTTGCGGATCCGCCAGGCGCGTGAGTCCAGCTCGTTGCGGTCCAGTTCCTCGCCGGTTGCCGAGGCAAGGAAGGGCTGTGAGAAGTAGGGCATGCAGGCGCGGGCCATGGCGCCGACGAGGTCCGCGACGATGGGCACTTCGCGCCAGCCGAGCACTGTCAGGCCTTCATCGGCGGCGAGGCCTTCAATACCTGCCTTGGCGGCGTCGGCTTCGCGTTGCTCGGCAGGGAGGAACGCGGTGCCGGCAACGAACTGGCCCGGTGCGGGGAGTTCGAATTCTGTGACGGCGCGGAAGAACTCGTCCGGGATCTGCATGAGCAGGCCGGCGCCGTCACCGGTTCCCTCGTCGGCGCCAACGGCACCGCGGTGCTCCAGATTGCGGAGCGCGGTCAGCGCGGCGTCGACAATGTCGTAGCCGGGCTCGCCGCGGAGCGTGGCGATGATCGCCAGGCCGCACGCGTCCTTTTCGTTCTCCGGGTTGTATAGACCCCGGGCCTCGGGCAGCGCGGCAAAGCGCTTGAACGGGGACATAGCAGCCTCAGGCTGGTCCGGTTCGGACCAGCTGGGAGTGTGAAGAGTTTGGCTCATGGGAGACGTCCTTCCTCCTGATCGTGCGTATGGAAGGGACACCGTTGGCCCCACTCGTCAGCGCCTCTGTGATGGGCACAACAAAGTGTTATTTACAGGAAATTGTAGGCCAGACCGGCCTGCTGACTGAACAGTTACGCAGGTCCCTGACCCGGGCTTGACCGGCCAGCTGCTGTCTGCCGACCGGATGGGCCCTGTTGCCACGACGCTGTGGTGTGTGGGCGCTCCGAGTATTGACTCTGCTACCCTGCCGTGCTGGCGTACTACTTGCTCGTGCCAGCCTCCGGCGCGGATTCCGTTGCCTTGTGGCCGGAAGTTCCGGCTACCGGCGACTCCGGAATTGGCTTGTCGCCGTCCCGGAATGCCGGTTCCTCTTCCGTTGGAGTGGAAGGGATCCGGGCACCATTTTGGTTATCTGGGACAATATCACGCGATTCACTATCTGAGACAGAAGAGTCCGCATCGCGGACTGGTGACTTGTCTGCTCCAGAGGCGTCCATGGCATCGTCTGCTGCCGGTTCATGGCCCGCCAGGAAAGGTGTGTCCGGTTCCGGGCGGCCTTTCAGTCCCAGGAGGACGAACACGATGAGCGCTGCCACAAAGACAAAGATGCTGGTCCAGACGTTGAGCCTGGTGGTGATGCCGAAGAGGTTGATCTGTTCGGCATCGTCGATCCGCATCGCTTCGATCCAGACCCGGCCCAGGGTGTAATACATGGCGTAGAGCCAGAAGAGCCGGGCCCGCCGGAAGTGGAACCGGCGGTCCAGAGCCAGCAGGATGAGCACACCAGCGATGTTCCAGAGCGACTCATACAGGAACGTGGGGTGGAAAAGCGTATCCACCGGCATGCCGGCCGGGAAATTGGGATTGTCCGCATCAATCTGCAGGCCCCACGGCAGGGTGGTGGGTCCGCCGAAGAGTTCCTGGTTGAAGTAGTTTCCCCAGCGGCCAATGGCCTGGGCCAGCAGCAGTCCCGGCGCCGCGGCGTCCAGGAAGGCGGTGAGTTTCACGCCGGACCGGCGGCAGCCGATCCAGGCGCCCAGGACGCCCAGAACCACGGCACCCCAAATTCCGAGGCCGCCTCGCTGGATCTGCGGGATGAGCCCCAGGTCCCCGGTCCCGTCGAAGCCGGGCCCGAAGTAGGCGTCCGGGGACGAAACCACGTGATAGAGGCGGCCGCCGATGATGCCGAAAGGAATAGCCCAGATGACGATGTCCCAGACGCTGCCTTCAGGCGCACCGCGGCGGGCCCACCTGACGGACGTGAGCCACAGGCCCGCGATGATCCCGGCGAGAATGCACAGGGCGTAGGCGTGGATCCGCAGAGTCCCCCACGGCAGCGGGATATCGAAGCCGGACCAGTCCGGGCTGGGGATGCTGGCCGGCACCAGGGCGGCGGCCTGAAGGAGGATCTGCATGGTGGTTAGGCTTCTTTCCTGACGAGTCCGGCGCTCAGGTTCCGGGTGAGGTCCGCGACGGCGTCGACTCCCCCGTCGCGGATGGCGGCAACAAGCGCGGTGCCAACGATGACACCGTCTGCGTACGCTGCGATCTCGCGGACGTGGCTGGCGTTGGAGACACCGAGTCCCACGCACACGCGTTCGGCACCGGCGGCATGTGTGTCGGCGACGAGCTTCTCCGCGCTGCTGCTGACGGCCTGGCGGGTACCCGTCACGCCCATGATGGAAACGGCGTACACAAAGCCCCTGCTTGCCTTGACCGTCACGGCCAGGCGCTCGGGGGTGGAGGACGGCGCCACGAGGAACACGCGGTCCAGTCCGTACTTGTCCGAGGCAGCGAACCATTCCGAGGCTTCGTCCGGGATGAGGTCAGGTGTGATGAGCCCTGCTCCCCCGGCCTCGGCCAGCCGGCGGGAGAACTCGTCCACGCCCATCCGGACCACGGGGTTCCAGTAGGTCATCACCAGCACGGCTACGTCTGTGGCTGCAGTGATGCCGGCGACAACGTCAAAGACGCTTTCGACCCGGAATCCGTTGGCGATTGCCTCGGTGGTGGCGGCCTGGATGACCGGGCCGTCCATGACCGGATCCGAGTAGGGAATGCCGATTTCGATCAGGTCGGCACCGTTCTTCGCCATGGCAATGCCGGCGTCGATGGTGGCCTGGACGTCCGGGTACCCCGCGGGCAGGTAGCAGACGAGCGCTGAGCGCCCGTCGTCCCGCGCACGGTCGATGGCGGCGGCGGACTTGCTGGCCGTCTGTTCAGTCATCAGTTCTGGTCCTCGTTGTTGTCCGCGACGCTGCTGTCAGGAGCGGCTGTGGCGGGAACGGCTTCAGTTTCTGCCCGGTCGGCAGGGCCCTTGGGCTTGCGGGTGGACAGGTTGGTGCCCTTGACCTTGCCCTCTTCATCGAGCATGTCGAACCATTCCGCGGCGGTCTCAACGTCCTTGTCGCCGCGGCCGGAAAGGTTCACGATGATCACCGTTTCGGACGGGTCGGCGGTGCCTTCGGTGAGGCGCTTGCCAACCTTGATGGCACCCGCGAGGGCGTGTGAGGACTCGATGGCGGGGATGATGCCTTCTGTCCGGCACAGCAGCTTGAACGCATCCATTGCTTCGCTGTCGGTGATGGGCTCGTAGCTGACGCGTCCGATGTCGGCCAGGTAAGCGTGCTCCGGGCCAACGCCCGGGTAGTCCAGGCCTGCGGAAATCGAGTGCGACTCGATGGTCTGGCCGTCGTCGTCCTGCATAAGGTAGGAGCGGGCGCCGTGCAGGACGCCGGGCTTGCCAAGGGTGATAGTGGCTGCGTGCCGGCCGGTGTCCACGCCGTCGCCGCCGGCTTCAAAGCCGTAGATCTTCACGGACGGATCATCCAGGAAGCCGTGGAAGATGCCGATCGCGTTGGAACCGCCGCCGATGCAGGCGCAGACGGCGTCGGGCAGTTTGCCGGTCTGCTCCAGGATCTGAGCGCGGGCTTCCTCACCGATGACCTCGTGGAAGAAGCGGACCATGGCCGGGAACGGGTGCGCCCCGGCAGCGGTGCCCAGCAGGTAGTGGGTGTTGTCGACGTTGCTGACCCAGTCCCGGAGAGCGTCGTTGATGGCGTCCTTGAGGGTCTGGGAACCGTTCACCACGGGCACCACGGTGGCGCCGAGCAGCTGCATCCGGGCGACATTCAGTGCCTGCCGGCGGCAGTCTTCGGCGCCCATGTAGACAACGCATTCCAGGCCGAGGAGCGCGGCGGCGGTGGCGCTGGCAACGCCGTGCTGCCCGGCGCCGGTCTCGGCGATGACGCGTGTCTTGCCCATGCGCTTGGCCAGCAGGGCCTGGCCCAGGACGTTGTTGATCTTGTGGGATCCGGTGTGGTTGAGGTCCTCGCGCTTGAGGAAAATCCGGGCGCCGCCGGCGTGCTCGGAGAACCGCTTGGCTTCGGTCAGCAGCGAGGGACGGCCGGAGTAGTTCTTGTTCAGGTCAGAGAGCTGGGCCAGGAATTCGGGATCTGCCTTGGCCTTTTCAAAGGTGTCTTCGAGCTCCTCCAAGGCGGCGATCAGCGATTCCGGCATCCAGCGCCCGCCGTAGCCGCCGAAGTATGGCCCCGGGGCGTGCTTCAGCGAGCCGCCCTGCAGGAAAGCGTCCGCAGCATTGTTGTCAGCGTTTTCTGAGGGTGCGTCAACCATCAGTCTCACCGTCCTGTTCAAGTTGGTCGTTCGGAAGTGTTGTGCCGCCGGCGCCAGGGCCGGCGGGTGCCGGGACTAGGCCCGGGCGGCGATGGCGGCAGCGCCTGCCGCCGTGAATTCGGCGATCCGGTCACGCGGCGTTGCGTCGCTGACCAGGGCCTCGCCCACCAGGATGGCGTTGGCGCCGTTGGCGGCGTAGTGCGTCACGTCGTTTACGCCGCGCACACCGGATTCGGCGATGACCAGCGCTTCGGCCGGAATCAGTCCGGCGAGTACGGCGAAAACTGAACGGTCGACGTCGAGCGTCTTCAGGTTGCGCACGTTGACGCCGATGATGCGCGCCTCAGCCGCCACTGCACGTTCGATCTCCTCTTCCGTGTGCGTCTCCACGAGCACGTTCATGCCGAGTTCGCGGCTGAGGGCGCTGAACTCCCGGAGTTGGCTGTCGGAGAGCGACGCCACGATGAGCAGGATCAGGTCCGCGCCGTGGGCGCGGGCCTCCCAGATCTGGTACTCGTCGAGCGTGAAATCCTTGCGGAGCAGCGGAACGTCCACGCGGGCACGGACGGCGTCCAGGTCTGCAAGGGACCCGTTGAAGCGCCGCTGTTCGGTAAGGACGCTGATCACTGCTGCGCCGCCGTCGGCGTACTGCTCTGCCAGCGCTGCCGGATCCACGATGGTGGCGAGATCGCCCTTGGACGGGCTGCGCCGCTTGATTTCCGCGATGACCTTCAGCTGGTCCCGCTGCACCGCGGTGCCGCCGAGGGCCGACCAGGCGTCCCGGGCGGGTGCCGCGGCCGCAGTCAGGTCCTTCAGTTCTGCCAGCGAAACGAGACGCTTCCTGGCCTCCATATCCTCCCTGACACCGGCATTGATGTCGTCGAGAACAGTCGCCATCAGTGGCCGGAGCTCTTCAGCTTGCTGCCTTCGACGCCGTAACCCGCCTTGCGCATGATGTAGCCAAGGATCAGGCCGAGGACCATCACGGCCGCGCCGGCGATGAAGATGGGGGTGTTGGCGATGACAAAGGCGATGGACGCGATGAGGGCGCCGACCAGCATAACGATCACGCAGGTCCAGGCCGCGGGGCTGTTGCCGTGGCCAAGTTCCTGGCTGTGGTCAACGACGCCGGGGGCAACGGTCCGGGTGCCTGATTTCGATACGGAAGCGGGTGCTTTGCTCATGTGAATCTCCTCGGGATGAATACTGCTTACATTCTGCCATTTTTTGGCCGTGACCTGCCCATCGGCAGGCCGGGCTCAGGTTTTAGCGGGCTGCCCGGCTTTGGCTGCGAGCGGGGGTTCAGGTGGGATCGTCGCCGCGCGAGAGCCTGTCCCAGCTGTCGATCTCGTCCACAGGACCGGTGGCGGCCGCCGTACTGCCGGCGGGCCCCCCGTATGTGGTTGCGTCATATTTGGTCCGCGACTTCCAGTGCCGGCCGGCAGGGATGATCAGCAACGCGGCCAGCGCCAGCAGGGAACCGGCGACGACGGCGAGGACCGGGAAGGCGGTAACAGCCACTTCCGCGTTGCCGCCGGTGACCCCGGTGGCGGCGGCTATGGAGCCCTGCGAGGCGCCCAGCGGGTCAGCCAGCACCGTGGCGGCGGCGGCAATGATGCCTACGGAGGCCAGCATGATGATGGCGGTGATGACCCACCGCGCGAACTTTCCGGCGATGGACGCTGCCAGTCCGCCCGCCAGGGCCACCAAGGCCAGGGCTGTCACCGTTGTGGCCGCTTTGCTGCCCTGGACCGGAAGGGTGTTCTGGTCCCCAGCCGTCTGGCCCACCTGGTTGGCGTCCAGGGTGACGGTGATCCAGGTCTGGGTGGTGGTCCCGAAGACCGCCAGCGCAAGGACGGCGATCAGCAGTACCAGCGTGGACTTCCTGGCCCAGGCCGGCGTCATTCGGCGCCCTGGCTTTCCCCGGCGGTGCCGGCGTCGCTGTGGGGAGAGGTGCCGGGGAGCGATTCTGCCGCAATGTTGTGCAGCGATCCGGCGGTGTGCACGGCCCGGAGGGGAGCGGCCGCCTTGTTCACGGTCTCCAGGGCTTCTGTGGGGTTCACGGAATCCGCCACGATGCCGCCACCGGCCTGGACGTAGGCGCGTCCTTCGCGGAGGAGGGCCGAGCGGATGGCGATGGCCATGTCCATGTCGCCGGCAAAGTCGAGGTACCCCACCACGCCGCCGTAGATGCCACGGCGGTGGGGTTCAAGCTCGTCCAGCAGGCGCAGAGCCCGGGGCTTCGGGGCACCGGACAGTGTGCCCGCGGGGAAGGTCGCCTTCAGGACGTCGTAGGCGTTGGCGTCCGGGGACAGCTTGCCCACCACGGTGGAGACCAGGTGCATGATGTGGCTGAACCGCTCCACCTCCATGAACTGCGTGACGTCCACGGTTCCCGCCACGCAGACCTTGGACAGATCGTTGCGGGAGAGGTCCACGAGCATCAGGTGTTCAGCGCGTTCCTTCTGATCTGCCAGCAGCTCCTCGGCGAGGGCTTTGTCTCCCTCCACCGTCTTGCCGCGGGGCCGTGAGCCGGCGATGGGGTGGGTGATGACTTCCTCACCGGTCACTGTCACCAGGGCCTCGGGCGAGGACCCAACGATCGAGTACTCCCGGCCGTCGGCGTCCTCGAGGCTAAAGATGTACATGTACGGGCTGGGGTTGGTGTTGCGCAGGACGCGGTACACATCAAGGGGCGAGGCTCCGCACTCCATTTCGAAGCGCCGTGAAATCACCACCTGGAACACTTCGCCGTCAACAATGGCTTCCTTGCCGCGGTCCAGCGCGGCCAGGTAGGAGGGTTCGTCCCACCGTTCCTCGACGCTGGAGGCGAAATCCAGGGCCGCGGGCTCCAGTACGGAAACCGGCTGGGCCACGGGCGTGCTGATCTGGGTGAGGAGGTCCTTGACCCGCGCCACGGCATCTTCCCAGGCCTCGTCCACGCGGTCGGAGCTGCCGTCGAAGTTGATGGCGTTGGCGATCAGCAGCACCGTGCCGTCATGGTTGTCGTGCACTGCCATGTCCGTCACCAGATTCAGCGCCATCTCGGGCAGGTGGAGGTCATCCTCCGGCGGACTGGTCAGCCGTTCCCAGTGGCGGACCGTCTCCCAGCCCAGGAAGCCGACGAGTCCGGACGTGAAAGGCGGCAGTCCGTCAAACCTGCGGGTCCGCAGCGCTTCGATGGTGTCGCGGATGGCGTCCACGGGATTGCCGTCCAGGGGCACTCCGGCAGGGGGCTGGCCCAGCCAGTGTGCCTGGCCGTCCTTGGTGGTCAGGGTTGCACGGGACTTCGCGCCGATGAAGGAATACCGCGACCACGTGCCGCCCACCGCCGCAGACTCCATCAGGAACGTGCCGGGCTGGCCTTGGGCAAGCTTCCGGTAGAGGCCGATAGGGGTCTCCGCGTCCGCAAGCACTTTGAGCGTGACGGGGATGACCCGGCTGTTGCCGGCGAGTTCGCGGAACTCCTCGAGGCCCGGGCTGATGATTCCAAGGTCCTGCATGGCTATGCTTCGCCGCCTGTTCTTGTGTGTCGCCTCGTGAAATGTCGCCGGGTGTGGAGCGGCGCCAGTCCTATGCTGCCAAAAGTGTTTGCCTGGGGGCAGGTCATCCGCCCCGGGCCGTGGGTCAGACCGCCCCGCCAGTCTGGACTTCCAGGTCCCTGCCCTCGAAGCAGGTCCGCGTACCGGTGTGGCACGCCGCGCCAACCTGGTCTACGCGAATCAGGAGGGCATCGCCGTCGCAGTCCAGGGCAACCGATTTGACCCACTGGACGTGGCCGGAGGTGTCCCCCTTGCGCCAGTATTCCTGGCGGGAGCGGGAATAGAAGGTGACCCGGCCGGTGGTCATGGTGCGGTACAGGGCTTCATCGTCCATCCAGCCCAGCATCAGCACCTCGTTCGTATCGAACTGCTGTACGACGGCGGCTACGAGCCCGGCGCCGTCACGCTTCAGTGCGTCCGCGATGGCGGGCGGAAGCGGGCTTGTGACGGGGGCCGGGACAATTACGGGGGCGGAGGCGGGCTGCTCAGACATCAGACCAAGTCTAGTGCCTGATCAGCGGCCCCCAAATATGCACAAGCGGGCATACAACCAGCGTGTGAACAAGGGCACCCATCGGCTGGCGGTTCTGCTGCCCAACTTCGCTGCTCTCGTGCTAGTTTCACAAGTGATGCATTTCGTCGAACCGTCCCGAGAAGTCCTGGCCGAAACCCTGCTGGCGGCCGGTCCTGATGCCCCTACCCTCTGCCGAGGCTGGCGCACCAGGGACCTTGCCGCGCACCTTTACCTTCGCGAACGCAAGGCTGCCGTAGGGCTTGGTCTCATCATCAAGCGCCTGTCCAAGGCTTCGGACAAGGCCACCGCCAAGCTCGCGGCGAAGCTGAAAACCGCTGACGACTACACCGGCCTCGTGAACACCTTCCGTAGTGGCCCGCCGGCTCTGTCCCCCATGAACATCAAGGCATTGGACGAGAGCTCCAACCTGATCGAATATTTCGTCCACACCGAGGACATCCGCAGGGCTGTGGACCGCTGGGCGCCGCGCGCCCTCGATGAGGCCTACTCGGACGCCCTTTGGGACGAACTGATCAAGCGGGCAGCCATCCTTTACCGCGGCGTCGACCTTGGCATTGTGCTCGTGCGCCCGTCCGGCCCGCGGCACGTCGCCAAGCGGGCACCGGTTTCGGTGGCGATCGTTGGTGAGCCGGGCGAACTGCTGATGCACGCCCACGGCCGGACCCGCCACGCCCTGGTCACTTTCGAGGGCCAGCCCGACGCCGTCGCCCTGCTCCAGTCAGCAGAAGTCGGACTTTAGCGGACTTCGAAGCCTGCCTCGCGGATGGCCTGCTTGACCTGGGACATCATGTTGTCCGGTCCCCAGTGGAAGATCGATGCGGCCAGCACGGCGTCCGCTCCTGCGGCTACGGCTGGCGGGAAGTGGGCCGGTTCGCCGGCGCCGCCTGAGGCGATGATCGGCACTTTCACCGCAGCCCGGACGAGCCGGATCAGTTCCAGGTCAAAGCCGTCTTTGGTGCCGTCGGCGTCGATGGAGTTGAGCAGGATTTCTCCGATGCCGCGGTCTGCGGCTTCCCTGGCCCACTCGATGGCGTCGATCCCGGTACCGGTGCGGCCGCCGTGGGTGGTCACTTCAAAGCCCGACGGCGTGGGCTGGGACCCGGGGCGGGTCCGGCGGGCGTCCACGGACAGGACCAGCACCTGCGAACCGAAATGCCGGCTGATTTCGTTGATGACGTCCGGCCGGGCAACGGCGGCCGTGTTGATGGAAGCCTTGTCCGCGCCGAAACGCAGGAGCTTGTCCACCTCGGCAACACCGCGGACACCGCCGCCCACGGTCAGCGGGATGAAGACTTCCTCGGCCGTGCGGCGGACCACGTCGAAGGTGGTTTCGCGGTTGCCCGAGGACGCCGTGACATCGAGGAACGTCAGCTCGTCGGCGCCCGCATTGTCGTAGCGGTGCGCCAGCTCCACCGGGTCACCCGCGTCGCGGAGCCCCTCGAAGTTGATGCCCTTCACAACGCGCCCGGCGTCGACGTCGAGGCAGGGGATGACTCGTACAGCTACAGCCATGGGGACTCCTGGAATTCTCGGGTGGGTTCTGCGGCGCGGCGTGAACCGGGCCGGACGCTCAGATACGGCAGGCGTGGATGCTGCTGACCAGGATGGCGCGGGCGCCGAGGTCGTAGAGCTCATCCATGATCCGGTTGGTTTCCTTCTTCGGAACCATGGACCGGACGGCCACCCAGTCGGAGTCGCGCAGCGGTGAGACGGTGGGTGATTCCAGGCCGGGAGTCAGTGCGGCGGCCTGTTCCACGAGTTCCTTGCGGATGTCGTAATCCATCAGCACGTATTGGCGTGCCACAAGGACGCCCTGCAGGCGGCGGATCAGGACTTCAATCTCCTTGGCGGTGCCGTTCGCCGCTCCGCCATCGCCGGTGCGGCGGATCAGGACAGCTTCTGACTTGAGGATCGGCTCGCCGAAGATTTCCATCCCGGCAGCCTTGAGGGTGTTACCCGTTTCCACGACGTCGGCGATGGCATCCGCTACGCCCAGGCGCACGGAAGACTCCACGGCGCCGTCGAGCCGGACCACCTTGGCGTTGATGCCCCGCTCGGCGAGGTAGCCGCGGAGCAGGCCGTCGTAGCTCGTGGCGAGGCGTTTGCCTTCCAGCTCTTCTGCGGCGGCGAAATCGCCCACCGGTCCGGCGAAGCGGAACGTGGATGCAGCGAATCCCAGGGGCAGCAGTTCCTCGGCCTCCACCTCGGCGTCCAGCAGCAGGTCGCGGCCGGTGATGCCGACGTCGAGGGTTCCGCGTCCGACATACACTGCGATGTCGCGCGGGCGGAGGAAGAAGAACTCGATGTCGTTGTCCGGGTCCATCATGACCAGCTCGCGGGTGTCGCGGCGCTGGCGGTAGCCAGCTTCGGACAGCATGGCGGAGGCGGCTTCGGACAGGGAGCCCTTGTTTGGTACGGCTACTCGCAGCATGGGGGTCTTTCTTGGTTGGGAGGTCTATGGATCAGGCATACGGGCCACGCAGGGCACGGGCAGGCAATTGTTGACCGCCGGGTGCCGCAGTGGCTACAGATGCTTGTAGACGTCTTCCAGGGTCAGGCCTTTAGCGAGCATCAGAACCTGCAGGTGGTAGAGCAGCTGGGAGATTTCCTCGGCCGTGGCCTCATCGGATTCGTACTCAGCGGCCATCCAGACTTCGGCTGCTTCCTCCACGACTTTCTTGCCAATGCCGTGGACTCCGGACTCCAATTCAGCGACGGTGCGGGAGCCTGCCGGGCGGGTGGCTGCCTTCTCACTCAGTTCAGCGAACAGCGTCTCGAAATTCTTCACGCCCTACAGCCTACTTGCTGCCGGCCCGGGGGCGCCTTTCGGGCCGCTGCATGACGGGCGCGATGTGAGCGAACACACACCGCGCCCGTCCACCGGCTGCTACTTGTACTGCTTGAGGAGCACTGCGGTGGCCAAGGCTGCCGTCACTGCTTCGTGGCCCTTGTCCTCGCTGGAGCCCGGCAGGCCCGCACGGTCCAGTCCCTGCTGCTCCGTATCGCAGGTCAGCACGCCGAAGCCCACCGGCACGCCGGTGGAGACACTGACGTCGGTCAGTCCCGACGTCGCTGCCTGGCAGACGTATTCAAAGTGCGGCGTACCGCCACGGATCACGACGCCGAGGGCTACCAATGCGTCAAAGTGCGGTGCCAGCCGCGCGGCAGCGACGGGAAGCTCGAAGGCACCGGGAACGCGCAGTACGGTGGGTTCGCTGATGCCTGCATCTTTGGCGGCGCGCAGGGCACCGTCCAGGAGTCCGTCCATGATCTGGGTGTGCCAGCTGGCTGCCACAATGGCCAACCGCAGCTGCGACGTTTCCGCCGGGTTGAGGGTGGTGAGGTCAATATCTGGTGCGCCGTGTCCGCTCATGCGTGAATCTGATCCGTTCAGTTTTGTTCGTGGTCGAAATCGTCGGCGGGGCCGCTCGGCACCGTGACAACGTGGGTGTCCAGCGTCAGCCGGTGCTCCATGCGGTCCTTTTTGGTCTGCAGGTAGCGGATGTTCTGGTCGCGGGACGGCACCTCGGTGGGCACCATTTCCACTACCTTCACGCCGGCTTTGGCGAGCCTGTTCTTTTTGTCCGGGTTATTGCTCAGGAGCCGAACCTCGTGGAGGCCCATCTCAGCCAGGATCTGGGCGGCCGCCTTGTAGCAGCGGGCGTCCACCGGCAGTCCCAGCTGTTCGTTGGCCTCCACAGTGTCAAAGCCCGCTTCCTGGAGGGCGTAGGCCTTGATCTTGTTGGCCAGGCCGATCCCCCGGCCTTCCTGCCCGCGCAGGTACAGCAGCGTGCCGCCGAACTCATTGATCAGCTCCAGGGCATAGGCCAGCTGTTCGCCGCAGTCACAACGGTAGGAGCCGAAGACGTCGCCGGTCAGGCACTCGGAATGCAGTCTGACCAGCGGAGCAACGCCCTCCTTGGGCGGGTTGGGTGAGCTCACCGCCAGGTGCTCGGCGCCCGTGACCAGGTCTGTCCACGCTTGGGTAATGAAATCGCCAAATGCCGTGGGCAGCTGAACAATCGGACCGCCGCTCACGGGATGGTGGGCCCGGCCATTGCCGGCTGCCCCCCGATGGTGGCCGTTCTGGTGGCTGTCGTCCGATACTCCGGAAGCCGTCATCATTACTCCTCTACTCCGCCCGGGCGTCCGGCCCGGTGTCACTGTCGGCGGGAGCCCCGGCTCCTGCTTCAAGGTAAGCCACCAGATCCTCAATCGAGATCAGGGGGCATCCGTGTTCAGCGGCGAACCCCCGCAGCCCGTCGAGCCGCATCATTTCGCCGTCGTCGTACACAACCTCGGCGATCACGCCCACTGGTTCCAGTCCGGCGAGCCGGCAGAGGTCCACGGCCGCTTCGGTGTGGCCGGGGCGTTCACGCACTCCCCCGTTAACTGCCCGGAGCGGGAAAATATGCCCGGGCCGGGTCACGGCGGCCGGTCCGGCGCCGGGGTCTGCAAGGACGCGGGCCGTAAGGGCCCGGTCCGTGGCGGAGATTCCGGTGCTGACACCCCCGGCCGCGTCGCAGGAAACGGTGTACGCCGTACCCTTTGCGTCCTGGTTCACGGCCACCATGGGCGGCAGGGCCAGGGCGTCGGCGCGTTCCCCGGTCAGGGGGACGCAGATGACGCCGGAGCTGTAGCGGATGGTCCATCCCATGAGGGCAGGGGTGGCATACTGTGCGGCGAAGATGATGTCGCCTTCGTTTTCGCGGTCCTCGTTGTCCACCACCAGCACGGGCCGGCCGGCGGCCATGGCGCGGATGGCATCTTCCACGGGGTCAAGTCCGAAGGCTGCATTAGGTCCCGGGGCTGCGGACGCGGCCGGCTCCAGCCGAACGGTGGCGTTCATCGTTCGCCCCCGGTGGTTGCGCCGGTGCTGAATGCCAGCAGCCGTTCGGTGTATTTGGCGAGCACGTCGACTTCAAGGTTGACCCTGCTGCCGGTTTCCTTGGCCCCCAGGCCGGTCTCGGCCAAGGTGGTGGGGATCAGCCCCACTTCGAACCACGGCTCCGGCTCCGCGGCGGGGCTGACCGCCGTGACCGTGAGCGAGACGCCGTCGATCGCGATGGAGCCCTTCTCCGCGATGTAGCGGGCGAGGTTGGCCGGCACACCGAACCGGAGGCGTTCCCAGTTGCCGAGCGCCTCGCGCTCCAGCAGCTGCCCGACGCCGTCGACGTGGCCCTGGACGACGTGGCCGTCCAGCCGGCCGCCGGCGGGGACGCAACGCTCAAGGTTCACCGAGTCACCGGCGGCAAGTTCGCCGATGGTACTGCGGACGAGGGTTTCGCCCATCACATCAACGCTGAACTCTTTGCCCTCGATTGCGGTGGCCGTCAGGCAGACTCCGTTGACGGCGATGGACCCGCCCAGTCCGAGCCCTTCGGTGGTGCCGGGCGCGCGGAGGCGGAGCGTTGCGCTGGCATCGCCGTCCCGCTCCACGGACAGGACCTGTCCCTGCTCGGCAATAATTCCGGTAAACATCAGTAGCCTCCCGTGGCTGGTTCCGCGGCGTTGCGGGATAGTTGTGGTTCAAGAGCTTCGGTTGGTTCTGGACGGAGGTGCAGCCTCAGGTCCCGGCCCAGGGTCAGGACGGCGCCGCCGTCGGAGGGGTCCCAGTCCCAGTGCCGGGCGTCCGCGAGGGTGGTGATTCCCAGTCCGTTGAGGGCGGGAGTGCCGGAGCCCAGCAGGGTGGGGGCAACGTAGACAATGAGTTCGTCCACAAGCCCGGCGGCCAGGAATGAACTGAGGATGCGTGAGCCGCCTTCCACCATGACGTGGCGGACTCCCTCCGCGTAAAGGAGCGAGAGCGCCTCCCGCGGATCCCGCGTGGGCAGGTGGAGCACGTTGCCGTCGTCACCGCGGACGGCGGCGTCGGCCGGGATGTCCCGCACGCCCATCACGGCGCGCAGCGGTTGCTTGCCGGATGTGGCTCCGGACGCGTCGCGGGCTGTCAGCCGGGGGTTGTCCACCAGCACGGTCTGGGTGCCCACGAGGATGGCGTCGATCCGCCGCCTCAGTCCGTGGTTGTCAGCGAGCGACTCCGGGGAGGAGATCCACTGGCTCGTTCCGTCCTCGGCGGCGATCCGGCTGTCCAGGGTCTGGGCGATGTGCAGCGTCACGAACGGGCGCTGTGCGGCCACTCCCAGGAACCACTGACGGTTCAACTCGAACGACTCGCCGGCGGCGAGCCCGCTGCGGACCTGCACCCCGGCGTTCCGGAGGGTGGCTGCGCCGCCCGCCGCAGGGTCATGCGGATCGTCGACGGCGTAGACCACGTCCGTGATTCCGGCACGAATGATCGCCTGGGTGCAGGGCCCCGTGCGGCCGCTGTGGTCACAGGGTTCCAGTGTGATCACCATCGTGCAGCCGGTCAGGTCCAGCCCGGCGGCCTCAGCTTGGGTGATCGCGTCCGCTTCGGCGTGGGGTGTGCCGGCGCCGCGGTGGTACCCGGTCACCAGCTGGCGGCCGTCCGCATCGATCACGACGGCGCCCACCAGCGGATTCGCTCCGCGCGGGCCCTGCAGGGCTGCTTTCAGCGCTGCGTCCATGGCGGCGGTTTCGGCGGCACTGAACGCCGTGACGTTTTCGATCCGGGTCATGCGGCGGCCACCGGTCCGGTGGCTTCGGTTCCCGGAGCATGGGAAATCCTGGCTTCAAAGAGCCATCGCAAGGGGTTCATGTGTGTTGTCGTTCCTTCCCTCTAGAACCGCGATGGCTCCGGGGGTATACGACAGCAGAAGGCCGCAGCGCCATAAGGCGCCACAGATACAGCTGTACGTGCTTCTCTCATCCAGACTTTAACTGTCGGTACCGGAATTTCACCAGTTCAACCGTCCGCCGGTTCCTTCCCTGAAGGGAAAGCGCCGGCTCGCGGGTCGCGGACTATCACCGCCGGTTCGGACTTACACCGACCCCGGAGCACGTATTGTGTGTTGCTATTGTGCCATAACCACAAGGTGGCCCAGACTATTCCGCGGACGCAGCACGTAACTTTATGCTGCCGGCTTCGCGGAGCCGTCCGATGGCTGCAGCCGGGTCTTCCGCGCCGTAAACAGCCGAACCCGCCACAAAGACGTTCGCACCTGCTTCGGCCGCCCGCAGAATGGTTTCCTCGGTAATGCCACCGTCCACCTGGATGGCGACATTGATTCCGGAGCCGTCAATGGCTGCCCGGGCCTTGCGGATCTTGGGCAGGGTGAAGTCCAGAAACGCCTGGCCGCCGAAGCCCGGCTCCACGGTCATGATCAGGAGCATGTCCAGTTCCTCGAGCATGTCCAAGTAGGGTTCCACAGCTGTGGCTGGGCGCAGCGCCATGCCGGCCCTGGAGCCCCGGGCCCTCAGCTCGCGGGCCAGTTTGACCGGTGCAATGGAGGCCTCGGCGTGGAAGGTCACGGATGCCAGCCCTGCGTCGGCGAACCCCGGTGCCCAGCGGTCGGCGTCGGAGATCATCAGGTGGGCGTCCAGCGGGACGGGGCTGACCGCCTGGATCCGCTGGACCACGGGCAGCCCGATGGTGAGGTTGGGGACAAAGTGGTTGTCCATCACGTCCACGTGCACGGCGTCAGCGTTACTGATGCGCTGCAGTTCGGCTTCGAGGTTGACGAAGTCGGCGGACAGGATGCTGGGGTTGATGCAGCACTGCGGCATGGGGGAACCTTTCACGGGTCAGGCTTTCTTCCGGATGAGGGCCAGGAACATGGCATCGGTGCTGTGGATGTGCGGCCAGAGTTGCGCCGTGGAATCGTGGCCTGCGCCCAGGTTCCCGGTCAGGCTCACACTGTCCAGCACCGCGCCGGCGTCCAGCAGCTCCAGGTCATCCCGCTTCCGGAGGGCATCACTGACCACTGCTGTAGTTTCGGCCGGGTGGGGTGAACAGGTGACGTAGGCAACCACTCCGCCGGGGCGGACGGCATCCAGCGCCGATTTCAGCAGGGCACGCTGCAGCGGCCCCAGGTCAGCGAGGTCCTTGGGCGTGCGGCGCCAGCGAGACTCCGGCCTGCGGCGCAGCGCACCAAGCCCGCTGCAGGGGACATCCACCAGGACACGGTCAAAGGATTCCGGCTGCTCAGTGCCCACGTCGCGGCCATCGCCTGTCCGGACGCGCCAGACGTCCCTGGGCACAGCTGACAGGGCCTGGCTGACGAGTTTGGCACGGTGCGGGGCAGGTTCATTGGCGAGCAGCGTGGCACCCTGGGCGTTGGCCAGCGCGCCCAGCAGGGCGGCCTTGCCGCCGGGGCCGGCGCACAGGTCCAGCCAGGTTTCGTGCGGCCGCTCTGCTCCGGGACTTCCGGTGGGATCCAGCGCCACTGCCGCCATTGCGCGGGCCACCAGCTGGGAGCCGACATCCTGGACGCGCGTGCTGCCTTCCCGGATGGAGGCGAGGCGGCCCAGGTCTCCGCCGCTGGAGAGCGCCGAGCCTTCAACTAGTTCACCGGGGGTTGCCCCGCCTTCCAGGGCTTCATCCAGGCTGCCCAGGCCGGGCAGAGCAACGAGGTTGACCACCGGAGCCTCGTTATCGGCTTCCAGCAGGTCATTGATTTCGGCGGCTGACCGCCCGTGGGCCACCAAGGACTGGCGCATCGCCCGGACTATCCATTCGGGGTGGGCGTACCGGAGGGACGCGATGGTGGTTTCGTCGCTTTCACCGGCGACCAGGACTTCAAGCCACTCCTCCAGCGTGTGTGCAGTGACCTTCCGCAGCACCGCATTGATCAGGGCGGAGGGTCCGGCACCGATGACGGCGCGGGCCAGGCCAACGGTCTGATCCAGGGCCGCGTGGGCCGGGACACGCATGGCCAGCAGCTGATGGGTGCCGATCCGCAGGGCGTCGAGAATGGCCGGGTCAAGCTGGTCCAGCGGCCGGTCAACGCAGCGGGCCAGGATGGCATCGTAGGTGCCCTGGCCACGCAAGGCACCGTAGCTGAGCTCGGTGGCGAACCCGGCGTCGCGCTTGTCCAGGCCGTGATGGCGGATGCGGGACGGGAGCACCAGGTTGGCATAGGCGTCCTCGGCGGCTACCGCGCGCAGGACTTCAAAAGCCACCAGCCTCGCCGGGTCCGCCCGGCGGGTCCGCTGCGCCGGAGCGTTTTCGGTGAAGCTTCGCTGGGAGGGGCGGTTGCGTTCGCGGCCCTGGGCGTTGCGTTGGCTGGAATCCCGCGGCCCGCCCTTGCCCCGTCCGCTGTTGCCCCGTCCGCCGCCTGCGGCGCCACTTCCGCTGCCGCCCCTGCCGCCTGCATTACCGCCGGATTCGCTCATTCGAAGACCACGCTTTCCAGTGTTGCCATGCCACGCGCCCAGTCGGCGGCGGCCATCATCTTTTTGCCCGAAGGCTGGATCCTCGTCAGCTCCACAGCGTGGGATCCGGTGCCCACCAGGAGGCTCTTGCCGTCGAGGAATACTGCGCCGGGCTGCAGGTCAGTGTTGTCCGGCCGGAGCCGGACGGGTTCGAGTTTGACGCGCTGTCCGTCCAGGGTGGTCCAGGCACCGGGCTCGGGAGTTACGCCGCGGGCCCGCCTGCCGATCGCCAGGGCAGGCTGCTTCCAGTCGAGCCGGCCATCATCGATGGTCAGCTTGGGGGCCAGTGAAACATCGCCGACCTGCGGCTGCGCAGCGGCCCTCCCAGCTTCGACGGCGGACAGTGTCTGGGCAAGGAGCACTGCCCCGCTGTGGGACAGCCGCTCCAGCAGCGCTCCGGCGGTGTCCTCCGGGGCAACGCCCTCGGTCAGCGTTCCGAAGACCGGGCCGGTGTCCAAACCTTCTTCCAGCAGGAAGGTGACTGCCCCGGTGACGTCGTCGCCGGCCATCACGGCGCGCTGCACCGGGGCAGCGCCACGCCATGCGGGAAGCAGGGAAAAGTGCAGGTTGATCCAACCATGCGGGGGAACATCCAGCGCGGCGCGGGGAATCAGTCCGCCGTAGGCCACGATGGCTGCCACGTCCGGCTTGGCCGCGGCGATTTTCGCCGTCACGGCTTCGTCCACGCGGGTGGCGTGGATGACGTCGATTTCCAGCTCGGCGGCGCGGGCGGCAACGGGCGACGGCGTCAGCACGCGTTTGCGCCCTATCGGCGCGTCGGGACGGGTCAGGACCGCAACGATCTCAAAGCCGGCCGCGATCAGGGCATCAAGGGACGGGACGGCCACGGCGGGGGTGCCGGCAAAAAGTACCCTCATGTGGTGGCGCCGCCGCCGAAGCTGGCGCCCCCGGTGCTTGTTCCCCCAAAGCTCGCGCCCCCGAAACTGGACCCGACCGTCTTGGCGCGCTTCGTCGTCGTGCGTTCCGTGATGGCGTCATAGTTGGCATTGCGGATGGAGCGCAGCGCCGTCTTCCGGTCTTCACCTTCCAGCCTGTCGGTGTAGAGGATGCCGTCCAGGTGGTCCGTCTCGTGCTGGAAACAACGGGCCAGCATGCCTTCCCCCTCCACCGCGACAGGATTCCCGTTCAGGTCAACGCCGGTGGCGCGTGTGGCGCGGAAGCGGCGGACCGGGAACGCCAGGCCAGGAATGGACAGGCAACCCTCAACCTGGTCCGCCTGGAAGTCCTCGCTGTTTTCCAGGACCGGATTGATGATGTGGCCCTCCACGCCGTCGATCCGGTAGGTGAAGACCCGCTGGCTGACGCCAATCTGGGGGGCTGCGAGGCCGGCGCCGTCCACGTCCTCCATGGTTTCCGTCATGTCCGCAACCAGCTTGGCGAGCTCAGGACCGAATTCCGACACGGGATCGGCCACTGTGCGGAGCACAGGATCACCAATGATGCGGATATTCAGAATGGCCATGTGCTGTCTTTCCTCACGGTGGGCGTTAATGGCGAACCTATCCAGTTTAGGTGCAGGGGCGCCGGTCCCGGGACTGGGCAGGCGTGCTCCGGACAGGCACGCTCCGCTAGGCGCTGCGGACCTGCGCGGACGCGGGCGGAGCCACCGGAAGAAGCGCAGACCCGGCGGCGAGCGTATCGGCGGACAGTTCCCAGACCCGGCGCAGGGCGCAGAACTTCCACCAGTGATGCTTCAGGACGTCCGGGTTGGCGCGGACCGGACGGACTTCGGTCTCGCCGATGGCCACAGCCAGCAGTAGCGGGTTCTCACCGTACTTCCAGGGCTCCCATTCCCCAGCCACGGCATCCACGAGGCTCTCCTCGGCCTTCATACCAGCCACCAGTTGCATAACCACCTTGTCGTCCAGCGGCTTGACGGTGCCGTCCCGCGTGGTGCCCTTGGTCTTGTAATCAATGACGCAGATCCGGCCGTTGATTTTGGCCACGAGGTCAAGCGTCCCGGCGTACCCCACTGACTTGTTCCAGACGGTAATTTCCGGTGCGATGGGCTCTACGCCGTAGAGGTCCCACCACTCATCGAACCGCAGGGCAAAGCCTTCCTCGCCGTTGGCCGCCAACGCCTCGCGGGTTTCCTTCATGGCGTGGGGCCGGCCCAGGGCGCGGAGCGCAACCTGCTCGCAGTAATTATGGACGCGGTCGCCGCGTTTGGCGGCCTCGTCGCGATACAGTTCTGCTGCTTTTGAGGCCCGGTTGACGGCCTGCCGGATTTTCGCCGGGCTGCCCAGGCAATCAGCCAGCAGCGGATCCTTCGCCAGGCTGCTGGCGCCCATGTAACCGAACCAGCCGTCCAGGCCGTGCGGCTGCTGGCCGATGACGGTGGTGATTGACGGAACGGAGAACTGTTCGGTGGTGGACCGCGCATACATGCGGCCGTATTCCGTGGCGTGGGCAAGGAGTGGATCAGTCATACAAAGACTCTTTCACAAGGGGCTGACAGAATGGCGGGCACAAAAAAGGTCCGTTTCCGCTCGGCTGAGCGGAAACGGACCAGATTCCTCGGTGGGCGATACTGGGTTCGAACCAGTGACCTCTTCGGTGTGAATATTTAGCCGCTCTTGGAGGCAATCGTAAGCGCTCGCCGTCTCTGGCCCTACTTCCCTACTCCCATATGGGATGCAGGGACCCTATGCCGGAACGGCTCGGATGCTCTGGGAGTCCCCCGGAGTATCGGCTTGCCCCACGTTTGCCCCACGGAACGGGTCTCCCAGGGCAGTGAGTACCGAGTCCTTGGGGGTGTCCGCGAGGTGCGCATATCGCTGGGTAACCACCGATGAGGCGTGACCAAGAAGACGGGCAACTTCCTCAATCGACACCCCGTTCTGCACCAGCCAGGATGCGTAGGTGTGGCGAAGATCGTGCGGCCGGGCATGCCCGATCTTGGCCCGGCCAAGCGCCGGCGCCCAGACGCGCTTCCGCCAGTTGTTCACGTCGGTCATTTCTCCCGTCCCGTGCAGCACGAGGTTGGACCGGCAGCGGCCTGCAGCGTGGACGTGCCCGCAGTCCCCCGCCAGCAGGATTGGCAGCCGGCCCAGCACCTCCCCGACCCAGCCCGGCACCGGAACGTCTCGCGCCTTTTTGCCCTTGGGGTACGCCTTGATCTGCGTTGCCTTCGGGTCCCAGGTCTCCACCACCCGCAGCCAGCCGCGCTGGAGGTCCAGCCGGTGCCGGTGCAACCCCATGGCCTCACCCCACCGCAGCCCACAGCCGGCCATCAGTGCTATCGCGGCGACATCGAACGCGTCCCCGAATTCCTCAGACAGTGACGCGAACTCAGCGTGCGTCAGGAAGCGCTCGCCGGCTGGTGGGCGCGACGGAAGCTTCAGCCGGAACACCGGGTTGGCCGGGAGGACTTCGGCGTCCACAGCCGCGTTCAGCGAGGCCGAGAACAGCCCGGCGATCCGCTGCACCGAGGAGGCAGCCAGATAGTGGCGCTGGATCTTCGCGGCGGGATCTGCCGCCAGGGCTTTCTTCCGCTTGGCTTCTTCGACGGCGGAGATCCGGCGTTCGGTCTTGGACAACTCGGTAATCCAGGCGCGCCCCCGGTGCCGGGTGATCTCCGCCAGCGGCACGGTCCCCCATTTCGGCATCAAATAGGACTCCAAAAGGTAGGTTTCGCTGGCCATGGTCGTGGGCTCGACCTTCCGGGTCTCCCACCACTCTGTGGCCCATTCGCCCCAGGGCCGGTCTATGGAGTCGGGATCCTGCCAGCCGCGGGACCTGGACTCTTGCTCCGCGGCCGAGGCGGCGTTCATCGCGCGCCGTTTGTGGTCAAAGGTGCCGGCGGACCGGCGCTTTCCAGTCGGGTCCCGGTAGAGCGCCCGGTACTTTCCGGAGGGTAGAACTTCGGTCCAGGCCATGGCCCGTCCTTTCAGGTGATGGGATTTAGTGGACTTGGGCTTCGGTGGCCACGAGCAGTGCCAGCTCGTCCGGGGTGAGTCCGCGGAGCCTGTCCTTCAGGACGTCAGCGGATACCCATAGTTCGTCGGCCAGCTCATAGGGGCGATTGCTCCACCGAAGCGCTGCGGCCAAGGCTTCGATGGGGATGAGTCGGCGCGCCGTTTCCAGGCGCACCTCAAGCTCCACCGACGTCGTTTGGCAGCCGATGTGTTGACGTTCGATATGGATCAGCTCATGCGTAAGCGTGCAGCGACGCTCCACCTGATCCAGGCGTTTGTCCATCCAGATGATGTCGACGCCGTTCGTGCGTCCGGGCACAAGGTCGGGCATCACCACCCAGGACAACCGGATGTGAGCAAGCTTTCTGAGAATCCCCCATGGATGAAACACGGCCCAAACGCTAACAGCGGGGGCAGACAGTGAGAGCTAGGAAGCGCCTACTGTCTTGTGCTTGGTGATCTTGGCTTCCGGCGTAATCGATGGAACCAAAGGACCCCGACCAAGGATGGAGGCTGAGCTGCGTGCCGCCGCTGCAGCGGTATCGTACAGGCCGTGCATCAGATAGGAGTCGGGCAGCGCTCTGCTGATTTCCTCGTAAGTAGGCGCGTCACCTTCGGCGGAAACGCTGTCGTTATCGAGGATGGACATGGCCACCACTGAACAATGGACCCCGTCGCCTGTTGCTGCGAGATTACCGAGGATTACGTAGATCGCCTCGCGTGGCTCCACAACTTCAACGTGCCAGCTGAGTTTTTCCTCGGCGTTGGCGGGCGCAAAGTAGGAGTTGGCGCTCATGACGGAGTAATTACGGCTGGCCGGGATGAGGGCGCGTTCCCCCGCCACTTATTTGACGCTTTCCGTGAGGAAAGACGCAACGGCGGAGTCGGCATGGCTGGGTTCGGCTCCACCGACGAACTCCGCGATGTACTCTCGTTCGCGCTCGACTTTTGCCCAGGTCTCGCCGTCCTCGACAGTTATGTTGAGGCGTGCGCCGACTGCCATGGCATAGCGGACAAGGGTGCTCAGCTTCGGGTCTGAATCATAGCGCTCGAAGGCTGTCACCGCAGTTCGCGTGATGCCGATAATGTCGGCGATGTCCTGCTGCGTCATGCCCTTGCGCTTCCGAAGCTGCAGGAGTTCGTCCATCATGTCCTGGGACTGATTTATTAGCTCGGACGCGATCATCTGCTTGAGGTCGTTCGGATCCGAGACGAAAATGGAATTGGTTTCACTCATTGGATTCCCCATCAATGTCAAGTGCAGCTAACATTCTAACTCTATTCCCCAAGTCCGATTACCAACAGACCCTTCTTCGTAACGACTTCGCGCATCGTTGATGTGTGCGTCTTGCCGCACCGACGGGCCTCCTGCGCGCGGCTTCCGTCCGAACTTAAGCGCCACCATGAGTCTCTTATGCTCGGGCGGCTCCGCAAAGTACAGCCTCAGCAGGTGCCTCTTCTCGAGGTCCTCGTGGTCTGGGTTGACTTGCACGCGAAGCTCCAGAAGGTCCGGCACGCGCTGAATGATTCCGACATCTTCTCTCTCGCCGAGCCTAAGCCGGCCCCGTTCTGCCCCTCGCCATAGTCGATCCCAAGCAGCTTGAACCAGATACTTCTCCTGCCCTGGTATGGACTCAAGGACACTAAAGATTTCGCGCTTGACGGGGCACCCCCCGGCGAGATCGCGGGCGTATCCCCAATACCCCCCATCCCTGGTGGATCGGTCGCCAAGATACGAAGACTGTTCAACACGCCGCCCCATGTGCGGCCCCGGAGTTGCATTCATGCGCCGCCACCAACGACCGCAATAGCCGCGACAAGACAGACACTGAAACTCCTACTGCTCACCGTCACGCCTTCCCCCAATAGTCTTCATCGCACCTATCGTCACTTACTCCCGCCGGCGGTGAGCTTGGCTGCCCACCCGACGGCGGTGTCCATCGCTGCGGCGGTAGGCGCCACAGACGGTTCGCCTTTCATCGCTGGATGGTCGCCAAAGACGCGGGCCCCGAAGGTCTTGCGGAGGTCGTCCCGCACGTCTTGATTGCCAATGGGGGCCAAGAAGGCATCGAAGGTCTTCAATTGCACAGCGAGTGAGCCCGCCCAGTTAGCTAGCGATCTGTGCTGATGCGCCTGTCTCGCAAAATAGCCGGCGAGGGCAAAAATGCCAGCCAGCAAGATTGCTCGCTGAAGTAGATGAACGTAGTCACCAGCGGCTATATCGAACCAACCCCAGCCCCAGGTTGGCCCCATGATAAATAGTGCCGTCACCGCGGCCGCTGCGAAGACCATGGTCACAGTCAGCCGACGAAAGTTGTCGGCGCTGTCCCGTTCCGTTTCCGCCAGAGATTCATAGTAGGACGACATGGTGGCGTCACCAGTGATCCCAGCCGCCTTAGCGGCGGCCGTCGCTGATGCAGTGGCCTTCTCTTGCTGGGACCGAATGTCATCAAGCAGCCGTGTGGCTTCATCCCGCTCCAGGTCCTCAAGTCGCTGGAGCGCTTCGCGCAGGGGCTCCGCAGGACCTGGCCCATTGCCGGCCGCCGAATGCCTGAGGGTCTGGGTAACGAGCATGGTCAAGGATTTCCGAAAGCTTGAAAGAATTCGGGCGTTCAACTTTTCCTGTTCGTAGGCGGATCCCAGAATGATCTCGAGATATTCAAGGGTTTGAGTGGCTCCTCTGCCATCGAACCAGCCCACCAGCTCGCCACTGGTGGCACCCTGATAGAGGCTGTTATCGGCGGATCGGATCCGTTCGTCGTGCAGGAGATCGCTGAGAACTGCGAATAAATCGCGGACCATCGGAGCAACCGCGGGAGGGTCGAACTTTGAAATGAGCGATTCGTGGCCAATAACTGGTGCGGCCTTGTCGACGGCATCCATCAATGCCAGGTACGCCGCAGTTCCTACCCGCGCCATCTAGTCCTCCTGCGATTCTTCGCCGCGCTCGCGGCCTGCGTCATGCTCACGCCGGCCGGATGAGTTTGTTGCGGGGTGTGCGGCTAGGTCGAGGTAGTCCTCGGGTAGCGGAATATTGTTGTCGAAGGAGTCGACCGCTCGCAGGCCCGCCTTGTGCGCTTGGATCGCGGCGCCTGCTTTTCGCTTGGCCGCTAATGTCGCTTCATCATCTGGCTCTTCGATCTTCTGTCCAGAGCTAACGTAACCGGCGTCTTCGAACCGCTTCCGGCGTTCTTCGCGTAGGGCCTGTAGCTCGGCTTGGCGTTCTTCATCTGCGTCCTTCTCCAGATCAACGAGGACCCGCAGCATGTCGAGTGCAGCCTTACGCGATTTCAGCGAAAGGTTATCGACGCCTGGTGGGAGTTCCTCGGCAAAAGGTGGACCGGGGACGGGTTGTCCTGCGGCCATGAACGCCACCTCGTCGCTGACGCCGGCCAGCCAAGCAATTGCCCTGATGGTCTCGGCTGTCGGAGCCGACTTGTACACACCCTGGCGTATTGCATTGACCGTCGTCGTAGCCAACGTAAAGCCTTGCCGTTGAGCCAAGAAGGCCAGCTGGCGCCCGGATGTTGCATGCCGGTCAGCGGCAAGCTCCACGAGGGATCGAAGGCTTTGAGGTTGATTCACGAGCAAGACACTCCCCTACTACTTTTCCCTTGTGTAAGACGCAGAGAAAAAGATAAATACAAGTAACTAGCTCATCCTGCCAGACGGCACTAGGAGTTCCTCGCTTTTCAGTTTGACAAGTAGGTGACCCGTGAACCATAGTTAACTTGTCAACGCGAAAAATGGGAGGTAGAAATGGTTCTACAAACAAAACGGCGGCAGCCGCCGCTCGTTCGAAAGGAAACCTGGATGAAGGTCAAGGATCCAGCGATGATTCGCAGGTGGCGCCAACAGGAGCGCTTCACCCAGCGCGATCTGGCCGCCCTGGTGCGTCGATCTCAGACCACGATCTACCTGCTCGAGACGGGCGGAATGAAGACCCTGACTGAGGATCTAGCAATCTCCATCGCCAGCAGACTGCATGTGCCTTGGGAGGTCCTCTTCGAACTCGAAGAGCACGAAGTTATGCCCATCGTTACCCATGAAGCACAGGTCACCGGCAATGCCGGTCGAGGTCTTGTGCCCAGTCAGCACTCGGCCCGGCTAGCCCGTCCGGCCCATCCGAGGAGGAGGTCGGCATGAGCGACGACGAGAAGCTCACGCACCAGGACTGGGAGCGGGCCCTGAGCCTCTCTGACATCGCCGCTTACGAATGCACGCTGCACGTCCTTGCCGCGGACTTTGAAAGTGCCCGAGCCAGTGCAGAGCGCACCAAGGCATTCAAAGACGAGATGGACCGCATCAGCAAAGCCCTCGAAGCCCAGGAGCCGTCATGAGCGCCGAGGACGTGTGCCCGCCGTTGTACGTACCGACCCGCTCGGAGTGCAACGCCATGAAGGAACAGAGCAAAGCGTTCCTGATCGGCGCCGGCCTGAGTCCGCTGAAGTGGCAGCTCGACGCCATGGGCTGCAGCTGCGGAAGCCACATCGAAGACGTGCCCGCCCTGGGCAGTTCAAGGATGCCGGCATGACATGCCTGCTAGGAAGAGCGCGTGCGATCGTTCCGCTACTAGGCCGGCGCCTTCAGCCCGAGCAAGTGGACAATGAACGCCCCTATAACCCCTCCGGCGATGCCGAACAGCCAGGACTGCACGCGGACTATCCATTCGCGTTTGGTCTTGATGTAGGTTTCCCGGGATTCATCGGTCACGAGCGGCTGGGTTATGTAGCGCCCCCACCGCGTAAGGGGTCGGGCGAAGCCAGTGAAGTCTTCCAAGACATGCTGCCAATGCATGCTCGATTGACCCTGTTCAATCAGCGTCCCCGCTATGCGAACAGCCGGTTCATGAGCGCCCGAACGACGCATGGTCAAGTAGATCCTCATTTCACCGCCTATCTCGCAGGAGAAATGCACCCGGCTGCGTTCAGCAGGTGTCTTACGCAACAGATCGGCCATTCCGCTCGAATCATCTCGCGAGTAGATGGGCGCCTGGACGTCCGCCGCCTGCACGTTCCGCTGCCCATAACGGTGGGAAAGAAGTCGAACAAAGTCTTCGAAATCCTCTTTGTTGGCGAAGCGCATGGCCCAGTCCAGATCGGCTGTGAAATCAACCAAGACCAGCCCATCGTGCGCCCTGTGGTTGCTCGTGGAGGTTTTCCAGGACTTCATCGGGTCGGGACCATAAAAAACTCGCCGGATGGCGCGTCCGAGTCTGGACGTCGAGCGGACAAGTCGCTCTTCCAGAGCGACCTTTCTTGGAGAGGTGCCTCCAAACAAAACCATGAATTTTCCCCATCTGTTGGTGCGCCGTCGGGCGCGGTGTGTGACAACCCGAATCCTACAGATGGGGAGCTACGCCCCGGCGCGGCGTCGTCCCCCGATCGGCGCCGTGCCGGCCCCCGCCCAAACCACAGTCCAGGAGTAAACCTATGGTCCCCGCACTGGTCCAACGACTCACGGTCGAGCAGACGGCCGAAGCCGCGATCCGTCACCCGAAGACGATCCTGAAGGCGCTCGCCGCTGGTGAGCTTCACGGTGTGCAGAGCAAGAAGGGTGGCCGGTGGTTTGTGCGGGTTGATTGCTTGGATTCCTGGCTGGATGGCGTGCCGTGCGCGCATCAGTCGAACGTGCGGCAGCTAAGCCGGACAGGGTAAGCCAGCCGCGTATAGATGTCCCTCCTGGGGGAGGGCAAGCAAAGAGGGCGGTCCAGTGCCATTCCGCCAAGAACTTCACCGGACCGCCCATAGAAAATCCAAGAGCCAGGCCCACCTCTGGGAGGGGTAGCCCGGCTCTCAAATCAGAATCGAGTCTAACCAAAATGGAACGACCAGGTCTCAGGTCGCGTGTTGAACCGCGTGAGGGTATTGCCGCCGTCGGAGAGTCATTCCCGAGCGATCGGTTGAATGATTTGCCGCGTAGATTCTATTTCGGCGTGGAGGACCGCCGCCTCAGTGGCCGTACTGGCCTTGAGGGTAAGCATTTGGAGTTTGAGCGGTCTCGCCGCCAGCGCCAAAAGGAGCATGCGATCTTCAAGCTCCAGCAGGTTATTGGCGCGTTGAAGTCGACCAGCGCTTTTGATGAGACGGGCAATATTCTGGCCGCGCTCCCCCACCTGGCTGATTCGCTCGAAGATGCGTTGAAGCTGACCCGCAACTTCATGTCAGACGTAGATGCAGCCGTCGACCGTTACGGTGACGCTCTGGACGAATTGAACAGCCGCGATGCAGAAGCGGCGAGGGCCTCGCTGAACGGGCCCAGCGAACGGCCTACTCCCCCACAGTCCCCGGCAGTCGCCGTCGAGCCGCCCCCCAAGGCTCCGGCGACTGCCGGCCCCAAACCCGGCCCCGGGTCAATTGCAGTACCTGACGGCCCATGGCTGACGGATGCTGCCACTGAGTACCGAGGGGCAAATGGCAGCTTCGATGGCTTCGCGGGCGTGACGATCTTCAATCCGACCGCGTCCCCGACGGCGGAACTGTCCGCCTTTGACCGGATAATCAGGGCTCGCGCCGAATCAACGCTGCGCGGCCGGCGGTGAAGGCCCGCATTAAGAGATTCGCCGTGGTGCAGCCTGTCGGGCACCGCCCACTGAAGGACTTCCCGGAGCTGGAGTTCCGCGACGCCAGGGAGCTGGCCGCGGGGATGACTACTTGGCTTAAGTGGTTTTGGCAGAACCGGTCCAAAGCAGACGTAGATGTTGACGCGTACCGCATTGATGTCTCTGTGATGAATAAGACCGAAGGGCAGATCTTGCTCAACGGCACCATCTGGGCGAACTACTCGCTGCACATCCACCGGGGAACCCCGGAGTGGAACGCTGCAGCCGCAGCTGGGGCAGTGCTGTGAGGCGCCCGTCGGCGCGGGTCGGCCTGAATCGCCGCCGCACTTTCGCGTACCTCCCGCTGCTCATCATCGGCGCCCTGCTGTTCACACTGGCATTGCCGGTCCTGAACGGTGTTGCCGTCTTCGGGGCTTTGACCCTGATGGCTGGCGCCGGCGGCTTCGTGCTGGAGGCGGACAGCCGGCGCTGACCGGCAGTCCGCCCCAGCACAGTAAGTCCAAACCCCCTCATTCCAACGCCCGGTGTTCCGGGCGTCTGTACCCAACCCATCACCCCCCGCCAGTAGATAGGCAGCGCCATGACCGAACAACCCATCGAATCACCCACCGAGCAGGACTGGCTCGGCAACCCCGTCAAGTCAGCAGTCGAGAACTACCTGCACGCAGGCCATCGTCTGCGGCCGTTAGTCGTAAGCAGCATCGCGGAGTTGGACATCCAGGAAGCGAGTCATGAAGCAGCTTCCCAATCGTCGGAAGCGCTCGCGCTGATGAGAACCAGACTGAACACTCAGACCCTGCTCAACATCGCCGAGAAGGAATCCGCTCGGGCCGAGGAAGCGCTCACGCTCGCGCTCGCCGTCGAGGACAGGGCTCGCGGCGAGGTCTTGAAAGCTGCGGACGCCATCGATGAGTTCGCACGGAAGACGGCCAGCGCATGAGCCCCGCCGATTACCGCATGGTCGCGGTCGCTGACATGGTCCCGCACCCGCATAACCCCCGCACCGATCTGGGTGACCCTCAGAAGCTGGCCGAGCTGGCTAACGACATCGCCGAAAACGGCAACACGATTCGTTGCCGGCTGTTCCCCATAACCGAGGGCCTGGATGCGGGCAAGTTCCTCGTCATCGAGGGCCACAGAAGAAGGGCGGCGGCGGAGCTCGGAAACGTCGAGACGCTGTACTCCTGGGTGGATCCGTCGCTGGACACTCTGCCCCTGCAGATTGAGGCGATGCTGCGGGAGAACACCCACCGCGAGGGCATCACGGCTTCCAACGAGGCGAAGGCTATCCAGACGATCCTGGAATGCGAAGGCATGTCAGTGAAGAAGGTCGCGAAGGCCATCCACCGCTCTGAGTCGTTCATCCGAAAGCGCTCGCGGCTCGCGGGGCTGCCGGCCGTCGCTCACCATCTAGTGGACGCCGGCGGCCTGACGTTGGAGCAGTCGGACGCGTTCGACGAGTTCAAGGACGACCACGAGGCCTACCAGGAGCTGATCCTGCAAGGCGACGAACCCTCACCGCGGCGTCGGTGAATGGGATCGCCTGGTGAAGTCACTGAGGACCAAGCGTGACGCCCCGGTAACGAAGGCCGCGTCAAAGGAACTGATCAAGGAACTGGCTGTGCCGACGCTGGACCGGAACCAGACCTACAGCGGGCACTACAACCGCGATTACCAGGCCGAGCGCCGGACGGATGATGAGCACGCGGCCGCGGGCGAGTTCGCTTTCATCAACGAGAACAGTGGCCAGATCGAGTGGTACCGAAAGACCACCAGCGGCCAGGCGCCCAAGACTCCCCCAACGGAGGAAGAGAAAGAAGCCCGGCGGAAGCTGAAGGATATGGAGGCGGGTCTGGAGCAGGACCTCGCGATGTGGGATGAGCACCTGCGCCGCTGCCTGACCGACGCCGGCGGCGGACTGCCGCTCACCCCGGCGGAGAAGATCCTGCAGGCGGGCATCGCCCCGAACGTCCTGGGCTCCTACTACGGCTATGAGCGGGCTTGCGAGCTGATCCTGGGCAAGAAGTACGTAGGCCTCGCCGGCGGCGCCATTGAGGTCCGGGAAGCCGTCGCGAAGCTCCGGCCCCTGCAGCTCGTGATGCTCATGGCCGAGCTGCAGCTCAAGCCATCCCAGCTGCACAAGCCCTCCACCTGGGATCCGACGTCGTACAGCTGGCGAGAGTCCGAGGGCACGGCCCGCTGGATCCTCGTCCGCAACGACGTCTTCAACTACCCGCCGGCCGTTTTCGAACGCGAAGCCATGGCCCACTTCACCGCACTCAAGAGCAAATCAACCGACACCGCCGCAGACGAAGACCAGGGAGAAGATGACGATGCCTAACCACGATCTGAGAAGAAACCCGGAGAACGAACCCGTCTGCGTCTGCGGATACCGCCCCGCCGTCCTCGACGGTGGCTTTCGTCCGTGGGTCGGCCGGGTCAAAGCCCAGACCGCCGTCCTGGACCACGCCAAAGCCCTCAACGAATACGAGGCAACCGTGGACGAACTCGCGAAGCCGGCGCCCATGGATGCGGCCGTCACCTTCGCGGAGGACGTGCTGCAGTTCAAGCTGACGCCCTGGCAAAAGGAAGTCCTCCGGCGCTCGCCGGATGCGCCGTTCACCCTGCGGCATGCCAGATATCCGAGGGCGGGTGTCCGGCAAACGCAGGACGGACGTTGGAAGCTCATGGGCTGGGACCGCGACGACGTCGCCCACGTAATCGTCGATGAGCCCTACTTCGATGACCGGGAGGAAGCGTTCGAGGTCGGCAGGATCATTATCGGCGCGCACCGCCAATCAGGGACGGACTTGAATGGCTTGGGGCAATGAGGCGCCAATACGGCCGCCTGGCTGACAGGGAGCGATTACGCACCCTAGTCAGCGAGGGCAGGAGTCTCGACGAGATAGCCGACGAAATGGGCGTCACCGAACGGACCATCAGCCGGCACAAACGCGCACTCGGCCTATCCGCCCCGAAAGCACCGTTCCGACCGCTCGAGGAGTGGCTGCCCGAAGCGGACCGGCTCCTTGAAGAGGGATACAGCCAGGTAGCCGTCGCCGAACTGCTCGGCGTCGGATCATCCACGGTCAGCAAGTACTTCCCCGGCCGCGGCTGGACCGACCAGCAAAAAGGCGCCTACGCCATCGAAGTCCGCCGCCTCAATCAGCTCACCAACCTCCTCCACCCGCAGCACCGCGAAAGGACCATCAATGACCATCACGGCACTGGCCACAACGGACACCACCATCACCAGACCAGCTCCGGCGCTCGCCGATCTGGAGGTGACTGCAACGAGTAAGGAGTGGCTGAGGAAGCTCCGCGCTGTCGGCGTCGCGGCGTCGAACCGACCGCCTATCCCAATCCTGGCGTGCGTCCTGGTTGAATGTCGCCAGGGGAAAGCGACGGTGTCGGCGTACGACTATGAGACGTCCGCCGTTGCCAAGCTCCAGCACGAGCCGACGGGCCGGTTGAAGGATGCGCAGGCGCTCCTTCCGATCTCGTGGCTGGTCCGAACGATCCAAACCATCACCCGCCGCAATCCCAAGGCCCCGGTCACGCTGGCGGCTCGGGAGATGCTGGGCCAGCGGCTGCTGACGGTCAGTGCAGAGGGGTACACGATCCCGATCCTGAACCACTACAACGTGGCCGAGTACCCGCCACTGCCGGAGCATGCAGCCTTCGAGAGATTCCGCATGGACCGCCAGGTACTCGTGGGGGCACTCAACCGCTCACTCGTGGCCGCATCCACTGACGACACGCTCCCGATTCTGACCTCCATCGAGATCCAGGGCGCCGGTAAGCACCTCACGATGCAGGCCACAGACCGCTACCGTCTTTCTTCCGAGCGGATCGCCACCAAGCAGCCTGTCCCCGAGTTCCGGTTCCTCATGAAAGCCGCCGTGTGGAAGGCCATCAGTAGGCACCTCGACGGCGACCAGGTCAAAGTGGGCGTCCTCGCCTCTGCCGACTCCCCCGGGCGCTCCGGCGGCGGCACCGCACTCAGCCTCATCTCCGGAGATCTGACCTACACGCTCATGGGGACCGGCGGCGAATACCCCAAGCTCGCAGCACTCTTCCTGGATGCCGCTGCAACCCACATAGAAGCCGACAGAAGAGACCTTATCGACCAGGTGAGCGTCACCGTCGACCTCAACGAACGAAACACCCCGGCCACGATCGTCATGACCTCAAGCACCATCACCATCCGCCCCGCGATCGGAGAGGCGCCGGACGCCGCCGTCGAAACCCCGGCGCTCGTGGCCGCGGGGAGTATCCCGGAAGACGCGACGCAGGCTGTGGCATTCAACCCCGCGTACTTGATCGCGGCGCTCCGCTCCATCGATGCGGAGAAGGTCCGGCTGTCGTTCCAGGAGAGCCTGGCTAAGCCTGTGTGCCTGACGGCCGGCGGCGTTGCCTGCGGGACCAAGGACACGTACCGGCACCTGATCATGCCAGTCCGCCTGCCGCAGCCGTTGGAGGGAGTCTGATGCCGAAGCCTACGGAGATGTTTGAGCGAAAGAACGATTCGCTGCTGTCCAAGCCGGAGAAGATGGACCCGTGCCCGTCCTGCGGCGGCATCTACCACCCGCTCAGCGGTGAGTGCAGGTGCTCACCATGACGGCCGAGCGGATCAAACGCGACTGCCAGTGCGCCCGGGCCAATCACCAGCACGGCACACCCACGGCTTACGTGGTGGACAAATGCCGCTGCACACCCTGCACCAAGGCCAACACGCTACGGGAACGGGAACGCGAAGCGGCGAAGGCCGCAGGCACGTACGACGTCGGCAGGGTCGACGCCGGCCCGGTCCGGGACCACATCCTCGCGCTGGGTAAGCGCGGGTACGGGCTCAAGATCATTGCCCGTATCGCCGGGGTCTCGAATGCCACCCTGGGCAAGATCATCTACGGCGACCCATCCCGGAACACGCCTCCACGAGCCCGCGTGGAAACGCGCGTCGCGGACCGGGTCCTGGCGGTCAAGCCGTCCCTAACCACAGTGGGCAAAACGATCCGCGTCAAAGCCGAACCCACCCAGGCGCGAGTCAAGACCCTCGCGTGCCTGGGCTACTCGGTCGGATGGCAAGGGCGCAGACTCGGACGCGAGCATTCGAACTTCAGCCTCCTGCTGGACCGCGAGTACTGCAACGCCGAGACGGCCCGGGCCGTCAGGGATCTCTACTTGCTGCTGTGGGACAAGCCCCGACTCCCCGCGAACCGTCACGAGGCGGCCGCGATCAGCCGGACTATCAACCGGGCCGCCGCCGCGGGCTGGGAGCAACTGCCCCCGCCCCACCTCTCATCTTCCGAAGCGCCAATCAACCCAGACAAGAGCATCGACCACTTCCTCCAGGAACGGATGAAACGGCAGATGAGGCGGCGGGCGTGAGTAGGTGGCACTGCCAATGCTGTGGTCACTACCACGGACGAGAATCCTGCACCGCCATAGTTCACGACGATGGCGCCAGCAAATGCGGATGCACGGAACACGAGAAACGAGAGACACATGACGAGTGATCCACAAAGGAGGAAAGCCCCGATGACTAAGACCATGGCGGAGATCGAATCAGAAGGCCGCAAATTAGCCGCCGCGATCCTTAACCGCAGGCTCCGCAAGTGCATCGCCGAAGGTGCGCACCAACCAGACGCAACGCGCAGGTGCCCGCGCTGCGGGATGCCCCAGGCCGCCACCGAACTGCAGCCTCACGGCCAGCCGCCCACTGAAGTCACACCAACAACAACCGAAGGACGGACAGATAGATGCCATGGGCCAGAGTGGGAGACACCGCAGCGAACCACCCCACCGCGCTCGCCGTCCTTGAGCACCAGCTTGCTGACGAACGGATTGTGAATGAGCTGTTCGGGTTCGTCATGCGCTGCTCGACCCAGTCAGCCGCGCACCTCACGGACTATGTCATCAACCGGGGAACAGCGATCCAGATGGCCGGCGGCATGTCCCGCGCCAACGAGCTGCTGCAGCTCGCAGTCTTCTCCGGCTACATGGTGGAGGAATCCCTCGAGGAGGACGGCCACTCACGCAAGGTCTACCGGATCCTCGATGACCCGGACTTCATCCACCTCCGCACGAAAGCGGAGATCGACTGGGAACGGCAGAGACGCAACGACACAGCACGTCCCGAGCTGGTCATCCCGGCCAGGCTGCGCGACGGCGACGGCTGCCGCTACTGCGGCAAGGTGGTCCGCTGGGGCGCCCAGAACGGACGCCTGGGCGGCACGTACGATCACCGGATCCCTGGCAAGCAGGCAGCTTCAGAGAATGATCTGTTCGTGGCATGCCGGGCATGCAACGCCGGCCGCAAAGACAACCCCAACGCTGACCAGGACTACCCCCGCCTGCCAGCTCCGGAGACGGCCTACTTCAGCGCCTCCACGATCCAGTGGCTGCGCGAGCACGACTATGTGAAGCGCATGGGGATCACCATCCCCGAACCATCCGGGGAGCAGCTGCAGCCCGGAGACGAGACTGGCAACGGTTCCACCGGCCAGCAAGAGGGCGACGGTACCACCGGCCCGACCACCGAGGGCAACGGTTCCACCGGCCCCATCACTGCTGGCAACGGTCCCACCGGCCAGCACGAGGGCAACGGCGTTCCCGGCCCTACCAATCAGGGCGACGGTACCACCGGCCCGACCGCAGATGGCAACGGTTCTACCGGCCAGCACGAGGGCGACGGTACCACCGGCCCCACTACCGCTGGCGACGGTCCTACCGGCCAGCACGAGACTCACCAGCACAGCCCCGGTTGCCAACATATTGCCAACCCTGCGAAACGCCTGACTGATGGAACCGGTATTGCCGGGACGGGACGGGGCGGGACGGGACGGGCAGGTATGGGGAGGGAGCCGAGCCCACCTCCCCAGCTTTCCCAACCACCTCGCAATGGCAACAAGAAATCTAGACGCGGCCGCCCGCATACCAGAGGACGGAACTAACCATGCCTTCTCCCAAAACTGCTTTCATTCCGAAACTCTCAGAAGCCCAGTTCCAGCAGCAGGTCATCGACCTTGCTCAGATCTACGGCTATGACCTGACCTACCACCCATTTGATTCCCGGCGCTCGAGGGCTGGCTGGCCGGATCTTGTCCTGGCTAACTCGGCCCGAAGTCGTGTGCTGATTCGTGAGCTGAAGACCGACGTCGGCAAAGTGTCTCCTGACCAGCTGGAGTGGCTGAAGGTCCTCCAGCTGTCTGGGATCAATGCCGGCGTCTGGCGTCCTATGGATCTGAGGAACGGCCACATCATCAAGGACTTGAGAGGTGACGCATGAGCGAAGCCGTGGGGTTCTGCACAACACCAGAGTGCAACAGACTAACCACCTTGCACCTGTGCACAGTCTGCATCGTCGAACTGGCCGACCTGCTACAAGACATCCCGCCAATCCTTGATCGGATCGACGCTGTGATCTATCGGATGACAGTAACCAGGGCGCCAGGTTCTAGTGGTGGCGGTGGAGGCGTTGCCAGCTCCACGCCAGCCATGAACGTGGACGCCTACATGCTCAAGGCCCACCTGCACTCGCTTCCCTATTCCGCTCATGCCGAGGCCATGGAGAACCCTGAGGCAGGATGGACTCTGTTCATGGCCCGGGACTGGATCAGCACCGGGCGGGACCTCGTGTGGGGCCCGGAGGACAAGCGCGTCTACGGTCGGTGCGGTGAGCCAATCCAGGTGGACACAGACGCAGAGGAAGAACCGCCAGAACAGATGCCATGTCCTGGTCAACTGATAGGCCACCCAGATGACGCGTCCGTGAAGTGCCCCGACTGCGCCGCCGTTCACCTCGTTCACGAGGTGCTCGACCGGCTGCGAACGAAGGCCCGGGGCGAGCCGATGACGCCGCGGGGCGTACGCGAGTACCTGCAGAAGAAGGCTCGGGTAGTGGTCTCGAAGTTTGACTTCGAGAACTGGGTCAAGCTGGGCAAGCTCGCCTACGTCTTGGATCGAGTCAACACTGAAGGCAAAGCGCAACGGATCTACTACCCAGGCGACGTGCTCCACGTATTCGAGAACATGCGCGCGAGGAGACGGACCCAGCTATGAAATGTAGTACAGTAAATCCGACGGGATAGTTGTCTCCACAACAGTTTCCATGAAGGCCTCGCCGGTATTCGGCGGGGCCTTTGTCGTGTCCGGCTTAAGGTGGTGGCAGCAATGTGAACGGTGTGTATATCCCCGCATGGTCAGGCCGCCGTCGTAGTGACGCTTTGCTCCGGGTCAAGTCCGAAGGGCGACGGGCCAAGGCGCCGTGCTGCATCTGCGAGATGGTCATTGACTACTCGCTGGCCTACCCGGATGAGCAGTCGTGCAGCGTCCAGCACGTGAAGCCACGCAGCTCCTACCCTCACCTCACCTGGGAGCCGAGCAACTGGAAGCCCGCGCATCTCTCGTGCAACAAAGCAGAGGGTGCCGGTGACACTCTCGGTCTCGGCGTGACGTCGGAGCAATGGTGACTCCCGCCAGTCGGACCCGAATAAAATCCAGCTCCAGCCAGCGCGGGACACTCCCCGCCTGAAGGGTCCTCCCTCCCCCGGGATTTCCCCCTTAAAATCCCCCAAGTTCGTTGAATTGGCGGGGAAAACGGACCCCCAAAGGAGCTGAGACAAATGACAGCAGTGCAGGCGAATCCCCGTATCAAATGCCCCGAATGTCGCAAGCCGTTTCGCCCCAACACGAAGCGCCAGACTTTCTGCACCGACACGTGTCGATACCGAAATCGGGACAGCCGCCCCCACCGCATGGAGTACGACAGGCAACGGCACCGCGACGGATATGCGGCGGGAGTGCCGGCCTACAATCGGCCACGCAAACCAAGAGCAAGGGCTGAGGCCTACGGCGTTGCCTATGTCCCCATCAACCGGGAACAGATATTCGAGCGCGACTCGTGGACGTGCGGGATTTGCTCGCTCCGCGTCGACCGCACGTTGGAATACCCGGATCCGGACTGCGCAACCATTGACCACGTCGTGCCCTGGGCGGCGTTCGGACCCCACACCCCGGACAACGTCCAGTGCGCTCACCTGGTGTGCAACCTCCGGAAGGGTCAGAAAGTCCCGGACAATGCATGACCGTCCAGCCCTCCGCCTGCTGCATGGTGATGGCGAGTCGATCCGGGGCATAGCCCGGGACCGTGGAGCGTCTAGAAACGCCGTCCGCCGCGCGCTGGTCCCCGGCGCTCGCGATCACTATTACCGGCCGTCTGTAACAGAGGAGGCCGAGCCGGCCGTTCGTGAGGTCCTGGCTGACTACCCGCAGATGGTTGTCGCTGACATTGCCGTCCTGATTGATTGGCGGCATTCGCGCCGGACGCTCTCTGACCTGGTCGCGAAGCTGCGGCCGCAGAGTGTGGCCAGCTGGTCAGCCGTCGAAACCATGCCGATAGGCGCCATCCGCGCCGGCGTCCTTTCCACGTCAACAATCCGCTGCGGCACTATGACACTCGGGGAGCTGAAACTATGAAGCCACGCACCCAGTCAGAACCAGACCCTACCGAGCCTCCTGACCACCTCCCGGAGGCCGTAGCCGACGTCTGGCGCGAGATCGTCGCCAGCAACGACCTCGCCGGCAAGGTTGACCGCTCTGCTCTGGAAACCTTCGCCACGCTCATGGCCCGCCTCCGCGAAGCCCGCAATCGGGTCGAGGACGAGGGCATGGTGGTCACGGATCCTCGCGGCCGCGTCATCCCTCACCCTGCGCTCGCCGTCGAGCGTTCCACCGCGGAGCAGATCCGCGCGTGGGGCGATCGGTTCGCGCCCCTGGTGAAGCCGGTCCGTAAGCGCGGCTACATGGCCGACGCCACGGCCCAGACTCTGTCCGAGGCCAAGCACCTGCAGGGGCTCAAGTTCGCCGGGCCCGTGGCCGCGCTCAAGACCCTCGCCTGGATGATCGACGAGGCACAGCGGGACAGCATGCAGGCCCTGCAGAAAGCCATGACGACGACGGTCCCCACCTACCTGAAGGCCTGCGCAGACCTCCAGATCACCCCGGCGTCGCTGCCAATGGGCGCCGCCGTCGCCGCTGCCCCTGCTGAGCCTTCCGGCGATGAGAAGAAGCCGGAGGGTTCGAATGTCTCCGACCTCCAGGCTCGCGCCGCCGCACGCCGCGCCGGTGAGCGGACCGGCTGATGTAGACCCAGGGGACTACTACCGGTCCATCTGCCACGTCCCAGAGCCGCCTCACACGGGGACGAAAAAGAAGAAGATCTACGGCTCAGCGGAGCCGCGGATCTGCACTCCCCCACTGCGGGCACTCACGCCAGAGACAACGCTCGGCTATGACGTCATCGAGTTTGCCGAGAACGTCCTGCACCTGAAGCTGTACCCCTGGCAGAAGGTCCTCCTGTGCCGGATGCTGGAGCTGCTCCCGGACGGGACGCTGCGCTTCCGCACGGTCGTGGTGCTGATCGCCCGCCAGAACGGCAAGAGCACGCTCTCACAGGTCCTTGCGCTGTGGTTCATGATCGTCTGGGGCTGGCCGCTGGTCATGGGCACCGCCCAGGACCTCGAAACGGCTGAGGAAGTCTGGCAGGGCGCCGTTGACCTCGTCGAAGAGGATGACGAGCTCTCCAAGATCCTCAAACGCGTGGTCAAGGTCAACGGCAAAAAGGCGCTGGAGATCACAGACGGCGCCACCGAGAAGACCAAGGCCCGATACAAGGTCAAGGCCGCTAACCGCCGCGCCGGCCGTGGCTTCACGGGCAATCTGATCATGCTCGATGAGCTTCGCGAGCATCAGAACTGGGAAGCCTGGGGCGCGATCACCAAGACCACCATGGCGCAGGCTGAAGCGCTGATTCTGGCGCTCTCGAATGCTGGTGACCTGACGTCAATCGTCCTGCGGTACCTCCGCAAGATGGCGCACGAGGCAATCGGAGATCCTGACGGGATCTGCGAGGAGATCGGCGCCTCCGGACCCACCGCGCTGGACCTCAACGAACTCTCTGACGACGATGAGGAGCTGGACGAGGACGAGCTGGCCGAGTTCGAACAGGACGAGGACACTCTCGGCCTGTTTGAGTGGTCAACCGCGCCTGGTCTCGACAAACGGGACCGGCAAGGGTGGGCCCAGGCCAATCCGTCGCTGAACTGGAACCCCGGCTTCTCTGAGCGGACCATCGCCGCGGCCTGCAGGACCGATCCTGAGTGGGTATTCCGTACTGAGGTGCTCTGCCAGTGGTCAGAGGGCACTCTGACGGGTCCGTTCCCGCCCGGTTCGTGGGATAAGGGCAAGAACCAGCCTGAGACGCTGCCGGATGGCAGTTTGCGGATGGGCGAAGAGCATCGGATCGTCACCGACGTCAGGGTGGGGCTGGATCAGTCCCATGACCGGTCGATGACTTATGTGGCGTTTGCCGGCTACAGGGCCGACGGCGCCGCTCAGGTGGAGATTGTGGCAGCCCGTCACGGTTCGGACTGGGTCAAGGACTACCTAATGGACGATAAACGCCGGGACCGTATCCGGTCAGTGGCTGGTCAGTCCAAGGGCGCCCCGATTTCCCCGCTGATGGTCACCCTGGCCGAAGACGTCAAGTTCACCATCCCGGTTGTGGAGTGGTCCGGCAGTGACCTCACCGCGGGCTGGGCTGACACTTACGACTCCGTCCGGGATTGCACCGTCCGGCACAACCCGCAGCCGGTCCTGGACGTCGCGGCGGCCACGGCCGTCCTGAAGGTCTTCAGTGCCGGCGCTTCCATCCCTGACCATAGGGCATCTCCTGCGGAGGTGGCGCCCCTCATGGCGTTCACGGCGGCCAAGTGGCTGCTGGGTCGCAAAGAGGTAGTACCCCCACCGCCACCGCCCGCGCCGGAAGCAGTCCGGACCGCCGACGTCGAATCATCCAATGACAACTGGGCCCAGCAGGGCTTCTGACGAGAGGAGCGCGCAGCATGACGGTTCCCGTGTCAGAGAGGGGCTACGCCAGCACGGCCACCGAGTGGTGGACGCAGCTGGACGAGGAAGAAACCCCGGAGCTCCAGTGGCCGCACAACATTGAGGTGTACGACCGCATGCGGCGACAGGATGGCCAGGTCATCTCCGTGCTGCGGGCCATGACGCTGCCGATCCGCCGGACAAAATGGCGGATCGATCCCAACGGCGCACGCCCGGAGGTTGCCCGCCAGGTGGCCGACGACATGGGCTTGCCGCTGGTCGGCGAAGAGAACATGCCGGTCCTGCGGACCCGTGACCGGTTCTCCTGGGCCGAGCACTTGCGTCTGTCGCTGCTGATGCTCCCGTTTGGGCACTCGGTGTTCGAGCAGGTGTACCGGATCGACGAGAGCGGCCTCGCACGGCTCCGGAAGCTCGCCTGGCGCCCGCCCAAGACGATCTCCCGAGTGGATGTAGCGCCCGACGGCGGCCTGGTCGCCATCTACCAGCACGGTCACCCCTCCGGCGGTAACAAGGAAGCCAAGATGGGCGTGGAGCGGCTCGCCGTGTACGTCAATGAGCGTGAGGGCGGCAACTGGCTAGGCCAGTCGCTCCTGCGGCCGGCGTACAAGTACTGGCTGCTCAAGGACCGCCTGTTGCGCGTCCAGGCGCAGACGGTGGACCGCAACGGCATGGGCGTCCCGGTCTATGAGGGTTCGAAGCTTCCGGACATAGTGACCGGCGAGGATCGGACCAAGCGCGAGAAGGACGAGCTGGACAGTGGGCTAATCCTGGCCAAAGGATTTCGGTCCGGCGACAACTCGGGCGCGTCGATCCCGAACAGCGCGAAACTCGCGCTGAAGGGCGTTGAGGGCACGCTCCCGGACGCGGACAAACCCATTCGCTACTACGACGAGCAGATTGCCCGCGGCGTCCTGGCGCACTTCCTGAACCTAGGCACCGAGACAGGGTCTTGGGCTCTGGGATCCACGTTCGCGGACTTCTTCACCCTCTCGCTGCAGACGGTGGCCATGCAGATCGCGGACACCACCACCCAGCACGTCATCGAAGACCTGGTCGACGTCAACTGGGGCCCGAACGAACCAGCCCCGCGGCTGGTGTTTGAGGAAATCGGATCCCGCCACCCGGCGACCGCAGAAGCCATCAAGGCCCTAATCGATTCCGGCGCGATCACCGCAGACCAGAAGCTCGATGACTTCCTGCGGACCACCTACGGGCTCCCCGCAGCGGATCCCACCACCGCGAGGGAACCCCGCACGCCAGTCGCCCAGCCAGCGCCCCAGCCGCAACCGCCAAACCCACGGAGATGAAATGAAGATCAATATGCTCAAGCCCTCCGTGGATCGGGGGCCTTGGTTCCGGATGGAAACCGACGAAGCCGGCACCTCGGCCGAGGTCTACATCTATGACGTGATCGACAGCTTTTGGGGAGTCAACGCCGCGGACTTCGTTCGGGAGCTGCAGGCCCTCGACGTCGACACGATCAACCTGCGGGTCAACTCCCCCGGCGGTTCGGTCTATGACGGCGTGGCAATCATGAACGCCCTCCGCCGCCACCCGGCCAACATCATTGCGACGGTGGACGGATTGGCAGCCTCGGCAGCGTCGTTCATCATCCAAGCGGCAGACGAGGTGGTCATGGGCAAGAACACCGAGCTCATGATCCATGATGCCAGCGCTATCTGCTGGGGCAACGCCAAGGATATGGCCGACACTGCGCAGATCCTGGATCGCATATCCGGCACCATCGCCGGCATCTACGCCGAACGCGCCGGAGGCACAGCCGACGAATGGCGCGACGCAATGCTGGCCGAGACCTGGTACACGGCCGAGGAAGCCGTCACTGCCGGCCTAGCGGACCGCGTGGATACCGACGATGAGGCTGACCCCGACGCCACCAACCGCTTTGACCTCTCGATCTTCGCCCACGCCGGGCGCCGCAACGCCCCGGCACCCGCGGTCAACACCAGCCACGAACGACGCCCGGGCCTCAGCCTGAGCAACGGTTCCCCGCTGGCAGCTGCCGCCCACATGGTCGCAAAGACCATCCCAACACCTCCGGCCGAGCCGAAGGACAACACCACCCCCCTAGAGAAAGGACCCGACGCCATGTCGGAAGCAGTAACCAAGGGGCTCCGTGAGCGGCTCGGCATCCCCGCCGCAGCAAACCTCGACGACACCGGACTCCTGTCCGCGCTCGACGAGGCGCTCGCAGAGCAGGAAGTAACCCCCACCGTCACGGCAGCTGCCGCGCCGGGCACCGTCGTACTGGACGCAGCACAGTACGAGGATCTCGTCGCCTCGGCAGCTGATGGCCGCACCGCGCGCCAGCAGCAGCTCGCGGACAACCGCGCAGCCCTCGTCAATGCCGCCGTCGAGGATGGCCGGATCGCTCCGGCCCGCCGCGAGCACTGGGTCAACGCCCTCGCCGCTGACCCGGGCATGTCCGAGACCCTCGCGGGCCTCGAAAAGGGCCTCGTGCCCCTCGCGGCTGCCGGCTACGTCGGTGGCGTAAACGAGTCCACCGACGAGGACAAGCTCTACTCCAAGTTCTACCCCGGAAAGGAAGGCTGACCATGGGCCAGCACGTTCATCTCTTCAGCCCCGGCGAACCGGTGACCTTCACCGCTTCCGCCGATGTCACAGCAGGCCGTCTGGTCGCTGTGACGGGTAACCGCACCGTCGCCCATGCCGCCGCCAACTCCGCAGCCGTGGCCGGCGCCGCCGCATTCGATGCAGCATCCGGCGAAAAGGTCACCGTCCTCAAGGGCGGTGTCCAGAAGATCCTCGCTTCCGGTGCCATCGCCGCCGGCGCCCTCGTCGTCGCCGCAACCGACGGCAAGGTGTCGGCGCTCGCCGCAGTCACCACCCCGACGGCCGCCGACGTCACGAACACCCGGGCCATCGTCGGCACCGCACTGACCGGCGGCACGGACGTGCTCGTCGAAATCGACTTCACTCGCTAAGGAGCACTCATGTACACATACCCTGCCCCGCCCGCCGTCGTTACCGGCGGCGATACCGTGGAGATTCACCACCTCCTCAAGACGCCGTCGCTGATCGCTCGCCGACTCCGCACGCTCCTCGAGCAGCGCTACATCGCTGACTTCCTCCTCGCCGGCCGGTTCGTCGCCGTCGGCGGGTCCATCCTGTACGAAACGGGCGAAGAGATCTTCACCGCCGACGACCCCGAGGCGATCGCCCCGGGCGCCGGCTACCCGAAGACCCAGGCCACCGCCGGCGAGCTCGCCGCGGCAAAGACCACCAAGTGGGGCCAGGACGTTCCCGTGACGGATGAGTCGATCGCTCGCCTGGGCATCAACCCCGTGGAGCGGGCTTTCACGAAGCTCGTCAACCGCTCCGTGCGCTACGTCGACTCGGCAGCGCTGGGCGTGATCGCTTCCAAGATCACGCAGACCTACAGCGTCACCGGCGGCGGCGCGCCCGGCGCGTGGACCACGGGCGATGCCATCGTCGAAGGCGTCCTGCTGGCCAAGGCCCAGGTCACCGCGCTGGACGAAGGCTACGACCCGGACGTGATCGTGCTCAGCGATCTCCAGTGGGCCAAGGCCATCGGGCGCCTGATCACCGCCGGGCTGCTGCCACGTGAGGCAAGCAACCCGGTGGTGACCGGAGCGTGGCCGCAAGCACTGGGTCTGACCTGGACCAGCACCAACCACAGCCCCACCGCGGACCCGATCCTGGTGGACCGGGGACAGCTCGGTGGCATGGCCGACGAGAACCTGGGCGGCCCCGGCTACGTCAGCTCCGGCGGCGTCGGCGTCGAGACGAAAGCCATCCGCGAGGAAAAGACGGACGGCTACCTGCTCCGCGCTCGCCGTGTGACGGTCCCGGTTGTACTGGAGCCGAACGCCGGCATCAAGATCACGAATACGGGGCTCTGATATGGGGCACATCGTGACGGCCACACTCATCGTGGCCAAGTTCGGGGACACCGAGCGGTACTTCGAAAAGGGGGCTACGCTCCCGGCCGGTGTCACGTCCGAGGAGCGCAAGCGGCTCGTGGCGGCCGGCGTCGTGAAGTACGAAAAGGACGAGCCGGCCCCAGACCCGGAGGCAGCAGCCAAAGCCGCCGCCGAAGCAGCCGCGAAAGCAGCTGCCGACGCGAAGGCCGAAGCTGACGCGAAGGCCAAGGCTGCGGCCGCCAAGTAGGAGAGGAGAGGCGCCATGGCCGATCTGGCACAAATTGAAACAGTGGCGGCGGCGTGGCGTCCTCTCACTTCCGTGGAGGTGCCCCGGGCCACGTATTACCTGGCAGCAGCTTCACGGAAAATCCGCAGGCGCTGGCCCGACGTCGATTCCCGGATCGCAGCGGGAACGCTGACGGAGGAAGACGTGAGTGACGTCGTGGTCCAGATGGTCCTCGGCGCCGTCGACGTCGTTCCTGTCCGCGGGGCCAAGTCCTTCTCCGAAGGCGTAGGCCCCATGTCCAGGTCGGCAACACTTGCCGGCGCGAGCTCCGATCCGCTCGTGCTCGAAGACTGGATGGTGGCGGTGTTCGAGGGCAGCTCGACCGCCCTGCCGCAATCCTCTATGCCGCCGTCCGGCAACTATGAGGGCATCTTCATCTGGCTTGAAGGGAAGTGCTGAAATGTTCCCCCTGGCACATGGTGAGACCGCCACCCGCGAACGGGCCCAGATGATCGCGGACCCGTATTCGAACGAGCTGACCAAGAGGGACTGGACCACCCTCAACATCCTCGAGCTGGAGGGCGTGGCCATCGCCCCATCGTCGAGCACGGAAACCCGCACAGAGGACCGCGCCAGCATCACTACCGGCATGAGCCTCTACGCCGCTCCCGGCGTCGACGTCCTGCCCCACGACCGCATCAGGGCCCGCTCAGGGCTCTGGGACGTCGAGGGCGAAGTCGCCGACTGGAAGAACGCCCTGACCGGCTGGAACCCAGGCGTCGAGTTCCGGGTCAGGAAGGTGGCTGGCTGATGGCAGGCAAGATGAAGTGGAACAACGCCCTATTCACCAAGCTTGGGCACTCACCCAAGGTCACCGCCGTCCTGCAGCGGCATCTGGACAGCATCGCCGCCCGGGCCAAGGCCGACGCGCCGGTGGACACGGGCGACTACCGGGACCGGATCACCACCAGGATCAAGAGCACCGCGACCCGGAACGTCGGCCTCGTCGTGGCCGAAGACCCGGCAAGCATGTTCGTCGAATCCGAAACCGGGAACCTCGCCCGGGCACTGAACGCGGAGAAGACCGGTGGGTAAGGACGTCATCCACACCGACGTCGGACTCTTCCTTACCGGGCACATCCGGGCACGACTCGAAGCCATCGCGGCCGACGGCGCGAACCCTCACTCTGCGCTCGCGGACGGCGTCTATGTCGGGGACCGCTTTCCCGAGACGCGCAGGAATAAGACCGTGGTGGTGCGCGATGACGGCGGCCCAACCACTGGGCTGAACACCAGGGGCACGACAGTGGGCATAACCGTCCTGGCGGGCGATGATCCGACCGACGGCAAGGAAGTAACGAATCTCGCGTTGCTTGTCCAGGCCATTGTGGCCGGCTGCGCCGCGGTTGAGGCCGGCAACCCGGTTGCGGTTGTTCGGAGCACCAGCGGCCCGTACAAGGTACGGGATGATTCCGGCCAGCCCCGCCGCTATTTCACCGCCGACCTTGGCGTTACCGGCGAGGCATTCACCGCATAGCACCACCCCACCCAACCATCCAGCCATTCACGTCTGTGGGTGGTCTTTTCTATTTGGAGGCAAATAATGGCTGCAGACAGCTTTGGAAATGATGTAAGCGCCGTAGGCGTACCGGTCACCGGGCACATCGGCATCGCACCCTTCGGTACCGCGGTGCCGACGCCGGTTGCCGGCGGTTCCCGGTCCCTCGCCCTGGCGGTGACTTACAAGCTTCCCGGCCTCCTGACGGAGGACGGCGGCTTTGAGTGGTCGATGGAGGCGGACGGCGATCCGATCGAGTTCTGGCAGGAAGGGTTTTCTCTCCCGTCGGGCCTGGCCAACGTGGAGCTGAAGGTCAAGTTCGCGCAGACTGACGAGATTGTGCGCTCCATCATCCGCGGCAAGACCGCCGACGTGAACGGATACATCACGATCGACGGCGGCGGCACCAGCGCCAAGTACGTCATCTTCACGGAAGAAATCTTCAAGAACGGGATGATCCGGCGCCGCGTCGCAGCGAACGCCACGGTCGCATCGGTCGCTGAGGACAAGTCCGAGCGCGGCAACGTACTGGGCTACGAGGTCACCTTCAAGATTGACCGCGCCCCCGGGCTGGAGAACAACCACATCGGTGAGTGGCTGATCCCGGCGGTGACGACGGTGACGACCATCCCGTCGATCACTGCTGTTGAAGGTTCCCCGGATCCGGCCGGCGCCGGCGAGCTGGTGTCCATCACTGGTACGGCGTTCGCCACAGCAACCGCGGTCACGTTCGGCGGGACCGCAGCTACGGACTTCGACATCGTGTCTGCCACGCAGATCGACGCTGTCCTGCCTGCCGGTGCGGCTGGCGTCTCCAGCGTCGTCGTCACCAACCCTGTGGGTCCGTCCGCACCGTTCTCCTACACACGCGACGTCTAGTCGCCCTAACACCTGTTGCCCCGCGCCTCTTGATGGGTGAGCGCGGGGCAGCAGCTCCACCCATCACCACCCGTCAGAAGAGAGACAAAGCCATGACCACGGAAGCCCCTGAAGCAGCCGAACCCAGCACGAAAAAGCCGGCCGCCCCTCGCACGCGCAAGCCAGCTCCAGCAAAAAGCGCAGCGCCGAAGCCGGCGCCGGAGCCCGGCCCGAAGCCCCGCAGCATCATCGTGGAGAACACGCTGAAGTGCCAGACCAACGTCGACGGCGAAATCTCGCTGAGCCTGCTGGTTCCGTACAAGAAGATGAAGGTCCTCCTCAAAGTTGAGGACGCCGGCATTCCTGAAGAAGAGATCGTTGATTACATCCTGGAGCAGATCATGGCTCCGGAGGATGCTGAGACGCTCACCGGCCTCCAGGACGGGGCAGACACGCTCCTATTCGCAATGGAGTGGATGCAGGCCGTCGGCGAGAAGCTGGGCGACTCCGTGGGAAAATCCGGTCCTTCCTCGAGCTAGTAGAGGAACACTGGCCGGCAGTCCGTTACGACTTCCGGACGAGGTTCCAGCTCAGCGCCGACGAAATGGGCTTGAGCTACAGCTACGAGGAAGCGGCGGACCTAATTGAGGGTCTGACCCAGGAACTTGATTCGCACCTCACGGCGTCAATCCTTGGTTGGAAGTACGCGGCCAGCAGGCAGGAAATCTATGCGGCCGGCACGTTCGCCCGCGTGGTGAACGCGACCCGCGGCAAGGGTGACAAGCCCATTCAGATTGATCTGCCGTGGGACACCGCGCCCAAGGCCGCGGATGTCACGCCTGAAGAACGACAGGCCCTGACCAAGCAGCTGAGGGCAATGAGCGCCTTCGGGCAATTACGAACGGAGACGCCCGATGGCTGATGAAGTCGGTTCCGGCCAGGTAGCGATCGAGCCAGTATTCACAGGCTTCCGCAGCAAGGTCTCCAACGAGGTTGAAACGTCCGGCCGCGAAGGCGGTCGGACGTTTGGCCAGGCTTTCCGGGGCGCCCTCGTAGGCCTCGGCACCCTGATCGGACTCGATAAGCTCAAGGACAGCTTCCTGGAGGGCGTCCAGGGGGCAGGAAATCTTGAGCAGTCCATTGGTGGCGTCCAAGCCGTATTCAAGGACGCCTCAGCCACGGTGTTCGGCTACGCAGCGAACGCAAAAACGGCCCTCGGCCTGACCAAAAACGAGTATCAGGAACTCGGCACCGTCATTGGGTCCCAGCTGAAAAACGGCGGCATCGCCATGGACCAGCTGGCACCGAAAACGAACGAGCTGATCACCCTGGGTGGCGATCTTTCCGCCCAGTTCGGCGGCTCGACGAAGGATGCCGTTGACTCCCTCTCGAGCGCGCTCAAGGGCGAACGTGACCCCATCGAGAAGTACGGCGTCAGCCTGAACCAGGCGAAGATCGATGCTGAAGCGGCTGCGCTGGGCTTCTCCAAAGTGGGCGGCAGCTTCGATACTCAGGCGCAGCAGGCCGCAACCCTGTCGCTGATCATGAAGCAGACCGCTGACGCCCAGGGCGCAGCAGCCCGCGAGACCACCAGCTTCAACTCCCGCCAGGCAACCTTCAACGCCATCGTCAAAGAAGGCAAGGCAGCAGTAGCTGGCGCTTTCCTGCCGGCGCTCTCATCGCTCTACGGCTTCATGAACGACCGGCTGCCCGCCGCGTTCGCTAAGTCCGAGGAGCGAGCGAAGGTCTTTGCTACCACTCTCACGGCCTTCCTGGCACGGCTCTCCGCATTCCAGGCCGGGATAGCGTCCGGAGCGCTGACGCCGGATCTCGTCAAGGCTCTCGGTCTCGACCCGTCCAACGGACTTGGCAAGTTCCTCGGCGAAGCAATTGGCGGCATCCGTGCCTTCCAGGCAGCCTTCTCCGCGGCCGACGGCGATATCACCTCGTCCGGGTTCGCTGGCTTCATGGAGCGCTTCGGATACGGCACCCGCGTTGCACTGGACGAAGCCAGAGGAGGCTTCCTCGCCTTCAAAGCGGCCTTCGTAGCCGCCGATGGCGATATCACTTCCTCCGGCTTCCCCGGCTTCATGGAAGAAGTCGGCTACCGCGTGCGGCTGGCCTATGACGCCATCAAACAAGCCATCAGCACCGGCGACTTCTCGCAGCTCGGCAATGTGTGGGAGGCCTTCCTAGCCGTAGCCCGGCCAGCTGGCCCGATCCTCGTTGAGGTCGGCAAAGCCGTCGGCGACATGTCCACGGAAATCGGCAAAATGATCGCCGGAGCACTCCCGCTCCTGAAACCGCTCCTCGAGGGCGCAGCGAACGTGATGCAGTTCCTCGCCGACAACACCGGCATCCTGACAGCAGCGATCATTGCGCTCGCGGCCGGCATGGTGATTTGGCGCCTTGCTCAGATCGCCGGGAACATCGCCGCACTGGCGGCCGTCCCCGTGGCAGCAGCTCAGGCGGCGTCGAACTTCGCGCTCGCCGCTGCGATCCGTGGTCAGACTGCCGCGACGGTGGCGGACACTGTGGCTACTGGTGCGGGCACAGGTTCGCGTCTCGCGGCCATCGGGTCCATGGTGGCTACCGGCGCCGCCATGGTGGCCGCTAAGGCTGCCCAGCTCGCAGGGGCCGCCGCCACTGGTATTGCTACGGCGGGACAGTGGGCCTGGAACGCAGCAATGAGCGCCAACCCCATTGCTCTCGTAATCCTGGCGATAGTGGCACTGGTCGCTGGCCTGATCTGGTTCTTCACCCAGACGGAGCTGGGTCGGCAGATATTCCAATCGGTGTTTTCGTTCATCCAGGACACCGTGAACAACGTGATCCGCTGGTTTACCGGAACCTTGGTTCCAACCTTCCAACGGGTCTGGGCCAGCATCCAGGAGGGGCTTGGCCGGGTCGGAAGCTTCTTCTCCGACACCTGGTCAAACGTGGTCAGCGGAATCGGTGGATTTATCGGCAATATCCTCGGATTCTTCCGTGATTTGCCCGGAAATATCATGTCAACCCTTGGAAATCTGGGCTCATTACTGCTGAATGCGGGACAGGCCCTAATCCAGGGATTCATCGACGGAATTTCCGGCATGGTTGGCGCCATAGGTGACGCGGTGGGTGGCGTGCTGGACTTCGCGAAGTCGTTCTTCCCGCACTCGCCAGCCAAGCGCGGTCCATTCAGCGGCAAGGGCTACACCTCGTTTTCGGGGCAGGCGCTCGCCAAGGACTTCGCGGGCGGCATCGATTCGGAGCAGCGCGCGGTGGCAGCAGCAGCACAGCGGCTGATGTCCAGTGCGTCGCTCAGCGTCAATGGCGGTCAGGGGTCCAGTGCGACGGGGGCCGGCAGGGATGCTGGAGCGGCCGCGGCCGCCGGAGCGGGCACCCTGGTGCAGTTCAACGGACCGGTGTACGGCAATCCGGACCACATCGTTGACGCGATGGATGCCAAGAAGCGGCGGGCCTCTACCCGCAGCAACCTCAAATTGATCACAGCTGGAGGGTAACCGTGGCAGGTATCGCCTATGCAGTTCCGGCGCCGTCGGCTCCGGTCCCGGCCGCTTTATGGGTCAAGACCGGTATGACGTGGACCGGGCATGACGGCACCGTTTGGGACCTCACGGACCCGAATGGTGGCGTCTGCCTGCTGCGCGACGGCGTCGAGGGCTTGCATCACCCGAAGTTCACTCAGTGGGTCCGGAAGGGCCCGGCTGTTCCTGGGCAGGTGTTCACGGGCGCGATCGCGGAGGAGCGGAACGTCGTTCTGCCGTTGGCCGTGTTCGAGGACGCCAGTTCCAAGGCGTGGATTGAGCATGACCGGAGGTTCTGGAAGTCGATGCATCCGCGCCGCCAGGGGACCCTCACAGTCAGCCCTGGCGGCACGGGCGCCAAGCGGTCCATCAAGCTCCGTTACATCCCGGAGGATCACGCGTACGACACGGACCCGGCGACGCGTCGCTGGGCCGCCTACGTGGCTCTCCTGGTCGCTGACCAGCCGTTCTGGACGGGCACCACAGTACGGGCCGCGTGGGGAGCTGGTGGGGCTCAGGAGTTCTACGAGACCGTGGGCCCGCAGCTGGTGAACATCATGACCGGCCACACTATGGCCAACGCTGCGGTATCGAACGACGGCGACGAGGACGCCTGGCCGGTGTGGACAGTCATTGGCCCGTCCACCGCAGCCCATGCGGGCGTGGGTGCCGACGTCGTCGAAGTCCCGTTCGTGGTGGCGGCTGGCAAGGCGGTCGTCATCGACACGGACCCCCGGGTGCGTACCGCGCTTGAATGTGACTACACCCCGGCGACGGGGAACACTCCGGCCTTGTTTACGAACCCTGTTGATCGCACCGCGGATCTTACGGGCGCTGTGAACTGGGCAAGGATCCCGGCAGGCCAGACGTCCCCGGTCAACATCAGCATCACCGGAGGCGGGGCAATGCTGGTCGAACTGACGCCCCTGTATTGGAGGGCCTGGTGACAGACGAAGAATCACCGTTCGTCATCACCCTCTACGACAAGGACTTCGTCCGGCAGGGCTGGCTCGGGGATCCCGAATCAGTGGTGGCTGTTCCGGTCCATAACGGTATCGGCGACGCTTCCATCACCGTAGGTTCCGGTAACGCGAAGCTGCCGCTGCTTATGGAGCGCGGCGCCCGGGTCACCATCGAGTACCAGGGCGAGTACCTGATCGGCGGCAAGGTCCGCGCCAAGAAGGGCCAGGGCCCGTCCCTGAACGGGTCGATGACGTTCACCGTTGTAGACGATTTCCGGCTCTTCCATCGCATCAGCGGCTGGCCGGTCCCCACCGCAGCACTCAACGCCCAGACCAGCGAATACCACACCCTCAGCGGCCCAGCGGAGACCGTGGTCAAGGCGGCCGTTACGGCCAACGCGATCAATCGCCTGGGCGAACCTGTCACCGTCGGCCCGGACCTGGGCCGCGGCGACAACATCACCACAGCCTTCCGCTTCCACCCCCTCGCTGACCGGTTGTTTCCCGCCGTCGACACCGCCGGGATCGGCGTCACCGTCCGCCAGCAAGGCTCCGGCCTCATAGTGGACTGCTACACACCGCAACTGCACCCCCGCACCCTCACAGAAGCCGGCGGCGTAGTCACCGAATGGGAGTGGGACCAGGCCGAAGCCGAAGCCACCGACGTCATCGTCGGCGGCCAAGGCGAAGGAACCCTCCGAACCTTCGTCGGCTACACAGACCCGGCGCTCGCCGAAGCGATTGGCGAGCGGATCGAAGTGTTCCGCGACGCCAGGGATTCCGGCGTCGGCGACGTTTACGGGGAGCGCGCGGCCGAGACGTTCGCGGAGACCGCCCAGAAGTCGGGCCTGTCCGTGAAGCTCTCCGAGACATCCGTCTTCCGATACGGCGGCCCGGGCGGTGTGCGCGTGGGTGATCGGGTGAGCCTCGAAGTTGGGGCGGGCCTGACCATCACGGACACGCTGCGTTCGGTGGCGATCTCCTGGACGCGGAGTAACGGCCTCGAGGTGGTGCCGGCTATCGGCGAGATCAGCGACAACACAGACCAGGAACTAGCCCAGGCGATAGCCACCGTCGCGGCGGGCGTCCGAGACCTCCGAAGGAAGTAACCAGTGTCCATTCTCAGCACGTTCTACGACACGAGCGCGGGCACGCCCGCTTCCCTCGTCACTGAGGTCAAGTGGGCGAAGGCCCACCCGCACATCGGCTCGTCCGAGTACGGCGTCGACGGCCCGGGAGATTTCAAGGTCACCGCCCATCCGTCCACGCCGTACGCGGTGAATGTCGCCGGCGGCAAAGCTTGGGGCCACGGTGTGCTGGACGAGTCCCCCGGCGTTGTGACGGTTGTGTGCGACGCTCCTGCCGCGGGGGTGACCCGGTGGGACCTGATCACCGTCCGGCGTGACTGGACTCCCTTGGCGGGCGGCCCGACGTCGGTCACGAAGGTTGCCGGTGGATCGGCGAAGGAGATCCCGGCCGCACGCGAGAACACTCCCGGCACCTTGGATGATCAGCCGCTGTACCTGGTCAAGTGGGTGGGCGGCCAGACCCAGCCTCAAGACTTGGTGGATCTCCGCGTGTGGGCCGGAAACGGCGGCATGTTGGCCAAGGATGACCTGGTCCGAACATACCTGACGCGGATCGGCACTGAGGTGAACATCAACGGAGCGATCTGGCGCCTGGTCATCGGAGCGAGTGACACCGTGGCGTGGGTAAAGGCCTCCGATATCGGCAAAATACCCCTTTTCGGGGTCGGTAATTCGCTGGTAGGCGGGGCGCCTGCGGCAGGGGTCCAGTTCTTGGTGCAGGCCGGAACGCTGGTCGCCAATGCGGACAACAGTGGGTACGCCAGGGTCACCTTCCCCAATCCATTCCCTAACGGGGTGCTCTACGCCAATGCGGAAAACGGGGACAGCTCCATCGATCAGGCGATAGGGAAGACCATTTCAATGGCAATGGCTGGCGCTCCGCACTGGCCCCAGCCGATCTCCACCAGCAGCTTCGTCTACACGGTGCAGGGCGACAACGGGACAAGGCTACCCGGCCAGCTACACCGCGCCAATTGGATAGCGATCGGGTGGTAACCGCCAGACAGCCCACGAGGGAGGACTAGACGTGTGGATGCTGGAGTTATCACCGCCACAACAGGATTTATTGGGGCGGTCGTGGCGCTGCTCGGCGCGCTCGGTGGGGGCATGGCGTTCCTCATCCGGCGGGCTGACAAGAAGCGCGAGACGGGGGAAGCCATGATGGTGGACCACTTCAAGGAGCAGCTGCGGAAATCCGAGCAGAAGAACCGCTGGCTGAATTTGGCGTTGGAGATCAAAACGGCCGACGGTAACGCCTGGCGCGAGCAGCTGCTCCGGCACGACATCGAACCCGAGCCGGATAAGTGGACGGCCATCCCTAAGTTGGAGGACGTATGAGCGAGGAACTGGAGCAGCAAACGGCTGATCTTGAGCAGAAAGTGACAGAGGCCAGGGTGCGGGATCAGCGGCAGAAATGGTGGCTGTTCGGCCTGGCGATGCTGCTGGCCATCTCGGTGGCGATCATTGTGCCGCTGCTAAACATTGCTCTGCATCAGGTGGACGTATCTGGGGCGCAGGTCGTCACGGAGCAGGCCGAGAAGAAGGATCTGGCGAAGGAGGCGCAGAAGGCGCTATGCGGGACCAAGGACACGGAGATATTCGACAAGGATCTCTGCGAGAAGCTGGCCACCGCGGCGCAGGAGCCGATACAACAGCCGGCGGAACCCCCGGTTGTGCTGGGCCCGTCTCGGGCTGAACTGGTGCAGGCCTTCCGCGCCTACTGCGCGGAGGGACCCAACTGCCGTGGCGCTGACGGCGCCGAGCCGACGGCCGATGACATTGCCGCGGCGTTCGTGAAGTTCTGCTCTGACGGCCGCTGCACGGGCCCTGCGGGGAAGGACGGACAAGACGCCAAACCCTTGGCCCCCCAGTACGAGACGGTCCTGGCAGCAGTGACAGATTACTGCTCCGCGGGGGCCTGCGTAGGCGCGACCGGCCCCGCTCCCAGCTCTGAGATGGTCCTGGCCGCAGTGCAGACCGCATGCGCCAACGATGCCTGCCGTGGTCCGGCCGGCCCGGAAGGTCCCGGCGGCCCCAAGGGCGACCCAGGGCGCGGCATCGCTGACACGTTCTGCCAGGACAACGGTCTCTGGCGGATCACGTACACCGACGGCGAAATGGACGACGACGGCGGACACTGCCGCGCCAGCGCTACCCTTGGCGTCCCGCCGTCGAACATTCCCAGCCTGATCCTCTAACAAAGCTCAACCCATCAAGGCCCCGCACACCGGGGCCATTTTTATGCCCAGAAACAGGAGCGCAGCATGGCCACCTATACCCATCCGCTTGACCCCGGCTTCACCATCACCCAGTTTTTTGCCACCTTCCCGGGCGGCTTCAACCCTGCCGGCGGACACACCGGAGAGGACGACGGTGTGGGAGTGGGAACACCGGTGCGATCCCCCGGCGACGGCTGGATCGAGTTCGAGGGCTGGGCGCTGCCCGGCAACCCCTGGCTGCTGCTCCCCGATCAGGCAGGCATCGTCTGCGTAGTCAACTGCGGAGACGAAGAGCCCACTTTCATCAAGGGCCATATGAGCTCTACGATCGTCAGTCAGGGCCAGTGGGTGAAGCGCGGCGACATCCTGGGCTACAGCGGCGATACCCGCTCGCCCTCGGGGCTCAAGTTCGCCGCGCACCTGCACTGGGAGTGCATGCCGCCCCGATGGAATGTCAACAACGGCACCTACGGCCGCGTCGACCCCTACCGCTACGTCAAGGGCCACTACTCCGCCACGCCCGACGCCACCCAGCTCGAACCCACCCAGCCCAACCACCGCAAGAACGGCCCACAGGTCAGCTTCCAGCGCTCGCGGCCGGAGCTCGGCGGCCCGGAGACGATTGTGCGGGAGATCCTGCCGAACAACCTCGAGGTGTTCACCGGCTGGACCGAAGGCCAAGAGGTCACCCAGGCGGGAATCACTGACAACAGGTGGTACGTCGATGACATCGGCTACTCCTGGTTCGGCAACTTCCTCGTCCGTTCCACTGACGGGCTCACTGATCTAACCCCGCGCCAGCAGCTACCGGCGAACGCCCGGCTCGCCGGTCCACTCGGCGCAAACATCCGCAGGGAAGCAGCTGCCGGCGCAGACATTGTCGACGCGGTCAGCGGAGGCCTGGCGCGCGTCGTCCTCGCCTATGTGCACGGCGAGCCTGTCACCGGCACGGATGGCGTGGCCAATGACATCTGGTTCGTCCTCGACAAGGGCTTCGCGTGGTCCGGCGGTTTCGAGTCGCAGAGCGTCGTCGGCCTCGCTGACCTGACGATCGTCCCGCCCATGCCGGCACCGCCTGTCGAGGTCCCGGAGGTTCCGGCATTCGCGTTCCTCAACGGCATCGACGTCGCCCAGTACCAGGAGGCCGCGGCGCTGAACACTCTGGCGGTGGACTTCTACATCATCAAAGCCACCGAGGGCGGCGGACGATGGGAGGACAAGGCCTTGGCGTCCAACGTGGCCGAGGCTCGTCTGACGGGTCGCCCTGTGGGTTTCTACCACTACGCCCGGCCGCTGGCTGATATCGGCAACACGGCTCGCGCTGAGGCTGAGTCCTTCCTCGCCGCGATCCGGCCTCACCTGGTGGCGGGCGACCGTGTGTTCCTGGACTGGGAGGCCGAGAACCAGCACCGCACGGACTGGGCGCTGGAGTGGCTGGACATCGTCGCAGAAGCGACGCAGTCCACGCTGGCCATCTACCTCAACGCCGGCGCAATCAACGCGGGCGACTGGACCGCGGTGGAAGCCAAGTACCCGCTCTGGTATGCGGGCGGGAAGCACTACGACGAGCAGACCGGCTTCACCCCGCACACCGTCGAGCTCGCCCAGGTTGGATGGGCTGCCGGCGTCATCATGTGGCAGTACACCGCCAAGGGCCGCCTGAACGGCTACGACGGCGACCTGGACCTGAACGTCTGGTACGGCACGGTCCAGGACTGGCTCGACGGCGGCGCGAAAGCCCCGCTGCAGGAGCCGGCGCCGAACCCGCCAGTCGTCACTCCGCCGCCACCGGCCACGGACGACGAAGCGGACCTGCTAGGCCGCTTCACCGAGTTCCTCGGCAAGAAGTGGGTAACCGAGTTCCTCAACCGAGAAAACAACTAGAGAGGACCACCGCCATGGGTAAATATGAAGCCCTGCCAGCCACCAGGGACACACCGTGGTGGGCGCTGCACGTCGATGCGCTCAACCGCGCCTGGCGCACCCTGTACACCGGATTCGTCCTTGACGCCCTCGTGCTGATCGGCGGCGGGATCATGAACCTGCTGAGCGCCCACGAAGTGACCACGGAGGCGTTCTGGATCGCATTCCTGATCCTGGTCACCAAGTCGTTCCTGACCGCGCTGGGCTCCTATCTGCTGCGGCTCAAGGTGACGCCGAGGAACGTTCCGAAAGAGGGCCAGCCCGGATGACCGACTACCCGCTGGACATGCAGCTCGTCGTGGACCCGCTCAACCCTGAGAACGTGGTCCGCGACGGCGCTGTCTACCTCTACGACCCTTCCGACGAGGCTGGCGTCTCACCCATCGCGCTCAAGGACCCGTCAGGACTGCCCCTGCCCAACCCTTTGGTCTCCAATCCCTTCGGGTTCATTCCACCGTCCATCGTCACCATCCCGAAAGTGAAGTGGAAGTCCGGAGCCTTCGAAGGGTTCTTCTTCTCCTACGACGGGCTCCGCAACGAAGCAATCGCCGCCCGAGCCGCTGCCGAGATCGCCCAGGCGGCGGCGGTTACCGCCGGCGCGGACGCAGCGGCAGCGGCTCAGGCGGCGCTCGCCGGAGCAGTCGCTGACGCAGCGGAGTCCGCCGTCGACGCCGCCGCCGCACAAGCCTCCGCGCTCGCCGCTCAGGCCAGCGCTGCAGCTGCGGCCGCAACTGCTGCTGGCGGCGGTATGGCTGTCCATCCGACAGACCCGGACATCCTCATCATCAGTACCAAATTGGACGGCACCGTGGCCGTGAAGCCCACGGATTCCGACGTCCTCACCATCACTACCTAAGGAGCAGCCCAGCATGGCAACTCGCGATGTACCCACGCTCGACGGCTCCGGCCGCATGTTCGAAAAGCACGTCCCCGCCTACCTCACCCAAGCGGCACAATCTGCCACGATTGATACCAAAGTAAAACCCCTGAAGCGCAACGCGGCACAAATCGCCCGCACTACTGCCGAGAAGCTGAGCGGCGTGAAAGTTGTTGTCATCATCCGGCACGATGACGGACAACTGCCGCAGATGGATTACCTCCCGATCTACGCGGCACACGGCGACGCCAAGGCATCATTCGTGATCGTGCCTACGTACATTGATACGGCGGGCAAGTTCAGCCTGGCACAGCTGAAACAGGTTTTTGATGCAGGGCACGACATCGGTTCGCACACGATGACACACCCGCAGGCCAACGCCTACGCGCTAACCGAAACCGAACGCCGCTACGAACTGTCCGCGTCGAAGGCCTGGCTTGAAACCACGCTAGGCAACGGGTACGTGTGCGAACACATCACATACCCCGGCAACCAGCCCGTCTACACCAACGAACTGTTCGAATACTACTTGGGTGGTTTCGCTGACGGTGCAGCTGCGAAACTGACCGGTCCCATTGACTTGGCCGCACACAGTAGCAGCCTCGGTTTTGACTGGTTCGACAATGCATCTTCCACGGCGAACAAGGCCAAGATCAACGCCCGCATCGCAACACTCAAAGCTCAGGGCAGCGCTGTGGACGTTGTGCAGGTCCACAACTACTCCGAAGGCACCCCCACGCAGCTTGACGAACTGCTGACCATCATCGACGCGGACCCGGAAGTCATTACCCTGACCCTGACCGAGTGGATGCATTACGTCCGGGAAACATTCGAGACAGTCAACGGCCGGCACTACGCGAAGGGCATCAACCATAACGGTGGTGCCCGGACGTGGAAGAGTGTTGCAGTAGGGTCAGGCGCATACATAGCTGACCGTCTGGGCGTCGGTAAGGCATTCCGTGCCTTGGTCAACGGCGTGGAAGTTGCCACGCTTGACACTGAACTTGCGTTGCTTGGGCCGGGAACATCCACGCTTGAAAAGGGCCATCAGTTGGCGCAGTACAGCAGCGACAACAGCCGGAGCTTCACGCAGTCAGTCAACACCCTCGGTCTTCTACACCTTGTCGGCACCGGCATGACCTACCTGCTCGCCGACGGGTTCGGGATCCGCGCCCGACGCGACGGGCAAGCCATTGAAGCGCAAAACGCGGCCGGTGCTGACCGGTTTGCTGTGGACACCACACGCGGGGTTATCTGGCTACCGAACCTGCTGGCGTTGCCGACCGGCTACGCGAGGCCCGGGGAACTGTGCATCGTGAACGGCGTCCTGAAAATCTGCACGGCTGACAACGTCTGGACTACTGTGGGGACGCAGACGTAGCGCTGCACCATCACCTTCCGGGCTTGTTTCCACGTGGGGGTCAGACGGGGGTTGTGGTGTTGTCGGCGCAACGGAGCTTAGCGCCAGCATCAACAACGCCACTCCCTCCGTACCAACGAACGGGCCGTTTGCTTCTAGGAGTATTTGGACGGTCATCACCGCCAGCAGTAGGTGACCAAGCCGGGCCATGCCACCCGGTTCTTGGGGGCCGCGAAAGAGCATCTTGCGAAGCATCGCCATGAAGATGACGAAGATAATCAGCGCGGGAAGGATGCCGCCGGCTATCTGGAACGTCAGTAGTGCAGTATGCGGCAGCCAGAGGTACATGCTGTAAAACTGTTCCATCCCGAGCCCGGCAATAGGCTCGCGGAGCGCGGCCTGGATTGATATGTCGAGCAGGTACTGCCGGCTCTCTTCCGGGTTGAAGGAGTGCACGTCAGATGGGGCGAATAGTCGCGTAAGGGTGTTGAAGGTGAACCCGGATCCACTCATGATGCTTAGAGGCACGTAAGCGGCCCCCGTCAACAGTAGACCTGGGATGATCTTCACCCATCCCCAGCGAAGCGCTACTGCCAACGCCAGCGCCAGCGCCAGAACGCCTCCGCGCCCTCCACTGAGAAGCAGCGCGACTAGACATGCGATAGTGGCGAAGGCGAACCATACCCGCCGCCCCCGTCCAAACATGCAAATACCGACGAGGACACCTACCGCGAGCTCGTACGTCACCAAAGTGGCCGAAGGCGAAAGTCCAGTGAGCCGAGAAAATCCCGGGTCATCAAGCGGAGTCAGTACGGACCACCCGGCGGCAGACATGATAAGGACCACGGCGCTGAGCGTCACCCCGGCTAAGTAGCCCCGATAGAAGACGCGCCGGTCAGTAACGCGGGAGAGCACCATCCAAGCTGCAACCGACGCGATCGTCATGGTGTATCCGAGAGTCACAGCTGAGGCATCCCCACGTGACAGGCCAACCAGGATCAGAAACGCACCGGTGACTCCTATGGCTAAGGCTATTCGTGTAACTACTTTGTTGCCACTACTGCGAGTCTTGACGACGACCGACAAGGCAAGAGCCATGCGAGCCACATCGAACACGAGAGGGTCCAGGCTGCTGACTGACCAAATCGGAAGAAGAAAAGCCCATAGCGCAACCAGCGCGCCCACAGGGCACAGGATGGTGATCGTTACCCACGCAGCCAACCCGAACAGGACTGCGACTGTGATAGCGACGGCCCCATTGTGGGCTGCGGCTGCACCGACGCCGACAGCGAGCACCACAGCGAGCATAAAAAGGCCCACAGGCTTCAGGCCAGCACCAAGCCGCCGAAGAACAGCGAAGCCCATCACAGGCGTGCGCTGACGCGCCATTACATTCCCCCTCAGCGGATCAGATTTGACTTCCCTAAGTCTAGACGCGCTTCAGAGGCCAAAAGACCGGGATTGTTCCCTAACTGGGTTGTGACGCAGCCTAAGGCCCGCATCCTCTCGGAGGTGCGGGCCTTTTCGTCGTTAGAGTGCCAGGTCCATCAGGTCCCGCCAGAAAAATGGGACCGAGAGCCGCCCGGCCAAAGCGGGGAAATCAAGCGAATGGAAGCAGTTTTCGTAGCACTGTGTTTCTGACGTAGTCATAAAGCTCGTTCAAGGAATCCATGACGCTATAGCCCGCCAGTAGCGGTCCAGCGCCAAACTTGATCTGCACGTCGATTGTGGCGCTTGCATTGACATTGTTGGCCAAAGACATCCGCATGTAAGCCTGGGGCTCATCTGTTATCACGTCCACTGAGCCGATTACTTCCAACCGGTGGATTGTGCCGTTGCCAATCGAGAAGTTGGTCAGTCCCATGCCCGACTGAACGACTGCAATGGTTCGATGCTTCCCTCGGTTGGTGAGGTCGCGAAGTAGCCAGAGCGGAGCACGTTCCGGCCCAAGCGGATACCGATACGGTTGCAGAGTCTGCAACGCCAGCAATGCAGCTTCAGGCCAGCACTCGACCTGTTCGCCAAACGCGCGCCGAGCACTCCTGTTGGTCAGCTCCTTGTCGCGAATGGGAAAAGCTGAGCGTGTCTGTTGTTGGTCGTTCCACAGCGGACAGTGACGCCCCGCGATAGCGAACGCGACCTGATCCAAGGTTGCCAGAAGACCCTCCGCGATCTCATAAATGAGGTGCTCGAATTCCTCGTCGAGCGGGGCAAATTGTCTTATAGCGAGCACTCTCTCGCTGCCCTCGACGGTGTCGACAAGTTCCCAACCGGAATTTAGCCAATCAACCGCCATCAACTCAGCCTCCCGCATCTTCGACTCGACGCGTTTGAGTCGCCTTCCGTACGAAGTGGGACGCTCCAGGCGGTTCTGAAATCGCGATTCAAGGAGCCCGCTCATTCTTTCCTGACGTCTACTGTGCTCCCGAGGTGAACGCGCTGGCCGAACCGACTTAGGTCCCCGTTTTGTCATTACAGTTCCATTCCCCATCTGGTCAGGTCTCATTGATCACTGTAACGAGGTCAGTGCCGGTAACAATGTGCCCGGACAGAGCGTGGTCAGCGTCGGCGCAGGCGAATCGGTTTGCCCCACGGCTGCCCCACTCGGAGCTACCCAGGGCAAAACAAAAGCCCGTCAGGACCGGATATTCCGTGTCCTGACGGGCTTTTTGTTCGGTGGGCGATACTGGGTTCGAACCAGTGACCTCTTCGGTGTGAACGAAGCGCGCTACCACTGCGCCAATCGCCCCGATGCCTTTGAATGCTAGCCGACCCGGCGGGGTTTATGGAAATCGAGACGGGCCGCCGCTCGAATTACACGCCTGTAATTAGTAAAATCCCCTAGATTGCAGGGATCCAGGGGCATAGCCGCGGCTGGGGAACGCGCGATTTGGAGAATCCATGAACCTCCTATAGAGTTCTTACTCGTTGGAACGCGAGGAATTGCCCGAAACGGCAAGGATTCAGCGGCCCAAATGCGGACGTAGCTCAGCTGGTAGAGCACCACCTTGCCAAGGTGGATGTCGCGAGTTCGAATCTCGTCGTCCGCTCGCAGGACACTGTCACGGCAAAGGTTTTTCGGAATCGGAGCTTACACGGTGGGTTGGCCGAGAGGCGAGGCAGCGGCCTGCAAAGCCGTTCACACGGGTTCGAATCCCGTACCCACCTCGGTGAAAACCATGGATTCCGGCTCACACCGGACGAAATGGGCGATTGGCGCAGCGGTAGCGCGCTTCCCTGACACGGAAGAGGTCACTGGTTCGATCCCAGTATCGCCCACCAAGCAAGGAAACTTGCTTCATGCAGTACGCTAGGCCACCGGCCAGGCTGTACTTCATACGCGGACGTAGCTCAGCTGGTAGAGCACCACCTTGCCAAGGTGGATGTCGCGAGTTCGAATCTCGTCGTCCGCTCTCTACCCCAGTAATAGATCCGAAATGGCCGGCCTTCCGGTTCCGGGCGATTGGCGCAGCGGTAGCGCGCTTCCCTGACACGGAAGAGGTCACTGGTTCGATCCCAGTATCGCCCACACACAGCAGCTCTCCGTGAGCTGCTTTTTTGTTGCCTGAATGACCCGCCCCGACTTGACAACATTTGTCACAGCACCTTGGCACGTCCGCCAGACAGGGCTAGGATCGGTTGCGGAGGAGCGACCTGGCTCCGCGATTGAAGGGAGGTGCTCGTGGGACTGATTGACGATCTCAAGGGCAAGGCTCAGGGTCTCATCCACGGCAACGAGCGGGCCATCAAGGACGGCATCACCAAGGCCGGCGATTTTGTCGACTCAAAGACCGGCGGCAAGTACGCGGGTCACGTCGATAAGGTCCAGGATGGTGCTTCCAAGCTCGTTGACAAGAACGACGGAACCCCCGGCGCGACCCCTGCCACCGAGCAGGCTCCGCCAGTGAACCCGGTTCCCCCGGTTGACAGGGCTCCGTAAGAAGGATTTGGCCAGGGCTTTGCCCTAGCACGTCAAGGGGGTGCGGGTCCCGCCGGGAGGCGGCACCCGCACCTTTGGCGTTTAACTGACTGTCCGGCTTCCCCGGCCGCTGCCTAGGAAGGCTCGTGGTTCTGGCCCTCGCGGGCCAGTGCGGTCAGACGGGACACAGCACGGAAATACTTCTTGGTGTACCCGCCGTGCATCATCTCGTCCGTGAAGAGCTTGTCGAAGGGGACGCCGCTGGCCAGGATGGGCACATCCTTGTCGTACAGGCGGTCGGCCAACACCACGAACCGCAGCGCCACGGCCTGTTCGGTGATGGTCTCCACGTTGCGCCACACGACGCCGTCGATGCCGTCGATGAGCTGCCGGTATCGGCTCGGGTGGACACCGGCAAGGTGGCCGATCAGTGAACTGAATTCGTCCTCTGCCACGGTCTTGCCGTCGAACTCGGCCTTCATCTGTGCGGCGAGCTGGCTGTTCCTCAGCGGTGCCGGGGCGGCGGGCAGGCCACGGTGGCGGAAGTCCTCGCCGTCGATCCTGATGACGTCGAACTGGTCCGCCAGGACCTGGATTTCACGGGCAAAGTCGACGGCGGCAAAGCGGCCGTCGCCCAGCGAACCCGGCAGGGTGTTGGACGTGGCAGCCAGCTTGACGCCGGCGTCGGCCAGTTCACGCATAAGGCGTGACATCAGCACGGTGTCACCCGGGTCATCAAGCTCGAATTCGTCGATGCACACAAGCTTGTAGTGGCTCAGGGCTTCAACAGTTTTGCGGAAGGAAAGCGCCCCGACCAGGTTGGTGTATTCCACAAAGGTTCCGAACGCCTTGGGGCCCGGAGCGGCATGCCACAGGGAGGCCAGCAGGTGGGTTTTGCCGACGCCGAATCCGCCGTCGAGGTAGATCCCCGCCCTGGTAGCGACTTTCTTGCTGAAAAGCTTTTTGAACAGGCCGTCGCCGTCGCCGGCTCCAACTCCCGCGGCGAACGCTTCCAGCGCCTTGACCGCCGCCGCCTGGGACGGCTGGTTCGGGTCCGGCCGGTAGCTGGCAAAGGAGACCTGGCCAAACCGTGGGGACGGATAAAAACCCTTAAGGAGCTCATCCACCGAAACCGCCGGAGTGCGGGCGGCAAGCTGTTCGATCTGTACCAAGGTGGTCCGTTCTGCTGGTGGGTTGTCCCCAGAAAGAATACCGGCAACAGCCCGGGCCTACCCCGCCGTGCGGCCGGCAGGGGCCCGGGCGTGACGAAGGACATATTTCCCACTGTTAACAAGGAGGCGGACAGGGGCGGCCGGCCATGGCTACTGTGGGAGGCAGGTTTTCCTTCTACAGCATCCGCCGTGTCTCAGTGAAAGGCCATCACCATGTCCTACGCAGTTGAACAGAACGAGAAGTTCGCCGCCTACGCCAACCCGGAGCGTCTGGTATCCACCGACTGGCTTGCCGCCGCACTTGAGGGCGGCGCCCTTGCGGACGGAAAGCTGGTGGTGGTCGAATCCGACGAGGACGTTCTCCTTTACGAGACCGGCCACATCCCCGGATCCGTCAAAATCGACTGGCACACCGACCTTAACGATCAAGTGACCCGCGACTACGTGAACGGCGAGGCATTCGCCGCCTTGGCCGCTGCCAAGGGCATCTCCCGCGACGCCACGGTGGTCATCTATGGGGACAAGTCCAACTGGTGGGCCGCCTATGCACTCTGGGTCTTTACCCTGTTCGGCCACGAGGATGTCCGGCTGCTCGACGGCGGCCGGGACAAGTGGATCGCAGAAGGCCGCGAACTGACCACGGACCAGACCGCCCCGGCACCCAGTGACTACCCGGTGGTGGAGCGCAACGACGCCCCCATCCGCGCGTTCAAGGAAGATGTGCTGGCACACTTCGGCAAGCCGCTCATTGACGTCCGCTCCCCTGAGGAATACACCGGCCAGCGGACCCACATGCCGGCCTACCCGGAAGAAGGTGCGCTCCGCGGCGGCCACATTCCCACGGCAGCATCCATTCCCTGGGCGCGCGCCGCTGCGCCGGACGGAACGTACCGCAGCCGGGAAGAACTCGAGGCCCTCTACCTGGGCGAGGCCGGGTTGGCCGCAGGCGATGACGTTGTGGCTTACTGCCGCATCGGCGAGCGTTCCAGCCACACCTGGTTCGCGCTCAAGTACCTGCTGGGCTTTGACACTGTCCGGAACTACGACGGCTCCTGGACCGAGTGGGGCAACGCCGTACGTGTTCCCATCGCCAAGGGCACGGAACGCGGCACGGTCCCGGCGTAAACTGGAACAGATGACTACACATGACCTGCCCGCCGCATTGGCGGAAATCGTGGATGACTTCCAGGCCCTGACCGAACCCGATCGGCTTCAGTTGCTGCTTGAGTTCTCGCGCGAGCTGCCGGAACTGCCGGACCGGCTGAAGGACCACCCTGAGCTCTTGGAGCAGGTGGTGGAATGCCAGTCGCCGCTGTTCCTGACCATCGAGACGGAAAAGAACGACGCCGGCCCGGCCGACGCCGTTCGGCTCTACTTCAAGGCGCCACCGGAAGCCCCCACCACGCGGGGTTTCGCCGGTGTGCTCCACGAGGGGCTCGACGGACTCAGCGCCGCCGAAATCCTGGCGGTGCCGGACGATATGCCGGAGCTGCTGGGCCTGACGCGGGCCATCACGCCACTGCGGATGCGCGGCATGACCGCCATGCTGGGACGGATCAAGCACAAGGTCGCCGCTTCGTCCCGGTCCGCGTCCTGATCTTCTGACTCCGGGTCGGAAACTGAACGCTTTGGGACGCAAGAGTTCTTCAAACGGAACGCCGGCCACAGCCGCACTGGCTGCAGCCGGCGTTCCCTTTGTGTTGCATGCGTATGCCCACGACCCTTCCGCGGCCAGCTACGGCACGGAAGCCGCCGAAGCCTTGGGCATCGCCCCCGAAAGGGTCTTCAAGACCCTCATGGTGGAAGTGGAAGGCCGACTGGCCGTGGGGGTTGTGCCGGTCAGCGGAAACCTTGACCTGAAGGCATTCGCGGCCGCCCTGGGCGCCAAGAAGGCTTCGATGGCAGATCCTGCGGCTGCTGAACGCCGCACCGGCTACGTCCTGGGCGGCATCTCGCCGTTGGGCCAGCGCCAGTCATCACCCACCGTGGTGGACAGCAGCGCCCTTGGTCTGGGAACGATGCTGGTTTCCGGTGGTAAGCGCGGCCTTGATGTTGAGCTTGCACCGGCCGACCTCATCCGGCTGACGTCCGCCGTGACAGCCGCCATCGGCGCGCGCACACCTTAGCGGTTCTGGCCGGGATTAAGCCGTGGAGCCAACTGGGGCCGGAGCCACGCCTTGATCAGGTTCTCCCAGCGCTCGGGATCGACGTTCCATTCCTTGGTGTGCCTGGCGTGATTGAACGTTTCGAACGTGACCATGTCCGGATTCCGTTCGGCCAGGAGGGCGGATGGTTCATAGGGAACGTACTCGTCATCAACGCTGTGGATGATCAGGGTGGGCGTCCGGACTTCGACGGCGCGCGCCACCCAGTCCATGGCCTTGAGGTCCACGGGTGCGGCCAGGCCGGTGAGCCTGCGGCCCACAGGGTGGCCCAGCATCAGCTGCCCGTAGCGGCCAACGAGGGACGGAATGCGGTTGATCTGCGCATGGTGGGCCAGCACATTGACCCAGTTGATGACGGGCGCATCCAGGACCATGGCCCGGATCAGGTGACGGTGAGGCGAGAGATCGGCCGTCTGCAGGCAGATGGCGCCGCCCATGGACCAGCCGAAGAGAACAATTTCCTCGGCGCCGTTGGCCAGGGCGAATTCGATGGCAGCCTCCACGTCATGCCATTCCGTGGATCCCAGGCCGTACCTGCCATCCTCGGCCGAAGGCGCCAGCCCGTCGTTCCGGTACGAGACAAGCAGGCTGGTAAGCCCCAGTTCGAGGGCGGGACCTACCGCCCGGAGGGCCTCCTGGCGGGTGGCCCCGCGGCCGTGAACCATGACTGCCCAGGTCCGGGCAGGTCCGCCGGCCCGGACCAGCCACGCCGGTGCTGTGCCGCCGTCGACGTCGATCAGCACGTCCTCGGCCACAAAGCCGGCGGCAGCGGGATCCGGGTAGAGCGCACCGCTCCACCATCCGCGGCGGGCCGTTTCAAGATCGCCGGCATAGACGGCTTCCACTTCGCGCAGGACCGTGCCGTCCGCCGGCGAATAGGACACTATCCGCCCGATCCGGGCGTGCCCCTTCCCGCCGTCGAAAAATAACCCATAGACGCCCTCCACAGTGGTCTCCGGAGTGGCTGTCAGGATGACGTGGCGGCCGCCTCCTTCCCGGAGCACGGCGAGGACTTCCTGGTCCGCCGTCCGCTGCCGGACTGGAGTGATCACACGCCTGGCGAAATAAAGTGCCAGTGCGGAGGAGCCTGTGGCCAGCAGGCCGGCAAGGGCCCCGCCGCCAATGACGCCGCCGAGCGCCCATTTGGCGCGCAGGGACATACGGCCGTCGGCCTGGATCGGAACTGCCGCCGTCAACGTGGAGGTGCGCGTGGAAGGTGCCATGGAACCATTCTTACTGCCGCAGACGGGTTGACCATATTCCGTCCGGCACGTGGCGCCGGAATTCTGCCGGCCCCGGGGACGCCGCGCATGACACCGCACGCACCGAGCGGCCCAAATGGATGCAGGCGCCGGTGCGCACGACTAGGCTGATGCCATGAGCGATCCAATCGTCATTCTGACCGAAGAACCCCTGGGCGCGGACGACCGCGTCAACATAGAACGCCTGGTGGACGGGCAGGACACGCCCCTTGTCCTGCTGGTTCCGGGGAACACTGAACGGCACCTGCTGGTGGATTTTCTTGAGAATCTCTCCCTGCTGGACGTTGTTAAGGCGTTCCGCGAACTGACCGCCCATGCTCCGGACCCCTCCGCTGAACGGGCCGAGGCTGCGGAGACGCTGGCCGTCTCGCTGGCCGCCCTGGAGGGACTGGGCGCAGGAGTCACGGGCGAGGTGGTGGACGGTGGCGCCGTCAAGGGCCTCGTGGCCAAGGTCAAGGAGCTCGGTGCAGCCCAGGCGGTTGTGATCACCCGTCCGCACGCAGTGGCGGATACGTTCCACACGGACTGGGCCAACAAAGCCCAGGACCAGCTGGGGCTCCCAGTGCTCCACCTGTACGCCGGTTCGGGATTTATCGGCGACTCCTGAGCGTTGAGCTGACTATGAGTATCTTTCGAAAGAGCATCTTCGAGAACAAGGCCACGGATTCCGTCCCGGGTCCGGCTGCCGACGCCGCCGCTGCGGAACCCGCCTACCGGAAATCCGACGCCGAGTGGCGGCAGGAACTCACGCCGGAGGAGTACCACGTGCTGCGGCAGGCGGGTACGGAGCGCCCCTTCACCGGCGAGTATGTGGACACCCATACGGAGGGTGTCTACCAATGCCGTGCCTGTGGCACCGAGCTTTTCCGGAGCAACGAAAAATTCGACTCGCATTGTGGCTGGCCGTCCTTCTGGGCACCCCTCGCCGAAGGCACCGTCCGTTACATCCACGACCGGACGCTCGGCATGAAGCGGGTGGAGGTACGGTGCGCGCACTGTGACTCGCACCTGGGCCACGTATTTGAGGGCGAGGGCTACGGCACGCCCACGGACCAGCGCTTCTGCATCAATTCGGTGTCCCTGAAGTTGGTGCCGCGCGGCGCTGCCGCGGAAGAATCCACGGAGTCCTGAGTCCGCCAGCCGTGGCTCCGCCCACATCTGGCGTAGCCCCGAGACGCCTCGAGCCCGAGAGTATCTTATGCTCAGGCTCAATTTGAGTTAGGGACTCTGGTTGCTTGCTACGCTCGCCGTAGATGCCCCAAGCAATGAGAAAGGCAGTCGCACCATGACCGTCACCGTGACCGTGGCCCCTACGAGGATCACCGCCGAAAATCCCGCCTGGCTCCGCCTCAGGAGCGCCGCCGAATCCCTGCAGGCACTGCAGGTCCAGGACGGCTCCGTGCCCGACGCAGGCCATCACGCAGCAGCCGCTCTGCAGGTTGCCGCCATCACGGAGTCGCTCGCCGAACTGGCACCGCTGTTCCCGCACGACGCGGCCTATCTTGACGCCGTCGTGGCTGATTTCCAGGCGTGGGCCACAGCTGGATTCGCCGTCCCGGACTTCCTCGCATCCCTTCTGGCGTTCCAGCCCCAGCTGCAGCGCCAGGATGGCCTGCAGCACGTGGTTATTTTCCCCATGTACACGCAGAACGGAAGCAGCAGCCGGCTGGTGGAAGCCGTGCTGATCGAGGTCATCTGGCCCGATTTTGTGGCCGGCCTTGAGGCCGGGGACTATTCCAACAAGCTCTTTGTGCCCATCCGGTTCCTGGACTTCACCCGCGGCTACAACACCAACTCGGCGGTGCTGTTCCCCGAAACCGTGGCCGTCCGGGCAACACCCACCTTCACCTGGGGCGCCATTTTTGCGGACCGTGAAGCTGCCCGGTTCCGCCGGGTCCTGCGCGCGGCCGCAGACATCACCTCCCTGGACCTGCCCGCGGGCGCCGCGGAACTCCTGGCCGACCAGGAACTGACCGAGGCCACGTTTGTGATGTGGGACCTGATCCATGACCGGACCCACATGCGCGGCGACCTGCCCTTTGACCCGTTCATGATCAAGCAGCGGATGCCCTACTTCCTGTATTCGCTGGAAGAACTGCGCTGCGACCTCACAGCATTCCGGGAATCCGTCCGGATCGAACTGGACGAAGACGCCGGGCCGGAAGCACGCCGGCACGCGAAACTGGTGCAGTACGCCATCATCTTCGACCGGATCTTCCGCTTCGCGATCACCGGCAACCGGGTGCGCAACTACGACGGCCTCGGCGGACAGCTGCTCTTTGCCTGGCTGCACCAGCACCACGTCCTGCACTGGACCGACAGCCGGCTCAGCATCGACTGGGAGCAGGTGGCGGACGCAGTGATCGCCCTCGGCGCCTCGATCGACGAGCTCTACTGGCGCTCCATTGACCGGCCGAAAATGGCCCACTGGCTTGCTGCGTACCAGCTGATCTCCGCCACGGTCACACCCAACCCCGCATCAGTCTGGGCCAAGGGCCCCGACGCGCTCCCGGTTGCCGGTCCGCCCCGCGGCCTGACAGACCAGGTGCTGGACGACGAATTTCCGCTGTCCATGTTCTACGAAGCCTTGGAGAAGAAAATGCGCCCAGTCATCGAATCCACTGCCGGCATCACCGGAGCGTCCGCGCTGTGAGCGAACCCGGCGCCCCGCGCGTTGTTCCTGTTCCGGACCAAGCCCCCATGCTGAACGTCCTGGTCACCGGCGGCAGCGGTCCGTCCGGGATCGCGGTGGCCCGGGCGTTGCACCGGGCGGGGTTCCGGGTCTTCACGGTCGGCTCGGACAGCACGCGCATCGAGGGTGCTGCGAGGCAGGCGGGCGACGGCGTCACTCCCCTGGTGTGCGATCTTGCGGATCTCGCTGACGTCCAGGCCCTCCGGAAGACCCTGACGGGCACGGCAGGTCTGATGGACGGGGTCATCCACCTCGTGGGCGGCTGGCGCGGCGCCAAAGGCATCACGGACCAGAGCGACGCAGACTGGGACTTCCTGGAGCGCGGCGCCATCACCACGCTCAGGAATGTCTCCCGGGTCTTTTACGCCGACCTGGCCGCCGCCGGAACCGGACGGTTTGCCATGGTGTCCTCCACCGCGGTGGACAAGCCCACGGCGGCGACGGCCAGCTATGTGGCGGCGAAGGCCGCCGCCGAGACCTGGACACTGGCGATGGCGGAGGGCCTGGCCCGCGAGGCTGCGGAGGAGGGCACCGCCTTGCGCGGCGCCGCCGTCGTCCTGGTGGTGAAAGCGCTCGTGGACGCGGAACTCCGGAAGGCGCACCCGGAACGGACCTTTGCCGGCGCCACCGACGTCGAGGACCTGGCCGCCGCCGTCGTCGGACTGTTCAGCCGCCCGGCAGCCGAACTGAACGGCCGGCGCCTGCCCCTGACCCCCTGACCCCAAAATCCCCTGACTTCGTGGACCCCTGACCGGCCGGACCCGACCTCCCTAGACTGAGAACGTGAGCAAAACAATGACAACTACGGCAGATGCCGCCCCCCGGCTTGAGAATCCCGCCGCCCGGCTGCATGATGCGTCCGTCCGCGGTTTCGCCTCGGACAACTACTCCGGTGTGCACCCCGAGGTGCTGGCCGCCCTCGCGGCAGCCAACGAGGGCCACCAGGTGTCCTACGGCGAGGACGACTACACGGCACGGCTGCGGGGGCTGATGGAGGATCACTTCGGCGCCGGCATCGAATGTTTCCCGGTGTTCAACGGCACGGGGGCCAACGTGCTGTCCCTGCAGTCGCTGCTCCCGCGCTGGGGTGCTGTGGTGTGCGCATCGACGGCGCACATCAACATGGACGAAAACGGCGCTCCGGAACGGATCGGCGGGATCAAACTCCTGCATGTCCCCACCCCGGACGGCAAGCTGACGCCGGAGCTGATTGACCGCGAGGCGTGGGGCTGGGGCGATGAACACCGGGCACAGCCGCTGGCAGTGTCCATCACGCAGACCACCGAGCTTGGCACGTGCTACACCCCGGATGAGGTCCGGGCCATCGCCGATCATGCCCACGCCAAGGGCATGAAACTCCACATGGACGGCGCTCGGCTGGCCAACGCGGCCGCGCACCTGGACGTGCCGCTGCGGGCTTTCACGCGCGACGCCGGCGTGGACATCCTCTCCTTCGGCGGCACCAAGAACGGGCTGCTGTACGGCGAAGTGGTGGTGGCCCTGAACCCCGAAGCGGCCCACGGCCTGAAGTTCCTGCGCAAGATGAACATGCAGCTGGCCTCGAAAATGCGCTTCCTGTCGGCCCAGTTCATCGCCCTGCTGGAAGGCGACCTGTGGCTCCGTTCGGCGTCGCACGCCAACGCCATGGCTGCCCGCCTCCGCGCCGCGGTGGACACAATCGAGGGCGTGGAGCCCACGCAGAAGACGGAGTCCAACGGCGTGTTTGCCGTCTTGCCGGCCGGCATAGCTGACCGGCTGCGGGAGTCCTTCCGCTTCTACGACTGGGATGAAGCCGCCCGCGAGGTCCGCTGGATGTGTTCCTTCGACACCAGCGAGGACGACGTCGACGCCTTTGTGGCCGCGATCCGGCGGGAACTTGCGGCCCACCGCGCGGGCAGGGAAGCCGGATAGCATGGACCGGCGACGGCGAGCCTGCTCTGCCCGCCCCCTGCTGTTGCGTAATCTGCGAAGGTGAACGCACTAGCCCAGGTTCCCCCGGAATTTCTCCACGCCTTGGGAACCCTCAGGAAGGCCCAATGCCGCAGTGAGTTGCGCCTGGCGGAAATTCCCGCTCCGGCGCGCCTGGCACCGTTCGCCGTGGCACTCGGGGCCGAGGTCATGGCGCCCGGACCGGGCAGCGGCACCACACCGGTCCACGGGCCTGCCGCCATGGCCCTGGCCGCGGCGTCCGGCATCGAGGACGACCACGACACCGAGCTGGCCACGGGCCGCTTCATCCTGCTGCACGACCCCGAAGGCTCAGCAGTCTGGGACGGCGAATTCCGGATTGTCACCTACATCCGTGCCCAGCTTGAGCCAGAAATGGGCAACGACGAAATGCTGGGCACCGTCGCCTGGACCTGGCTGGTCGAGGCGCTGGAGAACCACAAGGCCCCCTACCGGGCGGCCGGCGGGACCGCCACGCGCGTCCTGTCGGAGAGCTTTGGAACACTTTCCGCCCGGCCCGGATCGATCGATATCGAGCTGCGCGCCTCCTGGACTCCGGCGTCCTCGGACGTTACTGCCCATCTGGAGGCGTGGTCCGACATGGTCTGCACGTTCGCCGGACTCCCCCCTCTGCCCGACGGCGTCGCGGCCCTTCCGCGCCGGCGCCGGAACTAGGACTGCCCCTTGTCGGTAAACTGAAGGCATCATGACCCCTCATATTCCGGAAAACACCACGGCTGGCGCTCCGGCTGCTGATACCACTCCCCACATCACGGTGGAAGGCTTCGACAGCCAGGTCCCCGTAGTCATTGACCTCGACGCACCGCGCGACGGCGTGCCGCTGGTTATCGAAACGCAGTCCGGGCTGGAGCGATGCGCGGCAGCCATCGCCGCTGGAACAGGGCCCGCAGGGGTTGATGCAGAACGGGCCTCAGGATTCCGGTACGGCCAGCGCGCATTCCTGGTACAGATCCGGCGCGAAGGCTCCGGTACCTGGCTGATCGACCCTGAACCGTTCGAGAACCTGTCCATCATCAACGATGCGCTCCATGGGGTGGAATGGATCCTGCATGCAGCCAGCCAGGATCTGCCCTGCCTGCTGGAGCTGGGCATGTGGCCGGACAGGCTCTTTGATACGGAGCTCGCCGCGCGGCTGGCCGGGCTGCCACGCGTTGGCCTGGCTGCCGTCATCGAACAGCTGCTCGGGTTTGGCCTGGCAAAGGAACATTCGGCCGCCGACTGGTCCACCCGGCCGCTGCCCGAGCCGTGGCTGCGCTACGCCGCCCTGGACGTGGAAGTCCTGACGGAACTGCGCGAAGAACTCATCGAATTGCTGCAGGCCGACGGCAAGCTGGAATACGCCGAGCAGGAATTTGCCGCGATCCTTGCCGCCGGCGTGGCTCCTCCCCGGGTTGACCCCTGGCGCAAGACGTCGGGCCTGCACCAGATCCGTGACCGGCGCCAGCTGGCTGCGGTCCGCGAAATGTGGCTGGAGCGCGATTCCCTGGCACAGAAGCGCGATGTGGCGCCGGGACGGCTGATCCCGGATTCGGCCCTGGTGTCCGCCGCCAAGGCCATGCCGTCCACCGTTCCCCAACTGCTCGGCACCAAGGGCTTCCATGGCCGTGCGGCTCAGCGTGAGGCACCCCGCTGGCTCCGGTGCATCGCCGCTGCCCGCGATCTTGAGGACCTTCCGCCGCTGCACCTCCCCACCAACGCACCGCCCCCGCCGCGGGTGTGGTCGGATCGCGACCCCGAGGCCGCCGCACGCCTCTCCACCGCCCGCCCGCTCCTGCAGGAGAAGGCGGAGGAACTGAACCTTCCCGTAGAGAACCTGCTGACGCCGGACTACCTCCGCCGGGTGGCGTGGCGTCCGCCGTCGGACATCACCGAAGAAACGGTAGCCGCTGAGCTGCGCGGCCTCGGTGCCCGTGACTGGCAAGTCGGCGTGGTCGCGCCGCTTCTCACGGAGGCTTTCCTCAACCCGCAACCACTGCCGGCCAAGGAAACCAAGGCAACCGCAGCCACTCAGTAAACGCCCCTCGCCGAGCCTTGCGCACTATGTTACTGACGAGTAACATAGTGTGCACTGCCGTCCCGCCGAGTGCTGCCCTTGGGCCTCCGGACGGCGCCAACGTCTCGATGAGGAGTAAACGTGAGCCACCACGGAAGCAGCGGATCCCCGCGAACTGTCCGCGACGTCGTCTTTGTTGACGGCGTCCGCACGCCCTTCGGCCGGGCCGGCGAGAAAGGCATCTACGCCGGAACCCGCGCCGATGACCTGATGGTGAAGTGCATCCGCGAACTTCTGCGCCGCAACCCCACCCTGCCCGCGGCCCGAATCGACGAAGTCGCCGTCGCCGCCACCACCCAGACCGGCGACCAGGGCCTGACCCTCGGCCGCACAGCCGCCCTCCTGGCAGGGCTCCCCCGCACCGTCCCCGGATTCGCCATCGACCGCATGTGCGCCGGCGCCATGACCGCCGTCACCACAACGGCCAGCGGCATCGGCTTCGGCGCCTACGACGTCGTCATCGCCGGAGGCGTGGAGCACATGGGCAACCACCCAATGGGCTCCGGCGCCGACCCGAACCCGCGCTTTATGTCCGAGCGCTTGGTTGACCCTGCTGCCCTGAACATGGGCAATACAGCCGAAAACCTGCATGATCGTTTTCCCGCCATCACCAAGGAACGCACAGACGCGTACGCGGTTGCCTCGCAGGACAAACTCGAGGCCGCCTACGCCAAGGGCCAGATCCAGCCTGACCTCGTTCCGGTCGCTACCCTCAAGCCGGGACAGGGCTGGACGATGAACAGCGTTGATGAGCCGCCCCGCCCGGGAACCACCCTCGAAGACCTGGCGGCCCTGCGGACTCCCTTCCGCGCCCACGGCCGGGTTACGGCAGGCAACGCCGCCGGCCTGAACGACGGCGCCACTGCCGCCGTCCTGGCCTCCTCGGAAGCTGCGGCGGAACTGGGCCTGCCGGTCAAAATGCGGCTGGTCAGCTACGCCTACGCGGGCGTCGAACCGGAGGTCATGGGCATCGGCCCCGTGCCCGCCACCGAAAAGGCCCTGAAGAACGCCGGACTCAGCATGGAGGACATCGGACTTTTCGAGATCAATGAAGCATTTGCCGTGCAGGTCCTCAGCTTCCTGGACCACTTTGGCATTTCCGACGACGACCCCCGCGTGAACCGGTACGGCGGCGCCATCGCGGTGGGCCACCCCCTCGCGTCCTCCGGGGTCAGGCTGATGAACCAGCTCGCGCGGCAGTTCGAAGAAGATCCCTCGGTCCGGTACGGGATCACCACCATGTGCATAGGCTTGGGCATGGGCGCCACCGTCATCTGGGAAAACCCGCACCACGCCGATTACAGCGGTGCCGTCGCAGCACCAGCAGTCAACGAAGCAACCACCGAAGGAGCCGCCGCATGAGCGCCGCCGATTTCACCAAGCTTGCCGAGCTCTTCCCCGACGAAACCGTGACCCACTCGTACGTCCAGGACATCAAGCTGCCTGCCGCCCCCGGCCAGCAGAGCCCCGGAGTTTTTGCGCTGATCACCCTGGATAACGGCCTGGACCACTCCAAGCCCACTACCCTGGGACCCAATACGCTGGTGGAACTAGGCACGGTCCTGGAGGGCCTGAAGGAACGTGCGGCCCGCGGCGAGATCGTGGGTGTGGGCGTGACAGGCAAACCGTACTTCCTCGTGGCCGGCGCTGACCTGTCCGCGGTGAAGTCGCTCGAGAACCGCGATCATGGCCTGTGGATGGCACAGCTCGGGCACAACGTTTATGCCACGCTGGCCAACCTCGGCGTCCCCAGCTTCGCCTTCATCAACGGCGTTGCCCTGGGCGGCGGCCTGGAGATCGCCCTGCAGTCCACCTACCGCACGGTGTCTACCGGCGCCGGCGCGTTGGCGCTTCCCGAGGCCTTTATCGGCCTGGTCCCCGGCTGGGGCGGTGTCTACATCCTGCCGCGCCTGATCGGACCCGAGAACGCGGTCAAGGTGATGATCGAGAACCCGCTCAGCAACAACCGTACGCTCAACGGGCCGCAGGCCTTCCAGCTGGGCATCGCCGACGCCCTGTTCGAACCGGCAGACTTCCTGGAACAGTCCCTCGCCTGGGCGGCCACGGTCATCACCGGCGAGTTGGTCCCGGCACGGGCCAGCGCCGTGGACCCTGCTGATCCAGCCGTTGCCGGGCGCTGGTCCGCAGCGGTCGCCGCCGGCCGGGCGTTTGTGGAGGCCAAGACCTCCAACGCCTCCCCTGCGCCGGCCAAGGTCCTGGACATCCTCGAAGCCAACCGGACCATGTCCCAGGCCGAATCCGCCGCCCTCGAGTGCGAAACCCTCGCCGGTCTGATGCAGACGGACGAGTTCCGCGCCACCGTCTACGCGTTCCTGGACCTGGTCCAGAAGCGTTCCAAGCGGCCTGCCGGCGCACCGGACCGTAAGCTCGCCCGTCCGGTCACCAAGATCGGCGTCGTGGGGGCGGGCCTGATGGCCAGCCAGCTGGCCCTTGTGTTCGCCCGCCAGCTCAAGGTCCCCGTGGTGATGACGGACATCGACCAGGCCCGTGTGGACAAGGGCGTCGGCTACGTCCACGCCGAGGTGGACAAGCTCCTCGGCAAGAAACGCATCAGCCAGGACGCAGCCAACCGCACCAAGGCGCTGGTCACGGGATCGGTCTCCAAGGAGGCCTTCGCGGACGCCGACTTTGTCATCGAGGCCGTCTTCGAAGAGCTGAACGTCAAGAAGCAGGTCTTCGCCGAGGTGGAAGAAATCGTCTCGCCGGACTGCATCCTCGCCACCAACACGTCCTCGTTGTCCGTCACGGCCATGGCCGAAGACCTCGCGCACCCGGAACGGCTGGTGGGCTTCCACTTCTTCAACCCGGTGGCCGTGATGCCGCTGCTCGAAATCGTGCGCGCACCCAAGACCGACGACGCGGTGCTGGCCACCGCTTTTGAGCTCGCCAAGGGCCTCAAGAAGACCGCGGTCCTGGTCAAGGATGCGCCGGCCTTTGTAGTCAACAGGATCCTGTTGCGGCTGATGGGTGAAGTGACGGCCGCCTTCGACGAAGGCACCCCTGCCGAGGTGGCCGACACTTCGCTGCGTCCCATGGGCCTGCCGATGACACCGTTCACGCTGGGTGCCATGGTGGGCCTGCCGGTTGCCCAGCATGTCCAGGAGTCCCTGCACGCCGCTTTCGGAGACCGCTTCGCCGTGTCCACGAACCTGCAGAAACTGATCGAGAACGGCGTGAAATCACTGTGGGCCCCGGCGGCCGACGGCTCCCAGGAGATCCCGGAGTCCACCCTGTCGCTGATGTCCTTCGGCACGTCACCGTCCGCCCGGGACGACGTGCTGCGCCGCGTGCAGGACGCCCTCGCCGAGGAGATCGGGCTGATGCTGGATGAGGGCGTAGTGGCCGGTCCTGAAGACATCGACCTCTGCATGATCCTCGGCGCTGGCTGGCCGATGTTCCTGGGCGGCATCACGCCGTACCTGGACCGTGTTGGCGCCTCCGAACGGGTCAACGGCAAGCGCTTCCTAGCGCCCGGCGTCGCGTCCGCGTCGGCGTCGCCCGTCCACGCCTGAAGCCCCCGCCTGAAGAGTTTTGGTCAGATATCGTCCCTGAAGGTCCTTAAAACCGCGTTATCTGACCAAAAACTCGAAGGTGAGGCCACTGGCCGCTCAAATCCGCCGCAAGCGGCCGGCGTCGATTCCCACCAGCCGGTGCGCGATGGACCGGGCGTAGTCCAGGTCGTGGGTGACCAGCACGACGGCGGCGCCCTCCGCCGTCGTGCTGCGCACTACCCGGTCCAGCGCGGCCAGCCCATGGCCGTCCAGGGAAACGGTCGGTTCGTCCAGTGCAAGGACTGAGGGACGCCGGGCCAGCACTGTGGCCAGTGCCAGAAGCCGCTGCTGGGACGCGGGCAGTTCGGCTGGGTGCCGTCCGGCAAGGTGCTCCAGGCCAACGGCGGCGAGGGCTTGCTGCACTGCCTGGTCAGCCGCTGGCTGCCTGCGCTCGAGTCCGAAGCGGATTTCCCGTTCCACGGTCCGCTCAAACAGCTGGTCCCTGGGCTGCTGGAAAAGTAGCCCCACGTCACCGGACACCCGTCCCGCGGGCTGTCCGCCGATGTTCCGACCCTTCACCAGCACGCTGCCTGCTGTTGGTTGGAGCAAACCATTGAGGTGCCTCAGCAGCGTCGACTTTCCGGCGCCGTTGGGACCTGTCACCGCCAGGATCTCGCCCGCGCGGACGGTCAGGCTGAGTCCGTGCAGGACCGGGTCAGCCGGTGGGCCCGGTTGCGCCCTGAACCAGCCTCTGCGCTGTGTCCCCCGGTACGTGAACGAGAGGTCGCGCAGTTCCAAAGCCGGCGGACCGTCGACGGCGGATTGATAGCCTGCTTCTGCGAGCGGCCGGAGACCTGTATGCGTACGGGGGCAAACCACGCCCGCCAGTTCCAGCGCCCCGGCAGCCACGATTTCTGCCGGCGTGCCGGCAGCGGCCACGGTGCCGCCGGCAAGAACCTGCCAGGTATCGGCGTTGTGCAGGACGGCATCGGCCCGCTGGCTCAGGATCACGACGGCGGTGCCGTCCTGTACGAGGTTCCGCACCAGGGCAGCGAGGTCTTTGGCTCCGTCTGTGTCGAGGGAGGCGAAGGGTTCGTCCATGATGAGAACCGCGGGGCGGGAAATGACCGCGCAGCCGATGGCCAGGCGGCGCAGCTGACCGCCGGAAAGCGTGGCAGGGTCCCGGTCCAGCAGCCGGGTCAGGCCGGTCAGGGCTGCCGTGTGCCGGACGGCGCCGGCCATACTCGCACGGTCCACCCCCGCGTTTTCCAGCCCGAAAGCCAGCTCCTCGGCCACCGTGGCACGGACCGTGGACAAGGCGGCGGCGGGATCCTGCGGCACAAAGCCCACCTGGCGGCCCCAGCCCCCGGGATCGATCCGCGGATCGGCAGCTGTCCCGGTGAACCGAAGGCGCGTGCCGGCAAGCTCGAGAAAACCCGTAAATGTCCCGCCGTCGCCGGGCAGCAACCAGCCGGCGAGCAGCCGCCCCAGTGTTGACTTGCCGCTGCCGGACCCGCCGAGCACCGCTGTCAGCGATCCCGCGGCGAAGGACACCTCAAGGCCAGCCAGAACCGGTTCCTGCTCACCGGGGAAGACAAATTTTTCGATACCCGCAGCCAGAGCCGGAGGTGAGCTTTGCGCCATTAGTAAGCACCCGCCGTCGGCTGCCATAGGCGCGCGGCGATGGCCGCCACCGCCGCGAGCAGCAGAACCACGCGCACGCACCGCTGGACGCGAGAATTCTGTACCTCGCGGTAACTCGTGTTCGGCCCGGAGCTGCCGAAGCCGCGGGCCTGCAAGGCTGCCGCGCGGGTGCCTGCTTCCTCCACGAGAGCCAGCACCAGGGGAACCGCCTGCCACCGGAACGCGCCTGCGCGCCCGACAATTCCAGGCCGGATCACCAGGCCGCGCGCCTCCTGAGCCTGCCGGATCCGTCCCAGCCGTGAGCTGATGGCCGGCAACAGCGTCAGGGTAGACGCGAGCACAAACGCGAACCGCGCGTGGACGCCGCGGGTGGACAGGGCAGCAACCAGGTCCGGGACGCTGACGGTGAAGGACCACAGCAGCAGCACCAGCACTGCGGCAGAAAGCTGCGCAGCCCGCTCGAACGCAAAATGGAGGCCTTCCGCGGTGACGCGCGCCGGGCCCCATTGCACCAGAACCGTGATGCCCTCAGGAAAGAACAGTCCATGCAGGGCCAGCAGCGACAGGACCAGCGGAACCAGGATGACCGCCACCACCGGCAGCATCCGGCGCGCCACTCCTCCGGCCACCGACAGGCCCGCGGCCGCGGCGATCACGGCGACGGACAGCGGCCAGCTGCCAGCCGCCGTCGTGATGACTGCCGTGCTGCCGGCAGCCGCCAGCGACGTCAGGGGGTGAAGGCGCATCAGGGCTGCGTCAGGCGTCCCGGCCGGTGGATTCGCCGGTGGGCTGGCTGATGGATGTTCCCGCAAGCACGCGGTACCGCCGGACAAACGGGAACTGCAGGCGGGTGCGGCGCGGCAGGGCGTACACCAGGACGGCCACCAAGGTGAAGACGATGGCCTTGTCCATGGGGTCCGAGATCAGGGCCTGCTTGGTGATGGCCGCCAGGAGGGTGTCACCCATGGAGCGGAAGGCGCTGACGATGGCACCGGTGGCCAGGCCGGAGGTGCCGCCGAAGACGAACGCGGCAACGGGAGCGGAGACCACACCGCCGATGATGCCGGCCAGGAAGCCCGCTACCGGCGCCAGGTAGAAGCGCCGGAACAGGCCGTGGCGTGCGGCGACGCCGGCCAGGAAGCCGATCAGGGCGGCACCGGCGGCGAACGGCAGGACGGTGGGGTTGAAGAAGGACCAGACGATGCTGCTGAGGGCGCCCGTGGCTGCTCCGGCGGCGGGTCCGGCCAGGACGGCGATCAGGACGGTGCCGATGGCGTCGAGGTAGAACGGCACCAGGGTGCTGCCCACGAACTGGCCCAGGACAATGTTCAGTACCAGTGCCACCGGAATCAGCACCAGCGTGGACACGGGCAGCGTGGGCAGCACGCCGATGATCAGCAGCACCGCGCCCACGAGGAAACCGGACAGGGTGATCAGGGCCGAGGCGCTGCCGGGACCGCCGGTGATGTCCGCGGGCTGGTTCAGGACCAGGTAGACGTAGGTGCCGGCGATGGCCAGCGCTCCGAGGGTTTCCAGCAGGCGGCGGTTCCGGACAGTGGCCGGCGTCGGTGACGGCAGCGCAAGGGAGGGCGATGACATGGCGTTCCTTCTGAGGATGCAGGCTGTGGCGCCCGGATGGCCCGGGCGGTAAGGAATGCCGCCTATGTCACCTCGGCGGCAGCCGGGGGCGTCTGCGCCGGCCCGGTCCGCGGACCAGTCTACCGTCCGGAAATCCGCAAGCCGTGCTGGTCCTTGGAGGCAAGCCCACCACTAGGTTCCGCACTACCTTCCGTCCGCTGGCAGCAGCCAGCCGTACGATGTGAAGTGGGCTCGTAAACCGCTGCCCGCCCGCCTGGACCTTCCGAAAGGCACAAATGCCGCATTACGACCTGGCCATCATCGGATCCGGATCCGGCAATTCGCTGATCACCCCGTTCTGGGACGACAGGAAGGTAGCCATGATCGACGCCGGCGTGTTCGGCGGCACATGCCTGAACGTCGGCTGCATCCCCACGAAGATGTTTGTCTACCCTGCTTCTCTGGCCGCCGCACCCCGGGAGGCCGCCCGGCTGGGTGTAGACCTAAGCCTGGACAAGGTGCGCTGGATTGAACTGCGAGACAGGATCTTTGGCCGGATCGACGCGATCTCCGAGTCCGGCCGGCGGTACCGGGCCGATGAACTGGCCCATGTGCACCTGTACCAGGAACACGTCCGGTTCACCGGTCCACGGACGCTCACCACTGATTCCGGGGTGGCGCTCACCGCGGACCGGGTGGTGGTGGCCGCGGGTTCCCGGGCCGTGCTCCCCGATGTCCCGGGGATCGGCCTGCCGCAGGTGCACACCTCGGACACGGTGATGCGCATCGACGGTCCGCCCGAGCGGGTAGTGGTGGTTGGCGGCGGGTACATCGCCGCCGAGTTCGCTGCCGTGTTCCACGGTTTCGGGGCCTACGTGACGCAGGTGAACCGTTCGCAGCGGCTGCTTCGCGGGAACGACGCCGAAATCGCCGGGCGTTTCGCCGCGGCGGCGGCCGGCCGTTGGCAGCTCAAGCTTGGCTACTCGCTCCAGGCAGTGGAAGACAACGGCGACGGAAGCGTCACCGTGGTGTTCGCGGACGACGACGGCAAACCTCTCCGGGTCGCGGCGGACATCGTACTGATGGCCACCGGGCGGGTGCCGAACACCGACCGGCTGGGCGTGGACGCCGCCGGCTTTGACCTGGATGAGGACCACACCCTGTCCGTGGACGCGAACCTCCGGGTCCTCGCCGGCGGCAAACCCGTTGACGGCGTCTACGCCCTGGGCGACATCGCCAACAGCTACCAGCTCAAGCACGTCGCCCGATCCGGGAGGCCCGGGTGGTGGCGCACAACCTGAAACACCCGGACCGGCTCCGGACCATCGACTACACCGCGGTGCCGTTTGCGGTATTCAGCAATCCGCAGGTGGCCTCCGTGGGCCTGACCGAGGATGAAGCCCGGCAGCAGTCGACAGCGGGGGCGGACATTGTGACCGCAGTCCAGGACTACGGCTCCACCGCGTACGGCTGGGCCATGGAGGACGAAGAAGGTGTGGTCAAGCTCGTGGCCGAGCGGTCCACCGGCCGCCTGCTCGGCGCGCACATCATGGGCCACGAGGCCTCGCTCCTGATCCAGCCGCTTGTGCAGGCGATGGCCACTGACGTATCTGTCCACCAGCTCGCGCGGGGCCCGTACTGGATCCATCCGGCGCTGACCGAGGTGGTGGAAAACGCCCTGCTGGCGCTGGACGTAGACGTGCACGCCGACGCCCCGCTGTAGGGCGAAGGTTCAGCGCAGCCGCGCCGCGAGGCCGCCGACGGACCGTATCAATTCCCCGAAGGCCTGCTCAGGGTTGTTGTCCGAGACGATCCGGGCATTTGGCGGGTGATTCCACAGGTTCCTGTAATCGGCCACGGTGGTCCCCATCAGCAGAGGCGATTCAACTTCGACGTCCACGGTGGCCAGGCGGGTTGCGTAATCGAGCGTCCCGGCGGCCACACCGGCGGCGAAGTAGTCGTGGACGTGCGCCAAATAGCCCTGGCCGTAGAGACGGTGGAACTCAAAGTAGAAGCGCAGGGCATCTGACAGGTGCCGCACCAGCGGACTGTCGGCCGTGCTCCTGAGCCCTTCAGGCTGCTTCGGCAGGACCAGCTCCCGCTCACCGCAGCCAGCCGCCTCCGCGAGCCGAAACACATGCTCGGGCCGCAGCTCGATCCGCTCAGTGGTGTCCAGTGAACAGACAATGGGCAGCCGGTCCACCGGCAAGCCGCGGTAGGCCGCATAAACTTCCTTGGCCGCCTGCGGATCAACGTGCGTATTCCATTCGGCGGTGGGAGTGGTGTTCCCCTGGTGGTAGAAACTTCCTCCCATGATCACCACCCGCCCCAGCAGTTCGGGCAGCCGAGGTTCTCGCCGGATGGCCAAGGCGAAATTGGTCAGCGGCGCCGTGATCAGGGCTGTGAGCTCGCCCGGATGTGCACGGGCGGCCTCCACCCAGACGTCGGCGGCGTGCCGTGCCGAAACCGTCCCGGACGGCGGCGGCAGGACGGCGTGGCCAATGCCCTGGGGTCCGTGGGTTTCCGGCGTGGTCACCAGCGGGATAGCCAGCGGAACTTCCGCACCGACGGCGACCTCCACCCCTGTGCGTCCGCACAGCTCCAGCATGGCGAGCGTGTTTCGCGCCACCTGGTGTGCGTCCACGTTCCCGGGCGACGCCGTCACCGCCACGAACTCCACCTCCGGCAAGGAGGCCAGGTAAGCCAGCGCCAGGGCATCGTCGATCCCGGTATCCACGTCCAGCAGCAGCCTGGTCATCGTCAGGGTTTCCTAAAAGAGTGCCGCTTGGGGGACCTTCGGGAAGATCGCATCCAGTTCCGCGAGCTCCGCCGGCGACGGCGCCCAGGCAACAGCGGCCGCATTTTCGCGGATCTGCTCCGGCCTGGTGGCCCCGGCGATCACGCTGCTGACGGCAGGCTGGGCAGCGAGCCAGGAGAAGGCCACCTGAATCTCGGTCAGGTCGCGCTCTGCCGCGAAGGAACTGAAACGATGGAGCTGGTCCCAGTCGGCGTCGTGCACCATGTTGGTCCGCGTATGGCTCAGCCGCGAGCCGGACGGGGCCGAGCCCGGCGAATACTTGCCCGTCAGCAGGCCGTTGGCCAGCGGGAAGTACGGCAGGACGCCCAGGCCGTAGGCTTCTGCGGCAGGGGTGACCTCCAGTTCGGCCCGGCGGTCCAGAAGGTTGTAGTGGTTCTGCGTGGAGATGAAACGCGTGCCGCCGGCTGCCCTGGCCACAAATTCCGCCTCGGCAATCTGCCAGCCGGCGCGGTTTGAGTGTCCGATGTAGCGGACCTTGCCGCTGCTCACCAGGTCATCCAGGGCGCCCAGCGTCTCTTCGATGGGGGTCAGGGGGTCCGGGGTGTGGAACTGGTAAAGGTCGATCCAGTCCGTGCCCAGCCGCCGCAGCGAGGCCTCCACCGCACGGACGATGTAGCGCCGGGACCCCCGGGCCCCAAAGTCGTTGCCATTGGCACCCCGGACGTCCATGCCGAACTTGGTGGCTACCACCGCATCATCCCGCTTGCCGGCCAGCGCCTTGCCCAGCATCGTCTCGCTGAGTCCGGGCTCGCGCCCGTAGTTGTCAGCGACGTCGAAAAGCGTCATGCCGGCGTCGAGGGCGGCATGGACGACGGCGTCAGTCCCCGCCTGCGATTCGGTCACCGTGCTGGCGCGGCCCAGGTTGTTGCAGCCGAGCCCCACCACGGAGACGGTCAGCCCGGAGTTGCCCAGGCGTCGGTAGTCAGGCATGGATTTCCCGTCTAGAGGCTGAAGGTGTTGGCAGGCTTCGGGGAGTGCTTGAGTTTGAAGTTGTCCGGTTCGTTGAAGGGCGCGGCGCCGATGCTGAGCTTGGTGAAGTCGAGGTCTTCCCCACGGCTGCAGACCTTGATGGCGCTGACGGCCTTGTTCACTTCGGGGCAGAGGCAGACGATGTTCAGTTTGTAGTCGCTGAACTCCGAGCGTTCCACGGTTCCCAGGCCCCGCCAGGCCAGGTGGCTAATGAGGGCGTCTTTCGCCTTTTCCTCAAGGTAGCGGTCACGGTCGGTGCCCTCCTTGGTTTTGAGGGCAAACTGCGCCACTACCCAGAACTGGTCCTCGTCGGAGATTTCGGCGAAGCCGTCCTCTGCGCACTGCACGGCAAAGGCATCCATCAGGCCCTCCACCGCAGCGGCGTCAGCCACATCGGTCTCTTCGGTTTTGCTCTGGTGGCCAACCACGCCGTAGTTCATCACAAACTGGCTGTAGTCCTCGTCGAACCAGCCTTCACGGAAGTGCAGTACTCCCTCGTCGTCCCGTTTGTAGACCCTGATGATTCCGCTCATGACCGTCCCTTCGTGAACCATTCGTCGTCTGTACCGTCGAATGGTGCGTGCTGTGCCTTGACGGCCTGATAAAGCTCATCCGCGGCAGCCTGGATGTCATCCACCAGCCGGTCCGGGTAATTCATGGCGATGCGGTGTTCGGCGAACTCGTCCTGGTCATCGATGAAGACGCCCCGGCCGGCCATGCGGATCACGTCCAGGTCCATGTCGATCACATGGAACTCGGTGACCGCGGGCCGGATGTCCGTCCATTCGTGGGAGACGGCGAGGTCAACGTAGACCCTGACCCCGCTGGGGTGGGCGTCGTCGTAGAACGTGGCCACCCAGTCTCCGGACCGCGGCACCAGCAGCACGGCGTCGGATGCTGTGTAAAAGGCAGCGCCCGGGCGCGAACAGAATTCGTTGGTTCCCTGGAAGATCCACCAGCCGTGCCGGTCCTCGCCGAGGTACCGCCCCGGAACAACCCAGTGGGCCTTTCCGTTCCATTTCCGGTTCCGGGCCACCACCAACTGGCCTGGCTGCAGTCCCGCGGGAACGCGGGTGGTGCTGGTGTGCCTCGCCGGGCTTGAATCCCCGACGGCGGCCGGATACTTCAGTGCGTCTTCTTCCCTCACAGGATGGGCAGGCTTCCGGTGGTGGGGTGCTCCTGGCCTGGCAGGGGGCGCGCGAAGGGGACCTTTGTGCCCAAAACCTGGGCGACGACGTCATGCGTGATCTGCTGGGCCGTCAGCCCGACGCGCTCCAGCACCTGGCTGCGCGTACCGTGGTCCAGGAACTCCGCGGGGAGCCCGACCTCGTTCAGCGCGGTGTCAACGCCGGCTGCGCGCATTTCCTGGCGGATCCGCGATCCGACGCCGCCTGCCCTGATGCCGTCCTCGATGCAGACGACCAGCCGGTGGTGGGAGGCCAGCGCAATGATGGAGCGCCGTACGGGCAGCACCCAGCGCGGGTCCACCACGGTGGTGCTGATGCCTTGCGCGCCAAGGCGGTTGGAGACGTCGAGGGCCAGTTCGGACATAGCTCCGACGCTGACGATCAGGACATCGTTTTCGGTGGACCCGGCCGGCCGGCGGGCCAGGACGTCAACACCGTCGCCCAGCCGCTCGATGGCCTCCACTTCGGCGCCCACGGTGCCCTTGGAGAAGCGCACCACGGTGGGGGCGTCGTTGATGGCCACGGCCTCGCGCAGTTCTTCCCGCAGCCGGGAGGCGTCGCGCGGCGCGGCGAGGTGGAGTCCGGGCACGATCTGGACCATTGCCATGTCCCACATGCCGTGATGGCTGGCCCCGTCCGGCCCGGTGACGCCGGCGCGGTCCAGGACGATGGTGACGCCGGCTTTGTGCAGTGCCACGTCCATCAGGAGCTGGTCAAAGGCGCGGTTCAGGAAGGTGGCATATACGGCCACCACGGGGTGGAGCCCGCCGAAAGCCATGCCGGCGGCGGACGTCAGTGCATGCTGCTCGGCGATGCCGACGTCGATCACCCGGTCCGGATGCTTGGCCGCAAACTTGTGCAGGCCCACGGGAATGAGCATGGCCCCGGTGATGCCCACAATGTCGGGGCGTTCATCGGCGATCTTCGCGATCTCGTCGGCGAAAACAGATGTCCAGGACTGTGCCCCGGAGACTCCCGTCGGTTCGCCCGTTTCCGGATCGATAATGCCGACGGCGTGGAACTGGTCCGCTTCATGGGCCCGGGCCGGGGCGTAACCGTGGCCTTTTTCGGTCATGGCGTGGACAATCACCGGGCCGGCGTAGTTCCTGGCCGTGGACAGTGCGTGCTCCATGGCCTGCAGGTTGTGGCCGTCAACCGGGCCGATGTACTTCATGCCGAGGTCTTCGAACATACCCTGCGGCGCCCACCAGTCCTTGATGCCTTTTTTCATGGCATGCAGGCTCTTGTAGGTGAACTGGCCTATGGGGCCGCCGTTCTGGAGCTTCTTTTTCCACCAGTCCAGCGTGCCCTCATAGGCAGGGGCGGCGCGGAACGAGTCGATGGTGGGGCGCAGTGAGGCAAGGTAGTCCGCGAAGCCGCCCACCGTGGGGGCATAGGAGCGGCCGTTGTCGTTGACCACGATCACCACGCGGCGGCGCTTGTCCGCCGCAATGTTGTTGATGGCTTCCCAGGCCATGCCGCCGGTCAGGGCGCCGTCACCGACAACCGCGACGGTGTAGCGGTCGCCTTCCCCGGTCAACTGCCGTGCCCGGGATATGCCGTCCGCCCAGGAGAGGGAGGAGGAAGCGTGGGAGCTTTCCACAATGTCATGCTCGGACTCGGCGCGGGACGGGTAGCCGGACATGCCGCCCTGCTGGCGCAGGGTACTGAAGTCCTGGCGGCCGGTGAGGAGCTTGTGCACGTAGGACTGGTGGCCCGTGTCGAACACGATGCTGTCGCGGGGCGAATCGAAGATGCGGTGCACGGCAAGGGTCAGTTCCACAACGCCGAGGTTGGGTCCGAGGTGTCCACCTGTCTGGGAGACGTTGGTGATCAGGAAACTCCTGACCTCAGCGGCCAGCTCTTCGAGCTGCCCTTGAGAAAGCTGGTTCAGGTCCTGCGGATTCCGGATGGTGTCCAAGATTCCCAATGACCCCTCCTTCGGGTGGTAGACGTGCCTGTTAACTCTAACGCCTCGCGGAAATGCAAAGCCGAAGCCCCGGCTGGTCGGTGACCGGCCGGGGCTTCGAAGGAGTGCTGCGTGGGTTCAGATTCCGGCTAGTTGGCGGAGATCTGGCGCAGGACGTACTGCAGGATGCCGCCGTTGCGGTAGTAGTCGGCTTCGCCCGGGGTATCGATGCGGAGTACTGCATCGAAGGACTTGGCGGAGCCGTCTTCTGCTGTGGCGGTGACCTTGAGGGTCTTGGGCGTGGTGCCTTCGTTCAGGGCGGTGACACCCTCAACCGCAAAGGTTTCCGTGCCGGTCAGGCCCAGGGTGGCTGCGGATTCTCCAGCCGGGAACTGCAGGGGCAGGACGCCCATGCCGATCAGGTTGGAGCGGTGGATGCGCTCGTAGCTCTCGGCGACGACGGCCTTGACGCCCAGGAGGGCGGTGCCCTTCGCTGCCCAGTCACGCGAGGATCCGGAACCGTATTCCTTGCCCGCCAGGACCACCAGCGGGGTGCCGGCTGCCTGGTAGTTCTGCGCGGCGTCGTAGACGTATGCCTGCGGGCCGTCAGCCTGAGTGAAGTCGCGAGTGAAGCCACCTTCGACGCCGTCCAGGATCTGGTTCTTGATGCGGATGTTCGCGAACGTGCCGCGGATCATGACTTCGTGGTTGCCACGGCGTGAGCCGTAGGAGTTGAAGTCCTTGCGCTCCACACCGTTGGCCAGCAGGTACTGGCCCGCGGGGGTGTCCGACTTGAAGGAACCGGCCGGGGAGATGTGGTCGGTAGTGACCGAATCGCCCAGCTTCAGCAGCACGCGGGCGCCGGAGATGTTTTGGACGGGTTCCGGCTGCGCCTTGATGCCATCGAAGTACGGGGGCTTCCGGACGTAGGTGGAGTTCGGGTCCCAGGCGAAGGTGTCGCCGGCCGGCGTGTCGAGCGCCTTCCAGCGTGCGTCGCCGTCAAAGACGCCTTCGTAGCCGCGGGCGAACATGTCCTTGTCGATCGAGGAATCGATGACCTGCTGGACCTCAACCGGGTTGGGCCAGATGTCCTTCAGGAAGACGTCGTTGCCGGCTTCGTCCTTGCCCAGGGAATCGGTGTCGAAGTCGAAGTCCATGGAACCGGCCAGGGCGTACGCGATGACCAGCGGCGGGGAGGCCAGGTAGTTCATCTTTACGTCCGGGTTGATCCGGCCTTCGAAGTTGCGGTTACCGGACAGGACCGCGGTGACGGAAAGGTCGTTGGCCTGGATGGCCTCGGAGATTTCGGCGTCCAGCGGGCCGGAGTTGCCGATGCAAGTGGCGCAGCCGTAGCCCACGATGTAGAAGCCGAGCTTCTCCAGGTACGGGGTCAGGCCCGACTTGTTGTAGTAGTCGGTGACAACCTTGGACCCGGGGGCCACGGACGTCTTGACCCACGGCTTCGAGGTCAGGCCCTTGTCGACGGCGTTGCGGGCCAGCAGGGCTGCGGCCAGCATCACCGAGGGGTTGGACGTGTTGGTGCAGGACGTGATGGAGGCGATTGATACCGCTCCGTGGTCCAGCTCGAACTCGCGGCCGTCTTCTGTCTTGATGTGCACCGGGTTGGACGGACGCCCGTGGGCGCCGTTCGCTGCGGACACAACACGGCTGGTCTCGGTGGTGTGCGAGTCGGCGTGCGTGAAGGACGGGGCGTCCGATGCGGGGAAGGACTCGTCCAGGGACTCGTCCACGCTGCCGTCTTCGATGGCGACGTAGCTGTGGATGTCCTTGCGGAACTGTTCCTTGGCATCCGTCAGCTCAATGCGGTCCTGGGGACGCTTGGGGCCGGAGATGGAGGGAACAACCGTGGACAGGTCCAGCTCGAGGTACTCGGAGAACTTGATCTCGCGGGAAGCGTCGTGCCAGAGGCCCTGCTCCTTCGCGTAGGACTCCACGAGGGCCACGTTTTCGTCCGAGCGGCCGGTCAGGCGCAGGTAGTCCAATGTGACGTCATCGATGGGGAACATTGCGGCGGTGGAGCCGAATTCCGGGCTCATGTTGCCGATGGTGGCGCGGTTGGCCAGCGGCACTGCCGCAACACCTTCGCCGTAGAATTCCACGAACTTGCCCACAACACCGTGCTTGCGCAGCTGCTCGGTGATGGTCAGCACCACGTCCGTGGCGGTGGCGCCGGCCGGAATGGACCCGGTGAGCTTGAAGCCCACAACACGCGGGATGAGCATCGAGACAGGCTGTCCCAGCATGGCCGCTTCGGCTTCGATGCCGCCAACGCCCCAGCCCAGGACACCCAGGCCGTTGACCATGGTGGTGTGCGAGTCGGTGCCGACGCAGGTGTCCGGGTAGGCGCGGAGGACGCCGTCGATTTCGCGGGTCATGACCGTGCGTGCCAAGTATTCGATGTTGACCTGGTGCACAATGCCGGTTCCCGGGGGAACAACCTTGAAGTCGTCGAAAGCGGTCTGGCCCCAGCGCAGGAACTGGTAACGCTCGCCGTTGCGCTGGTATTCGATCTCCATGTTGCGCTCCAGTGCGCCGGAGTTGCCGAAATCGTCGATCTGCACGGAGTGGTCAATGACCATTTCCGCAGGAGCGAGGGGGTTGACCCGCTTGGGGTCGCCGCCGAGTTCCTTGACCGCTTCACGCATTGTCGCCAGGTCCACCACGCAGGGGACGCCGGTGAAGTCCTGCATGATCACGCGGGCAGGCGTGAACTGGATTTCTGTATCGGGCTGGGCATTAGGATCCCAGCCAGCCAAGGCACGCACGTGATCGGCAGTGATGTTCGCGCCGTCCTCGGTCCTCAACAGGTTTTCAAGCAATACCTTGAGGCTGAACGGAAGGTTTTCTGCACCTTCAACGGAGTTCAACCGGAAAATTTCGTATTCGGTTCCGGCTACATTAAGTTTGCCTTTTGAACCGAAGCTGTCCACAGTGCTCATCGCAGGACTCCTCTCGCAACAGTTTCATCTTTGTCGCGCGGTAGACCGCTTTCTAGTTAGGCAGGCCTAATTAGTGCTGGCCACAAAAATTGCTGGAGGTCAGCCGTGAATACGGGGCGCGACGTGGGATTACTACCGCAATCCTAGTAGCATCACTGACCCGGCGTCAGCAACGCCACCGTCTCCAGGTGGTGGGTGTGCGGATAGAGATCGAAGGCCCGCAGGCCCGCCAGGGACCAGCCTGCCTGCTGGAAGTACCCCACATCCCGGGCAAACGACGCCGGATCACAGGACACGTAGGCGATGGCGCGGGGCCCGGCGGCGATCAGCTGGCTGACCACGGGCTTCCCGGCGCCCGCCCGGGGCGGATCCAGCACGATGGCGTCGAAATTCCGCGGCTTTTGGCGGAGGACACGTTCCACCCGGCCGTGCTCGATCTCCACTTGCGGCGCACCGTGAAGGTTCTTGCGGGCGTCCCGGCTGGTTCCCGGTGCGCCTTCCACCGAGAGAACCGACCCGGTCTCCCCCACCGCGTCAGCCAACGGAGCCGTGAACAGCCCAGCGCCGGCGTAGAGGTCTGCCACCACGGAACCCGGCGCCAGGAATCCGCCGTTGTGGAGGAATTCTGTGATGGCCCCCACAAGCGTCCCGGGCGCGTCGCGGTGGATCTGCCAGAAACCGGCGCCGGTAACCCTGTAGTCGTGGCCGGCTGCCGACTCCTGGACCCAGGTCCGGCCGCGTAGCTGCGCAACTTCCCCGGTCAGGGGGTCGAATGTGGCCACGGAGACGTCGTCCGGAAGCTGGGCCGCGATGGCGCTGAGCCGCTTGGGCTTGGTGCCGGGAGCAGGAGCCAGCAGCACCAGTGGGCGTGAACCGTTCGAGGGCGCCGCCACCTCCACGCGTTCGATGCCTGTCAGGTCAAGGTCCCACAACCGCAGCCGGTTGATGCGCTCCGATGCGAGCGGCATCTCCCGGACAGCAATGATGTGGTCAGAACGGTGCGCATGCATGCCAAGTTTCCCGCCCGGGGTCACCGAGAAACTGGCGCGCGTCCGCCACCCGAGGCCAGTGCCGGCGTCGTACGTTGAATCCGTCCGCTGGCCGGAATCCGGCCCGCCCGCGTCCACTGCCTCAACGAGGTTTCCAAGGTCCAGCCCTTCGGGCAGGCGTTCGACGGCGGCGAGCCGCTGAAGCTGTTCGGCCAGTACCGCCGACTTGAGCGCGCGCTGGCGGGCCAGGGAGATGTGGCCGAATTCGGCTCCGCCCACCGGCGGATGCCCGTGGGCCCAGGCGCGGAGGGAGTCCGCCAGGCGCCAGAAGTGCTCCACACGGTCCGCGGAGGCCTCCAGCACCTCAACAACGTCGGCTCGCCAGAACTTGGCCGTCTCCCCTGCGTCGGTGACGCGGGCGCGCACTTTTTCGCCGGGGATGCCGTGCCGGACAAAGATCACCCTTCCCTCGTGCCGGGCAACGCAGTGGCCGCCGTGGGCCACCGGGCCGACGTCGAGCACCAGTTCGGTGGGGGCTGCCGTGGCTGCTGACGAGTGGGTCTGCGTGTGGGGGTTCATCGGATATCCTGCATGTTTTTGGCTTCTTCGGACGATTTCAACTGCCATGGAACACTGGCCACCATCACGCCAGGTTCAAAGTGCAGCCGGGTTTTAATACGCAGCGCCGTCTGGTTGTGAACCAGCTGTTCCCACCATTTACCGACCACGTATTCGGGGATGTAGACCACGATCAGGTCGCGGGGCGAATCACGGCGCATGTTCTTGACGTATTCCATGATGGGCGTGATGGTTTCCCGGTACGGGCTGGCGAGCACAGTCAGCGGCACGGGGATCTCCAGCTTTTCCCAGTCGGCGACCGTGTGCGCGGTTTCTTCTGCGTTAATGTCCACCGTGATGGCATCCAGCCGCGACGGCCGCGATGCCCTCGCATAGGCCAGGGCGCGCAACACCGGCTTGCGCACGTGGGACACCAACAGTACTGCGTGGACCCGGGACGGCAAGGCACGCGGCGAGGAGTCCTCGTCCACGGCCAGTTCCTTGGCCACGTTGTCATAGTGTGCCCGGATGCTCCACATGATCAGGAACAGGATGAACATGGCCAGCAGCGCGATCCACGCGCCTTGCTGGAACTTGGTTATCAGCACGATCACCAGCACCAGGGCCGTCATGCCGAACCCGATGCTGTTGATGGTCCGGGACTTCACCATCCGGCGTCGGGCGGTTTTGTCCTTAGCGAGCTTGAGCTGCCTCCCCCAGTGCCGGATCATGCCCAACTGGCTGAGGGTAAAGGAGATAAAGACGCCCACGATGTAGAGCTGGATCAGTTTGGTGACGTCGCCGTTGAACGCGAGGATCAGCACCAGCGCTCCGGCGGCCAGGGCAAGGACACCGTTGCTGAATGCCAGGCGGTCTCCCCTGGTCCGCAGCTGGCGCGGCAGGTAGCCGTCCTGGGCCAGGATGGAGCCAAGCACCGGGAACCCGTTGAACGCGGTGTTCGAGGCGAACACCAGGATCACTCCGGTGGCGGCGACCACGATGAAGAACAGGATTGATCCCGGGCCGAAGATGGTCTGGGCGATCTGGCTGATGGCCGGGCTCTGGATGTAATCCTCCGGCAACGGCAGGCCGTTCATCAGGAACTCCGTCGCAGGGTCCAGCACAATGTGCACCTTCGTGGCGTTTGCCAAAAAGATGATGCCGGCCAGCATGGACGAGGCGATTACGCCGAGCAGCAACAGCGTGGTGGCCGCGTTCTTGCTCTTTGGTTTCTGGAAGTTCGGCACACCGTTGCTGATGGCTTCAATGCCGGTCAACGCGGCGGCGCCGGAGGAGAACGCCCGGAGCAGGAGGAAGGCGCCGGCCAGGCCCACTAGCCCTTCGTCGAAACCGGGAGCCGGCACAATCTCGAAGGCCGCCGACGGTGCTTCGCCCAGCTGGCCTGTCGCGGCCTGGAAGACGCCCACCGCTGTCATGCCGAGGATCGCCGCCATAAAAATGTACGTGGGAACAGCGAAAACGCTGCCGGCTTCCCTGATGCCGCGGAGGTTAACAAGGGCAAGGATTACGACGCCGATGGTGGCGAACAGGGCCTGTTGCCCATGCAGGGAAGGCACCGCCGTGGTGAGGTAGGTGGCCGCCGAGGACATCGAGACGGCCACCGTCAGGACGTAGTCCACCAGGAGGGCTGAGGCCACGGTCAGCCCGGAAAACTTGCCCAGGTTTTCGTTGGCGATCTCGTAGTCTCCGCCGCCGGAAGGGTAAGCGTGTACGTTCTGCCGGTAGGATGCCACCACCGTGAGGAGGACAACCATGACGGCCAGGCCCACCCACGGCGAAAAGGCCACAGCACTCACGCCGGCCAGGGCCAGGGTGAGCAGGATTTCATCGGGCGCGTACGCCACGGATGACAGTGCGTCGGAAGCGAAAACCGGGAGTGCTATCCGTTTGGGGAGCAAGGTATGGGCGAGCCTGTCATTCCTGAAGGGCCTGCCCACCAGCACCCGTTTCACGGCATTCAATATTGTCAGCACTCCACAAAGCTAGTCTGATTCCCCGCCCATGTCATGACGGCGTCCGGGCGGATGCAGTACGCGCGCTGCCGGTAGAGTTCTAGCAGCAGCAACAGGCTACGGAAGTTGAGGAGATACGGTGGCGCATTTCGTGATCATGGGATGTGGCCGGGTAGGGGCCACTCTGGCGCATACGCTGGAGGACGCCGGTCATTCCGTCGCCATCATCGACCAGGACGACCGCGCGTTCCGCCGGCTTCGGCAGGGCTTCACCGGCCGGAAAGTCACCGGCGTGGGCTTCGACCGGGACACGCTCCAGCAGGCCGGCGTGGCCGAGGCGTACGCCTTCGCGGCTGTTTCAAGCGGTGACAACTCCAACATCCTCGCCACCCGCGTGGCTCGCGAAACGTTCCACGTCCCCCACGTGGTGGCCAGGATCTACGACCCCGGCAGGGCCGAGATCTACCAACGGCTCGGCATCCCCACCGTTGCCGCCGTCCGATGGAGCGCAGACCAGGTCTTGCGCCGCATCCTGCCTGAACAGCATCTCGCCGGCGATTTCCGCGAGCCTTCCGGCCGGCTGGTCCTCGCCGAAGTGGACCTCGACGCCGGCTGGATCGGCCACCGGATCAGCGCGGTCGAAAAAGCTGCCGACATCCGGGTGGCATACCTCACCAGGTTCGGCGAGGGCATGCTCCCCGAAACCGGGACTTCGTACCAGGACGGCGACACAGTCCACGCCATGCTGCCGGTGGACCGCAGTTCCCAGGTCGCCCAGATTCTGGCCAAAGCACCCGCCAAGGAGTTGTAGTGAAAGTTGTCATCGTCGGCGCCGGCAGCGTCGGGTCATCGATCGCCAGGGAACTGCTGGCCCACAAGCACGAAATCCTGCTGATCGACCTCAAACCTGAGGTCATCGGGCGCAGCGGGCTGCGCGGCGCGCACTGGCTGGTGGGCGACGCCTGCGAGCTCAGCACCCTGCAGGGAGCGAAAGTGGAGGACGCCGACGTCGTTGTTTCAGCCACGGGCGATGACAAGGTGAACCTGGTGGTCTCGCTCCTGGCCAAGACCGAATTCGGCGTGGGCCGCACGGTGGGCCGGGTCAACAACCCCAAGAACGACTGGATGTTCAACGACTCCTGGGGCGTGGACGTTGCCGTCAACACCCCCCAGCTGATGACCGCGCTTGTGGAGGAGGCGGTGGAGATCGGTGACCTGGTACGGCTCCTGACGCTGCAGACCGGCGTCGCTTCGCTGGTGGAGTTCACGGTGCCGCACGATTCCCACGTCATTGGCCTGACGGTCGGCGACATCCATTGGCCCGAGGACGCCACGCTCGTGGCAATCCTCCGGGACCACGCGCCCATCACTCCCAGCCGAGATGACGTGATCGATGGCGGGGACGAGTTGTTCTTCGTCACCACCATTGCGGCCGAGGACGAGTTGCGGGCGCTGCTGTCGCCCGAATCAGCGGAGGAGCCGGAGGAGGCCTCCCATGAGCCCGAAGGCGTGCAGCCTGCCGAAACTCAGGCGCCGGAGGACGACGGCTTCGGCGGCTGATCCGACGTCGGAGTATCGGCGTCCGCCGGTACCGGCCGGGTGAGCAGCCACGCGATCCAGACGCCCAGGATATAGAGCGGCGCCCCCATGATCAGGCGGGTCGTGGCCAGGGCGGCCAGTCCGTCCTCGCCCATCAGGTACAGGGGAACCTGGACCACCAGCCGAAGTACCAGGACCGCCACAATGATCCACGTGCCCAGGCGGTAAGCCTTGAGCCGCGCGGGATCCTTGCGCCAGTCCAGCCCTTCGTTGCGGATGATCCCGAACAGCAGGCCGGCCACCGGCCACTTGATCGCGATGGAGACCACCATGGCGAGGATGTAGGCGGTGTTCGTGAAGAAGCCCGGCAGGTAGAAGTCCTCGGCCTTGCCGGTAGTGTTGGCGAGCCAGGCCGAGATTCCCACCCCCACCACTCCGGCGAGGGCCTGGGTCAGCGGGCGCCGCTGGACGAGGCGGACCACCGTAAACACCGCGGCGGAGGCCAGCGCGGCCACCAACGACGGCGTCAGGTCCCGCGTGATGGTAAAGGCGATCAGGAAGACCAGGCCGGGCACAATGCTCTCGGCGATGCCCTGGATTCCTCCGGCGCTCTTGAGGACATCGATCCGGCCGTCATGGGTGCGGTGCAGGCCGGCTTTGGCCGCATAGCCCTCAGCAAGTCCCTTCACCGCGGACGGCTCGGGCTGTTTGGACGGCTCGGGCTGCTGGGGCGAGGTCATTCGTTCTCCTGGCGGGAAAGTATTTCATAGCGTGGATTGAACATGGTGGGCAGGCCTTGGCTTTGGGACAGCATGCCCTCAAGGCGGACTACGGTCCCGGCCTCGATGCCCGGCACCCTGCGCCGCCCCAGCCAGACCACACGCAGGCGGCCACCCGTTCCCTGTGCCGGTTTGGCGCCCGTCTCGCGAATGTCGGGGTCCGAGACAATGGCGGTGAATGCCGCGTTCCGGTCCGCGGGCATGTACGTGACCGATTCGATGTGCCCCTGGCACACCACCCTCCCCCGTTCCGGCAGCCGGCTGACCGGCATCCCCGCGTCCGGGGAGGAGCCCGGGGGACCTTGGCGGGAATCAGCCAATCTGGGTGGTTTCCGGACCACGTTCGGGGCCCTTGAACTCGGGGGCATTGAATTCGGGGGCACCAGGCGGCGGCGTGACGCTGGCATCCTTGGGCAGCCGCAGCTGAAGCAGGTCCCGGGGCGGCATGGGGCTGTCGCCCCGGATGACCACAATCTTGCGGAAAAGGGACTCAAGCGGTGCCGCAGCCTCGCGCTCCATCGCTGCCGCGCCGCCCAGGACGCCGCGCAGGAACCAACGCGGCCCGTCGATGCCTATGAAGCGCGCCACCCGGTAGCCCTGGCTGCCGTCCTGTGCACCGGCGGGCAGTTTGGCGATCAGTTCGGTTCCGAAGCCACCCTGGACTTCTTCAACCTGCCCGCCCTGGCTTCCCACGGACTGACCGATCTGTTCGCGGATCTCGTCCCACAGCCCCTCGGTCTTGGGAGCAGCAAACGCCTGCAGCTGAAGGCTGGAGCCGTTCAGGTCCATGGTCACAGCGACCACGCGCTGGGTGGCTTCCTCAACTTCGAGCCGGAGCTGGAGCCCCTCGCTCGGGGAAATCAGCAGCGCACCAAGGTCAACATAACCCTCGCGGCTGGGGACCTCGGAAACATCAAAGGGGCCCGAAACCCGACGCCCGGCGTCCGCCGAGGCCGTGTCAGCGGAATCCGTTGATTCCACTGAGGCCTGGGATTCGTCCGGGTCGGCCGGCTGTTCCTTCTTTGATTTCCTACCGAGCCCAAAAAACATGGGGATTGTCTCCTTAGTTGTGAAAGTGACTCGCCGGGCCCGGTGGGTACCGTCGGAAGTCTTGCTGCCGCGGGCAACCAACTCTCGTTGCCGCCGTCGGCTGTGTCAGGCGTTTGGCGAGGTGAAGCCGCCGGTGGATCCGAATCCGCCGGCTCCCCGCACCGATTCGCTCAATTCGTTGACGGGGACAAACTGCGCATATTCCACCCGCTGGATCACCATCTGTGCAATTCTATCGCCGCGCCGCAGCTCGATGGCGTTCCTGGAATCGGTGTTGAGGAGGGTCACGGAAATTTCCCCGCGATAACCGGCATCCACAGTGCCGGGCGCATTGACGATAGTCAGCCCATGCTTCGTGGCCAGGCCGGAGCGAGGGTGGATCAGGGCTACAAACCCGTCCGGCAGCGCGATGGAAACACCGGTAGCCACCAGCTTCCGCTCCCCCGGTGCCAGGACCACATCGTCCCGAGCCCGCAGGTCAGCTCCCGCGTCGCCGGGGTGGGCATAGGACGGTGCCTCCAGCCCGGCGTCGAGCATTTTCAGCTGCACCTGAAGCGTCGGGGCCCCGTAGGCTGCGGCTGTATCCGGTGCAGAGCCGGCCAGCTCTTTGTCAGGAACGGTTTCAACAGTGGCAAGTTCGTCAGTCACAGTCACTCACTCTAACGCCCAGCCGCAGTTCCGTCCTAGATTCAAGGGGACGCCGCAGGCCAAGACAGGATGAACCCAAGATGAAATAGCCAGCCAAAGGTGGAAAGCTGGGGGCATGCCCGAATCCAGCTCCACCGCGCCCGTCCCTGACGCCCCCTCTGCCGGCACCCCGGCAGTTTTCCGGGAGAGGCTGTGGCCGAACGTCTGGATCTGGATCATCGCGGCGGGGATCTCCGGTGCCGGGATCCTCGTTTTCGCCCCGATCAGCATGGTTGCGGGCTATACGGCGGCCGGCGTCCTGTTCACCATCATGGCTGTCCTGCTAGTGCTGTCCACTCCGACGATCCTGGTCACCAGTGACGCCTTGACGGTAGGACGCGCCACCATTGAGCGCCGCTTCGTCGGCGACGCGGCAGCGTTCCACGGTAAGGACGCCACGGCCCAGCGGGGGACCCGGCTCAATGGCCTCGCCTACCTGTGTATCCGTGGCTGGATCGACCCGGTGGTGCGGATCGAAATCACGGACCCGTCTGACCGGACCCCCTATTGGCTGACGTCGTCCAGGCGGCCCGAGGAACTCGCTGCCGCGCTTTCGCGGAAATAGGCACCCCGGATCAGCCCTCGCACTCCCTGCAATAGAAGTGGCCGTCTTTTTCCCGCGCAATCTGCGAACGGTGCCGGACCAGGAAGCACGAGGAACACGTAAACTCGTCCGCCTGCGGAGGCACCACCAGTACCAGCAGCTCCTCGCCGGACAGGTCCGCCCCGGGAAGCTCGTAACCTGCGGCGAGGTCGCTTTCGTCCACATCAACCGCGGCCGTCGGTTTATCTGATTGCCGGGTTTTCAGATCTTCCAGCGAATCCTCGGTGAGGTCTTCTTCGGATTTTCGCGGCGCATCGTAGTCGGTGGCCATCTCGGCTCCGTCCCTTTCCGGTCAGCGGGTGACACCCTTGATAACGCCGGACACCTCCTGTTTGTGCCCCCGGTCCGCTGGCACTGCGCAAACCCCCACTGCTGACCACAATGGCGTCCGAAAGTGCCGGAATATCGCGGCGCGCCCTTGCTCCTAACCCAAAAGGGTGCCGCTGAGTGGCAGAGTTTCGATTGATAGTAATGCCAGGGTGGAGGATTTGTATGCAGGATCTACGGCTTGTAGGCGTACACGACGACGGGGAGCATCTCCTGTTGAGCGGTGCCGGCGGCGAGATGTTCCAGCTGCCGATCGATGAAGCACTGCGGGCGGCCAGCCGGTCTTCGGCGAAGACCGCGTCTGCGGCTGCGCCCATCGCCATGTCCCCGCGGGACATCCAGTCACGGATCCGCAGCGGTGCCACCGCAGCGGAGGTGGCTGAGCTTTCCGGGCTTCCCCTCGCAAAAGTCGAGCGGTATGAGGGCCCTGTCCTTGCCGAGCGGGAGTATGTAGCGCAACAGGCGCGGAAGGTGGAAGTGGCTTCGCCCTCCCCCGGCCATGACACCTACCGCTCCATTTTCGGCGACCACCCGGCTTCCCTCAACGGCATGGTCAACCACCGGCTCTCAGCCCACGGGATTGAACCTTCCACCGTGGAGTGGGATTCGTGGCGGCGCCAGGACGGCAACTGGACCGTGGTGGCCCGTTTTGAAGCCAAAAAGGACGGCACCTCCGGCATCGGGGAAGAGCCGCCTGCGCAGTGGACGTTCAGTCCGGCCCGCAAGTCGCTCCAGAACGCCAACCGCTGGGCCCAGCAGCTCAGTGAGCTGGAACCGCTGGACGGTCCCGTTCCGGCCCGCCGTCTCACTGCCGTCTCGGACCGGCCGTTTGACTTTGAAACCGATGCGGAAGCAGCGGCCGCCCGAAATTCCACCGGTCCGCATTCCGTCCCGCAGGCCAGGGAATCTGACGGACTCCTGGATATGCTCCGTTCACGCCGCGGCCAGCGCCTGGGCGTCGACGAGGACGCGGACGACGCCCTGGCACTGTTGCTGACCCACGGCGTGCCCGCCGCCCATCCACGTCCCTCCGAGGTGGTCCCTGAAAGGGACTCCAAGGAACAGCAGTACCGCGAGCCGGAAACCCCGGAGGCAGTTCCCGCCGAGTCCACCGCGGCGAACGACGCCGCGCCTGCCGCAACAGCTGATCCCCTCACCCGCAAGCGTGACGCGCGGCCGTCAATGCTATCCCGGCTGAGCCTCATCCCGCCGCACAGGGCCTCAGAGGATGATGACGTCCTGAAACTGCACGACGGCGTCAGCACTGACACGAGGGAAATCACCATAGTGGCGTCCCCGCTCCGCCCCGCCGGACAGGGTACCCCCGGAGAGTCAGGGCCGGGACGTGCCGGGCCGAACGTGGGCCTGGACGAACTACTGGGCGGCGGAAGCCCCCGCCGGGCAGCCTATACGGCCGGCACCGCTGACGCAGGATCCGGCCAGCACCACGACCATGAAGCGGACCAGCCTGAACGGCAGCCCGCAAAACCGAAGCGGTCCACGGTTCCCAGCTGGGACGAGATCGTCTTCGGGACCAAGCGGGACTGACGCCTCAGCGTCGCCGTGGCGTGCCTTCGGCCTTAAAGCACAGCAGCGGTACTTCGCGTTCGGCTTTGGTCAGCGAGCCGTGCTGGCCCACCACCTCCATGGCGGCGGGGCGCCCGCGGCGTGTGTCGTAGAGGGCCAGCGCGTCCCGCGCCGCAATCATGATGTCGCCAATCCGGGGCCCGACGGCGGGGCGCAGCATCCCGAACAGACCGGCGGCGATGGCATCCTCCCGGGTAAAGGCCCAGATCCTGTCGCCGAAACGGGCACGCCACGCACCCAGCAAGCGCTCCCGGCCCACGGCGTCTGACGGATCCTCAAGGTAGAGATGGACCATCCGGGGCTCCCCCGCCGTATGCCGCACGCCGTCAACAAGCGACGCGTCCGCCGAGAAGTCGATCCGCTGCTGTTCCGGGACGTCGAGCATCCCGTGGTCCGCCGTGAGGAGGACGGTGGTCCCGGCCGGGAGCGACGCGTTGAGCCGTTTGACGGTTGCGTCAAGCTCTTCGAGCTGGTGTTCCCACTGTTCAGACTGGCAACCGTGCCGGTGGCCGGCCTTATCCAGTTCGTTGACGTAGAAGTACATCAGGGACTTGCCGGCGGTGTCCATGGCTTCGGCGGCGGCTTCTGTTCGCGCGTGGGCCGTCACGGCTGAGACGAAATTCCCGCCGCGGAGGGCCGCCTGCGTCATGGGCGAGTTGCCGAACTGCGGCAGGCTGACCGTGGTCACATTAACGGATTCGGCGGCTCGTTCGAAGACGGTAGGAAACGGCTGCCACTCAGCGGGGTCCACCTTGGCATCCCAGTTGCCGAGCATGTTGACGACTTTGTCCTGGTCCGGGTCCAGGACGTCATAGCCCACCATTCCGTGCTGGCCTGGCGGGAGTCCTGTGCCGAAGCTGGCAAGGGCAGCGGCCGTGGTTGAGGGGAACGTGGAGTCCAGCCAGACAGGAACTTCCCCCTGCCCGGAATGCATCACGGAGCGCAGGAAGGGTGTGTGGGCAGACTTCTGTTTGAGCAGGTTCCGGCCCAGGCCGTCGGCCAGGACCACGCAGACGCGCGTCGCCGGCGGAAGGCCCAGGGTGTTCGCGAAACCTTCTACCCCTAGGCTGGCGGCCGCGCTGGCGAGGACATCCCCGATGGACCGCCGGCCAAAGGCGGGCGCGGGCGGCATGCTCAGCTGCGGGGCGGCCACTTGGGAAACCGCTGCGGAAGAGGCTGAGGAGACTGTTGCTTTTCCTTGGTCCGGCATCTCAGCGCTGCTGGTGCCCGCGGCTAAGCCTGTTTCCGAATACACCCGTCCGGGGCCGGGGCTGGAGCGTCTGGCCGGCGTGCGGCGCGGGAGCCGTGGAGCCGGTGTTCACGGCCCGCAGGGCGCGGGCGAAGAGTTTGGCGTCCTGGACGGCTTGGGGACCGTCGGCTTCGGCGCTGATCCGCAGGACGATGTCCTCCTGGGCAATGGTGCCGCTGTAGCCGTGGTCTGCCTCGCATTGCGGGTCTCCGCAGCTCGCGGGCCCCATGTCCAGCCGCTGGCCGCCGGACCAGGCAATGGCGAGGGTGACTTCCCGGACCGGATCCGAGGGCTTGTAGTCCTGCGGCTGGGAGTACATGTAGCTCAGGACCACGGAGCGGATCTGTGCGACGGGCACGGATTCGGTGGAGATCTGGGCCACGATCTGTTCGCCGGCTTCATCGAGCTGCTGGTCGTCCACGTGGGTGATCACCAGCATGTCGGCGGTCAGGACCAGCACGGTGATGTGGCGGCGCACTTCGGCCCGGTCAAAGTGGGTTTCCAGGTGCACCAGGTGGGCCACGCATTCGCGGCCGTCCAGGGCGTCGTCAACGACGTCGGACACCAGCCGCGGGTAGAAACCGGCCTTCTGGAGCGCACCGTCCAGGCTCGGGCCCTGGGGCGTGTGGCTGTGTGAGCTGTGGGGGCGGGTTGCCTGGTTGTCACTGCCGGAAGTGGAAGGCGTCGACGGGGAAGGCTGTGAGCTCATTCCCCCATTTTCACAGATCGGCCGGGGACATGCTAACTGCGGTCAGCCCAGCATGGCCCGGCGGGCACTGTCGGTGCGCTGGGCTGGGTTGCCGATCCGGATATCCGCGGCCAGGATGGACACGCCCTGGGTTCCGCAGAGGACCGGGTTGAATTCCACCAGGGCTATTTCCGGATGGTTGTCCTTCATCCAGGCCAGCCGCCCGGCGACTTCCTCCAAAGCATCAAGATCCACTGCGGGAAGGCCCTGGTAGCCGAAGAGTTTGCGGGCTGCCCGGGGCCCACGGATGAAGTCCTTCACGTCGGCTGCGGACAGCGGAGGCACGCGGTGCGCCCAGTCATCCAGCAGGTTGACCGCGTCCCCGGCCAGCCCGAAGGAGACCACCGGCCCCAGCAGCGGATCCTCAATGGCCCGGAACGTGCATGCCTGCCCCACGGGGGCCATGGACTGCACCTCCAGTGCCGACGAACCGTAGGGTGCCAGCGAGCGCCGCATCTGCGCGATGTTGCGGCGGAGGGAATCCGGATCTTCGATGTCGAGGCGGACTCCGCCCAGGTCCAGGCGGTGGCGAAGTGCCGGGTCTGTGGTTTTCAGCGCGACGGGCCAGCCCAGCCTGCCGGCGGCAGCAACCGCCTCGTCTTCTGAGTCGAACCCGGCGGACGGCAGCACCGCAATACCGTAGTGCGCCAGCAACGCTGCCGCGGACGCCGGTTCCAGGCTCTTGAGCTGCTCCCCGTGGACACCTGGCAGAAGCTGATCCAACAGGATCCGTGCGCTTTCCGGATCGCAGCCATCGGGTTGGACAAAGTGGCCGGGGTCCCGCGCCACCCATTCCGCGTAGCGCACCACGGCGGCGAGCGCCGCCACAGCCGCTCCGGCGTTGGAGAAGCACGGCACTGTCTGTCCCTCACCTCCCACCATGCCCTCCACATAGATGGAGGGGTCAAGGATGCCGGTGAAGGCGGCGACTACCGGTTTCCCGGCGGCGGCCGAGCATTCGGCCAGGACCTCGGCAATATGGTCAACGGTCAGGCCGCGCGCCGGGAGCAGTGCGGCCACTACGGCGTGGACGGCATCGGACGCGAGGGTGTCCTCTAGGCTGCGGCGGAGGGCCGGCAGTGCCAGGGACATGCCGGCGTCGAGATCCAGGTCGGTGATGATGCCGTCCACGGTCAGGCCGTGGGCCTCGGCGCTGTCCGCCACCACTTTGCCCAGCGCCAAGGAGTTGCTGAAAATGGCCAGTCCAGGCCCCGCCGGGAGCGGCTGGCCGGACACTATCTGCGTGATGTCCATCAGCTGTTCGATGGTCTCGACCCGGATGACGCCGGCCTGGCGCATCATGGCGTCCAGCGCGCCGGCGGGCGCCTGGGTGGTCCGGACGGCGTGGCCAGGCGGCAGCCGCAGGCCCATGGTTTCCGATTTTGCCACCACCACGGGCTTGGTGCGGGCGAGCCGCCGGGCGATCCGGGAGAATTTGCGGGGGTTCCCGATCGACTCCAGGTAGAGGCCTACCGCGGCGGTGTCGGCGTCGTCCTCCCAGAACTGCATCATGTCGTTGCCGGAGACGTCCGCGCGGTAGCCCGCCGACAGGAACGTGGAAAGGCCCAGCCGGCGGCGGTGAGACGCCGCGTAGAGGGAAACACCGATCGCCGCCGACTGGCTGAACAGGCCCAGGCCCCCGCGCCGCGGTAGTGAGGGCGCCATGGAGGCGTTCAGTTTCACGTCGGGATGGGTGTTCACGATCCCCAGGGACGCGGGCCCGATCACCCTCATGCCGTTGGCCCGGGCCTTGCGGACCAGGTTGCGCTGGCGGGTGAGGCCGCGTTCGCCGTCGTCCGCGAAGCCCGCGGAGGCAATCACCAGCCCCTTGACCCCGGCCGCGGCGCACTGGTCAACCACGGTGGCCACTTCCTCGTAGGGGACGGCGATCACGGCCAGCCCCACCGGCTCCGGGATCTCGGAAATCCGGCTGAAGGACAGCATTCCGGCGAGCTCCAGTGCCTCCGGGTTGATGGCGTAGACCTGCCCGGAAAAACCGCCTTCAATGATGTGTTCGAGCAGCTGGTACCCCACGGTCCCCCACTTGCGGCTAGCGCCGATGACTGCAATGGACGAAGGCGCCAGCAGGTCCCGGACGCTCCTCGCCTCGGCGCGGTGCTCGCGTGACTCCATCACCGCCCGGGACTTTTCGGTGGGGTCGATGTTGAACTCCAGGCTCACCACTCCGTCGTCGAAATGGCGTTTGACGTCGTAGCCGGCGTCGGCGAACACCATCAGCATTTTGCGGTTTTCGGGCAGCACTTCGGCGCTGAAGCGGCGGATCCCGTTTTCGTGGGCGGCTGCGGCAAGGTGTTCGAGCAGGATTGAGCCGATTCCCCGGCCCTGGTGGGCGTCGGCGATGTTGAATGCGACTTCGGCTTCGAGGGGGTCATCCAGCCTGTCGTAGCGGCCGATCCCCAGGATTTCGCCGCCGAAGGTGATCACCAGGGCAACCCGGTCCTTGTAGTCCACTTCGGTGAAGCGCTTGAGCTCCTTGCTGGACAGCCGGGCCTTGAATGCGAAGAAGCGCATGTAGATTGAGTTCTGCGATTGCCCGGTGTGGAAAGCCTGGACCGCGTCCGCATCGCTGGGGTGGATAGGCCTCAGATGGGCTGTGCCGCCGTCACGGAGCACGACATCGGCTTCCCAATGTTCCGGATATTCGCCGTCCCCGGGCTGATCCACCATAGGCTTAGCCTAACCACAAACTGACGGTGCAGGCCGTGTGCCCGGAGTTATCCTCCACACCTGCGCCCAGACCACAGCACCACCCGTAACCCAGAAGGATCCACCAGCCCTATGGCCCGCCGCCAAAGCCCAGCCCCTGCCGGGGACGCACCCAAGGATTTCGTCGAGAACATCGTGGACATCGATGTTACGTCCGAGATGGAAGGCTCCTTCCTGGAGTATGCGTATTCGGTGATCTACTCCAGGGCCCTGCCTGATGCCCGGGACGGGCTCAAGCCGGTCCAGCGCCGGATCCTGTACATGATGAGTGAGATGGGCCTGCGTCCGGACCGCGGCCACGTCAAGAGCGCCCGGGTGGTGGGAGAGGTCATGGGCAAGCTCCACCCCCACGGCGATACCGCCATCTATGACGCCATGGTGCGGATGGCCCAGGACTTCTCGCTGCGCCTGCCGCTGATTGACGGCCACGGCAACTTCGGCTCCCTCGACGACGGTCCCGCGGCCCCCCGGTACACGGAGGCCCGGCTCGCGGCAGCAGCCCTGACGCTGACCGACCACCTCGACGAAGATGTGGTGGACTTTGTCCCCAACTACGACAACCAGCTGACCCAGCCGGACGTCCTCCCGGCCGCGTTCCCCAACCTGCTGGTCAACGGCGCCACCGGCATCGCCGTCGGAATGGCCACCAACATGGCCCCGCACAACCTGGTGGAGGTCATCTCCGCCGCGCGGCACCTGATCGCCCACCCGGACGCGACGCTCGATGACCTCATGCGCTTTGTGCCCGGACCGGACCTGCCAACGGGCGGCCGGATCGTTGGCCTGGACGGCATCCGGGACGCCTACGCCACCGGACGCGGTTCCTTCAAGACCCGGGCGAAGGTGGAGATCGAGCAGCTCTCGGCCCGGCGCACCGGCCTGGTGGTCACCGAACTGCCGTACATGGTGGGCCCGGAAAAGGTGATCGAGAAGATCAAGGATGCGGTCAACAGCAAGAAGCTGACCGGCATCAGTGACATCGTTGACCTGACGGACCGGCAGCATGGCCTGCGCCTGGTCATCGAACTGAAGAACGGGTTCAACCCGAACGCGGTGCTCCAGCAGCTCTACCGTTACTCGCCGATGGAGGATTCCTTCGGCATCAACAACGTGACCCTGGTGGACGGCCAGCCGCAGACCCTCGGCCTGGTGAAGCTGCTCTCCGTGTACGTGGAGCACCGGATCGATGTGGTGCGCCGGCGGACGTCGTTCCGGCTGGGTAAGAAGAAGGACCGCCTGCACCTGGTGGAGGGCCTGCTGATCGCCATCGTGGACATCGATGAGGTCATCCAGATCATCCGTTCCTCGGATGAGGTGGCGGCGGCCAGGGTCCGCTTGATGTCCATCTACGATCTTTCCGAAATCCAGGCCAACTACATCCTGGAACTGCGGCTGCGGCAGCTGACCAAGTACTCCCGGATCGAGCTTGAAAAGGAGCAGGAGGAGCTGCGCCGCGAGATCGCGGAGCTCGAAGCCATCCTCGGCTCCGAGGAGCGGCTGCGCGGGCTTGTGTCCTCCGAGCTCGGCGAAATCGCCGAAAAATACGGGACGCCGCGGCGGACCGTCCTGCTCGAATCCGAGGCCGTCTCCCCCACAGTGGCCGCGGCCCTGGCGGCCGCCCCCAACGGCAAGGGCAAGGCAGCGCCGCTCGCCCTGGAGATCTCGGACGATCCCTGCTGGGCCATCCTGACGGCGTCGGGCCAGATCGCGCGCACGTCCAACCAGGAGCCCCTCGCCGAGTCCGGGCCGCGGGCCAAGCACGACGTTTTCCGCTCAGTGGTCAAGACCTCGGCCCGCGGGGAAATAGCGGCGGTCACCTCACAGGGCCGGATGCTGCGGCTTCAGGTCATGGACATGCCGGTGCTCCCGCCGATGTCCGGCCTGCCCAACCTCGCCGGCGGTGTTCCGGCCAAGGACTTCATCACGCTACTGAAGAATGAAACGCTGGTGGCGTTCGCCCCGCTGGATGAAGTCCTGGCCATCGGCACCGCCCAGGGTGTGGTCAAGCGGGTCCAGCCCGATTACCCCCTGAACCGCGAGGACTGGGAAGTCATCGCGCTCAAGGACAAGGACGAGGTGGTGGGTGTGGCGCCGGCCGGGTCTGAGGAGACCGACCTGGTGTTCCTGACCCGTGAGGCTCAACTGCTCCGTTTCAGCGCTGCCAACGTCCGGGCCCAGGGCAGGACAGCCGGCGGCATGGTGGGTATCAAGCTCGGCGCCGGGGACCAGGTGCTGTTCTTCGGGGCGGTCACCGCCGCCGACGACGACGCCGTGGTGGTCACCATTGCCGGCACGAACGGCGCCCTGCCGGGCACCGCTCCGGGTGCGGCGAAAGTGACGGCCTTCGCCGAATACCCTGCCAAGGGCCGTGCGACAGCCGGCGTTCGCGCCCACAGGTTCCTCAAGGGCGAAGACACGCTGCTGCTGGCGTGGGCCGGGCACGGACCCGCGAAGGCCTCATCGCTCGCCGGTATTGCCAGGTCGCTGCCGCAGGAGCACGGCCGGCGGGACGGTTCGGGGATTCCGCTGTCCCAGGCAGTGGACGCGGTGGGTCCGGCCATGGCCTGGAGCGATCCGTCCTAGACTGCTGCCATGCCTATCATTCCTGATGAAAAGGACTGGACCTGGGTCCTCTCCCGGCCGTGCCCCGAGTGCTCCTTCGACGCTTCCACCGCCACACCGGCCACGGTGCCGGGCAGCGTGGAAAACATGCTCCCGCGCTGGCGGGCCGTCCTCCGCCGGCCTGACGTTGCAGAACGCCCGGATGACAGGACGTGGTCGGCGCTGGAATATGCCTGCCACGTCCGCGACGTCTTCACGCTGTTCGACCAGCGGCTGAACCTTATGCTCGACGCCGACGGCGCCCGATTTGAGAACTGGGACCAGGACCGCACGGCAGTCGAAAAGGATTACGCCAATGCCGATCCCGCCGTGGTCAGCGCCGAACTGACGGCAGAGGGCAAGCAGATTGCCGAGTCCTTTGCCGGCGTCCGGGAGTCAGAGTGGGGACGGCGGGGCCTGCGCAGCAACGGTTCCGGATTCACGGTCCTGACGCTGGCCCAGTACTTCCTGCACGACGTCGTCCATCACCTCCACGATGTGGACGGCTGAGGGGACTCAACCCACCAGCGAAGCAGCCGTGCCCGTCCGGGACACTGCCGAGAGCTCCAGCCGGGCGTCATCCGGCTGGATGTCGGCCGGATTGTGGGTGACCATGACCACTGTGCGGTCTTTCAGGCCGGCGCGGAGGTCTGCCAGCATTTCCCGTCCCGACTGTGCGTCCAGATGAGCCGTGGGCTCGTCGAGCAGGATAACCTCGGCCCCCGTCAGCAGGGTCCGCGCCACGGCCAGCCGTTGCCGCTCGCCGCCGCTGAGGAAGGAACCACCCGGCCCGATCCGGGTGTCCAGCCCGGCCGGCAGCCGCGACACCAGGGCGCTGAGGCCGACGGCGGCCAATGCCGCTTCCAGCTCGGCGTCAACGGCGGCAGGCGCACCCGCGGCAGGCCCACCCGCTGCACCCAGCGCTCTTGCTGCAGCCGCACCAACGTCGTCGCGGACGCTGCGTACCGGGGACCCGCCCGGCACCGCTTCCCGGGAGGGGACGCCAAGCATCAGGTTGCCCCGCAGCGTGGAATCGAACAGGTGTGCCTCCTGCGGGCACCAGGCCGTCGTCCCGGTCACCGCCGCGCGGCCTGTGGCGGCCGGCAGGAATCCCAGCAGTACGGCGAGCAGCGTGGACTTCCCCGCACCGGACGGTCCCGTGACCGCCAGCCAGGTGCCCGGTCCGGCCGTTGCGGAGACCCCGGAGAACACAGGTTCCCCGCCGGGCCACGCCGCCCCGACGCTTTCCAGTTCAACGCCCGCGGCGGCGCCCGAACGGGCGGGGACAGCATGCAGGCCGTCGCCGGCCCCGGTTTCCGTGGCGCCGCCATCCAGCACCCCTGACTCAGCGACCCGGCGCATAACGCTGCGAAGGGCCGGGTACTGGCGCGCCGCCGTCGTCATCGCTGCGTACGGTTCCACGAGTGCAAGCTGCAGCAGGACAACAACCGCCGCGGTGGCGGGCTCCAGGGTTCCTGCCAGCACCTGGGGTGCGGTCAGCACGGCAGCAGCCAAAGCGGCGGTGCCGCAGGCGGCGACGGTGATGGCCTGGCCGAGGCCTTCGGCCCAGGCGGAACGCTGCGATGCCCGGGTGGCCAAACGGTCCTCGGAGCGCAGCGCGTCCAGGACGGTGCCCGCGATGCCGTTCGCGTGCAGCTCTGCCCGGGCATCCAGCGCAGCGGACGTGCGCCGCAGGACGCCTGCGCGCAGGCTCTGTTCCGCTGTGGCCGAGCGGCGGTCCCCCCACAGGGCGGCGGCCGGCGCCACGAACAGGCTGAGCGCTGCTGCCAAGGCAATGGCCGGCAACGCGGCAGGCGCCACGAGGGCGGTTGCCACCAGCGCTGAACCGGCCACGGCCAGCGCCGTGACGGGCGGCAGCACAACCCGCGGCAGCAGGTCCCGGACGGTGTCGACGTCGTCAATCACCGTACCCAGGACGTTGCCGCCCTGCAGGAGCCGCCGGAGTGAGAGTGCCTTGCGGCTCAGTGATTCCCAGAGCCGGCCGCGCAGGCGGGTGAGGGCGCCGAACACGGCATCGTGCAGCAGGAGCCGTTCCCAGTAGCGCAGGACGGCGCGCCCGATCCCAAAGAACCGCACTCCGACAATGGCAGTGAGCAGGTACAGGATGGGCGGCTGTTCGCTGGCCCTGATGATGAGCCAGCCTGAGAGGCCGGACAGGGCAACGGCGAAAAGGGCGGCAAAAGTCCCCACCACCGCGGCGCCGGTGAACCGGCCAGCGACCGGTGACAGCAGGCCGGCCAGGAGGCGGACAGTCCCGCTTGGGCGGGAATCCCCGGCCGCATGGTTCTGCGTTCTCGCCGGGCGACGCCCGGCAGTCTCCGGAGCCGTCTTATGCTCCACGGTGGACACGATTCCGGACGGCCCTGTCCCTGCTGACAGCACAGCTCGGTCGGAGGGCGCTGTGATGCCGTGGGCCGATACGGGCACCAGATGGTCAGCCAGCTCGCGGGTCTGCTGGTCGTGAGCCACCAGGATGACGGTGACCTGGCCCCGGAGCGCACGGATCGAGTCCTGCACCAGCGCCGCCGACACCCCGTCAAGGTGTGCGGTGGGCTCGTCGAGCAGCAGAACCGTGGCACCGGACCTGATGCGGGCCAGGCCGCGCGCCAACGCAACGCGCCGCAGCTCGCCGGGGCTCAGTTCGGCCGGGTGGTGGCCGGCGAGGTGCCCGGCAGCCGCCGCCAACAGGCAATCCTCAGCCACTTCGGTTGCTGCCGGAGTATCAGAGCTCCTTCCGCCACCGAGGTACAGCATGACCTCCTCGAGCACGGAGTCCGCCACCATGACCGGGTGCTGCGGGACCCAGGCGATCGCGTTGCGTGCCAGGCCGGAGAGGCGGCCGGACACTGTGGTTCCGCCGCCGTCCCCGATGGTCCCGGCCAGCACACCAAGGACGGTGCTTTTGCCGGCGCCGCTGGGGCCGTCCAGGGCGGTGATCAGCCCGTGCGGGGCAGTGAACGTTAAGGGCCCGACGGCGGGCGCGGGCCGTCCGGAGTACGTGACGGTGAGGTCGGTGACCGTCACTCCCCCGGACCCGGGCACGGAACGCCGGCTGCCGTCGTCGTACGCGGCAGCTTCGCGTCCCTGTACGGGCAGCGGACGCGGCTCGGGTACTTCAGTGACTTTCCTGGTCTCGGCCAGGGCCGCCCGGCCGTCATCGCTGGCGTGGTGGGCCGTGCCCAGCTCGCGGAGCGGCAGGTAGCAGTCCGGCGCGAGGATCAACGCCAGCAGGCCGGCTTCAAGCGGCATGTCGCCGTGCACCAGGCGGACGCCGATGAATACGGCAACCACTGCGACGGAAATCGTAGCGATGAGTTCCAGCGCCAGTGCAGACAGGAATGCGGTCCGCAGTGTCCCCATGGTCCTGGCGCGGTATTCCTCCGAGATCTCTTCGAGGGCCTTGCGTTGCGCAGTGGCACGGCCCAGTCCCACCAGGACGGGCAGGCCTTTGGCCAGCTCCAGCATGTGTGCGGACAGCCGGGTCAGGGTTTCCTGGGCCTCGCGGACATGGTCCTCCGTGTACCGGCCAATCAGCACCATAAACAGCGGAACGAGCGGAACTGTCAGGACAATCACCGCCCCACTGACCCAGTCGGTGAACAGGATGCGTGCCCCGAGCAGCAGCGGGATCGCGGCGCAGTTCACCAGCGCGGGGAGGAACTGCGTGTAGTAGCTGTCCAACGCATCCAGTCCGCGCGTGGCCAGGACAGCCAGCCCGCCGTCGGCCGGGCCGGTGCTGCGTGCACCGTTCCGCAGGGCCCGGGCCAGCAGTTCTGAGCGGAGTTCCTCCTTGATGCCCAGCGCGGCGCGGCGCGCGGCGATGCCCTGGGCCCACACGGTGGCGGACCTGAGGACAATGCCCGCCAGGCCCCAGGGCAGCTGCTCGGCCCAGGACCCGTTTCCGGTGGCCAGCCCGGCCAGCATGGCAGCCACGGCCTGCCCCATCAGGACCAGTGACACTGCCTTCAGCGCTGCCAGCAGGCCAAGCCAGTAGATGGCGGAGCGGGTGGCCGGTCCGGCCGGAAAATCTGGGCGCACGGCCGGTCAGCCCTTCGTGGTGAATGCCCGGACGGCAATGGCTGGCAGGAAGCTGTGGGCCGCGGGGATCTGGGACGCGCTGACCCGGCGCCGGAACACCCAGTAGGTCCACGCCTGGTAGGTGATCACGAGGGGCAGGCCAACGGCTGCCACCACGCTCATGAGCCCGAGCGTGTAATCGGATGACGACGCGTTGTCGATGGTGAGGTCAAACGCAGGGTCCAGGGTGGAGGGCAGCACCACCGGGAACGCGGCACCGAAGATTGACGCGCTGCCGAGGAGGAGGAAGACCCCCATCGCCATAAACGCCCTGCCTTCGGATCCCCGCCGCGCCAGGAACCACGCGGCTGCTGCGGCATTGACGGCCACGATCACGGCGGCCCAAGTCCACGGCTTGCCGTCCAGGAACTGGATGATGAGTGCCCAGCCCGCCAGAGGGAGCAACAGGACCGGAAGCAGCCGGACGAACCAGCGGCGCGCGCGGTGGCGCACATCGCCGTCGGTCTTCAATGCGAGGAACGCAAGCGCGTGCAGCAAGGAGAACCCCACCACGGCCAGCCCGCCCAGCACGGCGTAACCGCTGAACCAGGCGAACGGACCGCCTACGCGGTCACCGTTCGCGTTCAGCGGGAGGCCGGTAGTGGTCAGGGCCAGGGCGGCGCCGACGCCGAAGGCGGCAAAGAAGGAGCCGAGGGCTATGGCCCAGTCCCAGCGCGCCCGCCACTTGTCGGTGTCACCCTTGCCACGGTATTCGAACGCCACGGCACGGAAGATGAGGGCAACCAGCACCACCAGGAGCGGGAGGTAGAGGGCGGAAAACAGCGAGGCGTACCACAGCGGGAATGCCGCAAACGTTGCGGCCCCGGCCGTGATCAGCCAGACCTCGTTGCCGTCCCAGACCGGGCCGACGGTGTTCAGCAGCACCCGGCGCTCGGTGTTGTTCCGCGCGAACAGCTTCATCAGCATTCCCACGCCGAGGTCAAAGCCTTCAAGGAAGAGGTAGCCGGTCCAAAGCACCGCGATGACGATGAACCAGATGGTGGGCAGCAGTTCCATGCTCGAGTATCCTCTGCTCTTCTTAGTAGGCGAATGCCAGGACGTCGTCGGCGGGCTTGCCAGTGCCGTGGCCCTTGTTGGCGTCCCCGTTTTCGTCGGCCGGGGTGTGGGCAAGTTCCGGCATCGCGGATACAACACCGCCCCGGATGAACTTGACCAGGAGCTTGACCTCAACCACCAGCAGTGCGGCGTAGACGGCGGTCAGGACGATCAATGACGTCAGCAGCTCACCGGCCGAGACTCCGGGCGAGACTGCGGCCGCGGTGAACATAAACACCTGGTCGATGCCGTTCAGGTCCGGGTTGGGGGCCACCACAAACGGCTGCCGGCCCATCTCGGTGAAGATCCAGCCGGCCGCGTTGGCGCCGAACGGGGCAAGGATGCCGAACACCGCCAGGCACATCAGCCAACGGGACGCGGGCACGGTGCCCTTCCGCGTCACCCACAGCGCGATGAGCGCCGCCAGCGCCGCAAGGCCACCGAAGCCGATCATCATCCGGAAGCCCCAGTAGGTGACTTCCATAACCGGGACGTACTCGATTTCCTGGCCAGCCCGCTCGCCGTAGATCGGGTTGTCCGGCAGGTGGGTTCCGTAGTCGGCCTTGTACTGGTCCAGGAGTCCGTTGACGCCCCTGACCTCCGTGGTGAAGTCGCCATTGGCCAGGAAGGAGAGGATGCCCGGAACCTCGATCAGGGCTACAATCTCATCGCAGTTCTTGGAGCCAAGGTTCCCGACGCTGAGCACGGAAAAGCCGGTGCCGTCATGGCAGGCACCCTCCGCCGCGGCCATCTTCATGGGTTGCTGCTCAAACATGAGTTTGCCCTGCAGGTCGCCAGTCAGGGCGGTGCCGGCGAACGAGATCATGGCGACGACGGCGCCGATCCGCAACGAGCGGATCCACACTTTGTAATCGGTCCGGTCCCGGCCGGGGATGGCGGCTTCGCCGGGAATCACCTTCCCGTCGGCACCGATGGTATCGATGCCGTCCGTGCGCCTGCGCCAGAGATGGTACCACGCGATGCCCAGGAGGAAACCGCCGGCAACGGCCAGCGCTCCCATCAGGGTGTGCGGAAAGGCCACCAGGGCGGTGTTGTTGGTGAACACGGCCCAGGCGTCCGTCATGACCGGCCGGCCGTCAATAATCTCCGCGCCCACCGGATGCTGCATCCAGCTGTTGGCCACGATTATGAAGTACGCGGAGAACACCGATCCCACTACGGCCACCCAGAGGCAGGCCAGGTGGATGGCCGGCTTCAGCTGCTTCCAGCCGAAGATCCACAAGCCCAGGAATGTGGACTCAACAAAGAAGGCCAGCAGCGACTCCAAGGCCAGCGGCGCTCCGAACACGTCTCCAACGAAGCGGCTGTACTCGCTCCAGGCCATGCCGAACTGGAACTCCTGCACAATGCCGGTGGCCACGCCCATGATGAAGTTGATCAGGAAGAGCTTGCCCCAGAACTTGGTCATCCGGAGGTATTCCACCTTGCCGGTGCGGTGCCAGAGCGTCTGCATCACGGCCACCACCAGGCCCAGTCCGATGGTGAGGGGCACCATCATGAAGTGGTAGACGGTGGTGATGCCGAATTGCCAGCGTGCGATTTCCAGAGCTTCCACAGCAGTCCCTCGGGTTGGCGGTGCAACTTTTCTACGATACGTAGAACTTTGACTTCTACAGAGTGTAGAACAATGCGGCGGGCACTGTAAACCAACAGTTCCACCTGGAAGTGGCTCCCACAAGGCCGCGGCGCGCCCAGTGTTCTACCGTACGTAGAAACTCAGGCGAAAAACAGGTAAATTTGTTTTGTATCTGTAGCGCAAAGTGCAGTCACCGCAGCCGTCCACGGCCCGGTGCGGGGAAATCGAAGGAAGTATTGCAATGGCAAGTCTTGGCGAACTGGAACGGGCAGTGATGGATCTGCTTTGGGCGGGCCACGAAGCAGCCACCGCGAATACCCTGCGCGACAGACTGGCAACAACCACCGAGGCAAAAGGGGATGCTGCCGGGCATGAGGGCAAGGAGCTCGCCGTCACCACGGTCCTGACCGTCCTCTCACGGCTTGAGAAGAAGGGCCTTGTGGAGCGGGAACGCGGTACGCGGCCGCACCGCTACCAGGCCGTTTCCAGCAGGGAAGACCACACGGCGGAGCTGATGCACGAAGTGCTGGGCTCAGCGCCTGACCGGGAAGCCGTGCTGGCACGGTTCATCGGCTCCGTGACGAACAGTGAAGCGGAAACACTGCGCAAACTGCTTGGCCACATCTAGCGGACCATGTTCTGGACCTCGTACCTGCTGGCGGTCCTCGCGGTAGTCCTGGCGTGGCCAGTGCCTATCCTGCTTTCCCGTGCCTCGTGGCCTGCCCGGTCACCGTTCACGGCCATGCTGCTGTGGCAGGCAATAGCACTTGCGGGCGGGCTGTCCATGATCGGCGCCATGCTGGTCTACGGGCTTGAACCGATCGGTGACAACCTCATCTCCGGGCTTCGCGGGCTGGCGGATATGGTCCTCTTCAACGCGCCCACCACGGCCTTGGGCTTCTGGCATCTGTTCGCCCTGTCCGCCGCGGCGCTGCTCACCGCCCACCTGGTCTTCACCCTCTTGCTGACCTACTACAAGATCGAACGGCAGCGGCGTAGGCACCGGGAACTCCTGGCCCTGTTGGCCGCCCCGTCCGTCGACGCGGCCCGCACGGTGGTCATCAGCCACGATTCACCCGTCGCCTATTGCCTGCCCGGCGGGGCCCGCTCCGTCACGGTGCTCTCGGACGGCCTGATGGCCGCGCTGGAGCCGGCTGAGTTGCGGGCCGTCCTGAGCCACGAGAATGCCCACCTCAACCAGCGCCACCATCTCCTGCTCTGGGCGTTTGCCGCGTGGCGCCAGGCGCTCCCCTGGCTGCCCACCACCCGCCTCGCTCAGGAGGCGGTGAACTCGCTCATCGAAATGCTGGCGGACGACGTCGCGCTGAAGACGGAAAGCAAGGCCACGCTCATCAAGGCGATCGCCATTGTTGCCAGCGGACCTACCGGAGGTATGACGGCAGGGATTGGGGCGGGGATGGCGGGAAGCATCGCGGCCGCCGCCATACCGTCCGCGCACCCCGGCCTTGCCCTAGACGGGCTTGAGTCGCCCACAGGCGCCGTCTCAGGTTCTGCCCGGACCACTATCTCCCGGGTCAGCCGGCTGCTGTCCCCTGAGCCGCAGCTGCCTGCCGCCGCCCGCGGGATGGTGCTTGCCGGCTCCGCCCTGCTCCTGGCCGTGCCCACCGCCCTGCTGATCGTGCCGGGCCTTCTGGACTGAACCGACGCCGTGGACTAAACCCGGCATGGGCTGTGCCGACGCCGGCCTAGCCATCACAGGGCTGTGCCGCTCCGGACATCAGGCGTCGATCCGCTCCCGGTCCAGGCTGGAGGCGCCGGCGATGATGAAGTCTTTGCGGGGGGCAACATCGGACCCCATCAGCAGGTCGAACGTGTCTTCCGCATGCTTGGCGTTCTCGATCCCCACCTTGCGCAGCGTCCGGTGCCGCGGGTCCATGGTGGTCTCGGCAAGCTGTCCGGCGTCCATCTCGCCCAGGCCCTTGTACCGCTGGATCGGTTCCTTGTAGCGCTTGCCTTCCTTGGCCAGCCGGGCCAGGAGCACGTGGAGTTCCGCCTCCGAGTAGGTGTAGATCATGTCGTTGGCTTTCTGCCCGGCGTTGATGACCTCCACCCGGTGCAGCGGCGGCACGGCAGCATAAACCCTTCCGGCGTCGATCATGGGGCGCATGTACCGGAAGAAGAGTGTCAGCAGCAGCGTCCGGATGTGGGCGCCGTCGACGTCGGCGTCGGTCATCAGAATGACTTTGCCATAGCGGGCCGCGTTGATATCGAAGCTGCGTCCGGATCCCGCACCCACCACCTGGATCAGCGCAGCGCACTCCGTGTTGGACAGCATGTCCCCCACGGACGCCTTCTGCACGTTCAGGATCTTGCCCCGGATGGGCAGCAGCGCCTGGAAGTCCGAGGACCGCGCCAGCTTGGCGGTTCCCAGTGCGGAGTCGCCTTCCACGATGAAGAGTTCGGAACGGTCGACGTCGTCCGTCCGGCAGTCGGCAAGCTTGGTGGGCATGGACGAGGTTTCCAGGGCATTCTTGCGCCGCTGGGTTTCCTTGTGCACCCGCGCGGAAATCCTGGACTTCATCTCGCTGACGATTTTTTCCAGGAGCAGCGCGGAGTGGGCTTTGTCGTTCCGGTTGGCTGAATTCAGCTTTGCGGTGATCTCCTGCTCCACCACCTTCGAGACGATGGCGCGGACGGCGGAGGTGCCCAGGATTTCCTTCGTCTGGCCCTCGAACTGCGGTTCGGCCAACCGGACCGTCAGGACAGCCGTCAGGCCGGCGAAGATGTCATCCTTCTCGATCTTGTCGTTGCCGGCTTTCAGCTTGCGGGCGTTGGCCTCCACTGCTTTCCGGAACGTCTTGACCAGCGCCTGTTCGAAGCCCGACTGGTGGGTTCCGCCTTTGGGCGTGGCAATGATGTTGACGAAGCTGCGGACGGTGCTGTCATAGCCGATGCCCCACCGGAGAGCCACGTCCACTTCACAGTCACGTTCAACCTCGGCGAGCTGGCTGTGGCCCCGTTCGTCGAGTACCGGCACGGTTTCCTTGAATTTGCCTGAACCGTGCAGCCGCCAGACGTCGGTCACGGCGGGATCGGCGGCGAGGAACTCGACGAACTCGGACAGGCCGCCGTCGTGGTGGAACACCTCTTCGTGGCCTGCTGCCTCACCGGGAGTTCCGGGCAGCCTGCGCTCATCGCGGACGGTGAGCTTGAGTCCCGGTACCAGGAAGGACGTCTGTCGCGCCCGTGCGGCCAGTTCGTCGTAGGAGAACTTGGCGTCCGGCGTGAAAATCTGGCGGTCCGCCCAATAGCGGATCCGGGTCCCGGTCACACCACGCTTCGCCTTGCCCACCACATCCAGCACCGAGCCGTCCACAAACGGCGCAAACACTGCCGACGGGTCCAGCTTGGATCCCTGGTCCTTGAAGCGCCCAGGCTCGCCGCGGCGGAACGACATTTTGTAGGTCTTGCTGCCGCGGTCCACTTCAACGTCCAGGCGCGCGGACAGGGCGTTCACCACGGAGGCGCCCACGCCGTGCAGGCCGCCGGAGGCCGTATAGGACCCGCCGCCGAACTTGCCGCCCGCATGGAGCTTGGTGAAGACCACCTCGACGCCGGTGAGCCCCGTCTTGGGTTCCACGTCCACGGGGATGCCGCGGCCGTCGTCGTGAATTTCCACCGAGTTGTCCGCGTGCAGGATGATCTTGATGTCGTGCCCAAATCCGGCAAGCGCTTCGTCCACCGAGTTGTCGATAATCTCCCACAGGCAGTGCATCAGCCCGCGCGAATCGGTGGAACCGATGTACATGCCGGGGCGCTTGCGGACGGCCTCGAGGCCCTCCAGGACAGAAAGGTGCCGGGCGGTGTAATCAGAACTTGGTGCCACGGGTTGTGAACTCCTTCAGTGACGGAACAGCTGGCGCTGCGGGCGCTCCATCAAGTTTAGTCGGCGCGGCAGCTGACGGAGGGCTGCCACACTTCCCACGGCTGTGGGCAACGCCACTCGTTATCCTTCCGTGACCGAAACCGGAGGCTTGATCGATTCTTGTGGCTACGCGGACAGCGAACTTGACCCGTCCTTGCGATGCGACTGGTACGAATACTGGTTATATAGACATACAGATCTACTTAGGAGGCCGACATGACAACAGCAGTGGCAGACCGCACACTCAACGCACTGGACCGGTGCGATCGCTGCGGAGCTCAGGCATATGTCCGCGTTGTACTCGAGTCCTCCGGCGGTGAGCTGCTGTTCTGCGGCCACCATGCCCGTGCCATCGAGGCTACGCTGAGGCCGTTGAGCTCCGACTGGCACGACGAGACGGGCAGGCTTCACGAGAAGGCTCCCGTGGCCGTCGACTGACCAGGCGCACCACGGCCTGATACACCTCGAAGAGGACCCCTCCAGCCGGAGGGGTCCTCTTCTTTGTCATGAATTTGTTCATGCAGCCCAGACAGGAAAACGCGGGCCCCCTTCACATCCATCGATCCGAAGATGTTGGGCGGAAGGGGACCCGCGCTGCCTCAGTCCTGATCTAGTCCAGGTAGTCCCGCAGCACCTGCGACCGTGACGGGTGGCGGAGCTTGGACATGGTCTTGGATTCGATCTGGCGGATGCGCTCACGCGTAACACCGTAGACCTTGCCAATTTCGTCTAAAGTCTTCGGCTGGCCGTCGGTCAGGCCGAAACGCATGGCCACCACGCCGGCTTCGCGCTCGGACAGGGTGTCGAGGACGGAGTGCAGCTGTTCCTGCAGGAGCGTGAAGCTCACGGCATCGGCGGGAACCACGGCCTCGGAATCCTCGATGAGGTCACCGAACTCGGAGTCACCGTCTTCACCCAGCGGGGTATGCAGGGAGATCGGTTCGCGGCCGTACTTCTGGACCTCCACGACCTTCTCCGGAGTCATGTCCAGTTCGAGGGCCAGCTCTTCGGGTGTGGGTTCGCGGCCCAGGTCCTGTAGCATCTGGCGCTGCACGCGGGCCAGCTTGTTGATGACTTCAACCATGTGCACCGGGATGCGGATGGTGCGGGCCTGGTCCGCCATGGCGCGGGTAATGGCCTGGCGGATCCACCACGTGGCGTACGTGGAGAACTTGAAGCCCTTGGTGTAGTCGAACTTCTCGACAGCGCGGATCAGGCCCAGGTTGCCTTCCTGGATAAGGTCCAGGAACAGCATGCCGCGGCCGGTGTAGCGCTTGGCCAGCGAGACCACCAGGCGGAGGTTGGCTTCGAGCAGGTGGTTCTTGGCGCGCTTGCCGTCGTGGATGACGAACTCAAGTTCACGTTTGAACTTGGGGTCCATCGAGCCGTCGTCGGCATTGATTTTCTCTTCGGCGAAGAGTCCGGCTTCGATCCGGAGCGCGAGGTCAACTTCCTGCTCGGCATTGAGCAGCGCAACCTTACCGATCTGCTTGAGGTAGTCCTTGACAGGGTCAGCCGTGGCGCCGGCCGACATCACCTGCTGGACAGGGGCATCGTCATCATCGGCATCCGAGTAGACAAAACCCTTGCCCGTGGCTGCTGATGCGGCCTTAGCGGCGTTGATCTCGCTGTCATCCGCGATGTTGATGTCGTCGAGGTCTTCCTCTACGTCCTCATCATCGTCCGATGCGCCGCGGGCTGATTTTCCGGCTGCTTCGGCAGCGGCTTTGGCGCCGGGCTTGGGCCCGCGCTTCTTGGGCTCAGGCTTGCCGTCCAAACCGGTGTCACCGGCGGCATCCTTGATGGCTTTGTTGGCTGCCCGCGTCGCTGCTCGCTTGGCGTTCGTTGCAGCCTGCTTCGCCTCAGGGGACAAATCGTCCTGGGCGGCGGGTTCCTTCTTCGCGGAAGACGGGGTCACAGAAAACCTTTCTAGCGGCGGTCTGTGGAATCACCATACGGGCAACACCACTATGACCCTGTCAAGTCCGTGATGAATATCAGGTGCAACCACGGCCGGCAGATTCTATAAGTAGAACTGCCGGGGCGGCTGTAATGTTCCCGACTGGGCTTCACCACATGCACTTGATTCACGGACCCAACCGGGTCTCGGCAACCATTGTCTCACGGTTTTCCCAAACCCGACCTCAAGGCTGCCCCCATCCAAACCGGTCATGCGGAATCCGGTCAGGCGGAATCCGGTTCGAATTTCCGCCAGGCGGCCTCCTTCCGTGCAGCCCAGCCGCAAAGGGTGCCGCGCCGCACCAGCTCAAGCATGAGTTCGGCGAGCCGGTAGCCTGGCTCCTCGTCAAGGGCGCAGCCGAGGTACGCAGCAGCGTAGGAGCCCCTCCCCCTGCACCACGCGATCCACCCACGCCCGGTCAGCGCGGCTGCACCGGCCTGCCCGCCGCACGCCGACAGCTGTTCCAGCACTTCGTCCAGGCTGTTAAGGGTGTGCCATGCAGGAACCACCGGGTCCAGTCCCAACAGGACTTCGCCATATCCTGGAATGCCCGGCATGCCTTTGGTATCCGGTCCGGCAGGCTCCCGTCCTGGCAGTCCGGCTCCCGACGCTGGAAGTCCGGATGGTAAGGGCCCCGGGAGTGCGGGCCCCGCCGGATCCAGGATGCAGCCCGCGTCGAAGATGCCGAACATCTCGGCCCCCGCCAAGGCAGCCGCCTGACCGGCGGCGGCCATCACCAGGACGGCGTCACGCCAGGCGGGGACCCGGAGCGACGCGCGAAGGAAGGCAACGTCATTGACGGGCAGAGGCTGACCAGGCACGTTGGCCAGCAAGGCCTCCCACTGGACCATCAGCTGGCCGAACTGTTCCCTGCTCCCCCGTCGCCGGTCCAACTGCGCCGCCCACGTGGCCTCAGAGGCAAGGACGGCGGCCCTGTCCTCGCCGGAAAGCGAGGGCGGAGTGTGCGCGCCGTCCTCCGGCGCGGGCCCGACGCTGCTGCCGCGGAAGACCATCTCGGCATTAATCATGCTGTCCCGGATCGCCTGAACAGACCGGCCCGGTGAGGGGCAGCAGGACGGATCGGTGCAAAAAGCATCACGCCAGAAGGAGTTACCGACATACCAGGCGTCCCGCACCGGCATCCCCGCGGCCCCTAGGACCGTCTGGAGTGCATCCAATAGCCCGCGGTAGGTTCCAGGTGGTTCCATCCAGCCGTCGTTGGTGAAGCATGCCAGCAAGGCGGCGTCGGCATTCTCGTCAGCCAGAAGATAATCGCGCACCGTGCGCGCGTACTCCCGCGGGTCCGCGAGGGTTTCCGGGCCTGGAAGATCCAGCCTCAGGGTTGCTCCCAGCCGGTTCCCCTGCAGGGTCATCGCAACCAGGCTGTCGGCAGGCCAGTAGCCCAGGGAATGCGGAATGAACCCGAGGATGTCTTCAGGGCCTCGGACGGTCAGGTGTTCTGAAGGTTTCATGATTCCAGCTTTGGCGAACCACCGGCGGGGCTGAAGTGGCAACTTCCGCTATGTCAACAACCGCCCCAGGAGGGCCGATGTGGAGGACAAGTGTCAGTCTTTGCCCGCGCGGTCGCGCTGACGCCGCTGTGCCAGGCTCACCCGCCGCTGCTGCGCCATGGCCCGAAGCAGCGGCGCCACCACAACACCCTGCGCGGCCATCTGTCGCCGTACTTTGCGCCGGCAAACAAGCGTCATGGCGGCGCCAAAGCCCAGCAGCAGGAACTGTACGCTGAGTGCGATCCGGAACGGTTCGAGCCCGTACAGGACGCCCTCGGAATAGCCGCTGGCAAGCAGGACGTCCAGCACCAGGCCAATCAGGAAGATGGCCACAAGGGCCGCGATGAAGCCGCCCACATTCACGATGCCCGTTGCGGTACCGATCCTGTGCGCCGGATTGAACGTCCGCGCGAAATCAAACCCGATCATCGATCCCGGCCCCCCGATGGCCAGGACTACCACCAGGCACGCCAGCAGCCACAGCGGGGAGCGGCCAGGCGTCAGCAGCACCGCGGCCCAGGCAGCGGCCGTGGCGCCGGCGATGAGCAGCACCATCGTTGACCGCCGAAGCGGGTGACGGGAAACAAACTGTCCAATGAAAGGGCCCACGGCCATCGCCGCCGCAACGTACAAGGTCATCAGGCCGGCCACGGTTGCGGCATCCATGCCCTGCCCCGAGATCAGGAACGGATATCCCCAGGTCATGGCGAAGACGGTGCCGCTGAACTGGATGGTGAAGTGGCTCCACATCCCCAGCCGGGTACCCGGCTGGCGCCAGGCCCGCGCGAGCGAGGCGCCCGTGGCTTTCAACCCCTGCTGCGCCTGCGGCGCGGGTGCACCGGGCGGGTGGTCCTTCAACAGCACCAGCACCAGGACAACCGCCACGCCCGCCATGCCCGCGAGCATCAGGAAACCGGGGGTCCAGCCGAAGGAATGCAGGACGAACGCGAAGGGAAGCACACTGAAAAGCTGCCCGAGCTGGCCCGACATGCCCGTCAGCTGGGTGACCAGGGGAACCCGGGCCGGCGCGAACCACAAGGGAATCAGGCGGATCACGGAAATAAAGGTCATGGCGTCCCCGGCGCCCACCAGAATCCGCCCCGCCACACCGCCGGGGATGGTGTCGGCGAAGGCCAACTGGAGCTGGCCAAGACCCATCAGGACGGCTCCGCCGGCGATCATGGCGCGCGAGCCGAACCTGTCCACCAGGAGGCCTACGGGGATCTGCAGGCCTGCGTAGACCAGCAGCTGCAGCACCGTGAAAAATGAGATGGCGGACGCGCCGGCATGGAACCGCTCGGTGGCCTCAAGTCCCACCACACCGAATGACGTACGCTGCGAGACGGCCACAAGGTAGGCGAAGATGCCGATGGTCCAGATCAGCCAGGCTCGGGGTGCAGTCACCCCCTCATTATGCCGGGCTGCTGCCCGGACCAGGGCAGGCGTCTGCCAGGCGGACGCCGTGGGGCGGGCTACGGGTGCGGGTTCTCGCGGGCCAGGTAGGCCTCCACGGCCGCGCCCAGCTCGTCCCCGTTGGGCAGTTCGTCATTTTCATCGGCCAGGAGCGAGCGCCGGACGGTGCCTTCGGCCTTCTCGTCGTAACGTTCCTCCAGCCGGGTGACCACCTGCTGCACATCTTCCGAGGCGGCCACCTGCTCGGCGATCTGGCGGCCCACTTCCCGGCCCGCTTCGCGCAGCCGGTCCGCAGGCAACATCAGGGACGTCGCGGCACCCAGGAATTCAAGTCCGGCTACAGCGGCTGGCGGGTATTCCGCCTCAGCAAGGTAGTGCGGAACGTGGATCACGTAGCCGGCAACATTGCGCTCAGCTTCCATCAGCCGCAGCTCCAGGATATGGCCCACGGCCGCCGGAACGTCAACCGTGGGCTTCCAGACCGAAATGCCCTCGATCAGTTCCGGACGGTTGCCGTGGACGGTCACACCCACTGGGCGAGTGTGCGGCACCGGCATGGGAATGGAGTGGATCCAGGTCACGAGGTTCACGTCCAGCTTTTCCACAATGCCGACGACGGCGCGCGCGAACCGCTCCCATTGAAGGTCAGGTTCAAAGCCGGCCAGCAGCAGGAAGGGGCTGCCGAGCCCGTCCGTCAGCTTGTACAGCGCCAGCTTCGGCTGCTGATAGTCCTGAAGATGATCCTCCACGAAGGAGATGTGGGGCCTCCGCGACCGGTAGTCGATGAGCTGGTCGGCGTCGAACACAGCCACCGTCTCGGCGTCGAGGGTATCCAGGAACTCCGCATTGATCTGCTTCACCACGTGGCCGGCATCGGCAAAGCCGGTGAAACCCATCACCAGGTTCAGCCCGCGGAGCGCCGGGCTGTGGAACAGCTCGATGTTGCTCGCATAGAGCGCATCGGGGTCCAGCAGGGAACCGGAAATCCGTTCAAGCACGGCGTTCGTCCTTTCAAGGAGTCGGGTGAATATCTTGTACAACGCGGCCAGGCACCCCGGAATTCCGCCAGCCGGTGTGGCGCAGGTCTCAGGAGATTCCGCTGCCTCGGCCCGCAGCGGCTACGATCGTGAATGGCCCGCCGGACGGGTTAACCGGCACCCCGGCGACGTCCCGATCGGACGGCCGCCGGATTTCCATGGCCGGGCGCCTGACATCCATACCAGCGCGAACAGCCTTTTCGAGAATTGAGGACTTACCCCGTGGTCAAGAATACTGAAATCAACCTTAGTACCCTCGCTAAGGACCTGAAGAGGACCCCCAGTGACGCCGTTGTCATCGGCGTGGGACAGGGATCGGACGGACCTGTCCTGCTTGAGAACCCGCTGACCGCAAAATCTGCTGAAGCGCTGACCGATTCCCTGAAGGTCCTGGGCGTCACCGGCGCCGCTGACCAGATCGTTCGGCTGCCCGGCCTGCCGGAAACGGGTGCCGGGGTCCTGGTTCTCGCCGGCGTTGGCAAGGTGGCCGCTGGCCGTCCGCTGACCGAAGAGGCCCTGCGGCGGGCCGCAGGTTCCGCCGTCCGCCAGCTCGGCGGCCTGCCCACTGTCGTCCTCGCGCTCCCGACGGCGGGAGTCGCCGACGTCGCGGCGGTCGCGGAGGGTGCCGCCCTGGGAGCCTATTCCTTTACCGAATACCGGTCGTCCAACGACGGGCTGAAGGAACCGGTCCGCAACGCAGTGATCTACACCGATGTTGCTGCCAATGATGCGCTTCGCTCTGCACTGACGCGTGCGGGCCTGATCGGCAAAGCCGTCAACGCGACTCGGTCCCTGGTCAACCAGCCGCCCAGCCACCTGTATCCCGAGTCCTTCGCCGAGGCCGCTAAGGAGCTGTCCAAGGGCCTGCCTGTTAAGGTGACGGTCTGGGACGAAAAGCGCCTCGAAAAGGAAGGCTTCGGCGGCATCATGGGCGTGGGCAAGGGGTCCACGCGCCAGCCCCGCCTTGTGAAGGTCGAGTACGCCCCCGCAAAGGCCACCGCAAAAATCGCACTGGTGGGCAAGGGCATCACGTTTGATACCGGCGGAATCTCGATCAAGCCGGCCCTTGGCATGGGTGACATGAAGAGCGATATGGCGGGCGCCGCCGTCGTCCTTAATACTGTGCTGGCGATCGCGGGACTTGGCCTTCCGGTGAAGGCGACCGCCTGGCTCTGCATCGCAGAAAACATGCCCTCCGGTGCGGCCTCACGGCCGGCGGATGTCCTCACCATGTTCGGCGGCAAGACCGTTGAGGTGCTGAACACCGATGCCGAGGGCCGCCTGGTTATGGCAGACGGCATTGTCGCGGCGAGCCTCGAATACCCTGACGCCATCATCGACGTCGCCACCCTCACCGGTGCGCAGCTCATCGCCCTCGGCAACAGGACCGCCGGCGTGATGGGCTCTGACAGTGTCACCGGGCCACTCAAGGCCGCCGCCGACCGTGCGGGCGAACTGGTGTGGCCCATGCCGCTGCCGGAGGAACTGCGCCCGAGCATCGACTCCCAGGTGGCCGACCTCGCCAATATTGGTGAGCGCCATGGCGGCATGATGACCGCGGCTGTTTTCCTGCGCGAGTTTGTGGGCAAGGGCAAGGACGGAGAGCAGATCCCGTGGGCCCACATCGACATCGCCGGCCCGTCCTTCAACAACGGAAGCCCTTACGGATACACCCACAAGCAGGGCACAGGCTGCACGGTCCGCACACTGGTGGCCTACGTGGAGGACATCCTGGCGGCTGCCGCCTGACCCCGGGGGAACCCGCCCTTTGCTGTTGAGTTGTCACGCGGCTGTTTGTCCTGCGACCGCAGAACCGGCCGTGATCCCTTGGCCACATGGCCGCGTGACACTCGACACAAGCGCCCCACAAAGGCGGCGCCAAGGTGGAGCATGGATGAGGGGTTCGCTAAGGTGAACCCCGGTAGTCACAAATGCACGAGAACCTGCCTGCTGGCATAATCACGGCAGTACAAGTTCAAGACCAGATGATGCGCACGATCGCGTCATCGTTCACGCGAGGGAGCGTCTAAGTGGCCGATCAGGCAACTGCGCAAGAATTCGACATCCTGGTACTAGGTGGCGGCAGCGGCGGATACGCCACAGCCCTGCGGGCCGTACAGCTTGGCTTGACCGTTGGTCTGGTTGAGAAAGCCAAACTGGGCGGCACCTGCCTGCACAACGGCTGTATCCCGACCAAGGCCCTGCTGCACTCCGCAGAAGTTGCCGACCACGCCCGCGACGGCGCCAAGTACGGCGTCAACGTGGAGCTCCAGTCCATCGACATGACCGCCGTGAACGCCTACAAGGACGGCATCATTGCCGGTAAGTTCAAGGGCCTGCAGGGTCTGATCAAGGGCAAGGGCATCACCGTCATTGAGGGCGAAGGCAAGCTCACCGCCCCGGACACCATCACCGTCAACGGCACGGCCTACAAGGGCAAAAACATCGTCCTCGCCACCGGCTCCTACTCCCGCTCCCTTCCGGGCCTGGAAATCGGCGGCCGCGTAATCACCTCTGACGAAGCCCTCAAGATGGACTACGTGCCCAAGAGCGTCATCGTCCTGGGCGGCGGCGTCATCGGCGTCGAATTCGCTTCAGTATGGAAGTCCTTCGGCGCGGACGTCACCATCGTTGAGGGTCTGCCGTCCCTGGTGCCCAACGAGGACGCATCGATCATCAAGGTCCTGGAGCGCACCTTCAAGAAGCGCGGCATCAAGTTCAACACCGGCACCTTCTTCCAGGGCGTCGAGCAGGACAACGACGGCGTCAAGGTCACCCTGGTGGACGGCAAGACCTTCGAAGCAGACCTCCTGCTCGTGGCTGTCGGACGCGGACCGTCCACGGCGAGCCTGGGGTTCGAAGAAGCGGGCGTCACTGTTGACCGTGGCTTTGTGATCACCAACGAACGCCTCCACACCGGCGTCGGCAACGTCTACGCCGTCGGCGACATCGTTCCCGGCGTGCAGCTGGCACACCGCGGATTCCAGCAGGGCATCTTCGTCGCCGAAGAAATCGCCGGCCTGAAGCCCGTGGTTGTCGACGACATCAACGTCCCCAAGGTCACCTACTGCGATCCCGAGATTGCCTCGGTGGGTTACTCCGAGAAGGCCGCCAAGGAGAAGTTCGGCGAGGACAAGGTGGAAAGCACGGAATACAACCTGGCCGGAAACGGCAAGAGCGCCATTCTGGGCACGGGCGGCATCATCAAGTTCGTCCGCGAAAAAGACGGCCCTGTTGTTGGCGTCCACATGATCGGCACCCGCGTCGGCGAGCAGATCGGCGAGGCCCAGCTGATCGTCAACTGGGAAGCCTACCCGGAAGATGTTGCCGGACTCATCCACGCGCACCCGACGCAGAACGAGGCACTCGGCGAGGCCGCAATGGCCCTGGCCGGTCGCCCGCTTCACGGCTAATTACAGCCAGCAGCACAGCAAGACAACAGGGCTTAGTGCACCCGGCGCGACCCGCCGGGTGCACTAAGCTCGAACAAGCCAGCCATCATCCGCACAAAAGATCAATAAGGAGAACGGGGACGACATGTCTGAATCCGTTAACTTGCCCGCCCTCGGTGAGAGCGTCACCGAAGGAACCGTCACCCGCTGGCTCAAGCAGGTAGGTGACCGGGTAGAGGTGGACGAACCGCTGCTCGAGGTTTCCACCGACAAAGTAGACACTGAAATCCCCTCTCCGATTGCCGGCATCATCGAGGAAATCCTCGTTGCCGAAGACGAGACCGCCGAAGTAGGCGCTCCCCTGGTCCGTATCGGCGACGGCTCCGGCGGCGGCGCAGCCCCCGAAGCAGCAGCGCCGGCCGAGGAAGCCCCCGCCGCACCGGCCGCAGAAGCACCGGCCGCAGAAGCACCGGCTGCAGAAGCTCCCGCAGCGGCAGCACCCGCCGCTTCGGACGGCGAAAGCCACGACGTCACCCTCCCGGCACTGGGCGAAAGCGTCACCGAAGGAACCGTTACCCGCTGGCTGAAGGCCGTGGGCGACACCGTTGCAGTGGACGAACCGCTGCTCGAGGTATCCACGGACAAGGTTGACACCGAAATCCCGTCCCCCGTCGCGGGAACGCTGCAGGAAATCCGGGTCAACGAAGACGAAACCGCCGAAGTTGGCGCCGTCCTCGCCGTCATCGGCTCCGGCGCGGCAGCCCCCGCAGCCTCCGCACCGGCCCCAGCTGCAGCGCCGGCACCCGCCGCCGCGCCTGCCGCACCGGCGCCCGCAGCGGCAGCGGCACCGGCACCGGCACCCGAAGCACCCAAGGCAGAGCCTGCACCGGCGGCACCTGCCGCGGCAGCAGCACCTGCTCCCGCTACGGCCCCGGCACCCGCAGCCGAGCCTGCTGCCGGCGGCGAATCCGGCTACGTGACTCCCCTGGTCCGGAAGCTGGCCAACCAGCACGGCGTGGACGTCGCATCACTGTCCGGCACCGGCGTCGGTGGGCGCATCCGCAAGCAGGACGTCCTCGCCGCGGCAGAAGCCAAGGCCGCTCCCGCTGCAGCAGCACCGGCCAAGCCGGCCGCCGCTCCGGCCGGCCCGGCTGCCTCCTCCCTGCGTGGCACCACGCAGAAGGCACCCCGCATCCGCCAGGTCATCGCCCGCCGTATGCGCGAATCCCTCGAAATCTCCACGCAGCTCACGCAGGTGCACGAGGTGGACATGACCAAGGTGGCCAAGCTCCGCCTGAAGGCCAAGAACTCCTTCCTGGCCCAGAACGGCGTCAAGCTCACCTTCCTGCCGTTCATCGCCAAGGCCGTGGCCGAGGCCCTCAAGCAGCACCCCAAGCTCAACGCTGCGTACGACGAGGACAAGCAGGAGATCACGTACCACAACGCCGAGCACCTGGCGATCGCAGTGGACACCGACAAGGGCCTCCTGGTTCCGGTCATCTCCGATGCCGGCAACCTGAACCTGGCCGGACTGGCCGCCAAGATCGCCGACGTTGCCGGGCGCACCCGCGGCGGCAAGATCGGCCCGGACGAACTGTCCGGCGGAACGTTCAGCATCACCAACATCGGCTCTGTCGGCGCCCTGTTCGACACGCCCATCATCAACCAGCCTCAGGTGGGCATCCTGGGCACCGGCGCGATCGTCAAGCGCCCCGTGGTGGTGGCCGATGAGAACGGTGACGACTCAATCGCCATCCGCTCCATGATGTACCTATCCCTCACGTACGACCACCGCCTGGTGGACGGCGCGGATGCAGGCCGCTTCCTCCAGACCCTGAAGGCCCGCCTTGAAGAAGGCGCCTTCGAGGCCGACCTGGGACTCTAGCTCCAGGCCAAAACCGTACGACGGCGGTGCACGCACCGGTGGGAAACCACCGGAAGGCGTGCACCGCCGTCGCGGTTTAAGGGCCGGGCCCCGGTCTCCCCCGACACACACAAACCCTGCGGCCGGCCTTACTACATGGTGTAGAACCTCTGCGTAGACTGGTCGCATGATTATCGTGTACAACATCGTGGTCTTCCTGCACATCGTCGGCGCCGCCATGATCGTCGGCATCTGGATCGGGAATATGAAAACGCCCACGGTCCACCCCCGGCAGTTCGACGGCGCAGCTCTTCAGCTCATCACCGGCATTGTGCTGATGGGCCTGATCCCGTCCCTGGACATGGACGCGAATTACTTCAAGCTGGGCATCAAGTTCGCGATCGCCCTGGCCGTCGGCGTGCTGGCTTTCATCGGCCGCCGCAAATACAAAAAGGGCGAAGACATCAGCAAGGGCCTGGCCCACGGAGTTGGCGGACTTGCACTGCTCAACGTGGCCATCGCCACGCTGTGGAACTGAACGCCGGCTGAACCACTCACGACGGCGCCGCTCCCCTTCTTTGGGGTGCGGCGCCGTCGCTGTTTAACGGCCAAGCGGTGACCGCCACGCAGCCGCCAGGCGGCTGGGTTGCACAGTCACAATCCACTGAGAGCGGACACCCTGTGCACGGCCGCCGCTCAATCCCTAGGATTGGAACCGGCGGGGCCAGGCAACGGCCGGTCCCGGTTCGAACCGACTTTGAGGAGTGGACATGGCAGCAACACGCACCGCGCACACAGTATGGAACGGCGACCTGATGACAGGGTCGGGTCAGACCACGCTGGACAGCTCCGGCCTGGGCACATTTGAGGTTACCTGGAAGGCACGCACCGAAGCGGCCGAGGGCAAGACCAGCCCGGAAGAACTGATCGCCGCAGCGCACGCGAGCTGCTTCTCGATGGCGTTCAGCAATATGCTCGCCCAGGCCGGACATGCTCCGGAAGAAGTCAACACCAAAGCCGACGTGACCTTCGTTCCCGGCACGGGCATCACGGGGAGCCACCTGACGATGTCGGCAAAGATTCCCGGCATCTCCGAAGAGGAGTTCCAGCGGATCGCCGGCGAGGCCAAGACCGGCTGCCCGGTTTCCGGCGCGCTGGCCAGCATCGAGATCACCCTGGACGCGTCCCTGGAATCCTGATCCGCTCCGGCGGCTGCCGCGTTCGCTATGGACGCTGACGGTTCCTGAGACAGAGCAGGCCCTGCCCCGCCCGGACTGACCGGGAGGGGCAGGGCCTTCTTTGTTCTGTTGCTGCCTGGCTGGCCCTATTCGCCGTGCCGGCGGGCCGGAAGCGGTGCGGGCTTGAGGCGACGGTAGCCTTCGCGGACCGGGGGCTTGTCCGTGGGCAGCTCCTGGATCATTTCCTTGAGCGCACCGATCCCGTATTCCAACTGGGGGTCCCTGCCGGCGGCATAAGCGTGCGGCGGGTAGAGCACTTCGATGTCGGGATCCACGCCGTAGTTTTCCACGGACCAGCCCACGCCGCCACCGAACCAGGTGGCATACCGCGGCTGGGTCACTCCGGTGCCGTCAGCCAGGGAGAACCTGTTATCGATCCCCACCACACCGCCCCACGTGCGCGTGCCGATCACCGGGCCGATCCCCCGCAGTTTGGAGACCTGGGTGATGATATCGCCGTCGGAGCCGGCAAATTCATCGGCGAGGATGATCACCGGACCCCGCGGCGCGTGGTGCGGGTACGTCCGCGGACGTTCGCCGCGGGGCATGCTCCAGCCGGTGACCTTCCGGCCAATCAGTTCCGCCACCAGCTGGGACGTGTGGCCGCCACGGTTCCGGCGGACGTCCACGATGAGGCCGTCCAGGGCAGTTTCGGTGTCCAGGTCGCGGTGCAGCTGCGCCCAGCCGTTGGCCATCATGTCCGGGATGTGCAGGTACCCGTAGCGGCCGCCGGAGGCCTCCCGGACGGTCAGGCGGTTCGCGGCCACCCACTCCTGGTAGCGCAGGCGTTCCTCGTCCTTGACCGGGATCACGGCGATCCGCCGCTGCTCCCCTGCCTCGGCTCCATGCGCGGCTCCGTTGCGCAGTGTCAGCTCCACAGCCCGTCCGGCGGCGCCCACCAGCTGCATCGCGGGGCTCAGCTTGGCGGACAGCGGCACTCCGTCAATGGCCAGAACTACATCCCCGGCCATGGCGGCAGCGCCGGGCCTGGTCAGCGGCGAAGTGGCCAGCGGGTCCGAGGACTCCCCGGCCAGGATCCGGGTGATCTCCCAGCCCGCCGCTGTGAAGGCAAAGTCTGCGCCAAGCCGTCCCTGGCCGTTGCTGCCGTTTTCCGTGACCGATGCGGGCCGGACGTAGGCGTGCGAGGTGCCCAGCTCCCCGTGCAGCTCCCAGAGCAGGTCCACCAGATCATCGTGGGACCCCAACCGGTCAACGATCGGACGGTACCGCTTGTGGATCGACTCCCAGTCCTGTCCTGCCATGTCTTCGGCCCAGAAGAAATCGCGCTGCAGGCGCCAGGCTTCGTCGAACGCCTGGCCCCAGACGCTGAGCGGATCCATCATCACGCGGATGCGGCCCAGGTCCACCTTGACCAGCTGGCCCGATTCCTCATCGGCTTTCGCAGCAGAGGGAACCACGCTGATCTGCTTGTCGTTGACCAGCACCACCTTCTTGCCGTCGCCGGAGAGCCGGTAGCTGTCCAGGGCTTCCACCAGTGTGGCGGACTTCCGGCGGGCCAGGTCGAACCGGACCAGGCTGGGGCGGGCGTCCTTGTCTTCCTGGCTGGCTTTGCCGTCGCCGGTGACGCCTGCCAGGGCCCAGTCCAGCCACAGCAGTGCACCCTCCGTTGACGTGAGTGACGTGTAGTTGCCCTGGGGCACCGGAACGCCGATGACCCGGTGGGCCAGCCCGGCCGGATCCACGCGGACCGCGGGACCTGCCGCGGTGTCTGTGTCCGTGGTGTCCGCGCTGTCCGTGTTTGCGGCAGGGGACAGGTCAACAGCGGGGCCAAACGGCGACGGCGTCGTGGCAGCCAGTGCCACCAGGTACGGCTTGATGGGGCTGGGGAAGGACAGGTCGAACGAGTGGCCGTCGTACACCGGGTCAAAGCTGCGGTTGGACAGGAAGGCCAGGAACTTACCGTCCGGCGTGAAGCTTGGGGACCCGTCGCAGAAACGGCCGTCAGTGACCTCGACGATGCCGCCCGCCAGGTCTGCGGCATTGGCCAGCCGGAGGCGGCTCCGGGAGCCGAACGAGGTGACAGGTTCGGACCAGGCCAGCCACTGGGAGTCAGGAGACCACGCGAGTTCCGCGATGCTGCCCTCGCCGATGCTGGTGACCAGGGACAGGTCCCCGGTGGCTGTGTCCGCTACATAAATGTCGCCGAAAGAGGTTCCCACGGCAATCCACCGGCCATCGGGGCTCGCTTCCAGGGCGCTGGCGCGTGACGGCTTGGGGAAGGCGATGCGGGTCGGCAGACCGGACCGTCCTGCGTTGACGTCGGCTTCCGCCGGGGAGTGGGCGGCGTCGGCCGGCGATTTATCGGCCGGGGAGTCATCAGGCACTGGAACAACGACGTCGGCAATCACCGGTGCGGATGATGCCGCCGCGGGAACCGGGCGCGGCAGTGGCGCTTCCGATTGGTCCCGAGCGGCTGCAGCGGGTACGGCAGCCGGGGCTGCCGTGACGGCAGGGACCACGGTGTCGGGGACCTGCGCGGCAATCTCCTTGATGTAGATTGCCTCCACGCCGTCGTGATCGGCGACGTAAGCGAGACGGCCGCCGTCGAGCGGCCTGGGGAGCCGTGCCCGGACACCCGGGGTGGCCTCGACGATACGGGAGGGGCCGTCCTGGTGACGGAGCCAGTGAAGAGTGCCATGGGCCTCCACTGCGCTGGCGGAGCCGCTGTCATCCGGCACCACCGTGCCCAGATGCTTGGAGGTTTTCAGCAGGCCCGGGCGACGCGATTGCGACGCGGAACCCAGCGAGATGTCCAGCCGTACCGCGGCAGAGGACAGATCGTGCAGGATCCAGAGCTCACCGGCAGATTCGAAGATGACCCGCCCACCGTCGGTGGACGCGTGCCGGACGTAGAAGTCCTCGTGGTCGGTGTGCCGTCGAAGATCGCCGCCGCCGGGCAGCACCGAGTACAGGTTTCCGTAACCCTCGTGGTCTGACAGGAACGCGATGCGCCCGTCCACCCACAGCGGATCTGCGAGGTTTCCGTCGAGGTGGGGAACCAGACGCTCGAACTCGCCGTTTCCGTCCGCATCAATCCAGAGCTTGCCCGCTGTGCCGCCGCGGTACCGCTTCCACCAGGCCGGTTCGCGGGAGAGCACGCTGGCCAGGACAACCGGCCGCTCGTCCCCTACTTCGGTACCGAAGGCCACGGATTCGACCGGCCCGAAGGGGAGCTCCTCAGCCGACCCGCCGTCGATCGGGACGCTGTAAGCATAGGTGTGCCGGCTTTCAGCCTGGCGGAACGCGCTGGTCACTACTACGTCGCCGGCTGCCGTGAAGCCTTTGACCTTGGTTGTGGCGTGGCCGAAATACGTCAGTTGCCGGTAGCCACCGCCGTCCACATCCGCCGAGACCACTTCCGGGGAGGTTCCCTGGATGACAGTCCAGACCAGCCGTTTGCCGTCAGGCGTAAACCGCGGATTGCGGGCGGGCAGCTGCAGTGACGAAACCCGCCAGGCGCGGCCGCCGCTGAGCGGCGCGATCCACACGTCGTCCTCTGCCACAAACGTGACCAGATCGCCGTGGACATGCGGAAACCGGAAGTAGCTCGAAGAAGTCATCGTTCGATCATAGTCAACTCCCGGTACGGTCCCGGGGAGGTACCGGCGGCGTGCGGGCCGTGGTGAGATGGATCATGCACATCGTCATTGCCGGGGCCTCAGGGCTGATCGGGACCCATTTGTCCGCAACGCTGCGAGAGGCCGGCCATGACGTGACCGCCCTCGTCCGACGCGAGCCCACGTCCTCAGCCGAAATCCGCTGGGACCCCGCAGCGCGCCGCCTGGATCCGGCGGCGCTGGCCGGCGCGGACACCGTGATCAACCTGTCCGGTGCCGGGATCGGGGACAGACCTTGGACAAGACGCCGAATCGACGAGCTGTTGACTTCGCGCTTGGCCGCCACCGGCACCCTGACCGCGGCCATGGCCACGCTTGACGACCCGCCGCGCACGTTTATCAGCCAGTCGGGATCCAACTACTACGGCGATTCCGGGTCCGCCCAGCTCCGGGAGAACGCGTCGCCGGGCTCGGGTGTTCTGTCACGTATCTGCGTCGAGTGGGAGGCCGCCGCCCATCAGGCGCCGTCCGGCGTCCGCGTGGTCACACCACGCACCGGTGTTGTCCTCAGCCCCACAGGTGGCGCACTAGGCCGGCTGCTGCCGCTGCTTCGCCTCGGACTGGGCGGTCCACTCGGCCACGGCCGGCAGTACTGGCCGTGGATCACACTTCCGGACGTCGCCGCAGCATTTATGTTCCTTGCTGACTCCGGGCTCCACGGACCGGTCAACGTCTGCGCCCCCGAAAGCGCTGACGTCAACGCGTTGGTCGGCGCCTTGGCATCCGCGCTCCACCGGCCGGCATTTTTCCGGGTACCTTCGCCGGCCCTGCGCCTGGTCCTGGGTCAGTTGGCCGATGAACTCATCCTTCCCAGCCAGCGGATGGAACCGGCGGCACTGGAAGCAGCCGGCTTCCAGTGGCAGCACCCGTCACTGGCCCAGGCCGCTGCCTGGGTGGCCGGCAAGCACTGAGCCTGAGCCAATGGGCTGAGCCAACGGGCTGAGGCAACGGGCTGAGGCAACCAGTCAGGTCCCGGGAAGGACGTCCGTGATCCGCCAGCGGCCGTCAACGGAGACCAGCACCAGCCGGAGGTTCTGGGCGGCCACCGGTGCGCCGGCCGCCACGATCGCTCCGGAATCGTCCCTTTCCTCATAGGGCGACGTGGCTGACGTGACACTGACAACAACCTGGCCGGATGGACTGCCGGGCTGGACCTGCAGATCCGCTACGGAACTCGTGAATCCGGCCAGGACGTGGCCTGACTCCTGGAGCTCGGCCTTAAGGCCTGCATCCGTGGCAGAGGCCGCCGATCCCGGGGCATTAACCAGATCCAACAGCTCCAGCCGGCCGGAGCTGAAGGCCAGGGACCTCACGGCGGCCAGTCCCTGGACTGCTTCGAGCGGGTCCGCAGAGTCCAGCTGGGCCGCGGCGTCTCCCGGGACGCCTGCGGCGGCGAGCATGGTGTCCAGCTCGCCGGTGACCACCTCGCCGGTCTCCGCACTCTCCGCTTCTGCCCGTGCGCCGGTCCTGTCGCCGGCACTGGCAGCCACCGCCCCTGGTCCGCCGGACACCGCCCACGGCCCCTCCGGCCCAAAGGCGCCAGCGGCCCAGATGGCTCCTGCCACTATGGCGCCGGCTCCCACCGCCAGCAGCACCGTGCACCGATTGCGTCCGGCCATCCCCGCACGCCCGCCGCGCCGATCCGGTTCGGGGCGAACCATGTTCTGCGTCGCCACTTTCCTACGCTTCGCACCGATGTGGTCTTGATGTTTCGGGCCGGGTTCCACCACCTTCTGTGACGCCACCGTCCGTCGTTTCGCCCCCGGTTTTGGTTGGGGATCCTTCGGGCCAGGTTCCACGGCATGCGTGCCGCGCGGCGCCGGCTTTTCACCGTCGACCGCCTGGACCGGTGCGGCGAGGCCTCCGGCCGCTGGTGCGCTGGCCTCAGGTGCGCTGACCTCTGGTGCGCGGGGCTTCGGTGCGCGCACCACGGGCATCTCCGCTTTCTCCCCAGCCGGGAACGGAAGGACCTGCCGCACCCCCATCAGCCCGGACCAACGCGACGTCGAGATCCGGCGCCGCCAGGCCCGGAGACCATTCCGGAGCGCGCCGCCGGGATGTTCCGGGACGGGGCGCCGCGTCAGCAGCTGCGGGATAACCGTGGCGTGGACGGAGGACGCGAGGTCCACCGGCAGCGGCGGGGCACTGCGGTAGACCGCCGTCGCCAGCTCAAGAGCCGTGGGCCGGAGCCGCCGGTCCTCATTAAGGCCAGCTTCCAGAGCCGCGGCCAGCTCGACTGGAACGTCAGGGAGCAGGAGGGAAAGAGGCGGGCGGTCGGCGGTACGGCGTGGCGGCTGGCCCGTAAGGCAGTACCACCCCAGCGCCGCCACCGAGTAAACGTCGCGTTCCGGCTGCAGCCCCGCCCTCACGGCGTCCACCGGTGCCGGATCCATGAACCCCGGGGTGCCATGGTCCGGCACTGCCGAAACATCACCCACCATCCTGGCGATGCCGACGTCGGACAGCATTGGCTTGCCATGGCCTGTAAAGAGGACGTTCCCGGGCGATACGTCACCGTGGGTGAACCCCTGGCCGTGCAGGTAGCCAAGTACCTGGGCAATAGGAGTGAGCACGGTGACCGTCTCCCCGATGGTGAGCTTGGCCCTGCTGCCGACCAGCTCTCCGAGGGAACCGCCAGGCGCGTAATCCAGCAGCAGCCCGATTGTCCCTCCGGCCGACACTGCTGATCCGGCCGGCCCGCGAAGACGGAAGGCGTCGTGGGCTTTGATGAGGTGGTGGTGGTCAAGGACAGAAAGAATGCGGATTTCACGGCGGATGGCCTCCTCGGAGTCGGCCCCGGCTTCCCTGTGTTCGCCGGGACCGGTCGCGCCGCTGTGCCCTGCACCGAGCCATTTCAGCGCAAACTCGCGGCCGGACCTTTCGTCAGTAACCAGCCACACCGTTGAACTTCCGCCTCGGCCCAACACGCGGCCCACCAGGAACCCGGGAACTACGGGAGCAGTGAAATCATCCATGACTCATGTCTAGCGGAATCCGGGAATGCCTGCAGAAGTTATCCACAGGCCATGGGCCTCCACCGGATCCGCCAGTGCATGAGTCAGTGCATGAGAGGTCTGACACTATAACCGGACCCCTCGCGGATCGGGGTCTAAGCTTGACGGCATGACTCTTGAGTTTTCACAGGTGGGTCTCGCCCCGGACTTCGTTGACTACACGCGCGGCTGGGATCTGCAGCGCGGGATCCACAGCAAGGTCGTCACAGCCGAAGCACCCAGCACTGTCCTCATCCTTGAACATGCCGCCGTCTATACAGCGGGCAAGCTCACAGAAGAGCACGAGCGCCCGTTGGACGGCACGCCCGTCGTTGCGGTGGACCGCGGCGGAAAGCTGACCTGGCATGGCCCCGGCCAGCTGATCGCGTATCCGATCCTCAAGCTGAAGAACCGGTCAGGCATCCGAGACTACGTTGAGCGGCTCGAAGCCGTCATGATCGCGGTTATGGCTGACTATGGCATCAACGCAGAGCGCATCAAGGGACGCGCCGGCGTGTGGATCACGGCGGACAGCAAGGGTCCGGACCGGAAGATTGCAGCAATCGGCATCCGGGTCCTGGACGGGGTCACAATGCACGGCGTCGCCATTAACTGCAACAATGATCTGGCGCCTTATGCCCAGATCATCGCCTGTGGCATCACCGACGCCAGCGTCACCACAATGTCCATCGAAACCGGCAGGGACATCGCCCCGGGCGATATCGCGGACCGGTTCGTGGAAGAATTTCGCAAGCACGAAGAAGCACTCGTTTCAAGCCCTGAGGGAGCACTCCTGTGACACTGGCACCAGAAGGCCGGAAGCTGCTGCGCGTTGAGCAGCGCAACTCTGCAGTACCCGTGGAGCGGAAGCCGGAGTGGATCAAGGCGAAGGTCCAGATGGGTCCTGAGTATGTCCAGCTCAAGAACCTGGTCAAGAAGGAAGGCCTGCACACGGTGTGTGAGGAGGCCGGCTGCCCGAACATTTTTGAGTGCTGGGAAGACAAGGAAGCCACGTTCCTGATCGGCGGGTCCGAATGCACGCGGCGCTGTGATTTCTGCCAGATCGACACGGGCAAGCCGTCCCCGGTGGACATGTTCGAGCCCACGAAGGTGGCCCGCTCGGTCCTGGCCATGCAGCTGCGCTACGCCACGGTGACCGGTGTGGCCCGGGATGACCTGGCCGATGAGGGTGTGTGGCTGTACGCCGAGACGGTCCGGAAGATCCACGAGCTGAACCCGGGCACCGGCGTCGAACTGCTGATCCCGGACTTCTCCGGCAAGCCCGAGCACATCGCGGCGATCTGTGATTCGAAGCCGGAGGTCTTCGCGCACAACGTCGAGACCGTGCCCCGGATCTTCAAGCGCATCCGGCCCGCGTTCCGGTACGACCGGTCCCTGGATGTCATCACCCAGGGCCGCAAGCTCGGGATGGTGACCAAGTCCAACCTGATCCTGGGCATGGGCGAGACGCGCGAGGAAATCTCCGAAGCCCTGCGCGACCTGCACGAGGCCGGCTGCGACCTGATCACCATCACCCAGTACCTGCGCCCCTCCGAACGGCACCTGCCGGTGGACCGCTGGGTCAAGCCGCAGGAGTTCGTGGACCTCCAGGACGAGGCCAACGAAATCGGTTTCCTCGGCGTCATGAGTGGCCCGCTGGTCCGTTCCTCCTACCGGGCCGGCCGGCTCTGGGCCACCGCGATGCGCAAGAAGGGCTGGGAAATCCCCGCCCAGCTCGCCCACATCGAGTCCTCCGGCAGCACCCGCCAGGAAGCCAGCTCACTGCTCGCCGCACATTCCTAAGCCATAGTTTGGTATCCCTGAGGGCCCGCACCGGACATTCTCCGGCGTCCGGCCCTCAGGCATAAATCACGTAGAATTGAGGAACTATGGCGAACTCCCCTGATTCCAGTAACAGCACTCCGGCGGCCTCTGACGTCCCGAAGCGTGGCCTCTTCTCGCGCAAGCCAAAAGAAGCAAAGGTCAAGAAGCCCAGCCGGCTCAAGCAGATCGGCGAAGTCTTTAACATGACCCGCCGCCATGACCCCATGGTCCCGTGGCTGATGCTGCTGGCGTTCCTGGGTGTTGTGGCTGTCAGCTTCCTGGTGGGTTTTTGGCTGGACAACTGGATCACCGGCCTGCTCATCGGTATTCCGCTGGGCCTCCTCGGCGCCACCCTGATCCTCTCCCGGCGTGCCGAGCGCGCTGCCTTCGCCCAGATCGAGAACCAGCCCGGAGCCTCAGGCGCGGCCCTGGGCACGCTTAAGCGCGGCTGGATCACCGAGGACCAGCCGGTCGCCGTAAACCCGCGCACGCAGGACGCCGTGTTCCGCGCCGTCGGCCGTCCCGGCGTCGTTCTCGTCAGCGAAGGCCCCACCATCCGCGTCAAGCCAATGCTCGACGCCGAGCGTAAGCGCCTTGCGCGCATCCTCCCGAACGTCACGGTCCACATGATCGAAAGCGGCCGCGGCGAGGGCCAGGTTCCCATCAGCCAGGTAGCCAAGAAGATGGGCAAGCTGAAGAACGAACTGACCAAGCTTGAGGTGAATGCGGTATCCAAACGCATTTCCTCGCTGGGCAACCGCCTCCCGATTCCCAAGGGAATCGACCCTTACAAAGCGCGCCCCAACCGCGGACGCTAAAACTCTTGAACCGCCCCGGTTCCCGGCTTGGCCGGAACCAGGGCGGTTTTTGTCTGCCGGACGCCGCCCAACCAGGCGGGACATTGATTGGAAGTAGCTACATGACGAGTCCTGCTAGAACCCTTGTTATCCGGGCCTTCCGCGTCCTGGCGGTTGCCGAAGCCTTCAGCTGGGCCGCGCTGCTGGCAGGCATGTACTCCAAGTGGATCGCCAAAACCACCGAACTGGGTGTGGAGATTGCCGGACCTATCCATGGTGCGCTGTTTGTGGGCTACGGCATCGCAGCCCTCACCCTGTGGCGGCTCCAGCGGTGGCCCTTCGTTGTGGCCCTGTTCGCGGGACTGTCGGCGGTGTTCCCGTTCGCCACTGTCGCGTTCGAACGCTGGGCCGGAAAGCGCGGCTACCTGACGCCAGGCACGGCCGTTCCTGCCGGGACAAAGGAAACAGCGGGGGTCTGACGGCGCATTGCCCTGTATTCCGGCGCCGTCTGAGCCGGCATGCCGGGGCTGCCAACTGCCTGGATACTGCTAGCGCCGTACGAGAACGGTATTCATCGCCTTGTCGTGCAGTCCCCGCTGGTCCGGATCGAAAATTACGGCGGGAATCACCAGGCACAGCAGCACTGACCTCACCACGGCAGCCATCGGACCCGCGGGCCCACCGCCCAGGCGCAGCACATGGATCCCGGCCACGCGGTGGCCGATGCTGTAACCGAGGGTACCCACAAGCAGCATCTGTTCCGCGGCGAAAATCGCCAACGTGGCCCAGGAATCACCGCCAAAGGCAAAATTGCTGATCAGCAGGGCAATCCCCCAGTCAAGGACGATGGCGAGGATGCGCCTGCCCGCCCTGGCGATGGAGCCGGAACCGGATTCGGGCATTCCCAGGCGCTCCCCCGGGTACTTTGAGATGCCGGACGTGTCCGGTCCGCTGAGCCAGGAGCCAATGTCATTGCGATCTACCACCGTCCAAGCTTACCGACTCACCGCCGACCACAGAGTGGAAACCGTTGGACCGCACTACGGACACCGGATAGCGTTACCTGATCAGGACAATTCTGTAACCTGAACAGGGCATTCTGTAACCTGCCCGAAACAATGTGGACACTGTCGGGAAATGACGTGTCCATAGGCTGATAGCAGTTTCAAGCAATACCTGCCAAGCAGGGAAACTTGGTTTCCCTGCCCTTCGGATTGCGCTGGATCAGTTGGCTTGCCAGCCAGTTATTACATATGCGTAAGGAGCATAGATGTTCAAGACTGCGGACGAAGTCCTCAAGTTCATCAAGGACGAAGATATTAAATTCGTCGATATCCGCTTCACCGATCTCCCGGGTGTGCAGCAGCACTTCAACGTGCCGGCAAAGAGCGTCGACGCGGACTTCTTCATTAACGGCCAACTCTTCGATGGTTCCTCCATCCGCGGTTTCCAGGGCATCGCCGAATCCGACATGCAGCTGATCCCGGACGTCACCACCGCATTCCTGGACACCTTCCGCATGGAGAAGACCCTGGCGCTGAACTTCTCCATCGTGAACCCCCGCTCCGGAGACCCTTACCACCGCGACCCCCGCGGCGTGGCCGAAAAGGCTGAGGCCTACCTCGCCTCCACAGGCATCGCCGACACCGCGTTCTTCGCTCCGGAAGCCGAGTTCTTCGTCTTCGACAACGTCCAGTACCAGTCCTCCCCCGAGGGCAGCTTCTACAAGATCGACTCCGAAGAAGCACACTGGAACACCGGCCGCGAAGAAGACGGCGGAAACCTCGGCTACAAGACCCCCATCAAGGGCGGCTACTTCCCGGTTTCCCCCACCGACAAGCAGGCTGACCTCCGCGACGCGATGTGCATCGCCCTGGATGAGGCAGGCCTCGAGGTCGAGCGCAGCCACCATGAGGTAGGCTCCGCCGGCCAGGCTGAAATCAACTACAAGTTCACCACCCTGACCCACGCCGCAGACGACCTGCAGAAGTTCAAGTACGTCGTCAAGAACACGGCCGACGCTTGGGGCAAGTCCGTGACCTTCATGCCGAAGCCGGTCTTTGGCGACAACGGTTCGGGCATGCACTGCCACCAGTCGCTGTGGACCAACGGCGAGCCGCTGTTCTACGACGAAAAGGGCTACGCCGGCCTGTCCGATATGGCCCGCTGGTACATCGGCGGCCTGCTGAAGCACTCCTCGGCCGTCCTCGCCTTCACCAACCCGACGGTGAACTCCTACCGCCGCCTGGTCAAGGGCTTCGAAGCTCCGGTCAACATGGTGTACTCGCAGGGCAACCGCTCCGCCGGTATCCGTATCCCCATCACGGGCTCCAACCCCAAGGCCAAGCGCATCGAGTTCCGCGCTCCGGACCCCTCGTCCAACCCGTACCTGGCCTTCGCTGCCCAGCTGATGGCCGGCATTGACGGCATCCGCAACCGCATCGAACCGCCGGCTCCGATCGACAAGGACCTCTACGAGCTGCCCGCCGAGGAAGCCAAGGACATCCCGAAGGCTCCGGGCTCGCTGGAAGAGGCACTGGAGGCCCTGCGTGAGGACAACGAGTTCCTGCAGGCCGGTGGCGTGTTCACCCAGGACCTGATCGACACCTGGATCGAGTACAAGTACGAGTACGAGATCCGCCCGCTGTCCCTGCGCCCGAACCCGTACGAGTTCGAGCTCTACTACGGCGTCTAGCCCGATCCGCGGCTGAACCCGTTCAGTCCGCCAAAAAGTCCGCCCGTGCTGCCAGCATCAACGCTGCAGGCCGGGCGGACTTTTTTCCCTAAGGTGGGGGCTGGCTCCAGACGTGCTGAGACCGGGAGCCAGCCCCCTGGCATGTGCTCCCCGAGACGAAGACTTTTCAAGCCTTCCCCCCAACAAGGTTTGAAGAACACCGCCAATCCACATGATCGGTCAATGTGGAGCCGGAGGCAATGCCCGGGACCGCCGTGTCTGGACGAATTATCCCGTGAAGCTCCGGTACATGGTCCGTTGCGGTCCGGAACTGCCGCCCAGGTATTGCCCCTGGTCCACAAAGCCGGCGGTCCTGTACGCGGTCAGTCCGGCCGGGTTGGATTCATTGACGGAAAGCACGACGCCGGCCTCGTGGGTTCCGCGTCTGGCGGTCAGTTTCGCGGCGGCCTCCACTGCGGACGTTGCCGCCAGAGGCCCGAGGCCCTGCCCCTGTTGGCGTCTGTCGATCAGGAAACCGCGTAGCAGCCACGCAGAATCATCGTCCGGCCAGCCGGCCAGGCGCGCGGCACCGGCCTGGAGGGTCAGCACACCGACGGCGTAGCCCGTAGCCTCCACGACATAAGGGAACCGGGAATCCTCCTCCAGTCCCGCCAGGACCATGCGGAGCGGGTCACCGACGAAGCTGCTTTGGCCCGGGCCCAGTTCCATGTTGGCTACCTCACCCAGCTGGATGGCAAGCGCATCAGCATTGAGGTCATCCAAGGCGATGAGCCAGACAGAATCAACCCGGTTTTTCAGGTCGGCTGTCCGTCGGATCCGGCCGGAGCTCCGCCGTCGGCCGATGGGCCGGCAGGGTCCATCCACATGACTTCCCAGAGGTGGCCGTCCGGGTCCTGGAAACTGTGGTTGTACATAAAGCCGTAGTCCTGGACCTCCTGCGACGGTGTGCCTCCGGCGGCCAGCGCCTTGCGTACCGTTTCGTCCACGGCTTCCTTGCTGTCCACCGAAAACGCCATGATGGCCTCGGTGGAACTGGTGGCATCGGCCACGTCCCTAGAGGTGAAGGTTTTGAAGAAACCCTCCACCAGGAGCATCACAAACGCGTTGTCGTTCATGATCATGCAGGTCGCGTTTTCATCCGTGTAGTCCGGATTGAAAGAGAAGCCAAGGGCGGTAAAGAAATCGACGGACCGCTTCAGATCCTTCACGGGCAGGTTCAGGTAGATTTGCGTAGCCATGGCCCCCAACCTAGCATCGCACCGCGGCGGCTGTCTGCTGCCCTCCGGGAGAACCTCAGCCAGCCGCTAATGGCCGTAGAAGGCTTTCTCGAACACCGCACGGGCCCGCCGGCTCAGGCGGAGGTAGTCCTCTTCCAGGGCGGCCGCGTTGCCAGGTTCGTAGCCGCACCAGCGGGCCACCGCCTCAAGGTCCCCGCGTGCGGACGGCAGCGTGTCCGACGCCCTGCCGCTCCAGATGACGTTGGCGGACCGGATCCGGCTGGCGAGCCGCCACGCGTCGGCCAGCAGCTTCGCGTCAGGCCCGGCGAGCAGGTCCAGCGCAGCCGCCGCTTCCAAGGCCTCCACCGTGGACGTGGTCTGCAGTTCCGGGTGCTTGGCCGCATGCTGGAGCTGAAGGAGCTGCACCAGCCACTCGACGTCGCTCAGTCCTCCGCGACCAAGCTTCACGTGGCGTGCCGGATCCGCCCCGCGCGGCAACCGCTCCGCTTCCACCCGAGCTTTGACCCTGCGAACCTCCCGGACATCCTGCTCCGAAATCGACTCCGGGTACCTGATGGGGTCGATGAGGGCCAGGAAGTCCTCGGCCAGGGCATCGTCGCCCGCCATGGGCCGGGCCCGCAGCAGCGCCTGCGCTTCCCAGATCAACGACCAGCGGCGGTAATATTCGGCGAACGAATCGAGGGAGCGGACCATGGCCCCGTTTTTGCCCTCGGGCCGAAGATCCGCGTCCATCTGCAGCACCCGCTCGGCCATGATGGCCGGCTTGAGCGGCTGCGTGAGCAGGCTGGAGACCTTGGCGACAATCCGGGCCGCCTGATCCTGTGCTTCCTCGTCCGTATAGCCCGGCAACGCGCGGTGCACGTACATCACGTCGGCGTCGGAGCCGTAGCCGATCTCGCGGCCGCCCTGGCGGCCCATGGCCACCACCAGCACCGCGGTCTTGAGCGGTGCCTCAACAGAGACGATGCCTTCGGCCACGCGCAGGGCGCCCAACACCGCCGCCCGGTCGGTGTCCGCCAGCGCCGCGCCCACCTGGTCCTGGTTGAGAAGCCCGGCAGAATCGGCGATCGCGATCCGGAGGATCTCCCGGCGCCTAATGAGCCTGATCAGCCTGATGGCGTTTTCCGGGTCCGAGTGCCGCGACATTTTGGACGTGATCTCCTGCCATTGGGCTTCGAAGCCCAGCGGCACAAGGTCTTTGTTGGTGCCCAGCCACGCCACCGACTCCGGCGACACCTCCAAAAGATCCGCAATCAGGCGTGAGTTGGAGAGGACGTTGCATAGCCGTTCAGCCGCCGCTGTGGAATCCCGGAGCATGCCCAGATACCAGTGGGTGGTGCCAAGGGCCTCACTGACGCGCCGGAACGCGAGCAGCCCGGCGTCGGGATCAACACCTTCGGCGAGCCAGTCCAGCAGGATGGGCAGCAGCTGGCGTTGCAGGGCTGCCCGCCGGCTGACACCGGCGGTGAGTGCCTCGATATGCCGCATGGCGCCCCGCGGGTCACGATAGCCCAACGCGGCGAGACGGCCCTGGGCGGCCTCCGGCGTCAGCCTGGCGTCCTCGCTGCTGAGTTTGGCCGCGGTGTTAAGCAGCGGACGGTAGAAAATACGTTCGTGCAGTTCGCGGACAGAGCGTTTAGTCTTCTGCCAGGTGGCCAGCAACGAAGCCGGCGGCGGCCTGTCATTGGAGAACGGGCTAAGCACCGCCTTTGCCAAGGCGCGCTGTGCCGCTTCGCTGACGGGCATCAGGTGTGTCCGCCGGAGCTGGAACAGCTGGATGCGGTGTTCCAGGAGGCGAAGGTAACGGTACGCGTGATCGAAAGCGGCGGCGTCGGACCTGCCGATGTAGCCCCCTGCCGAGAGGGCCGCTATTGCTGCAGTGGTATCCCTGCGCCGAATGGTTTCATCGGATTTTCCGTGTACCAGCTGGAGTAACTGCACGGTGAACTCCACGTCCCGGAGGCCGCCGCGGCCGAGTTTGATCTGCCGCTGTTCCTCCGCCGCCGGGATATGCTCGGTAACCCTGCGGCGCATCGCCTGCACGGATTCCACGAACCCTTCACGGCCCGCGGAGCTCCAGATCAGCGGGGCCACCGCGTTTTCGTAGCGCTCCCCCAGGTCCCTGTCGCCGGCAATGGTCCGCGCCTTCAGGAGCGCCTGGAATTCCCAGCTCTCGGCCCACCGGGCATAGTAGCTTTCGTGCGAGGCCAAAGTTCGGACCAGGGGCCCGGACTTGCCCTCCGGCCGCAGGTTGGCGTCCACTTCCCAGAGGCCTGGTTCACGTGCCACGGAGGAGATCGCCCGGGAAATGCCGGTGGCCAAGGCTGTGCCGATAGTACTGGCACGGGCGTCGTCCAGGTCGCCGGAGTCGATCACGTAGATGACGTCGACGTCGGAAATATAATTCAGTTCCCGCGCTCCGCATTTGCCCATCCCGATGACGGCCAGGCCAACGGCGGCCACCTCCCCGGCGCTGAACTGCTCAGCAGCCTCGGCACGGGAAACTGCCAGCGCAGCTTCGATCGCGGCCCCTGCCAGGTCAGCGAGTTCAGCTCCGACGGCGGGCATAAAGTCCAGCGGGTCAGCAGCGCACATGTCCTTGACCGCCAGGTCCACCACCCCACGGCGGTAGGCCGCCCGCAGGGCGGCATAGGCGTCGGCTCCGGTCATTCCCGCCACGGGCCGGGCTGACCCGGGCTCCGCGCGGACGGATTTCAGGAGGACAGAGCGGAGGTGTTCCGGATCTGCCTGAAGTGGCTCGGGGCTGGCCGTGACGTCGAAGGCGTCGAGGTGTTCAGGGTGCCGGATGAGGAATTCGCCCAACGCTTCGGAGGCCCCGAGCACCCGGTAGAGCGGCTCGCTGGTCTCCGGAGCGGCCGAGGCCAGCTCCCGGAGACCGGGGTGCTTTTCGATCAGCCGCACCAGTGACTGCAGTGCGGTGTCGGGGTTGGCGGCCATTTGCAGCCCGGCGAAAATCCTGTCCGGGTCCAGGCCGTCCAATTCCGGGGCAGCCAGGAAGCGCTCACCCTTCTCCAGGTCACTGAAGCCGGCTGAGATGAGGCGCCGTGCGAGGCTCACCGCCGCCTAGAGAATGCCGAGGTTGCGCTGCAGTTCGTAGGGCGTCACTTGGAGCCGGTAGTCCTGCCATTCGGCACGCTTGTTGCGCAGGAAGTGCTCGAAGACCTGCTCGCCGAGGATCTGCGGCATCAGTTCGGAGTCCTCCATGGACCGGATGGCATCGTGAAGGCTGGCGGGCAGGGGGTCGTGGCCCATCGCACGGCGCTCGGCGGAGCTCAGTGACCAGACGTCGTCCTCGGCTGCGGCGGGCAGGTCGTAGCCTTCTTCGATCCCCTTCAGTCCGGCACCCAGCAGGACGCCATAGGCCAGGTAGGGGTTCGCTGCAGAATCAATGCCGCGGTATTCGATGCGGGCCGACTGGCCCTTGCCGGGCTTGTACAGCGGGACCCGGACCAGGGCCGAACGGTTGTTGTGGCCCCAGCTGAGGTAGCTTGGCGCTTCGCCGCCGCCCCAGAGCCGCTTGTAGGAGTTCACGAACTGGTTGGTCACAGCCGTGAACTCGGGAGCGTGCTTCAAGATGCCTGCGATGAACTGGCGGGCCGTCTTGGAAAGCTGGAATTCGGCGCCCGCCTCGTAAAAAGCGTTGGTGTCGCCCTCGAACAGCGAGAAGTGCGTGTGCATCCCGGAGCCGGGGTGGTCGGTGAACGGCTTAGGCATAAACGTGGCGTAGGTTCCCTGCTGGAGGGCCACTTCCTTGATCACCGTGCGGAACGTCATGATGTTGTCCGCCGTCTGCAGGGCGTCCGCATAGCGCAGGTCGATCTCGTTCTGGCCGGGACCGGCTTCATGGTGGCTGAACTCCACCGAAATACCCACGGATTCCAGCATGGTCACGGCCGTGCGGCGGAAATCCTGCGCCACTCCGCCGGGAACGTGATCGAAGTAGCCGCCCTCGTCAACGGGTACCGGCGCGCCGTCGGGCCCGGGCTGCTGGGACTTGAGGAGGTAGAACTCGATCTCCGGGTGCGTGTAGCACGTAAAGCCCATGTCCGCAGCCTTGGCCAGGGTGCGCTTGAGGACATTGCGCGGATCGGCGGCTGACGGTTCGCCATCCGGAGTCAGGATGTCGCAGAACATACGCGAGGTCTGTTCGGTCTCGCCACGCCAGGGCAGGATCTGGAACGTGGACGGATCCGGCTGCGCCAGCATGTCCGATTCGAACACGCGTGCCAGGCCTTCGATAGCCGAACCGTCGAAACCGAGCCCTTCCTCAAAAGCACCTTCAACCTCGGCCGGGGCGAGTGCTACCGATTTGAGTGAACCTACGACGTCGGTGAACCACAAACGTACGAACCGTACGTCGCGCTCCTCGATTGTGCGCAGGACAAACTCTTGCTGGCGGTCCATGATGGCCTCTTCTCCGGTCAATCGTTCATGCCCCGGGTCCGCGGAAGCGGCGGCCGGCAGCAGTTCACCATCACTTTACTAAGCAATCGGCTCCAATGCGGGCGACGGCGCCGCACGTAACACAGCGTTAACACAGCAACCATTGACGGCCGCGCCCACAGGTGGCAAAAATGCCCTTGGCGGGCACGTGAATATGACGCGGATCACGGTCCGCCGGCCCGTCTGCGGTGGCTAGGACTGCTGCTGCCGCATTACGCTCTTGCCATGGCCTCCACCAATAGCTCTGAGTCAAGCGCGTCCGCTGAAGTACACGCACCTTACGGAAACGGACCTGCAGCGGTGCAGCCGCCGTCGCCGGAAGAGAACGCGAAGCCCGCACCCAGGGTGCGCATCCACCACCTGCAGCAGGCCAAGCGGGACGGCAAACGCTTTGCCATGCTGACCGCCTACGAGCAGTACAGTGCGGAGATCTTCGACCAGGCCGGTATCGAGGTCCTCCTGGTGGGCGATTCGGCGTCCAACAATGTGTTCGGCAACGAGACCAGCCTGCCGGTCACGGTGGATGAACTCCTGCCTCTCTGCCGCGCCGTGGCGCGGTCCGCGAAGCGCGCCCTGGTGGTGGCAGACCTGCCCTTCGGCAGTTATGAAGTCTCGGCGCAGCAGGGTGTGGAAACAGGCGTCCGGTTCCTCAAGGAAGGGCTCGCCCATGCCGTCAAGATCGAAGGCGGAAAATACTACGCGGAAACCGTCCGGGCAATGGTCCAGGCCGGCGTCCCCGTGATGGCCCATATCGGCTTCACCCCCCAGAGTGAACACGCGCTGGGCGGATACCGGGTCCAGGGCCGCGGGGATGACGCACAGCGGCTGATTGACGACGCCGTGGCGCTGGTTGAGGCGGGGGCGTTCGCCGTCCTGATGGAAATGGTTCCGGCGGACACGGCAGCCGCCGTTGACGCGGCGGTCAGCGTGCCGACGGTCGGGATCGGCGCCGGCAATGCCACCACGGGGCAAGTGCTGGTGTGGCAGGACATGGCTGGGTTCCGCGGCGGCCGGATGGCGAAATTCGTAAAACAGTACGCTGACCTGCGTACTACCCTCAGTGACGCGGCGAAGGCGTACGGCGACGAGGTCCGTTCAGGCCAGTTCCCCGGACCGGAACACTCCTTCTAGGCAGGCCAAGGTACAGGGCCGGGCCAGGCTACGGCTCAGTCCTCCTCGCCCTTTTCCCAGGCCTCGTTGCGGGCCCGGACTTTTTCGAGGGCGTGTTCGGCCTCTTCCCGCGTTTTGTAGGGGCCGATCAGCTGGCTCCAGTCTGAGAGTGCGTCCTCTTCCACCTCGTGGGTGTTCACGTTGTACCAGTACTCAGTCATCGGTGCTCCTCGTTCCGGCTGGCGGGGGCCCGGCCGTGACCCACGTAACTTACACGCGGATGCGGACAGCTTGGGGCTTCCAGTTACTTGGCCTAATGCGGTGCCTTATATGATCAATCTATGCCTTCCCTAGCCTCGACTGCACCCGTCGGCACCCTTACCCGGGGAACCGTCAGCCGGCAACTCCCCGTTCCCGCGTCCATCCCGCGCCCGGAATACGTGGGCAAGCCCGGCCCGGCCAAGTTCACCGGCTCCGAGATCAAATCCGCCGAGACCGTTGAGAAAATCCGGATCGCCAGCCGGATCGCCGCACAGGCCATCGTTGAGGTGGGCAACCACATCAGGCCCGGCGTGACCACCGACCAGTTGGACAAAGTGGGTCACGAATTCCTGCTGGACCACAAGGCCTACCCGTCCACGCTTGGTTACCGCGGATTCCCGAAGTCCCTGTGCTCTTCGCTGAATGAAGTGATCTGCCACGGCATCCCGGACAGCACCGTGGTCCAGGACGGCGACATCCTCAACATCGACATCACCGCTTTCATCAACGGAGTCCACGGCGACACGAACCACACCTTCCTGGTAGGCGACGTCGACGACGAGTCGCGCCTGCTGGTGGAGCGCACCCGGGAATCCCTCAACCGGGCCATCAAAGCCGTGGCTCCCGGCCGGGAGATCAACGTGATCGGCCGGGCCATCCAGTCCTACGCCAAGCGTTTCGGCTACGGCGTGGTGCGGGACTTCACCGGCCACGGCGTCGGCGAAGCGTTCCATACGGGCCTGATCATCCCCCACTACGATGCAGCGCCGGCCTACAACACAGTCATCGAGGCCGGCATGGTGTTCACCATCGAACCCATGCTGACCCTCGGCACCATCGAATGGGACATGTGGGAGGACGACTGGACAGTTGTCACCCGCGACCACAAGCGGACCGCCCAGTTTGAGCACACACTGCTGGTGACAGAGTCCGGCGCCGAAATCCTCACGCTCCCCTGAAATTTTCCGGTCAGCCGCCCGGCCGACCTGCCGCCCTGCCACGAACGGAATAACATTGGCCAAGAAGGACGAGAAGTCGCACAAGAACGCCCCGCTGATCGGCATCGACATCGGCGGCACGGGAATCAAGGGCGGCATCGTCGACCTGAAAAAAGGCAAGCTGCTGGGTGAGCGGTTCCGCGTGCCTACGCCCCAGCCCGCCACCCCTGACGCCGTAGCCGACGTCGTGGCGCAGGTCGTTGCCGAGCTTTCAAGCCGCCCGGAGGCTCCGGCCGCGGATTCGCCCGTGGGCGTCACCTTCCCCGGCATCATCCAGCATGGCGTGGTCCATTCGGCGGCCAATGTGGACAAGACCTGGCTCCACACCGACATTGATGCTTTGCTGACGGCACGGCTTGGCCGCCCGGTGGAGGTCATTAACGACGCCGACGCCGCCGGGCTGGCGGAGGCCCGTTTTGGTGCGGGTCAGGGGGTGGACGGCACTGTCCTGGTGATCACCCTGGGCACGGGAATTGGCTCTGCATTCATCTTCGACGGCCGCCTCGTCCCCAACGCAGAACTGGGGCACTTGGAGATCGACGGCTTTGACGCCGAAAGCAAAGCCTCAGCCGTGGCCCGCGAACGGGACGGACTGAGCTGGGAGGAATACAGCGTCCTGCTGCAGCGCTACTTCTCCCACGTCGAATTCCTGTTCTCGCCCGAGCTGTTCATCGTGGGCGGTGGCATCTCCAAGCGCGCAGACGAATACCTGCCGCACCTCAAACTGCGCACCCGGATCGTGCCGGCCGAACTCAAGAATGAGGCCGGGATCGTCGGTGCCGCCGTCGAAATTGCCGTAAAGCACAAACTCACAAAGTAGCCGGTGGCTGCCCGGCGCCGAGGGGCAGCCGGTGCCGGTGGTGGCGGCGGCTTCCCCTCCGCGGCCACCACCGGAGCTTACAGGGGGCTCTTTTCGGAGCTCTTCGCCGGCGCCGCCGCGGGTTGCGTGCCTTCTTCCACGGACTCGTGGCGGAGCAGGGCAATGGCGGTCTCGAAGTCCTCAAGGGATTCGAAGGCCTGGTACACGCTGGCAAAACGTAGGTAGGCCACCTGGTCAAGCTTCTGCAGCGGACCAAGGATGATCAGGCCAACTTCATGGGCGTCGATCTCGGCCGCGCCCGAGGCACGGATCTGCTCCTCCACCTCCTGGGCAAGGAGCGCCAGGTCATCTTCGCTGACAGGCCGGCCTTGGCATGCCTTGCGCACGCCGTTGATGACTTTGCTGCGGCTGAAGGGTTCGCCCACCCCGGAGCGTTTGATCACCGAAAGGCTGGTGGTTTCCACGGTGGTGAACCTGCGGCCGCATTCGGGGCACTGCCGGCGGCGGCGGATGGCCGAGCCGTCATCGGCCATGCGGCTGTCCACGACACGGGAGTCCGGATTGCGGCAAAATGGACAGTACATGGTGTCCCCTCCCTCGATGTCTTCCGGCGCCGATGTTTCCGGCCCCGACGGACCTCTCCACCTCTCAGTTTACGACTACATGTAGCGGAATAACAATCCTGTAATTACCACATGTAGTGGTGCCTGCGGCCTGCCCCGCAGGCCTGCTGCGTCAGTTGGCCTCGCGGAAGCGCGCCGTGACCGCTTCACCGTGCGCCGGCAGGTCCTCGGCACCGGCCAGGCTCACGATGTGGCCGCTGACTTCCTGCAGCGCGGCCCGGCTGTAGTTGATGACCTGGATGGCGCGCAGGAAAGTGGTGACGTTCAGTCCGGAGGAAAACGCCGCGGTCCCGCTGGTGGGCAGGACGTGGTTGGAGCCAGCGCAGTAGTCGCCCAGGCTGACAGGACTGTAGTCCCCCACAAAGATCGCCCCGGCGTTCCGGATCCGGGCAGCGACCGCCGGCGCGTCAGCGGTCATGATTTCAAGGTGTTCAGCGGCGTAGGCGTCGCAGGCGGCAATGCCTTGTTCCATGTCCTCTACCAGGACAACTCCCGACTGCGGGCCGGAGAGCGCCTCGCATACGCGTGCGGAGTGCTTGGTGTCGGCCGCCTGCCGGTCCAGTTCGGTACGGACTGCCGCGGCCAGGTCCTCCGAGTCCGTGATGAGCACGGAAGCTGCCTGGGGGTCGTGCTCCGCCTGGCTGATCAGGTCTGCTGCCACCAGGTCAGGTTGCGCCGTTGAATCAGCCAGAATGGCGATTTCGGTGGTCCCCGCCTCGGAATCAATTCCCACCACACCCTTGACCAGGCGCTTCGCCGTAGCCACAAAAATATTTCCCGGACCCGTGACTACATCAACAGGCTCCAGCGCCGGCCCGACGTCGTGTGCCGGCACGCCGTAGGCGAACGCAGCGATGGCCTGGGCCCCGCCGATGGCGTAGACCTCGTCGATGCCGAGCAGGGCCGCTGCCGCGAGGATCGTGGGGTGCGGGAGGCCGCCGAAGTCCTTCTGCGGCGGCGATGCCAGGGCGATGGACTGCACTCCCGCGGCAAGCGCCGGTACAACATTCATGATGACCGACGACGGATAGACGGCGAGGCCGCCGGGGACGTACAAGCCGACCCGCGATACTGGCACCCAGTTCTGGCTCACCAGCGCACCGTCGCCGAGTTCGACGTCGAGATCCCGGGGCCGCTGCCCGTCCGCGAAGCGCCGGGCTCGGCTGATGGATTCTTCCAGCGCGTCGCGCACAGCCGGATCCAGCTCCGCCAGCGCCCGGGCCAACGAGGCCGCCGGGACGCGCGGATGGACCTGCTGCACTCCGTCGAAACGAAGTGCCAGGTCGCTGAGGGCTGCGAAGCCGTCCTCGCGGACGTCCTTGATGATGTCCAGCACTTTCTGTTCCGCATCCGCCACGGTGTGCTGCCGGGCGCGGGGAACAGCGGCGCGCAACCCGGCAAGCGTCAGGCCCCTGCCCCGAAGGTCGACCGTCCGGAAGCTGACAGCGGCGGCAGGCGGGGTGGCAGGAAGTTCAGGAGAAATGGTCACCGGTCCATTTTACGCGCCGGGCGCGTTGCCTTCGGCTACCGGCGTGCCCGCACTCCCGGGCCCGCTCTTGAGCAGGTTTATCAGGCTCAGGACAAACACGGACGTGGCAGTCGCGGCCGGCCACAGGATAAGCACGGGCAGGGACCGGAGCGAGAACGCGACGCTGGCATTGACAGACGTATCTGCGGGGCCGCCCCACAGCTGGCCGGCAAGCACGCCGGTCAGCCACGCGATCAGGGCGCCGCCCAGTCCGCCGGCCAGGCCCAGGAGGAAGGCCGCCTGCGCATCGCGGCCGCCTTTATCGGTCAGGAAGACGGCCACCAGGCACCCTGCGAAAACACAAAGCCCAGCAAGGGTGAGGTCCCTGAGCAGCCATACCTCCGGATTGGTCCCGTCGGCCAGGGCGGGGTTGCGCGTGATCAGGTTCATCCCCCCCGGGGCGAGCAGCCACCACAGCAGGCCGACGGGAACGCCACCGGCAGCAGCAGCGGCAAACCATTTCCACGGCGGCCGGGAAGACCGGCGGCTGATGTGTTGTCTCATGACATAAACCTTAACAATTGTCGGGCATGGCCGATCAAATGACGTGGGCAGTCTTGACAGATGACGTGCCGGGTCCAGCGATTGCTCCCTCTCCGGCGGGGACTAATACCCTTAAGGAAGAGTCCACTTCAGCCTGCTTTTCAGGGAGCAAATCTCAAGATGACAGACAAAACGCCGTTCGAGGGCACCTTCAAGGAAATGTTCCGGCGGCATGCTGCCGGAGTCGCCATCATCACCGTGAACTACCAGGGCGAGCCCTACGGCTTTACCGCCACGTCCGTGGCGTCACTGTCAGCACAGCCGCCGCGGTTCACTTTTAACATGGCCCGCAGTTCAAGTTCCTGGCCGGCCGTGGCCAATGCCAGCCACCTCGGCGTCCACATGCTGGGCCTGGAAAACCAGGCGCTGGCGGACCGTTTCGCGCGCACCAAGGACAGGTTCGGCGGGGACCACTGGGAACTTGGCCCGCACGAGGTCCCGATCCTCAAAGACGTCGCGGGCTGGCTGATCGGCAAGATCCAGATGCGGCTGTCCTTCGAGAACAATGCCGTGGTGGTGGTTGAAGTTGTGGACGGCGAAGTGGGCGACGACGGTTCGCCGCTCCTGTACCACTCCGGCGGCTATGGCCAGCCGGTCCCGCTGGACTACGAGATCTGACTATCGGGACCTAGTTATCAAGGCAGGTTGGGCCCAGGAGCACCTTCAGGTCGCCGAACAATGACGGACTGGGGTTGACCCTGAGATGGACGGGGAGGCCCATGACTTCCGTCCGGGTGTCCCCCTGCAGGTGCAGCCGGACTTCCGAGTTCCCCCGGTGGTTCCGAAGGACATCGCCCAGTTCGGTGACAACAGCCTCGGTTGCCTTGTGGGTAGGCATCGAAATGAGCACGGGGCCGTTGGTTCCTTCACTGAGGTCGGGAACGGACAGTTCCATGCAGTTCAGCGTCACGGCGCCGTCGTCCCGCCGCTGCAGGCGGCCCTTGACCACCACGATCAGGTCCTCGGCAAGGACCGAGGCGATGGGGCCGTAGACCTGGCCGAAGAACATCACCTCCATGGAGCCGCCGAGGTCTTCGATTTCGGCACGGGCATAGGCGTTGCCACTCGCCTTGGCGATCCTGCGGCTGAGCGAGGTGATCATGCCGGAGATGGTGACGATGGCGCCGTCGTGCGGCCCGTCTTCGCCGATGATCGAGGTGATGGACTGGTCCGCGTGCTGGCTGAGGAGTCCTTCCAGGCCCTGCAGCGGGTGGTCTGACACATACAGGCCGAGCATGTCGCGCTCAAACGAGAGCTTGTCCTTCTTCTCCCATTCCGGCAGGTCGGGAATCTCGATGCTCAGCGACGCTTCGGATTCGGCCTCCTCGAAACCGGCGAAGAGATCGAACTGGCCGATCGCTTCGTTTCGTTTGAGGGTGATGACGGAGTCGATGGCCTCTTCATGGATCATCGCCAGCGCGCGCCGGTGGTGGTTGAGGGAATCGAAGGCTCCGGCCTTGATCAGGGATTCAATGGTCCGCTTGTTGCAGACCACCGCGGGGACCTTCATGAGGTAGTCCTTGAAGGAAGTGTAGGCGCCTTCCTTGTCGCGCGCGGCCACCATCGCTTCGACGGCGTTGACGCCCACGTTGCGGATGGCGCCCATGCCGAAGCGGATGTCGGTGCCCACCGGGGTGAAGTTCAGCGCGGATTCGTTCACATCCGGCGGCAGCACGGTGATTCCCATGCGCCGGCATTCGTTGAGGTAGATTGCCGATTTGTCCTTGTCGTCACCGACGGACGTCAGCAGCGCAGCCATGTACTCCGGAGCAAAGTGCGCCTTCAGGTAGGCGGTCCAGTAGGAGATCACGCCATACGCGGCGGAGTGGGCCTTGTTGAAGGCGTAGTCGGAGAACGGCAGCAGGATGTCCCACAGGGTCTTGACGGCCGCCATGGAGTAGCCGTTGTCCTGCATGCCCTGGGAGAAACCTGCGAACTGCTTGTCCAGCTCGGATTTCTTCTTCTTACCCATGGCGCGCCGCAGGATGTCTGCCTGCCCCAGGGAATAGCCGGCGAGTTTCTGGGCTACGGCCATCACCTGCTCCTGATAGACGATCAGGCCGTAGGTGCCGCCGAGGATTTCAGCCAGCGGTTCCTTGAGTTCGGGGTGGATCGGGATGACTTCCTGGATCCCGTTTTTGCGCAGCGCGTAGTCGGTGTGCGCGTTGGCGCCCATCGGACCGGGGCGGTAGAGCGCGAGTACGGCGGAGATGTCTTCGAAGTTGTCAGGCTTCATCAGCTTCAGCAGGGAGCGCATGGGGCCGCCATCCAGCTGGAACACGCCCAGGGTGTCGCCCCGGGCCAGCAGTTCATACGAGGCCACGTCGTCAAGGGCCAGGCTGTCCAGGTCCAGGTCCAGTCCGCGGTTGAGTTTGATGTTCTCCAGGGCGTCGGAAATGATCGTTAGGTTCCGCAGGCCGAGGAAGTCCATCTTGATCAGGCCCAGGCCCTCGCAGGTGGGGTAGTCGAACTGCGTGATCACCTGGCCGTCCTGGATGCGCCGCATGACCGGGATGACATCGATGATGGGGTCCGAGGACATAATGACGCCGGCGGCGTGCACGCCCCACTGGCGCTTCAGCCCCTCAATGCCGAGAGCCGTCTCGAAGACCTTGGCGGCCTCGGGATCAGTTGCGATCAGCTGGCGGAAGTCACCGGCCTCGCTGTAGCGCTTTGAGTCCTTGTTCTGGATGTCGGCGAGCGGGATGTCCTTGGCCATCACGGCCGGCGGGAGCGCCTTGGTCAGCTGCTCGCCCATGCTGAAGGGGTAACCCAGCACACGGGAGGAGTCCTTCAGCGCCTGCTTGGTCTTGATGGTGCCGTACGTGACAATCATGGCCACGCGCTCGTCGCCGTATTTCCGGGTCACATAGTCGATGACCTCGGACCGGCGTCGGTCATCGAAGTCAACGTCGAAGTCAGGCATGGACACACGGTCCGGGTTGAGGAACCGTTCAAAGATCAGGCCGTGCAGGAGCGGATCCAGGTCCGTGATGCGCATGGCGTACGCCACCATGGACCCGGCTCCGGAGCCTCGGCCCGGACCGACGCGGATGCCGTTTTTCTTCGCCCAGTTGATGAAGTCGGCCACCACCAGGAAGTATCCCGGGAACCCCATGGAGGTGATGACTTCGAGCTCGTAGTCAGCCTGGGTGCGGACTTTGTCCGGAACGCCGCCCGGGTACCGGTATTCCAGTCCGGTGGCAACTTCCTTGACCAGCCAGGATGTCTCGTCCTCGCCCGGCGGGCACGGGAACCGCGGCATGTAGTTTGCGCCGGTGTTGAACGAGACATCGCAGCGCTCGGCGATCAGCAGGGTGTTGTCGCAAGCATCCGGGTGGTCCCTGAACAGCTCCCGCATCTCCTGCGGGGACTTGAGGTAGTAGCCGCTGCCGGAGAACGCGAACCGGGAGCCGCCGTTGTCATACGATGGCTCCAGCAGCGTGGAACCCGACTGGATGGCTAGGAGGGCCTCGTGCGCCTTGGCGTCGTGTTCGTGGGTGTAGTGCAGGTCGTTGGTGGCCACCAGTGGCAGGTTCAGATCCTTGGCCAGCCGCAGCAGGTCCCCCGTGACCCGGCGTTCGATGTCCAGGCCATGGTCCATCAGTTCGCAGAAATAGTTCTCCGCACCGAAAATGTCACGAAATTCCGAGGCGGCTTCCATGGCCTCGCGGTACTGGCCCAGCCGCAGCCGGGTCTGGACCTCCCCCGAAGGGCAGCCAGTAGTGGCGATCAGGCCTTCGGAGTACGTGTTCAAGAGCTCACGGTCCAAACGCGGCCACTTGCCGAAAACTGCGTCGAGCGAGCCAATGGACGAGGCCCGGAAGAGGTTTCGCATGCCGACGTTGTTATAGCTCAGCAGCGTCATGTGAGTGTAGGAACCACCGCCGGAGATGTCGTCCTTGCGCTGGTGTTCCTCGCCCCAGCGGACACGGCTTTTGTCCGTCCGCGCGGTGCCCGGGGTGACGTAGGCTTCGACGCCGATAATCGGCTTGATCCCCTGGTCCGTGGCCCGCTTCCAGAAATCGAAAGCCCCGAACAGGTACCCGTGGTCGGTGGTGGCCAGGGCCGGCATCCCGAGGCGTTCAGTCTCGTTGAAGAGCTCACCCAGGCGGGCTGCGCCGTCCAACATGGAGTATTCGGTGTGGTTGTGGAGATGGACGAACGAGGCATTGCTGGAAGTCACCGCACCATTCTAAGCGCTGGCGGACCACCAAGGGCCCAGCGACCCAGCCGCTAGGCCTCCCCGGACTCCAGGACCTGGAGGGCAAAGGCCAGATCCTGCGGGTATTCGCTGGTAACGGTCACGCGCTCCCCCGTTGCCGGGTGGTCGAAGCCGAGCTGCCGGGCATGGAGCCATTGCCGGGTCAGGCCCAAGGTGGCGGCGAGCCGAGGATCCGCCCCGTAGGTAAGATCTCCGGCGCATGGGTGCCGCAACGCTGAAAAGTGGACACGGATCTGGTGTGTGCGCCCTGTCTCAAGGTGCACCTCCACCAGCGTGGCCTTGCCAAAAGCCTCGAGCACCTCATAGTGCGTGATCGACGGCCGGCCGTCTTCGATCACGGCAAAACGCCAGTCGTGTCCGGGGTGGCGCCCGATTGGTGCGTCGATGGTGCCCTCGAGTGGGTCCGGGAGCCCCTGGACCACCGCGTGGTAGACCTTCTCCACGGTGCGCTCCTTGAAGGCCCGCTTCAGGGCCGTATAGGCGCGCTCCGTTTTGGCCACCACCATCACCCCGGACGTGCCGACGTCGAGCCGGTGCACGATACCCACCCGCTCAGGGGAACCCGACGTCGAGATCCGGAAGCCGGCTCCGGCGAGTCCGCCAACCACGGTGGGCCCTACCCAGCCGGGCGAAGGATGCGCGGCAACGCCCACCGGCTTGTCCACAACGACAAATTCGTCGTCGTCCAGCAGGATTTTCAGGCCTTCCACAACTTCCTCCACCACTTCGAGCGGGTCCCGTCGTTCAGGCACCGTCACTTCCAGGACATCGCCGGCAACCAACCGCGCGGACTTGCCGAGCTTCTTGCCGCGGCTCACCACGTTGCCTTCAGCAATAAGGGTCGCGGCCATTGACCGGGAAATCCCCATCAGCTTGGCGAGCCCTGCGTCCGCCCGCGTTCCACCGAATTCGTCGGCGACCACCACACGCTCAGACACCGTCCGTGTCCTTCGGCTGGGCCGCCTCTTTCCGTGGCGCCGCGACGTGCCGTGAACCGTCAAGGGCGATCCCCCGCAACGTAAGGATACAAATGATGACCACTGCTGAGACCACCGCGGAATCCGCAATGTTGAAGATCGCAAAATTCGGCAGCTGGATGAAATCCACCACATGCCCCATCCCGAACGAGGGCTCCCGGAAGAGCCTGTCCGTCAGGTTGCCCAGGGCCCCGCCCAGGAGCAGACCCAGTGCCAGCGACCACCATCCCGAGCCCAGCTTGCGCACTTGGAACAGGATGGCGATGGAGACGCCGGCCATGATGATGGAGAACACCCACGTGACATTTTCCCCGATCGAAAATGCGGCGCCGGAATTGCGGATGAAGTACCAGTGCAGGAGAGGCGGCAGCACCGGGATGCGTTCACCTTCCACCATCGAGGACGTCACCCACAGTTTTGTCAGCTGGTCCAGGACGTACGCAAAGACCGCAAAACCGGCGAAGAGCGAGAGCAGGAGTGCCCGCCGGGGGCGGGCCGATGAAGGAGAAGGGTTTGCGGCGTCAGCGGCGAGGTGGTCAGTCATGGTGCTTTCATTTTGTAAAAACGATGTTAAATCCCAAAAACCGGCGGCCGAGGAATCCTCAGCCACCGGTTCTCAGAATACGTGCTTGACGAACTAGTTCGCTTCAACCTCAGGCGCCGCCACGGAACCGCGGGCGTCAAGGTCGCGCAGCTGGCCTTCAATGTAGGCCTTCAGGCGTGAGCGGTAGTCGCGTTCGAAGCCGCGGAGCTGCTCTACCTTGCGTTCCAGGACGGAGCGCTGCTGCTCGAGGGCACCGAGGATCTTCCGGGACTTCTCCTGGGCATCGTTGACCAGGCTGCTGGCCTCGATCTGGGCCTCTGCGATGATCTTGTCCTTCTGGGACTGACCGTCGGCGACGTGACGGTCGTGCATCTGCTGCGCCATGGCGAGCAGACCGGCAGCGGACTCGGCCGAAACCGTGCTTCCGTTGGACGCGGCGGGCGCAGCAGCCTGGACGGCTGCAACAGGTGCTGACGGCTCGGCTTCCTTCTTCTTGGCGGCGTCGGGAGCTTTCGCCTCGACCTCGGCCTTCGCCGGGGACTCAACCTTGTCAGCCTTGACGGGTGCGGGAACCTTCTCGACCACCGGGGCGGACGCAGCGGAGCTGGCCGGCACGCCGGAACCTGATTCTGCAAGCTTCTTGCGGAGCTCGTCGTTCTCCTGGTTCAGGCGCCTGAGTTCCACAACGATCTCGTCCAGGAAGTCATCAACTTCATCCTGGTCGTAGCCTTCGCGGAACTTGGTCGGCTGAAAGCGCTTGTTGACAACGTCTTCTGGCGTCAAAGCCATCTGGTCACCTCATTGGTCTAGTTAGTCAGTAGGCCTTCCGGCCGTCAAAACTACGGTACCTAAATATTGTCTGGTTCCTCTAATTCAACACTGGGTGTCAAACCGGAGATTTCTTCGCGGCTCAGAGGGAGTTCAAATTCCAGGAACTTCGCCTGCGCCGCTAGGTCTTGTCGAAGATTACGCGAAACCCCTGGTGACCGCCATCGCGATGCTGACGGCGATGAACAGGACCAGAAACCCGAGGTCCAAAGTCACGCCGCCGAGCCTCAACGGCGGGATCAGCCTCCGGAGCCCCTTGAGTGGCGGATCGGTGATCGAGTACACCGTGTGGGCCACCACGAGGGCAACACCACGCGGACGCCATTCCCTGGCAAACATCTGGACCCAGTCAAAGACCAGCCGGATGATCAGCGCCACGAAGAACAGCAAAAGGGCGATATAGACAAGTCCGAAAACAATTCCCATGACTTAACTCATATCTCCATGTCCATTCCGGATACCGCGGTGCCCTGCCAATGTTTCTTGTCTATTTCAGCACAGATGCCAGACAGGTGTACCTGTCTGGCATCCGGAATAAGCTCAGGGCTAACTTTGATTGAAGAAGCTGGCCTGGGTCTCGCTGACCTTCTTGTCATCGCCAATGACCTCAATGTACGACGGTGACAGCAGGAAAACCTTGTTGGTGACCCGTTCGATGCTGCCCCGGAGACCAAAAACCAGGCCGGCCGAGAAGTCAACGAGACGCTTGGCGTCCGCTTCGCCCATGTCGGTGACGTTCATGATGACGGGGATGCCGTCCCGGAAACTCTCACCGATGAGCTTGGCGTCATTGTAGGACCGCGGGTGGATCGTGGTGATCTGCCGAAGCCCGGACGGTTCTTCGCGGCTTGAGGCCGCACGCTTGATGGGGGTCACTGGTGCGCGGTATTCCTCTTCGGGGGCGTGTGATGACTCGCGGCTGACGTCGCGGACGGGTGCCGGTGAACGGCGTTCCTCGCGGTCAACTTCCATCGAATCGTCCTCGTCCTTACGTGTTGTGGTGTGCTCGGACTCGTAGTGTTCATCGCCATCGGCGAGCCCAAGATAGATCATTGTCTTGCGCAGAGCGCCGGCCATGGTCGACTCCTAATCGTGTCCGTAGGCGGGCCGCCCAATGACTTGACAGCCTTTGAATCCCCCGCCACTCACTTCCTATGGGTTCGACGCTACCCCACGTCAGGACGCGATCCGAGAATATCGGAACCGATTCGCAGGTGTGTCGCACCGAAACGGATGGCCGCTTCCAGGTCCTGGCTCATGCCCGCCGAGATGGCCGTCGCGCCGGGATGCTCCGCTACCAAGGCTGCCGAGATGGCTGCCAGCTTTTCGAACGCCGCCTGCGGACTGGCGCCCAACGGGGCGACAGCCATAACGCCCGCCAGTTCCAGTCCTGCCGCAGCCGCCAGCCGCTCGGCCAGGAGTGCTACCTCCGCCGCGGCCACGCCGCCGCGGTGCGCGCCGGCGTCGTCGTCGAGGCTGACCTGGATGAAGCACTGCAGGGCTCCCCGGCCCGTCCGCTCCTGTTCCGCGGCGATGGCGCGCTCGAGGCTGTCCACCAGGGCCAGCCGGTCCACGGAATGGAGCGCATGGGCATACTTCACCACGGATTTCGCTTTTTTGCTCTGCAGCTGCCCGACGAAGTGCCAGTTGAGTCCGAGGCCTGCCAGTTCGGCCGCCTTCGAGGAGGCTTCCTGGTCCCTGTTTTCGCCGACGTCGCGGACGCCCAGCGCAGCCAGGCGCCTGATGTCGGCGGCCGGATGGAACTTGGTGACCACAATCAGCGTCGGCAGTTCCCCCGCCCGGCCTGAGTCTTCGACGGCGGCTTCAATGCGCCGCTGCACGGCGGCGAGGCGCTCCGCCAGATCAGCCATCCGTTCGGCGTTGTCCTCCACAGTGCCCTCATTCATGCGACCACACCAGTCCCGCGAAGCGCCCGGTGGTGTTGGACCTGCGGTAAGAGAAAAGCTCTTCGTTTTCAAGCGTGCACGGACCCGCATATTCAATGACGACGCCGGCAGCTTCAAGTTGGCTCTTCGCCCCCGCCGGGAGATCCAGTGCCGGCGTGCCCCAGGACGTGGCAGCCCAGGTCGCCGGCACCTGGGCAGCTACTTGGGCGCGCAGTTCGGCGGGCACCTCATAGCAACGCCCGCAGATTGACGGGCCCAGCCAGGCACGGATGGCGGTGGCCCCAGCTGAGCGCATCCGCTCCACTGCCGCCGGGAGAATGCCGTTTTCTATCCCCGGGCGGCCTGCGTGCACGGCGGCGAGGACCGGACCGTCTGGTCCTTCCCCTACGAGTACTGCCGGGATGCAGTCGGCCACCATGACCGCCAGCGGCATTCCCCGCGACACCATGGCATCAGCGGTCGGCGCAGGCGTGGCCGGCTCCATCATTTCCACGGCCGTGCCGTGGACCTGCTCCATGAACCGGAGGGAACCACGGGCCATGCCGGCCGCGTTCTCCAGCGCCTCCCGGCGCTGGAGAACGTCAACGGCGTTGTCCCCGACGTGCAGGGCGAGATTGCCGGCCCGGGTGTCTGTAAACGCCACACTCACGCCAGCAGACACTTCGGCCCGCCAATAGAACAACCCGGGCCCTACTTCAGGAAGTCGGGGACATCCAGGTCATCGACGCGGTTCCCTGAGAGGTCCGGCTCCACTACCGAGGGCAGGTCGACGTCGAAACCTGAATCGGCGGGGACCGACGACGGGCGCTGCTGGCCCCAGTTGCTTAGGCCTGACGCGCCGACTCCGGCGTGGACTGGCTGGACGTTGTGCTGGTGGCTGCCGCCCGAGGTGGGAGCCTGAGCCGGCGCGGGCGCCGCTGCGGGCCGCTGGGGTGCGACGTGCGGCTGGGACTGGTCCATGGAGGGAGAGGTGGCCTTGACGTCGTCGAAACCGGCGGCAATGACCGTGACACGGGCCTCGTCACCGAGGGCATCGTCAATCACGGCACCGAAGATGATGTTGGCTTCGGGGTGGGCCACTTCCTGGACCAGGCGGGCAGCTTCATTGATTTCGAACAGGCCAAGATCTGAACCGCCCTGGATGGAGAGCAGGACACCATGGGCGCCGTCGATGGAGGCTTCCAGCAGCGGCGATGCAATGGCGAGCTCGGCAGCCTTCACCGCACGGTCTTCACCGCGGGCGGAGCCGATGCCCATCAGCGCGGAGCCTGCACCCTGCATCACGGACTTGACGTCCGCGAAGTCGAGGTTGATCAGGCCGGGGGTGGTGATGAGGTCCGTGATGCCCTGGACACCGGAAAGCAGGACCTGGTCAGCGGAACGGAAAGCGTCCAGGACGGAGACGTTGCGGTCGCTGATGGACAGAAGCCTGTCGTTCGGGATGACGATCAGCGTGTCCACTTCGTCGCGGAGGGCGTCGATGCCCGCCTCTGCAGAACCCGCACGACGGCGGCCCTCGAACGTGAACGGGCGGGTCACCACACCGATGGTCAGCGCTCCGAGAGACCGGGCGATGCGTGCCACCACAGGGGCGCCGCCGGTGCCCGTGCCGCCACCTTCGCCGGCGGTCACAAACACCATGTCCGCGCCGCGGATGACCTCTTCGATTTCGTCGGCGTGGTCCTCCGCAGCCTGCTTGCCCACCTCGGGGTTGGCGCCTGCACCGAGCCCGCGGGTCAGCTCACGTCCGATGTCGAGCTTGACGTCTGCATCGCTCATCAACAATGCCTGTGCATCGGTGTTGACCGCGATGAATTCGACGCCGCGAAGACCGACCTCGATCATGCGGTTGACTGCGTTCACGCCACCGCCGCCGATGCCGACGACCTTGATGACGGCCAAGTAATTCTGCGGAGCTGCCACGTTACGTGTCCCTTGTTCGTGTCCTATTGCGAAAACTGTGGAGTCGGGCTTGAAGCTTCGAACCTTAACCTTCGAGTTGAAGGTTATAGTTATGTCAAGTAACTCATGTCTGGAACGCTATTTCCTATGGTTCGGACATTCAATAACCGGAGCCGCGTGTCGCGGGAATACCGAGTAAATAAAGCGTTCAGCGCGTCACCGGATGCCGGGGCGCGCTCACATCGTACACACGGACGGGGTTCTTCGGGTCCGCGGGAACTTTGAGCAAGGCTTCAAGCACCTTGGCCTTGAGCTCCTTCTCCCCCGCATTCCCCCAAATGATGGTCTGACCGTCCACCAGTTTGAGCTCAACGGCGTCCACAGACTGGGCGGACGCGTTGGACAGCTTCGACAGCACGTCCAGCGGGAGTGCACCGAGGACCGCTGCGGTGGCCTGGAAGAGGTCCTTGCCGATGGTTCCGGCGCCGCCGTCGATCACGGGCAGGGCAACTGCGGCCGGGTCCGCAGGGCTGGCCAGGACCACGCCGTCCACATCCACCAACTGGTACTGCTCCTCCTGCTTGACCAGGGCCACCGGGACCCGCTCCAAAACCTGGACCATCAACCCGGACGGCGGGCGCGCCTGGGTTGAGACGGACTTGATCTGGACGAGCGGCGCCAGGAGGCGGCTGACCTCCTCATCGCTGATCTGGGGCAGGGGTCTGCCCTTCAGGGGCTCCAGTGCGGCCTGCACCTGTTCCGTGGTGACGAGCCGGGTCCCGGACACCGTAACGGTGCCTACGGCGAGTGCCGGCGAAAAGATTGCGGCGGCCAGCAGCGCGCAGACCAACGCCAGGACAGTGCCCAGGGTCACCAGGATGTTCCGCTTAAGGCGTTTTCCGGGCGGCTCCGGGAAGGCCAGCACATTGTCGGTGCCCGCCGGCGCCTTGCCCGCCGGCGCCTTGCCTGCCGGCACCTTGCCTGCTGGTGCCTTGTCTGCCGGTGCCTTGTCTGCCGGCGGGTTCCGGTCCGCGTCCTTCACTTTCTTGCGGCCGGGCGAAGACGGGGTGTCCGCTTCCGGGGCGCTTTTGGAGGCCGAGATCACCTCCGGTTCCGCTGGCGCGGGTGGCTGCCGCCTGCCTGGTGAAGCGTAGGTGGGCCGGCGCGGACTACCCACCGAGAGCCTGCACGATCTGCGGTCCGAAGGCCGTGACATCCCCTGCCCCGACGGTCAGGATGATGTCGCCGGGCCCGGCGGCGTCCGTAAGGGCAGCAACCGCCCCGCCCGACTCCACCAGGCGTCCGCCGGGCGACAGGTGCTCGGCGATGAGCTGGCTGCTGACTCCTGGGATGGGATCTTCGCGCGCGGGGTATATGTCCAGGACCAGGGCGGTGTCTGCCAGGTTCAGCGCTTCTGCGAACTCCCTGGCGAACTCCCTGGTGCGGGAGAACAGGTGCGGCTGGAACAAAACATGGACGCGGTGCCCGCCGGCCACGGACCGTGCCGCCGTCAGGGCGGCCCGGACCTCGGTGGGGTGGTGGGCGTAGTCGTCATAGACGCGCACGCCGCGCGCCTCCCCTTTCAGTTCAAAGCGCCTGGAAGCGCCCGAGAAGTGCGCCAAGGCACGCGCGGCAGCTTCGGCGTCGACCCCCAGCTCCAGCGCGACGGCGACGGCGGCGGCGGCGTTCAGCGCGTTGTGCCGGCCCGGGACCTGCAGGTCCAGGGCGAACCGCCCGGCGGGTGAGGAGACCGCCACATCCCCCGGGCCGCCGTCGTGCAGCACCAGGTCCGACCCGTCAGTGGTGCCGTACAGCACCACCCGGGTGTTGCCGCGCGCGAGCGTGCGCTCTGCGAGGGCTGCGGCGCCGGCGTCATCAGCGCAGGCAATCAGGACGCCGTCGGCCGGAAGCAGCTCCGTAAAGCGGTCGAAGGACTCGTAGACGGCCTCGGCGGTGCCGTAGTGGTCCAGGTGATCGGGTTCGACGTTAGTGACCACGGCTATCTTTGGCCTGTAGTTCAGGAAGGACCCGTCGGACTCGTCCGCTTCGGCCACAAAGACCCCTGACGTGCCGTGGGCGGCGTTGACGCCGAGCGCAGGCACGTTGGCGCCGATGGCAAACGACGGATCCATCCCGGCGCCCTGGAGCAGGACGGTGATCATGGAGGTGGTGGTGGACTTGCCGTGGGTTCCTGCCACGGTCACCACGAGGTCCTCCCCCATGGTGGCCGCCAGCGCCTCCGAGCGGTGCAGCACGGGCAGGCCGGCCGCACGCGCGGCCACCAGTTCGGGGTTGTCCGCACGGATCGCCGAGCCGGCCACCACGGTCTGGGCATCGCCCAGATTGGCGGCGGCGTATCCGACGGCGATCCTCGCCCCGGCGGCAGCCAGCTCCGCCATCACCGGAAGGTCCTTGGCATCCGACCCGCTGACGGCGACGCCGCGGGCCACCATGATGCGGGCCACGGCGGACATTCCCACCCCGCCGATGCCGATGAAATGGACGCGGCCCAGGGACTCCTGGCTGCGGATGCTTGCGGGGATCATGCGGATACCGCTTCCAGGACAAGATCAGCCATGCGCTGATCGGCGTTTCTGATGCCAAGGCGGCGCGAGCTGGCGGCCATGGTGGCCAGACGGCCGGGGTCGGTGACCAGGGGGATGAGCTGGCCCGCCACCCACTGCGCGGTGAAGTCCTTATCCTGGACCAGGAGTGCGCCACCGGCGTTCACGAGGCCCGCCGCGTTGAGCGCCTGCTCGCCGTTGCCGATGGGCAGCGGGACAAACACTGCCGGTACACCCACGGCGGCCACTTCGCAGACCGTGGCTGCGCCGGACCGCGCCAGCAGCACGTCCGCGGCGGCGTACACCCGTTCCATGCCGTCCACGTACTCCACCTGCCGGTACCCCGGCGCGGCGAGCGGGCCGCCGTCGGGCCCTAAGACCGTCTTGCCGCGGCCGGTGATGTGAAGTGTCTGGATTCCCGCCGCGCCAAGGTCCTGGACGGAGGCGGCGACCGCGCGGTTGATGCTCTGGGCCCCGGAGGAACCGCCGGTCACAATCAGCGTGGGCGAGGTGTGATCCAGGCCCAGTGCTTCGCGCGCGGCGGCGCGGGCAGCGTCCCGGTCCAGGCTGGAGATTTCGGTCCGCATGGGCATGCCCACATGGCGGGCGTGACGCAGGCGCGTGGTGTCGAAGGCAGTGGCCACGTGACGGGTCAGGAACGATCCCACCCGGTTGGCCAGGCCGGGCCTGGTATTGGCCTCATGGATCACGATGGGGATTCCCCGGCGCCGGGCGGCGAGGTACAGCGGTGTGCAGACGTAGCCGCCGACGCCCACCAGGACGTCGGCCGAGGCGTCGTCGAGGATGCGTCCGGACTGCCTGACCGCCCCGGCCAGGCGTGCGGGCAGCTTGAGGAGGTCAACGGAAGGTTTCCGCGGAAACGGCACCCGGTCGATGGTGGCCAGTTCCAGGCCGGCGGCGGGCACCAGCCGGGTTTCCATGCCGGCGGGCGTGCCCACAGCGAGCAGCCTGGCACCGGGCGCGGCGGCACGCAGGGCGGCCGCGATGGCCAGCAGGGGGCTGATGTGGCCGGCGGTTCCGCCGCCCGCCAGGACAATGGACAGGTTCTGGGAAGTCATTTGGTGCTACGTACGCTTTCTTGCGGTTGTTTTGGGGCTGGCGGTTTTGCGGGCAGCGGTTTTCTGGCCAGCAGGTTTGCGGCCAGTGGCTCCCCCGGCCTTCTTTGCGCCGAATTTGAGCAGTTTCTTCGGCCGGAGGGCAGGCGCCATCTGTTCGCGGGCGAGCGACAGCACCACCCCCACGGCGCATAGCGACATCAGCAATGCCGAACCGCCGTATGAAATGAACGGCAGCGGCACGCCGATCACAGGCATCAGCCCTGTCACCACGGCCATGTTGACCGTGGCCTGCCCCAGCAGCCACACCATGATGGTGCCGGCCAGCACCCTGTGGAACATGTCCTCCTGCGCCACCACTACGCGGTAGATGGCGGCGCCAAGGATGGCAAAAAGGACAAGCACGACGACGGTGCCCACCAGGCCGAGTTCCTCGCCGATGATGGCGAAGATGAAGTCGTTGTGGGCTTCCGGGATCCAGCTGTACTTTTGCCGGCTTTGGCCGAGGCCAACGCCGAACCAGCCGCCGGAGGCAAGCCCGTAGAGGCCATTGGTGGCCTGGTAGTTGGCGTCAATGCCGTCGGCACAGGACTGGCCCGTCCACCACGAGGTGATGCGGCACATGCGGTTTGAGCTGGTGATGGCCATGACGGCTGTACCGGCGGCGGCGGCCAGGGCGGCGAAACCGAACAGGTAGAGCGGTACTCCGGCGAAGAAGAGGGCGGCCGCAGTGATCATCATGATGATCATGGCCGTGCCCAGGTCATTGCCCAGCAGGACCAGGCCGATTACCCCGCCCGCCAGCGGCACGGCCGGGATCAGCACGTGGGGCCAGCGCCGCAGCAGCTTCCCTTTCCTGGCCAGGACAGTAGCCATCCACAGTGCAAGCGTCAGCTTGGACGCCTCGGACGGCTGGAAGGTGATGCCGCCCAGGTCGATCCAGTTCTTGTTGCCGTTGACTTCGTCACCGATCAGCTGCACCAGGACCAGGAGGACAAGGGCGGCGCCCAGCCCCGGCCAGGCTAGGCGCTTCAGCCAGACCACGTTGATGCGCGAGAGGACAAACATGGTGAAGATGCCAATGGCGGCGAACATTCCCTGCTTCAGGGCGTCGCCGTAGGGCGATTTTCCGGCAGCGATGGATTCGACGCTTGAGGCCGACAGCACCATCATGATGCCGATGGCGGTCAGGGCCAGCGTGGATCCAAGGATCAGGTAATACGTTGAGCCGTTCTTGGAGGTGCCGGTTCCTTCCAGCGCGGACCAGAAGGCCTGGTACCAGTCCCGGATCCGGTCCGGCAGGGTGACGGTGGACTTAGCGGGAGAAGTGGGTTGCCCGGCGCGCGGCCGTGAGGCCGGCGTCCGGGTGGGCGTGCTGACCATTGTTACTCCTCGCTGGTCTGGGCCTGCCCTTCCACCAGCTCGCGGACAGCTTCAATAAAGGCGTCGCCGCGGTGAGCATAGGAAGAGAACTGATCCATGGAAGCAGCTGCCGGGGCCATCAGCACAGTGTCGCCTGATGCCGCCAGCTTCGCTGCTGACGCAACGGCCCGGGACATCACGGCCGCACCGGAATCCGGCGAGCTGTCCGTGGTGGCTCCGCCCGTTACGGCAGTCTGCATATTTTCAGTGTCGCCCGGCTCCGGCATGATCACGGGGACATCCGGCGCGTGTCGCTGCAGGGCGTCCGCAAGCGGGGCGGTGTCCGTACCGATGAGTACCACAGCCTTGAGCCGGGCGGCGTGGTCCCGGACCAGGTGGTCGTAGCTGACGCCCTTGGACAGGCCGCCGGCAATCCAGATGACGTTCTCAAATGTGGCCAGTGACGCGGCTGCTGCGTGCGGGTTGGTGGCCTTGGAATCGTTGACCCAGAGCACGCCGTTCTCCTTGGCGACCGGCTGGATGCGATGGTTGCCTGGCACGTAATCCTGGATGCCCTGGCGCACGGCCTTCGCATCCACACCGTAGGCCCGGACGAGGGCTGCAGCCGCAAGGGCGTTGGCCACCATGTGCCGGGGCGCAAACTGCCCCAGGTCGGTCATCGAGGCCAACTCGGCGGCGCTGTCCCTGCGTTCCTCGATAAACGCGCGGTCGACGAGCAGGCCCTCCACGACGCCGAGCATGCTGATGGCCGGCGTTAGTGTGGTGAAGCCGACGGCCCGGCAGCCCTCCACAACGTCGGCGTCCTCAACCATCCGTTCGGTCTCGATTTGCTCCGCGTTGAAGATGCAGGCCTTCTGGGTCCGTGCGTAGACCTTGGCTTTGTCCGCGAGGTAAGAGTTGTAGGAACCGTGCCAGTCAACGTGGTCTTCAGCCACGTTCAGGCAGACGCTGGCCACCGGCGAAAGCGATTCAGCCCAGTGCAGCTGGAAGCTGGAAAGTTCAACGGCGAAGACGTCGTACTCCACGGGGTCGCGGAGGGCGTCCAGGATGGGGGTTCCCACGTTGCCGACCGCGATTGCCTTCAGTCCGGCGGCCTGCAGCATCGACGCTGTCAGGCCCACCGTGGTGGTTTTGCCGTTGGTCCCGGTGATGGTCAGCCAGTCAGCGGTTTTGTGCCCGTCCCGGACCCGCAGGCGCCAGGCAAGCTCGACGTCGCCCCAGACCGGAATGTGGGCGCGTGCAGCGGCCGCTAGGAGCGCCTGGTCAGGCCGCCAACCCGGGGAGGTCACGATAAGTTCGGGGAAGCTGCCATCGATCTTGGGGATCCTGTTGACGGCTTCCTCGCCCAGGAGCACGTCCACGGCGCCGACGATCTTCAGGGTGTCGGCCTGTGCCTTGGCTGTCCCGGACGTGGCGGCGTCAACCACCACCACCCGGGCACCGAGTTCGATGAGGGTATCTGCCGCGGCGAACCCGGACACTCCGATGCCGGTAACTGCAACGCGCAGTCCCGCCCAATCAGAGTCCCAACTGACCAGGTTTTGCAGGCGGGGAGAAACAGTCACAGGAGCACAACCCATTCAGCGTAGAAAACACCCAGGCCCACGGCCACAAAGAGCCCTCCCAGGATCCAGAACCGGACCACCACCGTGACTTCTGCCCAGCCCTTGAGTTCGAAGTGATGTTGCAGCGGCGCCATCTTGAAGACGCGTTTACCGCCGGTGGCCTTGAAGTAGCCCACCTGGATGATCACGGACAGGGTAATGAGGACGAACAGGCCGCCGATGATTCCCAGCAGCAGTTCCGTCCGCGACAGGATGGCGAAGCCGGCGATTGCGCCGCCGATGGCCAATGACCCGGTGTCACCCATAAAGATCTTGGCCGGGGAGGTGTTCCACCAGAGGAACCCCACGAGGGCGGCGCTCAGAATGGCTGCCAGGAGCGCTAGGTCCAGGGGGTCGCGGACGGAGTAGCAGCCGCTGCCAGCTTCCCGCGGTGACCCGCAGGCCTGGTTGTTCTGCCAGATGCCCATCAGCGTGTAGGCACCGAAGACCATGACCGAGGCGCCGGCAGCGAGACCGTCCAGGCCGTCCGTCAGGTTCACGCCGTTGGTTGCCGCCGTGACGATCAGGTTGGACCACAGGACAAAGAGGATTGCGCCGACCACCGTGCCGGCGAAGGCCAGGTCCAGCCAGGGAATGTCGCGGACCAGGGAGATTTTGGTCGAGGCCGGCGTGAGGCCGTCCGGGTCGGGAAAGTTCAGTGCCAGGATGGCGAAGGCTATGCCTACCGCGGCCTGGAGGATGAGCTTGGCCTTCGCGTCCAGTCCCAGGCTCCGCTGGCGGGAGATCTTGATGAAATCGTCCAGGAAGCCCACCAGCCCCATGCCGACCATCAGGAAGAGCAGGATCAGGGCCGAGGCGGAGGGGCCCGCCGAGTCCGGGTTCATCATCCACATAATCAGGTGGGTCAGTCCGTAGCTGAGCAGGACCGCGCCCACCACCACGGTGCCGCCCATGGTGGGCGTACCGCGTTTGGTGTGGTGGGACGTGGGTCCGTCATCACGGATGAATTGGCCGTAGCTCTTGCGGACAAGCAAGCGGATAAACAGCGGCGTTCCCACCAAGGCAAACAGCAGGGCAAGTCCTGCGCCGATAAGTAGTGCAATCACAGCAGCTCGCTCCCTTCGTCGGTGGGTTCCGTGGATTGTGGGGGTAATGCTATCCGATCGCCCAGATGCCGCAGTCCAACGCTGTTGGACGACTTGAAAAGCACCAGGTCGCCGGGCTCAAGCTCGGCGTTCAGAAGCGCATAGGCGTCCTCGGCGGTTTCGGCAAAGACGCATTCGTCGCCCCAGGAACCCTCCTGGACGGCGGAAACGTAAAGTGCGCGGGCTTCGCGGCCGACGACGACCAGCCGGGAAATGTTCAGGCGGACCACCTGGGTGCCCACAACGGTGTGTTCACGGATTGAATCGGGTCCCAGTTCCAGCATGGCGCCCAGGACGGCCCAGGTGCGCCGTCCGCGGCCCAGGTCGGCCAGGGTGCGCAGGGCCGCCCGCATGGACTCCGGGTTGGCATTGTAGGCGTCGTTGATGATGGTCACGCCGTCAGCACGTTCGGTGCGTTCCATGCGCCAACGGCTTGCTGCTGACTGTGTGCTCAGCGATGCGGCGATGTCCTTGCCGGATACCCCGGCCGCGTACGCGGCCGCTGCTGCGGCGAGGAGGTTGCCGGTGTGGTGGGCACCGATGAGGCGGCTGCTGACGTGCAGGCCTGATTCGGCGCCGGGCAGGACGAGCCCGAATTCCGGGTTGCCCTCAGCGTTTGTGTCTGGATTCTCGGCCCGAACGGTCGCGTCAGGGCGTCCTTCGGCCGAGAAGCCCAGCACGGTGGCGCCGGTGCGGCTGCGCATGGCAGCGACGCGGTCGTCGTCGAGGTTGATGACGGCGGTGCCGCTGGCGGCGAGGGCCTCCACCAGTTCGCCCTTGGCCTGGGCAATGTTTTCCACGCCGCCGAACTCCCCGGCGTGAGCAGTGCCGATGCCGAGGACGACGCCGATGTCAGGCTTCACCATGTCGGCCAGGTATCGGATGTGCCCGATGCCAGTGGCACCCATCTCGATCACCAGGTAGCGCGTTTGGGTGTCGGCTCGGAAGACGGTGAGCGGCACGCCCACCTCGCCGTTGTAGGACCCCTGCGGGGCAACGGTGGCGGCCTGATGGGTGAGGATGCCGGCGAGGAGGTCCTTGGTGGTGGTCTTCCCGGCGGAACCGGTGATCCCGATGACGGTCAGGGCGTCGCCTGCAGCAGACCGGGCCAGGCGGATCCGACGGACCGCTTCGGCCGCCAGCGCGCCCATGGCCAGCACGGCATCCTCAACCAGGACAGCCGGATAGTTAACGCCGTCCGGCCCCGTCACGGGGCGCTCAGCGAGAACCAGCACCGCACCGCGGCTGAAGGCGGCGGCAACGAAGTCGTGGCCATCGGAATGCTCGCCAGGTTTCGCCACGTACAGCGACCCAGCGGCAGCCTCCCGCGAATCAGTGACCACCGAAAGGGGCGTGATCCCCGGATCGGCGTCCAGGCGGCCGTGTGTGATATCGGCGATTTCCGCCGCAGTAAGTGCAATCATCTCGGTCTAGGACTCTATCCGGTCGTCTCGGAGAACGGTGAATCCCCTGGCTGTCAAGGCGTTCCGCAGTTCCACCCGGTCGTCCAGTGCAAGATTGACGCCCTTGACTTCCTGCCAGACCTCATGTCCCCGGCCCGCCACCAGGATGGTGTCGCTTGGACCGGCCAGTTCTACGGCGCGCCGGATGGCGGCGCCGCGGGGATAAACCTCTTCGATGACACACCCTGGCGATTCCTGTTCGCGCGCTGACCGCGCGCCCGCCAGCACATCTGCCCTGATGGCCGCAGGGTCCTCGTCGTGGGGGTCGTCATCCGTGACGATGACGATGTCGGCCATCTTTGCGGCAACGGCTCCCATGGCGGGCCGCTTGCCCTGGTCGCGCTGTCCGGTGGCTCCGAAAACCACGATCACCCGGGAGCCGGGCAGCGGTGCCCTGACCGCTTCCAGTGCGCGTGCCAGGGCATCAGTGTTGTGGGCGAAGTCCACTACGGCCGCCGGTTCTTCAGAGACGAGCTGCATCCGTCCCGGTACAGCCACGGTGAAGGGGTCCTGGTGGTCCAGGGCGGCCTGCACGGTGGCGGCGTCCATTCCGCTGGCCATGACCATTACCGTGGCCAGCGCGGCGTTGGCCACGTTGAAAGTGCCCGGCAGGCCGGTGTGGACGTTGAGGTTAACGCCGTCGGGTCCCCGCAGGCTGAAGTCGGTTCCCAATCCGCGCGCATGGGTGGCCGTAACGGTCCAGTCGCTGGGAGCTCCACCGGGTGTCATCGAGAGGGTGGTGACCGGGATCCGTGCCGTGGCGGCAAGCCGGCGGCCCCATTCGTCGTCGACCGTCACCACAGCCCTGCGGGCACGGCCCGGCGAGAACAGCTCCGCCTTTGCGGCGAAGTAGTCCTCCATGGTGCCGTGCAGGTCCAGATGGTCCTGCGTCAGGTTCGTGAAACCGGCGATATCGAAGAGCACACCGTCCACCCGCTGGAAGGACACGGCGTGGGAGGAGACTTCCATGGACGCGGCGTCCAGTCCCCGTTCCCGCATGAGGGCGAGCAAGCCGTGGAGATCCGGTGACTCAGGTGTGGTCAAGAGGCTGGGAACCGGTTCTCCGCCGGCCACGATTTCGATGGTTCCGATCAGGCCCGTCTGCTGCCCGAGCGCACGGAGCAAGGCGTTGATGAAGTACGTGGTGGTGGTCTTGCCGTTGGTTCCCGTCACACCATACAAGCGCGGCGTCCGCCCAGCTGTTGGCTGGCTCTGGTAGATCATGGCGGACAGCGGCCCCACCACGTTGCGCGGTCCGTCCACCACCAGGACGGGGACGGCGGTGTCCGCGGACAGCGCGAGAAGGCGTGCGCCGGCGTCGTCGGTCAGTACTGCCACCGCTCCCCTGCCGACCGCCTGCGACACGAAGTCAGCTCCATGGCGGGAAGCACCCGGCAGCGCCACATACAGGTCGCCCTGTTCCACTGTTCGCGAATTCAGTGAAATTCCCGTGACGCTGATGGCAGCGGAGGCACCCGGGACCTGCACCCCGATTGCGTCGCCGATCGTGTCCAGACGGACCGCAGCAACTGCCGTAGGCCTGAACCGCGCGGCGGCCGGTTCCCCTGCCGGCCCCGCCTTGCTAGCTGATGCCTTCTGCTCTGACAAGGAAATCTCCGATGGTGGTGCTAGTGGATCATGCCCGCGGGAGACTGCTTCCGCTGCGGGCGTTAAGGGAACTGCTGCCTGGTTTGATGCTACTTGGCGTACTGCGGCAGCCTGGCCGGTTCGCCCGTGGACGGCTGCACGTTGTAAGTGCGCAGCGCCTGGCTCATGACCGAACGGAACACGGGCCCCTGCGTAATGCCGTAGATATTGCCCTTGGGACGCTGCAGCACCACCTCAACAATAAACCGGGGATCATCCATCGGCGCCATCCCCACAATTGAAGCGGTGAAGCCGCAGAACCCTGACTTCCCGTCGTCGCACGGCGATTCAGAGGTTCCGGTTTTTGCCCCCACCCGGTATCCGTCGATCGCGGCGTCCTTGATCTGGCCTTCGGTCACCGCGCTTTCCAGGATGTCCTGGACCTGCTGCGCGGTGCCGTCCGACACCACCTGGCGGGAAGGCTGCGGGGCGACTTTCTCCTCTGTTCCGTCCGGTGAAACGTACGCGTCAATCAGGCGCGGCTGGAGCATCACACCGTTGTTGGCGATCGTCTGGAAGGCTCGGACTGTCTGCAGGGTGGACTGCGATACGCCCTGGCCGAACAGCACCGTGTATTCCTGGCGGCCGTCCCACTGGTCCGCCGGTGTGAGAATGCCGGAGGCCGTAGCCGGCAATCCAATGTCCGGGGCTTCGCCGATGCCGAATTCCTTAAGCCACTCGTACCGTTGTTCCTTGGTCAGCCGCGACCCGGCCGCCACGGTGCCGGTGTTCATTGACCAACCCAGGATGCCGGCGAGCGTGCGCTCTTCGGTGCCATGGGTAAAGGCGTCTGTGAAGGTCTGGCCGTCCACGGTGTACGACGGTCCGAGTGTGAAGGTATCCAGGGGGCTGGATTTTCCTTCTTCAATCAGGGCCGCGGCCGTGATCATCTTCTGTACCGAGCCTGGCTCATACGCTGCGGTCACGGAGCGCACGCCGCGGTCCTTGGCGGCTACCCGTCCGGGATCGTTCGGATCCGGGGCATTAGTGTCCGCCATCGCGACAATGTCACCGGTCTTGGCATCCATCACGGTGATGACACCCCACTCGGCGCCCTGTTTGTCTGACTGGCTCTGAATGGCCTGCTGGGCGAAATACTGGAGATCGGAATTGAGCGTGAGCTTGACGTCCTTGCCGTCCTCCGGCGGTGTCAGCTCATCCACGCCGACCGGAATCCGGAGACCGTCGGCACCGATCTCGAAGAGCCGCTTGCCGTCCTTCCCGCGCAGCAGCCCATCCTGCGTCTGCTCGATCCCCGCCTGGCCCGTGTTGCCATCCTGGAGGAAGCCGATAATACCGCCGGCCACGGAACCGTTGGGGTACACGCGTTTGCTGACGCCCTCAGTGACGATGCCGGGAATACTGAGATCCGAGACCCTGAGCTCAACGTCCGGCTTCAGGTCCTTAGCGACGATGTGGTACTTCGATTCGCCCGTCACGGCGTTCCTGAGTTCGTCAGCGTCCATGCCCAGGACAGCCGCGAGTTCGCTGATGCCCTGGTCCCGGCTGACTTCAACAAGTTTGTCCACGCCCTCCTCCAGGCGCCAGAACTTCTCTGTCTTGGTGTTGGTGGTTTGGTCCACCACAACGTTGTAGCGGATCACACTGTTGGCCAGGACCGTCCCGTTGGCGCCAAGGATGCTGCCGCGTTCGGCGGGGAGGGAAGTCTCGCGCATCCGGTAATCGAGCGCAGCTGCGGCCATCCCGCCGACGTCGAGCCCTTGGACGAAAAAGAGCTTGCCGCCCACCACTAATAGCAGCGTCAGCATAATGCCCAGGCCGAGGCGCAGCCGCTTGGTGGCGTTAGGGGCCTTGCCGCTTTTTGCCTTGCCGGTCCTCTGCGCCACCGTGATTCCCTTGCTGCTCGCCTGTTGCCTGTTTATTACCTGACTGGCTATCCTTCAGCGGCTACCGGTTAGACCCGGGCACCTTCTGTTCGGGTGCTGGAACCGAACCGCCGTGGAGCTCCACGGCACGTGCCGGTAGTGCGGGCGCTTCAGCCGGCGGTGCTGCAGCGGCAGGTGCCGCTGCCGGGGCCGGTGCAGGGGCCGCAGCAGGGGCCGGTTTCTCGGCAGCCGGTTTACGGTTCGTCAGCGGCTCCCACTTCGTTGCCGGGGGAACCACGGTGAGCACTCCCTCTACGGCTGGAGCAGGGATAACCGATCCAGCCGCGCCACCCTTCACCGCCGGAGTTGCCTTGCCCGTGACGGCAAGGGTGGAGAGGTCGATCTGGCCTTTGACGGTCGAAGCCACCATGCCCAGGTCTGAGGCCTTTGCCGCCAGGTTCTGGGGCGCCTCGAAGTTCTGGACCTGCTGTGTCAGGTCCTGGTTCTGCTTGGTCAGCGTGCTTTGCTTACCCCTCAGTTCCACGAGCTGGTACTGGGAGGCAGAAACTGAGATGTTCAGGACCAGCACGGCTACGAGCGCAACAGCGAGCAGGGCGAAACACATCACCACAAACGGCGCACGGCGCTTCTTGGGGGCGGAACGCACCACAGACAGGGGTGTGCGTTCCCTGCGGCCGGGGCCAGAGGGAAGCGACCTGATCGCCGGGGCGCTGCTGCCGGAGACGACCGGAAAGTTCTTGACGGCGGCAGTGCTCATGCGTCTCTCCTGGCTCTGATACGTTCCACGGCCCGCAGCCTGGCGGAGGCCGCGCGCGGATTTTCTGCAATCTCGACGGCGGTGGGTACCTCGGTGCCCTTGGTCAGGGTTTTGAGGAAGGCCTTGTGTTCCTCAAGCTCCACCGGAAATCCGAGCGGCGCGGAGGATTTGGAGCCAGCCTGGAAAACTGATTTGACGATTTTGTCCTCGAGGGAATGGTAAGACATCACCACAATGCGTCCGCCCAGGGCCGTTGCTGCCACGGCGGCAGGAACAGCGCGCTCGAGCACGTCGAGTTCCTCGTTCACTTCAATGCGCAGTGCCTGGAACGTCCGTTTGGCCGGGTGGCCGCCCGATTTGGCGGCTGCCGCCGGCACCACGGAGCGGATCTGTTCCACGAGTTCCCCGGTGGTGGCGAAAGGCTTAACTGTCCTCGCCGCGACAATCCTGTTGGCGATCCGGCCGGCGAACTTCTCCTCGCCCCACTTCCGGATGATCCTGACGAGATCCTCTTCGCTGTAGTTGTTGACCACATCTGCTGCGGTCTGCCCGCGGCTGGTGTCCATCCGCATGTCCAGCGGAGCGTCAAAGGAATAGGCGAAGCCTCGCTCACGCTCGTCCAGCTGCAGGGATGAAACGCCCAGGTCCATCAGGATGCCATGAACCTGTGCCACGCCCAGGTCTTCGAGGACGTCGGCGATTTCGTCGTAGACGGCGTGGACCAGGTCAGTCCGGGAAGCGAAAGGCGCCAGCCGCTCCCCGGCCAGTGCCAGGGCTTCCTCATCACGGTCGATGCCGATCAGGTGCAGATCCGGGAAACGCTCCAGCATAGCTTCGGAGTGGCCGCCCATGCCGAGGGTCGCATCAATCGCGATGGGGGTTTCACCTCGGAGGCGGGCAGCTTCGAAGCCGGGGGCCAACAAATTGATGCACCGGTCCTTGAGGACCGGCACATGGCGTTCGGACGTTGGCTTCGGGTCATCGTTCATGCCTTCGTCCTTTCCTGCCGTGGGTGCTGGTGTGCTGCTTCTTGAGCCAGATCCCCATCCGCGCCTATCGACCTGCCGGCCTGGCTCCGGGGAAGTGAGCCAGGTTGACTGTCCGATGGGCGGCTGGAGATCTCGTTCAAGAAGCGTCCGCCGGGCCGTTCAGGTGATCACAGGATCCCCGGAATGGCATCGTCGGTTTCGGAGAAGGCGGTTTCCTTCTCCGCGAGGTACTCGTTCCAGGCCTGGGCATCCCAGATCTCGGCCCGGGTTCCTGCACCGATAACGGCCAGTTCCCTGCCGAGGCCTGCGTACTCCCGGAGCGCAGCCGGAATGGTTATGCGCCCCTGCTTGTCAGGTACCTCGTCCGAGGCTCCAGAGAGAAAGACGCGGATGTAGTCCCGGGCCTGCTTGGAGGAAATGGGCGCCTCCCGCATTTGCTCGTGGACACGTGCAAATTCCTGCTCACTGAAGACGTAGATGCACCGTTCCTGTCCCCTGGTGAGAACAAGCCCGCTGGCAAGCTCCTCACGGAACTTCGCAGGGAGGATAATTCGGCCCTTTTCGTCCAGACGTGGCGAGTGTGTGCCCAGAAACACTGGCCCACCGCCTGTCTGCCGTCAGGAACTGCACATCCCCTGTGTTGCAACTACCCTCTTATGTCCTCCACATTACTCCACTTTCCACCACAGTCAACGCAAATCAGGCCAATATTCCCCCATTTCAGGCCTTCGTCCCCCAAATGGCGCGGGAGCAGGCGGTGGATGGAAGTGGAGGGCCCGGCGCCGTTTCGGCGCAAACCATAACTGCCCGACGGCGGTGCCAGGCCGCCGTCGGGCTCTCATCTGATGCCGGCGGCGGATCCGCGGTCCCCGGGCTCCCCAACCACGTAGGAGTAGGTGCCGGTTTGAGCGCTCAAACAGACCCCTAGCGCTACCTGCCTCCGGGTTAAAAGCAGAAGACCCGCCGGGGCGGGTCTTCTGCTGCGGTCATCCTGACCGAGGGGAGGGAAATGGAGGACGGCACGGCCTATCGCCGTGGAACCGTTCCTGCTGGCGCTGCCTTAGGATTCGTCGCGGCGACGCTCGTCCCAGCGTTCTTCCAGGCTGGACATAAAGGAACTCCGGGGCTTCCCGGACTTACCAGTGCCAGGTGCGGAGCGCTGCTTGCCGCCGGACGCGTTACGCATTGTGGCGAAGTACACACCCGCGCCCATAACCACGAAGCCCAGGACACCGACGAAGATGTTCTGGACTGTAACGCCGACCAGGAGCAGGGCGATCCCCGCGAGGGCGCAGAGCACCCCAATCACGATGTGACGGGTGGACCACGTTCGTCCAGGGTCCGAACCCATGGAATTCGCGAACTTCGGATCGTCCTCGTGCAGCTGCTTCTCCAGCTGCTCCAGCAGCTTCTGTTCGTGCTCCGAGAGCGGCATCACGACCTCCTTAAGTAGGCCAACGTCCGGGCTGGTCCCATCCCGTACTACTGCTCCGATAACGACCGACATGCCCGGGAGGTTCCCGCCCCGCCGACGATGGCGGAAGGCGAACACCGGCATGCGGGCCATTGGAACTGCAGCATGTCCAAGAAGTCCGGCAATAACTGAAAACTATGTACATATAAGGATAGTTTGTCAGGGGCCGTTCTGAAAGACGGCCATCACCTCCCTGAAACTCGCAGGAAAGGTGCCGGCGCCCTGCTAAGACCCGTTTCCGGAATCCAGCAGACTGGCGGGGAGGACGGATTTGCTTCCGAATTTTCGGCTGACCTCGTCCAGGGCCTGTTCTGCTGCCCGCCAGTTGTCATCCCGGCGGTCAAGGCTCAGCTGAAGGGACGTGTGGGCGGTGGCTTCGAGCTGCTCGGCCCGGATGCCAACAAGCCGCACTGTCATGGGACGGCTCCCCAATGATTCCAGGAGCTGGATGGCCACGGCATAAATCAGCTGGGCGCTGTCCACGGGTGTGTGCACAGTGCGGCTCCTGGTGATGGTGGAAAAGTCGGCGTAGCGGAGCTTCAACGCCACCGTCCGTGCCACCATCCCCGAACTCCGCAGCCGTCCTGCCGTCCGGTGGGAAAGCCGCAGCAATTCCCGGGCGATCAGCCCGTCATCGCCTGTGTCCACGGCGAACGTCTCCTCAGCCCCGATGCTCTTCTCGAGCCTCACGGGGGTCACGGGCCGCGGATCGATCCCCCACGACAACCGGTACACGTGCTCACCCGTGGCACCCAGCATTTTCTTCAGGGAGGACACCGGCGTGGCCGCCACGTCCGCCACCGTCCGGATGCCCATCCGGGCAAGGACCTCCGTAGTCTTCGCGCCGATTCCCCACAAGGCCCCGACGGGCAGGCTGTGGAGGTAGGGCACTGTCTCGTCGGGTCCAATCAGCAACAGTCCGTCCGGCTTGCAACGCGTGGAAGCAATCTTGGCTACGAACTTACTGGCTGCAATGCCCACGGAGGCCGTAATGCCCAGTTCGGCAGCCACCCGGCGTCGGATCAATTCACCGATGACGCGTGGGGGTCCCAACCGGCGGATGGCGCCGCCGACGTCCAGGAAGGCTTCGTCCACGCTCAGCGGTTCCACCAGATCGGTGATGGACTCGAAGATTTCCATCAGCTGGGCGGAAACCTCGTAGTACAGCTTGTGGCGCGGTTCAATGATGACCGATTTGGGGCACATCCTGGCGGCGACCACCATGGGCATGGCGGACTTCACCCCGAACGCGCGTGCTTCATACGACGCCGAGAGGACCACGGAGCGGTCCGCGGGAAATCCAACGATTACCGGTTTGCCGCGGAGTTCCGGCCGCGTGCGAAGCTCCACGGAGACGAAGAAGGCGTCCATGTCCACGTGCATGATGCAGTTACGCCGGAGCTCACGAAGACCCGCTTCGGTGTACTGGTTGTTCCGCTCAGGCCCCACACCGGCAATTGTATCGGTTGGTACTGACTAAACTGGAGGCTGAATCCGGCATCAACACCAGGAGGACAGTCCCTGTGACCGTCATGAGAAGTCTTAAGCCAACAGGATTAGCGGCACTGGCCGCGGGCGCAATACTGGCCCTCGCCGCCTGCAGCCCCGCGGAGCCCGGAGTGACGTCATCCTCCTCATTTACATCCGCACCAGCGTCGGACAGCGCCAGCATTACCGCCTCCGCCAGTCCGACGGCGTCGCCCGGAACGTCCGCCACTGTGGGGACAATCGTTGCAGGGTTCCCGGAAACGCTGCTTCCCCTGATGCCCGGCGCCACGGTGGTTTCGAGCAGCTTTGACAAGACATCAACGCCCGCCACCGCGGCACTCGTGGCCAGCATCAACGCCCCGACTGCCGCCGTCGTGGATTTCTACACCAAGCACCTGGAGGGGCAGGGATTCAAAGCCGTCCCCGGCGACGCTGTGGGCGCCGTTGCTTCCAAGGATTTCGTCCGGAACGAGTCCGAGACGGTCAACATCGCCGCCGTGGAAGCGGCCGGTGTCTCGACGTTCACCATCGGCGCCAACGTGGCTGCTGAGTCAGCCAAGTGAGCGTTTCGGAGCAGTTAAGGATTGAGCAGACTGAATTCGTCGCCGCCGTTGCCGGTGAGCTGACAGACTTCCTCACCACGCGGCAATCCCTGATGGCCGCCATTTCACCCGATATCGATCCCATTATGGGTTCCATTTCCAACCTGGTGACCGGCGGCAAAAGGCTCCGCGCGCTTATGTGTTATTGGGGGTGGCGCGGCGCGGGCGGCGAGCCGTCGGCCCAGGAAATCGTGACGGCGGGATCGGCCCTGGAGCTTTTCCAGGCAGCTGCCCTGATCCATGACGACATCATTGACCGCTCGGACACGCGGCGGGGCGGCCCCAGCGTGCATCGCCGCTTCAGCCAGCTGCACCACGCGCAGGGCTGGGCGCTGGACAGCGAGCGGTTTGGGCATGCAGCCGCGATCCTCACCGGGGATCTTTGCCTCTCGTTCAGCGAGGAGGCCTTCACGGACATCGGCGCACAGGCGGCTGCAGGCAGCAGGGCTCGGCTGATCTTCAACCTCATGCGTGCCGAGGTGATGGCGGGGCAGTATCTTGACATCCTGGAGGAAGTGGCCGGTCCTGTCCGGGACCGGGCCGGAGCAGTGACGCGGGCACAGTCCATCATCAGGTTCAAGTCCGCCAAATATTCAACTGAGCACCCGCTGGCGCTTGGCGGCGCCTTGGCGGACGCGCCGGACGAGTTGCTCCGGGGCTACTCGGCCTTCGCGTTGCCGCTGGGCGAGGCGTTCCAACTGCGCGACGACGTCCTGGGCGTCTTTGGGGACCCTGTCACTACGGGCAAGCCGGCAGGTGACGATCTCCGCGAAGGCAAGCGGACCGTACTCATTGCCCTCGCGCTGGGCCAGGCATCTACCGCAGAATCGGCGTTTATCGATGCGAAGCTGGGCAGCCCTGACCTGGGCGACGCCGATGTGGCCGAGATCCGCCGGATCATCGAACAGTCGGGGGCGCTTCAGGCCACTGAAGTGCTGATCAACGAATTTGGCGCCGCGGCGTATGATGCGCTGGAACAGCTACCGCTGGAAGAACTGCCCAAGACCGCCCTGCGGAAGCTGGCGGAAGCGACGGTCAGCCGCGCATCCTGACGTTGGCGCCCGTCGTCTTGGCCACGTCCGCGGGCCCGGCGCCTTCCGGGCCCTTGTGCTGCTTACCAGGCCAGGGTCTGGGCCCGGCGCCTGATTTCCGTCTTGCGGCCTTCCCGCAATGCATCAATCGGCCGGCCGCGGAGCGACTCGTCGGAGGTAAACAGCCAGACGATGAGGTCCTCATCGGAATAGCCGGCGTCCGCCAGGACCACAATGGTCCCTTTGAGGCTGTCGACAACCTGGCCGTCCAGGATAAACGCGGCCGGAACTGAACGTATCCGGCGCTCCCCGACCCGCAGGGCCGCCAAAGCGCGTTCATCAATAAGGCCATGGACTCTCGTAATCGAAACGTCCAACAACTGCGCGACATCCGGCAGGGGCAGCCACTCGCCCACAAGGCTTTCTACGTTACTCACGGATCAAGGTTGCCACGGCCGGAGCCCTGCCGCCTAGTCGGGATTGGCCGCCACTGCCGCGAATCACGCGACACTCCATAAAACTCTTCATTCTGCGTGGGGCGGAATTCTTGTGCTAAGCGAACTTTCGTGAGAGATTCACATAGATCACATTTGAAACATCAATAACTTAAGTAACACTAGTATCAATAGTCACATCGCATCTCCCGCCCCCGGCAGTTGAAGAAGAGGATTCTTTCCATGACGACGTCCCGCTCGCCAAAGCAGCCCTCCAGGCAGAGCCTGCCCATGATTGCTGTCACCACAGCAGCGCTTCCTGCGGTTGTCCTGTCGTCGTTGGCCCTCGCCCAGCCTGCTGCCGCAGAGGCCCCTGCCCGCGCTATCCCGGCAACCCTTGCCGCCGCGATGAAGGCCCAGGCAGCCGAACCTAAAGCTGCCCTGATCCCGGCGGCCTCGGTTTCCACTACTATTCCGGCTGCCTTCCAGCCCATGCAGCCGGCGGCTCCCGCGGAATACACCATTGCCCGGGGCGACACCATCAGCGGAATCGCCGGCAAATTCGGGCTGAACACGTACGAGGTCCTTAGGCTCAACAACCTCCAGCCGAACACCATCATCTACCCCGGCCAGAAGATCAAGCTGTCGGGCACGGGTTCCGCCCCCGCCCCGGCTCCTGCGGCCCCTGCCGCGGCCGCTCCGGCCAATGCCGGAGGCAGCTACACCGTAAAGTCCGGCGATACGCTCGGCGCCATCGCGGCCCGGCACAATGTCAGCCTGTCGGACGTTTTCAGCTGGAACGGCCTGAACATGCGCTCCATCATCTACCCCGGCCAGAAGATCAAAGTCGGCGCTGGTGCTCCCGCAGCCCCGGCTGCACCGGCTTCGGCCGTCCGGCCTTCTTCCGCTCCCGCAGCGCCGGCTCCCGCGCCTGCTCCTGCTCCTGCTGCGCCTGCTCCCGGCGGTTCATACACGATCAAGGCCGGCGACACCCTGTCAGCGATCGCCTCCCGGCACGGCGTGAAGCTCTCGGACATCCTGGCGGCCAACCAGCTGAGCATGACTACTGTCATCTACCCCGGCAACAAGCTGGTCATTCCCGGCGCCTCCATTCAGCCCGCTTCCTCCACCCCGGTCGCCCCGGCGGCCCCCGCCGCGCCGCTGGTGCCGAGCTCCTTCCTGGGGTTCACCTACCCCGCGGCCGTTGTGAGCTCTGCCAACGAGAACAAGGCCTTGCTGAACGCCTCTCCCGTACCGTCCCGGGCCGAGATGCGCGCCATTGTGGCCGACACGGCCCGCCAGATGGGAGTTAACCCCTCCCTGGCCCTCGCCTTCGCGCACCAGGAGTCGGGCTTTGACCAGCGTGCGGTTTCACCCGCCAACGCGATCGGCACCATGCAGGTCATACCGTCCTCCGGGCAGTGGGCCTCAGACCTCGTAGGGCGGAAGCTGAACCTGCTGGACCCCTACGACAACGCAACGGCCGGCGTGGCGATCATCAAGCGGCTTATCGCCACCAGCAAGGACCTGGACACAGCAATTGCGGGGTACTACCAGGGCCAGTACTCTGTCAGCAAATATGGCATGTACGACGACACCAAGGCCTACGTAGCTGCCATCAAGGCGCACCAGAAGAACTTCGGCTAAAGCCGCCGCGCCATGATTCCCCGGGCCTGCTGAAGCCGGCCCAAGGGGGTAACGATAAGGGTCCGGACCGCACGTCGGTTCGGACCCTTTTCCATGCGGGATTAGGATCGTAGGGTGCAGGAACAAGTGTCAGACCGTCTCGTTGGAACGCTGGTGGACAACCGCTACGCCGTTCGCTCCAAACTCGCGCGCGGCGGCATGTCCACCGTATATCTGGCAACCGATCTCCGGCTGGAGCGCGATGTTGCCCTCAAGGTCCTCCATCCCCATCTCGCCACCGACGAGACGTTCCTGGACAGGCTGGGCCGCGAGGCGAAAGCCGCCGCGAAGCTGTCCCACGCCCACGTTGTGGGGGTCCTGGACCAGGGTAACGACGGCCAGACGGCCTATCTGGTGATGGAACACATCAAGGGTCACACCCTCCGGGACGTCATCAGATCCAAAGGTGCGCTGCCTCCCCGCCTGGCCCTAGCCCTGATTGATCCGGTAGTGCAGGGCCTCGGCGCGGCCCATGCCGCGGGGCTGATCCACCGGGACGTGAAACCGGAGAACGTCCTGATCGCCGACGACGGCCGGATCAAGATCGGCGACTTTGGACTGGCCCGTGCGGTAACGACGTCCACGAGCACCGGGACGCTGATCGGTACGGTGGGATACCTTTCCCCCGAGCTTGTGCTGGGAAAGCAGGCTGACACCCGGAGTGATATCTATTCGGTGGGCATCATGCTCTATGAGATGCTGACCGGCCAGCAGCCGTACGACGGAGAGGTCCCCATCCAGGTTGCGTACAAGCACGTGAATGAATCGGTCGGTCCGCCGTCGGCCTTGGTGCCTGGCCTCGCCGCCGAGGTCGATGAACTCGTCCAGTGGTGCACCGCAAACGATCCCGAGAACCGCCCGGTGGACGGCAACGCCCTGCTGCAGGAACTGCGCCACATCCGGACCAACCTCACGGACGCCGAGCTGGACCTCAGGCCGCCTGCCGCGGCCCCGGCAGGGCAGCAGAACCCCACCGAGATCATCGCCCGCACCAACAACCCCACCGCCGTGATGTCGTCCTTCTCCCGGCCGCAGCCACCGCACCCACCGCACGCTCCGCATGCCCTGTATCCGCCCGACGCCGACTACCGGCCAGGCGAACAGTTCCGGCCGGAAGCGCACTACAGGCCATATGCTCAGGACGCCGTCCCGGCAGCGATACCCCTCAGCAAACGCGCCCGCCGCAAGCTCGACAGGGAGGACGAGAAGGCAAGGTCCCGGGCTGCGGCGACACCGGTCCGGAGCCTGCGGGAGGGGAACCCGCGGCGCCGCGGCGCCCTCTGGGTGGTGGTCCTGGTCATCATCGCGTTGCTTGCCACGGGAGCCGGCTGGTTCTTCGGCATGGGTCCCGGGTCGCCGGGCACCATTCCGGCGGTCGCCAACAAGCCGGTGGCCCAGGCCCAGCAACTGTTGAGCGAGGCGGGGTTCCAGTCGCGTACCAACGATGTCTTTGACGACGACGTTCCCTCCGGCCTCGTAGTGGGCTCCGACCCGACTGCCGGCACCGAGACCAGGAAGTTCCAGCTCGTGTCCCTGTTTGTTTCCAAGGGCCCGCAACTGTTCGAACTCCCGAAACTGACCGGCGGAACGCTCGACGATGCGAAAAATGCACTGAACCAGGCCGAAATGGCACTGGGTACCGTCACTGAACAATTTGACGACGCCGTTGCCGCCGGAGTTGTGCTCTCCCAAGACCCGGCCGCCGCGACTCCCGCACGCCACGGCACACCGGTGAATCTCCTGGTCTCCAAGGGGCCGCAGCCGATCCCGGCTCCGTCAGTGGTGGGACTGGCGGAGGACGCCGCCGTCGACGCCATTGAGGCGGCCGGCCTCAAGGCTGATATCGCGAAGGACAAAGTCAACGATCCCAAGGTGCCCAAGGGGTCAGTTGCCGCGCAGTCGCCCGCGACAGGCACCCTGACCAAGGGCGGCACGGTGACGCTGACCATTTCCGACGGACCCAAGCTCGTTGAAGTCCCCAGCTTCATCGGCAAACAAGCCAAAGAAGCCGAAGAAGCGCTGCGTGCGCTGGGCTTCGAGGTACGGGTGAACAATATCCTCGGCGGCTTCTTCGGCACGGTACGGGATCAGGACCCGGTGAAGAAGAAGGTGCCTGAAGGCTCCGTCGTTACCCTCACGGTGGTGTAGCCGGCGGACTGCCGGCCACACCACCGCCGCGGAAGTCCGACTCCGCGTAGAGCGGTCAGTGCTTGGCCAGTGCTCCGGCCACCAGGAACGCCATTTCCAGGGACTGCATGTGGTTCAGGCGCGGATCGCAGACCGACTCGTACTTGTCGAGGAACGCTTCCTGGTCCACAGGATCGGCACCGCCCAGGCATTCGGCGACGTCGTCACCGGTCATCTCCACGTGAAGGCCACCGGGAACCGTGCCCAGGGCCTGGTGGACTTCGAAGAACCCGCGTACTTCGTCAATGACGTCGTCGAAGTTCCGGGTCTTGTAGCCGTTGGGCGAGGTGACGGTGTTGCCGTGCATCGGATCGGTGACCCAGAGAACCTTTGCGCCGGAGGCAGTCACCTTCTCCACAATGGCGGGAAGCTTCTCGCGGATATTGCCCGCGCCCATACGCGTGATGAACGTCAGCCTGCCCGGCTCCCGCTCGGGATCCAGCTTGTCGATGAGGCGGAGGGCGTCGTCGCCGGTTGTCGACGGGCCCAGCTTCACGCCAATGGGGTTCCGGACGCGTGAGAGGAAGTCAACGTGCGCGTGGTCAAGTTCGCGCGTACGCTCCCCGATCCACAGGAAGTGCGCCGAGGTGTCGTACGGGAAACCGGTCCGCGAATCGATGCGGGTCAGTGCACGCTCGTAGTCCAGCAGCAGGGCCTCGTGGCTGGCGAAGAATTCCACCCGCTTGAGTGCTTCGAAATCAGCGCCGCAGGACGCCATGAACTTGATGGCGCGGTCGATGTCACGGGCCAGGGATTCGTAACGGGCGTGCGCCGGGTTTTCGGTGAAGCCCTTGTTCCACTGGTGCACGGAGCGCAAGTCCGCGAAGCCGCCCTGTGTGAAGGCCCTGATGAGGTTCAGGGTGGAGGCGGACGTGTGGTAGGCCTTGAGCATCCGGGCGGCGTCATGGCCACGGGACTCGGGAGTGAACTCGTAGCCGTTGACAATGTCGCCGCGGTACGCCGGGAGGGTCACGCCGTCGCGGGTCTCGTCGTTGGAAGAGCGGGGCTTGGCGAACTGGCCGGCCATCCGGCCCATCTTGATGACTGGCATCGCTGCACCGTAAGTGAGCACCACTGCCATCTGGAGGATGGTCTTGACCCGGGCGCTGATCTTATCCGCCGTTGCGGCTTCAAAGGTCTCAGCACAGTCGCCACCTTGCAGCAGGAAGGCTTTGCCATCCGCCGCAGCAGCCAGCCGTTCACGGAGAACGTCCACTTCGCCGGCGAAAACCAGCGGCGGGAGCACGGAAAGTTCCCCGACAGATGCGTCGAAAACGTCCTGGTCCTGCCAGCTGGGCTGCTGGGAAACGGGAAGGTCACGCCAATCATCAAGGCCAGGATAATTGGCTGCTCCGCTCTGGGCGGTGCTGGACAGCGAAAAGGCAGGTTTTGCAGATAGCTCAGTCACTATCTAAGACTAATGTGCGCGGCTGGCTTCAGGACACCTGACCGTCACGCGTACCGAGAGCGGCGTCACAGTCAGCCCGCTGCCGGGTCCTTGCCGTCGGAATCAGTGCCCTCAGCGCCGCCGTCAGGATCGGCGCGTTTCGCGGTGGCGCCCCCAGCCTCGGTGGCTGCTGCGCTCGTAAGGCGGAGCTTCACCACGGCAGCGTACTCGTCCACGTACTCCTGGCCGGAGAGCCGCATCAGCTCAAACATGATTTCGTCGGTGACCTTGCGCTGGACCAGCCGGTCCTCCGCCTGGTCTGCGTACTGGCTGAAATCCAAGGGCGCACCGAAAATCATGCCGATGCGCCGGATATTCGGCATCCGCTTGCCGATAGGCTGAACCTTGTCCGTGCCGATCATGGCCACTGGAATCACGGGCACACCGGCCTGCAGGGCCAGCCTGGCGACGCCCACTTTGCCCCGGTAGAGGCGAGCGTCGGGGCTGCGGGTCCCTTCAGGGTAGATGCCCAGCAGTCCTCCGCTTGTCAGGACATCCATGCCGGCGTTGAGCGAAACAGCCGATGCCGCCCCGCCTGACCTATCCATGGGCAGCTGGTTAGTGAGCCTGAAGAACATGGCCGTCAGCCTGCCTTTGATTCCGGTGCCGGTGAAGTACTCGGACTTGGCCAGGAAAACAACCGGCCTGCGGACCATCAGCGGCATAAAGATGGAGTCGGAGAAAGACAGATGGTTTGAGGCGATAATTGCCGCGCCCTGCGCCGGAACATTGTCCAGGCCCTTGACCCAGGGGCGGAAAAGAAGCCGCAGCACCGGCCCCAGGAAGATCCTCTTCATGACCCAATAGAACACGTGACGAACCTCTCCGGAAGCCGGCCAGCCGGCCCTTCGTCGGGCCGGGCGGGCACTCCAGTGCAACCCTACTCTAGTGAGATCTGTCGAGAACAATGACACGATGGTGTTATGACAGAAAGCAGCATCGCGCCGCGGCCTGCCGCTTTCAGCTACCCCGGCCACGGACCCAATGCCACTACCGGGATTGCCATCTGCCATGGCTTCACCGGCAGCCCGCTCAGCGTCCTGCCCTGGGCAGAGGACCTCGCCGCCCAAGGATTCGCCGTGTCGGTGCCGCTCCTGCCCGGCCACGGTACGGATTGGCGGCAGCTCGCCCGCTCGAACTGGCGTGACTGGTACGGGACTTTCGAATCGGCGTATCTGGAGCTGAGCGCCCGGACAGAGCAGTGTTTTGTGGCCGGCCTCTCGATGGGCGGCGCCATTGCGCTGCTGACTGCCGGCAGGCATCCCGTGGCTGGCGTCTCTTTGGTGAATCCCGGCCTCAGCTTCTACGACCGCCGCGTGCGGGTCATCGGAGTGCTCAAGTATTTCCAGCGCACCACGCTGCCCATCCAGGAGGAACAGCCGACGGCGGGAGTCACCAATGACGGCGACTATTCGCGGACTCCGTTGGCAGCAGTGCACGAGCTCAAGAAGCTTTTCGGCATAGCCACCCGCGGGCTACACCGGGTCACCGCCCCGGTGCAGGTGTTCAAATCCCAGTCGGACGTCGTTGTGCCGGCCACCTCACTCCTGATGTTGCGGCAGCGTTTGGGCCCACGGCTGGTGGAGGTAGTGAACCTGCACAACAGCGGTCACGTGGCCACCCTGGATGTTGATGCGCCCGAGATTTTTGCCCGTTCCAGCGCCTTCTTCCTTGCCCATACACCCAGCACTGCACCGTCAGCCCGAACTGCGGCCCCACCTCACACCACCTCGGAGACTTCATGACCGGCGTACCGGACCACAGCCCTTTCAGCAGCACCGTCAACGGCGACGGAGCCCGGATCGGGGTGGTCCTCTCACACGGATTCACGGGCAGTCCGCACGGGCTGCGCGCGTGGGCCCAGTCGCTCGCCGACGCCGGCTTCGCCGTACGCATGCCGCTGCTGCCCGGGCACGGCACCAGTTGGCAGGACCTTGCGCGCACGCGCTGGCCGCAGTGGCACGGCGCCCTGGACGACGCCTACCTGGAGCTGGACTCCCACTGCGACCACGTCTTCGTCGCCGGGCTGAGCATGGGCGGTGCCCTGGCCCTGAGAATTGCCGCCACCCGGCCCGTCGCCGGGGTGATCGTGGTGAACCCCGGACTGGTGATCGATGATCCCCGCGCTCCACTGGCCGGCATCCTGAAACTGGTCCTGAAGAGCACCCCGGCCATTGCCAACGATATCCTCAAGCACGGGATGGACGAGGGCGCCTACCCGCGAACGCCCGTAGCTGCGGCCCATGAGCTGAACAAGCTGTTCAAAGACACCACCCGGCTACTCCCCCGCATCACCGCGCCTGTACGGGTCTTCCGGTCCACCGTGGACCACGTGGTTTCAGACACGAGTGTGGCAGCGCTGCGCCGCGGCCTGACCAACGCCCCGCTGACACTGACCACCCTGGAGAACAGCTACCACGTGGCAACACTGGATAACGACGCCGAGGAGATCTTCCGAGGGTCCGCCGACTTCATCCGGGCGGTGGTTGCCGGCACGGCAGCAGCCCAGGTCCAGGAGGGCACCGCCCATGAATAGGCCCGACTCCGGCTCACCGGACCAGAGCGCAAACCAGGACGATGCTGTGTGGCTGGACCTTGTGGCACGGCTCGAAGAGAAACCTGCCACCCCTACCGGCACAGCGGACCCTGGCATCGCCGCCTCCCCAGGCCCTGACGCCACGGGCATTGACCCTGAAACTCCTGGTCCGGCCGGCCCGGAGGCCGTGGCCGGGTCCGGCCGGTCCGCGACGTTCCGCGACTTTGATCCGCTGGGTCTGGCGGGAACAGCCCCCACCGAACTGTCCGCAGCCGAACGGCAGGCGGCGACGCCGGGCGCCGGTGACGGCGGGCAGGTCGACGCCGGCGAGGGGACCGGCGGTTACGGCCAGGGCGGCACCGCCGCCTTCGGCCCGCGTGACTATGCCGTGGAGGACGACGCCGGGGACTTCGTTCCGGAAGAACCGCCAAGCCTTGCCGGGACGGATCCCCTGACCATGCTTGCCTGGCTGGGCGCAATTGGTGCGCCCATTGCCTTGCTGCTGGCCGTCATGTTCTGGCGGTCCGCGCCGCTGCTGGCGATTGTGGGCATGGTGGCGGTGTTCATCCTTGCCGTGGTTTACCTCATCATGAAGCTGCCCCAGGAAAAAGACGAGAACGACGACGGCGCCCGCGTCTGAGGAGCGTCCGTCACCGCATGCGGCTGCTGACGCGGGACAGGTCAGCTGCCCCGATGAGCCCCGCGTTGGGTCCGAGCGCTGCCAGCTCGATGCCGGCCGCCGGACGGAAGCCGCGGCCGGTAAGGTTCCGCGCGAATGCTTTACGGGCAGGCTCCACCAGCAGGTCCCCTGCCGAGCAGAGTCCCCCGCCGATCACAAACAGCCCCGGATCCAACGAGGCCGCCAGGTTCGCCAATCCCAGGCCCAGCCATTCGCCCACTTCATCCAGGAGTTCGCGGCAGGCCGCATCGCCGGCGAGTGCCAGCTCGGTAACAATCGCCCCGGTGATCTGCTCCGCGTCGCCGCCGACGGCTGCCAGCAGTTCCTGGGCAACTGGCGAATTGGCGCGCGCCAGAATCCTCGCTTCCCGGCCCAGGGCGTTGCCTGACGCGTACTGCTCCCAGCAACCCCGGTTGCCGCACTCGCAACGCTGCCCGCCGGGCATGATGATCTGGTGGCCGAATTCGCCGGCTACACCAAACCGGCCGCGCTCCACCCGGCCGTCCATCACCATGGCACCGCCGATGCCGGTACCGAGGGTGATGCACACCAGCCTGTCCTCGCCCTGCCCCGCACCAAAGCGCCATTCCGCCCAGGCCGCGGCGTCGGCGTCGTTCGTCAGCAGCACAGGCCGGCGCAGCAGTCGCTGCAGGTTTGCGCGCAACGGCTCGTTGCGCCAGGCGAGGTGCGGACTGAAAAGCACGGTTCCGCCGTCCAGATCCATCCAACCGGCCGCACCGATGCCTACTGACCAGACCCTGTGGCCGGCTCCGAGTTCGTCCACGAGCTCTACGATGACCTGCTCTACCGCACGCGGGTCGCTGCCGGGGGTGGACCGCCGGGCCTCGCTCAGGATCCTTCCGTCGGCGTCCACCACGCCGGCGGCGACCTTGGTGCCGCCGATATCGATGCCGATTGCCAGCCCCTTGCGCCCGAGCCGCAGGTGCTCGCGGAACGTTTCCACCTGCCGGGGCCGGGCCCTCAAGGCCAGCGGCCGCCGTCGCCAGGGGGCCGGACGTCGGGGCGGGGCGGCTGGCTCGCCGGGGGGCGTTTCGTACATAGTGCTTCATTCTAGGGCGCGCCGGGCGGAGGCCGGGCCCAGGGCTTCCCCACTCCTCTTTGACTCATATGTTACTGGCCAGTAGGTTTGTTTCTGCACGGCCAAGTTGCAGGCGTATTAGTCTTTAGGCATACCCTGTGCGGGTCTATGGATATCAAAGGAGCTATAGTGCGCGAATTCAGTGTTCCGCCCCTGGTTGTTGTCCCACCGGAAACCAACATCACCGATCTTGTTCTTCGGCAGGCAGCCAAGCCCAGCAACCCGGCGCTCTTCTCGCGGCTGGACTCCGCAGGCGCCTGGCGGGACGTCACCGCCACAGACTTCCTGGCGGACGTCTCAGCCCTTGCGAAGGGCCTGATGGCCAGCGGCGTGGGAGCCGGCGACCGGGTGGGCATCATGTCCCGCACACGCTACGAGTGGGCCCTCATCGACTTCGCCATCTGGTTCGCCGGCGCCGTCTCAGTGCCCATCTACGAAACCTCATCGCCGTCGCAGGTTGCCTGGAACCTCGGTGACTCCGGTGCAGTGGCCGCCTTCGGCGAGGCCGCCCACCACGAGGACATCATCCGGCAGGCGGCCACCTCGGAAGGCCTCACCGCCCTCCAGCACGTCTGGCAGCTCGAAGGTGGCGGACTGGACGCCGTCCGTGAGGCCGGCCGGGACGTCAGCGACGCCGACCTTGAGGCCCGCCGCTCATCGGCGCGGCTCAGTGACGTTGCTACCCTGATCTACACCTCCGGCACCACCGGCCGACCCAAGGGCTGCGAGCTGACCCACGGCAACTTCGTTGAGCTGTCCGACAACGCCCTGGCACTGCTTGGCGACGTGGTTAACGAGCAGGCCAAAACCATCATGTTCCTGCCTTTGGCGCACGTCTTTGCCCGGTTCATTTCGGTGTTGGCCGTGGCCGCCGGGGCCACTGTGGCGCACACCCCCGACATCAAGAACCTGCTGGCTGACCTGCAGAGCTATCAGCCCACGTTCATCCTGGCCGTGCCGCGCGTCTTCGAAAAGGTGTACAACTCGGCCCTGACAAAGGCAGAGGACGGCGGCAAGGGGGCCATCTTCCACAAGGCCACGGAGACCGCCATCGCGTTCTCCAAAGCCCGCCAGGCCGGGCACGTTGGCCTGGGGCTGAAACTCAAGCACACCGTGTTCGACAAACTCGTTTACGGCAAGCTGCGCGCTGCGATGGGCGGGAACGTGGCCCATGCTGTGTCCGGCGGCGGTCCGCTCGGCGAACGGCTGGGCCACTTCTTCCAGGGCATCGGCCTGCAGATCCTTGAAGGGTATGGCCTGACCGAGACCACCGCCCCGATTTCCGTCAACACGCCGGCCCTGATCAAGATCGGTTCCGTGGGCAAGCCCCTGCCGGGCAACTCCGTCAGGATCGCCGAAGACGGCGAGATCCTGGCCAAGGGCGTCTGTGTGATGCGCGGCTACTACAAGCGCGATGACCTGATGGCGGATACGTTTGCCGATGGCTGGTTCCGCACCGGCGACATCGGACGGCTCGACGATAGCGGCTTCCTGTGGATCACCGGCCGGAAGAAGGAAATCATTGTCACGGCCGGCGGTAAGAACGTGGTTCCGGCCCTGCTGGAGGACCAGATCCGGGCGGATTCGCTGGTCTCCCAGGTCCTGGTGGTGGGCGACAACCGGCCGTTCATCGGCGCGTTGGTGACCCTGGACCAGGAGGCCCTGCCGGGCTGGCTCCAGCGGCACGGACTGCCGGCCGCCACCACGCTCGACGAAGCCGTCGGGAACCCGGTGGTCAAGGCCGCCGTGCAGGACCTCATCACGCAGGCCAACGCCTCGGTGTCGCAGGCGGAGGCCATCAAGTCATTCCGGATCGTCGCTTCGGACTTCACGGAAGCGTCCGGCCATCTGACGCCGTCCATGAAGGTGAAGCGGGCCCAGGTGATGAAGGACTTCGAGACAGTCATCGAGGAAATGTACGGCGCGCCGCGCGGCTAAGCGGCAACGCAAAACGAAGGGCCCTCCCGACGGAAGCAATCTTCCAAGCCGGGAGGGCCCTTCCTTTTGTCTGGACTGCTTAGCCCTGCTCTACGACCAGCAGGAGGTCCCCGCCCTGGACCTGCTCCACCGCTGAAATGGCGAGCCGTGAGACTTTGCCTGCCGCCGGCGTCGTAATGGAGGCTTCCATCTTCATCGCTTCGATGGTGGCCACCGTGTCACCGGCGTTGACCGTGTCGCCGGCCTTGACGGTCACGGTGACGGCGCCGGCGAACGGCGCGGCGACGTGGCCCGGCTGGGCCGGGTCTGCCTTCTCGGCGGCCTTGACGTTGCTCACCACGGAGCGGTCACGGACCACAACGGGGCGGGACTGGCCGTTCAGGGTGCACATGACCGTCCGCATGCCCTTTTCGTCGGGCTCGGAAACAGCTTCCAGCGAGGCGATCAGCCGGACACCCTTCTCCAGCTGGATCTCGTGCTCGGCGCCGCGCTGAAGGCCGTAGAGGTAGTCGCGGGTGTCGAGGACGGAAATGTTGCCGTAGGTCTCGACGCTCTTGAGGTAATCCTTGGTGGGGCCTTCGAAGAGCAGGCGGTTCAGCGTGCTCTGGCGGGTCTTGGAATCGCCCTGGAGCGCGGCGCTGTCCTCGGGGCTGAGGTCAACGTCGCGGACCTTGATGCTGCGGCCCTGGAGCGCCTTGGTGCGGAAGGGTTCCGGCCATCCTCCGGGCGGGTCACCGAGTTCGCCGGACAGGAAGCCGATGACGGAGTCCGGGATGTCGTAGTTCTGAGGGTTTTCGTTGAAGTCCGCCGGATCTGCGTTGAGGCCCACGAGGTGCAGGGCGAGGTCGCCCACCACCTTGGACGACGGCGTGACCTTCACCAGGCGGCCCAGGATCCGGTCCGCCGCGGTGTACATGTCCTCGATCGCCTCGAAGCGCTCCCCCAGACCCAGCGCCATGGCCTGCTGGCGCAGGTTGGACAGCTGGCCGCCCGGGATTTCGTGCTGGTAGACACGGCCGGTGGGGCCTGGCAGGCCTGATTCGAACGGCGCGTAGACGCGGCGCACGGCTTCCCAGTACGGCTCAAGGGAGCTGACTGCGGCAAGGCTCAAGCCGGTGTCCCGCGGGGTGTGCGCCAGCGCCGCCACCAGGGCGGAGGCGGACGGCTGGCTGGTGGTCCCGGCCAGCGAGGCGGAGGCAACGTCAACAGCGTCCACGCCGGCGTCAACTGCCGCCATCAGGGTGGCCAGCTGGCCGCCTGCCGTGTCATGCGTGTGGAGGTGGACCGGGAGGTCGAAGCGTTCGCGCAGTGCGGCCACGAGCTTGGCGGCCGCTGCCGGGCGGAGCAGTCCGGCCATGTCCTTGATGGCCAGGATGTGCGCGCCGGCGTCCACAATCCGCTGGGCCAGTTCCAGGTAGTAGTCCAGCGTGTACAGCTTCTCGTCCGGGTTCAGCATGTCGCCGGTGTAGCACAGTGCTACCTCGGCTACTGCGGTGCCGGTGGCACGGACGGCGCGGATGGCCGGGGCCATCTGGTTCACGTCGTTCAGGGCATCGAAGATGCGGAAAATGTCGATACCCGTGGCAGCGGCCTCGTTGACGAAAGCCACCGTCACCTCTTCCGGGTACGGCGTGTAGCCCACCGTGTTCCGGCCACGCAGCAACATCTGCAGGCAGATGTTGGGCAGCGCCTTACGCAGGGCGGCCAGGCGGTCCCAGGGGTCCTCGCCGAGGAAGCGCAGGGCCACATCGTAGGTGGCGCCGCCCCAGGCCTCAACGGACAGGAGTTCCGGCAGGAGAGCTGTGACCGCGGGACCGGCGGCCACGAGGTCGCGGGTACGCACGCGGGTGGCCAGCAGGGACTGGTGGGCGTCGCGGAAGGTGGTGTCGGTGACGGCCACGGCGGTCTGCTCACGCAGGGCCTTGGCGAAGCCTTCGGGGCCAAGCTCCAGGAGGCGCTGGCGCGATCCCGGCGCTGCCTGCTGGTCCCCAACGGCCGGGAGTTTGGCGGCCGGATCCGAGTGCACGGTCAGCTCGCCGTTGGGCTTGTTGACCGTGACTTCGGCCAGCCAGGTCAGGAGCTTGGTGCCGCGGTCGGCGGAGACCCGGGCCTTCAGCAGCTGGGGACGCTCGTCGATGAAGTTGGTGGCGACGTTGCCGGCGATGAAGTCAGCATCGTCGAGCACGGCCTGGAGGAAGGAAATATTGGTGGACACACCCCGGATGCGGAACTCCGCGAGTGCCCGGCGTGCCCGGGCCACGGCGGCCGGGTAGTCGCGGCCGCGGCAGCTCAGCTTCACGAGCAGGGAGTCGAAGTGAGGACTGATTTCGGCACCCGAGTACACGGTGCCGCCGTCGAGCCTTACACCGGCGCCGCCGGCAGAGCGGTAGCCGGTGATCTTCCCGACGTCGGGCCGGAACCCGTTGGCCGGGTCCTCGGTGGTGATGCGGCACTGCAGCGCTGCGCCCTTAAGCTGGACCGTTTCCTGGGAGAGGCCAAGGTCCGCGAGGGTCTCGCCGGAAGCGATCCGAAGCTGTGCCTGCACCAGGTCAACGTCCGTCACTTCCTCAGTGACGGTGTGTTCGACCTGGATGCGGGGGTTCATTTCGATGAAGACGTGCTGTCCGGCGCGTTCGCCGACGGTGTCCACCAGGAACTCTACGGTTCCGGCGTTGACATAGTTCAGGGCCTTGGCGAACTTCACCGCGTCACGGTAAAGAGCCTGGCGGATGCCTTCGTCCAGGTTGGGCGCGGGGGCGATCTCAATGACCTTCTGGTGACGGCGCTGGATGGAGCAGTCACGTTCGAAGAGGTGGATGACGTTACCCTCGGCGTCGGCCAGGATCTGCACCTCGATGTGGCGCGGGCGGAGCACGGCCTGCTCCAGGAACATGGTGGGGTCACCGAATGCCGCATCGGCTTCGCGCATGGCGGCCTGCAGGGCCTCGGGAAGGGCTTCCCTCGTGTCGACGCGGCGCATGCCACGTCCGCCGCCGCCGGCGACGGCCTTGGCGAAGATGGGGAAACCGATCTCGTCGGCTGCCGCGATCAGCTCATCCATGTCCTTCGAGGGTTCACTCGATTTCAGGACCGGAACACCGGCCTCACGGGCAGCCTTAAGCGCTGCCACCTTGTTGCCGGCCAGCTCAAGCACTTCAGCCGGCGGGCCAACGAAGGTGATGCCCGCTTCTTGCGCAGCGCGGGCCAGATCGGGGTTTTCCGAAAGGAAGCCGTAGCCGGGGTAGATGGCGTCGGCGCCCGACTCCTTGGCGACGCGGACCACTTCGGCAACATCCAGGTAGGCCCGAACCGGATGCCCCACTTCGCCGATCAGATATGCCTCATCGGCCTTCTGGCGGTGGATCGAGTTTCGGTCCTCATTGGGGAAGACAGCAACGGTCTTAGCGCCCAGCTCGTAGCCGGCACGGAAGGCCCTGATCGCGATTTCGCCGCGGTTGGCCACCAGAATCTTGGAAAACATAATTCTCCTGCATCATTGCGGGTGTATCGGTAAGTGGTCACAGTGTCTAAGACCCGCGCTTAGAAATACAAATCATTGTGGCCACAGTCACAGAAGCTTCCGTCATGTCCCGCGTGCATCGACGGAGGCTGGCAGAACCAGCCACCCATACCATCGCCGTGCCATGCCGCGTCCCCATAAGACGGGATTCACCGGCGCAGCCACATATGATGAGTAAGGCGGCTCGAGCCGCTGGCTTCGGCAGTGCCGGAGCAAACATTACCCCCAACACGGCAGCCGGCGTTAGGTTTTGGTCTCACAAGTGCAAGTAGTCAGCATCAGCAGCCTCAAGGGCGGAGTCGGCAAGACGTCCGTCACCACAGGATTGGCGTCTGCGGCGCTTGCCGCGGGCATCCCCACACTGGTGGTGGACCTCGATCCCCATGCGGACGCGACCACTGCTTTGGGCGTCCAGGCCGGCGACCAGCTGGACATCGGCAGGATGCTCAAGAGCCCCCGCCGGGCCAAGCTAGCAGACAATGTCGCGGGAAGCTCCTGGACGGCACGGGCGCATCCCAACGGATCCGGACCGGCCGTCCTGGACGTCGCCGTGGGTTCGGCGTACACCGGCATCTACGACCGCCCCGACCTTGGCCGCCGGGACCTTCGCAGACTTTCCGCAGTCCTGGCTGGCGCCGACCGCTACGAGCTGGTCCTCATTGACTGCCCGCCGTCGCTGAACGGGCTGACCCGGATGGCCTGGTCCGCGAGTGACAAGGTGGCGCTCGTGGCCGAGCCGGGACTTTTCTCGGTGGCAGGAACGGAACGGACTATGCGGGCCATCCAGCTGTTCAAGCAGGAATTCGCGCCGAACCTTTCCCCCGCAGGCATCGTGGCCAACCGCGTGCGCACGGGCTCCTCCGAACACACGTACCGGCTCGCGGAAATGGAATCGATGTTCGGTGACCTGCTGCTGAGCCCGCGCATCCCTGAACAGGCGAACTGGCAACAGATCCAGGGCGCGGCGCACCCGGTGCACCACTGGCCCGGCGAATCCGCGAAGACATCCGCTGCATTGTTCGACGCCCTCCTTGTCAACCTCCTGGCGACCGGAAACGGCCTGCGAAACCGAACCCAGCGTTAACCCTTTGGCTGCAGCCCCGCTGCAGCCAAAGGGTTCCGCGGACAAAAAGAAGAGGCCACCCCGCCGGGGATGGCCTCTTCTTGTTGGTGTTGTGTCAGCCCGTTGTCAGCCGATCTTGCGGGCAGTGCGCCGCTTGCTCAGTTCGTCGTCGGGAAAGGACTGTTCGGCAGCGTGTTCGCTCGGCAGGGAAGCCAGGCTGCCCTCGACTTCGCGCCAGACCCGGCCCACGGCGATGCCGAAAACGCCTTGGCCACCCTGGACAAGATCGATGACCTCGTCTGCGGAGGTGCATTCGTAAACGCTCGCGCCGTCGCTCATGAGCGTGATCTGTGCCAGATCCTCCACGCCGCGTTCGCGCAGGTGTTCCACTGCCGTGCGGATCTGCTGAAGGGAAACACCGGTGTCCAGAAGCCGCTTGACTACCTTGAGGACGAGAATGTCCCGGAAGCCGTAGAGTCGCTGCGAGCCGGAGCCTGCGGCGCCGCGGACTGCGGGCTCAACCAGCCCGGTGCGTGCCCAGTAGTCCAGTTGGCGATACGTGATGCCGGCCGCCTTGCAGGCCGTGGGGCCGCGGTAGCCGGCGTCCTCATCCAGGACGGGAAGGTCTTCGGTAAACAGGAGGCCCTGGGCACCGCTCGCGGGCACAGCCACACCAGCCGTTGTGGGCTGTTTCAGCCCGCCTGCTTCGCCTTTGGGACTCACCTGGATCCTCCTTGTCATAAGCTCCCGGGGACCACTGCATCAGCCGGTGCACGCATGAAGTCCATGCATGTAATTTCGCGGGGGTCGTACTTTTACAGTGTGACTTGCGCGGCTGCTGTAAGCAATGGGAGCTTGTACCTTCGACGTTAGGCCCGCTGCGCCCCAAGGTCAAAGATCTAGGCCGCTTGGCACAGGCGTGTCGGAACATTCAGGCTCAACTTTAACCTTAACGTGACCTCAGCCGTCGAAGTCTTCGGGCTCCACATCGTCCAGGAACTCACGGAAGCGCCGCAGTTCGCGCTCCTCGTCCACGGTGGGGCCCGGGTCAGTGTCCTCCCCCTCGTCATGCTCGGTAATACGGACTCCGGCTTCATCCATTACCGAGTCGGCACACCAGATGCGGCATTTGGCCCGCAATGCGATCGCGAGGGCGTCCGATGCCCGCGAGCTGACGGTGGTGCCGTTCTCGAACTGGAGCTGGCCATAAAAGATGTTGTCCTCAACGGCCACAATGTTGACGCTGACAACCGAATGGCCCAGGGACTCCACCACGTCCACCAGGAGGTCGTGGGTCATCGGGCGCGGAGGCACTACCCCTTGCTGGGCCAGGGCGATGGCACTTGCCTCTGGAGTCCCGATCCAGATGGGCACGTGACGTTCGCCGTGGATCTCGCGCAGCAGCACGAGCGGCTGGTTGGACGGCAGTTCGATGCGAACGCCTACGATCTCCACTTCGATCATCAGATGTCCATACGTGAGATACGGTCCTGGACCAGTGCCCGGTGCAGGACCAGGCAGAGGTCGCTGATTTCGCGGGCCGCTTCCGCAGCCCGCGCCTGTGACGCGGAATCGCGCCGGGACGCGAGCGGCGCAACTGCGCGCTCCACGAGTCCGAATTCACGTTCCGCGGCGGCCTGGAACGGCCGCAGGTGGCGCGGCTCAAGGCCGTGGCTCTCCAGTTGCACGCAGGCACGGGCCACCTGGAGGGCGTGCTCGTCGAACTTGCCGTTGCTGTGGCTGATCAGCCCGAAGCTCAGCAGCGATTGGAGTAACGGAACGCTGGCGCCGGACTCGGCCCGCAGCTGTTCCTCGCTGAATTTCCGGCCGCGGTTCTGAAGCTCTACGGCCAATTCATCCGAAACGATCCTCGGCGAAACCACGACGCCGGGCGGCAGGTTCTCGGGCCGCTCTCCCCTGTCGATCGCATCAAGGTAGTCCTTGATGACTTTCAGTGGAAGGTACTGGTCCCGCTGCAGCGCCAGCACAAAACGGAGACGTTCGACGTCACTGTCCGAGTACTGCCGGTATCCGGCCGGAGTGCGGCGCGGATTAATCAGTCCCTTTTCCTCGAGGAACCTGATTTTCGACGCGGTCATACCCGGAAAGTCGCCGCTAAGTTGCGCGAGGACTTCCCCGATGTTCAGAACTTGGGGCCCCCGGCGTTCCGGTTGTGCCATTGCCACGGGCAAGTGTCCCGAGATCAGGCGCGGCCTGCTGCGCGGGCAGGGCTCAGGTAGAAGGTGAGTCGGAACTTGCCGATCTGGACTTCGTTCCCGGACTTTAGCTCAACACTGTCCACGCGGTCGTGGTTGACGTAAGTGCCGTTGAGGCTGCCGGTATCCACCACTTCAAAGCTCCGCGCCGTGCGGCGGAACTCGACGTGGCGCCGCGAGACGGTGACGTCATCCAGGAAGATGTCGGCGTCAGGATGACGGCCGGCCGTGGTGGTGTCCGTGTCAAGCAGGAAGCGGGCACCCGCGTTCGGGCCGCTGTGGGCCACCAGGAGCGCGGAACCGGCCGGCAGCGCCTCCACGGATGAACGCTCGTCCGTGGACAGCATGGGGGCGATGGTGGGCTCGTCGGAGACGGGGGTGAGATGGATCGAGGTGGTCTCCGAAGCCCGGGCCGCACCTGTGCCGTACTCGCCTTCGGCAGGGTCCTGTTCGTGGCCAACCATGGATTCCTCCTCTTTCGCTGCAGCTCTCACGCCTGCAATCAACTTTTGCCCTGACGGATCCGCCTCGCGGATCCGATGCCGGGCTCCGATCCGGCCACTGACGTGCGAAGACGCCCGTTGGCCGGACCGGATGAACCCGTTAGCTTCAGCCTACCTGCTGTTCGTACTCGGATGCACTGAGCAAGGATTCCACAGCGTCCGCTTCTGCTAGCCGGATCTCGATCAGCCAGCCGTCGCCGTACGGATCGGAGTTGATCAAGGCCGAATCGGTATCGAGGGATTCGTTGCGTGCCACGACTTCGCCGCTGACCGGAGCATAGATATCGCTGACGCTCTTGGTGGATTCGACCTCGCCCACGACTTCGTTCGCGGTGACTTTGGTGCCGGCTTCCGGCATCTGGGCATAGACAACATCTCCGAGTGCGTCCTGCGCGAAGTCGGTGATGCCCACCCGGACCACGCCGTCGGCGCTCGGTGCGGATACCCACTCGTGCTCGGCGGTGTAGGACAGGTCTTCGGGAATGTTGCTCATCAGGGGCCTTTCATCGGGTCAATCACCAATGTCAACGGGGCCTGGAAAAGAAGCCGCCGCTGAAAGTATAGGCACAACTCCACGGGCGTTCGAGGAGGATTCTGACATGATGAGACGCATGAGAACACACTCAGAGGAATCGCCCGCGAAAAAGGCGAACTGGGCTGCGCGGATCATCCTCGTTGTGGTGGCGTTGGTGGTCCTCGCTATCGCTTACTTTGCCTTTGCGGCCATCCTCCCGGTCTGGTGGGCGAATGTTATCCGCAACCAGGTCGAGGGCAATCTTGGGGCGGGCATCCTGGTGGGGATGTTTTACGGGTTCGTTTTCACGTTCGTCCCCCTCCTGGTGGCCTGGCAGGCGACGCGCAAATCCGTGAACTGGCCCTGGAAGCTGACCATCGTCCTCGCCGCTGTGGCTCTCGCGTCCCCTAATCTGCTGACCGCCGGGATCATGTTCGGCAGCTCGCAGGCCGCCCACAACGGACAGCGGATCCTTGGCACCGAGGCAACCTGGTTCCCGCTGTGGACACAGATCTCAGCCATCGCAGCCGCCGTCATCTTTGTGGTTGGCGTGATCCTATGGAGGGTCTGGCGGCAGCGCGGGAAGAAGATGAAGGTGCTCAAGAAGGCAGATGCCGAGCGTTCCCTGGCTGCGAAGGCAGCCAAGGACTCCGCCGCCAGCTCACCTGCCCCTGAGGCGCAGTCCGCAACCGACAGCCAGGCTGACCGCAGGTAAACCATGCCGGAGCTTCCCGAGGTTGCAGGCCTGGCCGGTTTCCTGGACGAGCACCTGCGCGGAGCGGTGGTGCGGAAGGTCCAGATCGTTTCTTTTGCCGTTCTGAAGACAGCGGATCCGCCGTTCACAGCGCTGGAGAACTGCACCGTCGCCGGCGTGCGGCGGTTCGGAAAGTTTGTCAGCATTGACACCGACGGGCCGTCGTTTGTCTTCCACCTCGCCCGGGCGGGCTGGGTCCGCTTCACGGACGCCCCCACAGACACCCAGCTCCGGATGGGAAAGGGCCACATCGCCATGCGGCTGGCGTTCACCGGGCCGGACGGTGCCCATGGCATGGATCTCACCGAGGCGGGGACCAAAAAGAGCCTTGCCGTGTACGTGGTGCGCGACCCCCACGACGTGCCGGGCATCGCGGCGCTCGGGCCGGACCCGTTCAGCGCAGCGTTCGACGCCGACATGCTGGCGGATATTCTCGGCTCCACTTCCCAGCAGATCAAGGGCGTCCTACGGAGCCAGAGCGTGATCGCGGGGATAGGGAACGCCTACAGCGACGAGATCCTGCATGCTGCGAGGATCTCCCCCTTTGCCACCGCCAAGTCCTTGGACCGCGGCATGGTGCAGGTGCTGTACGACGCCATCCACAGCGTGCTCGGAACAGCCCTGGCCGAAGCCGAGGGCAAGCCACCAAGCGAGCTCAAGGACGTCAAACGCAGCCACATGCGGGTCCATGCCCGCACCGGCGAGGCTTGCCCGGTGTGTGGTGACACAGTCCGGGAGGTGTCCTTCGCGGATACTTCCTTGCAGTACTGTCCCACGTGCCAGACCAAGGGAAAGATCCTGGCGGACCGCAGGACATCGAAGTTCCTGAAATAGGCCAGGCCGCTAAACATCCGAAAAGGACGGCACAAAACAGAAGCGTCCCGGAGAAAATTCTCCGGGACGCTTCTGTTTTGGTCGGGCTGACAGGATTTGAACCTGCGACCCCTTGACCCCCAGTCAAGTGCGCTACCAAGCTGCGCTACAGCCCGTTAGTTCCGCCGTTCTCCGCTGCGTTTACTCCTGATGTTAGCCAGGATTTCAACTCAGCAGTCCGGCCGAACCACCTTGAAAAGCTTACACGATCCCGGAGGGTGCAAGTGACACTTTGCCGCCTGCACACCCCCCGCGTGTCCTAATTAACGCTTCTTGCCGCGCTTTTCACGGACGCGCATGTTGACCTCGATGGGCGTGCCCTCAAAACCGAACGTTTCGCGGAGCCTGCGGGTGATGAAGCGGCGGTAGCCCGGGTCCAGGAATCCGGTGGTGAACAGCACAAACTTCGGCGGCCGGCTGGACGCCTGCGTGCCGTACAGGATGCGCGGCTGCTTTCCGCCGCGGACCGGGTGCGGGTGCGCCGCCACAAGCTCACCGAGGAAGGCATTGAGCTTGCCGGTGGGGATGCGCCTGTCCCAGTTCTCCAGCGCCAGGTCCAGGGCGGGAACCAGGCGGTCCTTGTGCCAGCCGGTCAGCGCGGAAATGTTGACCCGGGGCGCCCAGGCCACGTGGGCCAGGTCCTGCTCGATTTCGCGCTCCAGGTAGGTGCGGCGTTCGTCGTCGAGCAGGTCCCACTTGTTGAAGGCCAGCACCAGCGCGCGGCCGGACTCGATGGCCAGCTGCAGGATGCGGACGTCCTGCTCGCTGAGGACCTCATCCACCGCGAGAAGAACGACGGCGACCTCCGCCTTTTCGAGCGCGGCCTGCGTCCGGAGGGAGGCGTAGTAGTCGGCACCCTGCGCCATGTGCTGACGGCGGCGGATGCCTGCCGTGTCCACAAAGCGCCAGGTGCGGTCGCCGAGTTCAATGAACTCATCCACCGGATCACGCGTGGTGCCGGCGGTGTTGTCCACTACGACACGTTCGGACCCTGCCAGCTTGTTCAGCAGCGAGGACTTGCCCACGTTCGGGCGGCCGATCAGTGCGATGCGGCGCGGGCCGCCCGAACGTTCCAGGCCCTCAATCGTGGAGAACTCCGGCAGTGTGTCCATCACGTGGTCCAGGAGGTCGGCCACGCCGCGCCCGTGCAGGGCGGAGACGGGGTAGGGTTCACCGAAGCCGAGGCCCCACAGGCTGGCGGAGTCCGCCTCCTGGGCGAAGTCGTCCACCTTGTTGGCCACCATGATGACCGGCTTCTTGCTGCGGCGGAGCATCTTCATGACGCCTTCGTCCGTTGCGGTGGCGCCCACCGCGGAGTCGACGACGAAGAGCACGGCGTCAGCCAGTTCCACGGCCATTTCGGCCTGTTCTGCCACCCGGGCGTGGATGCCGCGGGCATCGTGCTCCCAGCCGCCGGTGTCCACCACGGTGAAGTTGCGCCCGTTCCAATGTGCCGAGTACATGACCCGGTCCCGCGTCACGCCGGGAGTATCCTCGACCACGGCTTCGCGGCGGCCCAGGATGCGGTTCACAAGGGTGGATTTACCCACGTTGGGACGGCCGATGATGGCAAGCACGGGATCGAGCTTGACCGGACCGTCAAAGTCCTCGTCCTCGTAGTCCCCGCTCAGAAGGGCGGCGTCTTCCTCGTCGAGTTCGTAGTCGGCCAGGCCGGCGCGGAGCGATGCGGCACGCATCTCCGCTTCGTCGTCGTCCATGGCGGCCAGCCGCTCGGCCACCTGGTCCGTGCCGGTGGGCGTGTATTCGTCTTCGCCGGCGCCGAAGTGGCCGGAGGTTTGAGTCGTATCGCTCATTGCACTTTCCTTAGTGGTCATCTGCCGGCGTCCCGGCTACTGCTGTGAAGTTCGTGCGGAAATCCGCGTGGGGCAAAGGCTGCCCACTGTGTTGGATGGTCTCCTGGACGTGCCCAGCAAGCGCAGCGCGGATTTCCATTCCCGCCCTGTCCATTGAAGCACGGCCCGTTTCGCCGGGGTTGCGGCTGAGGGTCAGTGCGTTGCCGAAGCTGACGTGGAACCGCCGCCCCGGCCTGGGTACCGTGTCGAGGTGTTCGTTGCCCGTCCGGGTGCCGAGGATCGCCACGGGAACCACGGGGGCTCCCGAGTTCAGCGCCAGCCAGGCCACCCCGTTGTTGATGTCTGTTGCCTGGCCGCTCCCCCGCGTACCTTCCGGAAGAATCCCGATGCAGCGGCCGGCGTCGAGCATGTTCTTGCCCAAAAGCAGCGCAGCACGGTCCCCGGAGCGATCCACCGGCAGCTGGCCGGAAGCCCGAAGGACCCGACCCAGCAAGCCCTTGAACATCTCCTTCTTGACCAGGATGTGCATGGGACGCGGCGACGCGCCGAACATCACCGGCCCGTCCAGGAAACTGATGTGGTTGCCGGCAAAAATCACCGGCCCGCCTGTAGGCACATTGTCCCGGCCAGTGACGGATGTCCGGTACACCACGTGGTCCAGGAGCCAGCCGACGGGCCGGCTCCAGGTCATGGTCAGGCCGGAGGGAAGCCGCACGCCGCGGTCAGTCACGGTTAAGCACCTTCGTGACGATCACGAGCGCCGCGTCCACGGTCTCGGCGAAGTCCAGATCGGAAGAATCCAGGGTGACAACACCGTCGGCAGCCTGGGTGAAGTTCACCACCGTGGAATCCTTGGCGTCGCGCTGGGTGACCTGGGCGGCGAGCTGCTCCGCATTCTGCGTGCCGCCCAGCTGGATGCCGCGGCGGCGAAGCCGGGCCTCCTCACTGGCAGTCAGCAGCATGCGGACTTCCGCACCCGGGGCCACGACAGTAGTGATGTCCCGGCCCTCCACCACGATGCGGCGGTGGTGCTTTTCAATGAGCTCACGCTGCCGGCGGATCAGTTCGGTCCGGGCACCAAGGGTGGTGGCCACCGCACTGACCGCCGAAGAAATTGCCGGTTCACGAATGGCGTCCGTGACGTCGGCGCCGTTCACGCGGACGTATTCCTCCCGCGGCGTGGTGCTCAGTTCCAGGACCAGATCCCGGGAAGCCTGCTCTACGGCGGCGGCGTCGCTGAGGTCAATTCCGCTGGTGACGCAGAACCAGGTCAGGGCCCGGTACATGGCACCGGTGTCCAGGTAAGCAAGGTGCAGCCGGCGGGCCACTTCCTTGCTCACGCTGGACTTGCCGGAGCCTGACGGCCCGTCGATGGCAACCACCAGGGGCCTGCCGACGCGCAAGGCCGGAAGAGTGTCAAGAAGTTCTTGTGTCATTACTGCAATACCCGCCATCCGCGGTCGTTGAGTGCTTCGATCAGATGGTCATGCTTGTTCGGCAGCACCGACAGTTCCACCATGCCCACGTTCTGGCCCGATGAATGGTCCAGCCGAAGGTCCTCCACGTTCACGCCGATCTCACCGATTTCGGTGAGGAGCTGCGCGATCTGTCCCGGCCGGTCATCCACGAGGACCGTCAGCCAGGAGTAGGCCTGCGGCGGGCCACCATGCTTGCCCGGAATACGGGCCTGCCCGGCATTGCCTTCGCTGATCAGCTGGGCCAGGTCAAGCCTGGCGCCCGGCGCAAGCGGTTCCTCGAGCGTGCCGATGAGCCGGTTCAGGTCCTCGCGGACTCCGTAAAGGATCTCCACGACCTTCCCCGCGTTGCCGCCCAGGATCTGGACCCACAGCGTGGGATCGCTGGCGGCGATCCGCGTGACGTCCCGCAGCCCGTTGCCGGCGAGGGACAGCGCGTGAAGCGGCGTCCCCTGCAGCCGGCTGGCCAGCAGGGAGGACATGATCTGGGGCAGGTGCGATACCAAGGCCACGGCTTCGTCGTGTTCGTCGGCAGTGAACTGGGAGACCACAGCTCCCAGGTCCGATGCCAGGGAGCGCGCAGTCTGCACGGCAGCCGCGGATGACTCCGGGCCCGGACAAACCACCCACGGCATGGACGTGAAGAGCTCGCCGCGGGCCGCAACCGGCCCGGACTTTTCGCGCCCTGCCATCGGGTGGGTGCCCACATAGCGGGTGAGGTCCGCGCCGCGGCCGCCCAACTCCGCCAGGATGGCGGCTTTGACGCTGGCGATGTCAACCACCCCGGAATCCGGGTAGTCGGCAAGCGCACGGGCCACGACGTCGGCAGTCACGTCCGGCGGTGCTGCCACCACCACAAGCTCCGGCGCCTCGTCCCCGAGCTGGTCCAGGGGCTGGCCGGCACCGATGTCGACGGCCACCGCCTGGTTGGTCGGCGACGGGTCAGACAGGAACACGGGCACGCCGCGCCCACGCAGGCCCAGCCCGATGCTGGCACCGAGCAGGCCGGTGCCAATCACCACGACCGGCCCATTGAGGTGTCCCCGCCCGCGGGAGCGAAATGCGGACATGCCTCAGAGTCCTACGGATGCCAGCAGGTGGCCGACTTCCTGCTTGCCAAGGTTGCGGATGCTGCCCTGGCGCTGGTCGCCCAGGCCAATGGGACCGACCTTGACGCGCACCAGGCGCAGGACCGGGAACCCAACGGCGTCGAACAGGCGACGGACAATCCGGTTCTTGCCCGAGTGCAGGATCACTTCGATCAGCACGTGGCCCGGAGTGGAGTCCACCAGCTTGAAGGAGTCAACGGAGGCAAAGCCATCCTCGAGTTCCACACCTTCCCGGAGCTGGGCGCCGACTCCCTGCGGGAACGGGCCGCGGACCTGGACCAGGTAGGTCTTCGGGACCTCGTAGGACGGGTGTGTCAGCCGGTTGGCGAGTTCGCCGTCGTTCGTCAGCAGCAGCAGACCTTCGGTGGCGACGTCCAGCCGGCCTACGTGGAACAGGCGTTCGCCCTGGTGGGTCTTCCGCACGAAATCGCTGATGCAGGGGCGGCCGTCGGGGTCCTCCATGGTGGACACCACGCCCTTGGGCTTGTTGAAGACCATGTACACGAGGTTTTCATCCAGCTGGATGCGCAGGCCATCAACGTGGATGACTGCCGTCTTGGGGTCCACGCGGACACCAAGCTCGGTGACAACCTGGCCGTCGACCTCTACCCGGCCTTCGGCGATCATCTCTTCGCAGACGCGGCGCGAAGCCACGCCGGCCTGGGCCATGACCTTCTGCAGGCGCGTGCCGTCGGCGTCGTGCATTTCCGACTGCGGAACGTCACCGCGGGGTCCACGCTTGCGGGCAGGCTTCCGCACAGGGCCAAGGTTCTGGCCAAACCGTTCGCTGCCGAAGGCGCGTGACGCCGCCGCCCCGGGCCTGCCGGTGCGCGGCTTGGGCTTGAGTGCGCCCGGGGTGCCGGGAGCCTTATTGGCGCCCGGCTTGCGGGCAGCAGGCTTGCGCGCCGAGGGGCTGGCGGCCGGCTTCCAGTCGGAGGCACCGCGGCCGGCCGGTGGCGACGCCGGGACGTCGCCGGGATCCACAAATGGCTCCTCGCGAGGCCTCGGGGCCTTGTACGGCCGGTCGCCGCCGCCGAATCCGGCGTTGCGCTTGCCTGCGCCGGCGCGGAATCCGCCGCCCGCCGCGCTGGGGCGGCCGCTGCTGCCCTGTGCAGGGTTACGGCTGGCGCCGCCCTGCGCCGAATTACGGCTGGCGCCGCCCTGTCCGGCATTGCGTTCTGAACTGTTACGTCCCGAACTGTTACGTGGTGAACCCTGGCGTCCCGCCTGTGTCATGACCCGTCCTTCGTTATTTGGCCCGCTGGTTGTCCAAGAACAACCCTAGCCAGCCATGCAGAAATTATCTGCCCTTATGAATATTCGTGTGCGCACGCGGGATTTCCCGCCTACATTCTGTCGGCGTCGTAGAACTCCGCGATGCCCTCAAGCCCCGGAAGATGGGGTGAGAGCTGAGGCAGTTCCGCTGCGGAGCCGATTCCCATCCGTTCCAGGAAATACGACGTGGTCCGGTAGAGGATGGCACCCGACTCAGGATCGTGTCCCGAATCTTCGATCAGCCCGCGCTGGGTCAATGTCCGTACGACAGAATCGACATTGACTCCTCGAATTGCAGACACCCTGGCCCTGGAGACAGGCTGGCGGTACGCGATGACAGCCAGTGTTTCCAAAGCCGCCTGTGTGAGCCTGGCCGTCTGACCCTCAAGCACAAACCGTCCGACGATCTCGGCGAAGTCTGCGCGGGAGTAGATCCGCCAGCCACCGGCGATGTTCCGCAATTCAAAACCCCGGGGGCTGGCGCTGAAACCAGCATCGCTGGCACGGTCCATGTCCGGGGCTTTAACAGTATAGCCGCTATACTCCCGCTTCAGTTCCGCGAGTAACTGCTCGACGACGGCGACGGTCAGGTTAAGCCCGGCGGCCAGCTCAGTAGCGCTGGCCGGTTGGTCCAGGACCATCAGGACCGCCTCGAGTGCAGCCTTCGCACCGCCGGGCAGGTCCCGGACGTCCATGCCTGGCTCCGCCCCAGTCTCGGGAAGTTCTTGGCTCACGACAGTTCCTCGTATTCTTCGCTTAGGTTTTTTGTTGACCAGTCCCGGCCGTCCACCGTCCAGTGCACGGTGAGATCGCCCAGCGGCGACACCTGGTCGAAGGAGACTGCCCTGTCCCGGAACATCTCCAGCAAGGCCAGGAACCTGGCCACCACCACCAGCGTGGAATCGGCGTCGGCGATCAACGCGCGGAAAGTCAGGGGCTTCCCCAACTGGAGCCGGAGCCCCAGGATCTCGGCCTGTTCCTTCACGCTGACGGCACTGCCGTGCAGGTGGGCAAGGCCCACTTCCGTGGGCCTTGGCGTTTTGGGCTTCAGGGCAGACTCGGCCAGGCGGGCGAACTGGTCCGGTGTGTGCTTCCACACGAGTTCCGGAAGCATGGCGGCAAAATGCTCCTCCAAGGCAACCTGGCGCGGAAACCGGCTGGCTTCCTGTTCCAGGGTTCCAGCCATCAGGGCTGCCACCTGCTTGAACGCCTTGTACTGGAGGAGCCTCGCAAAAAGGAGGTCCCGCGCTTCCAGCAGGGCGATGTCTTCGTCGTCCTCGACTTCGCCGGCGGGCAGGAGCCTCGCCGCCTTGAGGTCCAGGAGGGTGGCGGCGATGACCAGGAATTCGCTGGCTTCATCCAGCGCCCATTCCTCGCCGAGCTTCTGGAGCTTCCTGATGTACTTGATGAACTCATCAGTGACGGTGGCAATGGCCACCTCGGTAATGTCCAGCTGGTGCTTGGCGATCAGGCCCAGAAGGAGGTCGAACGGGCCGGTGAAGTTGGCCAGCCGCACCTCAAAGCCGGGTTTGGACTCGACCACGGCTTATTTAGGGTGCGCCGCCGCGCGAAATCAGCTCTTTGGCCAGGCGGCGGTAGGCATCGGCGCCGATGTGGCTGCCAGCGTAGCTGGTGATCGGCTCTGCCGCGACGGTGGCGTCCGCGAACTTGATGGAGCGTTTGATGACGGTCTCGAAGACTTTGTCACCGAAGGCTTCCACCAGGCGGGTGATGACTTCGCGGCTGTGGAGCGTACGGGCGTCGTACATAGTGGCCAGGACACCATCAACCTGCAGGCCGGGGTTCAGCCGGTCCTGGACCTTGTCGATGGTTTCCACCAGGAGGGCTACCGCACGGAGGGCGAAAAATTCGCAGATCAGCGGGATGATCACGCCGTGGGCGGCGGTCAGGGCGTTGACCGTCAGCAGGCCCAGTGAGGGCTGGCAGTCAATCAGGACGACGTCGTAATCGTCTTCGACTTTTTTCAGCGCCCGGTCCAGGACTTGCTCACGGGCTACTTCATTGACCAGCTGCACTTCTGCGGCGGAGAGGTCGATGTTTGCCGGCAGCAGGTCTACGTTTTCGACGCCGGTCTGGTGGATGGCGTCGCGGATGTCCACCTTGCGGTCCATGAGGACGTTGTAGACCGTCAGGTCCAGTTCGTGGGGGTTGATGCCGAGGCCCGCGGACAGTGCGCCCTGCGGGTCGAAGTCAACCAGCAGCACCCTGCGGCCGTATTCAGCAAGGGCGGCTGCCAGGTTGATGGTGGACGTGGTCTTGCCAACGCCGCCCTTTTGGTTGACCATGGCAATCACGCGCGCGGGACCGTGGGACGACAGCGGTGCGGGTTCCGGAAATTCGCGGTAAGGGCGCCCTGTGGGACCCATCACGGCGTCTTCCAGATCGAGTTCCGTGCCTTCCAGAGTTGCCGAACCCTGTTCGCTGCTCACGTATCTCTCCACACTTTCGATGACGGTGATTGTTCTGCCGCTGACTGACCAGCGCCCATGCTTGTTTCCACCCAAGGCTACAACGACCGACACGGCATTCTGTGGAACTTGACTTTTGATGGTGTTTGAGCCTTGACCTTTTACCTGAGGTCGAAGGTTGACCAGTCCCGACGCAAAACCGCCCGCACAGGTTGTCTGTGCGGGCGGTTTTCCGCGCCTGGCGCTTGTCCCTTAAGGACTTGTCCTCTATGGACTAGGCGTTTGCCGGAACTGGCTGCGCCGGGGTTTCGTGTACCTCGTGGTGGCCGGCGATCATGGTCTGCTCGTCGAAGGGCTCTTCGCCGGACAGGACGCGCTGGACCTGCTCGCCGTCGATCTCCTTGACCCAGGTCCCGATCAGGAGCGTGGCCACAGCGTTGCCCGTGAAGTTGGTCAATGCGCGGGCTTCGGACATGAAGCGGTCGATCCCGACGATCATGCCTACGCCGCCGAGGAGTTCGGGCTTGTGTGCCTGGAGGCCAGCGGCCAGTGTGGCGAGGCCTGCACCTGTGACACCGGCTGCACCCTTCGAGGCGATGATCATGAAGATGAGCAGGGATACCTGGGCGCCGAGATCCAGAGGGGTTCCCATGGCGTTGGCCACGAACAGCGATGCCATGGTCAGGTAGATGGCCGTGCCGTCGAGGTTGAAGGAGTAACCGGTGGGCACGGTGACGCCGACGACCGGCTTGGACACGCCCAGGTGCTCCATCTTGGCGATCAGACGGGGCAGTGCGGCCTCGGAGGAGGAGGTGGAGAAGATCAGGAGGTATTCGCGGGCCAGGTACTTCATCAGCTTGAAGATGTTCACGCCGGTCACCACCTGGAGCAGACCGCCGAGGATCACGACTATGAAGAGGGCGCAGGTGATGTAGAAGGCCACCATGAGGGTGGCCATGCTCACGATTGCCGCGACACCAGTGGCACCGACGACGGCGGCGATGGCACCGAAGGCGCCCACCGGAGCAAGCCACATGATCATGATCAGGATCCTGAACACCACTACCTGGCCGTGGCCGATGGCCTTCAGGACAGGAGCGCCCTGCGCACCCATCTTCTGGAGGGCGAAGCCTACGAGGATGGCAGCGAAGAGTGTTGGCAGAACGGGAATGTCGCCCGGAATGATGCCCAGGAGGAAGGCAACGGTGCTGTCTACTTCTGCCTTCTTACTGGGGTCGTACGCCGCCAGCTTCAAACCTTCACCCGGGTGGATCAGGTTGCCTACCACAAGGCCGATGCCCAGCGCGAACGTGGACATAACCATAAAGTAGCCCAAGGCCAGGCCGCCCACCTTGCCTACGGTGGCTGCCTTGGCTATGGAGCCAATGCCCAGGACGATGGTGCAGAAGATGATCGGCGCGATCATCATCTTGATGAGCTTGATGAAGCCGTCGCCGAGCGGTTTCAGCGATTTGCCGACCTCGGGAAACAGGAGGCCGACGACGGCGCCCGCGATCACGGCGACAATGACGGCGATGTAAAGGTAATGGGATTTGTCCAGCCCCTTGCGGGCGGCCTTTGCAGGCGCTGCTGACTCTCCTCGTTGAGAGGTCATGATATGTGTCTCCTTCATGGGTAATCTGGTAGACGCTGCGGCGCACACTCTGGGCTCGTTGCGTCGGTGTGGTGTGATATCCATCATTAGGTACACCGTGACTTGGCTCACCCTTGCGTTCATATTGGTCATGGGAGGTACTGATGATCCACCGCTGGAGTATCGCCCGCAGGCTGTTTGTGGCGAATCTGTTGATTGTCCTGGCCTTAACGGCGATCGTCGGATCCGCGACGTTTATTGATGCCCGGGACCGCGCCTATGACGAGGCCGGGCGGCGCATGGCCGGGGTGGCTGCCGCGGTTGCCGCCAACCCCCTGGTCCTCCAGGCCGCGGACGAAACAGATCCGACGGCGCTGCTGCAGCCTTACGCGCTGGATGTCATGGCCGGATCTGGAGCGGATTTCATCACCATCATGGCGCCGGACAGGACCCGGTGGACGCATCCGCGCAGCGAGGAAATAGGCAAGCCGTACATCGGCTCCATCGAGGCGTCGCTGCGTGGCGAGGTGTTCACCGAGGTCACGGCGGGAACGCTGGGACCGTCGGTGCGGACGGTTGTTCCGGTCAAGGACGCGGCAGGGAACGTCAAGGCGCTGGTTGCGGCCGGCGTCACGGTCCGGACGGTGGACGTGGCGCTTTCCGGCCGGCTGCCCGCACTGCTGGCCCTCGGCCTGGCCCTGCTCGTGGGCGGATCCTTGGCGTCCTGGCTGTTGGGCCGCTACCTGCGCCGGGTGACCAGGGGGTGGGGGCCCGAGCAGCTGGCTCAGCTGTTCGCGTATTACGAATCGGTCCTGCATTCCGTGCGTGAGGGGCTGATCCTGATCGACACCAAGGGCAGGGTGGTGATGTACAACGATCAGGCCGCTGAGCTGCTGGGCCTGGAGCCCCGCGATTCGGACGGTGATCCGTCCCGGCCGCCCCTCCTGACGGACCTCCCGCTGGCCCTCAGCCTGAAGGAACTCTTTGAATCCGGCCGCACCGCCCACGATGAAATTCATCTCACGGGTCCGCGGATTGTGGTGGTGAACCAGGGCCCGGCCGTGGGTCCCGACTCCCCCGGCCTCCGCCGGCCGGCGGTGTTCGGCACCGTGGCCACGATCCGCGACCGGACGGAAATCGAGTCGTTGGGCAGTGAACTGGAAACAATGCGGACGCTGTCCGACGCTCTCCGCGCCCAGACCCACGAGCACGCCAACCGGCTGCACACCATGGTTTCCCTGCTGGAGCTGGGGCGGACCCGGGAGGCCCTGGAATTCGCCACCAAGGATCTCGAACTGAGCCAGCAGCTGACCGACGAGATGGTGAGTTCCGTGGACGAGCCTGTCCTGAGCGCCCTGATCATGGGCAAAGCTGCGGAAGCGAATGAGCGCGGAGTGAAGCTGACGCTGTCCACGGAGGGCTCCGCATCCGTTGCGGGCCTGGCCGTCCAGGACCTTGTCACCATCCTGGGAAACCTCCTGGACAACGCGATCGACGCCGCCGCAGATGGAGCGGCTCCCAGAACTGTGGAACTGACCGTGGAGTCCGACGCCGAGGGGCTGGACATCACGGTGGAGGATTCCGGACCGGGCGTGGACCCTGCAGCGGTGGAGGATATTTTCCGGCACGGCTTCAGCACCAAGGCGTCCGGCCCGTTCGGACGCGGCATTGGCCTGGCCCTCGTCCGCCAGGCCGTGCAGCGCCTGGACGGTACGATGACCATCACAGGCACGGACGGCGCACGCTTCCAGGTCTTCCTGCCGGCCATGTCCGCCGGAACCGACAAAGAGGAGCAGTTCCAGTGAGCGATATCCGCGTCCTCGTGGTGGAAGACGAGCCGGTGGCGTCGGCCGCGCACGCAGCCTACGTCGGCAGGATGGCAGGATTCATGCTGGCCGGGACGGCCCCTGACGGCCAGTCAGCGCTCAGGCTGCTGGGGGAACTCGCGGCTGCCGGCGAGCCGGCGGAACTGGTCCTGCTCGACATGAACCTTCCGGACCTGCATGGCCTGGACATCGCCCGCCGGATGCGTGCGTCAGGAATCCTGGCGGACATTATTGCCATCACCGCGGTCCGGGAAGTGGCGATTGTCCGGAGCGCCGTGGCCATCGGCGTGGTCCAGTACCTGATCAAGCCCTTCACCTTTGCCACGTTCGAGGACAAGCTCTCCAGCTACCGGCTGTTCCGGCAGCAACTGGCCTCCCCCGGGTCCGGAGCCGGGAGGTCCGGCGCATCCCAGAGCGAAGTTGACCAGGCCTTCGCAAGCCTCCGGGCGCCGTCGGAAATGCCCCTCCCGAAAGGCCTTTCCGTCTCCACACTGGACTCGGTCCGGCACTACCTGAAACAGCATTCGGGATCCGTTTCGGCCACAGAGGTCATGGCGGCGCTGGGAATGTCCCGCGTGACGGCCCGCCGCTACCTCGAATACCTCGCCGACGCCGGCATCGCCTCCCGGGCACCCCGCTACGGCACGCCCGGCCGGCCGGAGAATGAATACGGCTGGAAGCGGCCCTGATACTACAGCAGTGTTTCCCCGAGAATCCTTGGCTAGGCAGAGGCGATGGCTTCCTTGAGAGCCCCCAGCGCCAGGGTCACTGACGCGGCGCTTGCGTTGGGTCCCATCATTCCGATCCGCCAGATGCTGGAAGCGTACTTGCCCGCCCCTGAGCCAATCTCGATGCTGAAGTGCTCCAGAAGATGGCGGCGTACGGCCGCGGAGTCGATACCGTCTGGGACCTTGACAGTGGTAAGGCTGGGCAGCCGGTGGCCCTCGGCCGCGAACAGCTCAAGTCCCATCTCCTGGAGCCCCGCCTGCAACGCGGCCCCTGCCGCGCGGTGGCGCGCCTGGACCGCGTCCAGTCCTTCGGCCAGGATTCGTTGCAAGCCCGCCTCGAGACCGGCGATCATGGTGACTGGCGGCGTGTGATGGTAGGTTCGACCGCTGCCGCTGGCGGCCCCGACGTAACCGCCCAGCAGACCAACGTCCAGGTACCAGGAGCGGGGATTCTCGATCCTTCGCTCGAAGGCCCTACCCGACGTGGTGAAGGGCGATAGCCCTGGCGGCACGCCGAGGCATTTCTGAGTGCCGGCATAGCCGACGTCGATTCCCCAGTCGTCTGCAAGGAGTTCCAGCCCGCCGATGGACGTCACGGCGTCGACAATGAACAGCGCATCGCCCTTGTTCTGCCCGAGCGATGCGACGTCGGACAGCACACCGGTCGACGTTTCGGCGTGGACCGCCGCAATCACCTTCGGTCGCGGGTGGGCCGTCAGAACGCGTTCGACGTCGATGGGCGCGCCCCATTCGTGGTCTACACGAACCACGGTCGCGCCGCAGCGGCGGGCCACCTCACACATACGCTCACCGAAGAGGCCGTTGACGGCGATCACTGCCACATCGCCGTCGTCCACGGTGTTCACAAAAGCCGCTTCCATGCCGCCGGAACCGGTGACGCTCAATGGCAGTGTGCGGGCATTCTGAGTCCCCCAGACCGTGCGGAGGCCTTCGCAGGTGTTGTCGAGCCGTTCAATGAAGACCGGATCCAAGTGCCCAATCACCGGATGCGCCAACGCGGCGGTCACTTCCGGGTAGCAGTTGCTCGGTCCCGGACCGAACAGGAACCGCGAGGTCAAAGCCTGTGGCATTGGAACTCCTCCGTTGGGGGACTCTTTGCCCCTGTCGGGCCGGTCAGTGCTTCGGTGCGACGGCGATATCCTCGCCGTCGACGGCGTGGAACGGCGTACGGCGATCCATGATCAGCAGGTAGGTGACGGCGGCCAGGATCGCGCCGACGAACCAGGAGAAGCCGGAGATATACGTGAACGCAGGGACGAGAGCAAGCACCAGCGCGACGATCGCAGCCGGTGTGCCCGCGATGACAGCCTTCCGGTTGACGCCACGGGTGTAGGCATACTCCCCGTCGGGAGAATCCGAGTACAAATCCGGAATGTTGACCCTGCCCTTACGGACCAGCCAGTAGTCGGCCATGATGACGCCGAACAGTGGTCCCAGGAGGGCGCCCAGCCCGCCGAGGAAGTAGACGATGACCACGGGCGAGTTGTACAGGTTCCACGGCAGGATCACCAGGCCGATCACCGCGGAGATAATGGCTGCGCGGCGGAAGTTCAGCGTCCGCGGGAAAAGGTGGGCCAGCGTATATATGGGCGCCACGAAGTTGGCCATGAGGTTCACGGCCACCGTCAGGATGATCAGGGCCAAGCAGGCCAGCACCAGCAGGAGCGTGTTCGGGATGGCGTTGACGACGTCGGTGGGCGACTCGATGACCGTGCCGTCGATCTTGTACTGGGCGCCGGCGAGAACAACGACGATGGCGGCGAAGAAGAGCATGTTGATGGGGATGCCGAAGAAGTTGCCCCGCACCACCGACCGTCTGGAGGGCGCGCCCCGCGTGAAGTCGCAGAAGTTCAGTACGAACGTCCCGTAAACGACCACCCATAGCGCGGCCGACTGGAAAATCCGCACCCACATCACGGGGCCCGTCAGCGAGTCGACGGTGGACCAGGCGATGGTCCCGCCGGCTTCCACCAACATCCAGACGGCCAGCGTGAGCATGGTGACCAGGATGATGGGGCCTGCGAAGGCCTCGTACTTGCGGATCATCTCCATGCCGAAGCTCACGATCACCGTCTGCATCGCCCACAGCCCAACGAACGAGATCCAGCCCAGGGTCGAGAGCCCGAGGAATGAGTCTGAGTCGAGCGGTGCCAGGGACGGTGCGAGGGCTAAGATCAGCACCCGGAGCACCACCGAGGCCAGATAGGTCTGGATGCCGAACCAGGCCACGGCCACGGCGCCGCGGATGATGGCGGGGATATTGGAGCCCCGGATGCCGAACGCGATCCTGCTCATGACCGGGAACGGTACGCCGGTACGCTCGCCCATGAACCCCGAAAGGTTCAGGAGAAGGAACAGCAGGACCGCGCCGAGTAGGAAGGCGAGCATGATCTGCCAGGCGCCCAATCCCAGGGCGAACAGTCCGATGGCAAACACGTAATTGCCCAGCGAGTGCACGTCGTTCGCCCAGAGCGTGAAGATGCTGTAGGCGTGCCATGTGCGCCCCTTGCGCGTGGTGGGCGCCAGGTCCTCGTTGTAGAGCCGGGGGCTCACGCCCGCGGGCACCTGGACCCGAGTGGCTGGCTCCCCCCTCACGATTTCCTCGACCGCGGGGTCACCGGTGCCCCACGGCTCAGGGTCAATCAGATGCGGATGCCCGTGCTCGTCATGCGCGCCGGGATCGTTTTGGTGGGACATGATGCAGACCTCCGTAGGACGGAAACGGCATTGCCGGCAAAAAAATCGGACTTTCCGCTTATTTCTTGATCTCGTAGCGCAGAAGTACCACGCCGTTTTCGAACCCGGTGGCCTCGACCAGCAACAGGTCCTGCCGATCCTCGAAGATGCGCGTTCCCTTGCCGCGTGACGCCGGGCAGACCAGCATCCGGACTTCGTCGACGATGCCCGCGTCCAGAAGGGAGTGCATGAGCTTCAAGCTCCCCCAACAGCCAGGTGTCCTTGCCGCTCTGCTCCTTGAGCTCCCGGATGGTAGCGGCCGGGTCGCGCGTCACGGTCGCGGCGGGAAAGTCGCCCCAGGGGGCGTCATCCAGCGTCGACGAGGCAACGAACGTGGTGAGGTTGTTGAGCTTCTCGCCGTACTCGCCCTGCTCTTCGGCGTACGGCCAGTAGTCCTTGGACTGGGCGTAGGTATTCGCGCCGAGAATCATCGTGTCGACCGAGTCGATGAACCCCCTCACGCTTGCCTTGAACGCCTTGTTGGTGGTCTCGGAAAAGGGCTCCCCAGACACGAAGCTAAGCCCGCCGTCCTCTTCCGCGGCGATGTTGTCGACGGTAACCCACTGCTGGACGATGAGTTTTCGCATGGCGCCAACTGTAGTCCGCTGGCGCGCGGTCAACGAGCCCCATCTCGTAGCGCTGGTCCGGGCTGGACGAGGGACCAAAGGTATTTGTATACACGAAGCACGTGATAGCGTCGGTTTTCGCTAATTTGCTGGGCTAAATGGCAATTCGTGTATACACTGATGCTAAGCAACGGATTGAAGGGAGGGACCATGCGGGCCAGCGACAAAGCTTACGCAACGCTGCGCGAAGACATTATTGAATGGCGGCTGCTCCCCGGAACGGTCCTTGCCGAGGTGGAGCAGTCCGAACGGCTGGGCATCTCGCGCACGCCCCTTCGGGAGGCGCTGAGCCGGCTCACGGCGGAAGGGCTGACGACGGCGGCGGGCGGCCGCGGCGTCGTCGTCACCGATATCTCGCTGGAGGACATCGACGAACTCTTCGAGCTCCGCGAAACGCTCGAAGGTCGGGCCGCTGCCCTGGCCGCCGAACGGGGCGATCCCGCCACTTTCCTGCAGCTCCAGGACGAACTGCTGGGAGCGCCCGCCCTGATCAACGGCACGGACCCGGCCCGTCACGACTACTACCATTTGGTGGGACGCCTCGACGCGGCAATCGACGCAGCCATCACCAATTCCTACCTGGCCCAGGCCATGCGCAGCCTCCGCGTGCACCTCGTGCGGGTCCGCAGGCTCGCCGCCGACGACGCCGCCCGCCTGACCGCCGCCGCCGCCGAACACGCGGCCATCGCCGAAGCGATCGCCGCAGGCAACCCGCGCCTGGCGGAAGCCGCCACCACTGTCCACCTGCACCGCAGTCTTTCCCACGTCAAAGCTACCCACCCACAGCACTAAGAAGGAGCACCATGGTTAAGGAACACCACGTCCGCGTCTACAAGAGCGACGAGAACCTCGCCCGTGAAGACCAGCTCGCACACAAGATCGCCACCGTCGCCGCCGACCCCGTCGAGGTCACGCCCGAGGTCACCGAGATGGTCATCAACCGCATCATCGACAATGCCTCCGTGGCCATCGCTTCCCTGAACCGCGGCCCGATCGTGGCTGCCCGCGCCCAGGCGCTGACCCACGCACCGACCACCGGAGGCAAGGGCGCCGGCGTCTTCGGCATCACGGACCGCGTCTCCCCCGAGTGGGCAGCCTGGGCCAACGGTGTGGCCGTCCGCGAGCTCGACTACCACGACACGTTCCTGGCGGCTGACTACTCCCACCCGGGCGACAACATCCCGCCGATCCTCGCCGTTGGCCAGCACGTCGGCGCCAGCGGCAAGGACCTGATCCGCGGCATCGCCACCGGCTATGAGATCCAGGTCAACCTGGTCAAGGCGATCTGCCTGCACAAACACAAGATCGACCACGTGGCCCACCTCGGCCCGTCCGCGGCCGCCGGAATCGGCACACTCCTGGGCCTGGACGTCGAGACGATCTTCCAGTCCGTCGGCCAGGCGCTGCACACCACCACCGCCACCCGCCAGTCCCGCAAGGGCGAAATCTCCACCTGGAAGGCCCACGCGCCGGCGTTCGCAGGCAAGATGGCTGTCGAAGCCGTGGACCGGTCCATGCGCGGCCAGACCTCCCCCGTGCCGATCTACGAAGGCGAAGACGGCGTGATCGCCTGGATGCTGGACGGCCCGGACGCCTCCTACGAGGTCCCCCTGCCCGAGGCCGGCGAAGCCAAGCGCGCCATCATGGACACCTACACCAAGGAACACTCCGCCGAATACCAGGCGCAGGCCTGGATCGACCTCGCCCGCAAGCTCCACACCGAGCACCCCGAGGCAACGGACCCGGCCAACGTGACCTCGGTCCTGATCAAGACCAGCCACCACACGCACTACGTCATCGGCTCGGGCGCCAACGATCCCCAGAAGTACAGCCCCACGGCCAGCCGGGAAACCCTGGACCACTCCATCCCGTATATCTTCACCGTGGCACTCCAGGACGGCTCCTGGCACCACGTTGACTCCTACAGTCCTGAGCGTGCCGGCCGCGCCGACACGGTGGAGCTGTGGAACAAGGTCAGCACCGTCGAAGACCCCGAATGGACCCGCCGCTACCACTCCCTGGACATCGCCGAGAAGGCCTTCGGCGGTTCCGTGGAGATCACCCTGAAGGACGGCACGGTCATCACCGACCAGATCGCCGTGGCCGACGCCCACCCGCTCGGCGCCCGCCCCTTCGCCCGCCAGCAGTACATCAACAAGTTCCGCAGCCTGGCAGCCGGCCTGGTCGCCGAGGAGGAAATCGAGCGTTTCCTCGCGGCCGCCGAAAGCCTCCCGGAACTCGGCGCCGGCGAACTGGACCAGCTGAACATCACCGCGGCCCCGGGCGTCATCGACCTCAGCAACGCACCAGCCGGCCTCTTCTAAGCTCTGCCTACCCACCCCGCACAGGAGAATCAGATGCTGTATTCCAAGACCACCCCGGAACAGAAGCGGATCGCGCTGCGCGACATGCTCGCGTCCGGCACCATCCAACAGTTCCCGGGCGCCTTCAACCCGCTCTCGGCGCGGCTGATCGAGGAAAAGGGCTTCGCCGGTGTCTACGTCTCCGGTGCCGTGCTGGCCAATGACCTTGGCCTGCCGGACATCGGACTGACCACCCTCACCGAGGTGGCCACGCGGGCCGGGCAGATCGCCCGCATGACCGACCTGCCCACGCTGGTGGACGCGGACACCGGCTTCGGCGAGCCCATGAACGTGGCCCGCAGCATCCAGGAACTCGAGAACGCCGGCTTGGCCGGCTGCCACATCGAAGACCAGTTCAACCCCAAGCGCTGCGGGCACCTCGACGGCAAGAACGTCGTGGACCTGGACACGGCCACCAAGCGCATCCGCGCCGCGGCTGATGCCCGCCGGGATCCGAACTTCCTCATCATGGCCCGGACCGACATCCGCGCCGTGGAGGGAATCGAAGCGGCCAAGGACAGGGCACGGGCCCTCGTGGATGCCGGTGCGGACGCCATCTTCCCGGAGGCCATGAAGGACCTGTCCGAGTTCCAGGCCATCCGTGACGCCGTAGACGTGCCCATCCTGGCAAACATGACCGAGTTCGGCCAGAGCGAGCTGTTCACCGTGGACCAGTTGCAGGGCGTCGGCGTCAACATGGTCATATATCCGGTCACGCTGCTGCGCATTGCCATGGGCGCAGCAGAGCGTACTCTGGAATCGATCAAGGCCACAGGGTCGCAGGAAGCACAAGTGGAGAACATGCTCACCCGTGCACGGCTTTATGACCTTGTGGACTACGAGGCCTACAACCACTTCGATACCGGCGTTTTCAACTTCCAAATTCCCGGCGTCCGCTAGGACCCGGGAGCCACCAAGGATACTGCAAGCATTCCGGCACATCCGTGCTTGCCCAATGAACGAAGGAGGACAGCATGGTTGCTGTCGATATCAAGAAGGGCCTGGCCGGCGTCGTGGTGGACTACACCGCGGTTTCGAAGGTCAACCCGGACACCAATTCGCTGCTGTACCGCGGCTACCCCGTCCAGGAGCTCGCCGCCAAATGCAGCTTCGAGGAAGTGGCCTTCCTGTTGTGGAACGGCGAACTGCCCACCCCCGATGAGCTGTCCGCATTCTCTGCCCGCGAGCGCGCCGGCCGCGCCCTCGATCCTGTGGTGAAGCAGATCGTCGACACGATTCCCACCACCGCCCACCCCATGGATGTCTGCCGGACCGCGGCCTCAGTCATGGGCGCCCGCCACCCACTGGCCGAAGACTCGTCGCCCGAGGCCAACATGGCAAAGGCCGTGGATCTCTTCGCTGCGATGCCCGCCGTTGTTGCCTACGACCAGCGGCGCCGGCGCGGCCAGGAAGTCGTTGAGCCCCGGGATGACCTGGGCTACTCGGAAAACTTCCTGTGGATGTCATTCGGTGACGACCAAGTCCCGGAAGTCGTGGATGCCTTCAATGTTTCGATGATCCTGTACGCCGAGCACTCCTTCAACGCCTCCACGTTCACCGCCCGGGTCATCACCTCCAGCCTGTCTGACCTGCACTCGGCCGTGACCGGCGCGATCGGCGCACTCAAAGGCCCGCTCCATGGCGGCGCCAACGAAGCCGTGATGCACACCTTCGACGAGATCGGGATCCGGCCGGAGGAATCACTGGACGAAGCCGCCACCCGTGCCAAAGCCTGGATGGAGGACGCGCTGGCCCAGAAGAAAAAGGTCATGGGCTTCGGCCACCGCGTCTACAAGCACGGCGACTCCCGCGTCCCCACCATGAAGGCCGCGCTGGACAAGATGATCGCCCACTACGGCCGCCCCGAACTCCTGGGCCTCTACAACGGGCTCGAAGCCGCGATGGACGAGGCCAAGGCCATCAAACCGAACCTCGACTACCCGGCCGGCCCCACCTACCACCTGATGGGATTCGACACCGCTACGTTCACTCCCCTGTTCGTGGCCAGCCGCATCACCGGCTGGACCGCCCACATCATGGAACAGGCAGCCAGCAACTCCCTGATCCGCCCGCTGAGCGAATACAACGGACCGGAAGAACGGCACGTTCCATAATCCCCGCCGGCTCCCAAACCTCGCAAGCTGGGTTCGCGTCCCTCGCCGGCGTGGGTCCACTGGACGCACGACGGCGGGCCGGGCACCTTTCGAGGTGACCGGCCCGCCGTCGGCCGTAACGCCAATGGCGAGAAGGCGCCGTCAGTCCAGCACTTCGCGGACGGTCTCATTGTCATCGTTCAGGACCACTGTCAGGCGCAAGAAAGACCCGGCAAGCGCGAGCGGCAGCCAGTGCGCTGCATCCTGCCACATCCGGTCCACCGGCAAGGCGCCGACGTCGAACCATTCCGGCCGGATCTCGGCACTTTCGGCCGGCTGCCCGGTCCAATTGGCTGCGACAAAGAGCCGCGAACTCATGTTCCACTCCGGGCGGGCAGGAAAATCGAAGGTCACCACGCCGGCGTCGCGCAGATCCTCCTGCCGGACCACAATCCCGGCTTCCTCGTGGACTTCGCGGCAGGCAGCCTCTTCATCCGTCTCCCCCGGCTCAACATGGCCGCCAAGTCCCACCACCTTGCCGCGGCCGAAGCCGGTCTTCTTCAAGCCAAGCAGGACCTGTGGCACACCGGCGGACTCACGGGTGAGAAAGCACAGGGTGACAGGGGTAAACGTCATGCCCCCAACCCTATAGCTTGGCTGCCGGCGTCAGCCCAGCGCCCGGGGGTGGGCTGCTGCGTAAATTTCCCTCAGTGTGTCAGCCGTAACCAGGGTGTAGACCTGCGTTGTGGTGACCGAGGCGTGCCCCAGGAGTTCCTGCACCACGCGGACATCGGCGCCGCCTTCGAGCAGGTGCGTCGCGAAGGAGTGCCGCAGTGTGTGCGGGGAAACATCCTTGGTGACGTTGGCTTTGTCCGCGGCCGCCTTCAGGATGGTCCAGGCGCTTTGCCGGCTGATCCTGCCGCCGCGGGCGTTCAGGAACAGGGCGGGCGTTCCCTTGCCCTTCGCCGCCAGCAGCGGACGGCCACGCACCAGGTACGCGTCCACAGCCCGCGCCCCATAGGATCCCAGCGGCACCAGCCGTTCCTTGGATCCCTTGCCGAACAGGCGGACCACGGCCGGCCCGGCTTCGGCCTCGTGCAGGGCGATGTCGTCAACGTCCAGGCCCACGGCCTCGCTGATCCTCGCCCCGGTGGAATAGAGAAATTCGAGCAGGGCGCGGTCCCTGAGCCCTGTGGCGGTGTCGGTGCCCGCGGCTTCAAGGATCCGGGTGACTTCGTCCACGCTGATGGCCTTGGGCAGCCTCTTTCCCGGCATGGGCGGGTGGACATCGCTGGCGGGGTCCGTCGTTGTGACCCCCTCCAGAGCCCAGAACTTGTGCAGTCCTCGGACGGCCACCACGGTCCTGGCAGCAGACCGGACGCCAAGCGCCGTGCCGCCGTCGGATCCGTCGTTGAGGGCCATGACGAAGCCCGTCACGTGGTGGCGGGTGATCTGGCCCGGGCCGTGGCAGCCTTCCGACGTCACGTAACGGGAGTACCGCGCCAGGTCACGGCGGTAGGCGGAGAGTGTGTTGGCGGCCAGGCCGCGTTCCACGCCCATATGTTGCAGATACTCGGTGATGGCGAGGTCGATGGCGGTCTGTGGCCGGACGGGCGGCGTCGGGGCTTTTGCCTCAGTACTCGCCGTCATCAACGCTGGCTGGGGTGCGCAGGCCAGGGTGCATCCGCTGGACGCAGTCCCGCAAAGCCCTCAGCTTTCGCCGCGGCGGCGGCCAGGATTCCGACGACGGCGGACGGGTTGTGCAGCCTGCCTTCCAGGACCGCGGCCACGGCGTCGTCCAAAGCGATCCAGTGGAATTCAATCTCGGCTTCCTCATCGGTCCGCTCATGGCGTTCGTGGTGAGGCACCTCCGTGAGGTCCCGGGCGAGGTAGATGCGGATGGCCTCGCTGGAGGAGCCCGGCGAGTTGAAGAAGTCCACCAGGACGTTCCATTCGCCGGCCGCGAGGTCCGCCTCCTCGGCGAGTTCGCGGGCAGCACCCGCCACAAAATCCTCGCCTTCCACATCCAGCAGGCCGGCTGGGATTTCCCAAAGGTCCATGCCCACGGGGTGCCGGTACTGCCTGATCAGCAGAACCTCGCCGGCATCGTTCATGGGTAGGACGGCCACTGCGCCAGGGTGGTCGATGTAGTCGCGGGTCAGGGACTCCCCCGTCTCGCTCAGCTGGAAGCTGTCGCTGACCACATCCCAGATCCGGCCTTCATAGACCTTCTCCGTAGACAGAAGACGGCGCGGGCTCGGCGCATCCGAAACCTGCCGTGCAGCTTGGGGGGTTTCAGGTGTGCCGGGCATCGCGCCGTCCTCTACTTATTCGGTTTTATTTTGCGGCAACCGTACGCAACGGCTTGGCTGCCGGCGCGTCCGGCGCGTCCTGTGCGTTCTGGTGGTCCAGGGCGGCCTTGATGAGCCCGGCGAAGAGCGGGTGCGGCCGCGTGGGCCGTGAGCTCAGTTCGGGGTGCGCCTGGGTTGCCACGTAGAACGGGTGGACCTCGCGGGGCAGCTCAACGAATTCCACGAGCTTGCCGTCCGGCGACGTTCCGGAGAACACCAGGCCCTCGGCAGCGATCTGGTCGCGGTACTTGTTGTTGACCTCGTAGCGGTGCCGGTGGCGTTCGCTGACAGTGGTCTTGCCGTAGGTCTCTGCAATGACCGAGCCGTCGTCGAGCTTTGCCTCGTACAGGCCAAGACGCATGGTGCCGCCAAGATCGCCCTTGCCGTCCACGATATCCAGCTGCTCTTCCATCGTGGCAATCACCGGGTATTTGGAGTCCGGTTCGAACTCGGACGAGGAAGCTCCTTCGAGGCCCACCACGTTGCGCGCATATTCGATCACCATGCACTGCAGGCCCAGGCACAGGCCCAGGACTGGCAGCTTGGTTTCGCGGGCGTACTTCAGGGCGCCCAGCTTGCCTTCGAGGCCGCGGATGCCGAAGCCACCGGGAACGCAGATGGCGTCCACGCCGTCCAGGGACGCCACGGCGCCCTCATGGGTTTCGCATTCATCCGACGGTACCCAGCGGATCTTGACCTTGGTGTCGTTGGCGAAGCCGCCGGCACGCAGGGCCTCGGTCACGGACAAGTAAGCATCAGGCAGGTCGATGTACTTGCCCACCAGCGCGATTTCCACGTGGTGCTTGGGGTTGTGGACTGCTTCGAGCAGCTTGTCCCAGCTGGTCCAGTCAACGTCCTTGAACGGCAGGTCCAGGGCGCGGACGATGTAGGAATCCAGTCCCTGCGTGTGCAGGGTCTTGGGGATGTCGTAGATGCTGGGGGCATCCGGGCAGCCGATGACGGCTTCGATATCGACGTCGCACATGCGGCCGATCTTGGCGCGCATGGGCTCGGGGACTTCGCGGTCCGAGCGGACCACGATTGCCTCAGGCTGGATACCGATGGAGCGCAGGGCTGCCACGGAGTGCTGCGTCGGTTTAGTCTTCAGTTCCTGCGAGGGTCCGATGTAGGGCACCAGGGAGACGTGGACGAAGAACACGTTGCCGCGGCCGATGTCCTGGCGGACCTGGCGGGCCGACTCGAGGAAGGGCTGCGACTCGATGTCGCCGACCGTGCCGCCGATTTCGGTGATGATGACGTCCGGCGCGTTCTTGCCTTCGGACGGTAGCCGCATACGCCGCTTGATCTCGTCGGTAATGTGCGGGATAACCTGGACGGTGTCGCCGAGGTATTCGCCGCGGCGTTCCTTGGCGATCACCGTTGAATAGACCTGGCCGGTGGTCACGTTGGCTGAGCCCTCGAGGTTTTCGTCGAGGAACCGCTCGTAGTGTCCGATGTCCAGGTCGGTCTCGGCGCCGTCGTCAGTGACGAAGACCTCGCCGTGCTGGAAGGGGTTCATCGTGCCCGGATCCACGTTCAGATAGGGATCGAGCTTCTGCATAGTTACAGACAGGCCGCGTGCCCGCAGGAGGTGACCGAGGCTCGAAGCCGTCAGTCCCTTACCGAGCGAGGACGCCACACCACCGGTTACGAAGATGTGTTTGGTCGTCTTGGACGAGCCCGGGAACCGGGAATTTACACGGGAATTTGATCGCTGCACCACGGAATTCGAGCCTATCATCAATTGAGCCTTTCCCGTTCAGGAACTGTCTCCCCAAATGATCCAGTGTGCAGGGCGAGGCCCCCTGCGATCAAGGGGTATCCGCCGTCAGGCCCGCTGGGGCAGCAGTTTTGCGTCGTCCAGCAGCTCCTGGGCGTGCGCCTGGGCCGATTCTGAATCCTCCTGGCCGGCCAGCATCCGGGCGAGCTCCCGCACGCGCTCAGGACCGTCGAGGAGGCGAACATCACTGGACGTGAACCCGGTGGCGGTGCCGCCGTCGGCCCCTCTGACGGATGTCTTGGTGACGGTGATGTGCTGGTCCGCGAAGGCTGCCACCTGCGGCAGGTGCGTGACCACCAGGACCTGCACATGCTGTGCCAGCATGGCCAGCCGGCGGCCAATTTCGACGGCGGCCCGCCCGCCGACCCCGGCGTCCACCTCATCGAACACAAACGTGGGCACCGGATCCACTGCGGCCAGCACCACCTCGATGGCCAGCATCACGCGTGACAGTTCGCCGCCGGAGGCGCCCTTGCCCAGCGGACGGGCCGGGGCTCCGGAGTGCGGCTGGAGCAGGAACGTGATCTCGTCCGCTCCATGCGGTGTCAACTGAGCGGCCGCCTCACGGGTGATCACCAGGGTGGCGTCCGCCATGGCAAGTGCCTTCAGCTCCGCGCTCACCCGGCCGGACAGGTCCTTGGCAGCCTTGGCCCGGATTTTGCTGACGGCGGCTGCCTGCGTCTGCAGTTCCGCTTCGGTCCGGACCACGTCCGCGTCCAGGGCTTCGATCCTGGTGGAGTCGTCCTGCAGCTCGTCGAAGCGGACCCGGGCGTTTTCCGCCCACACCAGGACTTCGTCAATGCTGGGGGCGTACTTGCGGACCAAGGTGGCCAGGGCGGCCCGCCGGTCCTCGATCTCGGCGAGCCGTTCCGGGCCCTCCGAGTCCAGGCCTGCCTGGTAGCTGGCCAGCTCCGTGGCGATGTCGTTGAGCAGGAAGCCCACTTCGGCCAGGCGCGCTGCGGCGGACCCGAGTTCGGCGTCGTGCTCGGCCACGTGCTCCAGGGTCCTTTTCGCGGCGTCCACGAGGGTGGTGGCGTCGCCCGCGTCACCGTAGTCCTCCGCGATGAGCGCCTGATGCGCCGTGTTCGCCGCAATCCTGAGCTCTTCCACGTTGGCCAGTTTCACAGCCTCCGCCTTGAGGGATTCGTCCTCCCCCGGCTGCGGATCCACGTTGCTGATTTCGGCCAGCGCGACTTCCAGCGACTCGGACTCGCGGAGCCTGTCGCGGGCGGCGCTGCGCAGGGTTTCCAGCTCCGCCTGGCTGGCCTTCCAGTGGCTGTAGAGCGCCTGGTAGGAGGCCAACGGGCCCGCTAGCGCATCGCCGGCAAATTTGTCCAGGGCGCCGCGCTGGGCGGCCGCCCCCTTCAGCCTGATCTGGTCCGACTGGCCGTGGACCACCACGAGGGTTTCACCGATCTCCGCGAGAACGCCCACCGGGGCGGCCCGCCCCCCCAGGAAGGCCCGGCTGCGCCCGTCCGCACCGAGGCGACGCGCAAGAATAAGCTCTGCGCCGCCGTCGAACTCCTCCACGTCGGCACCCGCTTCAACTGCCCGGGCAATCGCCGGATGCCCGGCGTCGAGCTTGAGGACGGCCTCCGCCGTGGCGCTCTTCGCGCCGCTCCGGACCGCCCCGGCGTCAGACCTCGCCCCCAGCAGGAGGCCGACGGCGGTGACCACCATCGTTTTGCCGGCTCCGGTTTCGCCGGTAACGACGCTCAGCCCGGGGCCCAGCGGCAGCGTGGCGTCGGTGATGACGCCCAGATCGCGGATTCTCAGTTCTTCAAGCATGGTTCACTTTGCGGTCGCGGGATCGGTATCGTCCTCCGGCTGGTCGCCGGAGGCAAGCTGGAGCGGCGGCCTGGGCCGCGGCGTCCGGACGATCGGGATGGGTCCGGTGTGGATGGTCTCCGACTGCGGCACGGGCCCGCGCCAGCCGTGAATGGGGAGTTCAAATTTGCGGACCAAACGCGCTGAAAAGGGCGTCTGGTGCGTCCTGGCCAGCCTGACCGGAGTGGCGGACTTGGTCACTTCAACCCGGGCGCCGGGCGGCAGGTCCACGGAGCGCCGGCCATCGCACCAGAGCACACCCTGGGCACCGGTGCGGGTGAGGACTTCCACGGCCAGCCGGGACCGGGGCGATACCACCAGCGGTTTGGCAAAGAGCGCGTGGGCGCTGATGGGAACTATCACCAGGGCCTCGACCTCCGGCCAAACGACGGGCCCGCCGGCGGAAAACGCGTACGCGGTGGAGCCTGTGGGGGTGGCCACCACCACGCCGTCGCAGCCGAAGGAGGTCAGCGGGCGCTCGTCCACTTCGGTCACCACCTCGATCATGCGTTCGCGGTTGCCTTTTTCGATTGCGGCCTCGTTCAGGGCCCAGGTGTGCCAGATCTTCTGGCCACGGACCCAGACCTGGACGTCGATGGTCATGCGCTCTTCAACCGTGTAGTCGCGGCGGGCAATCCATTCCACCGTTTGGGCCAGGTCCGCCCGCTCGCTCTCGGCCAAGAAGCCGACGTGGCCAAGGTTGACGCCCAGCAGGGGTACGTCCACCTCCCGCACCAGCTCCGCGGCGCGCAGGATGGTGCCGTCACCGCCCAGGACCATCACCAGCTCGACGTCCGGCAGCTGTACGTGGTCGTGTAGGATCTCCACCGGCTGCGTGAGCTGCCCGAAGAATCTTTCCATGTCACGCAGTTCAGACTCCTGCATGACGGGAACAATGCCGGAGTCATGCAGTTGGGCGCAGGCTTCCCAGGCGGCCTTCAGTGACTCCTCGCGGCCAGTGTGGGCAAGGACAAGTACTCGCCTGCTCATCGGGTTCCGCTTTCTAGTGGTTCGGCCAGATTCGGCCAAGCAATCCGTCAATGGCTGCGAGGCGCTCTTCGATCTTAGGCAGGTCTTGGGTCATCCTGCGCTTTATCCACAGGAAGTATTCGACGTTTCCGTCCTGGCCCGGCAGCGGGCTGGCCGCTAAGCCGCGTAAGTCCAGTCCGGCGTCGAGCGCCGCATTGGCAACTTTTTCCACGGCCATCCGGCGTTCGCGCTCGGAAGTGACCACGCCGGTGCGGCCCAGCCGGTCCTTGCCGATCTCGAACTGGGGCTTCACCATCAGCACCAAGTCGCCACCCGGCCGCGTGCACAGCGCCAGCGGCAGGACCACCAGGGTCAGCGAGATGAAGGAGAGGTCGGCCACCGTGAGTTCGGCTTGTCCGCCGATGTCCGCCGGCGCCATGTACCGCACGTTGAGGCCCTCGTACACGGATACGCGGTCATCGGCGCGGAGCTGCGGGACCAGCTGGCCATGACCGACGTCGACTGCCACCACGTGTGCCGCACCGCGCCGCAGGAGGACCTCGGTGAAGCCGCCGGTGGAGGCGCCGGCGTCCAGGCATCTCTTGCCGGCAACCGTGACCTCGGGGAAAATGTCCAGGGCGCCCGCCAGCTTGTGCCCGGCCCGGCTGACGTAGCTGTCCTCTTCGGTGTGCTCGACCGCTAGGTCCTTGCCGTCGTCGACCTGGAGGGACGCCTTTGACAGGATCTGGCCGGCCGAGCTCACCTTGCCCTCGGCAATCAACGATGCAGCGTGGGTCCGGGATCTGGCCAGGCCGCGGGCGACGAGCGTCTGGTCAAGTCGTGCCATGCTCAAGCTTCTCCTCCGCCGTCTGGGGCCTCTTCGTTCAACGCGTGCAGCAGGGCATCGTGGAGGTCGCTGTAAACAGCTTCATGCTCAGATACGGGCAACTGTTCGACGCCGTCCATCGCGGCCGTTAGGGCCGCAATGGACGGATCGGTCGTTGCCGGCGCAGCTGTGTCCGGCCATTCCGGCGTTGGCTGGGCTGCTTCCGGATGGTGCGCTTCGTTCAGCTCAGTCATTGGACCAGTCTAATGATTGCGCCACTCGAGTTTGGGCTCGGTGGGCAGGGCGGCGTCAGGGACCGCAGTCCACCAGGCGGCGCAGGCAGCCCGCCACGAATCCAGGTCACCTTCGCTGCCGCTGACCTGGATGGTGCCACCGCTGACCCGCGCGGTGGAGGCCCCGCAACGGTGCATTCCGTCAGTGTGGTCCACGGCCGGGTAGGGGCGGTGGAGGTCGCTGAGGGAATTAATGATGTAGTCCGGGCGTTCCGCCGTGCGTGCGGCCAAGATGGTAGCCGTGGTGTCGACACCGGTCAGCACGGCCACCGTGGCAAACCCGGCGTTGTTGCCGCCGAGGATGTCGGTGTCCAGGCGGTCGCCCACCACCAGCGGGCGGTCAGCCGCGAGCCGCTTGGCGGCGGCGTGGAAGAGCGGGGCTTCCGGCTTACCGGCGACCCGCGGAGTCTGTCCGGTGGCAGCGGCTACTGCTGCCACAAGGGTGCCGTTTCCCGGGGCTATTCCCCTTGCCTGCGGAATGGACATATCGGTGTTGGTGGCGATCCACAGTGCCCCGGCCGACACCACGTATGACGCCTCGGCCAGATCCTTCCAGCCGATACCGGGATTGAACCCCTGGACCACGGCTACCGGATCCTCATCCTGGCTGTAGACAGGAGTCAGTCCCACCAGTTCGATTTCCTGCGCCAGAGCGGGGCTGCCGGTGATCAGCACCCGCGCTCCGGGGGCAACGAGTGATGTCAGGAGCTCGGCCGCGGCTTGCGAGGAACTGACCACCTGGTCATCGTCCGCCGGCGCACCCAGTTCACGGAGATGCGCCGCTACCTGAGCCGGAGTGCGGGAGGCATTGTTGGTGACATACCCCAGGCCAATGCCCAAACCCTCCAGTTGCTGCAGCGAGTCAACGGCGCCGGGGATGGCGTGCTGTCCGGCATAGACCACGCCGTCCAGGTCCGCCAAAAGGGCGTCGAACAGAGAAATCAGTGGAACTTCAGTCATGGCGGGCTAGCTGTCCCGTCCTTCAGAGTGGCCATCGAAGCCGTTGGTGTTGTCGCCTGCTTCGCTGTGCTCTTCTTCACCGTGCTCGGCGTCGCCGGCCTCCAGTTCGTCTGCTTCGACGGAATCCTCGTCAGACTCGGCGTCATCGGACTCGAAGAAATCCGATTCGACGTCGTCGATGTCTGCATCAACGGCAGCGGCCTCCACGGCAGTCTTGTCCGCGGCTACCTCGGTCCGGGCAGCAGGCGTGGATGCAGCGGCTTCGGGGCCTGCGGCAGCACGCTCCAGCAGACGCCGGCGCTGAGCTTCCTCGCGGGCTTCCTCTTCCTCGTCCCAGCCAAGGTCCACGATGTCGGGTTCCTCATCGGCGCCGAGACCCAAGGCATTTTCAGCCACAACGGCCTGCTTCTGCCATTTAGCCGCCTCATCTTCTCGACCAACGGCGGACAGGGCGTTAGCGTAGGCCCTGAACAGCCTTGGACTGTAGGAGAACGCACGGTTCAAGTCCAGCTGGGAAATTTCAAGTTCAGCCACGGCAGCGTCCAACTGGCCGAGGTCAGACCGGGCACCGGCCGCCACGATGGCCAACTCGACTTTGCCGGGAGCGTCAAGGTCATTCGCTTCCTCGGACCGCACCACGTCAAGGGCACGGTCAGGCCGGCCCAGTCCGCGTTCGCAATCTGCCATCACGGGTAGGTGGACGTTCGAACCGCTAATGCGGCGGTAGGTCCGGAATTCGCGCAGCGCTTCGCCGTAGTGTCCTGCCGCGTAAGCGGTGAGTCCGACGGCTTCACGGACGGCAGCCAGCCGGCCACCACGCCGGCTCGCGGCGAGGGCATGCTGGAAAGCCAGCTCGGGCTCTTCGTCGATCAGGCGTCCGGCCATTACCAGGTGGCGGGCAACCCACTCTGCGCTCTTGTCTTCCAGAGTCTTGATCTGGTGCTGCGTAGCGCGGTCAAGCTCCTTGCCCGTGACATCCTCATCGATTTCCGGGGAACGTTCGCGGTCCGGACGGTTGGCACTGCGAAGGTCACGCGCGTTGGGTACACGGACCGGGCGGTCTTCCGCACGGTCCCTGCCGAACTGGCGGGGGCCGGAATCACCGCGGTCGAAGCTCCGGGGGGCACGGTCCTGGCGGTCACCGAACGGCTTGCGGTTGTCGCCGCCGGAGAATCCACGACGCTCACCGTCGCCTTCCCGGCGCGGACGATCACCGAAGGACTTGTTGTCCCGGTCACCGAACGGCTTCCGGTCGCCGCCACCTGTGAACGGCTTGCGGTTGTCGCCGCCGAAGCTGCGACGTTCACCGTCGCCTTCCCGGCGCGGACGATCACCGAAGGACTTGTTGTCCCGGTCACCGAACGGCTTCCGGTCGCCGCCACCTGTGAACGGTTTCCGGTCCCCGCCGCCGAAGCTGCGACGTTCACCGTCGCCTTCCCGGCGCGGACGATCACCGAAGGACTTGTTGTCCCGGTCACCGAACGGCTTCCGGTCGCCGCCACCTGTGAACGGTTTCCGGTCCCCGCCGCCGAAGCTGCGACGTTCACCGTCGCCTTCCCGGCGCGGACGATCACCGAAGGACTTGTTGTCCCGGTCACTATAGGGTTTGCGTTCGCCGCCACCTGTGAACGGTTTCCGGTCCCCGCCGCTGCTCAAGGGCTTGCGCTCTCCACCGCCGAAGGTACGATGTTCACCGTCACCTTCTCGACGAGGACGACCACCATTAGGCTTGTTGTCACGGTCACCATACGGCTTCCGTTCACCGCCGCCTGTGAACGGCTTGCGTTCTCCACCACCGAAGGCACGACGCTCGCCATCGCCCTCGCGGCGCGGACGATCACCAAAAGGCTTACGTTCACCGGAACCAGGCGCGCGCTTCGGAGCCTCGGAGTTAGGGTCTTCGCGGGAACGGAATCCCCGCGGGTCGCCGCCAGAATTGTTGTTGCCGCGGAAAGGACCGCGGTCGTTGCCGCCGCGGTTGCCGCCGTTGTGCTCAGCCATGGGGATTCCTCCTGTTATGAGCCGACCACTGGCGCAATCGCAGCCGCTCGTTCCGTGTTTCGTTATCCTACGCAACCCGAAATCAAGCGCTTCGAAGTCCGTACATCTCAGTCAATTCTAGGCGAGACCTCACCGACAGATGACATGGATCCGTCTCCAGGCCGCCGTCGTGGGAATGTTCACACTCCCCAGGTGACGCTCTCGCAGTTTCTGCAGCGGACGCTCCTGCAGTTCCTGCAGTGTTCCGGCGGACGCTCTATCATTTCCTGCAGCGTTCAGCCGGACGCTCTGCCAGTTCGCGTAGTGGGTTGTGTGGTGTACGACGGCGGCGGGTTGGGGCCGGTGCCGCTTCTTCGGCTGTGCGCGGGGCGAGGCGGGTGCGCGGCTTTGAGGTGCAACGCAGTCCAT
>NZ_JAMXBJ010000050.1 GCF_023913755.1 Pseudarthrobacter cellobiosi
GCAGCGAGGCCCGGCACCCCAGCACGCCCTTCGCCCGCACAACGAGCCGAAACCGAATTCAGCTCATCCGCCCAGGCGGATCGGTGGATCGAGGCTAAGTACCGCAGCGGTGTGGTCATCCCCCGACGCCCGGACCTGGACGCCGGTGCTGCTCCCCCGTGCCGACGGCTATGCGGATGCCCGTGTTGTGTCACTCACTGCGGGGCCATCACGGACGGTGTCCCTGGTGCAACAGAGCTCCGCCGGGAAGCCCGTTCGCTATTCGACCTACTCCAGCGGCGACAACGGACTGACCTGGGAGCACGGAACTGACCTGGATGCGCCGTCGTCCGATCAGGAGGTGGCCTTTCCCCGGCTGGCTGTCAACGGCGAAGGGTTTGTGCTGCTGGCAACCCAAGGGCGGCCACGCCATCACACTCCCGTTCTTATGGTCAGCGGCGACGGCAGGCAATTCTCGGCCCGGCCTGTTGACCACACAGAACTCGAACAGGAGGATCTCAGTATTTACGCCATCGGGATCGCACGCGAAAAGTTGATGATCGCGGGCGCCACCGGGCCGGCTGACGGGCGCGAACCCTTTGGGATAAGCATCGATGTACCCGAGCCATGATGTGCCTGAGCCCTTGCGGAGCCCCTGCCGCGGACGGGCCCGCCTTGCAGCCGGCCGCGTTTCTGGCGTCAACAGCCGGTCAGGTGCCGCTTCGGCCGTTCCTGCCGGTAAAGGTAGCGGCCGGTTTCCTGGAATCCCGCCTTGGCGTAGAGCTGCTGGGCTCCGGAGTTCGCTGCGGTGACCAGCAGCCAGTAGCCGGCCAGGTTGCGCGCGTGGCCTTCATGCAGGAGTGCCTGCATGATCCGCAGGGCATGGCCGCGTCGCCGGGCGCCCGGGCGGGTGGCCATGCTGTACAGCCCGCCCCAACTGCCTCCTGCCTCCCCGGTGGGAGGGACAGCGAGCCGGCCGACGGCGGCGGGAACGCCGTCGTCGGACCTCACCAGGGCATAGAGCGACGGGCAGCCTGCCAGGATGCTGCGTGCGGTATCCCGATCGGCCGGGCCGCCGCGGCCATCCACACTCCACCACAGCTCCAGCCACTCATCGCTGGGATCCGTGAAGATCTCGACGCCGAGCAGAGCCGCCGCAGGTGGGCCCGCCGCCTCGGCGCCGTTGCTCCGGCACATCACCAGTGTTTCGGACTGCCGGGTGAAGCCTTCCCCGTCGAGGACGAGATTCAGTCCGGTGGAGCGGGGATCATCGAAGACCTGGAAAATCAGCGGCAGGCGCCGGCCGCGGTACCAGAGCCGCGCCGCACGCAGACCCTCGAGTTGCCGGTGGATGTCGCCCTCCGGCTCGCGCGGCCAGACCGAATTGGCGCGCTGAGTCACGCCGGAGGCCGCGCGAAGCACCCAGCCGTCGGATTCCTCTCGGTCCGGGGCCGGCCAGGCAGCGTCCATCAGCGACTCGAGCCCGGGCAGGGCTGGAGCAGGTCCTGGAGCTGTCATGGCATACCACCCTTCCGATGCGAAAGGCCCCCCGGTTTCCCGGGGAGCCTCTCGACTGCGGTGCTTGGATTACTCGGCCTTTTTGGGCTCTTCCGGTTTCGTTTGGGGCTTGAAGTCCACGCCGGCTTCCTTGCGCTGCTGCGCCGTGATCGGTGCGGGAGCCTGCGTCAGGGGGTCGTAACCGTTGCCCGTCTTCGGGAAGGCAATGACGTCGCGGATGGACTCAACGCCCGCCAGCAGTGCCACCACACGGTCCCAGCCGAACGCTATGCCGCCGTGCGGAGGTGCCCCGAACTTGAAGCCTTCCAGCAGGAAGCCGAACTTGGTCTGGGCGTCTGCCTTGTCCAGCCCCATCAGTTCAAACACCCGTTCCTGGACGTCACGCTCGTGGATTCGGATGGAGCCGCCGCCGATTTCGTTGCCGTTGCAGACAATGTCGTAAGCGTAGGACAGGGCCGATTCCGGGTCCTTGTCGAACGTGTCCATGAACTCGGGCTTGGGCGAGGTGAAGGCGTGGTGGACGGCCGTCCACTTTCCGGCGCCAACAGCCACATCGCCGGACGCCACCGCTGCGGCGGCCGGTTCGAACATGGGGGCGTCAACCACCCAGCAGAAGGCCCAGGCGCTGGGATCGATCAGGCCGGTGCGGTGGCCGATCTCCACGCGGGCAGCACCCAGGAGGGCGCGGGCAGCTGACTTCTCACCGGCGGCGAAGAAGATGCAGTCGCCTGGCTTGGCGCCCACGGCGTCGGCGAGGCCTGCACGCTCGGTTTCGTTCAGGTTCTTGGCAACCGGGCCGGCCAGTTCGCCGTCTTCCTTGAAGAGGACGTAGGCCAGGCCCTTGTGGCCGCGCTGCTTGGCGAATTCCTGCCAGCCGTCCAGGGTGCGTCGCGGCTGGGAAGCGCCGCCGGGCATCACCACGGCGCCGACATACGGGGCCTTGAAGACGCCGAAGCCGGTGTCCTTGAAGAATTCGGTGAGTTCCGTCAGCTCCACGCCGAAACGGAGATCGGGCTTGTCCGAGCCATAGCGCGCCATCGCGTCTGCGTAGGTGATGCGCTGGATGGGCGTCGGGATCTCGACGTCGATCAGCTTCCACAGCGCCTTGACGATGTTTTCGCCCAGGGCAATGATGTCGTCCTGGTCCACAAAGCTGGCTTCGATGTCCAGCTGGGTGAACTCGGGCTGGCGGTCGGCGCGGAAGTCCTCGTCGCGGTAGCAGCGCGCGATCTGGTAGTACTTCTCGAAACCGCCCACCTGCAGGAGCTGCTTGAAAAGCTGCGGGGACTGCGGCAGCGCATACCAGGAACCCGGCGCCAGGCGGGCGGGGACCACGAAGTCGCGGGCGCCTTCCGGCGTCGAACGCGTCAGCGTGGGGGTCTCAATCTCGACAAAGCCGTCCTGGTGGAGCAGTTCACGGGCAATCCGGTTGGCTTCTGAGCGCAGCCGGAGGTTGCGGGCGGGGCCGGGGCGGCGCAGGTCGAGGTAGCGGTGCTTCAGGCGGGCTTCCTCACCGACCTCCACGTGCTCGTCGATCTGGAACGGCAGCGGATCTGAAGTGTTGAGGATAACCACCTTGTCCGCCATGACCTCAATGGCGCCGGTGGCCAGGGCGGGGTTTTCGTTGCCCTGGGGGCGCTTGGAGACGGTGCCGGTGATCTGCAGGACGTACTCGTTGCGCAGACCGTGGAAGACCTCTTCCTCACGGACCACAACCTGGGCCACGCCGGACGCATCGCGCAGATCCACGAATGCAACACCACCGTGGTCACGACGGCGGCCCACCCAGCCGGCCAGGGTTACGGTTTGTCCAATGTGCTCGGAGCGAAGGGATCCGAGGTCATGTGTGCGCAGCACAGCACGCCTTTCTGAAGACGACAGCAGGAAAACAAAAGATAAAACTGCATAGGATCGTTCCGGGAACAATCCCGTCTGAGTTTACCCGCTGGAAAGGCCCGCCTCCCCCATGTCCGAGCACCAGCAGCTTCAACGCAGGCTTGGCGTGTTTGACGCCACGTCCATCGGCCTTGGCTCCATGCTGGGGGCCGGCGTTTTTGTGGTCTTCGCCCCGGCCGCGGGCCTGGCCGGAAATTTCCTGGTCCTGTCTGTCCTGATCGCGGGTGCCGTGGCCTACTGCAACGCGGCAGCCTCCGCAGAGTTGGCTGCACGGTATCCGGCCAGCGGTGGAACGTACGTGTACGGCCGGAAGCGGTTGGGGGAATGGCCTGGTTTCCTGGCTGGCTGGGGATTTGTCAGCGGCAAGACGGCCTCCTGCGCCGCGATGGCGCTGACGTTCGGCCACTACGTGGCACCGGGCTACGCCGTGCCGGTTGCCATCGCTGCGGTGGTTGCGTTGACCGCTGTGAACCTGTTCGGGATTACCCGCACAGCGTTCCTGACCAGGATCTTGCTGGTCGTTGTCCTGGCCACCCTGGTGTTTGTTGCCGTTGCCGCGATCGTGGGGCCGCATCCGTCCGGCGGGACGTCCGCTGGCTCGTCCCTTGCTGGCGGTTCGGGGGGAATCGAGGGGGTGCTGCCGGCCGCCGGCCTGATGTTCTTCGCCTTCGCAGGCTATGCGCGCATCGCCACCCTCGGTGAGGAAGTCAAGGACCCGGCCAAGACCATTCCGCGTGCGATCCTGGCTGCCCTCGCCGGCGCCTTCGTCATCTACCTGGCGTTGGCGCTGCTGCTCCAAAACCACTTGGCCGAAGGCCGGCTGGCCGCCACTGCGGCCCCGCTGCTGGAAGCCGTGGCTAATTCTCAGCTCGCAGCCGGCGCGCCAGTGGTCCAGGCCGGCGCGGCAGCAGCGTGCCTTGGCGCGTTGCTGGCACTCATCACCGGAGTGGGCCGTACCACCTTGGCCATGGCGCGGGAACGCGATCTGCCGGCGCCTCTGGCCCGGGTGGGCGGCAAGCACACGGTGCCGTTCGTGGCGGAACTGGCGGTGGCCGCCGTCGTGATTTTCCTGATCCTGGCCACTGACGTGATGACGGTGGTGGGGTTCTCCAGCTTCGGTGTGCTCATCTACTACGCGGTGACGAACGCCGCTGCGTACACCCTGGAGGAGCACCCCACCCACGGCCCGAGGTGGCTCAATGTGGCTGGCTTCACCAGTTGCCTGCTGCTGGCCTTCACACTGCCGCCCGCCTCGGTGTCGGGGATGGCCGCTGTGCTGGCCGCCGGAGCGGCCGGACGGTTCGTGGTGCTTCGGCTGCGCCGCTAGCTGGCCATTCAGGCGCAAGCCACGCCGTCGTGGGGCACTTTGGGGCACCAACCCAGGGAACCAGACCTAGAGTGCGGTGAGTCCGTGTCGAAGTGCCCCGTTCAGGCTGCCGCTGGGCTCCATCGCCGTCAGTGTCAGGGCTGCTGGCCGGCTGCCGTCGGCACCTGGACTGTTGTGACCTGGACGTTAAGGTCTTCCGACGGCGGAGTCCAGGTTGCGGGATCGGCGTCGGCCTGCTCGCCGGACCGGATGTCCTTGACCTGGTGCTTGCCGTCGTCGTCGGTGAACCAGACGAACGGGATCCCGCGGCGGTCCGCGAATTTGATCTGCTTCCCGAACTTCTCGGCCTTGGCAGCGACTTCGGTGGCGATGCCCCGGCTGCGGAGCTGGGCGGCAACATCCTGCGCGGCACCCCAGTTCTCGTCAGTGGTGAGCGCCACCAGCACGGCGGTGGGCACCGAACGGGAGGCCTTGGCCAGGTCCTGGCTCAGGATGCGCGACACCAGCCGCGTCACACCGATGGAGAGGCCGACGCCGGGGAACTTGCGGTTGCCCTTGCTCGCCAACGCGTCGTAGCGGCCGCCGGAGCAGATGGAACCGAGCTGTTCGTGGCCCACCAGGACCGTCTCCACCACCGTGCCGGTGTAGTAATCCAGGCCGCGGGCGATGCTGAGATCGGCAACAACCTTGCCCGGCGCGCGCTGCACGGCCGCTTCGATCACCTGTTCCAGCTCATTCAGGCCCTCCTCAAGGAGGTCGTTCGTCACGCCGAGCGCTCGGACCTGGGCCACAAACGAGGTGTCCTCGGTACGGATTCCTGCCAGCTTCAGCGCGGCCTGCGCCTGGTCATCAGTAGCACCCAGTTCGGTCTTGAGCAGCTCTGCGACCTTGGCTGCGCCGATCTTTTCCAGCTTATCGATGCTGCGGAGCACGCCGGCGGTGTCATCCAGGCCGATGCCGCGGTAGAAGCCCTCGGCAAGCTTGCGGTTGTTGATCCGGAGGCGGAAGTCCGGAATCGGCAGTGCGCTCAAGGCTTCGGCAATGACCAGGGCAATCTCCACGTCATAGCGGAACGGCAGCTCGCCGTCGCCCACCACATCGATGTCTGCCTGGGTGAATTCGCGGGCCCGGCCTTCCTGCGGGCGCTCCCCGCGCCAGACTTTCTGGATCTGGTAGCGCCGGAACGGGAACGCCAGGTACCCGGCGTTCTCAACGACGTACCGCGCAAAAGGCACCGTGAGGTCGAAGTGGAGAGCGAGGGCGTTGGGGTCAGCTTTGCCGGCCTTGCCCGCGTCGGAGGTGTCGGCGTCGTCGTCCTGAAGGCGGCTGAGGCCGTAGACCTCCTTATCAATCTCACCCTTGCGCAGCAGCTGGCCCACGGTTTCCACGGCACGGGTTTCGATGGACGCGAATCCGTGCAGCTCAAAAACCTTGCGCAGGGTGTCCAGCACGTGCAGCTCCACCAGCCGCTCCTCGGGAAGCCACTCGGGGAATCCGGACAGGGAGGCTGTGCGTGCCATGGTGGATGTTCTCCTCTTGATGAAGGGTGCCTGGGACTTTGCCCGGCATTCCGCCCGAAACGGGCGGGGAACGGCGGCAGTCTGGCAACTCATGCATAAACTATGTGCGGCAGTCAGTTTATGCGTCATCCGCCGGCATCTCTAATACGGCGGCCGGCACCGCAACGCTGCCGGCAGACAACCGCCTCCGGATTCAGTTCCTTCCGGACGCGGCCCGATACAAGGAGGACCATTGGCGGCCAGTTCACGCAGCGCCCGCGAAGCCAAACGGCGCATCCAGCAGATGGAGGCAAAGCGCGAGCTGCGGCGGGACCAGGAGAAACGCCGCAAGCGCGACAACCTCATCGCTGCCTGCGCCGGAACCGCCGCCGTCCTGCTCGCCGTCGTGCTTCAGTTCACTGTCTTTGCCGGCAATCCCACTGAACAGGAATTCGCCGCCGCGGAGGCTGGCCTGACCAGCCCAAGCGACTCCCCCACGCCTTCCGCGCCCGCCACGAACGGCGCGAACATCCCGGCCCCGGACACTGCCCCCGGGAAGGTGTTCACTGGTGAACTGGCACTGAACGGGAACGTGCTCGGCGTCGAAATCGACGGTACCAAGGCACCCCAGGCTGCCGCGGTCTTCAAAGCACTGACGGACGAGGGCTTCTACAACGGCAGCGCGTGCCACCGGCTGACCACGGGAGAAACCTTCGGGCTGCTGCAGTGCGGCGGCGCCTCCGCTGCCGCCGACCCCGACTACACTTGGGGACCCCTCGAAAACACCCCGGCAGACAACACCTACCCTGCGGGCACGATTGCCATAGCCCGGTCCGGCGACAACGCCTACGGTAACGGCAAGCAGTTCTTTGTGGTCTACAAAGACACAGTGATTCCCGCCGACTCCGCCGGGGGCTATACGGTGGTGGGCAAGGTGACCTCCGGAATGGAAGCAGTGACCGCCATCGCCGCCGCGGGAATCACCCCCGGCTCCAGCGCATCAGACGGCGCACCTGTGCAACCAGTCACGATAGACTCGGTTTCTCTGAAGTAGGAAGCCAGGCCATTACGGCCGCGGTGCAGTACGTGAGTATTTCCCTCCAAGCGAAAGACTTTTAGCGGTGACAGACAGTCAGAAATCCGACGAAACAGCAGCAGACCTGACCGAGGTAACGGCCCCCGCGGCTGACCAGGCAGACGCTGTCCAGGCAACCGCCGAACAGGACACGGTTGACGAAACCGTGGCTGAAGCGGACGTGGATCCAGAAGGCGTGGATCCAGAGGGCGTGGCCGTCCAGACCGAAGCTGCCGAGGCCACAGCGGACCCGGTGGAAGAGAGCGCGGCCGGTGATGAGAGCGCGGCTGTTCAGGCTCCCGCTGAAGAAGCCCCGGCTCCGGCACCCGTGCCTGCTCCGGCAGCTCGACCCGCCCCGTCACCGGCAGCCTTCGCCGCCCGGCCCAAACCGGCAGCGGCCGCACCTGCGGCAGCACCGGCACCCGTCGCCTCCGCGACCTCGCTGGCGGAAGCCGCTAAGTGGGGCCGTGTCGAGGGTGACGGCCACGTATTCCTGACGATCGACGGCGATGAGCACGCGGTGGGCCAGTACCCCGGCGTCAGCAATGACGAAGCCCTTGCCTACTTCGCACGGAAGCATGACGACATTGTTGCGCAGGTCCTGCTCCTGGAACAGCGCATCAGCTCCAAGGCGCCCAGCACCGATATGCAGAAGACCGTCACACACCTGCGCGAGCAGCTCGCAGAGCGGAACATGGTGGGAGACCTCCGTTCCACCGAAGCACGGCTGGACGCTGTTTCAGTGCAGATCGCCGAACTCGAAAAGGCAGAGAAGGCGGAACACGACGCCGTTCGCTCCGCCGAGCTCGCGGCCCGCGAGGCCATCGTGGCCGAAGCCGAAGAGATCTCGGGGCAGGATCCCGCACAGATCCAATGGAAGACCTCCAGCGCCCGGATGAACGACCTTTTTGAAAGCTGGAAGACAGCCCAGAAGGGCGGCATCCGGCTTGGGCGCAGCAACGAGGACGCCTTGTGGAAGCGGTTCCGTGCCGCCCGCACCGTCTTCGACCGTCACCGCCGCGCCTACTTCTCCCAGCTGGACAGCACCAACTCGGCCGCAAAATCGGCCAAGGAGAAGCTCATCGCAGAAGCCGAGGCCCTGTCCTCATCCACTGACTGGGGCTTCGCCGCAGGCGAATACCGCCGGCTCATGGATGAATGGAAGGCCTCACCGCGCGCCAGCCGCAAGGACGACGACGCCCTCTGGGCCCGTTTCCGTGCCGCCCAGGATGTGTTCTTCACACACCGGCAGGCAGCCAACGAGGAGATCGACCAGGAATACGCCGCCAACCTCACGGTGAAGGAAGCGCTCCTCGTCGAAGCGAACACCATCCTGCCGGTCAAGGACCTGGCCGCGGCCAAGAAGGCGCTCCAGTCTGTCCGCGACCGCTGGGAAGAGGCCGGCAAGGTCCCACGCGCCGACATGGGACGCATCGAAGCGGGACTCCGCAAGGTGGAGGACGCTGTCCGCAACGCCGAAGAGGAAAAATGGCAGCGCTCCAACCCCGAGACGAAGGCCCGCACCAACAGCGCCCTGTCGCAGCTGGAAGCAGCCATTTCCGGTCTGCAGGACGATCTCGCCAAGGCCGAGAAAGCCGGCGACCAGCGCAAGATCAAGGGGGCCCGCGAAGCCCTCGAGGCGAGGCAAGCCTGGTTGGACCAGATCCAGCGCTCGGCCAGCGAGCTTTCCTAGTCAGTAGTCTGTAGGACGCTTGTCGTCAGGCGCCCGTCGCAGGACGCATGGGCCCGGTCCCGGTTATCCACATAGCCGGAACCGGGCCTGTGCGCGTTAAGGGAAGACGCGGCAGGATGGAGGGATGGCCACCTCCTCACCACCCCAATACCCGGACCTGTATTCGCCGGGGAAGCCTTTCGCGTGGCCCGAACTCCAGTCGTTGGCAGCTGACGGCGTCCTGGCGCAGTTCCACCAGCACGGGTTTACGCTGCCAGACGCTCCCGCGTCACCCCAGGTGCGGGCCAGGACGGTGGCCAACGCGGTTCCGGCAGCGGTCAGGCAGCGAGTGGTGGCCGGGCGGATGACGGCGGCGTGGATCTACGGCTGTGCGGCTGAACCGGACCGGCTGGCGTTGCTTGTGGATGCGAAGCGGCGGATTTCGAGCCTCCGCAACACCCGGGGCTGCACGCTCCATGAAGTCCGGCTTGGTCCGTTCGACGTTGTCAGCATGGGCGGGCTGATGGTGTCCAGTCCCCTGCGCACTGCCGTCGACATCGCCCTGCACGTCGACGCCCACCGGGCCTTGCCAGCGCTGGCGAGGTTGCTGGCCCGCCCGGAGCGGGACGTGCGGCTGCGCCTGCTGATCCTGGCCATCGAGGCCAGCCCGCGTCTCCCGCACAAACGGGCCGCACTGGAAAAGCTGGCCCTGTTAGCTCCGGCGCTTGTTGCCGGTGGTCCGGTAGACATCGAACACGCCGTCGATGCGCCGCACGGCACTGAGGACGTGGCTGAGGTACTTGGGGTCGCCCATCTCGAAGGCGAACCTGGAGATGGCCACCCTGTCGGTGGAGGTGTTCACGCTGGCCGCCAGAATGTTGACGTGGTTCTCGGACAGGACGCGCGTGACGTCCGAGAGCAGGGACTTCCGGTCAAGCGCCTCAACCTGGATCTCCACCAGGAAAACACTTGACTGGGTGGGTGCCCAGTCCACCTCGACAATCCTGTCGGGCTGGTCCCGGAGATCCGAAATGTTGGTGCAGTCCGTACGGTGCACCGAAACACCGGAGCCGCGGGTGACAAAGCCGAGAATCGGATCCGGCGGAACGGGCGTGCAACAGCGCGCGAGCTTCACCCAGACATCGCCAACGCCGCGCACCACCACGCCGGAATCGGAGAACTTGGTTTTGGCCACCTGCGTGGGGATGCTGACTTCAGTGATGTCGTCGTCAGTGCTCTCGTTGCCGCCCAGGCTTTCAACGAGTTTCTCCATGACCGACTGCGCTGACGTATGACCGTCCCCTACGCCGGCGTAGAGGCCCGAGATGTCAAGGTACTTGAACTCTGCGGCTACCGCCGCGAGGGCCTCGTGCGTCATCAAGCGCTGCAGGGGCAGGTTCTGTTTGCGCATCGCCCGTGTCAGCAGTTCCTTGCCGCGGTCAATTGCTTCTTCGCGCCGTTCCTTGCTGAACCACTGACGGATTTTATTCCGGGCTCGGGCACTCTTGACGAAATGCTGCCAGTCCTGGCTGGGCCCGGCACCTTCGGCCTTGGAGGTAAAGATCTCAACCCAGTCACCGTGGTTCAGCTCGCTGTTCAAGGGCACGAGCTTGCCGTTGACCCGTGCGCCGATGGTGCGATGTCCCACTTCGGTGTGGACGGAGTAGGCAAAATCCACCGGAGTCGATCCGGCGGGCAGTGCCATGACTTCACCCTTGGGGGTAAAGACAAAGACTTCGCGGGCGTTGATCTCAAACCGCAGCGAGTCCAGGAACTCTCCGGGATCGGACGTTTCCTGCTGCCAGTCAACCAGGGACCTCAGCCAGCCCATGTCGCCGTCGCGGGGGCTGCCCGGCCCCACAGCCGTTCGGTTGGGCTGATCCTTGTACTTCCAGTGTGCGGCCACGCCGTACTCAGCACGGCGGTGCATTTCGTGGGTCCTGATCTGGATCTCCACGGGCTTGCCGCCGGGTCCGATCACCGTGGTGTGCAGTGACTGGTACATATTGAACTTGGGCATGGCGATGTAGTCTTTGAAACGCCCCGGCAGCGGGTTCCAGCGCGAATGCATGGTGCCCAGGGCGGCGTAACAGTCCCGGACCGAATCGACGAGTACACGGACGCCCATGAGGTCGTTGATGTCGTCGAAATCCTTGTCCCGGACGATCATCTTCTGATAGATCGAGTAATAGTGCTTCGGCCTGCCGGTAATGGTGGCCTTGATCCGGGCGGTACGTAGGTCGTCGGTGATCTGGTCCCGGATGACGCCGAGGCTTTTCTCCCGTTCCGGGGTGCGGTCGCCCACCATCCGGACGATTTCCTCATAGACCTTTGGATAGAGGGCCGCGAAGGACAGGTCCTCCAACTCCCATTTGATGGTGTTCATGCCCAGGCGGTGGGCCAGGGGCGCGAATATTTCCAGGGTTTCGCGGGCTTTTCGGGCCGACGACTCCGCGGAGACAAACCGCCAGGTACGGGCGTTGTGGAGCCTGTCCGCGAGCTTGATCATAAGGACCCGGATGTCCTTGGCCATGGCTACAACCATCTTGCGGACGGTCTCTGACTGCGCGGCTTCACCGAAGCTGACTTTGTCCAGCTTGGTGACGCCGTCCACCAGCATGGCAACCTCTGGACCGAAGTCCCTTTTGAGGTCCGCCAGCGTGTAAGGGGTGTCCTCGACCGTGTCGTGCAGCAGCGCCGCGGCGAGGGTGGCTCCGCTGAGGCCCAGCTCAGCGAGGATGGTGGCTACGGCCACGGGGTGGGTGATGTAGGGATCACCGCTCTTCCGCTTCTGCCCGCGGTGGCTCTGCTCAGCCACCTCGAAGGCGCGCTGGATGAGATCAAAATCTTCTTTGGGGTTGTTCGCACGGACAGTACGCAGCAGCGGCTCAAGAATGGGCGAATAGGTTGCCGTGCCGCGGCCGGTCAGCCGGGCCAGGCGGGAGCGGGTACGTTCGCGGCGGCCGGGAAATGTTGGGCGGGCGCCCGAATTGTCCACGGGAACAACCGGCGCCGGGCGCGCGGAAGCGGTCAGTCCGGTCTGAACTCCGTGTCCCGGACTGTTATCCCCGCCTGCCGTTGGCACCGACGCCGAACGTTCTTCCAATGAAGCACCCCTCACGACTGGTTAATTACCCCAGTCTATTCCCCCGCCAGTTCACTTATGTAACCGGCGCCTAAATGCGAAACGGGCCGGGCGACGTCGGTATTCCGACGGCGCCCGGCCCGCTTTGGTGCGAAAGGTCAGGCCCCTGCGGGCTCAGCCGATTCTTCGGTCCGGGAGTTGTTCGCGGACCTGCGGTGTTCAACACGTTTCGCCTGCTTCAGCAGGTCAGGTTCGTTCTGGCGCAGCCAGGCATACATCGGCGCAGCGATGAATATGGTGGCCGCCGTACCGATCAGAATTCCGACGAACAGTGCCAGCGACAGGTCGCGCAGCGTGCCGGCCCCCAGCAGGCCGGCCCCGATGAATAGGATGGCACCGACCGGGAGTATGGCCACCATCATGGTGTTGATGGAACGCACCAGGGTCTGGTTGACGGCGAGGTTGACTTCCTCACCGAAAGTGCGGCGCGTGGACGCATCGAGGTCAGCGGTGTTCTCACGGATCTTGTCGAAGACCACCACCGTGTCATACAAGGAGTAGCTGAGCACCGTCAGGAACCCGATGATGGCTGAGGGCGTTACCTCGAAGTCGCTGAGCGCATACACGCCGGCGGTGATGAACATCGTCACCAGCATTCCAGCCATCGCGGACAGCGACATCTTCCAGGTCCGGAAGTACAGCGCCATTAGCACAGCGGCCAGGGCCACAAAGACGAGGAGGCCGATCAGGGCCTGCTTGGTGACATCCGCGCCCCAGGTGGGTCCGATAAAGGTTGATGTCACCTCGTTGTCGGTGACGCCGTAGGCCGAGGTGAGGCCTTCCTTGATCCTGAGGGTCTCGTCGTCCGTGAGCTTGTCCGTCTGGATCCGCATGGTGGTACCGGCGACATTGGCCACACGGGGAACGCTGCCGGCCACAACGTCTTCGACAACCTTTTCACCCAGGGCCGAGTCGGTGCTTTGCACGTTGGAGACGGTGAACTCTGAACCGCCGCGGAATTCGATGCCAAGGTTGAAGCCGCCCTTGGCAACCGGAAGGAGGATGGACAGCGCCACCGCCACCGCCGCGATGAGGAACCACAGTTTCTTGGCCCCGACGAAGTTGTAGGAGCGCTTCCCGGTGTAGAGCTCGTTGCCGAAATTGGCGAAGCTACTGGACATTACTTGTTCTCCTTGGCTGCGCTCTTGGAGGAGCCGCTGAGCTGCTCCTGCTTTTCCGCGAGGCGGCGTTCTGCGATGGTCATGCGTCGTTCAGCCTCGGCGACCGCGCCGGTGTTCTTGGCGCGGACCACGGAAGGCTTGGCCTCCGGCGTCCGCAGGCGCCCGGCGCCGCGGTACAGGGGCACAACACCCAGACGTTTGGGGTCCAGGCCGGAGAACGGGTGGCCCTCCCCGAAGAACTTGGTGCGCGCCAGGAGCTGCAGCGTCGGGTGCGTGAACATAAAGACCACGATGAGGTCGGCAATGGCCGTCAGACCCAGCGTGAAAGCGAACCCGCGGACGTTGCCGACAGCCACAAAGTACAGCACCAGGGCGGCCAGCAGGTTCACGGCCTTGGAGGCAAGGACCGTGCGCTTGGCCCGCTTCCAGCCGTTCTCCACGGCGGAGACCAATCCACGGCCTTCACGGAGTTCATCTCGGATGCGTTCAAAGTAGACGATGAACGAGTCAGCGGTCTGGCCAATGGCAACGATGATGCCAGCCACGCCGGCCAGGGAAAGCCGGTAGTTTTCAGTCCAGCCCAGGAGGGCAATGGCCAGATAGGTGAGGGCGCCGGCCACCACCAGCGATGCAATGGTTACCAGGCCCAAGGCTCGGTACTGGAAGAGTGAGTAGACCACCACTAGGAGCAAGCCGATGATGCCTGCAAGGAGGCCCATGCGCAGCTGTTCGCCACCCAAGGTGGCAGAGATCTGCTGGTCGCTCTGGATCTCGAAGCTGATGGGGAGCGCGCCGAAGCGGAGCTGGTCGGAAAGGACCTTGGCGGTCTGTTCGGTGAAGCCGCCGGTGATCTGGGGACGTCCGTCGGTGATGACTGCCAAGGAGCGCGGCGCGGAAATGACCTGGTCGTCCAGAACGATGGCGAACTGCGCCTTCGGGTCGTTGCCGGTCTCGCCGCCGGCTGCCACGTAGAACTGGTTCAGGCGTTCGGTGACTGTCTTGAACTTGGCGGTGCCTTCGTCGTCGAACTGGATGTTAACGGCCCAGTCGTTGGTCACAGCGCCCTGCGCACCCTGCTGGAGCTGGAAGGAGGACGTGACAATGTTGCCGCCCTTGACCTCCACCGGACCCAGGATGTACTTGATGGCCGGCGTGGTCTCAGTTGCCGGTTCGCAGGTAACAAGGGGTTTGGCGGGATCCGAGGCTTCCGGGCTCTCCGGCGCAGGATTGTTGCAGTCCATGGTTTCGAACTGCCGGTAGATGTCCGCGGTGATCCAGTTGATATCGCTGCCGTTGGCGGGTTCTGCCGTGGGCTTCGGAAGCTGGTCTTCGGGGGTGAGGGATTCCGTGGGGACGGGCGCGCCGTCTCCGTTCAGCAATACCGGACGGAAGTTCATGTCCGCGGAGGCCTGGATCAGGTCCCGGGTTTCCTTCGTGGGTGTACCCGGCAGGCTGACCACTACGTTGCGGCCGGACTGCGTGCTGATTTCCGCTTCGGCAACACCTGAACCATCCACACGCTGGCGGATGATGGCTACGGCCTGGTTGAGCTGCTCTTCATTGATGTCCGAACCGCCCTCAACCTTAGGCGCCAGGATCATCTGGGTGCCACCCTCGAGGTCCAGTGCCAGCTTGGGTGCCCAGCTTGCCTGTCCGGCAAGGGTGCCGCCGGCCAGGACGGCGGTCAGCACGGCTAGGACTACGCCGAGCCACACCAGTACCCTCAGACCTGAGTTGTTAGGGCCAGTTCGTGCCATTGTCGATCTTTCTCTTATTTACGGAGGAACCACCGGCGGGAGCTATCAGTCCCACCGGCGGTTGTCCCCAGCCGTAGAGGTGTTGTAACGCGGGCTGCCGTGCGGCGAGGACTAGTTGTCCTTCTTGCCCTCGTCGTTGAGGCGCTTCAGGGTCTCGTCCGGGGTTTCGGCGGATGCCGTCGGGGTGCCCGCTTCTTCAGTGGTCAGGGAGGAGGCGTCATCCGGAACGGCCGGAGTCTCGGCTTCGACAGGCTCCACGATCTTGGTCACTGCCTGGCGGTGGACGGTGGCCAGGTTCCCGGGCGAGAGTTCCAGGACAACCTTGTTCTCGGCGTCGTCCATGGAGACAATCCGGCCAAAGAGTCCGAAGCTCGTCATGACCTCGACACCAGGCTCGAACTGGGACTGCAGCGTTGCCTGCTGCTCCTTGGTCTTCTTGTTGCGGCGGAACATCATGAAGATAAAGATTCCGAGCATTGCGAACAAGACGATGTTCATTGGATCCACAGGGAAGATTCCGTTCTGTACTGGCGTATCGGGTGTTTGGCAGCGTCCGCGTCGTTCCCCGTTGCAGAAAAATTGTGCCGGGCGGGCAACGGCTCCTCGGAGCCGCCGCGGGAACACAGACCCGAACGTGCCGGGTGTCATACCAGTCTAAAGGGAAAAGCTGGGACGACAGTGCTATTGACCGTTCGGTGCCCATTCAGGCGTGGACGCGGCGCTTTCCGGGTCCGGTTCGAACAGATCAAGCGGCTCCTGCCCGAAAACTCCGGCCGGTACGGCGAAGCCCAAGTGGGTCCAGGCCGGAGCCATGGCGATGCGTCCCCTGGGCGTCCTGCCCAGCAGGCCTTCGCGCACCAGGAACGGTTCCGCCACCGTTTCCACGGTCTCGGTCTCCTCCCCCACCGCAATGGCCAGGGTAGAAAGTCCCACGGGTCCCCCGCCGAACTTCGTAATGAGTGCCTCCAGGACTGCCCGGTCCAGCCGGTCCAGGCCTCGCTTGTCCACTTCATACATGTCCAGGGCAGCGGAAGCGGCGCGGGCATCAATCTGCTCAATCCCATGCACGAGTGCCCAGTCCCGGACCCGGCGGAGCAGGCGGTTGGCAATACGCGGCGTACCGCGGGACCGGCCGGCAATTTCGCTGAAGCCCGCAGAGTTGACCTTGAGGTCCAGCAGGCCGGCGGAGCGCCTGAGCACCAGTTCGAGCTCGGCCACGCTGTAGAACTCCAAATGCCCGGTGAACCCGAACCTGTCCCGGAGCGGTCCGGGCAGCAGACCGGCGCGCGTGGTGGCACCCACCAGGGTGAAGGGCGGGAGTTCCAACGGAATGGCGGTGGCCCCGGCGCCCTTGCCCACCACAATGTCCACACGGAAATCTTCCATGGCCATGTAAAGCATTTCCTCTGCCGGCCGTGACATCCGGTGGATCTCGTCCAGGAACAGGACCTCCCCTTCGGAAAGCGAGGAGAGGATGGCGGCGAGGTCCCCGGCGTGCTGGATGGCCGGACCGCTGCTGATCCGCAGTGGCGCGTTCATTTCAGCAGCCACGATCATGGCAAGGGTGGTTTTGCCCAGGCCTGGAGGGCCGGAGAACAGCACGTGGTCCGCGCTGCGTCCCCGCATCCGGGAGGCCTGCAGGACCAGCGAGAGTTGCCGGCGGACCCGGTGCTGGCCCACGAAGTCATCCAGGTTCTTCGGCCGGAGGGCGGCTTCGATCACCCGTTCCTCTGGTTCCTCCCCAGCCGCCACCACCGAAGGCTCAGCCACGGCTGCCTACGCGGTTGCCGGCCCGCGCGCCGTCCTGGCCCAGCCAGCGCAGCGTGGTCCGCAGGATTTCGGCCACATTGCCACGGAATTCAACCTCGGGATCGTCCGCAAGGGCCTTCTCAATGCTGGCAGCCGCGTCCTTTTCCGACCAGCCGAGGCTGGTCATGGCCGCCACCACTTGGGGCTTCCAGGCTGCTTCGGCCGGCGTGGACGCACCGGCGGCACCTGCCGTGCCGCGCGGCACCAGCTTGCCAGCCAGTTCCAGCACGATCCGTCCGGCCACCTTGGGGCCGATGCCTGGCACCGTCGTAAACGTTTTGCTGTCACCTGTGTGGGCAGCAACCCGGATCGCTTCAGGCTCGTGCACGGCGAGCACCGCCAGTGCGAGCCGCGGGCCCACGCCGCTGACACTTAGCAGGACGTCAAAAACTTCGCGTTCGTCGTCGGAGGCAAAGCCGTACAGGGTGAGTGAATCCTCGCGCACGATCAGCGAGGTGAAGAGCTTACCTTCCTCGCCGGTGCGGAGGCGGCTGAGGGTCTGCGGCGTGGCGTTGACGCTCATGCCCGCCCCGTTGAGGTCGATTACGGCAGTGGAAAGGCCAACGTGCGCAACGGTTCCGCGAAGGAAACTGATCAAAGCCGGGCTCCTGGTGTACTGCCGGGCTCCTGGGAACAGGACCGGCTATCCGAACATATCTACGAATACCCTAGCAAGCGCCCCGGACATTCAGCGCCCGCGGCGCGCTTTCGCCTCGGCGTCGGCCCAGGCGCGCTGGGCCGGAGTCAGCGAGAGGCTGCCGGGGCCGGTGGTGGCCACGGCGGCGCCGCTGCCCGCCCGCCAGGCGTGGGTGATGGCCAGGGCAAGGGCATCTGCAGCGTCCGCCGGCCGCGGCGGCGCGTCCAGCCGGAGGATTTTTGTGACGAGTTTGGTCACGGCTTCCTTGTTGGAGGTGCCGCTGCCGGTCACGGCTGCTTTCACCTCCGACGGCGTGTGCAGTGCCACCGGGATCCCGCGCCGGGCCGCCGCGGCAATCACCACACCGGAGGCCTGCGCCACCCCCATCACCGTGCTGACGTTGAGCTGGGAAAAAACGCGTTCGACGGCGAGCACGTGCGGCTCGTAGCGGTCCAGCCACTCGTCGATGGCCAAGGCAATCACCAGCAGGCGTTGGTCCAGGGTCTCCTCGGGAGAGGTGCCCACCACCCCGACGGCCACCATCGTGGCCCGCCGGTTCCGTTCGACGTCGACCACGCCGATGCCGCACCGGGTGAGGCCCGGGTCAACGCCCAATACGCGCAAGGTCACCCTGGGACATCCGCCCTAGGCCACAAAGCGGAAGGTCACTCAGCTTCCAGGGCGGCCTGGACTTCGTCGCTGAGGTCGGCGTTGCTGTAGACGTTCTGGACGTCGTCGAGCTCTTCCAGGGTGTCCACGAGCTTCATGAACTTCTTCGCGGCGTCGAGGTCCAGCGGAACCTGCATGGACGGCACAAACTCGGCCTCGTCGGTCTCGTACTCGATTCCGGCTTCCTTGAGGGCATCGCGGATGGCCTGGAGGTCGGTCGGCTCGGAGTGGATCTCAAAGCTGTCGCCGTTGTCCTTGACTTCCTCGGCTCCGGCGTCGAGGACGGCCATCAGTACGTCGTCCTCGCTCAGGCCGTTCTTCGGCAGCGAGACGACGCCCTTACGGCTGAACAGGTAGCTGACCGAACCGGGATCGGCGATGGTGCCGCCGTTGCGGGAGATGGCCAGGCGGACCTCGGAGGCGGCGCGGTTCTTGTTGTCCGTGAGGCACTCGATCAGCAGCGCCGAACCCTGCGGGCCGCGGCATTCGTACATGATCTCGGTGTAGTCAACCACTTCGCCGGTGAGGCCGGCACCACGCTTGATGGCGCGGTCGATGTTGTCGGCCGGAACGGAGGTCTTCTTGGCCTTGGTGACGGCGAGTTCCAGGCCGGGGTTGCCGGCGAGGTCCGGTCCGCCCATACGCGCAGCGACTTCGATGTTCTTGATCAGCTTGGCGAACGATTTTGCGCGGCGGCTATCGAGGATGGCCTTCTTGTGCTTGGTCGTTGCCCATTTGGAGTGTCCTGACATGCTTTACGCGTCTCCTCTGATCATGCGGATAAAAAGTTCATGTACGCGTTTCTCCCCAGTCACTTCCGGGTGGAAGGAGGTGGCCAGCAGGTGGCCGGAACGCACTGCAACAATTCTAGCTGTCCCCGGCAGACTCGCCGCGTGGGACGCGTGCTCAGGGTCTGCGGGCTCCACCTGGGCCAGGATCTCCACGCCGGCGCCGACGCGTTCCACCCAAGGGCCTCGGATGAACACTGCGTGGACTGGGGCAACGCCGGATTCCGTGGCGCTGAAGCCAAGACCCTTGAAATCCAGGTCCGTTTCGAATGACTCGCGCTGGCGGCCGAAGGCGTTGCGCCGCACTGTGATGTCCAGGCCGCCGAAGGTCTGCTGCGGGTTGCCGGCCAGGTCTGTGGCCGGGTCGGCGATCTCGTCGGCGAGGAGGATCATCCCGGCGCAGGAACCGTAGACCGGCAGTCCGTCGCGGATCCGGTCCCTCAACGGAACGGCCAGCTCAAAGGCGCGGGCCAGTTTGTCGATGGCCGTGGATTCGCCGCCGGGAATGATGAGGCCGTCCAGGCCGTCCAGTTCGGAGGGCCGGCGGATTCCGATGCCGGCGGCACCGGCGGCTTCCACGGCCCGGAGGTGTTCGCGGAAGTCGCCCTGAAGTGCCAGGACGCCGATCCGCAGGCCCGAGCCCACGCGTGCAGAAGCAGCCGAAAGGGGGTTTGTCATCCAATCAGCATAATGTGCGCGGGTCCCGGGGCGGCGCCGGAAGCGCTTCCCGGGAAGGGTTCTATGCCCTTGCTGGGATATATTACAGAGCATGCTTTACATCAGTGTTCCGCTCGGCAAGCTGGTCCGCCGGGTTTCCCGGCTCAGGGGTGGAGGGTCCGCGCTGCCCGGGCTCGTGGTCGAGAAAATCGATCCCGGCTTTATGCAGCGGACGCTCGCCACGCTCCCCCACGGCGTTGCCGTGGTGAGCGGAACCAACGGCAAAACCACCACCACAAAGATGGTGGTGGAACTCCTGGAAAGCCAGGGCCTGAAGGTCTTCACCAATCGCACGGGAAGCAACTTCACCCGCGGCGTGGCGGCCGCCCTGCTGGGCGAGGTGGACTGGCGCGGCAGGCTCGCCGCCGACGTCGCCGTCCTGGAGCTCGACGAAGCCCACGCTACGCATTTTGTGAACCGTGTTCCGCCCCGGTACAGCCTCCTGCTCAACGTCCTGCGCGACCAATTGGACCGGTTCGGCGAGATCGACAAAACGGCCCAACTGCTGCAGCATATCGCCGACAAAACCACCGGAACAGTAGTCCTCAACAGGGAAGATCCCCGGGTCTCCCGGATCGCAGAAACCCTCACCGGCAAGGACGTCGAGTACTTCGGCCTGGACGATTCCCTCCTTAGCACCTTCCCCAACGACGACGACATGCGGGCAGCGCCCGGCAGCCCCGCCCCCGCAGCGCTCCCCCACAAGCCAGCGGCCGACGTCGTACTCCGCAAAGTGGGGCCGGACACCGCCGATTTTGAGTACGACGGCGCCACGGTCACCACCGGGATGAAGCTCCGCGGCGTCTACAACATCTTTAACGCGGCTGCGGCGCTGACCTTGGCCCGCAGCATATGCGGCGGCGGTGCGGCCACCGCAGACCACGCCACCCTGCTCACCGCGCTGTCCCAGGTGGAGCCGGCGTTCGGCCGCGGCGAGAGCCTCACGGTGGGCGGCCAGCCGCTGGACCTGGTCCTGGTGAAGAACCCCAGCGGTTTCCGGCTGGGACTGAAGTCCTTCCCGGCGGGCGGTTACGCCACCATGATCGCCATCAACGACAACTATGCCGACGGCCGGGACATGTCCTGGCTCTGGGACGTGGAATTCGATTCGCTCCGCAGCGGCGGCGTGGACCAGCTGACCGGGTCCCGGGCCTACGACATGGCGCTGCGGCTGCAGTATGACGACGTCCGGATCGGCGGCGTCCAGCCGGAGATCGCGCCCGCCCTCGCCGCGTTCATTCGGGACGCAAGCGGCAAACCGAAGCGGATCTTCTGCACCTACACAGCCATGCTGGCCATCCGCCGCGAGCTGTCCAAAATCACCACAGTGGAGGTGGTCTCATGACCGCTGAATCAACCGGCATCGGGCCGGACGGCGTCGAACAGAATTCCAAGGGGACCATCCGGGTCCTGCAGCTCTACCCGCGGGACATGAACATCTACGGCGACTGGGGCAACGCCCTGGTGCTCAAGCAGCGGATCAGCTGGCACGGCTACACCCCGGAGCTGCTCGAGTACAACGTCGGCGACGAATTTCCCGCCGATGTGGACCTGATTGTCGGCGGCGGCGGCCAGGACAGCGGACAGCTGGTCATCAAAGACGACCTGCAGTCGCAGGCCGGCGTCCTCACGAAGCTGGCCGAGGACGGCGTACCGATGCTGGTGATCTGCGGGCTGTACCAGCTGTTCGGGCGCTTCTTCAAGACCCGTTTAGGCTCGGTCATACCGGGCATCGGCGTCCTGGACGTGGAGACACACGGCACGGACGAGCGCCTGATCGGCAACGTCAGGGTGGCCACCGAAGAGTTCGGCGAGGTGCTGGGATACGAGAACCACAGCGGGCAGACCACGCTGGGTACGGGCGTCCGGCCGTTGGGGACCACCGCGAAAGGTACCGGCAACAACAGCAGCGACGGTCACGAGGGCGCACGCTACAAGAATGTGGTGGCCAGCTACCTGCACGGTTCGCTCCTACCCAAGAACCCCGCCATCGCAGACTTCCTCATCACGACCGCCGCCGAGCGTAAATACGGCACCTTCACAGCCGGCGCACCGGACGACAGCTACGCAGTGCTGGCCCGGGAGCACGCTGCGCGCCGGCCGCGCTGAGTAGCGCTGCGCTGACGATTTCCCCGTCGAACTGTCTCAGGGATCCTTGGAGATCAGCAGTTCGTGCGCGCCCGCAGCAGCCGCGCCCATCGAGTCCACCACCGTGGCGGTCCTCACCCTGGTAGCGGCGTCGGCCTCGGGAGTTGAACAGACGCCCTGCGGCGCATCGGTTGCCACCGAGCACCAGCGGTACGGATCGCGGACAATCACCGAGGGGGCCCAGGCCAGGTCCGACGCCATCCACTTGCCGGCAGCGTCCTGGCTGAACTGAGCCCGCACCAGCAGGCCCTCATTGTTCACTACATACCAAGGCGATAGTTCCGTGACCCCGTTGCCCAGACCGTAGACGATCCAGGTTCCCTTGTAGTTTTCGATGGGCAGCACCGAGTGCGTGTGGTGGCCGTAAATCATGGTGAACTGGCCGCTGTCCACCAAGGCATGCGCTACGTCCTGCTGCTGGGCGTTCGCCTGGCTCGCGTACTCGTCGCCGGCATGCATAGCACCGAGCACGATGTCTGCACCCAGGGCCCGTGCCTTCACGGCTTTGGCGATCATGGTGGGCGCATCCAGCATGTCCACCTGCCAGTCGTATTCAGGGTATTGGCCGTTGAGCCCGTAGGTTCCCTGGATGATGGCAATCTTGGCGGCGTTGGTCTGCAGGATCAGGATTCCCTGCGACTCGGTCTCGGTGCGGTAGGAACCGGTGTGCTTCAGCCCCGCCGCATCCAGGGCGTCCAGGGTACGCAGTACGCCGTCCGTGCTCCGGTCGATCGTGTGGTTGCTCGCGGTGGTACAGGCCTGGTACCCCACCGCCTTAGCGGCCGTGATGATCTGCGGCGGGACGTTGAACGACGGGTACGCGGAGAACGGGCCATCGGGCCCGGCCACGGGCGTTTCCTGGTGGCAGATGGCCAGGTCGCTGGCCTGGATGTACGTTCGTTGGCCTTCGAGGAGCGGGGTGAAGTCCAGCCCTGGTTTGCCTGCTGCGGCGGCATCGTCGCGGGCCTGTTGCCAGAGCTGGGTGTGGACCAGCATGTCGCCGGTCACGAGGACGGACGTGCACCGCAGCGTGGGACACGCCGGCCCGGCGCCGGGCGTGGGAGTGGGCGTCGGGGTGGGGGTAGCCGTCGGGCTTGGCTGCCTTGTCCCGGCGCCGGTACTCGCAGCTGCACCGGAGGAAGGAACGGCCTGTTCGGCGACCAGGCCGCATCCTGCCAGCAGCGCCGCGGCCAGGATGCCGGCGGACACCGCAGCAGCGGAAAGAGCAGCAACAGCGCGCACCGAAGCAGCGCCCAACCTTTTCCCCATAGGCGTCATTGTAGATCTGGCCGGCGCGCAAATTCCGCAAAGCCGCGCGTTGAGAAGCAAGCGGCACTATGAAAGGTTAGCGTGATGACGAATCCCCTCCTCAGCGCCAGCGCCCTGCCCTATGGGCTGCCGCCTTTTGCCCGGATGAAACCATCCGATTACGCCGATGCCATCGACGCTGGCCTGGCGGAACATCTGGTGGAAATCCAGGCGATCGTGGACAACCCGGTGCCGGCGGACTTCGAGAATACGGCCCTGGCCGTGGAGAAGTCCGGCCAACTGCTCCACCGGGCGGCGGACTCCTTCCTCACCGTTGCCTCCGCCGACGCAACTGACGAAATCCGTGACCTGGAAACTGAACTCTCACCCCGCATTTCGGCCCATCAGGACGAGATCTACCTCAATCGCGCACTGTTCGACAGGTTCGCGGCGATTGACACCTCCGGGCTTGACCCTGAGTCCGTCCGGATCGTGGAGGAGTACGTGAAGGAGTTCCGCCAGTCCGGGATCCAGCTCGAGAAGCCGGGCCAGGAACGGCTGAAGGAAATCAACGCGGAGCTGTCCAAACTGGGCACGGAGTTTGGCCAGCGCGTGAAGGAGGCCATGAAATCGGCCGCATTGCTGCTGGACACAGCAGACGAGCTGGCCGGCTTGCCGGCAGACGATGTCGCCAGCGCCGCTGAGGCGGCCCGCGCCGTTGGCCACCACGGAAAATTCCTATTGACGCTCATCCAGCCCAGCGACCAGCCCGCCCTGGCTGCCCTGGAAACTCGGGACGTCCGCCGTCGGCTGTTTGAGGCCTCGATCGGCCGGGGCAGTGACGGCGGTGGCCTCGACGTCCTGGAACTGGTCAGGTCGACGGCCCGCCTGCGCGCTGAAAAGGCAGCCCTTTTGGGTTTCGCCAACTATGCCGAACTCGTGGCGGACCGCCAAACGGCCCACGACTTTGAGGCGGTCCAGTCCATGTTGAAAAGGCTGGCCCCCGCCGCGGTCCGTAATGCCGACGCCGAGGCTGCGGCCCTGACCGAGGCGGCAGGGCATCCGCTGGAGGCCTGGGACTGGGCGTTTTACTCAGCCAAGGTGCGGCGGGAAAAGTATGCCGTGGACGAGCAGGCACTCCGCCCCTATTTCGAGCTGGACCGCGTTCTCCGGGACGGCGTCTTCTTCGCCGCCACATCCCTCTACGGCATCACCTTCCACGAACGGAAGGACCTCGCAGGGTACCACCCGGACGTCCGCGTCTGGGAGGTCCGGGACCAGGACGGCAGCGGGCTGGGGTTGTTCCTGGGAGACTACTACACCCGCGAATCCAAGCGGGGCGGGGCCTGGATGAACTCGCTGGTGGACCAGTCGGACCTGCTCGGCACCCGACCGGTGGTGATCAACAACCTCAATATCTCCAAGCCGCCGGCAGGCGAACCCACGCTCCTGACGCTGGACGAGCTGCGCACCACGTTCCACGAGTTCGGACACGCACTCCACGGCTTGTTGTCGAACGTGACGTATCCGCGGTTCGCCGGGACTGCCGTCCCCCGCGACTTTGTGGAATACCCGTCGCAGGTCAACGAGATGTGGATCCTGTGGCCGGAGGTGCTGGCAAATTATGCCCGGCACCACGCCACCGGCGAACCGCTTCCGCAGCAGGTTGTGGACAAGCTGAACGACTCACGGCTCTGGGGCGAAGGCTTCGGGACCACGGAATACCTCGGCGCTGCGCTGCTGGATCTGGCCTGGCATGTGCTGGACGAAACCGGAATCCCCGACGACGTCCTGGCGTTCGAGGCGAAGTCCCTAGCAGCCGCGGGCGTGGCTCATGCCCTGATCCCGCCGCGATACCGCACCGGCTATTTCCAGCACATCTTCGCGGGAGCCGGCTATGCGGCCGGTTATTACTCGTACATCTGGAGTGAGGTGCTGGATGCCGAAACCGTGGACTGGTTCACCGAGAACGGCGGTCTAACGCGCGCCAACGGCGAACGCTTCCGCCAGGAGCTGCTCTCCCGCGGCAACAGCCGGGACCCGCTGGAATCCTTCCGCGCGCTCCGCGGCCGCGACGCCCGGCTGGAGCCCCTGCTGAAACGCCGCGGCCTCGTCTGACCCCTCATCGATTGCTCCGTAGACGCCGTTTTGAGGCCTCATAAGGGCCGTTACGGAGCAATCGATGGGGTTACTGACAGGCTCAACCACCGACGACGCCGGCCCGCCACCTGAAAAGGTGACGGGCCGGCGTCGTCCTGCTTTAGAGGTGTTACCAGCCGCGCTCGGAGAGGCGGTGCGGCTGCGGGATTTCGTCCACGTTGATGCCCACCATGGCTTCGCCGAGGCCGCGGGAGGCCTTGGCGATCACGTCGGGGTCATCGAAGAACGTGGTGGCCTTGACCACAGCAGCGGCGCGCTGGGCCGGGTTGCCGGACTTGAAGATACCGGAACCGACGAACACACCGTCAGCGCCGAGCTGCATCATCATCGCAGCGTCGGCCGGGGTGGCAATGCCGCCCGCGGTGAACAGCACCACGGGGAGCTTGCCGGCGGCGGCAACTTCCTTGACCAGTTCGTACGGGGCCTGCAGTTCCTTGGCCGCGACGTAGAGCTCGTCCTCGGCCAGGGCCGAAAGCTTGGCGATCTCGGCGCGGATCTGGCGCATGTGCCCGGTCGCGTTGGAAACGTCACCGGTACCGGCCTCGCCCTTGGAGCGGATCATGGCCGCGCCTTCGTTGATGCGGCGCAGCGCCTCACCAAGGTTGGTGGCGCCACAGACGAAGGGAACCTTGAAGTTCCACTTGTCGATGTGGTGGACGTAGTCGGCCGGGGTCAGGACCTCGGACTCGTCAATGTAGTCCACGCCCAACGACTGCAGGACCTGGGCCTCCACGAAGTGGCCGATCCGTGCCTTGGCCATGACCGGGACGGAGACGGCTTCGATGATCTTGTCGATCATGTCCGGATCCGACATGCGGGACACGCCGCCCTGGGCACGGATATCGGCCGGAACGCGTTCCAGCGCCATCACTGCAACGGCACCGGCGTCTTCGGCGATGCGGGCCTGTTCAACATTGACGACGTCCATGATGACGCCGCCCTTGAGCATCTCAGCCATGCCGCGCTTGACGCGGTTGCTGCCCGTGACGCTGTTCGCGGACGAACCGGCTTCGCTGCTTACATCAGGTGTAGACACAAAAACCCCTATGGGTAGATAGATGATCTTCGCCGGGCGTGAGGGCGGCAAGAAGCCGAAAGTACACGCACCGGGTTGCCGGATCCATTGACCGGGCAGTCACAATACTAGTCCCACGGCAGGCGGCGGGCTTAATCAGGCTTAATCCGAAGCCGCGGACTCCGCAAAGGCCTGGCGGTGGACGGTGGCTACGCGCTGGATGATGGTGATGAGGCTGGCCAGGGCCAGGAGTCCAAGCGTCACCAGAAGAACCACCGGGGGCAAGCCCAGACCGGTGAATCCGGTGACCACCAGCACCGAAACCAGTCTCTCGGCGCGCTCGGCGATGCCCACATTCGCCGTGAAGCCGAGGGATTCGGCCTTGGACCGCGCATAGGAGACCACCATGCCCAAAACGAGGCACAGCATGGCTGCGACGGCGATGGCGTACTCCGCGCCCCCGGTGAAGAACCAGATGGCCACCCCCGCGAACAGGGCGCCGTCAGCGATCCTGTCCAAGGTGGAGTCCAGGAAGTTTCCCCAGCGGCCGCCGGTGTCGCGCAGCCGGGCCATAATGCCGTCGAGCACGTCGGAGAAGATGAAGGCGGTGATGAACAGGGTCCCCCACCAGAGCTGGCCGAGGGGGTAGAAGACCAACGCCCCGACCACCACGCCGGCGGTTCCGATGACCGTCACGGCATCAGGGGAAACACCGATTTTCAGGAGCCAACGCGCAAGCGGAGTGAACAGCGCGGTGAAAAACCCGCGCGCATGCCTATTCAGCATCCGTCTCCCCGGGCCAGGCCTCTGCAACCTGCTGGCGGACTTCATCCAGGGTCTGCGTAATGGCCTTGGTCTGGGCAATGATGGGGAAGAAGTTACCGTCCCCGCCCCAGCGCGGAACGATGTGCTGGTGCAGGTGCGCGGCGATTCCTGCCCCGCCCACTACGCCCTGGTTCATGCCGAGGTTGAACCCGCCCGGGTTCGCCACCTTGCGCAGGACCCGCATGGCCGTTTGGGTGATCTCCGCGAATTCCGCGGTCTCCTCCACCGTGAGGTCCGTGTAGTCCGGGACATGCCGGTACGGGCAAACCAGGAGGTGCCCCGGATTGTAGGGAAACAGGTTGAGGACCACGTAACAGGTCTTCCCCCGGTAGACGATCAGGGCTTCCTCGTCAGTCCGGCCCGGGCCCACGCAGAAGGGGCAGTCGAACTCGCCCTTGAACTGGTGCTGGCCGCCCTTGATGTAGGCCATCCGGTGCGGAGTCCACAGGCGCTGGAAAGCATCCGGCACGCCCGCGAGCTCAAAGTCATCTGTCACGCCGGCATCCCCTGGATATCCTGCGCCTGTGTTCTCCTGCACCGTGTTGTTTCCGTTTCCGCTAGCTGGTCCGGTTACGGACGGCTTCTGTGATCCGCTTGACGGCCTCGGCCACCGGCACGCCGTTGTCCTGGCTCCCGTCACGGAAGCGGAAGGACACCGCGCCGGCCTCGGCGTCGTCGCCGCCGGCGATCAGGACGAACGGGATCTTGTCCTTGCTGGCGGTGCGGATCTTCTTGGGGAACCTGTCCGACGACGTGTCCACCTCGGCGCGGATGCCCGCTGCCTTAAGCTGGTCAACGACGTCGAACATGTACTCGTTGAACGTTTCGGCCACCGGGATGCCGACCACCTGGACGGGGGAAAGCCACGCGGGGAACGCGCCGGCGTAATGCTCGGTGAGCACACCCATGAACCGCTCGATGGAACCGAAGAGCGCGCGGTGGATCATCACGGGACGCTGGCGGGTGCCGTCGGCTGCCTGGAATTCCAGCTCGAAGCGTTCCGGGAGGTTGAAGTCCAGCTGGATGGTGGACATCTGCCAGGTGCGCCCGAGTGCGTCCTTGGCCTGGACGGAGATCTTCGGACCGTAGAAGGCCGCGCCGCCCGGATCAGCGACCAGTTCCAGGCCGGATTCCTCAGCCACCTCGGCGAGGGTCCGGGTGGCTTCTTCCCAGGCTGCGTCCTCGCCGACGTACTTCTCCGGGTCCTTGGTGGACAGCTCCAGGTAGAAGTCGTTCAGGCCGTAGTCCTTCAGCAGGTCGAGCACGAACTTCAGGGTCTTGGTGAGTTCGTCCTTCATCTGCTCGCGGGTGCAGTAGATGTGGGCGTCGTCCTGTGTCATGCCACGGACCCGGGTCAGGCCGTGTACCACGCCGGACTTTTCGTACCGGTACACCGAACCGAATTCGAAGAGACGCAGGGGAAGTTCCCGGTAGGACCGTCCACGCGAGCGGAAGATCAGGTTGTGCATGGGGCAGTTCATCGGCTTCAGGTAGTAGTCCTGGCCGGGCTTGCGCACGGTGCCGTCCTCGTTGAGTTCGGCATCCACGTGCATGGCCGGGAACATGCCCTCCTTGTACCAGTCCAGGTGGCCGGAGACTTCGTAGAGGTGGCCCTTGGTGATGTGGGGCGTGTAGACGAACTCGTAGCCGGCATCGACGTGGCGCTGGCGGGAGTAGTCCTCCATCTCCTTGCGGATGATGCCGCCCTTGGGGTGGAACACCGGCAGGCCGGAGCCCAGCTCGTCGGGGAAGGAGAACAGGTCAAGCTCGACGCCGAGCTTGCGGTGGTCGCGCCGCTCAGCCTCGGCGATGCGCTCCTGGTAGGCCTTCAGCGCGTCTTTGGTTGGCCAGGCGGTGCCGTAGATACGCTGCAGCTGCTGGTTCTTCTGGTTGCCCAGCCAGTACGCGGAGGAGGACCGGGTCAGGGCGAAGGCGTTGGAGATCAGCTTGGTGTTGGGCAGGTGCGGGCCGCGGCAGAGGTCGCACCAGACCGTGGTGCCCTCTTTGCGCTCGACGTTGTCGTAGATGGTGATGTCGCCGGCGCCGACCTCGACGTTGACGCCCTCGCCGGCTTCGGCGGCGTTGTTCTTCTTGCCCAGGAGCTCGAGCTTGTAGGGCTCGTTCTTCATGGCCTCGCGGGCCTCGTCCTCGCTGACCACGCGGCGGACGAACTTCTGGTTCTGGTTGACGATCTTGAGCATCATCTTCTCGAGGGTCTTGAGGTCCTCGGGGGTGAACGGTTCTGCGACGTCGAAGTCGAAGTAGAAGCCGTCGGTGATGTACGGGCCGATGCCCAGCTTGGCGTCCGGGCGCAGCTGCTGCACGGCCTGGGCCATGACGTGGGCGGTGGAGTGGCGGAGGACGTCCAGGCCATCCGGGGAATCGATGGTGACGCCCTCGATCTCGGCGCCCTCGGGCAGCTCCTGGTCCAGGTCCTTCAGCTCGCCGTTGACGCGGGCAACAACAACATCGCGGCGCTCAAAGAAGAGTTCCGCACCGGTTGTCCCGGTAGTCACCTTGGTCTCTTCGCCATCGACGATGAGGGTGATCTGCTGGGCATCTGACACGGGTGTCTCCTATTCAAAGTTTTAGGCTTCATAGCTTGCGGCGTACGGGGACCACAGCCAGCCATCGTCAATGCTATCGGTTTCCCGGGAGGCCGACCAACGGGACCCGCGGCCGCTCAGCCGCCCATTCCGGTAATCGCCAGGCTTCGGCTGATCCCGTCCAAAGGATGCGGCACATCGGTGCTCTCCATCCGATCCGCCGCGAACGGCAGGGATTCCACCCGGCTCAGGTCCCAGGCCATGCTGGCGCTCAGGCTGATTCCGCGGGGACCTGTCCGACGGGTGGTGCCCCGGATCAGCAGCAGCCTGGTTCCGAACAGCAGCAGCCCCGCCTGTTCCTGGGCTTCATGGAAGAACACGGAATCGACGCAGCCGGTGCCGTCGTCGATGCTGATGAAAACCACCCGCCGGCCGCCGCGCATGGGCGGTGTCTGGGTGGCGATGCGCACCCCGGCCACCAGCACCTCGGTGTTGTTGCGCAGGCTCAACAGTTTGTCTGCAGTGGTGACCCCCAGCCGGTCCAGCATGGGCCGGTGGCTGTCCATCAGGTGCCCGCTGACATCTATGGCCATCAGGTCCAGTTCTGCCCGGACGTTTTCCACCAGGGTGGGCGCGGGAAGCCCGGGCTTGACGTTCCGCAGCTCCACATCCCCCAGCGGCAGGGACAGCTGCCCGTCCATGATGTCGATGCCCTTCCGGGTACCGCCCGCGGCCTGGAGCTGTTGCAGGTGCTGGACGAGGTCTGCGCGGTTGGCGGCGCCTCCCGATTCACGGTGCAGGGAGTCAAAGGCACCCAGCTGGGCGAGCCTTTTGATGCTTGGCTTGCTCAGCCTGGACCGGGCACGGAGGTCAGCCAGGGAGTCGTAGGGCTGGCCGGCGACAATCCGCTTGAGCTCGGTCCCGGACAGGCCATAGATGCCGTTAAGGCTCAGCCTGATCGCCAGCTTGCCGGCGTCCGGCCCGTCCGCCACCCGTTCCACCCGGTACTCGGCCTGGCTGCGGTTGATGTCCAGCGGCAGGATGGGGATGCCCAGCCTGCGGGCTTCTGCCACCAGCAGCCGTTTGGGGTACATGCCGGGATCGTGTTCCCACAGCCCGGCCAGGAAAGCTTCGGGGTGGTGCGTCTTGAGCCAGGCGGACTGGTAGGTGGGAACGGCAAATGCCGCGCCGTGCGCCTTGCAGAAGCCGAAGCTGCCAAAGGCTTTCAGGGTCCCCCAGACCTTGTCCACCACTTCCGGGGTGTACCCCTTGATCCGGGCCTCCTTGCGGAAGAACTCTTCCACTTTCAGCTCGTGGACCTCGTTGCCGAGCGCCCGGCGGAACTCATCTGCGCGCGCCAGGCCGCAGCCGGTCATCACGTGGAAGGTTTTCAGGATCTGTTCATGGAAAACAGTGACCCCATGCGTTTCCTGCAGCACGGGTTTCAGGTCAGGGTGCGGGTAGACCTCCGGTGCGAAGCCGTGCCTGTGCTCCAGGAAAGGCCGCACCATGTCCGATTTCATGGGGCCCGGCCGGAACAGCGAAATGTCGATGATGAGGTCATTGAACTCACGCGGCGCCAGCTTGCCGATCAGTTCACGCTGGCCGGGCGACTCGATCTGGAAGCAGCCCAGGGTGTGGGTGCTGCGGATCAGTTCGTAGGTTGGTTCATCATCCAGCGGCACGGCGTTGAGGTCGATGTGGCCGTTCTCGGCGATGTAGTCCGGCCCGGTCCCGTCAGGACCTGCAGGGTGGGCCCCTGCCGCCACCACTTCCGCTTTGGAAGGATGGATCCGGATGACTTCCCGGACGGCAAACGCCATGGCGCTCTGCATCCTGACCCCCAGGACATCAAGCTTGAGCATGCCCATGGGATCCATGTCGTGTTTATCGAACTGGCTCATGGGCAGCCCCAGTCCGCTGGGCTGCACAGGGGTTCGGTCAAGCAGCGTGGAATCGCCCAGGATCACCCCGCAGGGATGCATGGAGATATGGCGGGGCAGCCGGTCCAGCCGTTCCGTGAGGTCCACCAGCAGGTCAAGCTGCTGGTTTTCGGCGAAGTCCCGTTGTTCCACCCGGCCGGCGAACTCCCGCAGCTCAGGTTTCTCAACCAGTGCCTCACGGAATTTCCGGGCCGAAAAACGCCACAGCTGCTTGGCGATCTCACCGACGTCGTCATCGTCCATCCCCAGGGCCATCCCGGCGTCGCGGACGGCACCGCGGGCGCGGTACCCGTTCTGCATGCTCATCAGCGTGACGCGCTCGGAACCAAAGCGGTCAAAGATCCGCCGATACACGTTGTGCCGTTCGGCGCTTTCGACGTCGATGTCGATGTCCGGCAAGGTGGCCCGGTCCCGGGACAGGAAGCGTTCGAAGATCAGGTCATGTTGCAGGGGGTCCACCTGGCTGACATCAATCAGGTAGTTGACCAGGCTGGAAGCACCGGAACCGCGGGCGGCTGCCCTGACCCCCATGTCCATGATCATCCGGGAGACCTCCGCGACCGTGAGGAAATAGGAGGAAAACCCGAGGTTCCTGATGATCCCCAACTCGTGCTCCAGCCGCGAGCGCATGTCCTTGTGGGCTGAGCCTGATATTCCGGGGAACCGCCTGCTGATCCCGGCCTCGCAGCGCTGTGCCAGTTCAACGTGCGGGTCCTGGCTGATGCCAATGACCGAGGCCTCGGGGACCACCGGCTGCTTCCATCCCATGTCAGTCACCGGGTCAATCCGGCAGAAGTCGGCGAGCGCCTCGGTCTGTGCCATCAGCTGTTTGAGGTCTGCTGCGCCATACCCTGCGGCGCGGATGATTTCCTTGCCGAGCTGGAGCATCTGCGTCGATGATTTGAGCCAGGCCTGCCCGTTGGGCTGGAGCAGCGGTTCGGCCGCGAGTTCGGGGAGGGACTTCAGCGTCCGGGCGGAGTCGAGTACGTCAGCTGTGGCGGCCCCGTCCTCTGCGCAGTAGCGGACCGCGTTGGTGAGCACGGCCGGCACGTGGTGTTCTTCCGCGAGTTTAAGCATTCGGACTGCGTGGGCGGTGCTCAGGGGCGCTCCGGGGGCAGTGAGCTGGGAGACGACTTCCGCCACCAGGGTTCTGGGGGGCATGGCGTCCAGCCAGCGTTTGAAAAGGGTGCGCGGACGGAGGTAGCGCCGGCCGCTCATGGCCCGTCCGACGTCGGAATCCGGGCCGATCAGGACTGTCAGGACCGGTTTCAGGGTTTTGGGGTCGAGCGTGCGGGAGGCGAGTTCGGCGCGGGTGACCGCCACCGGCACCGCTCCCCCGGCTTTGCCGGAGGTGCGGGCATGGGCATCGGACACCAGCCGGCACAGGGCGCGGTAGCCCGCCCCGTTGTTGTGGCCGCGGGCGAGCACCACCACCCTGCCAGCGAGCTGGGTGCGGTGGTCGCCGTCGTCGTCGAAAACCGCAAGGTCCACTCCCACGATGGGGTCGATGCCGGCTTCCATGCAGGCTTTGAGGTGTTTGATGGTGCCGTAGAGGCCGTCCCGGTCCGTGCAGGCGAGCGCGGTTGCGCCGTCCGCGGCGGCAACCTGGGCCAGTTCGTCGGGCCAGGCCACGCCATAGTGTGCGCTGAAGGCCGTGGAAACGTGAAGGTGGGAGAAGCTCATGCTGTTTGGGGCCGGAGTGCGTCGTGGATCCGCAGGAGCCTCCAGCGGCCGCTGCCGACATGCCTGCTCAGGTCCAGGGTGAGCGGCTCCCCCGTATCCCGGGGGGCGGCACTCCGCGGGTCCGCCCGCACTTGGACGCGCCAGATTTCGTGGTCCACCAGTCCCGGCCCGCTGCCCAGGGGCGCACGGCGTACCTCGGCCCACCACTGCCGGCGTTCATACCACCGGACAGGCTCGGCGCACACCGTGTAGTGGCGCCCGGCCCACTGGAGTTTCAGCGGCTGGCCAGCGGGGGTGCAGACGACGTCCACGGACTCGCTGAACATACCCATGGGCGCCTCCCGGAACTGAACGGAGCTGATGCAAAATGCTGATGCAAAAGCAAGGTATTCGAATACATGTTCGAATAAATCCAGTCTACGACGACGCTCCGACAAAACCTAGACAGGGGTGGACGGACGGGCAGCAGGGGGGCAGGATGGTGCCATGAGCTCCCAAAGCGCACTCCTCAAGAACGTAAGCATCAAGGCCCAGGACGCAACACTCGTGGCAACCTTTGATATCGACGGCAACATCCCGGGGGCAGGTGCGTACGTGGTGGGACTTGTGGCGGCCAGCCCTGACTACTCATCACAAAGACGGCTGGGGATTGAGTTCATGAACGGGGAGGCCATCGCCTTCTACTCGTTCAGCCACGACCAGAGTGCCGAGGAAAACTATGATCTTGCCGGCGTGACGCATTCCGGCAACACCATCACGGGGAATTTCCCCATCGCGGCCGTCCACGGCCTGGGCAAGGGCCACATCATGTCGGCTTTCAGCGAGGCTGACGGCCGGGAGTTCCAGTCGGGCGTCGCCGTCGAGGAAGCGCTCTAGTAAGCACGGGGCAGGTGCTGCCGGAACCATGTCCGGACAGCACCCGGGCGGCATCAGCTGCTTTCTTTGTGGACTTTCATTTCGAGTTCAATGAACCCCGAGATCATGGCCCGGTAGGTTGATTCCACAATGTCCGGATCAATGTCCTTCTTTTCCGCGGCGGCCCGGACATGCTCGATCACCCGTTCGACCCGGCCGGGGGCGCGGACTTCAGCGTCGTCCCCCTTCAGGGTTCCGGCGATCCGGATCAGGCGTTCGCGCCGCGCAATGAGCGTGACAATCTGCTCGTCAACTTCGTCGACCGCAATCCGAACGGCAGCGAGCTGTTCTTTGTCGGCCAAAGCGTCCCTATCGTTTCCTTGAATTGTTGCCATCTTCTGACAGTATCGAAGCATGCAGCCCAGAGTCGACTTCATCTCACTAGGCGTTCGCAGTGTTGACGCCTCCCGCCGGTTCTACGCGGAAGGTCTCGGCTGGCCTGTCCACCGCGAGTTTCCCGGCGATGTGGTGTTCATCCAGGTCAACCACGGCCTCATCCTTTCCCTGTGGGACGCCGCGCAGATGCACGCCGAGGCGGGGGTAGGTGCCCCCGGCCCGGTCCCCTGCATCACGCTCAGCCACAACCTGCCCAGCACTGAGGCGGTGGACCGGGTCATGGCGGAGGCGGCATCGGCCGGGGCCACTATCGTCGCCGCGCCCGTCACCCAGCCCTGGGGCGGGTACAGCGGCTATTTCGCCGATCCGGACGGCTTCCGCTGGGAGATTGCCTATAACCCCACCTGGACAGTGGACGACGCCGGCAAGGTCACCGTTTAGGGGCATGTCGCCCCGAGTGCCCATTTAGAACAAGGCTTCCACCGGCCGGATGAGTTCCGGGGAGTTGTTGCGTACGTTGCCCACCTCGGTGCCGACCGAATCCACGTGCCAGTCGGCCGCGACTTCCTTCACGTGGGCCCGGACCAGGTCCACGAGGAAGGCGGCGTCATCAATCTGCGGATCAAGCCACGACGCAGTTGTTGCCCGGTCCATGGGCAGCGGCACGCGGTCGTGCAGGGCGGTGAGCTTGCCGAAAATTGTGGACTCAGCACCGGGCGGCGGGGTGTCTGCCGTCAGGATGGACGTGGAGAGCATCCACCGTCCGGGATCGCCCTCGGCCTTGGACGGATCCTTCCACCACTCATACAGGCCCGCGAACACCAGCCCGCTGCCTTTGCCTGGATGGACGTAGTAGGGCTGCTTGGCTTTGCCGGTGCCCTGCTTCCATTCGTAGTACCCGTCCGCCGGGACGGCGCAACGCCGCGACTTCACGGCTTTGCGGAAAGCCGGCTTCTCCAGCACAGTCTCGCTCCGCGCGTTGATCATCTTGGGGCCGATACCCGGATCCTTCGCCCAGGACGGCACCAGGCCCCAGCGGGCCACATGCAGCTGCCGCACAGGGCCGTCGTCGAGCAGCCGTTCAAGGACGATCGGCACATTGTCGGTCGGCGCCACGTTCCAGGACGGGGGAAGGTGCACTTCCTCCTCCAGCTGGGCATCAAAGTCGGCCAGCAAATCGCCCACGGCCCGTGCCATCACATAGCGTCCACACATGGCTCCAGCATGCCATCAGCGTTATGTACTGTCATCCGGCACCGCATCCGCCGGCCCGGCTCAGGGAATAGCCCGCCGCGGGTTACCGTTGACGGGAACGAAACCCCCTCAACGATTTCAGGAGAGCTCCGTGGACTTTACCCCCGAGAACGGCACCATCACCATGTTTTCCACCACCTGGTGCGGCTACTGCAACCGGCTGAAGAAGCAGCTGGACGCCCAGGGCATCGGCTACACGGAAATCAACATCGAAGAAGTGGAGGGCACAGCCGACCTCGTGGAGAAGCTCAACGGCGGCAACCGCACCGTCCCCACCGTGCTCTTCCCGGACGGCACCGCCGCCACCAACCCCTCCGCTGCCGAGGTAAAAAGCCGCCTCGCAGCCTGACCACGGCAGCTCATGTGGTAGACAGAACGGGACCAACATCCGTGTTGGTCCCGTTCTGTCTATCTGCATTGAGGGAGCCTTTCGTGGTCCATAAAGTCAAAGGTGTCGTAGCCCGCTCCAAAGGGGCCCCCGTCACTCTGGAGACCATCCTGGTCCCGGAACCGGGCCCGGGCGAGGCCCTGGTGGACATCATCACCAGCGGCGTCTGCCACACCGACCTGCACTACAAACTGGGCGGCATCAGCGATGACTTCCCGTTCCTCCTGGGCCACGAGGCCACCGGAGTGGTCAGCGCCGTCGGCCCCGACGTCACGGACATAACCCCGGGCGACCGCGTGGTGCTCAACTGGCGGGCCGTCTGCGGCAACTGCCGCGCGTGCAACCGCGGCCAGGCGCAGTACTGCTTCAACACCCACAACGCCACCCAGAAAATGACGCTCGAGGACGGCACCGAACTGTCCGCCGCCCTGGGCATCGGCGCATTCATCGAAAAGACCCTCGTGGCTGCCGGCCAGTGCACCAAGGTGGATCCCGACGCCGACGCTGCCGCTATCGGCCTGCTCGGCTGCGGCGTTATGGCCGGCCTGGGCGCCGCCATCAACACCGGCGGCGTCAAACGCGGTGACACCGTCGCCGTCATCGGCTGCGGCGGTGTGGGCGTGGCCGCCATCGCCGGCGCCGCGCTCGCCGGCGCAACCACCATCATCGCCGTCGACATCGACGCGAAAAAGCTGGACCGTGCCAAGGGCCTCGGCGCCACGCACACCGTGGACTCCTCCGCAACCGACCCCGTGGAGAAAATCCGGGAACTCACCGGCGGCTTCGGCGCTGACGTGGTGATTGACGCCGTCGGCCGTCCCGAAACGTACAAGCAGGCGTTCTACGCGCGCGACCTCGCCGGCACCGTGGTGCTGGTGGGCGTCCCGACGCCGGAGATGACCCTTGAACTGCCGCTCCTGGACGTTTTCGGCCGCGGCGGATCGCTGAAGTCCTCCTGGTACGGTGACTGCCTGCCGTCCCGGGACTTCCCCATGCTGATCAGCCTCTACAAGCAGGGCAAGCTGGATCTGGATGCCTTCGTGACCGAGCGGATCACCATCGACCAGGTGGAGGAAGCGTTCGAGAAGATGCACTCCGGTTCGGTGCTGCGTTCGGTGGTGGAACTGTGAGCGTCCGGATCGAGCGACTCGTCACCTCCGGAACATTCTCGCTCGACGGCGGCACCTGGGATGTGGACAACAACGTCTGGATCGTGGGCAACGATGCGGAATGCGTGGTGATCGACCCCGCGCACGACGCCAAGGCCGTTGCCGCCGCCGTGGGTGGCCGGAAGCTCAAGGCGATCCTGCTGACCCACGGCCACGACGACCACATCCGTTCAGTAGGTGACTTCTGGGACCTCGTCCAGGCCCCGATCCACCTCCACCAGGACGACTGGATGCTGTGGCGCAGCGTCTACCCGGATGTGGAACCCGATGTCGCCATCAAGCACGGCGCCGTCATTGAGGTGGCGGGGGCCAGCCTGACGGCCCTGCACACCCCCGGGCACTCGCCGGGCTCGGTGTCCTTCCGTCTCGCTGACGGGCCCGACGGCGAGGGCTCGCTCTTCAGCGGCGACACCCTGTTCAAGGGCGGCCCCGGCGCCACGGGCAGGTCCTACAGCGACTTCCCCACCATCATCGAGTCGATCCGGACGTGGCTGCTGCCGCTCCCGGCGGAAACGGTGGTCCGGACCGGCCACGGCGACAGCACCACCATCGGAGACGAAGCCCCGCACCTGGACGAGTGGATCGCCCGGGGCCACTAAGGACCCCGGCCCGGCAAGCGCGGGCTACGCCTCCCGAGTATCCAAACCGGCATAGCTGCCAAAGTCGGCATGCCGGAGGGAGGCGTGGCCCGCGTATGCGGCAACAACGGCGTCCTCGACATCCTGGACCGTCAGACCGGGCACCAGATCGTTGGCCGCACCGGCGGTGGCCGGGTCCCAGTCCAGGCCCAGGGCCGCATAGCTGTCCGTCAGGACGCTGCGGATGGGGGCGGAATTTTCCACCACGATCACGGAACTGAACAGCCACCCGCCGCTCACCACGCGCTGCGCTGTGCCGACGAGTTTGATCCGGCGCGCCGGGTCTGCCGGGTGGGTACCGTGAACGCTGTACTCCCCGGGGCAGTACTCCCCCGGAATTTCGCCAACTGCTGCCTGGACACCGATGTCCCGAAGGGACTGCGCCAGCAGCTCACCAAAGAAACCGAAGCGGGCCTTGGAGCCGGCAATGGCATCGGCGTGGGGCATCACATGGTCCACCACCAGCGTGCCCTCGTGGTAAGCGGCGGCCCGGCCGCCGGCCTTCCGCACCAAGGGTTCAAATCCGTGCTCCCGGCACGCCTGGGCGGCCGCGTCGAAGCCGGGCAGGCGGGTATCCCGCTGACCGAAGGCAACAGTGGGCGCGGGCCGGTACAGCCGGAGCGTGGGGCCGATCCTGCCGGTCTTCGCCTGGGTCAGCAGTTCGAGGCCGAATTCCAGGTCGCGTGCGGCGCCGAGGGTATGATCCTGCCTCACCACGGTGAGCGTCCGGAGTCCGGCTTCGGCGTCCTGCATGTTGCTAAGCTCCCTTATGGTCATATTGCAATTCCTTGTCGTCGCGGCTGCGTTCGCGGTCATCGACGCCGTCTGGCTCAAGCTCATGAACCCGTTCTACCGCAGCCACATTGGTGACCTGCTCGCAGACAAGCCACACTTAGGTTACGCCGTGGCTTTCTATGTCATGTACATAGCGGGGATTGTCTACTTTGCGCTGCGGCCGGCGCTCGACGGCGGCAGCTGGCTGACCGCCGTCGGCTATGGGGCCGCCCTGGGCGCCTTTGCCTACGCGACGTATGACCTGACGAATGCCGCCACGCTCAAGACGTGGCCGCTGCAGCTCATTGTTGTGGACATCCTGTGGGGTGCCGCCCTGACGGGACTGTCCACCCTCGCCGGCTGGCTGGTGTTCCGCTCCACCTGACATCCAACGGAGTATTACTGCACCGTCCCCCATTGGGTGGCTAAACTCAGGAACTGGGTCCACCCGCTACTCCTCAGAAGAGGTAATCCACTGATACGCGTCATTAGCTACAACCTCCGCAAGCACCAGGCCAGTGGGGAACTGGTTGATCTTGCCCAGAATTTCGGCGTCGATGCCCTGTGCCTCCAGGAGTGTGACACCTCGGACCTACCGGACACGCTGGGTCCGCTGCAGCTCGCCGACTCCACCAAGGGCAACCGCCTGGGGCTGGCCATCTACTACCGGCCTGACCGCTTCACGGCCCACGGCACCAAGACTTTCGCGCTGAAGAAGTCCCTGCACGACATGGTCCTGGCGCCCGCCCATGAGCGCCTCATCGGCACGCGCGTGCGGGACAACGAGACCGATCACGAACTGGTTATCGCCTCGTTCCACGCCGCTCCGCTAACCGCCACCAACTCGCTGCGGCGCAACCAGATCCACGCGGCCCACGCGGAACTCCTGGGTATGGGCACCGGCCTTATGACCCTGATGGTGGGTGACTTCAACTACCCCTTCTTCACGAAGAACCTCAACGAACACATGAAGAACACCGGCTACGAACTCTCGCTCAGTGACCGCAGGACCTACACACGCTACAAAGTATTCAAGGGACACTTCGACTTTGCCACGTCCCTGGGCCTGAACATCGAGAACGTGGAAACCTTGCCCCGCGGCGCCTCCGACCACCTCCCCATCCTGGTGACCGCCGAATACGGCCAGGACTCGACGCCGTTCCAGGAGCCCCCCGCGTCCTGATTTCACCAATTTGGAGGCCCGAGTGCGGCACGACTGGATCAACAAGGCGCTACCGGGCGTTGGTGTTGCGCGTGGCTACAAACGGTCCTGGCTGAAGGCGGACCTGGTGGCCGGGGCGGCCTTGAGCGCAGCCCTGGTGCCGGCAGGGATGGCGTACGCCGAGGCCAGCGGGCTGCCTGCAGTGAACGGGCTGTATGCCTCCGTGGTGCCGATGATCTTCTACGCCCTGTTCGGGCCATCCCGGGTTGTCATTGTGGGGCCTGATTCAGCGCTGGCACCCATGATCGCGGCCGCCATTCTTCCGCTAGCCGGGCGGGATCCGGAGCAGGCGGTGGCCATGGCCGGAGTGCTGGCCATCCTGATTGGCCTCTTCCTGATCACGGGCCGGCTCTTCAAGCTGGGCTTTGTGACGGGATTGCTGTCCCGGCCCATTCGCGTTGGATACCTGAACGGCATCGCACTGGCAATCACGGTCAGCCAACTCCCGCGGCTGCTGGGGATCGATGTCCCCGCCGATGGCGTCTTCGAACGCCTCTTATCCCTGGCCGGCGCTGTCGTAAGCGGCGCCATCAATCCCGCCGCCCTGGCTGTGGGCGCAGGCAGCCTTGCCGTCATTGTTGCCGGCCGCTTTCTTCCTTGGAAGGTGCCCGGCGTCCTGTTCGCTGTGGCCGGTTCCGTCGCCGCGGTGGCCTTAATGGGCCTGACCGGACAGCTGCCCATGGTCGGCGCCCTGCCGCAGGGCCTCCCGGCCCCGGCGCTGGGCCGCATTGGCGTGGACGACGTCCTGGCGCTCGTGGGCCCCGCCGCAGGCATCGCGCTGATCGCTTTCGCGGATACCTCCACCTTGTCCAAGAGCCTCGCGGCGCGCCGCAGAGTGAGGGTCAACGGCAATGAGGAAATGGGGGCATTGGGCATCGCCAACCTGGCAACCGGGGTCCTGGGCGGCTTTCCGGTGTCCGGAAGTTCCTCCCGCACCCCGATTGTGCTCGACGCCGGGGCGAAGACACAGCTCAGCGGTGTGGTGGCAGCCCTGCTCGTGGTCCTTTTTATGGTCTTTGCACCGGGGGTGACGGCCTTCCTTCCCACCGCCACGCTCGCCGCCGTGGTGATCGTGGCGGCGTCTTCGCTGGTTGATGTGAGGACGCTGGTGCGCCTGGTCAGGATGAGCCGAATGGAGGCCCTCCTCCTGGTGGTCACGTTCCTCGGCGTCGCCTTTGTAGGGGTCCTGCAGGGCATTGCTGTTGCGATCGGACTGTCCCTCCTGGCCTTTGTCCAGCGCGCCTGGGATCCGTACCGCACCGAGCTGGCGAGCCTGGCGGACGTTCCGGGCTTCCACGACCTGGACCGGCATCCCGAAGGCCGCCGGGTGGAGGGCCTGGTGATTGCCCGCTTCGATGCACCGCTGTTTTTCGCCAACGGGGAAGTTTTCGCCGATCACATCCACAGCCTGGTGGACGCTGCACCCTGGCCGGTGAAGTGGGTCATTGTGGCGGCCGAGCCGATCACCGGGCTGGACACGACAGCGCTGGACGAACTTGTCCAGCTCGACGATGAACTGGCGCAGGACGGCATCAGCTTGGTGTTCGCTGAAATGAAGGGACCGGTCAAGGACCGCCTGATCCGGTTCGGGGCGAGCGCACGGTTCACTGCTGACCATTTTTTCCCCACGCTGAAAAATGCGGTGCACGGCTACAAAAGGGAGACGGAAGTCGAGTAGCGGGCCAATCCACGACCGGTGTTGTCATTTGCCCGGCGCTCCGCGGCTTGACCACCCGCAGGGCCAGGGCGAGGCGCAGCGCCTTTCTGGCGTGAATCGCGGTGCCATCCGGTCATGGCTGTCACGGCACACACCTCGTCCAAAATGATTCTCTTAGCAGCCCGATCCGAACGGGCATCCCGAGTGGCGATGGTCTTCGTGACAGCCCTACGTTCACTCGTTGAAAGCTCCATGGCTCAGCGTGCCAGGACGGCAACCAGCGGCCCCACAGACGCACTGCTACGCGGGCATTACCAAATGATTCTTCGTATGCAGCTACGCGGGCAGCTTTGATGAGTCATCGCGGGGGCTGGCGCGAGCAGTGAGCGTCGGGCAATATTGGGATGTGACCCAGCCGCCCGACGGAACCCTTGAGTTCGATCTTGGTCGGACCGCGCTCGTCCTCCTGGACTATCAGAACTACAACGTCCACCCCGACGGGTACTGGGCGTCGGTCGATCCCGGTTTGGTCGAGCGTGTCGCGCCCGCGTTGAGGCGCACGGCCGAGGCTCTTGCAGCCGCGCGGAAAGCGGGGGTCCGCGTCGTTCACGTCCAGAACGCTTGGCGTGAAGGCCACCCCGACATCAACCCACACGCGCCCTGGCAAGCGGACGCTAAGGCGGCCGGGCGATCAACCGAGGGCAGTTGGGGGATCGAGTTCTTCCAGCCGCTTATGCCCGCCTCCAGCGAACTGATCGTCCGCAAGCGCGCGGTGAGCGGGTTCGCCGGGACGGACCTCGACCGGTTGCTGCGGCTACACGACGTCTCGACAGTTGTGATCGCCGGCATCATCACGAATTTCGCCGCCGAGGGGACGGCCCGAGACGCCTCGGACCGGGGCTACCGCGTCGTGGTGCTGGGGGACTGCTGCGAGAGCATCACCGACGAGATGCATGCCTTCGCGCTCACACAGATTCTGCCCACAATCGGTGAGGTTGTCGGGCTCAAGGAATTCGCCCACGCAGTCTCTCGCTCATGACGCCTGCGTAGAGAGAGAGAGAGAGAGAGAGTTGCGCGTCAACGCCCTTCCATTTCACGCGAACTTCCAATCGCGGTAAGGGTAAGCCGCTCCAACTTGGTTCATTTTGATTACGGCCACTGAGGATGATATTGCTGCATTTAAGGCTGCAGGAGCTCCTGTTTACGCAATGCTCGAGGCGGACCCGGAAACGAAAACCCGTACAGACAAGTCCAAGGATCTGGCAACTGGCGAACCTGCTGACGCCGCCCTTAAGCTATGCATCTGTCCGCCGCGCCCTATGCCTGGCGGACTAAGCTATGAAGAGTTTGGGTCGGGTCAGACCGATTTCAAGCTCGGAGTCGGCTTGTCAGGCAGCCAGGCGTGGTGCCGGCGCCGTTAAGGGAGTGTAAGGGTGCCGTCGCGGAGCATGGCCCAGGGGACGTTGAGGCGGCGGCTTCGCCTTCGGTAGCGTGACCGTTGTGGACAAAACCCGTTGGAGGATCTCCGCGAATGCTGCCGGCCGCCCCAGCTGCCATGGAAAGGACCTCGAGTAGGTCAGGTCCGGAGCGCGATCGGGGTCTTAGCTATTCCCCTTGGTCATACGGTTGATCTGCGCATCAATCCCACCGGCGTCGCGCACAATTTCCGTATAGATCCGTCCCGAGCGGAATCTGCCGTCTTTGACCTGAAAGATGTTGACCCCCACGAACTCCAGGAGCGTGCCGTCCCGGCGTGTTCCACGCATGCTCCACTCCATCCAAACATCATCGCCGTCCGCCACAGTCCGGGATATGTTGGCAGTGAGATCAGGCAGGTCGCTAAGAAGCATGCTGAAATTTCGACGGACGGAGTCCTGCCCCTGCACGGATTCCCCGCGGCGTGCCGGCGCTTCGTCGACATACGCCGCGTCAAAGCAATCCACGGCCGCTTCCAGGTCACGCGCCGACAGGGATGCAATCCACCGCTGCGCCACCGCCTCCGGATCGCTACTCATACACCCAATCGTGTGGGTTAACAGACAAGTTGGCAACATCACGCGCGGCCTTTTTCACGGGGCCGAGCCGTCTGAACATCGGGAACCTGGCCGAAAGAGGCAACACCGCTCCCGCAGAGTCATAAAGGCGAGGTGCGCGCGAAGCCGGTACAGCGCGAATGCGGTTGCATCCCGGGCGGTGAACGTGGCGGAAGTCCCGGCCGACCCGGACCTCTCTGGCAAACACCCGGCCCTGCCACCCCGCAGCTGACGGAAGGGTCCGGCGATCGGCGGAGGCTCAGTCCTTGAGACTGCTGGTAGTGACTTCGAATTCCTCCACTTCAAGGATCTGCGTTTTTTGCGCTTCGCTGGTCTCTGTCCGGATTTTGTTTGCCGCCTCTCGGCTCGCAGCCAGAGCTTCCTCGGTATCCCACAGCGTAATGGAGAGGGCCTTGTCAGTTTCCTTCCCGTTCAAGTAATAGATCCCCCGGCATCCGGGGATTTCAAGCACCCTCTTGACGATGTCTTCCGTGGGTGCGTCTGCGGTGGTCTCCGGGCCGGTTTTATAGGTGCTGACTCTAGCGAACATCGATTTCCTCCAATAATCCCTGGCTGGAACCCGCTTGCCGGTTCATTCTGCAACATATGGAGGGGACCTGTGTGGCCGGAACACATGCTGCCGCGCGACAAGCTCTACCGGATGGTAGCTTCCTCCCACCAGTAAGGACCCGACGGCGCATAAGCACAAGGTCACGCCGGATGAGACCCAATTGCTGTGTTCATCTCCTCGCGGCACCGTCCGGATGCACGGGCAATGACGCACGAGCGTCTTCCATAAATCAACAGTGACTGAGCGTGGTTAGAGTGGCGCCGTCAGCCGCATTCCGTCAAATCAACAAGCCAGCACTGACCGTTGTTCGGATCAGCCCGCAGACACCGGAGCTCGAGCCAGGAGCGGGCCACACCTGGCCGCAGTCGTTAGGAATCCAGCCCCATGTCTGTCAGTTCTTGCCCCAGAACCACTTCCAGTGTGCAGATCTGCCTGTCATCCAGATGTTCTTTCATCCGCGCGATCATGGCCGAGAAATCCGCCCGTGCTTTTGAACTGGTCGATCGGCCTCCCGGCTCTCCCACACAGCGTAACTGAGATAGCTCCGAGGCTGACTGAGATCCCAAAGTAGCCTGCACCGAAACAGCCGGGTCAGGAAGTCCATCAGGCGTACCTTCAGAAGCAGAGATACAACCAAACCGATCGCCCAAGATGAATGGCTACGCGGGGGGAGTTTGCAATTCACCGTCGTCCCCGTACTAAACCTGTTCCCAAGATGGGTTGCTGGAGTGAAACGTCACGACCAGCCCTATTTATCGGGATCAGCTGAACCGCCATTTCGAACTGTGAGAACACCGCCATTCTGAACTAACAGTCACAGGTGTGACCCTCAGGGCTTATTGGCAGGATTTTCGCGACGTTATTTGGCACGAGGGGGCCGAGGATTAGGGCCTCCTTGCGGACTCGGCTCGCAGAGTCTACGGCCAGCTGATTGACGTTACGGATGCCGACGCTGAAGCTGTCGTGGGTGATGACCACCTCACCATTTGTCGGTCTTATCTCGGCGGGCGTGGTCGCCTGCCGCGTGCCGTCCGCCCGCCTGTTGCCTCATTGCAATACCTCCGGGAAGGGTGATTCGTTGCCTCATCTGAAAACCTCCGCCTGAGGGCTTCGTTGCCTCATTGAAAAACCTCCGGGTTTTCAGTTGTTCCAGGCCCTGTTGACGGGCTTGACGGCGGCGGGTTGTTTTGCCCGGGAGAGTGTTTCCAGCTGACCGGTCAGCGCCAGGATCTGGCGTGAGAGTGCGGCGGGCTTGAGCTGTTTGAATGCGGCGTTCATCCGGATGATCGGGCGTTTACGCATGGTCCCGTGGCGGGTCGCCCGCTGGTTTTCTTCCGCACGGACCGGTTCACCGTCCATCCGGTGGAAATGTCGGTAACTGTCAGGGTGAAGCAGAATTCCCCGAAGCTGTTGCCGCCCTCGTGGCCGACCAGATCGATCTCCACGAACCCCGGGACGGCGTCGTCCCACTCGGCCCAGGTCCGGACCGGGATCTGGGATCTCAAGAGCGTGCCGGGCTTGGTGTGGGACCGGCCGCGCGGGAACAGTTTCCCCCGTTCGCCGGCGAGTTTACGGTCGATGGTCGCCGCGCTCATGCGCACCAGCAGAGCAGCCTGCGCATCGGTGATCTGAAGTTCCTTGTCCCGGCGCAGCAGCGGCACCAGGACCGGCAGCATCGGGGCAAGGATCCTGCCGGCAGGGGCGCGCAGCACCGCCCAGCACGTGATCAACGGTGGCAGCAGGTCAGGGCCGTAGACCGGCGTCCTGCCCGGCCGAGGCCTGACGACTTTCAGGACAAGGGCCTGACGCAGGGCCGCCCGGGCGTAGTCGCGGTGCCAACCGGTCAGCTCGACCAGCTCGGTCAGGATCCGGGTCTTCCCTGCACGATCCGCGCTCTTGTAAGCGAGGGCTTTCTTCTTTGTCACAGCCTGCCGCTGGACCATCGTGAGCTCCATGAAAACGGGCATGACCTGCATCCGCTGCCACCAGGTTGAGCCACGCCGCTACGCGGAGGTTTTCTATGAGTCAACGCGGCCCGTTGACAATTGCACAGGCCTGACTATAGTTCTGTGCATTAACAGGGGTCGCGCGTCACGATTCCCTTGCCGCGATAGCGGAAGCCAGGTTAGTCATGACAGACGTAGCAAGCACCGGCTCGGACCATCTTCAACCCCCGTCGGCGGGTGCGGTCATCAGGCCCGATGATCCTCTTTTTGACGAGGCACGCAAGGTGTGGAACGCCGACATCGATCGAAGACCGGCCGTGATCGTCCGATGTTCCACCCCAGGCGAGGTTGTCACAGCTTTGGGGTGGGCCAGGGCTGAGGGTCTGGAAATCGCAGTCCGCGGCGGCGCCCATAGTGTTTCCGGTGCTTCGAGCGTGGACGGCGGGATGGTCATCGATCTCAGCCCGATGCGCGGCGTGCGCGTGGACCCGGCCGCCCGGCGCGTTCGTGTCGGCGGCGGTGCGTTGCACTCCGACCTCGATGCAGCCTGCCAGGAACACGGCCTTGCCGTACCCGTTGGACTGGTCTCGCATACGGGAGTGGGGGGTCTCACCCTCGGCGGGGGCATGGGATGGCTGACCCGGCGCGCAGGACTGACAATCGACAGTCTGGTCTCGGCCGAAGTGGTGCTCGCCGACTGGCGCATCGTGCAGGCCTCAGCGAACGAGCACCCCGACCTTTTCTGGGCGCTCCGCGGCGGAGGAGGGAATTTCGGGGTCGTCACCGAATTCGAGTTCAAACTCCACGAAGCCGGCCCGACCGTGGACTTCGGGCTCTTTTTCTGGCCTTCTGAGCAGGGTCCGGAGGTGCTTCGCTTGGCCAGGGATCTCGTCTCCATCCTTCCCCGGGACCTGAACGTCGTGCTCGGCGAGCTCAACGCGCCACCAGCCCCCTTCGTGCCCGAGCAGTACAGGTTCCGGCCCGGGTACGCGCTGCTCCTGACCGGTTTCGGGCCGACCAGTCAACATGCCGCTGTGGTCGAACGGATCCGCGGCGCCATCCCGCCGCTGTTCGAGACGATCGGCCCGATGCCCTACGTCAAGCTCCAGCAACTGCTCGACGAGTCCACTGCATGGGGCCGGTTCCACTACGAAAAGACCACCTACCTGACCGAGCTCACCGACAACGCCATCCAGATCATCACCGACCACGCGGCACGCAGAACCTCTCCGCTGACCAAGATCCTGATCTACCTGCTCGATGAGGCATACACGGAAACCGGAGAACATGACACCGCCTTCGGCGGAGAACGCACACCCCGATACTCGGTCTTCATCCTCGCCGCCGCACCCGATAAGCAGTCACTCACCGCCGACCATGCCTGGGCCCGGGCGTTCTGGGACGCACTGCAACCGGCCGCACAAGGCGCCGGCGGCTACCTCAACGTCACGAACGACTACGACGCCACCAGTCTCCGCGCCAGCTACGGAGCCGACAAACTCGCCCGCCTGGCCCGGATCAAAACCGAATGCGACCCCGAGAACGTCTTCCGCCACAACATCAACATCAAACCAGCCGCCCCTGCCGGATAAAATCCCCCGACAGATCACAACAGATCCGGTACACACTTCATTCCTCTTGGACCGGGCCTTCGTCTACGTCACAAGTTCCAGCGAGCGTCGCCACGCAATTCCCCCAAGTTTGGACCCCGCTCTGCCGCGTCCAATTCATAGTGCGGCGCCCAACGGTCAGCGTCGAGACCCCGCGTTGACTCATCAAAGATGCCCGCGTAGCTGCAATCGAAGAATCATTTGAGAATGCCCGCGCAGCGGCGTGTCCGTCGGGGCGGTGTCCGCCGCTTCGGCATTGTGAGCCATGGAGCTTTCGATGAGTGAACGCAGGGCTGTCACGAAGGTCATCGCCACGCGGTATGCCCGGGCGGGCCGGGCGGTGAAGAAGCAGATTCTGGATGAGCTGTGTGCAACGACCGGATGGCACCGGGACCACACCCGCAAGTCGCTCCGGCACGCGCTGGTGCTCAAGCCCGTCCGGCCCCGGGCTGCCCGGGCGCCGCTCTACGGGGAGCCGGTGATCGAGGCGCTGCGGTTCTGCTGGGCGGTCCAGGGGACCCTGTGCGGGCGGCTCCTGGCGGCTGCGCTCCCGGACCTGGTGCCGCGCCTGCGGCGGTTCAAGGAGCTCCGCATTGATACCGAGACCGCCGCGCAACTGCTGAGGATCGCCCCGGACACCATCGACCGCCGGCTCAAGGCAGACCAGGCGAAACTTGAGCCCCGCGGCCGGTCCCATACCAAGCCCGGAACACTGCTGAAGGACTCGATTCCGATCCGGACCTGGGCCGAGTGGGACGATGCGGTGCCCGGGTTCGTCGAGATCGATCTGGTCGGCCACGAGGGCGGCAACAGCCAGTGCGAGTTCTGCTTCACCCTTGATATCACTGACATCGCGACCGGCTGGACGGAAACCCGCTCGGTGATCAACAAGGCGCAGAAATGGGTTTTCGCTGCCATCAAAGACGCTACCGCCGCGTTTCCGTTTCCCGTCCTGGGCCTCGACTCGGACAACGGCTCGGAGTTCATCAACTGGGAGCTGTTCCGCTGGTGCGAACAGGAAAATCTCACCTTCACCCGCTCCCGGTCCGGGAACAAGAACGACGGTGCCCACGTCGAACAGAAGAACTGGCACATCGTCCGCCAGACCGTCGGCTACCACCGCTACGACACGGCTGGTGAGCTGGAACTGCTCAACCGGATCTGGGCGCTCCAGCGGCTCCTGACCAACCATTTCGGGCCACAGCAAAAACTCCTCACGAAAGTCCGGAGCGGCGCGAAGACCAGCAAGACCTACGACTCACCCGCTACCCCGTTCCAGCGCATCCTGGCCGACTCCGGCACCGTCAGCATGGATACGAAGGCCCGCCTGAAACGCGAAAACAAGCCCCTGAACCCGGCCGCCATCCAACGACAAATCCAGGCCCTCTCCGCGGAGCTCCTGACCCTGAGCACCGCAAAGCGAGCCCCTGACAGGCAGCCAACCATCCGGGCAAAACTAAATGATTCCTCGAAACAACCCAGGCGGGCATCTTGACATGATTCCTCGGGTGATGATCTGAGTAATGTGCTGGCCGTGATTCTGGCGGCCATAAAACCGCCGTGCTTCCGTCGAGGATCGAGAGGACAATTGTGTGTAGTGGGTCAGGTCCAGACGTTCAGCCGGGGCCTTCAACAGGAGAGATGACATGGGTGATCCCATCGCTTACCTTGATACCTCCGAGGTCCGTGCCGGAAAACTTGAGGAGCTCAAGGCAGCCATGGCAGAAATCGTCGCGTTCGTTGAGCAAAATGAGCCGCAGATCATCTCCTACTGCGTCTGTTTCTCAGAGGACGGATCCATCATGAGCGTCCTCCATTTTCATCCTGACGCGGCCTCGTTGGAGCTCCATATGAAGGTGGCGGGCCCCAAGTTCCCGCCAGTTGCACCACTCATCAAGCTAAGAACAATCGAAATATTCGGCCGCCCAACCGAGGACCTGGTGGCGCAACTTCGAGCGAAGGCACAGCTCCTCGGCGCCGGATCCGTCACTGTCCGTGACGTTCACGCCGGCTTCGCCCGCGGCTAGGGCGTGTCTCCCAATGGTTGGGTTGCCAGACAACCAAATGCTCCCTCCAGACCAATCAGAGCTAGTTACTCACCAGTTACTTGTCCCTTGGGGACAGCTTTAGGAGTACCGGGCCCTGTTGGCGAGTCGCCGGCAGGGACACCGGGCCGATCTGTCGAACGCCCCGAGCGGTACGGTTGAGTTGTGAACGCCGTTATCGATCACCTGGTCATCGCCGCCGATTCGCTGGAACAGGGCGCGGCCTGGTGCGCGGCAACGTTCGGCGTCCAGCCCTCCGGTGGTGGCAAGCACCCGTTGATGGGTACTCACAACCGAGTGATTGCCATCAGCAGCGAGAGCTTCCCCGACTGCTACCTCGAGGTCATCGCGATCGATCCCGACGCGCCGGCGCCGGGGAGGCCGCGCTGGTTCGGCTTGGACCACCCCGGGGTGCGCGAGGCTGTCCGCGAATCCCCTCGGCTGGTGCACGCTGTGGCGCGCACGCGCAAGATCGAGATGCTGCGCCGGGACCTTGCCAACTTCGCCCTCAACCCTGGCGAGTTGCTGGCAGCGCAGCGCGACACGCCTCACGGACTGTTGAAGTGGCGAATCACAGTCCGCGACGACGGCCGCGCTGAATGCGCAGGCGCGCTGCCCAGCTTGATCGAATGGGAGGGGCAACATCCGTGTGCCCACATGCACCTCACTGATGTGGCGCTGCAGGGCCTGGTGCTGCGCGGCGTTCCGACCCAGGCGGTCGACGTGCTGAAGCTTTCGGCCGTTCACACGAGCCCGATCGACGCTGTGCAGAACGCACCGCTCACCGCGACGCTGGAATCGCCGCGTGGCCGTGTTGTGCTCGATGCGTGGCACTTCGGAGGCTGAACAGCGCTGAAGCCGGCAGAGGGCGGGCCGGAGGGGAGTTCCTCAATGGGCAGTGCCTCCGCCGTGTAGCTGGCCACAACCTCATCAAATCCTTCAATGAGGGCCCGGTATTCCTAAAGCTGTCACAGTCATGCCGTTTTGGCAGGATTGATGCGTGAGTTCCCGTTATGCCTTGTTGTCCGATGCCCAGGGGGAGCACATTGCCCCGTTGATGCCTGACTCTTCAGGGAAGCCTGGCCGCCCGTTCAAGGACCATCGGTCGATGACCGAGGGAATCATCTGCCGGTACCGGGCCGGAATCCCGTGGCGTGACCTGCCGGCACATTTTGGGTCGTGGAAGACCGTGTGGAAGCACCACCGACGCAACGCCGCCAACGGCATCTGGGACAAGGTGCTGGCGGCGTTGTTGACCCGTGCCGATTCGGCCGGGCTGATCAATTGGGAGGTGTCGGCGGATTCCACGGTGAACCGTGCCCACCAGCACGGCACCAACCTGCCCCGCCACACAGGGGGACCGGTCGAATTACAAGAATCTGCTCGACGAGCCTGAGGACCATGCGATCGGCCGCTCCCGCGGCGGGCTGACCCGCGGCGGGCTGACCCGCGAAAATCCATGCCCTGGTGGATGGGAACATGCGCCCCCTCGTCCTGCTTCTGGGGCCCGGGCAGGGCGGGGACTCGCTCATGTTCGAGAACCTTATGGACGCCCTGAAGGTCGACAGGGACGGGCCCGGCCGGGCCCGCACCCGCCCGGAACGGGCCATGGCCGACAAGGCCTAGTCCTCCAAGGCGATCCGCAAGTACCTGCGCGACCGCGGCATCCAATGCGTCATCCCGGAAAAGGAGGACCAGAAGGCCAACCGCAAACGCAAGGGTTCCGCCGGCGGACGGCCCGTCACCTACGACAAGGAAGCGTACAAGCGCCGCAACGTCGTCGAGCGCAGCTTCAACACCCTCAAGCAATGGAGGTCCCTGGCCACCCGCTATGACAAACTCGCCCTCACCTACCGCTCAGCCGCGGTCCTGCACACCGTCGTCATCTGGAGCGCCCTATTGGGAGACACGCCCTAGTGCGGTGACCTGAAACGTTCGGGGTGTTGGTCATGCCGCCCTCGCGGAGTGGTGGCGCCCCCAACGGTGGCCCTTTTCGCTGCGGACGCTGGCGCGTTCACGGCGCTGGGCCTCGAGGATCCCCGGATCGCGGGGGTGTGCGTTGCGCCAGTCCGGCATCGTCAACGTGCCCGACTCAGCGATGCGCACCGATTCGGCGTCCACCCCGCTACCTCCTTCTTGTGCAGAGAAGTAGGGAAAAACCAGTGTTCACACTCGCCTGCACAACCCCGAAAACACAGCTGCCGTTGTGCAGACGACTTAGAGGAAAATGACAACCGGGCGAAGGCATCAGGCGCGATGCCTCCGCGGCGACGCAGGGCCGCGAAAGGCACCCAAACATCATGGGGTCATCCGGGCACTGGGTCCGATTCACCCTTTCTCGCCAGGAATGAATGGCTGGAAACCCCATATTTGGCCGTCGCTGCCTGTGCCCTGTCGGAGACAAATTCGTAGCTGTTTGCCCTGCTGCTCTCGATGGTGAAGCCGGCGCCAGCGATCGTCTCCTGGTAGCTGTCCGTTTGGGCAGCACCTCCAATGCAGGCGGCCCAGAGGTCGGTGTTGCAGACAATTTTCGCGGTGAGCGGTACGGCGGTGACAATGTCGGCAATTGCAAGACGCCCCCCAGGCCGCAGCACACGGGCCGCTTCCCGAAATACCGACGGCTTGTCCGGGGACAGGTTTATGACGCCATTGGAGATGACGCAGTCAAAACTGCCGTCCGCAAACGGAAGGCCTTCGATGTGGCCCTTGGTAAAGGTGACATGCGGATAGCCGCCGGGGTTCCGCAGGCGTTCAGCCTTGTCCAGCTGCTCTTCAGTCATATCAAGGCCAACGACGCGCCCCGTGGTGCCAACCATGGCGGCGGCGTAAAAGACGTCGGTCCCGGAACCGGAACCGAGGTCAAGGACCTTCTCACCGGGAATAAGATCCGCCAGGTCGAAGAAGTATCCAACGCCGGCAAACGATTCGAGGGCGCCAGCAGGAATGGTGTCCAGGAGCTGGGGCGGGTAGCCCAGCTGCTCGGCAAGCCCGCGTCCCATTTTGAAGTGGTAGCTGCCGGTGGGGTTCAGGGCCACCGCGCGGTAGACCTGCTTGACCTTTTCCTCGAGTTCGCGGCGGTCTACTTCAACCGTTCCCGCATCCATGGCCCGGCCCTCCGTCAGGCGATTTCGAGCGTGGTGTGCACGGGGACCGGATTGGTCAGGCAGTCGCGGACAGGCGAAGTGTCCTGAACGTAACGGCACAGCGCCTGCAGCTGCTCCAGTGTCGCATTCGGGCTGGAGACCCGGGCCGTTGCGCGTAACGCGGTGAATCCCGGCCGCGGACCGTCCAGGCCCAGGAAAGGACGGGCGTCCAGGTCGCCCTCCACCTGGAACTCCAGCGAGCGGATTTCAATGCCCTGGGCAGCCGCGTTTGCCGCGTAGCCCACGGAGTAGCAGAAGCCCAGCGCCTGCAGCAGGAGCTCGACGGCGTTGGGCCCGGCATTGTTGCCGAGCAACACGGGCGGCTCATCGCCCTCGAGGACGAAGCTGCCGGTCCGGCCGGTGTCGGGCTCGCCTGCATGCGTAAACCCGAGAATGTTGCCGGTGTTGTGCGTCCCATCAAGCCATGTTGTGGTTGCCTTAAAGGTGAAACTCGCCAGAGCGGGATCCGATTGAATCGCCCCTATCGTCCCCACCAGCTGGTCTACGTCAATTCCATTTCGGATGGTGGCTACATCGCCCATCCCCATTCGCCTCTTTCCGATTTTTGCGCGGATCCGGAGCGGGTCCCCTCAGGTATAATCAAGCAATCACTTGAATATTTGAATTGCACACCTGGACGGGATAGATTGTCAAGTACTTACTTGAATAGGTTCGATGAGCGGAGGCTCCGGTGAGCAGCAGGAAAGCCAAGGACGCACTCTTTGACGCGTTTTCATCGGTGGCCAAGGTGCTTGGCAGCGGCCGGCGCGCCGAGCTGGTGGACGTCCTTGCCCAGGGCGAACGTCCGGTGGACGAACTCGCTCAAGAGATCGGGCAGAGTGTAGCCAACACCTCACAGCACCTCCAGCACCTACAGCGGTCAGGACTGGTGCGCAGCCGGCGCCAGGGAACCCGGATCTACTACCGGCTTAGCGGATCATCAGTAGCCGAACTTTGGGCAGCCATCCGCCACGTGGCTGCGGAGCATGTGGCGGAACTCGATAAACTCGCCACGGCCTGTCTTGGCGACCGCTCCGCCCTGGACACCCTGACGCAGGCTGAACTCCGCGAGCGGATGTCCGCCGGCGACGTCGTTGTCCTCGATGTGCGGCCTGAACCGGAGTTCCAGTCCGGGCATATCGCAGGAGCTGTGTCCGTTCCGCTCAAGGAGTTGGCGGCGAGACTGAGAAATCTCCCCGATGACCGCCAGGTTGTTGCCTATTGCCGGGGCCCTTACTGCGTGTTCGCAAACGAAGCCGTACAAATGCTCCGCCTGGAAGGGATCCCGGCCACACGCCTGGAAGGCGGCTACCCGGAGTGGGCTGCCGCCGGGCTCCCAGTGGAGGTGGCCCCGCAGCCGGAATAGCATCCGGCTATGCGGGCGCCCCGAGGGTCCCTGTTGTGAGGTTAACTCCGGCGCAGCGTCAGGATCTGTTCAGCGCGGCCGAACGGGCCCTGGAGATCGTGCAGGACAGTGGACGTGAGCCCAATCCCGTCAGTTCCGAAGGAGACGGCATTGTCCAGGCCCAGCCATTCGCCCTCGGGCCTGCGGTACATGTGGATCTGCAGGTCCAGGTTGGGGAAGGCATAGCTGTCTTTGCCCGGCGGGACCCTGGCCGCGATTCCGTTGGCCGTGTCAACGAGGCCCATCAGGCGGGCCAGGTCGCCGCTGTCGGCTTTATCCGTCAGGGGGTGCTGGGTGCGGAGCCAGACGATGCCCGCGCCGGGCCGGTGGCCCTCGGCCACGCGCATCTCCAGGGACCGGATGTAGCCGCCTGGCCAGATGGCAGGGCCGTCGAGCGGTTTGCATTCATCCGGTGCCGGGATGGCGGTGTCCTCGACCGCGGCAACCGCGGCCGTGTCGCTGGTGATCATCCGCCACGCGGTGGCGCGGATGGCCACGCGGCCGTTCTCAACCAGTTCTGCCTGCAGGAGCTCGATGGTCCGGCCCGGACGGAGGGTGGCGGTTTCGATGTGGAACCCGCCACCAGGGATCAGGCCCAGTATCTCGTAGCTCAGCCGGGCCATCCGCATGTCGGCGCGGGGCTCGTGGCGCTCCAGGCTGTCCGCCATCAGGCCAGAGGCCGGCGCCATATGCTGTTCGTGCTCGTTCCAGGCCCCCTGTGCGTGGATGGTGGAGCAGAATCGCCCCTCACCCAGCGCCTGGTAGTAGAAAAAGCCTTCGGCCAGGTCTGGCAGATCCTTGGTCAACGTTGGCCCTTCCGACGATTCTGGGTGAATGATCATTAACTCTAACCGGTGCTCTACTGACCGGCCACCGCGGCAAGCTCCAGCATGCGCGGCAACAGGTCCGGCCAGGATTTCGCGAAGCCTGGATGGAGCTCCTTCAGGTCCACCTCAGCCAGCGGGACCCACTGGAGTTCGAGACTTTCCGGATCGCTGATCACGGGGTCAAACGGCGCGGTCACCAGCACAACAACGGTGGTGTAGGACCAGTAGCCAACGTCCAGTACGGACGTGAAGAGGACGCTGACATCCGCGGCCGGCACTGCGGCTTCCTCGTGCGCCTCGCGGAGTGCGCCGGTGACAGCGTCCTCGCCCTGGTGCAATGCTCCGCCGGGGAGTCCCCACGTTCCCCCGTTGTGGCTCCACAACGCGCGGTGCTGCAGGAGAACGCCCTTGCCGGGGTCATAGGCCAGGACGCCGGCGGCACCGAATCTGCCCCAGAACTTGCCGTGGTCGCCCTCAACCCACGCGTCACCGGGATCCCGCGGACCGGTCCGGAGCGGCGGAAACATGAGATTCGCATCAGGGGACGTGGCAGCCAAGGAGTGATCCATTCCTCCAGTCTGACAGGTGCCCGGCGGCCCTGACGCTCAGGCGTCGGCCGCGCGTCAGCCTGTTTGGGCCCCGTGACCGCGTTCGACGGCGAAATCACCGCCGGGGTACATAACGGTTTCGTGTCCGTCGTCGAAGCGGACCAGGTAGGGCGGATGACCTTCCTGACCGCGGACTTCAACGATTACCCCGTGCCGGTCTGAGGACCCGACGGTCCTCCCCCGGACGATGATCCTGTCACCCTGCGCTGCCTCCATGGCAATCACCTCCAAGGCCCAGAGTACGACTGACGGGGACCAGGGAACAGGGGTCAGCCACGTGACCGGTCGCGGCTCCCGGAAATGGACGGCAGGTCAGTTCCCTGGGACGCGATGAGACGGGCAGCGCGGCGGAGTGCGTCGTCGGGGTCCTGGTGCCAGCGCGTGATGACGACGTCGGCCCGCTGGCGGTCGCTGCCACCCAACCCCTGAAGCAGCGGAAACACAACGTCGACAATCAGGGGGTCCACCAGCTCTCCGGTCTGCGCGGTTCTGATGAAGCCCTCCAGCCGGGTCAGGTCAGAGTGACGGAGGAGGGCCACCCGGGACTGCAGCAACACAACGGCGGCGAGCCGCCTCTCATAGACCGGCCGCCTGCCGGGACCGGGCCGGCCCCAGAGGAGTGATGCCAAAGCGGTCACCTCATCGTGGCCAAGGTCCTTGAACTTCGTGCCAGCGTCGCGGACGGTGCCGCGTACGGCTCCCACCGACGATCCGTAGGACCCAAGTACCCCGCCCACCCGGGACTCCACGTCTTCCGCCCGGTACCAGGCGCCCTCATTCTGCAGGGTGGCGTCGATGAAGCCGGCAGCCTCCTGCACACGTTCGTTCACGGCGCAGTTACCGTCCCAGCCGGCCGGCAGCGGCGTGAAGTATGCAGAACGGCGTTGACGGGCGTGCTTCGAGGCGTCCCTCCGCGATGGGATCCCCGCACACGTCGCACGTACCGTAAGTGCCCGCCGCAATCCGCGCCAGGGCCGCGTCCACCTGTTCGAGGCCCGAACTGCTCTGCTGCAGGAGCGCCGATGCCTGCGACAGCTCGAATGCAATGGTGGATCCCTCGGGGTCGTGCTCGTCATCCACGTTGGAATCCTGGCGCGCAGCATTGGCCGAAGAGATGTCCGCGCGGAGGGCGGGAAGAAGCGCGAGTTTCCGGGCGCGCTCTTCCTCCAGCAGGACCCGGAACCGTTCAAAATCTGGCATGGGAAAAGCCTAGTGGTTTTGGGGGTCTCGACAAGCGCGGCCAGTCGGAGGATGCTGGCAATCGTAAGCGCCTCAGATGCCGTCTGGCAGCAAGGGACAGACAGCTGATGGACACAAACTCCACAGAGAAAGTCTGCGTGCCATGCCTACAAACATCGTCACCGAGTTGGCAGTCAAGTCCCACAACACACCGGATGAGAAGCGCCGGCCGGAGAAGACGGAAGTGGACGTCGTCAACCTGGGTGACTACACCGTTGGCCGGTTCACGTTCAATCCCGGCTGGCGCTGGTCGGACTGCATCAAGCCGGTGGTCCAGACCGAGTCCTGCCAGAACAACCATGTGGGATTCTGCGTTTCCGGAGCCCTCAATGTCGAGACCACCGATGGCAACCGGATCAACATCAGTGCCGGAGATTCCTACACCATTCCACCGGGGCATGACGCCTGGGTGGACGGTGAAGAAGCCTTCGTCGGCATTGAATTCCTCAGCGCCGCGGAATTCGCCAAAGCCCCAGGAACGTGACCCGGCTGCCGTCCCCCCGGCAGGTCAGTACCAGTTGTTGGCCACTGAATGGTTCCACGCACCGCACGGTGACCCGTAGCGGTCCGCTATATACGACAGTCCCCAATTGACCTGGGTCCGGTAGCTCGTGAGCCAGTCGCTGCCCGCGCTGGCATACTTGCTGGCCGGCAGCGACTGGGCGATCCCGTATGCGCCCGAATAGGGGTTGGTCGCGGTGGTCAGCCAGTTGGACTCCTTGGTCCACAGCGACGCCAGGCACGGAAACTGGTCCTGGCCCCAGCCGTAGGCCGCCAGCTGCCCGGCCGCGTAGCTCTTGGCGCCGGCGGGGTCGTTGACAGCGCCGCCCGGCACGGAAGGCACGACGACGACGGGCGGCGGGGCCGGCGTCGGGCTCGGGACAGGAGCGGGGGCGGGTACTCCCGGTACGGCAGGCGGGGCCGGAGCCGGTTTCTGCGCAGCGGCCAGGGCAGCTGCCTTGGCTGCCGCCTCCGCCTGTTGGCGTGCCTGTTCCTGCGCCGCCGCCCGCTTGGCGGCCTGCGCCGTTTCGTACGCAGCCAACGCCACCTGGCCCTGCCGGAACTCACCCTCCACGGCAGCGGTGGTGCCCTTGAGGGAGGCCAACTGCGCGGTCAGTTCCTGGCCGTGCTCCTGCTGCTCCGCGATCTGCCGGGACATGGCCTGCTGGGCGGATTGGGCGGCATCGAGCTTGGTTCTGGCTTCGCCGGACAGGCGCTCGCGCTCGGCCCTGGCTGCCTGCTCCTGATCGGCCAGGGCGCGGGAAATGCGTTCGGCGGCTGCGGATTTGTTCACCAGGGCGGCAGTCTTATCGCTGACGATCTGGACGATATTCAGGCCTTGGATGCTGTTGTTCTGCACGGCGTCGAGGGCAACGAAGAAACCCATGTTTGTGCCACCGGTCTTATACGACTGCGCCGCAAGAGACCCGATTTCCTTCTTGTACTGTCCCAGTTCGGCCGCGGCGCGTGCGGTCTGGGCGGTCAGTGCATCCACAGTGGAAGTGGCGGCCTGAAGCGCCGCTTCGGCAAGGGCATACTCCGCGGCGGACGTCACGGCCGCATCGCCCAGCGCCTCCGCTTCGGTCTGGAGCCCGCCCAGCAGCCCATTGATCCTGGTGACCTCTGCCGCTTTGCCGGCCTCGCTTTGCTTGGCGTTCTGCACGTCCTGCCACGAGGGATAGCCTCCCGGCGGCGCGTCGTCGGCGGCATGCGAGGGAAGCATCGCAGCCGACCCCGCCAGGGCGACCGCCAGCAGGCCGGCGAGGGCGGGCAGCCGCATTTTTTGAACAATCCGGGACATAGTTGGTGAGCTTACCGGGCATATACGGATTACGGGGGTTGACCTGCAACATCGTTACCGGAGAGCCGGGAAACCGCACTGAAATGCGGGTGGATTCCACGCCTACATTCCGTTACCGGAATGTGACATTGCTGCCGAGCAGAAGTTATGGTCAAGCGGTAGCCCGGCTCAAGCCGGACCATTCCCGCCAGTATGCCGAGCCCTGCCGCTGACCGGGATCCAGTCGCTTTCCAGCTGGCAGGGACGGGGGAACCACGTTTCCACGGCTTTTCGAAGCCTTGGGGTTAAGTCGGTATCGCTCCCGTCCCGTGCGGCGGCGCCACCGGCCGGGTAACTCCGACCCGAACCCGACAGCTCACCCCGCAGGCATGGGAGAGGCGATCAACCGTGTCCAAGAATTCCGCTTCCGCACGCCATCGTGTGGTTCCTGCCCGCTCTACCGTCCCTGTCGGCCTGTCGTCCACGGCCAAAGCGCACGCACTGACGTTTGGTCGGCCGGCGCTGGTGGCTGTTGCTGCATCAGGCCTGCTGTTCAGCATCGGCGCCCCGGCGCAGGCCGGCGTCCACGGCCCTGGTGATGCCGGTACTGCCAACGCCCAGGCCCAAACAAGTGCAGCGGTGGCGGCCCCGGCCGCCACTGTTCAGGCCGCTGCTGCTCCGGCACCGGCCGTGGCCAACGTCCACACGGTCGTTTCAGGCGACACGCTGGGCCAGATTTCCGCCACCAACGGCGTCCCGCTCAACGACGTCCTTGCCGCCAATGGACTCTCACTGACCAGCGTCATCTACCCCGGCGACCAGATCCGGATCCCCGGTGCCGGCTACACCGCACCGGCTCCCGCGGCGAAGGTCGCGGCGGCCCCGGCCTCCCCCACCAACACCGGTATCCAGCTGGCCTCAACGTCCGCACCGGCGGCCCAGGCTCCGGCCAGCTCGCTCGGCGCGGCCATCCTGGCTTCCGCCAACTCCCAGCTTGGCGTCCAGCAGGACTGCACCGCCATGGTGGAGAAGGCGCTGCGCTCGGTGGGTAAGAGCGTTGGTGATCTGGCTCCCGGCCAGTTCTACCAGTACGGCTCAGTGGTGGGCACACCGGCACCAGGGGATCTGGTCATCACGGCCGGCCATGTGGGCGTCTACGCCGGCAACGGCCAGGTAGTCAGTGGCGGGGTGGACGGCTACAAAACCGAAGTGCACTCCATCAGCTGGCTCTCCGGAGTGTCCTTCGTCCGCGTAGCGTGATCCGACCATGCTCGACGGCGGCGGGCGGCACCCAGCCGCGCGCCGCCGTCGTCCATCCCTGGTGTTCGCTCAGGTCCCGCAGAAGGTCCGGTAGCTCCCGAAGTCTTCAGGGGCGGGGCCGGCGTAGCGTTCCAGCCCGGGGCGCTGCGTGTACGGATCGGCCAGGACGTCCATCAGGCGGTTGAAGGGGTCCAGGTCGCCTGCGCTAGCAGCGTCAAGGGCCTCTTCAACCAGGTGGTTCCTGGGGATGTAGACGGGGTTGACGCGGTCCATCAGGTCCGCGTCCGGCCCCAGTGCCAGCCACCGCGCGGCCCAGGCGTCGAAGGCTTCGGGGTCCGTAAACATGGCCCGGGCAGTTTCCGGGGTGCCGCGGGCCGCCGAGCCGAGGCTCCGGAAGAAGGAGGTGTAATCCACCTGGCCTTCCTGGAGCAGCGCCAGCACACCGTCCACGATCGGCGACGCGACGTCGTCGTCCGTGTCCGCGCGCAGCCCCAGCTTGGACTTCATGCCGGCTGACCAAGCAGCGCTGTACAGCGTGCGGAAGGCGCCGAGGGATTCAACGGCGAGCGCAATGGCCTGGTCCTGGTCTTCATGGAGCAGGGGCAGGAGTGCTTCGGCGAGCCGGGTGAGGTTCCATTCGGCAATGACCGGCTGGTTGGCGTAGGCGTAGCGTCCGTCAGCGTCGATGGAGCTGTAGACCGAACCGGGGTTGAAGGCGTCCATAAACGCACACGGACCATAGTCGATGGTCTCGCCGGAGATGGTCATGTTGTCGGTGTTCATCACGCCATGGACGAAGCCCGCCAGCATCCATTGCGCCACCAGGGACGCCTGGGCGGCTATGACCGCATCGAAGAACGCGAGATAGGGCTTTTCGGCGAGCGCCACGTCCGGGTAATGGCGGCTGATGGCATGATCGGCCAGACGGCGCAGAAGGTCCGTCTCGCCGTTGACACGGGCGAACTGGAAGCTGCCGACGCGCAGATGGCTGCTGGCCACCCGGGTGAGCACGGCTCCGGGCAGCATGGTTTCGCGGCGGACGGGCCGGCCCGTGGCCACCACGGCGAGGGACCTCGTGGTGGGGATGCCCATGGCATGCATGGCTTCGCTGACGACGTACTCGCGCAGCATGGGACCGACGACGGCGAGCCCGTCACCCGCGCGGGCGAACGGTGTCCGGCCGGAGCCCTTGAGGTGGATGTCCCGAAGCTGCCCGTGGATGTCCGTGACCTCACCCAGCAGGAGGGCCCGACCGTCGCCGAGCAGGGGCGAGTAACCGCCGAACTGGTGGCCCGCATAGGCCTGGGCCACCGGTGTGGCACCTTCAGGAATCTGGTTGCCGATCAGCAACCGCGTCCCGTCGGGCGTCCGCAGCGAGGACGGGTCCAGGCCCAGTTCGCTGGCCAACGGCTCGTTCAGGACCAGCAGCTGCGGGTCTGGCGCTTCCTCTGCCTGCCAGGGAACCGCCAACTCCTCGAGTTCGCGGGCGAAACGCCCGCCGAAGGTGAGCGTTAGTGGGATTGCGGTGCTCATCCTTCAAGACTACCCGCGGCCGCGGGTGAGTGCCCCGCCCTCCCAACTGAGTAGCGCTATCTGTCGTTCTGGAGCCTCAAAACGTCAGATAGCGCTACTCAGATCAGCCGTGCTGGCGTCACCCCTCAGACGTGCTGTCCGAACCAGGTGAGGGTGTCGTTCCAGGCAGCTGTGGCCTGGGTTTCGTTGTAGCGCTCGCCGGTGTCGTTGTGGAAGGCATGGTCGACGCCGGGGTAAACGGTGAGCTGATGCGTCACGGTGGTGGCGTCCAGGGCATCCCGGAGGGCCGGCATGGCACCGGTGATCCGCTGGTCACGTTCTGCATACACGCCGAACGCCGCCGCCTTGATGGCCGGCACCTTGTTCAGGTCCGGCGCCGGCCCATAGAACGCGGCGGTGGCCTTCAGTCCGGCCAGCTCGGTTGCCGCCTGCCAGGTGATGCCGCCGCCGAAACAATACCCGTTCATGGCGATGCGTCCGGAGTCCACGAAGTCCTGGGCCTGAAGGTAGTCAAAGGCAGCGGCGAAGTCAGCAACATGGCTCTGTGCCCCGGCTCGGGTCAGTGCACCCGACACGGCGTCCGAGTCAAGGCTGGCGGTGCCTCCCTCCCTGCTCAGCAGGTCAAGGGCCAACGCCGCATACCCGGCCTTGGCAAAGCGCCGGGCAACATCCTGGATGTGAGGGGTCAGCCCGCGGTTCTCGTGGCAGACCAGCACCGCCGGGCCGGCTGCCCCGGAGTCGGGCCGGGCGAGGTAACCGCTGATATCGGTTCCGTCGGCAGCGAACCGGACGGTCGCCGTCGTAAGCCCCCCGGCGCCCTCCGGGACCGAGAGCGGACTTTTGGCCCCCGGATCAGCACCGGCAGAAGCGGTGCCGGTGCCCGCCGTCGATGACGGGGTGGGTGTGGGCATGGGGTCGGTGCTGCGTGGGACTTCCTCGGGTGTGCATCCAACGAGCAGCATCGCGCCCGATGCCGCCGCCATGCTTCCAGTGATGAATGCGACCCTGCGGGTAAAGGTGCGGTGGGTCATTGCGCCGGCGCGGTAGTCGTCGAAGAATTCCTCGATCAGGTACCGCTCAAACTTTCCAAGCTGGACCATGGCTGGCCTCCTCGAGTGAGGCTCATATCCTTCTCCGAAGCGGGCAGACCTGCAAGGGGTCCCATGCGCCCGGTCAGAACTGCTCGGCCGGGATGGACAACCCGAGGTCGAGAAGTCCGCGGCCTGCCTGTTCCAGAATGGGATCCATGGTCAGCGAGGCGTGGTTGAGCAGTACATTGACATCGCGCTGGATCCGCTGGAGCGGGTGCGTCAGCCGGTGCACACTCCCGCCGGATCCCGTCAGGATGAGGCGGACAGCCTCGGCCGACGCCGCGCCGCTGAGACCCAGCGAAAGCCGGTACCGCGCCCGCTCCTCATCGGTGAAAGCCGCAGGCCGGCGATCGAAGGAGGCGGCCACCACCCGGACAGCTTCCTGCCAGTGCAGCCGCGCGGTGGCCACCTGCCCGTAGGCCTGCGAGAACCGGGCCTGCGCGAGCGGCGAATCCGCCTGCCGCGCCTGCGTTGTCTGCTTGACCTTACGCACCATCATCAAGTCTTGGAACACCTCGATGGCGTGCTCAGCAGCCCCCAAAGCGGCGGCCGGGGCAACCATGTTCAGGAACGTGGCCATGGGGGTGTGGATGCTCGGATCCGGGTGGATGCGACTGCCGGGATTGTCAGCGACGGCCAGGAGATTCCATTCCAGGGCACGGTGCGCCGGGACAAAGAGGTTCTCCGCGCGGAGATCGTTGCTCCCGGTCCCCCGCAGGCCGGCCGTGTGCCAGACGTCCAGGAGGTCAAGATCGGACACCGGTACCAGGCACTGCAGGCGGACCTCGCCGTGCTGCACGGCCAGGAGCGCCCACTCGGAGTGCATGATGCCGGAGGCGAAGCTCCATCGGCCCGAGACGGTGTAACCGCCGGGAACCTTCTCTGCTTTACCGGGAGGGGCACCGGTGGCGGCAGCCAAGGGGGCCGGCCCGTTGGCGAAGACTTCATCCTGGGCTTCCTGCGGCCAGCGGGCCAGCATCCACACGTGTTCCACCAAGTGCCCCACGCTCCAGGCCGTGGAGACACATCCCTGGGCAAGGCGGCGAACCACCTCCACGTAGGTTTCCAGCCCCATGCCGAAGCCGCCCACGGCCTTCGGCGCAAGCATCTGGAACACGCCCGCCACCTTCAGTTCAGCCATGGTGGCTTCCGGAATGCGGCGGATCTCCTCGGTTTCCGCGGCACGCTCCCGCAGCCGGGGAATGAGGGCATCCACCCGGGCCAGCAGCTCGTCATGGGAAGGAATGATCACGGCCGGAAGGAAATCCGCCGGCAGGATCTCGGCCGGAAGCTCGATGGTGTGCGCTGTATGGCTGCGTTTCGCGGCCAGGTAGCGGTGATTGGCCGCCGAGAGGTGCACTCCGGTGGGGACCTGCTCCGAGACGTCAACGCCGAGGTCCGTCAGCTGCCCTACTTTGTCCGGGTTGTTGGTGAGGAGGCGGATCCGGCCCGCGCCAAGCGCGCCGAGCATCTGGGCTGCGGCGCTGTAGTCCCGCTCGTCCTCGCCGCGGCCCAGGGCCACGTTGGCTTCGTAGGTGTCGAGTCCGTTGTCCTGCAGGGCGTACGCGTCGAGCTTGGAGTACAGGCCGATGCCGCGCCCCTCCTGCCGCAGGTACAGCAGGAAGCCCCCGACGGCGGCAATCTCCTCGACTGCCTCGCGCAGCTGGGGTCCGCAGTCGCAGCGCTCGCTCCCGAACACGTCGCCCGTGAGGCATTCACTGTGCAGCCGGACCAACGGCGCTGTACCTTCCGGCCCCTGGTCCAGGAGCGTCTGCTCCCATTCGCCGAGGGCGAGCAACAGGTGCTCCTTACCGTCGGCCAGTCCATGGAAGGTTATGATCTCGGCTGTGGCCGCGAAGCCGTCAGGGAAGCGAAGTGGGACGGTGACCTGGCTGCGCACGGTGGCCGGTTGTTCGAATGGCCGCGCGACGGTCTCGGACATGACGGTCATCTGGGCTCCTCAGGAAGTCTGGCAGTACTTGAATGTTGAAGTAAATGCTACCGATCATTACTTCACGATGCAAGTGATTTGAGCGACATAAAACTTCATTCATGAAGTAAAGCGCGTAGACTCACCCTATGGAACGTGCCGAGGAACCGCGATGGCTGAACGGCGAGGAACGCGACGTCTGGCTGACGCTGGTCGCTGTGATTATGAAGCTTCCCGCCGCCCTGGACGCCCAACTGCAGCACGACGCTGGGATGAGCCACTTCGAGTACATGGTCCTGGCCGGCCTGTCTGAAGCTCCGGCCCGCACACGCCGGATGAGTGATTTGGCGGGCTTTACCGAGTCCGGACTCCCCCGGCTGTCCCAGGTGGTGAGCCGGCTTGAAAAGCGGGGCTGGGTGCAACGCTCTACGGATCCTTCCGACGGACGCATCACGCTGGCCACGCTCACCGACGAGGGCTGGACGAAAATCACCCAAACCGCCCCGGGGCACGTGGAGGCAGTCCGAGCGCTTGTGTTCGATCCCCTCACGAAGGCACAGTCACGCCAGCTGGGGAGCATCGGCAAACGCATCATGGGCGCCATTGACCCAGAGGACCGCTGCCTGCGCGAAAGCGCCCCGCTCTGAAATGAGCAGGGCGCCGTCGGACGGTCAGGCGTAAACGGTTGTCAGACCCGCGCACTCTGGTGCGTGAAGGTCGTGACGGCCGGGCGCAGCGCAGCCACCGGCTCCATGCGCACATAGGCCTCGCCCGGCGCCGGACGGGCGTCCGCCTCTCCCTTGTTGGGCCAGAGAGAGAACGCGCGTTCCGCCTGGGCCGTGATGGACAGCGACGGGTTAACGCCGAGGTTGGCCGAGATCGCTGCACCGTCCACGATGTGCATGCCAGGGTAGCCCCAGACCCGGTGGTAGGGGTCAATGACGCCGCTCTCCGGGCTGTCGCTGATGCAGGCGCCGCCGAGGAAGTGGGCGGTGAGCGGGACGTCGAAGATTTCCCCCAACGTCGCTCCGGCGTAGGTCCTGCGCCCGCCGCGCTCCTGCAGGAGCCGTGCGATGACGCCCATCGCCCGGTGGCCCGGCTCGATGTAGGTCGGGTTTGGCTCGCCGTGCCCCTGCCGGGAGGTCAGCTTGCGGCCGCCGAAGAGCCGCCGTTTGCCCGATACCGTCAGCGAGTTGTCCCGGGTCTGCATCACGAGGCCGATGATGGTGCGCTCGCTGAACTTCCAGGGGGTCGGCTCGATGCTTGGGATCGCCAGCGGATTCTTGAGCGCGACGCCGATGAACCGCACCCAGCGTGGCAGCCGCCCATCACCCGGCACCGCCAGCGTCGAGAGGGCCCCCATCGCATTGGAGCCCTTGCCGTAGCGGACGTTTTCGATGTGCGTGTCCTCGGCCGGGTGGAACGAGGCCGTGATGGCGACACCCTTGGTGAGGTCCATGCCTTTCGGCGGGCGATGGGACGTCATGGCACCGAGCAGCGCCTCAGAGTTGGTCCGGGTGAGAACCCCCAGGCTGTCCGAGAGCCCGGGCAGCTGCCCGCCGTCGCGCATCTCGTGAAGAAGCGACTGCGTCCCCCAGGTACCGGCCGCAAACACCACGTGCCTGGCGGTGAGGACCTGCCGGCCCTTGCCCCGTTTGGTCCAGGACCCCGTGCACTCGGTGACGATTTCGTACGCCGGCGCTTCGGCGTCGGTGAGCGGGCGCACTTCGACGACGGTGCGCAGCGGCGTCACGCGCACGCCAATCTTTTCGGCCAGGCCCAGGTAGTTCTTCGTCAGGGTGTTCTTCGCGCCCACGCGGCAGCCCACCATGCAGTTACCGCACTCCGTGCAGCCGGTACGCTCAGGCCCGGCGCCGCCGAAGTAGGGGTCCGGGACGCGGACACCCGGCATGCCGAAAAACACGCCCGTGGGCGCTTTCTTGAACGTGGGGCCAACGCCGAGCTCGTCCGCGGCGGCGCGCATCAGCTGCTCCACCGGACCCTCGCACGGGTTGGTCACCACCCCCAGCATCGACTGACCCATCCGGTAATGCGGCGCAAGCTCGTCCTGCCAATCCGTGATGTGGCCCCACTGCCTGTCCTGAAAGAACGGCGCCGGAGGGATGTAAAGGGTGTTCGCATAGTTGAGGGAGCCACCGCCGACGCCGGCGCCCGCCAGGATCAGTGCGTCCGGGAGCCTGTGGATGCGCTGGACGCCGAAGCAGCCGAATTTCGGGGCCCAGAGGTACTTGCGGAGGTTCCACGATGTCTTGGCGAAGTCTCCGTCCTCGAACCTGCGGCCAGCCTCAAGCACGTGCACGTCGTAGCCCTTCTCGGCGAGGCGCAGCGCTGCGACCGAGCCGCCGAAACCGGAGCCGATGACAACGACATCGTGGTCAACGGCCGGTCCGGCGTCCCGGGCGTTCACTTCTTTCCCCCTCTCTTGAGCGCGCGCAGGAGGGAGGTCAGCATTCTGGAGTGGTCGCCGTCGGACATTCCGAACGCGGGCCCGAACGGCAGCAGGTGCTGGGCCGTCACAGTCTGGCTCTCGGTGAAGCGCAGGATGCCCTCGGAGCCGTGGCGGCGGCCCACCCCGGAGGCTTTCATGCCGCCCATGGGCGAGCCGGTGCTGCCCCAGGCGACGGTGTAGGAGTCATTGATACTCACGGTGCCCGTTCGGATCCTGGCCGCAAGCTCCCGGCCGTGGCGGACACTGCCCGTGAACACGTTGCCGTGCAGGCCGAACTCGGTGTCGTTGATGAGCTGGATGGCCTCGGCATCGTCCGCCACGCGGTAGATCGCCACAACGGGACCGAACGTCTCCTCGTTCCGGCACAGCATCGACTCGGCAACACCGGCCAGCAGGGTGGGCTCGTACACATATGGGCCGAGGTCCGGGCGGTGCCTGCCGCCGGTGAGGACGGTGGCGCCGTGCTTCCTCGCATCCTCAACGTGGGCCGAGACTGTCTCAAGCTGGGAAGCCGAAGCGAGCGAGCCCATGTCATTGCCGTAGTCGAGCGCTGTGCCGACCTTCATGGCCTCCACCGCGGCGATGAGCTTTGCGGTGAAGGCGTCCGCCACCTTCTCGTGCACGATGACCCGCTCTGCCGACATGCACAGCTGTCCCGCCGATGCGAAGCAGGTGCGGATGGTTCCGGTCACGGCCTTGTCGAGGTCGGCGTCGTCGGCGATGTACACACCGTTTTTCCCGCCGAGCTCGAGGGAGTAGCCAACGAGCCGGCCGGCAAGGGATTCGGCCACCTTGCGGCCCACGGGCGTCGAGCCGGTGAAGCAGGCGTAGTCGGCCCGGTCCAGGACGGCCTGGCCGATGCGGCGGTCGCCAAGGACCACCTCGAGGACGCCCTCAGGAAGCCCGGCATCACGCAGCATCTCGACGCCGAGGAGGGCCGACAAACTCGCCTGACGGTCTGGCCGCAGGACGACGGCGTTGCCCGCCACGAGTGCGGCGATCGCGTCGGTGACGGCGAGGCTGAAGGGGTAGTTCCACGGCGAGACGATGCCCACCACACCCTTGGGATGGCGCAGCTCGCGCGCCTGGGACAACACCGGGTAGGCACCGGAACGGCGGCGGGTCTTGAGGTAGCCGGAGGCGGCGCGGCCGTAATGGCGTGCCGTGACGGCAACGTCGGCAACCTCTTCGAAGGCGTGGCCCCGGGACTTGCCCGACTCGAGCTGGATGAAGTCGAGGATCTCGGCCTGGTGGTCAAGGACGATGTCATGGAAGCGCTCCATGATCCCCTGGCGATCCTTGAACGACGTTCGGGCCCATTCGACCTGGGCTTGCCCCGCCCGGGCGTAGGCCTCCGCGACGTCAGCCTCAGTAGACAGCGGCAGGGAAGCGAGCGGGCCGCCGGTGAGCGGCGTGTGAATCAGTTCAAGTTGGGCGTCCGCGGTATGCCGGGCATGGGCGACAAGGATCCGCACGCGGGCCGGATCCACGGCGAAGGTTTCGATGGGCGCGGTGATGTGGCTGGCCAGCGTCTCTGATGACATGGACAAAGAGTACCTGATAGTTGAATATCGGTTTTGTCATTCCACGCCAGGGCGCTTCTCATCTGTAGGCGTCACGACGGTGAGCAATTGATATCACCTCGATCAGAAGGACGTCGTCAATGATCCGGTAGATGACCCTGTATTCGCCGCGTCTGGCTGAGTAGAGGGGATACAGGGGCTCCTGCAGCTGCTTCCCTAGCCGGCGAGGGTTCTCGCGGAGCGCACCCGTTATGAACTCGAACGCTGCCGCCGCCACTTTTTCCGGCAGGCCATGCGTCAGTGCGCGCCGTGCAGATTTCGAGAACCGGACGTCATAACCGGCGCTCATTCCGTTCCGGTTGCAGGCCGCATGTCAGCCTTTACCTGCTCGGCGTTGAAGGTGTCACCACGTTCGAGATCATGGAGACCTTGGCCGATCTCTTTGACAAGCCTGGCGTCCGAGAGAATGGCCACAGTCTCCAACATTGCATCGTAGTCATCGGCACCCAGGAGCACAGCCGCCCGCAGTCCATTCCGGGTAATCTCGAACCGCTCGTGCGTCGTGGACGCCCGCTCCACAAGGCGCGAGAAATTTGATCGTGCTTCTGCCACCGGGAGTGTTGTCATGTACATAATTCTAGCGCACATGGCGCGACCCGGGTGGGATGGCCCGGGTACGGATATTGACGCGACGGCAGCGGAACTGCACCACGGTTCCGCTGCGAGCGCAACATCGTAGCTGCACCGTTCATGGCCGATAATGACGCCCACTGCGGTTCTCGAGGCACAGTGCCAAACGGTCGCCTAGCCTACCCACCCCGCACGCGAGGAAGAACCGGCTGGGTGCAGTCTGTAGCCTTGAGGCGTGGGACATTCAGCGGTCATCATCGGCGCGGGAATCGGCGGCCTGAGCACGGCACGGGCCCTGAAGCGTCACGGCTGGGCAGTGACAGTTTTGGAGCAGGCTGCGGCCCTGCCGACGTCGGGCACCATGCTGGGCATGTGGCCGGCCGCCATGAAGGCCCTCGACGATATTGGTGTTGACGCCTCGCGCCGCACTGACGGTTGGGCGCACATTGCTGCCGACGCAGGAACCCGACTGTGGACGCCGGCGGGGCGGACGTTGCTGACAGCCCCCGGGGGCGCCGACCTGAACCTGGTCTCCCGGCCCGCGCTGCTCGCTGCGCTTGCCCGGGACATCGACGTCAGCTTCAACACGCAGGTCATCGAGGCCGAACAGCTGGACGATGCGGAGCTGGTGGTAGGTGCGGATGGCACGTTCAGCCGCACCCGGCAGCGGATGTTCGATGACCGGTTCCCCGCCCGTTCCCTTGGAGCCGTCGCATGGCGGGGAACCGCCAAAGGCGCCGTGGCCGAATTCGGCGAGACCTGGGCTCCCGGCGCACTGTTTGGCATCACACCGGCGGGTCCTGATGCGACGAACTGGTATGCATGCATCCGCGCCGATCAGACATTTGACGGACCACACCTGCCGCACATAGTGGACCATTTCGGCCCTTGGCACCGCGGCGTGCGGGAGCTGATCGGCGGGATCGAAGAGAAGGCAGTCCTGCATCACGGACTCTTCGAGACGCCGAAGTTGCCGCGGTACGTCACCGGAAAGACAGCGCTGGTGGGCGACGCCGCCCACGCAATGGCGCCCTTCCTTGGACGCGGGGCCTGCGAAGCCATCCTTGATGGTGCCTCGCTGGGGCGGTCCGTGGCGCAGGCTTCCTCTGTCGAGACGGGTCTCGCGGTGTTCGACAAGGAGCGCCGGGCGCGGACTCAGCGGCTAGTGCTGGCCTCGCGCCTGACAGGCCAATTCGCCATGATGGATACCGGCTCAGGAATCCGGAACGCCGCGGTTGGTGCCGTCGGCCGGCTGGTGAAGCCCAGGCCACGGCGGGATCCCACGCTCCCCCGCCAGTAGGGGGCGTCAGTCACGCGGGCGCATGAGCGGCGGATTCAGCACGGCATGCGTGGGCTGGCCTGCTGTGGGGCGGGCCGTTTCGGCGAGCCTGAAGAGAGCCGCGGGGCGGCCGGCGTCGCCCGCAGTCATCCGTCCGGTGCTCTCCAGAAAACCAGGTGTTCCCGTGGCCTTCCGGTGGAAGTTCCTGGGGTCGAGGCGGGTATCCCAGACGGCCTCATAAACAGCACGGAGCTGTGCCACGGTAAATTCCTCACTGCAAAAGGCCGCCGCCAACGGCGAGTATTCGAGCTTTGATTTCGCCCGCTCCAGGGCATCGGCAAGGATCCGCTCATGGTCGAAGGCGAGCTGCATTTCGCCTCTCAGGACCTGGCTGACCGGATACCAGCCGGCGTGTTCGGCGTCGCTCCCGGCGGACAGCACCGGGAAGTTGGGCGCGAGCAGCAAGTGAGCCACGGTGAGCACATCACCGCGAGGATCGCGCCCCTTCGGGCCATAGCTCCCCAGCTGCTCCAGGTACCCGGGGACGTGCTCGACGCCGGTCTCTTCAGCAAGCTCGCGGGCCGCAGCAGACGGCAGGTCCTCGCCAGCCAGCACAAAACCGCCCGGGAGGGCGAGTGTTCCGCGGAACGGGTCAATGAGCCGGGTGATGAGCAGGACGTTCAGGGTGTCGTCGGCCACGGTGAGGGCGACGACGTCGACCGTCACCGGGAAGCGCGCGTGCTTCGGGCGAGATTCAGGCATGACCCCATCCTAGGAAATTATCGTCAGATTGACAATAAGTTCCGGCGGCGCCTATCGTTTGATTATCGTCAAAGTGACGACAAGAACCGTTGAGGAGAATCCCATGGCCAGCATCAAGAACTACCCCTGGATCAGCCACTTCCTGGGCAGCCCCACCGGCTACGTCGTCCACCTCCAGAAGGGCTCGGTCCGCCACGAAGGAGTGGGCCAGGCGTTCTGGTACCGCCCCGCGGTCTCCGTGCTCAGCGAGGTTCCCGTCGATGACCAGGAACTGCCCACTCTCTTCCACGCCATCACCCGGGACCACCAGGACGTAAGCATCCAGGCAAACGTGACCTACCGCTTCATCGACCCCGTGGCCGTCTCCAGCCGGCTCGACTTCGGCCTCCAACCGGCCGGTGCAGGTCCCGCGACCGGCAGGGACCAGGTGGCCACCATCATCGGCCAGCTATGCCAGAGCCACGCCATTGACCAGATCGCAACCACCACATTGGCCGAGGCCCTGGAGCGCGCTGTCAGCCAGCTCCGCACGGTCCTTACCGACGCGCTGCGCTCGGACGCCCGGCTCCTGTCCACAGGCATCGAGATTCTTGGCGTGCAGGTCCTGGCCGTCCGGCCGGAGTCGGACGTCGAGAGAGCCCTCCAGACGCCGGTCCGCGAACAGCTCCAGGCCGAAGCAGACCGCGCCGTCTACGAACGCCGGGCCGTCGCCGTCGAACGTGAACGGACCATTTCCGAGAACGAAATGGCGAGCCAGATCGAACTGGCCACCCGCCGCGAACACTTGGTGGCCCGGGAAGGCGCCAACGCACGGCGTGCGGCCGAGGAAAAGGCGGCCGCGGGACTGATCGACGCGCACGCTTCGGCCGAACGGCAGGGCATCAGCGCCGACGCCGAAGCGAACCAGATCCGGCTGCTGGGCGAGGCTGCTGCCGCACGCGAGGCCGCCAGCATGGAGGTCTACCAGGACGTGGACCAGGCCACCCTTCTGGGCTTGGCCCTCCGCGAGGCAGCCGGTTCGCTGCCCAACATCGGGAACCTCACCATCACCCCGGACCTGCTGAGCGGGGCGCTGGCCGGGCTGCTCCGGGAGCCATTGGGCGGCACGGCCTTGGCTGATGCAGGCCGCATAGCTGCAGGCACCACCGGCAACGCCGGGAAGTAGGATCCCGGCATGGCAAATCCACGCCTTGTCATCGTCCACCGACGGACCGAGCTCCAGGAACTGCTGGACCGGCACGCCACGCGCGGACAGGCCGAACTCTTCCTCCGCACGCGGGGACGCAACATCCAGGATGTCCAGGGGCGACATGACAGGATCACCGTCGCGCTGGAGACGGTCCGGGCCGTAGTTCCGGCCGAATGGCGTCACGCCGAGGTGGAGCGGACGGACCTCAGCCGCTTCCTGCTCACAGCGGAGGACATCGTGGCCGTGGTGGGCCAGGACGGGCTGGTGGCCAACGCGGCCAAGTACCTCAACGGCCAGCCGGTCATCGGGATCGATCCGGAGCCCGGAGCGAATCCCGGCGTCCTGGTCCGGCACACGCCCAACGAGGCAGCAAAACTGCTCCGGGAAGCTGCCCTGGTCGGGCCGGAACGGCTGAACAGCCGGGAGCTCGCCACCGTGACAGCGCGCCTCGATGACGGGCAGGAACTCTCGGCGCTCAACGAAATCTTCGTCGGGCATGCCTCGCACCAGTCGGCCCGGTACCAGCTCACCACCCCGGGCAGCCGGACCGAACGGCAGTCCTCGTCCGGGCTGATCGTCTCCACCGGCACCGGGGCCACCGGCTGGTGCGCTTCCATCGCCCTGGAGCGTGGAGGGCGCGCGCTGCCGGCGCCGGCGGACGCCCAGCTCGCGTGGTTCGTCCGCGAGGCCTGGCCCTCCCCCATCACCGGAGCCTCCCTGACGGAGGGGGTGCTGGACGCGGGCGAGACACTCCGGATCACTGTGGCATCCGACCAGCTGGTGGTTTTCGGCGACGGCATGGAATCAGACCGCCTGACCGCATCCTGGGGCCAGGAAATCACGGTGCGGTTGGGCGAAAGGCCGCTGCGGCTGGTGATGTAAGCAAGTTGTCTGGTCAATCCGGCTCGCGTGTGTTGTGATTTTGACTAGTCGAGGAATAGCGCCGGAAATCCCCGGCTCCACGGCGGCCTCATCGTTACGACAAGATGGCAACGCGTGAGGAGGCGAGACGATGGCATCCATGGACGGAACCGTGGCACTGGTGACGGGCGCCGCCGGCGGCTTGGGAGGCGCTGTGGCATCCGGCCTTGCACTTCCGGTCCCGCCACGACCGGCTCGACGTGCTGGTCAACGCAGCGGGCGTGTTCCGCAAGGAACGTCAGGTAACCCGCGATGGGCTCGAACTGACCTTCGCCACTAATGTGCTGGCCTACTTCCTGCTGACCAACCTGCTGCTGGACGCGCTCACGCACCGCGCAGCCGCACCACCCAGCAATTCCCGCATCGTCAACATCGCGTCCCGGTATGGCAATGCCAGGCTGAACTTCGACGACCTCCAGACTGCAAGCGGCAAGTACAGCTACCTTCGCTCGACGCCGCCCACAATGCTGGCCCGGGTACTGCTCACGCAGGAGTTCGCTGAGCGTCTGCGCGGCTCAGGCGTGGTCGCCAATGCCGTCCATCCGGGACTGGTCAAGAACACGACGCTGCTGCAGGACGTCGGGGGCCCATTCCGCTGGATCACGAACACGTTCGGAGCGCCGGCAGAAAAGGCGGCGGATACACCGCTCTGGCTCGCCACGTCACGCGAAACAGCGGGAGTCTCAGGAAAGCTATGGGCCAAGCGCAAGGAGCTCCCGACGCCCGGAATGGGATCGGACCCCGAAGCCCGGAAGCGCTTGTGGGACGCGTGCGCGCACCTGGCCGGGATGCCCTGACGTTGAGCCTGTTGGAGCAGGCTTCAGGATCAGACATACCGTCCGAATCAAGTAGCCGAGTGCAACACCATCGAACGAGGGCAATGTGAAAGATGAAGACCTGCGGGCCAGACAGTCCTGCGTTCGCAGACGCCATCAAGTGGTTGTATGCAGCCATCGACCCCATGAAGCCTTTCGCTAGAAAACAAATGGGCAAGCCCTTCGTGGAAGCACCGCCGGAAGGTTTGTGGTGGGCGGACGACATCCAGGACTTCATCCACGGAAACCGAGACAAACTGAACTGGCGGATGATGATCGTCTTTGAACCGGGCTGGCTGACGGCGGCGATGTTTGAAGGATGCCGTCGATAAGGCGAAAGCAAGCATGGGTGAACCGCCGGCCAGCCTGCGGAGCGAAAGCTTTCACGAAGGCCTGCGCCCAGATCATGCACGTGGGGCCGAACAGCGGGGAGGTGCCGACCCTTGCCAGGCTGCACAGTAAGTTCCTGCCCGCCCATAACCTGGTTCCAAACGGGAACCACCAGGAGATCTACCTGGACGACCCCAAGTGAGTGGCTTCGGGGAAGCTAAGGACTGTGCTGCGTCAGCCAGTACGTCCATCGGGATAGGCCCCGACACGCTCAACGACCAGCATCCCTTCGGCTGAGGATGTCATTCATAGCCGGGACGTAGCCTCGGCGTCGTGAACGTACTCGATCTGTCCCACCATGGCTTTACTGTGCTCACCAGGTACGACCGCTCCTGGTACAGCCGCTCCGGCGGGACCGCCGTCGGATAACTGGTGAAAGTGCCGCTTTCACAATTGGCTCTGATCCACGCAAGCAGGCCTCAATACCAGAAGATCGGCAGCCAGTCGCGGTTGTGCGCGTGCACGAGTGCGAGGAACAGCACGAAGTCGAAGACCAAGTGCACCGTCACAACATAGGTGAACGACTTGGTCAGCTTGAAGGTGTATCCCTGCAGCAGCGCGAACGGGAACGTCAGGAGCGGTCCCCAGGCCATGTAGCCGATCTCCCACAGGAAAGACGAGAAGACCACGGCCTGCAGGATGTTGGCGAGCCAGTCCGGGAAGTGCCGCCGCAGGAGCGTGAAGGTGGTGCAGATGAAGAACAGCTCGTCCCAAATTCCAACAGCGTTCACGCCGAGAAAAAGGCGCCAGAAGATGGTGGGGTCGGACGCGTCCGGCCAGTTCTGATACACCTCCGTGCGTATCAGGTACACAGGCAGGATCAGGTAGCCGAGTGCTACAACAGCGATCAGGTACAGCTTCGCTGACAAAGGCCATTTGCGGCCCGTGTTTACCGGAAATTTGATGATCTTCTCGCGGTAGACGAACCGCGACACCAGCCACGGCACCAGCACGGCCAACGCGAGGGCACCACCCATCAGGGTCATGTGCGGGATGCTCAAATCCGCGTTCAGCGGAACCAGGCTGATGATCACCATTCCCGCCGCAATCAGCGCGAGGTGCCGCACGAATTCGCGGTCGATCAGTGCGGCCGTGACCAGGCTCAAAACCAGCACGCTGTAGCCCACGAGGTCATTCTCGACGCCGAATAGCAACACCCCGGACGCCGAGAGCAGGACCGCTGGCACCAACTTCCAAGTGAGCGCGGTACGGGGTGGCTGCGTCGAGACTAAGGTCACAACACAAGCATGTCAGCGACTGCGGCTTCTGGGAAAGATGGCCGCGCCCGGTCAACGCCTGGGCGAGGCCCCCCAGGCTCTGTTTCCCCTGCCCACACACGGTTTTCCGGAGTACGATGTGGGCGTCGGCAGGATTCCTGCGACTCCTTGCCGCCAGGCCGGTTCTCCATCTGAAGAGCCGGCAGTTTGCGTGAAAGGGAGACCAATGACTACCGCTTCACACCCCGCTCAACACCACATGATGGGGTTGACGCTTCACAACACCGCCATAGGCACTGGTGCCGTTTTCCTGCTGGTTGGAGTCCTCGGGTTTATCCCGGGAATCACCACCAATTACGGCGCCATGACCTTTGCCGGACATGAGTCCGGGGCCATGCTGCTTGGAGTCTTCCAAGTGTCCATCCTGCACAACATCGTCCATCTGCTGTTTGGCGCGGCCGGCATTGCGATGGCCCGGACAAACTCGATGGCCCGCTGGTTCTTCCTTGGCGGCGGCGTTGTGTACCTGCTGCTGTGGATCTACGGCCTGGTCATCGACATGAACGCGGCCGCCAACTTCGTCCCGTTCAACACCGCCGACAATTGGCTGCACCTGGTTCTGGGCGTTGGCATGGTGGGCCTGGGCCTCTGGCTCGGCCGGGATGCCATGGAGAAGATGAAGGGAAGCCCTATGTAGCGCCTCCACGGTTCGTGGAAAACCGACGACGGCGGCCGTCCCCCGGGGCGTGAAATCCTCGGGACGGTCGCCGTGAGTCCCCTCGGCGTCGGCGGCTGCTGACGCAGCCCTAACACAGCCGAGCAGTACCGGGTGATCCTGAGGTGACGCAGTGAATGACGCATCGAACAGTGGACGGCCCGAAGGTGAACCGGTCTCCCTCTGGGTCGCTACCGCCGGAACCACCGATTATCCCGTCCTGCGCGGGGATCTGGAGGTGGACGTCGCGGTTATCGGGGCGGGCATCGCCGGGCTGACCGCCGCGTTGGCGCTCAAACGCACCGGCCAGACCGTCGCGGTCATCGACGCCGCCCGCGTCGGAACCGGCGTCACCGGCCACACCACCGGCAAGGTCACCTCCCTTCACCGCCTTGCCTACACGGACCTTGCACGCAAACACGGCGACGAAACCGCCCGCACGTACGGGCAGGCCAACCAGTCCGCAGTCGAACACGTCGCGCAGCTGGTGGCCGAGGAAGCCATCGACTGTGACTTCCGCCGCGTCGCCAACTACACCTACGCCGAAACCGATAACGCGCTCGACCTCGTGCGCGGCGAAGCCAACCTTGCGGCCCGGCTCGGCCTTCCCGCAGCCTTCACCACCGAGGTGCCGCTGCCCTTCCCGGTCAAGGGTGCGGCCCGATTCGATGGGCAGGCGCAAATCCATGCCGTGAAATACCTTCAGGGTCTGGCCCGCGTGGTCGATGGTGAGGGCAGCTTCGTCTTCGAGCAGACCCGGGCGGAGCGAATCCACGACGGCTCCCCGGCCGTCGTCGATACCGGACACGGCACCGTCCGGGCCCGCGACATCATCGTCGCCACGAATGTGCCGTTCAGCGGCCAGGGCCTCTTCTACCTGCGGTGTCATCCGCACCGTTCCTATCTTGTCGCCGGACGCGTGGACACCCCACCGCTGGACGCCACGTTCATCAGCGTCGACGAACCGATGCGGTCCATTCTGACCGCCAGCGTCAACGGTACAAGCTACGTGCTTACCGGCGGCGAAGGCCACCGCGTATCGGAGCCCGGCGACACGGCCGAGCGGTACAACAGACTCGCAGCCTTCGCCCACGACCGCCTCGGCGTGGACAAGGTCGCCTACCGCTGGTCAACACAGGACGGCATCCCGCTCGACGGGCTGCCCTACGCCGGTCTCATGTCCCCCACTGCCAAACACGTGTACGTGATCACCGGTCTGCGCAAATGGGGCCTGTCCAACGGAACCGCCGCCGCTCTCATTCTCACTGACACCCTCAGCGGCCGGGAGAACCCCTGGGCCTCGGTGTTCAACAGCAACCGGATTACCCCGGCAGCCAGCGCGCGACGGTTCATGAAGGAGAACATCAAGACCGTGGCAACTGTCCTGGCCGGCAAACTCCGCGGCCGGCCCGGCCACACGGAGCTGTCGCCGGGTGAGGGGACAGTCATGACAGTCAACGGCGAGAGCACGGCCGTCTACAAAGACGCGGACGGGCAGGTCCACGCCGTCTCCGCCACTTGTACCCATCTGGGCTGCACCGTCGGCTTCAACACCGCCGACGCCACCTGGGACTGCCCCTGCCACGGCTCGCGATTCAGCACCGACGGCACCGTCATCCAAGGGCCGGCCGCCAAAAACCTCCCACCCGCACCGATGCCCTGACGACCCACTATCCGCTGCCGGACCGTACCTTGGGCTTGGTACGCACCAGGCCCGCAGCGGCCAGTAGCGCTCCGGCTCCTTCAGCCACGGCGCTGAGCGACTTCTCAAAAAACCACACAGGCTCATACATGGCAGGGAAGGGTCCGAAGGCCGGGATATCCACATACCGGTACAACACCACGGCCACGAATGCGCTCAGGGCCACCACCAGGGCCAGGGCAAAGGAGGCTCTGCTGCCGCGGAACAGAACCCACAGCGCCGTCAGCACCGCCGCCGCCGATTCGAGATAGAACAAGTTGCCTTGTCCGATTCCGCCAGGTGAGGCCGCCTGGTAGCCGGGGGCCAGATAAATATGGACCCCGGCATCGATGAACAAAGCCAGTGCTGTCAGTACCCTCAGTGCCACGTTCATTTGACTATCAGCGTCCCGCGCATATTGGGGTGATACGTGCAAAAGTAGGGGTAGGACCCGGGTGCCGACGGCGCTGTGAACGTGGCCGTCCCGCCGCTTCCCCGCACATCCACGTCAAATGCCTGGCCCTGGTCCGCGGTGACGGTATGGCCCGCTGAATCCATGTTGGTGACCGTGACAATTGTGCCCGGCGCAACGGTCAGCGGCGCGCCATACTCGAAGTCCTTGATGGTGATAACTGGCGCTCCAGGGGTGACCGCTCCCGTCGTCGCTGTCCCCGGCCCGGGGGACGCCGCGGGACTTCCGGCGCCGGAGCCGCAACCGCCCAAAAGGAGCGCCGCCATCAGCAGCACTGTGGCCTTGGCCTGAATCGCTCTCACGGTGACCGTCCTCGACTCCGGAAACCAGGGCCGGCCAGGCCCGGCCTGTCCTTATTATTGTGCGCGCATCAGACGGAAATGGCGCCTGCGGTTCGGTGAAGGGCGGCCGACGGCGGTGCTGCCGCAGGCGGCGCCTGGCAGCCGCCGCAGCGACGGAGGCAGCCGAGCGGGACTAGCGAATAGCCGACAGCCTACTGCTGTAGACATCGCGCCGATGACCAACGGTGACAACAACCACCAGCAGCACATCGTCCTGGATTGTATAAATGATCCGATAGTCGCCAACCCGGACCCGAAATCCCGGACGTCCACGCAAGGCGATGGCCTTGGGCGGTCGCGGATCGGACCCGAGGAGTGCGATGGCGCCGTGGATACGATCGCGGTCGTTCGGATGGATCTGTCTGAGGGCCCGAAGGGCCGCAGGGCGCAGCTCAATCCGATAGCTGGTCATACCCAGCCAAGATCGACTTTCACCTGGGCCCAGGGGATATTTTCGCCCTCTTCGGCCATCGCCTCGTCGAACGCTGCGATATCTTCGACTTCTTCCAAGGCGTCGAGCATCTGCTCGTAGCGCTCCGGGGACACGAGAACGGCTGCCCTTCGCCCCCGGCGCTCAATGAATACCGGCTCCGATTCAGCCACTCTGACGAGTTCCGGCAGATGGGAACGCGCGTCGGTGATGTTGATGGTGGACATTCTTCAAATGTACACCTGTGGTCACCAAGCGTACATGTAAGCCCTTGGGTCGCCGCCTTCGACCAGACGGACAGCGCTTCGAATCTGGCTGTCAGTGACCCGGCGTCAGCCCGGGGTGAGGACGCAGAACTCGTTACCCTCAGTGTCGGCGAGGCATACCCATGGCACATCGCCCTGGCGGACGTCGGCGCCCGTGGCGCCCAGCGCCCGCAGCCTGGCCACTTCTGCCGCTTGATCATCACCCGGGTACGGCATCACGTCGAGATGGACACGGTTCCACACCGTCTCCACGCCAGACGTGCGAAGTAATTCCAGATACGGCCCGACGCCCTTGGCCGAACGCAGCCTCGCATGGTCGTCGTTCACCTCGTGCACGGTCCAGTCCGTGGCCTCGCCCCAGAACCGGGCCAGGGCCCGCGGATCCGCGCAATTGACCACCACCGTGGCAATCGGCCCGGCGTCCCGGTAGATCGGTCGCGGCTCCAGCACACAGAACACATTGCCCTCCGGGTCGGCTAGGACTGTCCACGGCACATCACCCTGGCCCACATCCGCGAGCGTCGCACCGAGCTCCAACAGCCGCGCGACCAGCTCCGCGTGATGGGCCGCAGAGGTGGTGGCCAGATCGAGGTGCGCGCGGTACTTCACTGTCTCGGGGTCCGGGACGGTGACGACATCGATGCAGACGGCGGCGGGGTCCGGCCAGGCAAAGCCCACGGGCTCAACATTTGTCACCCGACCCTATACCCACGTAAATACCCGATACCGGAGGCACGCCCTTGCCCGGGCCATTATCGCGGAGTCTTTACTCCAATGCGTCGTCGAGTCAACAATGGCTCTTACAACGGCCTCCGCTGGCTTGGCAGCGCGCCGCCCAACCGACTGCCGCCCCACCGGGCTGCCCTACACAGGAGCGCTGACATGAACGATCCGACAGCCACATCCCAGACAACCTCGGCGGTATCTGATCGCGCCGCCCGGCTGGCGTCGATCCCCTCCTTTCAGCGGGTTAGCGCCTACATCCGGGAGTACAGTGCCCGCGGGACCGGGCAGGTGCCGGGCTGCGACTTCACCTTCGGCAATCCGCACCAGATGCCGGCTGACCGCTACGTCAATACGCTGCGGGACGCGCTGACTCCTCAGAATGATCAGTGGTTCGCCTACCAGACCAACGGCGAAGCCGCCCGGGAAGCAGCCGCTCAATCCCTTCACAGGCTGCTGGATGTGCCCTTCCGGACGGAGGATATTTACCTCACCACCGGTGGCTTCGCCGCCATCGCCCTTGCGCTGAAGACCGTCGCAGATCCCGGCGACGAGATCATTTACAGCCTGCCGCCCTGGTTCCTATACGAGCCGCTGATCCTTGAAGCCGGGCTCGTACCGGTGAAGGTGAAAATCAACACAACCACGTTCGACCTGGACCTCGATGCGATCGAGGCCGCCATCACGGAACGCACCCGGGCCGTGATCGTCAACTCGCCCAACAATCCCACGGGGCGGATTTATCCACCCGAATTACTGGTCCGGCTGGCCGAACTGCTGGAGGCGGCCTCGGCCAGGCTTAGACGGCGGATCTACCTAATCTCGGACGAGGCCTACAACCGGATCGTGTTCGACGGCTTGCGATTCCACAGCCCTGTGGAGTTCTACCCGCACACGCTTCTGGCCTACTCCTACGGCAAGACCCATCTCTCCCCAGGCCAGCGCGTCGGCTACCTGGCGTTGCCGCCCACCATGCCGCAGCGGGATGAGATGGAACCGGCTATCACTGGCCTGCAGGTGGCGATGGGCTGGGTGTATCCGAACGCCCTGCTGCAGCACGCGCTTCCCGAACTGGAGAAGTTCACCATCGACGTCGGCCAGTTGCAGCGGCGCCGGGACCGTCTCGTCGATGTGCTCGGCGGCATGGGGTACCGCGTCCGGCGGCCGGAAGGCACGTTCTACCTGTATGTCACGTCCCCCATTTCGGACGATGAGGCGTTCACCAACTCACTTGCCCGCCGGGATGTCTTCGTGTTGCCGGGCGTGCTGTTCGAGACGCCAGGCTTCTTCCGGATCTCCCTGACAGCCAACGAGGACATGATCGAACGCAGTTTGCCGGCGTTCGAAGCGGCGATGAGGGAAAGCAGCCCGTGATTCAATCACGTCGCCGCCCCGGGCGCCATGTCGAACGCGACACACCCTCGGACTGGTCGCCCGGCAGGACGTCACCGGAGCCCAGCTGGTTGTCGGCAAACATGCTGAGGTCAGCTTTGCGGCCGCTTTCATCTTTGGCTGAGAAGTAGAAGGGATTCGAGCTAGCCTTCCCCGCCTAGGTCTCCCACAATACGTCCAGGAGCAGGTAGGTTCCGTTCTTCGGCGTTGACGCAAACGCAGTCGTGGTCACCGTGTCCGTCCGCACGGCGGAGACGATCGTGATTCTGGCGACGTTGCCGTTATGCATTTCACGGTGAAGGGTGTCCCCACCGCCGGTCCCGTGGGAGCCGCCGGTGCGGGGCGGCCGATGGCGGTGTCAGCGCGGAGGCGCAGATGCGGGCCTCGCGAACAAGCAAACGTTAGCCTGACCGGAGAGCGCGAAGGGTCCCGCACGTATCAGCGTGGGGGACCCTCCTCATATGGGCTCAACAACCAACAGGGGGTGGACTAGAAGTCCCAGTCGTCGTCCTCTGTGTTCACCGCTTTGCCGATGACGTACGACGAACCGGACCCGGAGAAGAAGTCGTGGTTCTCGTCGGCGTTCGGGGACAGGGCCGAGAGGATGGCCGGGTTCACGTCGGTGACGGAAGCCGGGAACATGGCCTCGTAGCCCAGGTTCATCAGTGCTTTGTTGGCGTTGTAGTGCAGGAACTTCTTGACGTCCTCGGCCAGGCCAACGGAATCGTAGAGGTCGTGAGTGTACTGGACCTCGTTCTCGTACAGCTCGAAGAGCAGTTCGAACGTGTAGTCCTTGATCTCCTGCTTGCGCTCCTCGGAGAGGCCCTCAAGGCCCTTCTGGAACTTGTAGCCGATGTAGTAGCCGTGGACGGCTTCGTCGCGGATGATCAGGCGGATCAGGTCGGCCGTGTTCGTCAGCTTGGCCCGTGAGGACCAGTACATGGGCAAGTAGAAGCCCGAGTAGAACAGGAAGGACTCCAGCAGCGTGGAGGCCACCTTGCGCTTCAGCGGATCGTCGCCCTGGTAGTAGTCCATGACGATCTGGGCCTTCTTCTGAAGGTTCACGTTCTCAGTAGACCAGCGGAATGCCTCGTCAATCTCCTTGGTGGAGGCCAGCGTGGAGAAGATCGAGGAGTAGCTCTTGGCGTGCACAGACTCCATGAACGCGATGTTCGTGTAGACGGCTTCCTCGTGCGGGGTGATAGCGTCCGGAATCAGCGAGACGGCGCCGACGGTGCCCTGGATGGTGTCCAGCAGGGTCAGGCCGGTGAACACGCGCATGGTGAGCTGCTGCTCGTCGGGGGTCAGCGTGGCCCACGACTGGACGTCGTTGGACAGCGGGATCTTCTCCGGCAGCCAGAAGTTGTTGACCAGACGGTTCCAGACGTCTACGTCCTTATCGTCCTGGATGCGGTTCCAGTTGATCGCTTCGACGTGGCTAAGCAGCTTGACCTTCTCGGTCATGTCATCCCCTAAAAGTTGGGTTATTCTTTGAAGTTAAGCGTACGATGGCGGGCGGGCGCCCGCCGTCGTACCGTCCAGATTTAGTTGAAGATTAAAGCATGCAGCTGACGCAGTTGTCCACCTCAGTTCCCTCCAGTGCGAGCTGGCGGAGACGGATATAGTAGATGGTCTTGATGCCCTTCTTCCAGGCGTAGATCTGGGCCCGGTTGATATCGCGCGTGGTGGCAGTGTCCTTGAAGAACAGCGTCAGGGACAGGCCCTGGTCCACGTGCTGGGTGGCGGCGGCGTAGGTGTCGATGACCTTCTCGTAGCCGAGCTCGTACGCGTCCTGGTAGTACTCCAGGTTGTCGTTCGTCAGGTACGGCGCCGGGTAGTACACGCGGCCCAGCTTGCCTTCCTTGCGGATCTCGATCTTGGACGCCACCGGGTGGATCGAGGAGGTGGAGTTGTTGATGTAGGAGATCGAGCCCGTCGGCGGGACGGCCTGCAGGTTCTGGTTGTAGATGCCGTGCTCCATAACGGAGGCCTTCAGCTCCCGCCAGTCATCCTGGGTGGGGATGTGGATGTTCTTGAACAGCTCCGCAACCTTCTCGGTCTGCGGCACCCACTCCTGCTCCGTGTACTTGTCGAAGAACTCGCCCGAGGCGTACTTGGACTTCTCGAAGCCGCCGAAGGTCTGTCCGGTCTCGATGGACAGCAGGTTGGAGGCGCGGACCGCGTGGTACACCACCGAGTAGAAGTAGATATTGGTAAAGTCCAGGCCCTCTTCGGAACCGTAGTGGACCCGCTCGCGGGCCAGGTAGCCGTGCAGGTTCATCTGGCCCAGGCCGATGGCGTGGGACTGGTCGTTGCCGCGGGCGATCGAGGGCACCGAGGTGATGTTGGACATGTCCGAGACCGCCGAGAGGGACCGGATGGCCGTCTCGATGGTCAGGCCGAAGTCCGGGCTGTCCATCGCCTTGGCGATGTTCAGCGAACCCAGGTTGCAGGAAATGTCCTTGCCGGTCTCATCGTAGGACAGGTCATCGTGGTACGTGGTGGGCTGCGAAACCTGGAGAATCTCCGAGCACAGGTTGGACATGATGATTTTGCCGTCGATCGGGTTTTCCCGGTTCACGGTGTCCTCGAACATGATGTACGGGTAGCCGGATTCGAACTGGATCTCGGCGAGGGTCTGGAAGAACTCGCGCGCCTTGATCTTGGTCTTCTTGATCCGGGAATCGTCCACCATCTCGTAGTACTTCTCGGTGACCGAGACGTCGGAGAACGGCATGCCGTAGACGCGTTCGACGTCGTACGGGGAGAACAGGTACATGTCCTCGTCCTTTTTGGCCAGCTCGAACGTGATGTCCGGGATGACAACGCCCAGCGAGAGGGTCTTGATGCGGATCTTCTCATCCGCGTTCTCGCGCTTGGTGTCCAGGAAGCGGTAGATGTCCGGGTGGTGCGCATGCAGGTACACGGCGCCGGCACCCTGGCGGGCACCGAGCTGGTTGGCGTAGGAGAAGCTGTCCTCGAGGAGCTTCATCACGGGGATAACGCCGGAGGACTGGTTCTCGATCTGCTTGATCGGGGCGCCGACTTCGCGGATGTTGGTCAGCGCGAACGCCACACCGCCGCCGCGCTTGGACAGCTGCAGCGCCGAGTTGATGGACCGGCCGATCGATTCCATGTTGTCTTCGATGCGGAGCAGGAAGCAGGAGACCAGCTCGCCGCGCTGCTTCTTGCCGGCGTTCAGGAACGTGGGCGTGGCCGGCTGGAAGCGGCCTTCGATGATCTCGTCCACCATCTGCAGGGCGAGCTTCTCGTCACCGCGGGCCAGGTGCAGGGCCACCATGCAGACGCGGTCCTCGTAGCGCTCCAGGAATCGATTGCCGTCGAACGTCTTCAGCGTGTAGGACGTGTAGAACTTGAACGCGCCCAGGAAGGTTTCGAAACGGAACTTCTTCTTGTACGCGCGGTTGTAGAGCTCGCGGATGAAGTTCATCGTGTACTGGTCAAGGGTTTCGCGCTCGTAGTACTGGTTCTTCACCAGGTAGTCGAGCTTCTCTTCCAGGTCATGGAAAAAGACGGTGTTGTTGTTCACGTGCTGCAGGAAGTACTGGTGCGCAGCCTCGCGGTCGGCCTCGAACTGAATCTCTCCGTTGGGGCCGTACAGGTTCAGCATGGCGTTGAGCTCGTGATAGCCCAGCCCCTTATAGGCGGCCGGCATCTCGGGCTTTTCGACGGCGGCACTCCGCTTTTCGGCAGCGGCGGTGCCCTGGCCTTCGGCCCTGGTTACTTCTGTTTCTGCGACAGTCGTGTCCAAAACGTGTCCAATCCATTGTGTACGCGGGCAACGTCTTCTGGCGTGCCCATAAGTTCAAATCTGTAAAGCCTGGGGACCTTGCATTTGGCGGCAATGATGTCCGCGGCCATGCAGTAGTTGTCCCCGAAGTTTGTGTTGCCTGCACCGATAACCCCGCGGATCAGTTGCCTGTTCTGCGGGTCATTCAGAAAGCGGATCACCTGCTTGGGCACGGAGCCCTCTCCCCCGGTGCCCCCATAGGTCGGCACTACCAGCACGTATGGCCGGGTGGCGAGAAGGGGTGCATCCTTTGCATGGAGCGGGATCCGTGCCCGCTCGCGTCCGAGTTTCGCGACGAAGCGGCTGGTGTTCTCGGAAGTGGAGGAAAAATAGATGAGCTGACTCTGCGTGGTGACAGGCTGCAACCGGGCCACTTGTTGGGTCCCGGCCGCTGTCAGTACTGCCACGGGAGTCACCTCATGTGTTTGTCGAAACTTTGCCGGCTGGCGGGAAATGAAGGGCCTTAGGCCACGGAGGAAACGGCAGACAGCGCCAGTTCCTCGATCTTGTCCGGGCGGAAGCCTGACCAGTGGTCCTGGTCCGTGACTACAACAGGTGCCTGCATGTAGCCCAGCGCCTTCAGGCGCTCGAGGGCATCGGCGTCCTGGGAGATGTCAACGCTCTGGTAAGTGATGCCCTTTTTGTCCAGCGCACGGTAGGTTGCGTTGCACTGCACACACGCAGGTTTGGTGTAAACCGTAACGGTCATGGTCCTGTCCCCTTTTATCGAAATCTTCGCTCGTCTTTGTCCCGCCCAAGCTAGTACGTCGATACTACATGTAGTGCAGACGGCTCTTCGGAACCCCAAGATGATGTATTACAAGTATGTCATTTAATGCACTTTTAATCCACAGGCAAGCGCCCTCAAAATGTCCGGAATCCCGCCATTTTTGCGGACGTAATCCACACCCTGTGGAGTACTTAGCCACAATTAACCCCCCAGCGTGTCGCGTGTTTGGCGGCGTGTCGCGCGTGGCTCGAACAGGCCAAACCGGAGTCTTAGCTCCGTACCGTGGGCAGCGACGCCAAGAGGCCCATGGCGCGGTCGAGCAGGTCATCCATGCTTCCCCGGGCCGCTCCGGCCACAGCCTGCCTCGCCACGGCATCCGCACGGACCGTGTCCCCGGACTCCAGCGCCGCGCTGGCCTCTGCCAGGAGGATCTCAACCTGTACCCAGGCGTACGAATCAGTGACCCGGCTGCAGAGGATCCCCGCGTTCTTCATCCACTCCAGTGCAGTATCGGCGTTGCCTTCCAGCAAATGCGTGAGCCCGATGGTCTTCGCAGCAAGGCCTTCCCAGCAGGGGTCCTGCAGCTGGCGTGCGAGCGCGAAGGTTGCCTCCGCCTGCTCCCGGACCACCCCGGGCCGTTCTCCATCGGACAGACGGGCATGGGCCAGCCACGCTTCCGGCCAGGGCCGGAATGCCGTCCAGCGTTCGCGGCGGGCCAGTTCGCAGGATTGCCGGGCCCATTCTCCGGCCTCGTCCACGCGGCCCAGGAGAAACAGGCTTCGTGCCCCCAGTCCCAGGTTCCAGGCTTCACGTCTGACGGAACCGGCACTCCGGCTCAGCTCGACGGCGGCAGCGAACTGGTCGGCACCTGCTTCAAGCTTGCCCCAGTCGCTGAGGTTCATGGCTTCAAACCCGGCGATCGCCGCGTCGAGGGACGGATCCCCGGTTGCCAGCCCGCGGGCAGTTTCCAGGTATCCGGCGGCACTGGCCCGCCGTCCGGCGAGGATGTCAACATATGCCAGCTCCGACAGCGCCTTTGCCGCTACCGGCTCCGCGCCGGCGGCAGACGCCAGGTCTACGGCGGCGGCAAGAATGATGGAGCCTTCGTCGTCGTAGCCTCGAATTGAGTGGACGAGCGCCGCGCCGAGCTCGGTCAGGCAGCGGCTCAGCAGTTCCTTGTCGCCGGATAACTCGGCTGCGGCGGACGCTCCGCGCAGGCATTCGATCCCGGCGTCGGCAGCGCCGGCTGACAGGGCGGCAAGCCCGGCCTCGCACAGGGACTGGGCGGACGCGCGGGCTGAAACACCGGGTACCGGCGCCGCGACGGCGGGCCGTGCGGCCGCGCGGAGGGCCGCGGTGGGCCTTGTTCCGAGCTCGGCGGCGAACATTGCTTCGCTGGCGTCGGCCTGCCGGAGGGCAGCGTCCACATCACCGGATGAGGCCAGCGCCTTGACCAGCAGGATGTGCGGCCCTTCTTCGAAGGGCGCCCGTGCCACCATGGCCCGGGAAAGTTCCACGGCCCGGGCGGACTGCCGGGCAGAAAGCGCCCGAAGAGCGGCCTGCCTCAGGGCGCTGAGCACCTCACTGTCCACCCTCTGGCGCTCCACCAGGAGCCAGGACTCAAACCCTGGCGATCCCTTGACGTCGATCCCTTCCAGGAAGTGCCCTTCGGGAATCTCCGTTTCCAGCACGCCCCGCGAGAGTTCGGCCACGTCCACAGCTGTATCCGGACCGAGCCCGTGCGAGACAGGGTTGCCCCGGAAAGCTTCGGCCAGGCCCGTTTTCCGACGCAGTTCAGCCAGCGTCCACCGCAGTGCCCCCATGGGATCGTCGGCGTCAGAAAACAGCTCATCCACGAGAACCTGGCGGGAAACCGGCCCCGATGACCGGACCAGCCTCCCCAATACGGCCCAGCTCTTGTGGCCTCTGGGCCCGGGAATCGGCTGGCCGTCGCGTTCAAGACCCAATCTGCCGATCAACCGAAGGCGCAGCACAAGCACAATGTAGCAACGCTCAGGCAGCCAGCACCAGAGCGGGTGCCGGATTGAGCTGCGCCAGGAGTTCAGCCTGGGCGGGCGCACCCAACTCACGCACCAACACACCGTGAACGATGCCAAATGCCCGCAGCCGGGCTACCTCCGAACCGTCCCAGTCATTGAGCGCGGCCGCCGCGCCCGGCGCAAACGGCTGGACCGCGGATGCCATCATCTCCAGGGTCCGGCGATCCCTCTGGGTGCCCTCAGCCACGATACGGTCGGCTGTGAGGGTGATGAAGGTATTCAGTTCTGCTGTGGTGTTCCAATTAGTTTCCATAACTGGAGTTTCCAGCGCCGGCGTGTGACCGTGCGTGTGACCACCAGAAAATTAAAGCTGAGCCTCCCTGCGGTCCAGCACAATCTGCTGCACGTCCAGGTAGCCGGACTGGAAACCCGCCCGTGAATAGCACAGGTAGAACAGCCACATCCGCTGGAACACGGCGTCGAACCCCAGCCCGCCCACCTCCAGTGAGCGGTCCATGAACCGCCCCTCCCAGAGGCGCAGGGTCGCGGCGTAGTGATCGCCCAGGCCCATCCGTTCCCGCACGCGGAGTGTGGTGTGCTGCTGGGTCACGCTTTCGATGGCCCGCACTGAGGGAAGGAAGCCACCGGGGAAAATGTACTTGTGCACCCAGGTGTACGCGTTGCGGGTAGCCAGCATGCGGCCGTGCGGCATGGTGATGGCTTGGATGGCCACCTTCCCACCCGGGGCCAGCACGCGGTCGATGGTCTGGAAGTAGATGGGCCAGTACTCATAACCAACCGCCTCGACCATTTCCACTGACACAACAGCGTCGAATTCGCCCTCCACTGCCCGGTAGTCCTGCAGCGCCACGGTCACCCGGTCTGCGTAGCCGGCGGCCGCAATCCTTTCCTGCGCCAGCGCCCGCTGCTCGCTGGAGAGCGTCACGCTGTAGACAGTGGCACCCCGGGCTGCTGCCCGGAGGGCCAGCTCACCCCAGCCGGTGCCGATCTCCAGCAGCCGCGTGCCGGATCCGACGCCGGCCTTGTCCAGCAGCCTGTCGATCTTGGCTTGCTGGGCTTTCGCCAAGGCATCCCACGGGACCGAATCCAGTGCACCGTCGCTCAGCGGGAAAAGCGCCGAGGAGTAGCTCATGGTGGTGTCCAGGAAGTTGGAGAAGAGCTCGTTGGAGAGGTCGTAGTGCCGCGAGATGTTGCTGCGGGTGTTGTGCTCTTCATTGCGTTCCTGCCGCGGCGTCCGCGGCAGGTACAGGGTCCGCAGCCTCTGCAGCGGCGCAGGGATCAGCGTGTCCACGGACGCGGCGAAGACCTCCAGCACACCGGCGAGGTCTGACGCTTCCCAGTCCCCCGCCATAAAAGACTCGCCCAGCCCGATCAGGCCGTTGTCACCGATCCGCACTTCGAACGCTGCCGGCCTGAGCATGGTCATCACCGGCGCGTCCGGGCCGCCGGCGCCCAGCACCGAACCGTCCGGGTAGGCAATGCGCAGGGGCAGCCGACGTACGGCCGCCTTGAACAACAGGCCGGCGGCCTTGCCCGCCACCCGCGCCTTAGTGCCCGACGGCGCGTGGGCAACGCCGGGCCACACTTCCGGATCGATGGTGGCCGGCGACGCCGGTACCCCGGCAGCGGTCCTTTCCGTCACCGGGTGCCGTGCGGCTGACTTCGCGGCGGAGACCTCCGCAGTCGCGGCTGTTCCGTTTTCATCGGTCATGGTCATTGGACTGCCTCCTGTGAGGGGTGATGTGGTTTCTTGATGACTGGCAGGCGTCGCGCCCAGAGTTTGATGCCCTGGATCCGGATCAGTGCCGATACCAGCAGCGGCGCGGCCGGGACGGCAACGGCCGCTGCCAGGATGTTCCTGACGGTGCCGGGGCGCCGTTCCCCGTCCATAGTTGCGGCGAACGGCCGCTGCCCTTCCCGCTCCAGGACGATGGAGACGGACAGCCGTTGCTCCGGTGCGGGCAGCTTCATCCGGTAGTGCCCGTCAACGTCATTGAACGGTGACACGTAGAAGGCCTTGGGCACGCTGGCCCGGCCGGAAGGATCCGTTTCCAGGAGGTAGCAGTGGCGTTCGCCGTAGGTGTTGTGGACCTCGGCGATGACACACTGCAGCTCCCCGGACATCCGGTAGCACCAGAAGAGGGTGAGCGGGTTGAAGACGTGGCCGAAGACCCGGGCGCTGGTCAGCATCCGGATGGTCCCGCCGTCGGGCTCTATCCCCCGGGTCCGCAGGAACCGTTCCACGTTGCTGCGGATGGTGGCGTCGGGATCGCCCAGGTGGTCGGCGGCCCGGAAGACAGCCAGCGGCCGCATGAGCCGGGGCAGAACGGGGAGCCGGTCCACGTCCACAAACCAGCTGTAGCTCCGGTAGGTGAAAGCATTCTTCAGCGGGCTCTGGCGCACGTGGGAAATGGACGTGCGGTAGATGGCTGCGGTTGAGCTCATGCGCGCTCCGAGGCTGGGAGCAGTTCGGGCTCGGGCGCCTGAGTCGAGGGCCCGTCCCAGGTGCGTCCCAGGCTCGCGGCGGCACGGACACCTGCCAGGGCGCCGTCCTCATGGAACCCCCAGCCCAGGTAGGCGCCGGCGTAGGCGATGCGGTCATCGCTCAGTGCCGCAATGCGCTGCTGTGCCCGCAGTGATTCGGGGGTGTACTGGGGGTGTTCGTAGACCAAATGTTCCAGGACCCGTGCCTCCGCGATGAGCTCGGACTCCCCCAGGCTCACCAGGTACGGCTGGCCATCGGCTGGCTCCAGGCGCTGCAGCCGGGTGAGGTCGTAGCTGACCAGCACCTTATCCGGGCGGGCTTCGCAGTCCGGGAGCCGGTAGTTCCAGGACGCCCTGGCATTGTCCGCGGCGGGCAGGACGGCCGGGTCGCGGTGGAAAACGGTGTGGTTGACGGAGTACGGCATCTGGCCGAGGGCTTCCTTTTCGGCCGGCGTGGCGTCCGCGAGGAAGCCCAGGGCCTGGGCCGGGTGCGTGGCAATGACCACGGCCTCGAAGTCATCGACTCCCTGATCGGTGTCCACTTCGACACCCAGGGCGTGGCGCCTGATGGCCCTGACGGGGGTGCCGAGCCGGATGTCAGGGAGCGTCGCGGCGAGTTTCTCCACGTACCTCCCCGAACCGCCGGTGACGGTCCGCCACTGCGGCGAACCCTTGACGCCCAGCATTCCGTGGTGGCCCAGGAACGTGAAGAGGTAGCGCGCCGGATAGGACAGCGCAGTGGTGGGATCGCATGACCAGACTGCGCTGACCACCGGCGTCATGAAATGGGAGATGAAGTACTGGCTGAAGCGTTCCTTTGCCAGGAATTCACCGAGGGTGAGCTCCGCGCCGCCCGCACCAGGGCCGGCGTCGGACGCGGGAGCCGTCTCAATCAGCGCCCGGGCCCTGCGGTAGAACCGCATGACCTCCAGCAGCATCAGCAGGTAGCGTCCGCGCAGCAGGCTGGACGGGCGGGCGATGATCCCGCGACCGCCCCCACGGGCCCCGGCGTATTCCAGGCCACAGCCGTCACAGCGGACGGACATACTCATTTCGGAGTCCTGCGTCTCCACGCCCAGCTCGGCGAACAACCGCAGCAGGGTGGGATAGGTCCGCTCGTTGTGGACGATGAAGCCGGTGTCGATGCCGAGGACGGATCCATCGGGCTGCGTGACATTGTGGGTGTGGGCATGGCCGCCCAGCCTGCTGTCCGCCTCGAAAAGGGTGACGTTGTCTTGCCGGTTCAGGACATAAGCGGCCGTCAGGCCGGCCACTCCGCTGCCCACGACCGCGATGCGCCGTCCCTGCGGCTTGAAGGTCGAGTTCCCTGCCAAAGACACTGTTCTGCTCCCCTGCTCGGACTGCATGTGCGCTTGCTCGGTGCAAACTCTATAGGGGCAGTTCGACGCCGTGGGGCCGGTGGATGACTGAGTTTGCCGTAAATCTTTGTGCCACAATGAAGCGGGCCTCCCAGAACCGGCGCAACGCGGTACCCAGGCGGCCCTGACCGAAGGACAGCGTTGGTAAATCCCGTTCATCTGAAGACTCTCCTCGAAGTTACCCGGCTGGGATCCTTCGCGGCCGCAGCGGCACGCCTGGGGTACACGGCGTCGGCGGTCTCGCAGCAGATGTCCGCCCTGGAACGGGAAACGGGCGTGGTCCTGTTCCAGCGCTCGGCCCGCAGCGTGGTCCCCACGGAAGCGGCGGTGGTGATGACCCGGCACGCCGCGAAGGTGCTGACGGACATCGAAGCCCTGATGGCGGCAGCCTCCAAAACACACAGCAGCACCAGCCAGGAACTGCGGCTGGGAATCTTTCCCAGCCTGGCCACCTACGTCCTCCCGCGCATCCTGAAGAATCCGGCGTGGAAGGACCTGGGGATCGACCTCAAAGTGTCGGTGGCCGAGCCGGCCCAGACCATCCAGGGACTACGCACCGGCGGAGAGCTCGATGTGGCGTTGGTCTTCCAGGTGGGCCAGTCCGGGCTCGCCTGGCCGCACACCATCAACCGGCAGTGGATCGGCGACGACAACTTCCGTGTGGTGCTGCCCGCGGGCTGGGGATTCCGCACGGACGCCAAGGTGGCGGCGGACCATCTGTCCGAGCTGCCCTGGATCATGCACCACCCCGGGAGCCCCGATGCCGTGGTGATCGAACGGCTCTTTGCCAGCTGCAACCTGCATCCGCGCGTGGTGGCCCACAGCGACGATTTCCATGCCAGCCTCGAAATGGCGGCCGCCGGACTGGGCGCTGCGCTGGTGCCCGAGCTCGCATTGCGGAACCGGCCAGCCGGCGTTGTAGTGCTGGACGTTCCCGAGATCCGGCTGGCCCGGAACGTGTTTGCCCTGCTCATCAACGAGAAGAAGACCGCCCGGGTGCAGCTGTTTGTGGACCTGCTCGCCGAGACGATGGCCGCTGCGGGGTCCTCAGGCAATTAGCCCGGAATGCTGGAAAGCGCAGCACTTGGGGTCTATGTTGAAGGTATGAACAGGGTAGCGAGCCAGCACTTTGGAGAAATCGAGCTCAACCACGGCAGGGATCACAACATCGCCGCCAAACATGAGCTGGGTGGCCAGGTACTGGAACTCGACCTGAACATCAACGCACACGACCACTTTGACGAAGCGGCCATGCACAAGGTGGACTACCGGCTGCGGTTCCTCCCCGAGCTGGTGGATGAGGTCAGGCAGATGATCGCCGACGAACTGGAGCAGGAAGGCACCAGCCCCCAGGAATACCTTCACTTCCACTGCAGCGCCCTCAAGGACGAGCACCTGCAGAAAGTCTTCGGCGTGGAGGAACGCAGCCAGCTCACCAACGACGTCTTCCTCAAAGCCCTCAAACTCGGCCACGTGGGCATTTTCCCCGGCCAGCCCGAGCGCTACTTTGTTATGGACTTCACCCTGGGCTCACACTTCACGGACGAGGTCCTGGTGGTAGCCGCCGACGAAGACGGCGTGGTGGACGACGAAATCCTCTGGGAGTCCTGAATCGATTGCTCCACAAGGGCCCTATTGAGCCCTGAAAAGGGCAGTTACGCAGCAATCGATGGTTAAAGTACGACGGCGGCCGGTCACCTTTCGGTGACCGGCCGCCGTCGTTAATGCGGGTGGGCTACTTCGCGGACTCCAGCAGGCCGGCGCGGACCGTCTTGGTGGCCTTGACCAGGTTGCGCAGGGACTCTTCGGTCTCGGCGTAGCCGCGGGTCTTCAGGCCGCAGTCCGGGTTGACCCAGAGCTGGCGGGACGGGACGTGCTTGACGGCGGTGGCCAGGAGTTCGGTGACCTCGGCTTCGCCCGGAACACGCGGCGAGTGGATGTCGTAGACGCCCGGACCAACGCCGCGGCCGAAGCCGTGGGACTCGAGGTCGTGGACAACCTCCATGCGCGACCGTGCCGCTTCGATGGACGTGACGTCTGCGTCGAGGCCGTCAATGGCGTCGATGATCACGCCGAACTCCGAGTAGCAGAGGTGGGTGTGGATCTGCGTGGCGTCGGCCGCACCGGCGGTGGCCAGGCGGAAGGAATCCACTGACCACTTCAGGTAGGTGGCGTGGTCTGCCTTGCGCAGCGGCAGGAGCTCGCGCAGCGCGGGCTCGTCCACCTGGATGACCTTGATGCCGGCAGCCTCGAGGTCCGCGATTTCGTCGCGGAGGGCCAGGCCAACCTGGTTGGCGGTCTCGCCCAGTGGCTGGTCATCGCGGACGAAGGACCAGGCCAGGATGGTGACCGGACCCGTGAGCATGCCCTTCATCGGCTTGCTGGTCAGCGACTGGGCGTACTCGGCCCAGGCCACCGTGATGGGGGCGCTGCGGGTGACGTCGCCCCAGAGGATGGACGGGCGGGTGCAGCGTGAGCCGTAGGACTGGACCCAGCCATGGACCGTGACGTCGAAGCCTTCGAGGTTCTCGGCGAAGTACTGGACCATGTCGTTGCGCTCAGGCTCGCCATGCACCAGGACATCGTAGCCGAGCTCTTCCTGCAGCTCAACAACGCGCTTGATCTCGTCCTTCATGAGCTGCTCGTACTGCTCGTTGGTAAGGTCACCCTTGTTGTTGCGGGCTCGCGCCGAGCGGATCTCGGACGTCTGCGGGAAGGAGCCGATGGTGGTGGTGGGCAGCGGCGGGAGGTGCAGGGCCTCTTCCTGGGCGGCTTCCCGTACTGCGTAGGCGGAGCGGCTGAAGTCCGCTGCGGTCAGGGCCTCGGTGCGGGCCCTGACGTCGTCGCGGCGGACGCCTTCGGCGATGGCGCGGGCTGCGATGACGGCGGATGCCTCGTCGATGGCAGCCTTGGCGGAGGCCGGGTCGGCCAGGTAGGACGCGAGGGTCTTGACTTCCACGGCCTTCTGGTCGGCGAACGCGAGCCAGCTGCGCAGGTCCTCGGAGAGCTGGCCTTCTTCGGTGACGTCGTGCGGGACGTGCTGGGTGGAGGTGGAGGTGCTGACGGCGATCCGGCCGGCGGCAGCCTTCAGTTCGTCCAGCTTGGCGGCGGCGACGGCCAGGTCGTTGCGCCAGATGTTGTGGCCGTCAACGACGCCGGCAACCAGGGTCTTGTTGCCGAGGCCGGCCAGGGCCGCTGCGGACGGGACCGCGCCCTTGAAGGCGTCGATGTGCAGGGCGTCGATGTTGGTGGCGGCAAGTGTGCCCAGCTGGCCATCGAGGGCGCCGTACGGGGTGGAGACGAGGATCTGCGGGCGGTTGGCCGCACCGGAGAGGACTTCGTAAGCGCGGGCAACGGCTGCTTCGATTTCGGCGGCCGGGGTGTCCTGGTCAACAACCAGGGCGGGCTCGTCCAGCTGGATCCAGCTGGCGCCTGCGGCGGCGAGCTTATCGAGCAGCTGCACGTAGACCGGCAGGACGTCTTCGAGGCGGGACAGCGGAGCGAAGCCTGCCTGGGCTTCATCCGAAGCCTTGGAGAGCAGCAAGTAGGTGACCGGGCCAACGATGTACGGGCGGGTCTCGATGCCGTTGGCCAGGGCGAACTCGAATTCCTCAACGATGCGGTTGGAGGCGAGGGTGAACTCGGTCTCCGGGCCAATCTCCGGAACGAGGTAGTGGTAGTTCGTGTCGAACCACTTGGTCATTTCCAGCGGCTGCTGGTCCTTGTTGCCACGGGCCAGGGTGAAGTAGCCGTCGATGTCGAGCTGGCCTTCGGCGTTGAGGAGCTTGCCGAAGCGGGCCGGGACAGCGCCGAGGTGGGCGGTGGCGTCCAGGACCTGGTCGTAGTAGGAGAACGTGCCCGGAACAGCGGCGGCTTCGGTGAGGCCCAGTTCCTGCAGGCGCTTGGCGATGGTCAGCTGGATGCCCTTGGCGGCGGCGTCCAGGGCATCAGCGTCGATCTTGCCGGCCCAGTAGGCTTCGATGGCCTTCTTGAGCTCGCGGCGGCGGCCGATGCGCGGGTAGCCGAGGAGTGACGCGGCCGGGAACGGGGTGGTGTTCTGTTCAGTCATGGGAGATTCCTTGAGTGTTAGTGGAAACTGTGAATGGTCTGGCGGATGTTGGAAGGTCAGCTGGCGAGCTGGCGCTGGGCTGAGGCGTCGGCACGGACAGCGGCGCTGCGGCGGCCAACTGAACGGGACTGGCGCGGAAGTGCCAGTTTGTCCAGCACCTCCAGCGCGCTCTGGTGTTCGTTGAAGGTGTAGATGTGGATGCCCGGCGCTCCGGCCTCGAGGGCCGCGTTGGCCAGGTCCACCGTGGCCCGGACACCGATCCGGAGTCGTTCGCCGTCGCTGTCCGCGGCGGCCAGGCGGGCGAGGAGTTCCGGTGCCGGTTCAACGCCGGTCAGTTCCCCGAGCCGTGTGACCCGGCGCAGGCTGGTGAGCGGCATAACGCCCGGGATGATGGGGATGGTGACCCCTGCCCGGCGTGCGCGGCTGACGAGGTTCGCGTATTGCTCGGTATGGAAGAAGACCTGGGTGATGGCAAAGTCGGCGCCGGAGCGCTGCTTGGCGAGCAGCACCTCGACGTCGTGGGCTTCACTGGGTGATTCCGGGTGCCGGGTGGGGTACGCGGCGACGCCCACGGCGATCTTGCCTGCACACAGCAGGGCCGACCGCCGCTGTTCAACCCGCCGGATAAGTTCGATCAGGTCCTGCGCATACCGCAGTGACCCTGCGGCGAGCGGTGCACCGTCCTTCGGCTGGTCGCCCCGGAGGGCCAGGATGCCCCGGACGCCGGTGTCCAGGAGGTCGCCGATAATCTCCGCCAGTTCCTCCGGCGTGTTGCCCACGCAGGTGAGGTGGGCGAGGGGCCGGAGCGTGGTTTCCAGGAGGAGCCTGTTGATGAGTTCGACGGCGGTGTCCCGGTTCGAGCCACTGGCACCGTAAGTGACGGAGACATAGTCCGGCTCGGTGGTTTCCAGTTCCCGGATGGTGGTCCAGAGCGACTCGGCCGCGGCCGGCGAGCGGGGCGGGAAGAGCTCGTACGAGAGCGCCACGGGGGCAGTCTCGGTGAGGTTCGGATGCGTTTCAATAAGGCTTGGCGGTGACATTTGCGTCCTTGGCTTTGGGCCATTGCCGGCTACCGGTCAGCAAATGTGACGGTGAAGCCGAGAATGAATTTGAGTTTGGGAACACGGAAGACTCCACAGGGACGCAGCCGCGACTGTTACGCCTGTAATGAAGTTGTCCGTGAGCAAATGTCAGGCCCACATGGGGGCACCCACACCCTCCACAATCGGAGGATCGCTGACACGTTACCTCGGTAACTTGTATAGAACTCTAGGAGCCCGCGGGGCACCCTTCAAGTCCACTGCCGAATTAAGACGCAGCTTTACGGCGTGTTTCGCATTGGTGCAGAATTTTCTTCGCCATATTGGTCAACGAATTCATGGGGCATACTGCAGACCCGCCGCTGCCTTGGCCTGTTACCAGGGCCGGTCAACACCCGGCCCGAAGCCATCGTCCCGGAGGTACTCGTCCCGCTCCTGCCCGGAATTCCGCTCGCTTTGGGCTTCCCTGGCGCTGTCCCTGAGCTGCTCAAGCTGGCTCTGCCGGCCCGGATCCGCCGGAGGCTCGTCCTGCCCAAGCTCTTCCGGCGGTTGCGGGGTGGTGTTGTCCGCAGCCGCTGCATCGGCCTTTTGCTGCAGCCGCTCCGCCGCCTGTTCCAGTTTCTCCGCCGCATCGGCGTCCGTGCCTGAATCCGCACTGGCTGCTCGGGCGTCAAAGCAGCCCTCCGGAGCAGCCTCCACTACCGCAACGCCTTCGGCGAACAGCCGGGCCGCCGCCGTCGGATCTTCTGTTTTGGCCTCGGCGTCACCGAGGCGTTCGATGGTGAGGGCCAGGTTGACCCGGACAACGCACTCGTCGGCCGTGCCCGCCAGGGACAGTGCTTCCTCGAAGCGTTGGCGGGCGGCAGCGAAGTCCCCGGCGAGGAACAGGCCGTCACCCTCGGCGAACGGCGCCTTGTGCGGTTCGATGAAATTGGCGGTCCTCAGTCCGCCCGCAGCATCCGCCACGCCGCCGGAGTCCCCGGCCGCGAAGGACCGGGCAGCAGTGTCGGCGAGAATGCCCACGCTGAGCAACTTAGCGGACAGGCACAGGACCAGGAGTGCGGGCAGCATAGACCACCACAACAGCCGACGGCGGCGCTCCCGCCGGTCCCGTGAGGTCACCGGCGGTGCCGGTTCCTGGGGTGCCGGTTCCTGCGGTGCCGGTTTGGGCGCTGGCCGCATCATGTTCGAGTTCCCGGTCCGGGCCGGAGCTGCCGCCACTGGCGCAGCACCAGGACGGTTTCGCGGAGTGCCAGCAGGAACGCCCCGGCGGCGAGGAGCCAGTACAGCTCCGTCCGCCCGCCCCCGACGCCGTCCGCCGGCACCCGTTGGAGTTCCCCTGGATCAGCGGCCTGCATCATCGGCGCCACCGGGTCTCCGGCCGAACGGTGGACATACGGAATCCCCAGCTGACCGGCAATGCCCCGCAGCCGGCCTTCGTCGATGACCGATAAAGCATCCTTGCCGGTTCCGGACGACCGGTCTTGGATGTAGCCGGCGCCAGCGTCCTGCCCCGACCCCTGGCCCGTGTTTTCCTTCATCCGGCCGCCGTCCGCCGTGCCGTAGCCGAGCACCGCGCCCCCGTCCACCAGGCCGCCGTCGAGCCTGATCGCTTCCGGTGCCTTGGCGCTGGTCTGTTCACCGTCTCCCAGGTAGTAGACCAGGCGCGGCCGTTCGGGATGGCTGTCCCGCGCGGCGCGCAGCCGCTCCGCCAGCAAGGTTCCGGCGGCTGTGACGCTGCTGCCCTTGGAGAATGCGGTGACCTGGGGCCGCAGGACGGACACGCTGGTGTCCAGGGCGGTGGTGTCGGTGGTGAGGGGCATCCTGACAATGGCGTTGCTGTCGAACGTCAGGAACGAAAAGCGGGCTCCGGCCAGTTCACCTGCGATGGCCATGATGTCCTGCCGCACCCCGTCCAGCCGGGGCGAGCCGTCGCCGTAGTCTTCGGCAGCGATGCTGCTGCTGGTGTCCACCACGAAGAAAACGTTGACATCCGCCGCCTCGGCTTGGGAACTCCCGCCGGGGACACCCGGCCGGAGCGCCGCAGCCAGGAGCAGCAGCACCAGGGCGCTCCTGAACAGCCAGTCGCGGCGCATACCGGCCGAGCTCTGGCGCGCCGCGTGGACGAGTCGCCAGACCAGAAACAGCACGGTCGCGGCGATGAGCGGGGCCATAACCCACCAGGGCAGGATCGGTTGCAGAGTCATGGCCGGAGCCTCCACGATGCGCCCGCCAGAACCAGGGCGGACAGGAGTGCCAGCGCGAGGGGCAGATCGGGCCGGTCCGAGACAACCGCCCGGGGTGCTCCCTTCATGGCCGTGGCTTCGGTTTCCTGCACGGATCGGACGATGTCCGCCACAGCCTCCGGGCTGTCCAGTTGGTGGTACGCCCCACCGCTGGCTTCGGCCGCTGTGCGCAGCCTCGCTCCGGGCTGGCCTGGGCCGGTTCCGTAGTCAAAGTCGCCGGGGTTCAGGGCGTAAATGCGCACATCGCGCTCCTTGGCCAGGGCGGCCGCCTGTTCCAGGGTGAAGATGGGATCGCCGGACAGGTAGTTGTCCGTTGCCAGGACGATGGACCGCGAGCGCCGCTGACCGGCGTCAGGTGTGCCGGTCTCCGCTCTGCGTGCATCCGCGGCGCCGGTGTCCGGGAACCCGTTGACGCAGGATGCCAGGCCGTCGCCGATCAGTGACGATCCGCGGCCGTTCCAGGTGCCGTCCAGGAACCCCGCGCTCCCGGGGCTTCCCTCGAACGCGCGTTGGGCCAGCTGGAGTTGTTCCTGTACATACCCGTAGTCGTCGGTGAGGGGGAAGACCTGGACGGCGCTGCTGTCGAAGACAGTGAGGCCGATCCGTTCGCCGTCGAACTCCTTCGCCAGTTCGGCAAACACCTGCACCACAGCCGCGTCGGCGCTGCTCATGGAGCCCGATGTGTCCAGGCACAGCATGATGTCCCGGTTGCGCTGCAACGGCTGGATGGTAGTCAGTTCCACCGGACGCGCCGCCGCGGCCACCGCGGAGACCAGCAGGGTTGTGGCCGCGAGAGCGGCTACGGCCAGCCATCGGCGGTGCTGGCGGAGGGCCGCCTGGTATTCGGGCAGCGCGGTAAGGCGGTCCGCATTGGCCACCGGCCGCCGTTGAGCGTTTGCGTGTCGGTCCGGGCGGAAGGCGCGCCAACCGGCCAGGGCCGCGATGACCAGCGCAGGCGGGATCAGCCACCAGAACATCAGTTCCATTGCCGCACCGCCTGGCGGGCAGTCTCGGCCGATTGCGCGACCGGCGGAAGGGGTTCCAGGCCGAACTCGCCCGGGTAGATCTTGCGGACGGCCTCGGCCACTGGGGGCAGTGGGTGCCCGTGCAGCTCCGCAAGGGTCATCCTGGGGGCGTCGATACCGGTGACGTCGCGGGCGAACCGGCGGACCAGCAGGCTAAGTTCCTGGTGGGACTCCCGTGCGGTCAGCAGCCCGGCGGCGGCGTCTGCCGTGACGGCGTCGATCCTTTGCAGGTAGGCCTCCTTGAGGCCCGCAAGGTCCGACGGCGGAGTGAACCGGGGCGCCTGCTCCGTCACCTTCGGTTTGCGCGTGCTCAGGAAAACGAACGCGTACCAGCCCAGGACCGCTGCCAGTAGGGCGAGTCCGGTCCACAGCCACGCCTGGCTGTACTGGAGGGGTTCGTAGATGCCCGGGTCAGCCTGCACGCCGGTGCCTTTCCAGGAGGGCGAAGAGTTCCGTCATGACCGCACTGCTGCCGGTCACGTGGCCTTGGGTAATGCCGGCGCGGCGGAGCATGGCCTGCCGGGCCGCGTCCCGTTCCCCTGTTGCCTTGGCATAGGCCGCCGCGATTGCCGGGGATGCTGCCAGGTGTGCTGGCAGCATCGACGAGTCTGCCACGCTGAAGGCGTCCTGGCCGGTGTTTCCTTCCCCGGCCAAGTCAGCGTCCCGGATGGTGAGCCAAAGGACCTCATGCTGGGCACGCAGCCGGCGCAGCAGCTGTTCGGTGTCGGCGCCGGCGGCATGTTCGTCGGACACCACAAACAGCAGGAACCTGCCCTTGACGTTGCGGGCCACGTACTCCAGCTGGTCCTCGATCCTGCTGGGGCCAGAGTCCAGGGAAGTGGACGAGTCAACCTCGCGCAGGAGCCGTTCCAGATGCGGCTCACCGGCTTTGGCCTGGATGGAGCGTGTCCCGTTGCCGTCGCCGCAGACCAGGCCCACTACGTCGCCGTGCCGGTGCGCCAGGTAGCCCACCACGCCGAGTGCCATCACGGCGATGTCCTTCTTGGTTTCGCCGTCGCGGGACTCGGCAGCCATGCCCCGTCCTGTATCGGCAATAAGCAGGACGGTCTGGCGCCGCACGGCGACATACCGCTTGATGAGCGGCGATCCGAACCGGGCGGAAGCCTTCCAATCGATGTCGCGGACATCGTCCCCGGGGATATAGGCGCGCAGGTCATCAAAGTCGAGGCTGCGGCCGCGGAAGACGGAACCGTATTCGCCGTCGAGCATGCCGCGGGCTTTCCGGTGGGCGAAGATGGCCATCTTCGCCTTCACGCGCTGCAGGAGGCTGGTCACCGCAGCCTCAGGGAGTCTGGACGGAGGCTACGACCGCGTCGATGATCGTCTCCACCGGCACCTGCTCGGCAACGGCGTCGAACCCCAGGATGAGGCGGTGCCGGAGCACACGGTGGGCGAGGGACTTCACGTCTTCCGGGATCACGTGGTCCCTGCCGTTGAGAAGTGCCACTGCCCGGGCGGCCTGGCTGAAGGCAATGCTGGCGCGCGGGCTGGCGCCGAACTCGATGAAGCCGGCGAGCCGCTGGTCGATGTACTGCCCGGCGTTCCGGGTGACGAACACCAGGCCCACAATGTAGTTGATGATGGCCGGGTCGATATAGATCCGCTTCACCAGCTCCTGCACACTAATGACGGCGTCCAAAGAGGCGGCGGCCGCAGGCTTCTGCGCCTCAGTGAAGACCCCTGCGTCGATCCGGCGGATGATTTCCGTTTCCTCGGCCGGCGTGGGGTAGTCCAGCACGTCCTTGAGCATAAAGCGGTCCATCTGAGCCTCCGGCAGCTGGTACGTGCCTTCCTGCTCGATCGGGTTCTGCGTGGCCAGCACCATAAACGGGGACGGCAGCCGGTACTCCTCTCCCCCGATGGAGGTCTGCCGCTCCTGCATGGCCTCCAGCATGGCGCTTTGGGTCTTGGCGCTGGAACGGTTGATCTCATCAAGCAGGACGATGTTGGCGTGCACCGGCCCCAGCTGCGTGATGAAGGTGCCCTTGGCGGCGTCGTAGATCTGCGTGCCCACGATATCGCTGGGCAGCAGGTCCGGCGTGCACTGGATCCGGCGGAACTCTGCGCTCACCGCATCGGCCACCGTCTGCGCGGCGGTGGTCTTCGCCAGGCCCGGAACGCTTTCCAGCAGGATGTGCCCACCGGTCATCAGGCCCACCAGCAGGGATTCACGCAGCCGTGCCTGGCCCACCACTTTGGCATCGAAGCTGCGGGAAATGTTCGCCACCACCTGCTGTGCACGGGCCAGTTCCGCCGGATCGATACGTGCGGGCGCACTGGTCTGAAGCAATGGATTTCCCCCTGATGGCTGGTGGTTTACGGATGTTAGCCCGGGTGTGCCGCCGGCGGCTGCACTCCGTCCGCCATCCTATCCAAGCCACCTGCGGGTCCGGCCGCAATGGGGACCCCTCCCCATCGCGGCTCTGCAGGTCTATTCTTTTGCCATGAGTGAGCTTCCAGCCAGTTACAAAGAGTTTCTCGCCGACAAGAGCGAGCGGTTCATCCTTGCCGTCAAGCCTGTCCTGCAGCAGTCCGCTGCCGACAAGTCCCATGGTGTCCGGGTTACCTACAACGCGGGTCCCACCGGCCACCAGGCCCACCTCGATGACAGCATCCCCTTCGGCGTGGTGGTCGAGGACATCGACTGAGGGATCCGATCGGCATCGCTAGCCCCGCGTCACTAGCCCTTGACCGCACCCGAGAGCGCGAATGAGCTTCCTGCGCCCTTGGCCACAATCACGTACAGGGCCAGCACCGGGACCGAATACAGGATGGAGAAGGCGGCCAGCTGGCCGTACGCCACTGCGCCGTGCTGTCCGAAGAAGCTGAAGATCGACACCGCTGCTGGTTGCCGGGCTTCGGACAGGAGCAGGACGAACGGGACGAAGAAGTTCCCCCAGGCCTGGATGAACACAAAAATGAACACCACGCCCAGCCCCTGCCGCATCAGGGGCAGGACGATGGTCCGCAGCGCCGTTAATCCTGACGCACCGTCCACCCAGGCCGCTTCCTCCAACGACACCGGGACTGCGTCCATAAAGCTCTTCGTCATCCAGATGGCCATGGGCAACGTGGTAGTGGCCATAAAGAAGATCGTGGCGGGCATCGAATCCAGCAGTTGAAGCTGCACAAACAACCCGTACACCGGCACCATGATCGCCGTGATGGGAAGGCAGGTTCCAAACAGGACGGTGTACATAAACGGCTTGTTGAACCTGGACTGGTAGCGGGACAGCGGGTAGGCAGCCAGGACTGCTGCCACGAGGTTCACGGCGGCTGTGCCGGCGGACAGCACCATGCTGTTCCAAAGCGGCTGGAACAGCAGCCCCGGTGTCATGATGGCGGCAAAGTTATCCAAGGAGAACCGACCCGGGAGCCTTGCCTCATGCCCGGCGGAGGCATCAAGGGACGCAAACACCAGCCAGAGCAGCGGCAGGACAAAGCAGGCACCGATCAGGATCAGGGACACGTCCGCCGGCATCCGGGCACGCTGCTGGGCGCGGGAAACTGCGCCCGTCCCGGACCGCAGCTTCCCCCGCGCGGAGGTCCCCGCCGTCGTCGTCATGGTTTGCTCTCCCGCAGGAGCCGGACGTAGGCGGCACCGAACACCACGCCAATGAGGATCAGCACTGACGCCACCGCGGTGCCGTAGCCGATGTCGCCGAACTTGAAGGCCTCCAGGTACGCCAGCACAGGCAGCGTGGTGCTGGCGTTGGCGGGGCCGCCCGCTGTCATCACCCAGATCAGGGTGAACACCGCCAGCGTCTGCAGGGTGATGAGCATGAGGTTGGTGGCGATGCTGCCGCGGATCATGGGGATGGTGATGAAGGCCAGCCGCTGCCAGCCGCCGGCACCGTCCATCAGCGCGGCCTCCGTGACCTCGCCGGGGATGTCATTGAGCGCGGCGCGGTACACCAGCATGGAGAACGCCGTGCCACGCCAGATGTTGGCAAGCAGGATGGCGACCATCGGGAACGAATACAGCCAGTCGGTCTGCCCGAGCCCCAGCCCGCCCAGCAGCTGGTTCAGGGTCCCGTCCCGGCTGAAATACGCGTAGGCGGCGAAGGCGGCCACGATCTCGGGGAGCACCCATGCGGCCACCACCGCCGTACCGACGACGGCGGCCAGCGTTCGGCGCGCCCGCCGCATCAGCACCGCGAGGGTGAGCCCCAGCAGGTTCTGGCCCAGGATGGCAGACCCGCCCACGAACAGGACAGTCAGGCCCAGCGAGAGCGGCAGCATCGGGTCCGACAGGAGCCTGGCGTAGTTGTCGAACCCGATCCAACCGGGACTGCGGGCATTGCGGCCGGTCAGGGCTGCATTAGTGAATGACGCGTGGAAGGCCCACAGCACGGGACCGGCCAAAAACACCAGCAGGAGAACCACTGCCGGCAGTACGGGGAGCAGCCGTGCCTGGCGCCTGAGTCCGGGGCGACGCCGCCGGTGGCCGGTCTGGTCACGCGTTAGGAAAACTGCCACAGGCTACTTGGCGACGGTCTTGGCCTCACCCACGATGCCCTTCACCGCCGTGTCATAGTCGGCGGCTGCCTGCTCCGGGGATTTCGCCCCGGTAATCACGGCTTCCGTGGCCTCCTGGACGGCCGCGGAGATCCGGGGGTAGTCGGCAGTTGCGGGACGGTAATGCGTGACGGCCACAAGCTCGGACACGTCCTTCACAAACGGGTTGGCCGCCTGGTAGCCGGCGTCGGCGGCGACGTCCTTCCGCACGGCGATCTGGGAGCTGGCGATGTTAAAGGCCAGGGAGTTCTTCTGGTTCAGTGCCGTGGCGAGGAACTCAAACGCGAGGTCAGGATTTTTGGTCTCCGCTCCTACCGCCACGGTCCAACCGCCGGACATGCTGACGCCGCCGGGTGCCTGGCCGTTCTGGGTCGGGAACGCTGTGACGCCCATGTCCTGCCCGTACTCGGCCCACTCGTAGCTGCCGCCCTTCTGCCAGAACGACGGCGTATACGAACCTTCCACGGTTGCGCCCATCTTGCCCTGCGGCAGCCATTCGCCGAAGACCTTCTTCCACACATTCGCGTCGAGGGCCTCCGCCGGGGAGACGGCCAGTTTTTCGTCGTAGAGGGTCTTGAGGAACGCCAACGAGTCGGTGAACCCCGGGGAACCGACTACCCACTTTTTGGCGTCGGCGTCGTAGAGTTCGGAATCCGTTCCGTAGAACAGCTCGTAGAAGCTCTGCATCACGGTGCCTTCGCCGGTGGCCTTGCCGGCGTACATGTTGAACGGCACCACGGAGGCGTCACTGGCCTTGATTTTCCGGGCGGTGTCCAGGATGTCCTGCCAGGTGCGGGGCTCCCACGGGACGCTGACGCCCGCGGCGGCGAGCACCTTTTTGTTGTACCAGATAGCTCGGGTGTCGGTGCCCAGCGGAACCGCGTAGGTGCCGCCGTCGTCCCCCAGACCGGCCGCTTTGGCGCCAGCGTCGAAGGTATCCCAGTCCTTCCACCCCTCAAGGTGGCTGTCCAGCTTCAGGAGGTACCCGGCGTCAACGTCGGAACGCACCTTGAAGGTGTCCTCATAGAAGACATCCGGGGCGGTGGAGGGCGAACGGAGAGCGAGGGCAAGCTTGGTGCCGTAGTCGTCGTCGTTCGCCTGGATGGGCTCCAGGGCAATCGTCACGCCCTGGTTGGCGGCCTCAAACTCCTGCTTGGCCGCCTGGAAGAGCGTGTCAAGGGCAGTGAAGGAATCGGTCTTTTGGTAGACCACCTTCAGCGTTTTGGTCTCCGCTTCGGGGGCGGAGGGGGAACACGCCGTCAGCACGAAGCCCGCTGCAGCGATGAGTGAAGTGATTTTAAGGGCCCGGCGCATTGGTGCTCCATTCAGTCAATGGCTGCCGTCCCCTGTATCTGCGGGCCCCAGCCGCGGCGATATCCACATGCTAGATGGGGCTCCGGCCAGTGGCAAGGAGGCCCCGTTAAGACGTCCGGTCAGACTTCCAGGAGAAGCCGCTGCGCCCGGGGCGCCAGTGTATGCTCCAGGACCAGGCAGGCAGCTCCAACGGCGCCCACGTCCTCACCGACTCCCGTGCCGACAACCTCGATGGTGTGGATCAGGCGGGCCGCGCTGTTGGCGTCCACCAGGGCCGGGATCTTCTCCAGGTAGCGGTCGGCGATCCGGCTCCAGAAGGGCCCGCCGAACACAACCCGCTCCACATCCAGCGTGTTGGTGACCACGGAGACGGCCCGGGCCACCAGCACGGCTGACTTGTCGATGATCGCCAGGGCCTTGGCGTCGCCGGCATCGGCAAGGTCGCACAGCTGGGAGAAGCTCTGCTGCACTTCGGCTCCGCTGGTGTGCTTTCCGGACCCGTTCAGGATGCCGGCGGCGACGGCCTCCGCCACGAGCACCTGCGGGATGGCTGAGGACTTCACGCAGCCGCGCAGTCCGCAGTCGCAGACCGGGCCATCGGGGTCCACCACGATGTGGCCGATCTCGCCGGCGTTTCCTGACGTTCCACGGACCACCTCATCGTTGAGGACGATGCCGCAGCCGATACCGGTGCCCATGTACATAAAAATGAAACTGCCCGAGCCGCTGGGCCCGCCGGCCCATGTCTCGGCGACGGCGGCGCTGGTGACGTCCTTATCCACCAGGACGGAATAGCCGGTGGCCTTGGCCAGGGCGTCCCGAAGCTCCACGCGGTCCCAGCCCGGCAGCAGCGGCGGCTCCACCACGGTGCCGTTGTCCAGGTCGATGGGTCCCGGAGCGGCCAGGCCCAGGCCGGCGATCCGGCTGGTGTCCACGCCGGACTCGGCAACGAGCTGCTCGATCTCGGTGGCCATGGTGGACATAACGGCGGCAGGATCATTCCCGCCGGGTGTTCTAATCCGTGAATGCTGTACAACGGCGCCCACAAGATCGAGGACCACGAACGTGGTGACGGCGGGGTCCAGGTGGACGCCGATGGCATACATGCCGCCCGGGTTGAGACGAAGCATGGTGCGCGGCTTGCCGGGGCCACTGCCTTCTTTGCCGGCTTCGACGATCAGGTGCTGGTCCAGCAGGCGGCGGGAGATGTTGGAGATAGTCTGCGGCGAAAGGCCCACAATCTGGGCGAGCTCCACGCGGCTGAGCCCCCCGGATGACCGGCGGATGGCATCCAGGATGACCGTGAGGTTGAAGTCCCCCATGCGCGGAAGATTAGTCCCGCGCCGTGGCGCCGAGGACTGGCGGATTTCTGGCACGGTCTCCCCTAGGTTTTCGGCCGCGTATTCATGATGATGTCTGAATGGTACGTTACCTCCTGATCAACGCCCAGAGCCGGAGGTGGGGCCGCGCCGCGGCCGGGGCGCCACCTTGCCGTGCTGGCGCGCCTATGGCCGCCGGGTGCTGACCGCCACCGTGAACTTTTGATTGCCGCCCCTCACAGTGGTGGGACCCACCAGCCGCTCCAGCGCAGGGAGGTACTGCAGGTGCCGGTTGAACACCGTCCATAGCTCACCGCCCGGCGCCAGGACCCTGGCTGCCGCCTCGAACAGTTTGATGCCCGCTCCGGCATGCACACTGGCGCCCAGGTGGAAGGGCGGATTCAGGAGGACCAGGTCGGCGCTTCCGGCCGGGAGGGTGCTCATGGCGTCATCCTGGAGGGCGGTAATCCGTTCCTCGAGGCCGTTGGCCTGCGCCGTGGCCCGGGCGGACGCGACGGCGGCGGCGGACCGGTCCGTGGCCGTGACCCTTGAGACCGGGTTCTGGCGGGCGTACATGGCGGCGAGGATGCCGGTGCCACAGCCCAGATCGATGGCGTGCCCGGCTTCAGGCATCTCCGGCAGGAAGGTCAGGAGAAACCTGGTCCCGATGTCCAGTTTCGCTCCAGCAAAGACGGCACCGTGCGCAGCAACGTCCAGGTCCAGCTCGGCAAGGCGTTCGACGGCGGGACTCCACTCGTGCGTCTCAGTTTGCCGGGCGCCGCTGGCGAGGATGATCCGGGACTTCTGCCGTGCCAGCTGCGGCTGGACCGTCTCGAAGTGGCGCTCCAGGACCGCGTTCATTCCCAGGGACATGTGTTTGATCCGCCCGCCGGCGAGCAGCACCACGTCAGGGGCGGCATAACGCGCCACGGCGGCTGCGATTTCTTCAAGCTCCGCCAGCGTCCGCGGCAGTTGAAGCAGCACCAGCTCCGCGCCGGACAGCAGCTCCTCCGCCAGCGGCAATTGTTCGAACCCGGTGGCGTCAATGGCTCCGGGATCCGCCGCTGCGAGCCCCACAGCCGCAGCGTTGTTCCGCAGGGCGCGCTCCCCAGTGATGAGATCCTCGTGCACACGGACGCGGCGGACCCCCAGAGTGCCCAGCGCACCGAGGGTGAGAGCACCGTAGCGGTCGCCGATCACTGCCAGCCGGGTACCCGGTTCCGTGCGCGCTGCGGCGGCTTCGAGCAGCAGCCGGTCCGTGGCGTCCCAGGCCTGGAGGTTCGGGGCTTCGACATCCGGGTGGCGCCGGAGCGTGCCGAGGATGTCCTCAAGAGTGTTCTGTGCCACTGGTTCCTGCCGTCTGGTCATGTACTGGTTGTTGATGCGGTTGGTGCAAGCGCGGGCAGTTTGAGGATGGCGGTGACGGCCGCCCGGCCCGCCCTGTTGGCGCCGATGGTGGACGACGACGGCCCGTACCCCACCAGATGGACGCGCGGTTCAGCTGCCACCTGGGTCCCTTCCATGGCGATGCCGCCGCCGGGTCCCCGGAGATGCAGCGGCGCCAGGTGTTCGAGCTCGGCACGGAATCCGGTGGCCCACAGAATGACGTCGGCACGGAGCAGGCTCCCGTCGGCGAGCCGGACGCCGTCGGGCTCTATCGCGGTGAACATGGGGCGACGGTCCAGCGCACCCCGTTGTGCTGCCGCCCTCAGCGCCGGGGTCCAGATGAGGCCGGTCACGGCCACCACGCTTTGCGGCGGCAGGCCCTGCCGCACGCGCTCCTCCACGAGTGCGACGGCGTTGTGTCCGGCCTGGGCGTCGAACGCGGCGTCACGCCAGTCGGGTTTCCGCCGGGTGAACCAGCTGGTGCTGGTCACCTGCGAGACCTCCTCCAGCAGCCCGACGGCGGAAATGCCGCCTCCCACGACGATGACGTGCAGGCCGCGGAACTCCTCGGCGGAGACGTAATCGGCCACGTGCAGTTGCCGGCCCCGGAACGTGGCCCGGCCCGAGTAGATGGGCCAGAACGGCCGGGTCCACGTACCGGTTGCGTTGATGACCGCCTTCGCTGACCAGTCGCCGCTGTCGGTGCTGATCCGCAGGCGCCCCGCCGGATCGGCGTCTTCCCTGGCGACCGAGGTGACCTTGACCGGGCGCAGGACCTCAATTCCGAGGTCCCGCTCGTAGCCGGCGAAGTACCGGCTCAGGAACTCCGAGCTGGGTTCCGTGGGATCCACGTCGGGCTTCGCGATGCCGGGAAGGTCACTGATGCCGTTGACCGTCGCCATGACCAGGCTTTTCCAGCGGTGGCGCCAGGCGCCGCCCGGGCCTTCCTCGGCGTCGAGGACCCTGTATTCAACCCCTCGGCGCTGCAGGTGGTAGGCGGCGGAGAGTCCCGCCTGACCCGCGCCGATGACCACAACGTCGGTGGTTCCGTAGTCCATGCCCCTGACCGGTTCCGGCTAGACCTTCTTCACCACGGAGGATTTGAGCTGCATCGGCCCCACGCCGTCCACCTTGCAGTCGATGTCGTGATCGCCCACACCGTCCATCAGCCGGATCCCGCGGACTTTGGTGCCAACCTTGATGACACCGGAGCTGCCCTTGATTTTCAGGTCCTTGATCACCGTGACCGTGTCGCCGTCGGCGAGGATGTTGCCCACTGCATCCTTGATGACCCTCGGCCCGGCCTCTGCCGTGGCCTCCGCCACCTGGGCGGACCACTCGTGGCCGCATTCCGGGCAGACCAGTAGCGCACCCATCTCGTAGGTGTAGGCGCTGGAGCATTCGGGGCACGGTGGCAACGTCTCATTCACTCCCCCATGATAATCGCGCCACTGCGCTGACAGGTGCGCGCCGGCGTCGTACTGTTGGGCCTAGGCGGACGAAAGGCGAGGACCATGAAAACAGAAAAAGGGGCAGCGTCGCTGCTGGCGAACGCACTGGGCATCGTCCTGGGGACGACGGAGATACCGCTGAGACTGCGGGCGTGGGACGGGTCCGAGGCGGGGCCGCCCGACGCCCCGGTCCTCGAATTCAGGTCACGCCGCGCCCTGCGCCGGATCCTGTGGTCGCCGGGGCAGCTCGGGCTCAGCCGCGCCTACGTCGCCGGGGACATCGATGCCCCCGGCGACATCTTTGCAGCCTTCACGGCGCTCAGCTCGGCGGGCAAGTTTTCCGAGCCCGGCCCCTTCCGGCCCCTGACTCCGCGTGAACTGGCCACGCTGGTCAGCACGGCGGTCCGGCTGGGCGCGCTGGGTCCCAACCCTGCTCCGCCGCCGGAGGAGGCCAAGGTCACGCGGAAGCGCCGGCTCCACACCCGGCAGCGCGACGCCGCGGCCATCTCGCACCATTACGACGTCGGCAACGACTTTTACGCCCTCGTGCTGGGACCCTCAATGGTTTACTCGTGCGCGGTGTGGGCGGATGGACCCGACGGCGGCGGCACCCCTGCCGGCCGCGGCCTTCCGGCCGGACTGGAAGACGCGCAGAAGGCCAAGGTGGATCTCGTCTGCCGGAAGCTTGGCCTGCAGCCCGGGATGCGGGTCCTGGACGTAGGCTGCGGCTGGGGCAGCTTCGCGTTGCACGCTGCGCAGCATTACGGCGTCACAGTGGTGGGGGTGACGCTCTCCACGGAACAGGCCATGCTGGCACGCAAACGTGCGGCCGACGCCGGCCTGACCGAAAACATCGACATCCGGGTCCAGGATTACCGCGATATCGCCGACGGTCCGTTCGACGCCATCAGCTCCATCGGCATGTCCGAACACGTGGGCCGGGAACAGACACCCTTTTATGTCGACGTGCTGCACGGCTTGCTCCGTCCCGGCGGCCGGCTGCTCAACCACGCCATCTCCTGGAACGCAGGCCCCACCAAGCCGGACCCGGACTCCTTCATTCCGCGCTACGTGTTTCCGGACGGCGAGATGATCAGCCTGGGCGAGATGGTCAGCGCGCTGGAATCCGGCAGGTTCGAAGTACTGGACGTGGAGGCCCTGCGCCGGCACTACGCCCTGACCCTGCGGGCGTGGGTGCGCAGGCTCGAAGAGAACTGGGACGAAGCCGTCCGGCTCACCAGCCTGGGCCGGGCGCGTATCTGGCGGCTGTACATGGCCTCAAGTGCCCTGGGCTTTGAAACCGGGATCACGGGCGTCAACCAGATCCTCGTCCAGCGTGCCGGCGGGGACGGGCCGCCGCTGCGCCGGAGTGACTGGATCTAAGGGCTCACTACTAGGCACCCACTTCTCCGAGCTCCTGTTTGGGAGAGAAAAGATGAGCCACCCAACCGGGTGGCTCATCTTTTTTGTGGACCTTGGGTCCTGTTTGGTGGAGCTGAGGGGACTCGAACCCCTGACCCCCTGCATGCCATGCAGGTGCGCTACCAGCTGCGCCACAGCCCCAAACTTGTGCTCCTCCGCGGTTCCGACCGCCCGAAGCAACCTGATCAGCTTAATAGAAATCTGCGCGCTGCGCCAATCGGGAACGTCGGCCCGCAAGTCATAGGCTTGTTCGCGGATCCGAACCTTCAAGGCCAGGATCCGCGAACAAGCCCAGGATGTAAGCACAGTTCGCATGCGTGCGGGCGCATGTGCCTGACGCAAGGGATTCCGACCACCGCTATCCGGCAAATGGAGTGTCCGGCGCAATCGAGTTGGTGGGTCGGGTTTCCCGACCCACCTCTCACACCAATGCCCATGCTGGGCGTACACAAAAAAATCCGCCGGAATCTTTCGATTCCGGCGGATTATCCGGTGGAGCTGAGGGGACTCGAACCCCTGACCCCCTGCATGCCATGCAGGTGCGCTACCAGCTGCGCCACAGCCCCGGACCTTCGTTACTCCGCGGTCTCCCCGGAGCAACTCAAATATCTTAGACCAACTTTTCCGAAAATTCCAAATCGGGCATATTCGGGCCGGCAAGGCCTGCTATTCGGAGTCGGAGGCCGCCGTCGCCTTGGCTGAAGTGTCTTCGCCCAGCTGCAGGTCAACTACCGGGCAGTCCTTCCACAGGCGCTCCAGGGCGTAGAAAACGCGATCCTCTTCATGCTGGACGTGGATGACGATGTCCGAGTAATCCAGCAGTACCCAGCGCCCGCCGGAGCGGCCTTCGCGGCGTACCGGACGGAGGTCCTGCTTGGATAGTTCTTCTTCGATGCCGTCAACGATAGCGTTGACCTGGCGCTCGCTCGGCGCGGATGCGATGAGGAAGACGTCTGCCAGTGCCAGCCGTTCGCTGACATCGAGGGCCACAATGTCGTGGGCAATCTTGTCCGCGGCTGCCTTGGCGGCTTGGCGGGCAATGGCGATGGATGAATCTGTTGCAGTCATGGGACTCCTTGTAGTTTTCTAAAGCTTCGTAAAAGGGCGTTGCCTGGTCAGCTGGAGATGCCGCTGACGATGAGGATAACGCCGGAAATAAGGGCCACGATCCCAAAAGCCAGGACGAGGACCTGCATAAGCCTGAGCCGCTTCGCACGGGCCAGGCCGGCCGTTGCCGCATCCAGCGGCTCCAGCCCGTGTGCTGACCGTGCCGGGATGCGCGGCAGCTCATCGAACAGATCGTCCGGCTCCCCCACTGGTGTATCGGCCACGATGGGCTGGACGGGGACGACGCGCTTCGGTGCCGCGGCGGCCCTGGCAGCAGCTTCCGCACGGGCGATCACCCGAGAACGGCCCGAAGCGACCGCCTGCGCAGAACCCGCGGCCGGCTCTTTGGACGTATTGGACGGCCGGCGGCCCTTGCCGCCAGGCCGGACCTTAGGTCCGGCCTGGGTCGCCAGCGGCACGTAGGAGGTCGCCGGGGGTTTCATCACAGGACGATCGACGCCGGGCACCTGCACGAATTCCAGCGGCGTCACCATGGCCAGGTTGTCGGCGGTGGCCGGGCCCGCCGGGGGAACGGATTGGGTGGCCGCGGCCTGCGGATTGGCAGCCTGCGTGGGTGCTGATACTGGCTGTGCAGGGGCGGCCTGCTCGGCCAGCTTCCGCTTGGCCATCGCCCGGCGGTTAAGCACCGCCGCGCGCTCGGCCAAGGCGATCTGTTCCGCAAGGATGTCCGGATCCACTGCTTCGGGGTCCAGCGAGGCGATGTGTTCCATCTTGGCCAGCTGGTTCTTGGCCTGCTCGGCAATAAGCGTGCGGGCTGCGAGTGCCTGCTCCACGCTCATGCCAGCCGGAACACCTGCACCGTTCGCCGGCGCGGCGGGCCCGGCCATATCGGCGGATACAGCAGTGTCGTGACCTGGCTTCGATGGGGCTGGCTTCGCTTGACCCGGTTGGGCTTGGCCTGGCTTAGGCCGGCTCGGCGCGGGTTGGCTCTGCCCAGATTGGCTCGGCGCAGGTTGGCTTGGCAAAGGCTGCCCCATGGGAGCGGGAATGATGGGATTGGCCGAGGTGACGGCCTGTTCCTTCAGTTGCTGGAGCCGCAACTGCCTGCGGGTGGGAGGGCCGCCTGCGGAAAGCTGGCCCTCTTTCTCCTCGAGTTCCTTGATGGCACGCAGCGCCGCGCGGTCGCGGGCCCGGATCTGCGAGGACCGCTGCGCCTGGGACTGCTCTGGGACGGAATCCACCGCGGCGTCAGCCGCGCGCCGTTGTTTTGGGGCAGGCGAAACCTGGCCCGGGCCGTTGGACCCGGGAGCCGTGTTCTCATCTCTGGCCTGCCGCAGTTCGCGGCGGCTGCGGACGGGGGGCTTTTCCTGACTCATTGAGGACTCATTCAGTACTGGCTGGCTCGTCTGTTTCGGTAGTTCGGACGTCCTCGGGATCTGATCCCTCGGCGTACAGACCATATTTGGCGATGTATTGGACCACTCCGTCCGGCACGAGGTACCAGACGGGGTTGTTCCCGGCTACACGGACACGGCAGTCCGTGGACGAGATGGCCATGGCAGGCACCTCAAGGAGGCTGACGTCCTTGCGGCCCATGCCATCAAGCACATGTCCCGGCCGTGTCACACCGACAAAATGGGCCAGTGACCACAGCTCGTCGATGTCCTTCCAGGACAGAATCTGCGCCAGTGCATCCGCACCGGTAATGAAGAACAGATCCGCATCTGGACGTTGGGTCCGGAGATCCCGCAAGGTATCAATGGTATACGTGCGACCGGGCCGGTCAATATCCACCCTGCTGACGGTGAAGCGGGGGTTCGATGCCGTGGCGATCACCGTCATGAGGTAGCGGTGCTCAGGCTCACTGACCTGCTTGTGCGACTTTTGCCACGGCTGCCCGGTGGGGACAAAGACCACTTCATCCAGGCCGAACTTGGCGGCCACTTCGCTGGCTGCAACAAGGTGGCCGTGGTGGATGGGATCAAACGTCCCGCCCATCACGCCCAGCCGCAGCCGCCTTTGCGCACCGTCACGGTGCAGAACACGGGAAATTTCAGTGGCCTTGGCCGTGGTCGTGCTTGTTGGGGTGCTGGCGGTGCGGATCGGCGTGCTCATCCGTTACGGTGTGCCGGTTGCCTAGGTTCGAGTAGGAGAGCGTAACGAACATCATCACCAGCAGGATGGCGAAAATGGATACGCCGAACACCCACGGCTCAGCCCAGATCGGAGCGGGTGCGTGTTCTCCGCCTTCGGCAACGGTCATGGCGATCTGCTGGAGCAGCATTTTCTCCCCTAGGGTTCAAGGATGTGGCAGCGGATTGTCCCGCCGTTCCGGACTTCTGTCTATATTACCGCGTTGCTACCCGCGGACCTGGCCCTCGCCCTGCACGATCCACTTAGTGGTGGTGAGCTCCGTCAGTCCCATCGGGCCGCGGGCGTGCAGCTTCTGCGTGGAGATGCCAACCTCGGCACCGAGGCCCAGCTCGCCGCCGTCGGTAAACCGCGTGGACGCGTTGACGATGACCGCGGCAGAGTCAACCTCGGCGATGAACCGCTCCGCGTTGGCGAGGTTGTTGGTGAGGATCGCTTCGGTGTGGCCTGTGGACCAGGTCCGGATGTGCTTGACGGCGTCATCCAGGCTGTCCACCATTGCGACGGCGAGGTCCAGGTCCATGTACTCGGTTCCCCAATCCTCATCCGTTGCCGGCACGGACTCAACGGATGAAGGCAGTGCCGCACGGATGCGCTCGTCGGCGTGGAGGGTGACCCCGGCGGCGCGCAACGCGGCGGCGACGGCGGGCAGCACGGTGGACCGCGAATGGACCAGCAGCGTCTCCACGGTGTTGCAGACACTGGGCCGCTGGGTCTTGGCGTTCAGCAGGATCTCCACCGCCATGTCCTCGCTGGCGGATTCGTCGATGAAGATATGCACGTTGCCCTCGCCGGTCTCGATGACCGGCACGGCGGCGTTCAACACCACGGACTGGATCAGGTCCCGGCCCCCGCGCGGAATCAGGACATCAACCCGGCCGCGGGCCCGCATCAGCGCATTCGCGCCTTCCCGCCCGTACTGGTCCACTGTCTGCACGGCATCGGCGGGAAGCCCCACACCGTCCAGGGCTTCGCGGAGAACGTGGACCAAGGCGTCGTTAGTGGCTGCAGCGGCGGTGCCGCCGCGGAGGATAACGGCGTTGCCGCTCTTAAGCGCGAGACCGGCGATGTCAACGGTGACATTGGGCCGGGCCTCGTAAATGGCTGCGACAACACCCATGGGCACGTTGATTTGGCGCAGGCGGAGACCGTTGGGCAGCGTCTGGCCGCGGACCACGTTGCCTACCGGGTCGGGCAGGTTGGCCAGGTTTTCCAGGGCGTCAACGAGCCCGGTAATGCGGGCGTCAGTAAGCGTCAGCCGGTCCAGCATGGCCGCCGAGGTGCCGTTGGCCTTGCCGGCGGCAACATCCTTGGCGTTGGCGGCCAGGATCTGGTCCTTCCGCGCCAGCAGGGCCGTTCCGATGGCGCGCAGGCCACGGTCCTTCCATGCCCTGTTGGCACTCGCCATCCGGCGGGCCGCGTGCTTGGAACGGTCGGCGATGGCATGGACCGCCGCTTCGACGTCCTCGGCAGACAACGGAACGGCAGCTGATGCAGGCGCTTCCGGGGCAGCGGGAACCGCAGTGGTATCCCCGGAAATCGCAGGAGTGTTGTGAATCAGTGCCTCAGTCATGATCCAAGTTTAGGCGAGCCGCAGGCTCAGACCAGCACCAGGTCGTCAACGTGAACAACTTCACGGTCATATCCGCGGCCCAGCGCCTTGCCCAGCTCCTTGGTGGACCGTCCCAGCATCTGGGGCAGTTCCGCGGCGGAATAGTTGACCAGGCCGCGGGCAACGACGGTGCCGTCGGCACTGACGATTTCAACGGCGTCGCCCGCCTCAAAATCGCCGTCCACCGCGGAGATGCCGGCCGGAAGCAGCGAAGTGCGGCGGTGGCGCACTGCCTTGACGGCGCCGTCGTCGAGAATCAGCCTGCCATGCACGGAGGCAAGGTGCTCAAGCCACAGCAGCCGGACCGGCTTGCGGGCGCCATTGACCTTGAACCAGGTGCCAACGTCCTCGCCGGCCAGGGCGGCGGCGGCGTTGGCGGTGGACGTGACCAGGGCATGGATCCCTGAACCGGCCGCGATGGTGGCGGCTTCCACTTTGGTGGTCATGCCGCCGGTTCCCACGCCGGCTTTGCCTGCCTTGCCGATGGTGACGCCGTCGAGGTCGTGCGGACCTTCCACGAGCGGAATCCGCTTGGCACCGTGCGACGGCGGACCGTCATACAGGGAGTCGACGTCAGAGAGCAGCACCAGCGCATCGGCGCGGACCAGGTGGGCCACCAGGGCCGCAAGGCGGTCGTTGTCACCGAAGCGGATCTCGTGCGTGGCCACGGTGTCGTTTTCGTTGACCACCGGTACCACGCCAAGGTTGAGGAGCCGGTCCAGGGCACGGAAGGCGTTGGTGTGCTGGCTTCGGCGCATCAGGTCATCGGCGGTGAGCAGCACCTGGCTGACGGTTACGCCGTGGGCACCGAACGCCTGGGTGTAACGGGCCATGAGCAGTCCCTGGCCCACGCTGGCCGCGGCCTGCTGCGTAGCCAGGTCCCGTGGCCGCTTGGCGAGACCCAGCGGTGCCAGGCCAGCTGCGATCGCACCGGAAGACACCAAGATGATCTCGGTCCCGGAGTTCCGCTTGGCTGCCAGCGCATCGGCGAGGGCGGTCAGCGATTCTTCCGAGATGCCGCCCTTGATGCTGGTCAGCGACGATGAGCCGACCTTAACAACAATCCTGCGGGCATCCGAGAGCACACTACGGTCCGCGGTCCGCTTGCGCGGGACCGCGGTGACGGAGCTACTGGTCATCTTCTGCGCCCAGTCCACTCTCCTTGACCGGCTTGGCAACGCGGCGGCCGCTGACCGACTCGGTCCAGATCCCGGCCTTGCGCTCGGCTTCGAGCTCGGCGCGGGCGGCGGCCTTGGCCTCGCGGCGTTCCACCTGCTCGTCCCGCTTCTGCCCGCGGGTGGGCCGGTCGCCGATGTCGGCGAAGCGGACGTCGGTTCCACGCGGTGCCGCCAGCAGTTCGGCGCCGGCCATCATGGTGGGTTCCCAGTCGAAGACGACGCCGTCGTCCTCGCCGATCACCACGGTGTCGCCCGGAGTGGCGCCCTGCTTGAACAATTCGTTTTCGACGCCGAGCTTGGCCAGGCGGTCGGCGAGGTAGCCGATGGCTTCCTCGTTGGTGAAGTCGGTCTGCTTGACCCAACGGACGGGCTTGTCGCCCAGGACGCGGAAGAGCGGCTCGAGGTTCTTCTCCTCGCGGCGGATCTTGAAACCGGACTCATTGACCGCGCGGGGCCGCAGAATGGGCGGCTGGACCTTGGGCGGGGCGGCCGCGAGGGCGGCACGTGCAGCCTGGACGATTTCCGCCATGGCGAAGCCCAACTGGCGGAGACCCTCGTGGCTGGTAGCCGAGATCTCGAAGACCCGGTAGCCGCGTGACTCGAGTTCAGGGCGGACAAATTCAGCCATGTCCTTGCCGTCCGGGAGGTCCACCTTGTTCAGGGCCACCAGACGCGGACGATGGTTCAGCGGAACCACTTCGCCGTCGGCACCCGCGTAGCTCATGTCCACGGAGTATTTTTCCAGCTCGGCCTCGATGATGGCCAGGTCTGCCAACGGGTCACGGTCCGATTCAAGCGTGCCGCAGTCCAGCACGTGCACCAGGGCTGCGCAGCGCTCGACGTGGCGCAGGAAGTGGTGGCCAAGGCCCTTGCCTTCGCTGGCGCCCTCGATGAGGCCCGGGACGTCGGCAATGGTGAAGCGGACATCTCCGGACTGGACAACGCCCAGGTTCGGGATCAGCGTGGTAAAGGGGTAGTCGGCGATCTTGGGCCGCGCGGCGGACATGGCCGCGATCAGGCTGGATTTGCCGGCAGAGGGGAAACCCACCAGCGCGATGTCGGCGATGGACTTCAGTTCCAGCACAATATCGCGGGCGTCACCCTCGATGCCCAGCAGGGCGAAGCCCGGGGCACGGCGCTTCTGCGAGGACAGCGAGGCATTGCCCAGGCCGCCCAGGCCGCCGGCGGCCGCCACATATTCGGCGCCTTCGCCGACCAGGTCCGCCAGGACGGTGCCGTCCTTGGACTTGACGACGGTGCCGTCCGGTACGGGCAGGATGAGGGTCTCGCCGCTCTTGCCACCGCGCCAGTCACCCATGCCGGGGCCACCGTTGGTGGCGTGGCGGTGCGGGGCGTGGTGGTAGTCAAGCAGCGTGGTGGTCTGGTGATCGACGCGCAGGATGACGTCGCCGCCGTCGCCGCCGTTGCCGCCGTCGGGACCGCCGAGGGGCTTGAACTTCTCCCGGTGGACGGAGACACATCCGTGGCCGCCGGTACCGCCGGATACGTGCAGTACTACCCGGTCTACAAAGCTCGCCACGTGGATCTCCTCAGTGCTGTTTCCTGTACGCCCAAAGGCGCCAAGACGATTGTAATGCGGTTAAAAGAACAGTGGAGCGGACCAAAATGGCCCGCTCCACCGCTTCAGAACTATTTGTTACTCTGCAGCTGCAGCAGCAACGATGTTAACAACGCGGCGACCACGGCGGGTGCCGAACTGGACGGCTCCCGGGGCCAGTGCGAACAGTGTGTCGTCGCCGCCACGCCCAACGCCGGCGCCCGGGTGGAAGTGGGTGCCACGCTGGCGAACGATGATCTCGCCTGCGGAAACTACCTGGCCGCCGAAGCGCTTGACGCCGAGGTACTGGGCGTTGGAGTCACGACCGTTGCGAGTGGAACTCGCGCCTTTTTTATGTGCCATTTGAAATGCCTGCCTTTAAATTCTGGGGAATCTGCTGAAGAACCTGAACAGTAACGAAGAGTTACTTGATACCCGTGATCTTGACCTTGGTCAATTCCTGACGGTGACCCTGGCGCTTCTTGTAACCGGTCTTGTTCTTGAACTTCTGGATGACGATCTTCGGACCACGGAGGTCCTCGAGGATCTCAGCCGTAACCGTTACCTTGGCCAGGTCCGCAGCGGCAGAGGTGACTTTGTCACCGTCTACCAGGAGCAGTGCGGGCAACTCAAAGGTGCTGCCGGCTCCACCGGGGACGCGGTTCAGGGTAACGAAGTCTCCAACGGAAACCTTCTCTTGGCGGCCGCCTGCGCGGACAATCGCGTACACCACTTGGGAACTCACTTCTCTCGACGTTTATTACTAAATTTGCGTGCTGAACCCTGTTCCATAGTTGGCTGGGTTCTCGCTGTGCCTCAACGCCGTGGGGTCGTAACCCAAGTGTTGGCGTAAGCACCGAAGATCTAGAATACGCTAATTTTGCCTTCGGCCGCAAATGAGGCTGGTTACGGCAGGTTGTCTGTGATAGGACCCACAAGCAGGTACTGCACTGACAATCCAAAACCGTGCCTGACTATCGTACAGGCCGCAAGGGCCGCAGCCTGTCAGGAATGAATTCGCGGCGCGTCGAAGAATTCCACCTCGAACCGGCACGACTGCCTGAAAGCCACCAGCATCGCCGCCCGTTCATCCGCGGAAGCACTCCGGCCGGCGTCGTCAGCCAAGGCGATGGCGTCACGCGTGGCCTGGGCGAAATCCTCGTCAGCATAGGCCCGGAGCCAGTCGGCATAAGGATGTGCTGCCGGTGCACCCGCAGCCAGGAACTCCGCGTGGAGAGTCTGTCCCACTTCGGCATACAGCCAGAAGCACGGCAGTACCGCCGCCACGAGGACCGCGTAGCTGCCGGAGGCAGAGGCCGCCAGCAGGTGGTCCACGTAGGACTTGGTGACAGGTCCCAGGACGGAGTCCACTGTCCTGGTGCTTAGCCACGTGCGGTGCAGTTCGGACTCGACCTCAAGGCATTGCTGGGCCGACTTTGCCCAGAACAGCTGGGCGGCTTCCGTGGGCGCCAGCGCGCTGGCCCGGGCGAGGACCCGCGAATAGCCGTTGAGGTAGATGGCGTCCTGGGCGAGGTAATAGGCAAACTGTTCCTCAGCCAATGTGCCGGCCTCCAGGTCGCGGATGAAATCCAGCCCGTAGATGGCTGCAAGATCCGGCTCCGACGCCCGGCGCAGCGTCTCTGCGAACTCGCCGGCTGCCGGAACCTGTTGCATGTGGTGGAAGTGGTTGATGGGGCCGTTGCCCGCGCCCACCTCAAGTTGGTCAGAGGCCTGCAGCGCGCCCACCAGCCAGGGCTTCACTTGCCGTAATGCGGCTTCCCAGTCCCCCAGCCGGGCCTGAGCCGTGGCAATGGCCGATGACAGCGAGCAGCCGGTGCCGTGGCTGTTGCGCGTGGGGATCCTGTCCCCGCTCACCTCCACCACCTCCTGGGCGAGCAGCCCGGCAGCGTTGACCAGGGCATCCGGGCACGCACCGCCGTCGAGATGGCCGCCCTTGACCAGTACGGTGGCACCGGCCGCGGCGGACAACCGCTGCCCCTGCCCGAGCGCGTCGTGCCATTCCCTCGCCTGCGGCTCCCCCACCAGGATGGCCAGTTCGGCCAGGTTGGGGGTGATCAGGTCCGCGAGCGGGAGCAGCTCCCGCAGGGCCGCCTCGGCAGACTCCTGCAGCAGCCGGTCGCCGCTCGTGGCCACCATCACCGGATCAAGAACGACGACGGCGGGACGCACCTTTTCCAGCCAGTCGCGGACCACGCCTATCACCGCAGCGTCGCCCAGCATGCCGATCTTGACCGCGTCGATGGTGATGTCGTCGCTGATGGCATCAAGCTGCTGGCCCAGGAAGGACGCAGGCGGGACGTGAACCGCCTGGACCCCCTGGGTGTTTTGGACCGTCAGCGCGGTGATGGCCGCCATGCCGTAGCCGCCAAGGGCGGCAATGCTTTTGAGGTCGGCCTGGACGCCCGCGCCCCCTGAAGGGTCCGATCCGGCAATGGACAGCACCCGCGGAACGTCACGCAACACCCGGACCGCAGAAGAGCGGCCTGGTGCGGGCCGGACCTCAGCCCGGGTTGCTGGGGCTTCCAGCAGAGCCGCCGCGGGTGTTGCAGGGGGAAGGACAGAAGTTGAAGCCAAAGGAGACATCCCTTCGCCGGTGCTAACCGGACAGGTTCAACGGGTGTGGATCTCAGCCGGCTCTCTGCGCGGCACCCCGTGTCAGTCACCAGCCTAGCGCTCCCCGGGACTTAACGCCGGACGCCCGGACGCAGCCTGTGATTCACAGGCACGTCCGGGCGCCGTTGTATTGGCTTGCCCTACTGCTTGGTCAGAGCTCCGAGGCCGGAACTCCTACGCCCAGGATGATGGGCGCGTTGGCGGCAACCGGTTTGTCGGCCACAGGAGCCTTGACGGGCTCCGGCGCCTTGGCGGCGTGGGTGTGTCCGGCGGGAGCCGCCGGAGCGGCTTCGTGATGCTCTACGGACGTGGCGTTGGCTGCGCCCTGGGCACGGCTGGCACTCCGGTTCCGCCGGGGACGGCGGGCGCGGGGCTCCTCGGTGTGGTCGGAGTAATCCTTCTCCGCCACGGCTGGCTGCCGCTGGCGGGCAGGTTCGGCCGACTGGGTTTCAGTTGCCTGGACTGCCGACGGCGTGCTTTCCGCTACAGGTGCCGGCTCGCCAAGGTGGGCGAAGGCCTCCGCGAGGCGGTCAAGTGTCAGGGCAGGTGCGTGCGGCTGGTCATCGTGGTGCGCCACGAACGGAAGCACCACCTGTTCGCCGCCGAATGTCAGCACTGCGGCCGGGCGGCCGTTGGAGTCGGTTTCGGACTGCCCAACCGGAGCCGGCACCGGAGCCGCAGGCTGCCGGCCCGCGGCAGCGGATGCGTGAGCCACCTCGTCGTCATGCAGATGCGCAGCGTGGGCTGCGGCCGCAATGTTCGCAAGCGCTGCCCGCGTGGCCTCCGCTTTCGCATGGCGCTCGGCATCGCTGGCTTCCGGGTGGACCGTGTGGATCTGCACCGGAGCTGCCGGTACCGTTTCCAGCGGCTGTCCGCCGCGTCCGCGGCGGCGCTTCCGGTCAGTGCGGCCACCCGGCTGGCTGTCCGGGCGCTGGCTGTCGGTGCGTATGTTATCGGTGCGCTGGGTTTCCGGGCGGCTGTCCACACGCTGCACGTGGTGCTCTGCGGCTACCGTATTGGCGCGGCGGTGTTCCACGGGGTCGTCGTGGGTGACGATCCCGCGGCCTGCACAGGTTTCGCACTGCTCGCCGAAGACTTCCAGGAGCCCGGTGCCCATGCGCTTGCGCGTCATCTGCACGAGGCCCAGCGAGGTCACTTCGGCCACCTGGTGCTTGGTCCGGTCGCGGCCCAGGCATTCCACCATGCGGCGGAGGACCAGGTCGCGGTTGGATTCGAGGACCATATCGATGAAGTCGATGACGATGATGCCGCCGATGTCGCGGAGCCGGAGCTGCCGGACCACTTCTTCAGCTGCCTCGAGGTTGTTCTTGGTGACGGTTTCCTCGAGGTTGCCGCCGCTGCCGGTGAACTTGCCGGTGTTGACGTCCACCACGGTCATGGCTTCGGTGCGGTCGATGACCAGCGAGCCGCCCGAAGGCAGGAAGACCTTGCGTTCCAGGGCCTTGTGGATCTGCTCATCGATCCGCCACGCAGCGAAGATGTCCTGGTCCTTGGTCCACTTTTCCAGGCGGCCCACGAGGTCCGGGGCCACGTAGGTGACGTAGGCCTCGATGGTGTCCCAGGCCTCTTCACCGGAGACGATCAGCTTGGAGAAGTCCTCGTTGAAGACGTCACGGACCACCTTGATGGTGAGGTCAGGTTCGCCGTAGAGCAGCTCCGGCGCGAGGATCTTGGTGGACGTGGACTGGCTTTCGATGCCCTCCCACTGCGCGCGCAGCCGGTTGATGTCGTGCGTGAGCTCCTCTTCCGAGGCGCCTTCGGCAGCGGTGCGGACGATGACGCCGGCGTGCTCCGGGAGGCGGTCCTTGAGGATGCGCTTGAGGCGGTTGCGCTCGACGTCGGGCAGTTTGCGGGAGATGCCGGTCATGGAGCCGCCGGGCACATAGACCAGGTAGCGGCCGGGCAGCGAGATCTGGCTGGTCAAGCGTGCACCCTTGTGGCCCACGGGATCCTTGGTGACCTGGACCAGGACGGTGTCGCCGGACTTGAGCGCGTTTTCGATCCGGCGCTGCTTGCCTTCGAGGTTAACGGCTTCCCAGTTCACTTCACCGGCGTACAGGACGGCGTTGCGGCCGCGTCCGATGTCAACAAACGCCGCTTCCATGGACGGCAGGACGTTCTGCACCTTGCCGAGGTAAACGTTGCCGATCAGGGAGTCCTGCTGGGTCTTGGAGACAAAGTGTTCGGCCAGGACGCCGTCTTCAAGGACGCCGATCTGGATTCTGTCGTCGCGCTGGCGGACGATCATCTGCCGGTCAACGGATTCACGGCGGGCCAGGAATTCGGCCTCGGTGATGACTGTGCGGCGGCGGCCGGTGTCGCGGGATTCGCGGCGGCGCTGCTTCTTGGCTTCGAGGCGGGTGGAGCCCTTGACGGACGTGACGCGGTTGTTGACCGGCGCTTCGGTGGCGGCGCGGGGCGCGCGGACGCGGGTCACCGTGTTGGGCGGGTCGTCGCCTTCTCCTCCGGTCAGTTCCAGGTCCTGGTCGCCACGGCGGCGGCGGCGGCGACGACGGGACGTCACGCCCTCATCGGCCTGCCCGGCGGAGTCCTCATCGGTTTCTTCGGCTGCGCCGTCGTCGCCTTCGTTATCGGCGTCAGCATCGCTTTCGCCGGTGCGGCTACGCCCGCGGCGTCCACGGCTGCGGCGCCTGCGGCGGCCGTTGGCGTCGTCCGCTTCGCCTTCTTCGACGTCGTCCTCTTCCGGCTCTTCAACCACGGCAGCAACCGGCGCGGGGCGGACCACGGTGCTGAGGTCAGGGGCCTGAAAAAGTACGGATGTGGTGGACGCTGGCTCAAGGAACAGTGAACTGAACGGGCTGGCAGTCTCAGCAGAAGCTGGCTCTTCAGCCGGCGCGGCGGCAGCGTTGACCGGGGCAGCGTTGACGGGGGCGACGGCGGCTGCTGCGGGCGCGGCGGCCGCCGCAGCGGCGACCTCCTCTGCTTCCGGGGCCTGCGTTGCTGCAGTTTCAGGGGCTGCCTGCTCCGGAGCTGTCTGTTCTACGGCCGCAGGAGCGACGTCGGGGGCCGAGGTTTTGCGGGTGGCCACGCGGCGGCGGCGGACAGGCTTGGTCTCCGCTGCAGCCTCAGGGGTCGCGGATTCGACGGCGGCAGTCTCCACCGCGGCAGTCTCTACGGCGGTCTCGGTAACAACGGCGGCTGGTGCTTCCAGAACCTCAACGGCGAAGGCCGGCAACGGTTCGGCGGCGACCACCGTCTTACGTGCACGGGTCCGGCGCACCGGCGCCTCAGGCTCTAGTGCGGCATCTGCCGCAGGCTCAGTCTGGGCGTCGGCGTCAGTCACGGGTGCGGGCTCTGCGGCCTTCGGCACTGCCTTCCGACGCGTCCGGGTGACTTTCTTGGGCGCTTCCGTAGCCTCGGCGACGGCTTCATCATTAACGGCTGGTGCTTGTTCGTTTTCCATATGTGGCAACACTCCTGCCCCTGACGTACCCCCACATCCGGCACCCATTGGGGCACATATTGTCAAACCCGCAGGCGTTGACAGAAGTCAAGTGGATACTCCCAGGTTCGCACCGGCAGAGGGGTGCGGCAGCCCGTGGGAGCCGTCGGCTGTGTCCTGAAACCCGTTGTTCTACACGCCACAACCAGGTGCCGACCAATGGAATTGCGGGAAGCCGGATCAGAGAATCCGAAGCCTGCCCTGCTCATCATTGGCGGTCTTGAAACAAGCCACCGGACCGGAGTCCGAATGTGGGTCGGCCTCCAGCCATGTACATTCTCTCACACCCGGGCTGAAAGACGGCGGAACCACCGGCAACAGATCGGTACCTAAGGGCGCTGACTGAATCCTGCTTCCAGTTACCGGCGTTACAATCGGGGCAAGGAGCACCCGAAGCAAAGGACGCCACACACCATGCCAAGCATTTCCTCCCACGGCACCGACACGCCGGCTGCCTCCCCTGCGGCGGAGCCGTTGCCCGCCACGCCCGGGACCGTGCCGCCGATGGCACGTAACCGGCCCCTCGGCTGGCTGATGGTCATCACCGGCGCCATCGGCTGGCTGGCCTCGGGGGCGCTGGTCCTGGAAAAGCTCGCTGTCCTCGAGGATCCGAATCACGTAACGGCCTGCGACGTTAATCCGTGGATCTCCTGCGGCCAGGTCATGCAGACGTGGCAGAGCTCGGCGTTCGGGTTCCCCAACATGTTTATTGGCATCGTCGCGTTCGCCGTCATCATCACCGTGGGCATGGCCCTGCTCTCAGGCGCCACGTTCGCACGCTGGTACTGGGCAGGACTCCAGGCCGGCGTGACGCTCGGCTTCGCGTTTGTGGTGTGGCTCTGGTCCCAGGCACTTTACGACATCCATGTTCTGTGCCCGTTCTGCATGATCGTCTGGGCCGCGATGATCCCGCTCTTCGTCTGGGTAACCATCCGCAACGTCGTCCATGGCATCATCCCCGTCCCGGCAGGTACTGCACGGGTGCTGGGCGAATCGGGCTGGATCATCACGGCGCTGCTTTACGTGGCAGTCATCGCCACCATCTTCTTCGCCTTCATCCAGGTGTTTGCCGGAACTTCGGGCTTCTAACGCGAGCCCCGCACCAGACGCACAAAAAAGCGCGAACGAACAAGCGCGAACGGACACTTGAGGCCCCGGTTTCCCGGGGCCTCAAGTGTCCGTTCGCGCTGTGGACTCAAGTGTCCGTTCGCACAGTTGGCGGGTGGACGTTAGTCCTGGAACCAGATCTTAATTTCGCGCTCGGCCGAGTCCACGGAGTCGGAGCCGTGGACCAGGTTCTGCTGGACCTTCAGGCCCCAGTCGCGGCCGAAATCGCCACGGATGGTGCCGGGAGCCGCAGTGGTGGGGTCGGTGGTGCCGGCCAGGGACCGGAAGCCTTCAATGACGCGGTGGCCCTCGAAGATCGCGGCCACAACCGGTCCGCTGAGCATAAATTCAACAAGGGGCTCATAGAACGGCTTGCCCGCGTGCTCTTCGTAGTGCTGCTCCAGCAGTTCCCGGCTGGCGTCAACCTTCTTCAGTTCAGCGAGGGTGTAGCCCTTGGCCTCAATGCGGCCCAGGATGGCGCCGCTGAGGTTGCGGGCAACGCCGTCGGGCTTGATCAGTACCAGGGTGCGCTCAATGGTCATAGCTGCTCCAATGCGTAATGGGTGGGTTTCGGGACAATTCTACGAGGCTTCCGGGGCGTCCCCCTGCGACGCGTTCCACTCGGCCTGTTCGCGTTCGCGCTTTGCGGCTTCGGAATCGATCCTGATGCCGGTGCGGATTCCGTACCACCAGGCCAGGCCGAACAGCGCGCCAACCAGGAACATCATGGGCTCAACTATGCCCGTCAGGATGAGCACAATCTGCAGGATCCAGCCCAGACCCACGCCCCAGGGCTTGGACAGCACCGCGCAGGCCAGGATCATCACTACGCTCAGCGCGATGCCGATGCCCAGGATCAGCGCCGGCGGAAACTCGCCGCGCCTGAGTCCAAAGACGGCCAGCGTTGCGAAAAAGACCACAAACGCTTCAAGCAGCAGGACGGTGGAGGCAAACATCACCTTGGTGGACCGGCGCTTCTTGGGCATTCCCGGGCGCCATTCGCGCTGGGCTTTGGTCAGCTTGGCCAAGGCTAGGCCTCCGTCTTTCCGAGCAGGATCCGGGCTTCCGCCACCAGGGTGATGGACCCCGTCACCAGCACGCCGCCGGAGAGGTCGTCGTTGGCTTCGGCGCGTTCCACGGCCCACTCCAGGGCGTCGTCGAGCTTCTCAGCAATGTGGATGTTGTCTTCGCCGAAGCCCATTTCCACGGCTAGTTCGGCAAGTTCGGCTGCGGGTACTGCCCGTGGCGAGTTGGACTGGGTAAAGCAGTATTCCTGGGCGATCTCGCCCAGGGATTCCTTGAGCTGGCGCAGGATCTCTTCGGCGTCCTTCTCCTTCAGGACTCCCACTACCGGCACCAGCCGGGTGAAGCTGAAGGCCTCCTGGATGGCCTCGGCCGAGACCCTGATGCCGTCCGGGTTGTGGGCCGCGTCAACAATGATGGTGGGCGCCGTACGGACAACCTCAAGGCGGCCCGGGGACGTGACGGATGCGAAGGCTTCCTGGAGCACCTCGGCGTCAAGTTCCTTCTCGCCGCCGAAGAAGGCCTCGAGGGCTGCCACTGCCACGGCTGCATTCTGGGCCTGGTGCGCGCCGTGCAGGGGCAGCAGCAGTTCAGGGTACCGGCCGGCGATGCCCTGAATGCTCACTACCTGGCCGCCCACGGCAACCGTCCGGGATTCGACGCCGAACTCCACGCCTTCAAACCGGAACGGGACTGCCACCTCCTTGGCTTTCTCGAGCAGCACCTGCGCAGCATCAACGGGCTGCGAGGCACTGATGAGGTAACCGCCGGGCTTGATGATGCCGGCCTTCTCGTAGGCAATGTCCTCGGTCGTATCGCCCAGCAGGTCCGTGTGGTCCAGGGAAATGGGGGTGACCACGGAAACCAGGCCGTCGCCCACGTTGGTGGCATCGGTGATGCCGCCCAGACCCACCTCGATCACGGCCACGTTGACCGGCTGGTCCGCGAAGATCGCGAAGCCCAGGATGGTCAGGCACTCGAAGTACGTGAGCCGGGGCTCCCCCGCAGCGGTCAGCTCGTCGTCGACGATCTGAAGGTACGGGCGGATCTCGTCCCAGATCCGGACGAATGTTTCGTCAGAGACGGGGTGGCCGTCGATGCTGATCCGCTCGGTGACCTTGGACAGGTGCGGGCTGGTGTAACGGCCGGTACTCAGGCCGTGCGCGCGCAGCCCGGCCTCAATCATCCGGGCCGTGGAGGTCTTGCCGTTGGTGCCGGTCACGTGGATGATCGGGAACGCCTTGTTGGGCTCCCCCAGCACGTCCATGGCGCGGAACAGCGGCGCCAGACGCGGCTCCATCTTGTTTTCCGGCGCACGCCCCAGCAACTCGGCGTAGACACTTTCCACGGAGAATTCGTCAGTCATAGCTCAGGCCTCTGCTTTTTCGACGGTGATGCGTGGTTCGCCTGACTCAGCCGGAACGGTGGCCAGCTCCAGGGTCAGGGTTTCGGTCTTGACCAACTCGGCGTTGGCCAGCAGCGCGTCGAGCACGGTGGGAACCGCCGTGACGGTGGTGTGGATCCGGTCGCTCACATTCAGTGCGGCGTCCTTGCGTGCCTGCTGGATGGCGCGGACCATGTCACGCGCAGTCCCTTCGGCCTCAAGTTCGGGCGTGACCTCGGTATTGAGCACCACAAATCCGCCGCCCGGCAGGACAGCTACTGAGGCCGATCCGCCGTCGGACTCTGCCACCACTGTCTCCAGCGTGTACTCCTGGGGTTCCAGCTCCAGGCCTCCGGCGATGACCACTCCAGCATCGGAAACCGACCAGTCACCGGACTTGGCGCCCTTGATGGCCTGCTGGACGTTCTTGCCCAGGCGCGGACCCGCGGCGCGGGCGTTGACCACGAGCTTCTGCTCGATGCCGAACTCCTGCGGGGAGGCGCTCTCCGCGTCCAGCAGGCGCACGGAGCGCAGGTTCAGTTCATCGGCGACGACGGCGGCGAAGCCTCCCAGCGCATCCGCGCCGGGTGCCACAACGGTCAGTTCCTGCAGCGGCAGCCGGACGCGCAGGTTGGCGGCCTTGCGCAGCGAGGATCCGGTGGAGCAGATCTGCTGCACGCGGTCCATCGCTTCCACCAGCGAAGCGTTGGCCGGGAACAGGACCGCGTCCGGCCAGTCGGCCAGGTGCACGGAGCGTCCGCCGGTGAGGCCGCGCCAGATCTCCTCGGAGACCAGCGGCAGCAGCGACGCGGCCACGCGGGACACGGTCTCCAGCGCGGTGTACAGCGCGTCGAACGCGTCAGCGCTCTCGTCAAAGAAGCGCTGGCGGCTGCGGCGGACGTACCAGTTGGTGAGCATGTCCAGGTAGCTGCGCAGTTCGTCGCAGGCGCCGGAGATGTCGTAGCTGTCCAGCTGTGCGGTCATGTTGCGGACCAGGTCGCCGGTGTTGGCCAGCAGGTACTGGTCCAGGGTGTCGGCGTACCCGTCGTAGCGGAGCTTCGCGTCGTAACCCTTACCGCCGTCAGCAGCGTTCGTGTACAGCGTGAAGAAGCTGTAAACGTTCCACAGGGGCAGGATGACCTGGCGGACGCCGTCGCGGATTCCCTGCTCGGTGACCACCAGGTTGCCGCCGCGCAGGATAGGGCTGGACATCAGGAACCAGCGCATGGCGTCGGAGCCGTCGCGGTCCAGGACCTCAGAGACGTCCGGGTAGTTGCGCAGGCTCTTGGACATCTTCTGCCCGTCCGAGCCCAGCACGATGCCGTGGCTGATGACGTTCCGGAAGGCCGGTCGGTCAAACAGGGCCGTCGACAGGATGTGCAGCATGTAGAACCAGCCACGGGTCTGGCCGATGTACTCCACGATGAAGTCCGCGGGGTTGTGCGTGTCGAACCATGCTTCGTTCTGGAACGGGTAATGCACCTGTCCGTAGGGCATGGAGCCGGAGTCGAACCAGACGTCCAGGACGTCCTCGACGCGGCGCATCACGGACTGGCCCTCTGCGGGGGTCCGGGGGTCGTCGGGGTTGGGGCGGGTCAGTTCGTCGATGAACGGCCGGTGCAGGTCAACCTGACCGGCCTTGTTCAGCGGCAGGCGGCCGAAGTCGGCCTCGATCTCGGCCAGGGAGCCGTAGACGTCGGTGCGCGGGTATTCCGGGTCGCTGGACTGCCACACCGGGATGGGGCTGCCCCAGTAGCGGTTGCGGCTGATGGACCAGTCGCGGGCGTTGGCGAGCCACTTTCCGAACTGGCCGTCCTTGACGTTCCCCGGGATCCAGTTGATGTCCTGGTTCAGCTCGGACATGCGGTCCTTGAACTTGGTGACCTCGACGTACCAGGAGGACACGGCGCGGTAGATCAGTGGGTTGCGGCAGCGCCAGCAGTGCGGGTAGCTGTGCTCGTAGCTGGCCTGGCGGACCAGGCGGCCCTGGGCGCGCAGCACCTGGGTGATGGGCTTGTTGGCCTCGAACACCTGAAGCCCGGCGATGTCGTGCAGGTCGCCGTGGCTGAACAGCGGCAGGAACTTGGCGCCTTCGTCCACGGACAGGACCACCGGGATGCCGGCCTCTTCACAGACCTTCTGGTCGTCTTCACCGTAGGCGGGAGCCTGGTGGACGATGCCGGTGCCGTCGGTGGTGGTGACGTAGTCGGCCACGAGGAAGCGCCAGGCGTTCTGGGTGCCGTACTTTTCGTCGTCGCTGAAGTCGTACCAGAGCGGCTGGTAGGCCAGGCCCTCAAGGTCGGCGCCGGTGTGGGTTGACGTCACTGCAGCCTCGGCGGAGTCCACATCCTCATAGCCCAGGTCCTTGGCGTACGCGGCCAGCAGGTCCGCGGCCAGGAGGAAACTGCCGGTGACGGGCGCGTCCGGCGAAGCAGCCTTGACGCCGTTGGGTCCGGCGGGCAGAACGGCGTAGGTGATGGAAGGCCCGACGGCGAGCGCCAGGTTGGTGGGCAACGTCCAGGGCGTGGTGGTCCATGCGAGCGCCTGGACGCCGGCGAGCTGCTGCGACAGCGCCGACTCCCCTGCCGTGATGGGGAACGTCACCGTGACAGTCTGGTCCTGGCGGTTCTTGTAAACGTCGTCGTCCATGCGGAGCTCATGGTTGGACAGCGGCGTCTCGTCCTTCCAGCAGTACGGCAGCACACGGTAGCCGTTGTACGTCAGGCCTTTTTCGTGCAGCTGCTTGAACGCCCACAGGACCGATTCCATGTATTCGACGTTGAGCGTCTTGTAATCGTTATCGAAGTCCACCCAGCGGGCCTGGCGGGTGACGTAGCTCTTCCACTCATCGGCGTACTTCATCACGGAGGCACGGCAGGCGTCGTTGAACTTGTCGATGCCCATGGCCTCGATCTGGGTCTTGTCCGTCATGCCCAGCTGCTTCATGGCTTCCAGTTCAGCCGGCAGTCCGTGGGTGTCCCAGCCGAAGCGGCGTTCCACGCGGCGGCCGCGCTGTGTCTGGTAGCGGCCCACGAGGTCCTTGGCGTACCCGGTCAGGAGGTGGCCGTAGTGCGGCAGGCCGTTGGCGAAGGGAGGTCCGTCGTAGAAGACGAATTCGTTGCTGCCGGGCTGCCCGCCGGGGGCGTCGGCGCTGCGCTGGTCGATGCTGGCCTGGAAAGTGCCGTCCTGGTCCCAGTACTTCAGGATGCGCTCTTCGATCTCCGGGAACTTCACGGAGGCGGAGACACCGGCGGCAGCGCCGCTCGAAACTGCAGCCGAAGGGGAGGCTGAGGCTTTGGGGTAATACGTCATTCTCGACATCCTGGGTTGAGCTGGTGAACCACTCAGCCGTTGCTGGATGGTTCCGTTCAGGATGCGAGGACGGCTCGTGTGCTGTCCTGGGACTGCACGCTTACCGCGGTACCACCTCACTTACCGGCACTCCACCGTGCTCCGGGGGAAGCTTGTTGGTGCGCCGGCCGCTCATTACTGCTGTGACGGGCTTACCCGTCCGGTTCTACCGGCCCTGGCGCGTGCTGATCCTTGCGCCGGAGCGTTCTTCCGGAAGCTCACCGGTGATGGCCGGGTCAAAGCTGCTAAGTCGATGTTACCGGAGAAGTCACTGCGTTTCACTGCACAGCCGGTCCGCTGAGCAGGGAAACGCAGTGACGGCGGGTCGGAATCGCCCGGACGGGACTAAAAGCGGTGCGGCAGCTTTATTCCGGCAGCAGCCATGACATCGCGGAGCCGGTCCGGGTAGTCGGTGATGATCCCGTCAACTCCGGCGTCGATCAGAGCCCGCATGGTGGGCTGGTCATCCACAGACCACGGGATGACCTGCATCCCCGCGGCGTGCGCACGCTCCACCATGTCCGCGGCAACGTAGGGGACGTAGCCGGGGTCGGTGACCTGTCCGTTTTGCGGCGTACCATGCACAGGCGAGACGGCGTCGAAACCCAGCGAGGACGCCGCCGCGATGAGGTCTCCGCCGAAGTCGTCCGCATCAATACCGCCCAGCCACGGCGAGCTGCCCGGCTGGCCGGCCTGCAAGAAGTCCTTGTTGGTCAGGGCCACCGTACGGATCTGCGGATCCCGCTCCTGGACGAGGCGCAATGAGCCCCAATCGAAGCTCTGAATGGAGACTCGGTGCTGCATCCTGGCGGCCTTGATTTCCCGGAGTGCGACATCGACAAACTGCTCCCGCGGGGCAGTTTGTGCCGGGGCGCCGGCTTCGACCTTCGTTTCGATGTTGAACTTCACCTGGCTGGCCAGGTGGGCGTCGACGAGCGCAAAGACCTCAGCCAGGGTGGGCATCTTGGCACCGGGGGACGCCGTCTGGCCGGGGCATTGTGGCTGGGTGAGCGAACCGCAGTCAAGGCTGCGGACCTGCTCAAACGTCAGGTCTTTGATGTACTTGCCCACATAGGGGAACTGGGGGTCGCTCGGCGTGACCGGCGCTGTGTCGAGGCACTTCTTGTTGCTGATCTTGCGGTCATGGGTAATGACTTCGCGGCCGTCCCTGGTGATCTGAAGGTCAAGCTCCAGGGTGGACACACCAGTTCGTGTCAGCGGCTTGAGCCTGGACCGAAGTGGTGAGGAGCAGGGCTGCGCTGAGTACGGCAGCGCCAAGCTTCATCGGGGTACGCATTGGAAAGAATCTCCGCTCGTGGCGTGCAGTTTGCGCCTGCTACAGTGCCGTCCTGCGGCCAACGTCAGGCCACAGCGGGCTGGCCGGAGTGCGACGGGACAGCAAACGTTGGGCTTCATCGCAAAGCCGATCCAATCAACGGGCGACGCCAGGGCGGCGACTGTTTAGACTCGTGCCATGACAGTCTCCCGGGCGATTTGTTCCGGTCCCTGATGGGCCATCGTGCACACCGCGGCTGGCTGTGGTCTGCTGGCCTGGTTGCGGCACCTGTTGTGGCACTGTCCTGGTTCCGCGCCGTCCCGGCGCCGTGGCCGCCGCTTGTGGTATAGGTAGTGGCCTTTACGCCGTGGCTGGCATTCCTCGCCGCGGCCGCGGTGTTGCTGGCACTGCCCAGCCGGCGTGCCTGGGCTATCCTGCCGGCGGCGATCCTGCTGATCGCACAGGTCATCTGGCTGTTCCCGCCGGAAGTGTTCCTGGCCCGTCAGGGAGGGTACCCCCAGGTCCGGGGGCCGGATGCTCCAGCCGCGGCGAAGCTGACAGTCATGAACCTCAATGCCCGGCTCGGAGGTGCTGATAGCGCCGCCATCGTCCGGCTGGTCCAGGACCACCATGTTGATCTGCTGACCGTCCAGGAGCACAGCCAGGAGTTGGAGAATCGGCTGGCGCGTGCGGACCTGGGCAGCGTGCTTCCCCACCGCGTGTCCCATCCCCGGAATGGAGCGGCCGGCAGCGCCGTCTACTCGTCTTTCCGGCTAAAGGAGGTGGGACTGGTCCCTGACACAGCGTTCAGTATGCCGATTGTCCGGCTTGAGACCAGTGACCCGGGCTCCGGCGCCGGCCTGACGGTCATCAATGTGCACACGCACGCGCCCGTGGACAATGCCGTTCAGCAATGGCGAAGTGACCTTACAGCTGTGGCCCGGGCAAGCAGCGGAGCCGGTCCTACGCTTCTGGCGGGCGATTTCAACGCGACATATGACCACTGGGAATTCCGCGCGATGCTGGAGGGGGCCGGCGGCGGCCGGAAACTGGTGGATGTTGCAACCGCGTTGGGCAGCCGGCTCATCCCCACCTGGCCGATGCGGGATTACAGCCTTCCCGGCGTGACTCTGGACCATTTGGTGACCAGCCCGGACATTTCAAGTTCGGGTTACTCGGTCCACCCTGTCAGCGGCACCGACCACGCTGCAGTGATCGCCACCCTGGAGATCCAGCTTCCCTAACGCTTGCGGATCAGCTTGTGGGTGGCCGCCTGCGCAACGGGCCGGATCACGATCTGGTCCAGGTTGACATGGTGCGGCGCGCTGACGGCGTAGCGCACCACGTCGGCGACGTCGGCTGCGGTCAGGGGCTTCTCCACGCCCTGGTAAACCTTCTCCGCGGCGTCCTGGTTACCAAAGCGGTTGAGCGCGAACTCTTCGGTGCGGACAAGGCCCGGGGCTATCTCGATGACGCGGATATTGTGCTCCGCCTCTTCCAGCCGGAGGGCACCAGTCAGTGCGTGCTGGGCAAACTTGGCGGCGTTGTAGCCGCCGCCGCCCTCGTAGGCCACGAGTCCGGCGGTCGACGTCAGGTTCAGGACGGTTCCTTCGCCGTTGGCGCGGAGCATCGGCAAGAACGCCCGGGTGAGCTTCACGGTGCCGAGGACGTTGACCCGGAACATCCATTCCCAGTCCTCGGTGTTGGCCTCGCCCACCAGGTCAGCACCCCGGGCCCCGCCGGCGATGTTGATGAGCGTCCCCACGCCGCCGGCTTCGGTGACGCGGGCAAGGAGCCTGGCGACGTCGTCGTCCTCGGTGATGTCAGCGGGAATTCCGACGGCGCCTGTTTCAGCTTCCAGCGCGGCCAGCCGTTCGGCGCGGCGTGCCACAGCGAATACCGTCCAGCCTTCCTCCCGCAATGCCCGCACGGTCGCCTCGCCGATGCCGGTGCTGGCGCCGGTAACCACCGCCGCCCTGTTTTGGAGTGAATCGCTTTGTGATGCCTGGTTCTGTGCTGTCGCGTTCCGTGAATCCTCAGTCATGGCACCACCCTAACGGCAGAGCAGCTACCGGTGCTTGAGTTTGAACTTTCCGCGGTTGCGCCCATCTCCCGCATGTAACGGCAGGCCGCGGCAGCGGAACATGAAACAATTGCCAGATGGCTCAAGACACTCAGGGTACAGACACGCCCTCCACCGCCCCTATCAACGTTCCGGACAAGCCCGCCCTTGAGGGGCTCGAAGCTGCCCTCACGCAGCGCTGGCTTGCCGAAGGGACCTACAAGTTCAACCCGGACACCACCCGGGAGCAGGTCTACTCGATCGACACTCCCCCGCCCACCGCGTCGGGCTCCCTGCACGTGGGGCACATGTTCTCCTTCACGCAGACGGACGTGCTGGCCCGCTACCAGCGCATGATCGGCAAGAACGTGTTCTACCCGATGGGTTGGGATGACAACGGCCTGCCCACCGAGCGCCGCGTCCAGAACTACTACGGTGTGCGCTGCGATCCGGCCATCCCGTACGACGCCGGCTACCGCGCCCCGGCCGAGCCCGCCAAGAACCAGCGCGATTTCGACGTCGTCTCGCGCCGGAACTTCATCGAGCTGTGTGAAGAACTTGCCGTGGAGGACGAGAAGGTCTTCGAAAGCCTGTTCCAGCAGCTCGGACTTTCCGTGGACTGGCAACTGACGTACCGGACCATCGACGACGCCTCCCGCGAAGTCTCTCAGCGCGCCTTCCTGGCCAACCTGGCAGCCGGCGACGCGTACATGGCCGAAGCGCCAACCCTCTGGGACATCACCTTCCGCACGGCCGTGGCCCAGGCGGAACTCGAAGACCGCGAAGTTGCCGGCGCGTACTACCGCTACCCGTTCTTCACCGAAGACGGCGAAAAGATCTATGTCGAGACCACCCGTCCCGAACTGCTGGCAGCCTGCGCCGCCCTCGTTGCAAACCCCGACGACGAGCGGTACCAGCCGCTGTTCGGCAAGATGGTCACGTCCCCGGTCTTCGGTGTTGAGGTTGAGGTCAAGGCCCACCCGCTGGCCAAGGCGGACAAGGGCTCCGGCATCGCCATGGTGTGTACGTTCGGTGACCTCACCGACGTCACCTGGTGGCGGGAACTCCAGCTGCCCACCCGAGCCATCGTGGGCCGGGACGGCCGGATCGTCGGCGAAACCCCGGACTGGATCACCACCGATGCAGGGCGCACCGCCTACGAAGCCATCGCCGGCAAGACCATCTTCAGCGCCAAGGAAACAGTGGTGGAGCTCCTGGCCGCCGAAGATCTGATCGACGGCGAACCGAAGAAGATCATGCACCCGGTGAACTTCTACGAAAAGGGCGACAAGCCCCTCGAGGTTGTCACCTCACGCCAGTGGTACTACCGCAACGGCGGCCGCGACGAAGAGCGCCGCGCCCGCCTGATCGCGCGCGGCCACGAGATCGACTTCCACCCGGCCTTTATGCGGTCCCGCTTCGAGAACTGGATCTCCGGGCTGAACGGCGACTGGCTCGTGTCCCGCCAGCGCTTCTTCGGTGTGCCCATTCCCGTCTGGTACCCGCTGGACGCCGAGGGCAACCCGCAGTACGACGCCCCGATCGTGCCCCTGGACGAACAGCTGCCGGTTGACCCCGCCGCCGATGCCGCACCCGGTTACGACGAAGCCCAGCGCGGCGTTCCTGGTGGCTTCGCTGGCGACGCTGACATCCTGGATACGTGGGCCACGTCTTCCCTAACGCCGCAGATTGTGGGCGGCTGGAGCCGGGACGAGGACCTCTTCGCCAAGGTCTTCCCGTTTGACCTGCGCCCCCAGGGCCACGACATCATCCGCACCTGGCTGTTCTCCTCGGTAGTCCAGGCTGATGCGCTGCAGCACGCCGCGCCGTGGAAGCATGCCGCCATCTCCGGCTGGATCCTGGACCCGGACCGGAAGAAGATGTCCAAGTCCAAGGGCAACGTGGTGGTTCCCACCGATGTGCTGGACGAATTCGGCTCCGACGCCGTCCGCTACTGGGCCACGTCCGCCAAGCTCGGCGCGGATACGGCATACGAGATCGCGCAGATGAAGATCGGCCGCCGCCTTGCCATCAAGCTGCTGAACGCCTCAAAGTTCGTCCTGAACCTGGGCGCGACGGAGAATTCCGTGGTCTCCACCGATCTCTCGGTGCTGACCAACCCCGGTGTTGATCGACCCAACGCGGAAAAAGCACCCGCGTCGGGGCCCTTGATCAACCCCTTAGACCGCGCGGTGCTGGCCCAGCTGGCCGAGGTGGTGCGCCAGTCCACCAAGGCGTTCGAGAACTACGACTACGCCCGGGCCCTGCAGATCACCGAGAGCTTCTTCTGGCAGTTCACGGACGATTACGTGGAGCTCATCAAGGACCGCGCCTACGGTGCCGCCGGCGACGCTGAGCAAGCCTCCGTGCTGGCAGCTCTCGCCACCAGCCTGGACACGCTGCTCCGCCTGTTCGCCCCGTTCCTGCCCTTCGCCACCGAAGAGGTCTGGGGCTGGTGGCGCAACGGCTCCGTGCACCGTGCGCAGTGGCCCACCGCAGTGGACGTTGACGGCGACACCACCCTGCTTGCCACCGTTGGCACGGCCCTGAGCGGTGTCCGTAAGGCAAAGTCCGAGGCCAAGGTCAAGCAGCGCACCGAGGTCCTCTCCGCCACCATCACGGCGTCGGAATCCCTGACCACGCAGCTGAAGGCCGGACTTGGCGACCTGAAGGCAGCCTCGAACGCCCGCGAACTGACCCTCGTGGCAGGCGACGGCGAACTGACCGTCAGCGATGTCGTGCTGGCCGCCCCGGAGGAACAGCCCAAGGCCTGACCTGTTTTTGGGCAAAGGGGAAGCCCCATCAGCGTTTTGCCGTTGGTGGGGCTTCGACTTTTCGGCCATCCTGGTGACGTCTTTGCTGGTCTGGCAGGATCCTTGGATCTTCAGGTCTTCCTACCTCGTCACTGGTAGCTTGTATCTGACTTTGCCGATGGCTGCGTCGGATACATATCACTGAATCTTTGGTTCCTGCGTCCCGCTTCTTTCGAAGTGGGTAAGACCATTGTTGTCCCGACGGTTTGGATGCGCAAGAGCCCCGGAAGAACTACATCAGAGTAGTTCGTCCGGGGCTCTTTGCTGTCTGCGTCAGTTGAATTCGGGACGTTCGCTGCGGCTGCGCTTAATCTCGAAGAAGTGCGGGTACGAGGCGAGTGTGACGGTGGCATCCCACAGCCGGCCCGCCTGTTCGCCGCACGGGATGCGGGTCAGCACGGGCCCGAAGAAAGCCGTTCCGTTGAAGGCAACAACCGGCGTGCCGACGTCCTGGCCCACCAGCGAGATGCCCTCCTCGTGGCTGGCCCTGAGCTGGGTATCGAAGGCGTCCGTGGTGGCTACGTCTGCCAGGCTGGCCGGGAGTCCGCACTCGGCCAGCGCCTTGCTGATGACAACGCCGTAGTCCTTCTCCCCGCCAAGGTGGATCAGAGTGCCCATGGCGTCGTAGAGCGGCTTCACCACGTGGTGGCCGTGCTGCTCCTGGGCCGCGATGATGACCCGGACCGGGCCCCACGCCTTGTCCATGAGCTCCCGGTAGCCGGCGTCGAGTTCGCGCCCTTCGTTGAGGACGGCCAGGCTCATCACATGCCACACCGTTTTGATATCGCGGACGGCCTCAACCTCGCCGATCCAGCGTGAGGTGATCCAGGCGAACGGGCACAGCGGATCGAACCAGAAGTCGGCCTGGTTGATGGTTGTTTCAGTCATGCGTGAGTCCCCTGGTTCCTGGGCGTGCGGGGGTGGAAGGCGGAAGTGTCAGGCGGGGTGGCGGACGTGTCAGGCGGACTTGCGTCGCTTGGTCACGTGCGGAATGAGGGTTGGCTCGGCCTTGCTGAGGACAACGTCGGCGGTGATGACCACGCTGGCCACGTCTTCGCGGCTGGGGAGGTCGAACATGACCGGGAGCAGCACTTCCTCCATGATGGCGCGCAGGCCACGGGCACCGGTGCCACGCTCCAGTGCCTGGTCGGCGATGGCATTGAGGGCGTCGTCATCGAAGACGAGTTCCACGCCGTCGATCTGGAACATCTTCTGGTACTGCTTGACCAGCGCGTTCTTCGGCGTCGAGAGGATCTGGATGAGGGCGTCGCGGTCCAGGCTGGAGACCGTGGTGATCACGGGCAGGCGGCCGATGAATTCCGGGATGAGGCCGAACTTCAGGAGGTCCTCGGGCATCACTTCGCCGTAGGAGTCCACCTTGTTGCTGGCATCGTTGAGTGGGGCGCCGAAGCCGATGCCCTTGCGTCCCGAGCGCGAACCGATGATCTCTTCCAGCCCGGCAAAGGCGCCCGCCACAATAAACAGCACGTTGGTGGTGTCGATCTGGATGAATTCCTGGTGGGGGTGCTTGCGTCCGCCCTGGGGCGGAACGGAGGCTACGGTTCCTTCGAGGATCTTCAGGAGGGCCTGCTGCACGCCCTCGCCTGAGACGTCCCGGGTGATGGAGGGGTTCTCGCTTTTGCGCGAAATCTTGTCGATTTCGTCAATGTAGATGATGCCCTGTTCGGCCTTTTTGACGTCGTAATCCGCTGACTGGATGAGCTTGAGGAGGATGTTCTCCACGTCCTCACCCACATAGCCGGCTTCGGTGAGCGCCGTGGCGTCGGCCACCGCGAACGGAACATTCAGCCGCCGCGCCAGTGTCTGGGCAAGGTAAGTTTTGCCGCAACCTGTGGGGCCGATCAGGAGGATGTTGGACTTGGCGATTTCGACGTCGTCGTGGTGGCCGCCGTCGGCGAGGCTGCCGCTCTTCGGGGCGTGGCCGGCCTGGATCCGCTTGTAGTGGTTGTAAACGGCGACGGCGAGGGAACGCTTGGCCGGTTCCTGGCCGATGACGTATTCCTGCAGGAAGTCGAAGATCTCGCGGGGCTTGGGCAGTTCGAAGCTTCCCAGATCGGCGACTTCCGCGAGCTCTTCCTCAATGATCTCGTTGCAGAGCTCAATGCATTCGTCGCAGATGTAGACACCGGGCCCGGCAATGAGCTTGCGTACCTGCTTCTGGCTCTTTCCGCAGAAAGAACACTTCAGCAGATCCGTGCTCTCGCCAATCCGAGCCATATGTGAACCCCTTAAGTATCTTGCTGCCAGGCAGCTGTGCACCGTTGCTGGAATCGTGGCGGGCCTGGGAGGACCGGCCGTGACATCTTCCACTCTAGGTCACAATTGCGTCCAAGGGTGGAAAGCGAAGGCCGGTGCGGCCCAAATAACTGGGACCGCACCGGCCGCCGAAGAGCCGTACTACCTGGTAATTGCCTGCGGCTTGATCTTGCGGGAATCAAGGACCTGGTCTATAAGGCCATAATCCAGGGCGTCGGCCGCGGTCAGGATCTTGTCGCGCTCGATGTCGTTGTTGACCTGCTCTGAGGTCCGGCCGGAGTGGTGCGCCAGCGTGTCCTCAAGCCAGGAGCGCATTCGCATGACTTCGGCCGCCTGGATCTCAAGGTCCGAAGCCTGGCCGCCCTGGCCGCCGGACAGTGCCGGCTGGTGGATCAGGACACGGGCGTTGGGCAGTGCCAGCCGCTTCCCGGGCGTACCGGCAGCCAGCAGGACCGCGGCGGCGCTTGCCGCCTGGCCCAGGCAGACGGTCTGGATCTCGGGCCGGATGTACTGCATGGTGTCGTAGATCGCCGTCATGGCGGTGAACGAGCCACCCGGGGAGTTGATGTACAGGGTGATGTCACGGTCCGGGTCGGTGGACTCAAGGACCAGCAGCTGGGCCATGACGTCATCGGCGGAGGCGTCATCCACCTGGACGCCGAGGAAGATAATGCGGTCCTCGAACAGCTTGGTGTAGGGGTCCTGGCGCTTGAAGCCATAAGGCGTGCGCTCTTCGAACTGGGGAAGGACGTAGCGGCTGGTCGGAAGATTACCGGCAGTCGATCCGAAGTTGTAAGTCATTTTGTTGCTCCTGATCTAAGTGTTCTAAGTGCCGGGTTACTTCTCGGAGGCTGACTCGCCGGAGGTACCATTGGCGGTTCCGCCGCCGCCGGAGACGGAATTGGCGTGGGCAGCGATCTTGTCGAAGAAGCCGTATTCGAGGGCTTCAGGCGCGGTGAACCACTTGTCGCGGTCGTTGTCCTTGAGGATGGTTTCCACCGACTGGCCGGTCTGATCCGCGGTCAGTTCAGCCATGACCTTCTTCATGTGCAGGATCAGCTCGGCCTGGATCTTAATGTCCGAGGCCGTGCCGCCGATGCCGCCGGAGGGCTGGTGCATCAGGACGCGGGCGTTGGGGGTGGCGTAGCGCTTGCCCTTGGTGCCGGAGGAGAGCAGGAACTGGCCCATGGAGGCTGCCAGGCCGGTGGCGACGGTGACGACATCGTTCGGGATGAACTGCATGGTGTCATAGATGGCCATGCCCGCGGTCACGGAGCCGCCGGGAGAGTTGATGTAAAGGTAGATGTCCTTTTCCGGGTTCTCGGCGGACAGGAGCAGCAGCTGCGAGCAGATGGCGTTGGCGTTGTCGTCACGCACCTCGGAGCCCAGCCAGATGATGCGCTCTTTCAGGAGGCGGTTGTAGATGTAGTTGTCCTGGCCGGCCGGATCTACAGTCGCCATCCGGGGGGCCTCTGCGTGCTGTGACATATGTACTTACCTCTCGCTGGTGACGGTGACATCACTGAACTTCACTACTTGGACACTAACCGGTTTGGTGGCCGATTTGTTCGCGGGAATCGCGCTGTTCGCTGACGGCGCACGATCCCTGCGACGGCCCGTTAACCAAGGCAGCCCCCGGACCAGTAGGTCCGGGGGCTGCCTTCAGTCGCACTGCCAGGGGCGTGCTAGAACTTCACGGCTGCCGGGTCGTCACTCGGGGTGGCCTCGGTCTCGGCGTTGGTGTCTTCAGCGGACTCAGCCTCAACGGCGGGAGCCTCATCTTCGCCGCCGGGGCGGACAAAGTCGCTGAGGTCAACGGTCTTGCCGTCGGTGTCGGTCACGGTGGCCTGTCCCAGGACTACGGCCAGGGCCTTCCGGCGGCGGACCTCGGAAACCATCATGGGAACTTGGCCGCTCTGATCGATGATCTGGGCGAACTGGTTCGGGTCCATGCCGTACTGGCTGGCGGCGCTGACAATGTAGTCGATCAGCTCAGCCTGGCTGACGTTGACTTCTTCCTTTTCGGCAATGGCGTCAAGGATGACTTCGTTCTGGAAGGCGCGGGCGGTGTTGGCCTTGACCTCTTCGCGGTGCTCCTCGGTGTCGTGTTCGCCTTCACCGTGGCCGTTGCCCTCCTTGAAGTGGGCGTCGACCTGCTCTTCAACCACGGAGTCGGGAACCGGAACCTCAACGAGCTCAACGAGCTTGTCCAGGACCTTGTCGCGGGCCTCTACGCCCTGCTCAATAACCTTGGAGTCGGCGGCCTGCTTGGCCAGGTCCTCACGGAGTTCGGCGAGTGTGTCGAACTCGGAGGCCAGCTGGGCGAAGTCGTCGTTGGCCTCGGGAAGCTCGCGCTCCTTGACGGCCTTGACAACAACCTTCACCTGGGCGGACTCGCCAGCGTGGTCACCGCCCACCAGGGTGGTTTCGAAGATGGCGTCCTCGTCAACGCTGAGGCCGGTCACGGCCTCGTCCAGGCCCTCGAGCATGGTTTCGGTGCCCACCTGGTAGGACAGGCCGGACGCGGAATCAACGTCGGCGCCGTCAATGGTGGCGGTGATGTCGATGGTCAGGAAGTCGCCATCGGCGGCCGGGCGGTCCACGGACTTCAGCGTGCCGAAGCGGCCGCGCAGTTCATCCAGGGCCTTGTCAACGTCTTCGTCGGAGGACTCCGCTGCGGCTACCTCGACCTTGATGCCGGCGTAGTCGGGAAGTTCGATCTCCGGACGGATATCAACCTCGGCGTGGAACTTCAGTTCCCCGTCCGTGGAGCTGGGGTCCGGAACTTCGGTGATTTCAACCTCAGGACGGCTCAGGGGGCGGATGCCGGATTCCTGGACTGCAGCCTGGTACCAGCCGTTGAGGCCTTCGTTGATGGCCGTCTCCAGGACGTAGCCGCGGCCAACGCGCTGGTCAATCAGCTTGGACGGGACCTTGCCCTTACGGAAGCCAGGGACCTGGATCTGCGAAGCAACAGTCTTGTATGCCTCGTCGATGCTGGGCTTCAATTCCTCAAAAGGGACCTCAACATTGAGCTTGACCCGCGTGGGGGTGAGGTTCTCGACAGCGCTCTTCACGGTCTAAGTACTCCTGGGTTTGTGGGATGGGTTTCTGCAAACGCATTTTTCTGCCCGGGCCGTATGCACGGCCCGAGCCGCAGAGTCGGGGTGACAGGATTTGAACCTGCGACTTCCTGCTCCCAAAGCAGGTGCTCTAGCCAAGCTGAGCTACACCCCGTAAGTGCACAGGCAAGTCTACGGTCATCCGGGCGTTCTTTGCACATTTGACACGTGGGGCATGAATTAGGTTTAGTTGTATCCGGCTTCAACAGCCAGCCCGAAGAAACGCAGTGCAGCCTGATGCAACAGCTGAGCTGTATTTTTCCGGGGACGTAGCTTAGTGGTAAAGCCTCAGTCTTCCAAACTGATGATGCGGGTTCGATTCCCGTCGTCCCCTCCACATAAAAGCAGGGCCCCTCAGTGAGGGGCCCTGCTTTTTGTTTGGCTGACTTGGGATCAAGCTGACTTTGTTGGCTACTGCTGCTGGCAGCCGGGGCACCAGTACAGCTTGCGGCCCACAATTTCGGTGATGGCCACCGGCACGGCACAGACTCGGCAGGGCTGCCCTTCCCGCTTGTACACGAAGTGGGCGTCGCCGCCCGTGGGCAGGAGCGCCCCCGGTTCCCGGTTATCCGGCTCCCAATACACCGGCGGTGTGGTGATGATCCGCCCGTCACGGACGCCGTCGGCCATAACTGCGGCTGTGTCATCCCACAACAGACCGGCGGCGCTGCTGGAGAGTCCAGTACCCGGCAGCCACGGATCCAGCCGCTGCCGGAACAGCACTTCGGCCCGGTAGACATTCCCGACGCCGGCAATCACCTTCTGGTCCATCAGCAGCGCTGCGATGGACGTCTTGCGGGACAAAAGGCCCGTCACAAAGCGGGTCCTGTCCGCGGGATGGTTGTGCAGCGGATCCGGCCCCAGCCGGGCCAGGACGGCCCGGGCTTCTGCCTCGGTGATAGCCGCGCAAGTGGTGGCACCGCGGAGGTCCGCCCAGCCATGCTTGCTGACCAGCCGGACACGCACGGCGCCGCGGGGCTCGGGCGGGCCCTCGTACTCAACCATCCCGGCGTCGTCGGTAATTTCGGGGTCCTCGAAAACCTCGCGCTCCCCGATCTTCCGCGGGGCACCGATGCTGGAGGCCCCGCTGAAGGTCGCGTCGCCGCCGAAGTCCCAGGCCCCGTAGAGCCCCAGGTGGACGTGCAGCACCACGGCGTGGTCAAAATGCAGGAAGAGATGCTTGCCGTGGGCGCGCGAATCCGTCAGGACCTGGCCGTCCAGCAGGGCTGCGCCGGCAACGAACCGGCCCTGCGGGCTGCTCACGGATAGCGATTCCCCGGTAAAGACGTCCCCGAACTGTTGCGCCAGGCGGCGGACTGAATGCCCTTCGGGCACTATTCGATGACCTCGCCGGTGGTTTCGTAAGACGCGATCTTGCCGATGCGGCGGACGTGCCTTTCGTCGTTGCTGAAGGGCTCAGCCAGGAACGCCTCGATCAGTTCGGTTGCTTCCCCGACAGTGTGCTGGCGGCCGCCAACGGCCACCACGTTGGCGTCGTTGTGTTCGCGTGCCAAAGTTGCGGTGGAGTGGTTCCAGGCGAGGGCTGCGCGGACCCCCTTGACCTTGTTGGCGGCGATCTGCTCACCGTTGCCCGAGCCGCCCAGGACGATACCCAGGGCGTGGATTCCTGCCTGCTGGTCAGCGACGACGGCGAGCGCTGCGTTGATGCAAAAGGACGGGTAATCGTCCAGGGCGTCGTATTCCTTGGGGCCGTGGTCCACCACGTCGTAGCCCTTGGCCGTGAGGTGGCTGACCAGGTGGGCGCTGAGTTCCATGCCGGCGTGGTCGGTGGCGATGTGTACCCGCGGGAAGGCAGGGGAAGAAGTCACAGCAGTATCCGTTCGTTTCGGCGCCGGGGCCAGCAGTGCTGGTTCAGGCCAGGGTCAGATCATCAGGGACAAGGTTACTAGGACTCGGACTCCGGCGCGCGTTCGCCGGAAGTGCCCCCGTGCGCCCTGGCAGCCACCCGGGTCAAGACCTCGGCCAGCCGGGCCGCGGATGCTGGGCTGCCGCCGCTGACCGCAAGGTTGCGCCCATCGGTTTGATGAACGACGACGGCGGGGCCGCTGCTGACCAGCATCGCGGCGGTGCCGCTGTGGTTGCGGTAGCCCCACCCGCCGTAGTCGGCGGCGCGGACGTCCGCGGCACTTGCGGTGGAGATCGCGGCCGCCGGCACATCCATGACCGGCAGCACGCCGGCCACCAGGACACGCAGGCCACGGCGGTCGGCCTTGACGCGGGCGCAGAGGAAAGCAGCGGCCACCACAGCGAGGGCAGCCACCAGGGCCCCGAGCCAAGGCAGCGCCACAGCGATCAGCGCGGCCGGGAACAGGCTTGCCACCGCGATCATCACAAAGACCGAGCTGCGGGCGTGCACCCACATCCGGAACGTGTCCCCCGCAAGCTCCGGGTCAAGCTCGCGGGCGAGGGCCTGCTCCAGGGCCCGGTCATCGTCAAGCGACCACTGCCGGTCGGCCTTGAACACGAAGCCCATGATGACACCCAGCGACAACGCCGCCCCGCTGCCCAATGCGAGGACCGTGAGATCCACCCGGGACTCCCGGGCGTCGGCGAGGCCGGCCTGGCCCACCAGCCCGGCCGCAAGGACGCTGGTGATGAACAGGCTCAGGAACAATCCCGTTCCCATCATGATCCGGCGCATAACAGCGGGCCGGGACAGCGGTACCGCCTGGAACAGCACCAGCCAGCCTGAGGCGATGATGAGCAGCGCGCCGCCGCCCGCATAGGCGCCGAACGGGGCAAAGGAGGCGCCGCCGTCGGCCGTCCAGCTGATCGCTACCGGGTCCGGAAGATCGGGACGCAGCAAGAAGGCGCAGAACACAAAAGCCGCCGCCAGGACCACGGGAAAGCCGACGGCGAAGCGCAGTGCCTTGGTGTCCACCGAATCCCGGAACTTTCCCATGCATTAACGCTACTCCCGCCGGAGGCCGTGACAGAATGACTTCACTGTGCCGGTGCAGGCCACCGCCCGCCGGCAACCGCAACCCCTTCTGGAGGCCCCACTTGCCAGGTATGAACCTGACTCGCGCCGAAGCCCGCGAGCGTGCCGCACTCATCAACGTTGACTCCTACGATGTCATCCTCGACCTGACCAGGGGCGGGAAGGTCTTCGGAACCACCACCACGGTGAAGTTCACGGCAGTGCCGGGTTCCACCACTTTCATCGATGCCGTCACGCACGCCGTGCACAGCGTCACGCTCAACGGGCACGCCCTGGACCCTGCGGCAGTGTCCGACGGTATCCGGATCCAGTTGCCGGACCTCGCCGGCTCCAACGAGCTCACCGTGGTGGCCGACGCGCCGTACATGAACACCGGCGAAGGCCTGCACCGCTTTGTGGATCCGGTGGACCACGAGGTGTACCTGTACACGCAGTTCGAGGTTCCCGATTCGCGCCGGATGTTTGCGGTGTTTGAGCAGCCCGACCTCAAGGGCACCTTCAGGTTCACGGTCACCGCGCCGTCGCACTGGGATGTCATCTCCAACTCCCCCACCCCCGCCCCGGTGGAGTCCACACCAGGGGACGACGGCGGCGCCCGCTCGGTCTGGACGTTCGCCCCCACACCACGGCTGTCCTCCTACGTCACCGCCCTGATCGCCGGCCCGTACCAGTCACTCCGCAGCGAAGTGGCCAGTTCCGACGGCCGGGTGATCCCGCTGGGAGTTTTTGCCCGGAAGTCCCTGATGCAGTACCTCGACGCGGACAACATCTTCGAGCTGACCCGTCAGGGCTTCGAATTCTTCGAGGCGCAGTTCGGCTTCCCGTACCCGTTCGAGAAGTACGACCAGCTGTTTGTGCCCGAGTTCAACGCGGGCGCCATGGAGAATGCCGGCGCGGTGACCATCCTCGAAGGCTACGTTTTCCGGAGCAAGGTGACCGGGGCTCAGATCGAGCGCCGGGCCATCACCGTCCTGCACGAACTCGCGCACATGTGGTTCGGTGACCTGGTGACCATGCGCTGGTGGAATGACCTCTGGCTCAACGAATCCTTCGCCGAATACATGTCCCACCTCGCGGCTGTGGAAAACACGTCCTTCACGAGCGCGTGGACAACTTTCGCCTCGGTGGAGAAGTCCTGGGCCTACCGCCAGGACCAGCTGCCCACGACCCACCCGATTTTCGCCGACATTAACGACCTGCAGGACGTGGAGGTCAACTTCGACGGCATCACCTACGCCAAGGGCGCCTCAGTCCTCCGCCAGCTGGTGGCCTGGGTGGGGCCGGAGCAGTTTATGGCCGGGGTCCGGGAGTATTTCGCGAAGCACGCCTGGCAGAACACCGAGCTGAGCGACCTCATGGTGGAGCTGGAGAAGGCCAGCGGCCGCGACCTGGACCAGTGGGGCCGCCTCTGGCTGGAGACTGCCGGCGTCAATACGCTCAAGCCGGAGCTCTCCGTGGACGGCTCCGGGACGCTGACGTCCTTCACCATCGTGCAGTCAGCCGTCGAGGAGTGGCCCACCATCCGTCCGCACCGGCTCGCCGTCGGGTTCTACAACCTGAACAGCTCGGGCAAGCTGGAGCGCGTGCACCGCGAGGAGCTCGACGTCGACGGCAAGCGCACCGAGGTCCCGGAACTGGCGGGCCTGGCGCAGCCTGACCTGATCCTGGTCAACGACGACGACCTCGCCTACGCCAAGGTCCGGCTGGACGAGAAGTCCCTCGCCACGGCAACGGCGCACCTGAAGGACTTCAGCGAGAGCCTGCCGCGCACCCTGGTGTGGAACTCCGCCTGGGACGCTGCCCGCGACGGCGAGTCCCCGGCGCGCCGGTATGTGGAGCTGATCCTGGCCAACGTGGCCGCGGAATCGGATTCTTCGGTGATCCTGGTCCAGCTGCGCCAGCTGGCCACCACGCTGAACTTCTATGTGGCCGAGGAGCACCGCGAGGCCACCACGGTCGCCGCCGTGGACACACTGTGGGATCTTGCCAGCGCAGCGCTTGGCGGGTCCGACGCCCAGCTGCAGTTTGTGAAGTCGTTTGCCCTGCTGGCCGGCAGCTCAGGCCAGCAGGACACCGTCGCCGGGCTCCTGGACGGCACCGCCACCCTGGAGGGGCTGGCCGTCGACCAGGACCTGCGCTGGGAGCTGCTGGCGTCCCTGGTGGCCGGTGGCCGGCGGGGCCAGGCACAGATCGACGCCGAACTGGAGCGCGACAACACTGCCAGCGGACAGAACGCCGCGGCGCTGGCCACGGCCGCCATCCCCACCGCCGAAGCCAAGGCCGCAGCGTGGGACTCGATCGTGGTCACGGGAGAACTCTCCAATGCGCTCCAGGGTTCAGCCGTCACAGGCTTCATGCGGGTGCTGGACCGTTCGCTACTCGAGCCGTATGCGGAAAAGTACTTCGAGGCTGTTCCCGGGATCGTGGCAAACCGCACACACGCACTCGCCCAGCAGATCGTCGTCGGGCTTTATCCGGCATTGCTGACCACGCAGGCAACGGTGGACCGGACGGATGCTTTCCTCGCCGGGCTTCCGGCCGACAGCAGCGCCCTGCGCCGCATGATGCTGGAAAACCGGGACGGCGTGGCCCGGGCGTTGCGGGCACGCGCGGCCGACGTGCTGCCGGGCGAAGCCTAGGCCGGCGCCGTGGGCCTGGGCGAGCACCACTATTCCCTGACGGTGCAGTGGACCGGCAACCTGGGTAACGGCACGTCGTCGTACCGGGGCTACTCACGGGACCACGACATCCGGGTCCCCGGGCTGCCGGTCCTGCCCGGTTCCGCCGATCCGACGTTCCATGGGGACCGTGACCGCTACAACCCGGAGCAGCTGCTCCTGGCGGCGTTGGCGCAGTGCCACATGCTGTCGTTCCTGCATGTGGCGGTGAAGCACGGGGTGGTGGTGACCGACTATCAGGACGACGCCACCGGTGTGATGCGGCTGAACCGCGACGGCAGCGGACAGTTCGAGTCCGTCACGCTGAACCCGAGGGTGACCGTGGCGGACGCGGCCCATGTGGATCTGGCTGAACAGCTTCACCGCGAAGCCAACGCGGTCTGTTTCATCGCCCGCAGCGTCAACTTCCCCGTGGATCATTCGCCCGTGACCCTGGTGGCCTGAGACCCAACTGGGTCGCACTAACTGTCGTTATGGGAAGTCATAACGACAGTTAGTGCGACCTACATGGGTGGGGTGCTACCCAGTTCGCGTCCGGCCGGACTCAGCGGCTTCGAACAAGCTCCTCTGCCAGCCGTGCTTCGGTGGCGGGCGTGAGCCCTGCCTGGCGGGGGCGGTCCAGGCCGCGGCGTCGTTCGTCCTCCAGTGTGTCCGCCAGTGTTTCCTGCCAGGGTCTTATGGCCAGCCCGGCGGCCCTGGCGGCGTGGTTGCCGCGGCTGCAGAACCCCTCGTGGCCGGGCGGCAGCCACAGCGGGAGGGAATCCGGTCCGGCCCAGTAGTCGATACCGTGCTCTACCAGCCAATCCTCCGGGGCCTTGAGGACTTCGTCCCGGTATTCGGCCACTGTTTTGGCCGCCTCGATGTAGTTACCAAAGGGCACCTGGTCCCCCATGGCGTTCAGCGGCCCCGTCACCCCACGCCGGGCAGCATCGAGGACCCAGGCCGCCAGGTCCCGCACATCAATGACCTGCGTGGCGTGGGCGTCGATATCCGGGACCACGGCCGGGCCGTCGTCCCTGGCGAACCTCGCAGGCCAGTAGCCGTACCGGTCCGTCCCGTCACCGGGGCCGCTAATCAGGCCGGCGCGGCAGAGGTAGGTGCGCCCTGTCCCCCGCGGCCTCCAGGGTGGCCTGTTCAATCGCTGACTTGGATTCACCATATGTATCCGGAGTGGATTCCGTGCCTGCTGGCAGCGGTGCCAGCAGGTCAGCGTCCTCAGCCGCTCCCGGCGTCGAATGGTCTGCGTAGACGGAGCAGCTGGACACAAACGTCCAGTGGGCGGTCCGGTGGGCCAGTGCGGTCAGCGCCTCCTTGGCAGGGACAGGATCGCGAGCCACGTCAATCACCGCGTCCCAGTCCCTTGCCACCTGTGCATAGCTGTTCACGCCGAGTGAACGGTCCGCTCTTACCCACTGGACGCCGGCTGGCGGTTCCGTCGCGGATCCGCGGGCCAGGCACGTGACTGTGTGACCTGCGGAAACGGACTGCCGGGCGATTTCAGACGAGAGAAAGGCGGTTCCGCCCAGAATGAGGATGCGCATGGGGCCACGCTACGGCGCTAGGGTTGAAGGAGAACAGAGCCTTATGCCGCGGGCGAACCTGTGCATGGGCCGACGTCATCCCCCCGGCCGCCGCCGGTGACCCCCCAAGGAGTTTTACCTCTATGTTCAGCACGATGTCGCTTACACCCCCGCCCCTCACCTCGCAGCCAAGCGGCGTCAGCATTACGGGCATTGTGATCAGCCTTGGCGTCGGAATCGCGATATGGCTGGTGGCCACCTTCGTAATTTCCCGGATCAGCAAGCGAGTGGCGTCGGGTACCAATTTCTTCAAGAAACCGCACTTCAAGTGGGTTGCCCCCGCCCTGCGGGCCCTGGATCACGAGCGCCGCGTGCAGCGGGCGGAAACCATCGGTTCCCTGCTCAACAGCATCGTCGGAGTTCTGGTGGCCGTGATCACCACCATGTACGTGCTGCAGAACCTGGACATCAACATCGCCCCGCTGCTGACCAGCGTGGGAATCCTGGGTATCGCCATCGGTTTTGGCGCGCAGCAGCTGATCCGTGACTTCCTCGCCGGGATCTTCATCACCATCGAAGACCAGTACGGGATCGGCGACGTCATCGAAACCAGCGAAGTAGTGGGTGTGGTGGAGTCCATGGGGCTGCGCATCACCCGGGTCCGTTCGGAGGACGGCGCAATCTGGTACCTCCGCAATGGCGAGATCCTTCGCGTCGGCAACCGTTCGCAGGGCAGCTACGTGCCGGTGCCGGACGTGCCGGTCGCCGGGCCGGACACTGCCCTGAGTGCGCCCGCCACCGAGGCGAAAAAGACCGAGCAAAAGGCCGGAGAATAGAGACATGACCACACCCGCCGAGCCGCAGCAGCCACGTCAGCTTATGCAGAACGATCCCTTCAGCCAGCCCGGCTACACGGACAACTTCTTCGATGCCGTGGGCGGACACGAGACGTTCGTCAAGCTGATCGACGTCTTTTACGATGGCGTAGCCACGGACCCGCTGTTGCGCCCGATGTACCCGGAGGAGGACCTCGAACCGGCCAAACGGCGGTTCCTGATGTTCCTGGAGCAGTACTGGGGCGGCCCCACCACGTACGGCGAGGAACGCGGCCACCCGCGCCTGCGGATGCGCCACATACCGTTCCGGGTCACGCCGGAAGCAAAGGACCGCTGGCTGTTCCACATGCGGACCGCTGTCGATGCCCTGGAACTGCCACCCTTGTACGAGGGAACGCTCTGGGACTACATGGAACGCGCCGCGCTGTCCATGGTGAACAGCCCCTCGGACGCCTGACGGGGCCTTCGGGCTAAGCGTATGGGCGCGTACGACGGCGGCTGGCCGGGTTTTAGAGGCCGCTGCCGGTGCGTGCCAGGACGTGGCCGCGTGGACCACTGAGGCGGAACCAACGCCCCGCCCGGTACAGCTTCTGGTCCGCGTCTGCGAGGAATCCCAGGGTGAGGGCCGCGAAGGCGGCTCCTGCCGGAAGGCCGGAGTCATCAAGGGCCCTGCCCCACACAGCGGCGCGTGCGTTGTTGACGATCAGCGCCCCCGGCTGGGCGGGCATGATGCCCGCCACTTCGGTAATGCCGGCTTCGGCCGCGCGCCGGAGTTCGGCATCCGACAACGCACCCACTAGTTCCCAGCCGGTGCGCGGTGCGCCGACGCCTGTCCACGATTCGGTGACGGTGGACGGCGGAACCGGCAGCTCGACGTCGTCCTCCCCTGCCCTGGCAAGCCGGTCAAGGACGGCTGAGAGCGGTACCGTCACGTCAATCACGGAAGGTTCCGCCAGCGCCATGGTGCGCAGGCCCAAGATGGTGGGGGTGGATTCGCCCAGCAGGCGGGGCCGCAGAATGCACACGTAGGCCGCGAGAACGGACCCTGCGGCCTGAAGCCGGATGGCGCCGTCGTCGACCGTCTTGGCACGGGTGGTGAATGTTCGCAGATCGGCGAGATCACGCGGATCGGCGAACCGGAAGGACTTCGTAAGTAGGTCAGACACATTAAGAACACTACCGGCTGAAGCTTGGTTGAGCAGCGGCGGGGCGACGTCTAGAGTCAATCCATGACTGAAGCCGAAACCGGACTGCTGGCGCCACCCAGCGGCGACCCCACCGAAACGCTCATCCAGCTCCTTGACCTTGGTGAGCTTGAGGGAGCCCGGACGGATGAGGATATCTTCCTTGGCCCGTCGCAGCAGCAGCCCCGGCAGCGTGTGTTCGGCGGCCAGGTGCTGGCCCAGTCGCTGGTCGCTTCCATGAGGACGGTGGACGCGGAACGGTTTGTCCATTCCATGCATGGCTATTTCCTCCGGCCCGGCGACGCCAACAAGCCCATCACGTTCGGTGTCCAGCGCCTGCGTGACGGCCGGTCCTTTTCGGCGAGGCGTGTCCATGCCTATCAGGAAGGGGTGCCCATCCTTTCGATGATCGCGTCCTTCCAGGACCTGGACGAAGGCCTCGACCACGAATCCAAGATGCCCGCCGGCATTCCCGATCCTGAGTCGCTGCCCAGCACGGCCGACCTGCTGGGCAAGTTCGACCACCCCATAGCCCAGCACTGGGCTTACGAGCGGCCCTTTGATATCCGGCACGTTGACCCGCCGCTCTACGTTTCGGCCAAAGGCAAGAAGGAGGCCCGGAACGCCGTCTGGATGAAGACGTTCGGGCCCATGCCCAATGATTCAAACCTGCACCGGGCCGCCCTGGCCTACGCTAGCGACTACACGCTGCTGGAATCCATCCTGCGCCGCCACGGGCTGAGCTGGATCACGCCCGGCATGAGCGTCGCCAGCCTCGACCACGCCATGTGGTGGCACCGTCCCGCCCGCGTGGACGAATGGCTGCTCTACGTCCAGGAATCCCCCAGCGCCCAGGGAGCCCGCGGACTCGCCACGGGCAAAATCTTCAACCGGGCCGGGCAGCACGTTGCCTCGGTGGCGCAGGAGGGCATGGTCCGGGTTCCCACCGACCTGAAAAACAAAGTAGTTGGCGCGTTCCAGTCCAAAGTCCTGGAGCACCAGATCCGCAAGGCCGGCCGGAACTGACGCTGGGCGGGACTGACTGAGCCGGCTGGCATTCTTCCGGCAGGCAGCAGAAAGGCCGGCACCCTTGACGGGGTGCCGGCCTTTCTTTGCGATCAGTCGCGGGTGAGGCGGCGGTGCGTAACGCGGTGCGGCTTGGCCGCATCGGGTCCGAGCCGCTCTACCTTGTTCTCCTCGTAGGATTCGAAGTTGCCCTCGAACCAGTACCACTTGGCGGGGTTTTCCTCGTCGCCTTCGTAGGCCAGGATGTGCGTGGCCACCCGGTCCAGGAACCAGCGGTCGTGCGATACCACCACGGCGCAGCCGGGGAACTCCAGCAGCGCGTTTTCAAGGCTGCTGAGGGTCTCCACGTCGAGGTCATTAGTGGGTTCGTCAAGGAGCAGCAGGTTACCGCCCTGTTTGAGGGTCAGCGCAAGGTTGAGGCGATTGCGCTCACCACCGGAGAGCACACCGGCCTTCTTCTGCTGGTCCGGGCCCTTGAAGCCGAAAGCGGCAACGTAGGCGCGGGACGGCATTTCGACCTGGCCCACCTGGATGTAATCGAGGCCGTCGGAAACAACTTCCCACAGGGTCTTGTTCGGGTCGATGCCGCCGCGGCTCTGGTCAGCGTAGGAGATCTTGACCGAATCGCCGATCTTCAGCTCGCCGCCGTCGAGCGGCTCCAGGCCAATGATGGTTTTGAACAGCGTGGATTTGCCCACGCCGTTGGGGCCGATGACGCCGACGATGCCGTTGCGGGGAAGCGTGAAGGACAGGCCGTCGATCAGGGTGCGGTCGTCGAAGCCCTTCTGCAGGTTCCTGGCTTCCAGGACCAGGCCGCCCAGGCGCGGGCCCGGCGGAATCTGGATCTCTTCGAAATCAAGCTTGCGGGTGCGGTCAGCCTCGGCTGCCATCTCCTCGTAGCGGGCCAGACGGGCCTTGGACTTGGTCTGGCGGCCCTTGGCGTTGGAGCGCACCCACTCGAGTTCCTCGGTGAGGCGCTTGGCCTGCTTGGCGTCCTTCTTGCCTTGGACTTCCAGGCGGGCACGCTTCTTCTCCAGGTACGTGGAGTAGTTGCCTTCGTAGGGGTACAGGTGGCCGCGGTCAACCTCGGCGATCCATTCCGCGACGTGGTCAAGGAAGTACCGGTCGTGGGTGACGGCTAGGACTGCGCCGGCGTAGCTGGAGAGGTGCTGTTCCAGCCACAGCACGCTCTCGGCGTCCAGGTGGTTGGTGGGCTCGTCCAGGAGCAGGAGGTCGGGCTTCTGCAGCAGGAGCTTGCAGAGGGCCACGCGGCGGCGCTCACCGCCGGAGAGCAGTGTCACGTCCGCGTCCGCGGGCGGGCAGCGGAGGGCGTCCATGGCCTGCTCAAGCTGGGAGTCGAGATCCCAAGCCTCCGCGGCGTCAATGGCCTCCTGCAGCTGACCCATTTCTTCGAGCAGAACGTCGAAGTCAGCGTCGGGGCTGGCCATTTCCTCGGAGATCTCGTTGAAGCGCTGGATCTTGCCGTAGATCTCGCCAACGCCTTCCTGGACGTTGCCCAGGACAGTCTTTTCCTCGTTCAGTGGCGGTTCCTGCAACAGGATCCCCACGGTGTAGCCGGGGCTGAGCCGGGCCTCACCGTTGGAGGGGATGTCCAGGCCGGCCATGATCTTCAGGATGGTGGACTTACCGGCACCGTTCGGGCCAACAACACCGATTTTGGCGCCCGGGAAGAACGACATGCTTACGTTGTCAAGAATGAGTTTTTCGCCAACTGCCTTGCGGGCATTGGTCATTGTGTAGATAAATTCCGCCATGGTTCCAAATCTAGTGGGTTGGCGGGCTTAACTCACATTCGAGGCGTCAGGCAGCCGCCCCCACGAAGCACTTGCCGCTGGCGAGGACCGGCAGAACGATAACGGTGACCGTACCATCGCGGACCTGTCCCACCACGCAGTCCGTGCCCTGCAACACAGCGGCCTCAATGGCATCAGCTTCCAGCCCGGTAGGCGTCCGGCTCGCCGACACTTCGAGCGCCGGCGGGGAAATCCCTGCGCCGGTCAGGGCATCTGTCACCTGGGCTGTGGCTGGCTTTGGTGTCCCCGCCGCCAGCTTCCCCAGCGCATCCGTCACAGTCTGTTTCATCGCCACGATGGCCGGATCCTCCGCCGGGGACGTGGCGGCCGGCTGGGTGGAGCCCGTGGTTGCCAGCTCCGAGGGGGTTGCCACTTCGCCGGGCGTGGCAGCGCCCGTGCCGGTCGCCGTTGGGGATCCGCCGGCGCAGGCTGCAAGCGCAAGAACCATCAGGAGGCTTCCGGCGAGCGCCGCGGGCGCCCGTCCCGCAGACGGCCCAAGCCGACGGGATGGGGTGGTCCGGCTGGTGATGGGGGTTGCCTGCCGGTTGTCCGTCGCGCGATTCATGCCGCCATTCTGCCACGCGGCCAAGCCTGGGACGGAACGGTCCCGGCGCGGCCGGGCTGCCGGCACCGGGCCCGCCCGCGTCCCGTGCGGTATCCAACGCCAGCACTTTCAGACGGTGGCTCCGGCGAGCTCGCCTGTTTCAGCGTCCACCGGAATGTGGTTGCCGTCTGCATCCTCGTGGAAGACTCCCAACGCTGCAGCGTCGTCATCCGTGTGCTCCCCGTCTTCCGGGTCTCCGCCGTCCTCGTCAGGATCAGCGGGGCCGACGCCGCTGCCGTCCGCTGACGCCTCCTGCCCTGCCGCGCCGTTGTCTGAGACGAGGTGCAGTCCGGTGTCGCTGGTACGGATGTAGTTGGCCGAACCACGCTTGAGGTCGTGACCCACGGAATCCGCATCGATTTCGGCCGAATGGTAGACCCGGCCGTCTTTCTCCCAGCTGCGCAGCTTGAGCCGGCCAACGACGATGACGCACTGGCCCTTTTTGATGCTGCAGGCCATGTTCCCGGCCAGCTGACGGTAGCCCTGGACGTTGAACCAATTGGTGTGGCTATCCACCCAGGTACTGGTAGCCCGGTCAAAACGCCGCGCCGTTGAACCGAGGCGGAACGAGGCGGTGCCAACGCCGCCCGGAGTCGTGGAGGTCTTGATATCCGTGGCAACGAAGCCCCGGAATGTTTGGTAGTCAGTCATCATCATGTCCTGTCTCGAAAGGTAGCGCCTTAGCGGCAGAACCAGCTTCGCGCGGACAGGACCGGGCCGCGAGGGACAACTTCGCGTATGTGCACAACCCTTCCCGAAACTGCCTTGTTGAGGAGAAGTACCGGCAGCGCGCGACGCTGACGCTGCTGCGCGTCGGGGCAATGTAGACTTTTGATGCGCCGGATCTACGGTCGTGGCGCCACGTGCCCCAGTAGCTCAGGGGATAGAGCAGCGGCCTTCTAATCCGCCGGTCGGGGGTTCGATTCCCTCCTGGGGCACCATCGTGATGAATCGGGCCATCGTTATACGGATGCGCCGGTCAGCGAAAACACCCCCGGTCCTCGGACCGGGGGTGCTTCTCGTTGTGTGACTGGTGTGAAATTGCCGTTTCTCAGGCGTACGGAAGCACCAGCTCCGCGTAGCGCTCCTTGACCTTGGAAAGGACGATGTTGCCGTCCAAGTCCCAGATCTCCTGATTGAAGATTTCGACTTCTATGTCGCCGGTGTACCCGGCATCCCTGACCCAGGTGCCGATGGTGGCGAAGTCAATGACGCCGTCGCCCATGTATCCGCGCGACAGCAGCGGATCGGCCGCTATGGGCATGTTGAAGTCGCACACCTGGTAGGAGGCGATGCGGTCTTCCCGGCCGGCGCGTTCAATCTGCGCCTTCAGCTCCGGATCCCACCACACGTGGAAGGTGTCGACGGCGACGCCAACATCCTTCGTGTCGAACGGGGCCGCAAGATCCAGGGCCTGGCCCAGGGTCGAAATGACGGCGCGGTCCGCTGCGTACATGGGGTGCAGGGGTTCGAGCACCAACCGGATGCCGTTCTCCGAGGCGAACGGGACAAGATCGGCGAGGCGGTCGGCGACGCGCTGGCGGGCTGCCAGCACGTCCTTCTCCCCGGGCGCCAGCCCGCCGACCACCAGGAAGAGTTCCCGGGTGTCCAGCGCCGCAGCTTCGAGGACGGCCGCGCGGTTGTCCGCGAGTGCGGCGGCCTGGCCTTCGGCGTCGGGCGCTGTCAGGAAGCCGCCGCGGCACAGGGAGGAGACCCGGAGGCCGGCGTCCTTGATCAGCTTGGCGGCCTTGTCCAGCCCCGCTTCTTTAACCCGGTCGCGCCACGGGGCGATCGCGGGGATTCCGGCGCGGACACAGCCATCAACCACTTCGGCAAGCGTCAGCTTCTTGGTGGTGGCGCTGTTCAGGGAAAGCCGTAGAAACGGGGACGGTTCTGAATTAGATGTCATACTCCCACTCCGTTGATGCGCAGGTAGTATGACATCCGGAATGCGGCGAGCGCCGGGTCCTTCAGCAGCCCTGCCTGGTCGGCCAGTTCGAAGGTCTTGGCCAGGTGGCAGACGGAGCGGCCGGAGTGCAGGCCGCCCACCATCTGGAAGCCGGGCTGCCTGCCGTTGAGCCAGGACATAAAGGCGATCCCGGTCTTGTAGTAGAACGTGGGGGCGCTGAAGATGTGCTTGCCGAGCTCGCGGGTGGAGTCCAGGATGGCGCGCGCTTCCTCAGCCTTGCCAGCGTCGTAGTTTTGCAGTGCAACCGATGCGGCAGGGTAGATCGCCGCGAAGATGCCCAGCAGCGCGTCCGAGTGGTGGCTGCCGTCGCCGTCGATCAGTTCCGGGTAGTTGAAGTCGTCGCCGGTGTAGAGGCGGACGCCTTCCGGCAGGGCGGCGCGCAGGGCAACCTCATGCGAAGCGTCCAGCAGGGACACCTTCACGCCGTCCACCTTGGCGGCATGCTGGCGGACCAGGGACAGGAACGTCTCGGTCGCGGCAGCGACGTCGTCCGAACCCCAGTATCCGGCCAGCGCGGGATCGAACATGGTTCCGAGCCAGTGCAGAATGACGGGCTGGTCCACTTCCTGCAGCAGCGTCGAATAGACGTGCAGGTAGTCGTCCGGACCGTTGGCCACGCGGGCCAGCGCCCGTGAAGCCATGAGGATGATCTTGGGTCCGGCTTCACTGACGACGGCGATCTGCTCGCGGTAGGCGTCCAGGACAGCGGCGAGTCCCGCGTTGCCGGTGGGCAGTGTGGCGAGGTCCAGCTGGTCGGTGCCGGCGCCGCACGAGACGAGATCGCGCACAGTTTTCCCGACGCTAGCGGGGCCACCGGCGGTCACCACCGATGCGGCCTCCACACCGGTGCGCTTGATGAGCTGCTGGGTTGCGGCCCAGTCCAGGCCCATTCCGCGCTGGGCTGTGTCCATGGCGTCCGCAACACCCAGGCCGTAGGACCAGAGTTCGTGCCGGTACGCCATGGTGGCGTCCCAGTCGAGGCTGGCCGGGGCACCTGGCGTGTTGTCGGCCAGGACCTCGGGAATGACATGTGCGGCGGCGTAGGCACGCCGAGACGTGAGCGGGGCGGTGGGGCGGGCCCACGACACGCCGCCCTGGAGGCGGTACTCGCGGGTGCCGCCGTCGTGGGTGGGAAGGATCAGGGAAGTCATCAGAGCGTGATCTCCGGGATGTCGATGGTGCGGCGTTCGTCGTTGGACTGCAGGCCCAGCTCGGCGAGCTGGACACCGCGGGCGGCGGACAGCAGGCCGAAGCGGTGCTCCCGGCCCGCCACGACATCGCGGAGGAATTCCTCCCACTGCAGCTTGAAGCCGTTGTCCAGCTCGGCGCTGGCGGGGACTTCCTGCCACTGGCTACGGAAGGATTCGGTGACGGGCAGGTCAGGGTTCCAGACCGGCTTGGGGGTGTGGGCGCGCTGCTGGGCGACGCACTTGTTCAGGCCCGCAACGGCGGAACCGTGCGTGCCGTCGATCTGGAATTCCACGAGTTCGTCGCGGTAGACGCGGACAGCCCAGGAGGAGTTGATCTGGCCGATGACCGGCTCGCCCGCCGGCGTTTCGAGTTCGAAGATGCCGTAGGAGGCGTCGTCGGCGGTGGCCTTGTACTCCTTGCCTGCCTCGTCCCAGCGGGCCGGGATGTGGGTGGCGGTCTTTGCGTTGACGCTCTTGACCTTGCCGATGATGCCTTCGAGGACGTAGTTCCAGTGGCAGAACATGTCCGTGGTCATGCCGCCGCCGTCTTCCTTGCGGTAGTTCCATGACGGGCGCTGCGCTGCCTGCACGTCGCCCTCGAAGACCCAGTAGCCAAACTCGCCGCGGATTGACAGGATGCGGCCGAAGAAGCCTTCGTCCACCAGGCGGCGCAGCTTGACCAGGCCCGGCAGGTACAGCTTGTCGTGCACAACACCGGCAGTAACGCCGGCCTCCTTGCCGATGCGGGCCAGCTCGATGGCCTCTTCGAGGGATTCTGCCGTGGGCTTCTCGGTGAAAATGTGCTTGCCGGCGAGCATGGCCTTCTTCAGGGTGGCGGCTCGGAGGCTGGTCATGGAGGCATCAAAGATGATGTCCACTGACGGGTCGTTGATCACGGAATCAAGGTCCGTGGTCCATTCGGCCACCTTGTGCAGTTCTGCCAGCTCGCGGATCTTCGCTTCATTGCGGCCGACCAGGATCGGCTCCACCTGGACCTTGGTGCCGTCCTCCAGCGTGAAGCCCCCGGCGTCGCGGATGGGAAGGATGGAACGCAGCAGGTGCTGGCGGTAACCCATCCGGCCGGTAATGCCGTTCATGGCGATACGGATCGTCTTTGTTTCGAAGCCCATGTGTCCTCCACGGTGAGTGAGTAGTGTTACTCAAACGGTACTGGGAAAGCGCATTCCCACTCCGTTCATCATGCACCTCTCCCCTTCGGGTTGGCAAGCGCTTTCCCAAAGTATCCTCAGACTGCCATACTGAAAGCGGCGCTAACGGCGCTGAAAGTCTGTACGAACGGGAGAAGTTGTGGCTGCAAGTACCCTCACCGAGGTGGCCCGGCTGGCGGGCGTGTCGCCGGCCACCGCCTCCCGCGTGCTGAACGGCTCCGCCCGGATACCCGGCAAGGATATTGCGGACCGGGTGCGCCAGGCCGCCGAATCCCTCGGCTACATTCCCAACGCCCAGGCGCAGGGGCTGGCGAAGTCCAGCTCCGGGCTGATCGGGCTGATCGTGCATGACATTGCCGATCCGTACTTCGCAGCCATTGCCCGCGGCGTCCAGGATGCCGCGAGGGAACAGCACAAGATGGTGCTGCTGGCCACCACCGAGGGCGCTCCGGACAGTGAGAAGGAGGCCGTGGCTGCCTTCGCCGCACGCCGCGCCGATTCCATCGTGATCGCAGGATCACGGACCTCCCGCACCGAGGACCTGGAAGGCAACACCGAACTCGCTGCGGAACTGGACCGCTACTGCCGCAATGGCGGCCGCGTGGGCGTGATCGGCCACGGGATTGTGGGGGCCGCGGCAGCGGACGGCTACCACGTGGTGAGTGTTCCCAATGAGGAGCTGGCCGCGCAGCTCGCAACTGAGCTGGCCGCGTCGCGGGAAGGAGACTTCGTCATCGTCGGCGGCCCGGAAGGGCTGTTCACCTCCGACGACCGGATCCGTGGGTTCCAGCGCGGCCTTGCCGGCGCCGGCCTCCCTGCTGCGGACGTCATCCGCACGGACTTCACCCGTGCGGGCGGCTTCGAGGCCGGCCTCGCCCTGGCTGCACGGATCACAGCGTCCCAACCCGGGACCGAGACAAAACGGCTCTGCATCTTTGCAGTCAACGATGTTATGGCCATCGGGGCCGCCGCCGCGCTGCGCTCCCAGGGACTGCGGATCCCGCGCGACGCCGCCGTTGCCGGTTTCGACGATATTGAGACTCTGCGCGATTTCCGGCCGGCCCTCTCCACGGTGCACCTTCCCTTGGAGGAGATCGGACGGCAGGCCGCCAGCAGGGCAGCCGGACCGTCCGCCGACGATGCCGGTTCGCCCCGGATAACCGGCCAGGTCATACTCCGGCGCAGCACCGAAGTGGCACACCCGAGCAGAGCCGAGTCGGTGGCCTGACCAGAATGACTGACGGGCACGTCCCCGGCCTGACGACGGCCGCGGCGCAGTGGAACGGCGTCGAGCGCTTGTTCAGCCGGCCCGGTGAGCCGTCCCGCTGCTGGTGCCGGTTCTTTGCCCTCACGGGTCCGGAGTACTCCGCGCTGGAGCCGGCCGCCCGCAAGGCACAGTTGAAGGAAAAGTTCGACGGCGGCTCCCCAGCCCCCGGCGTCCTCGCCTTCGTCGACGGTCAGCCCGTGGGCTGGTGTGCCGTGGAGCCCCGGACCTGTTATCCCCGAGTGCTTCGCTCCCGCAGGCTGCGGCTGGCTGAGGAACCAGGGCCGCCCGATTCCGAAACAGCATCACCGGATGCGTCCGGCTGGGTGTGGTCAGTGACCTGCTTCGTGGTCGCCGCCGGCCACCGCCGGAGCGGCGTGGCAGCCGCGCTGCTGCGCGCCGCCGTCGAGCATGCCCGGCTCAATGGTGCCAACGTTGTGGAAGGCTACCCGGTGGACCGCGAGCAGCGGCCCAAAGCGGGACCCGCAGACCTTTACCACGGCACGCTTAACCTCTTCCTGCGCGCCGGGTTCACCGTAGTCAGCAGCGCCGTCCCAGGGCGGGCCGTGGTGCGCCTGAGCCTCACCGGACCTAAGGGAGCGTAAGGATCAGCGGGCCATCGGCAGTGATGGCCACTGTGTGTTCGCTGTGGGCAGCCCGGCGGCCGTTGGCGGAACGCAGCGTCCATCCGTCGTCGTCCTGGTAGTAGTCGTCCTTGCTGCCCAGGATCAGCATGGGCTCGATGGCGATGACCAGCCCCTCGGTGAGCTTGATCCCCCGTCCCGGCCTGCCGTCGTTGGGCACCGGCGGTTCGGCGTGCATGGTGCGGCCGATCCCGTGGCCGCCGTGGTCAGCCAGCAGACCGTAGCCCGCCCGGCGCGCGGCGCCGCCGATCGCGTAGGCAAGATCGCCCATTTTGTTGCCGATCCGGGCTGCCTCGATCCCACGGGCCAGGGCGGCATCCGTGGCATCAATGAGGGCCTGGTCCACAGGATCCGGTGTTCCCACAATGAAACTGACGGCCGCATCGCCGCACCAGCCCTCCAGGAATGCCCCGCAATCAACGCTGAGCAGATCACCGTCCTGGAGCTCGTATCCGTCGGGGATTCCGTGGACCACAGCGTCGTTCACACTGGTGCAGATCACGCCGGGAAACGGAACTGAGGCCCAGCGCGGGTGGTAGTTCAGGAAGGCCGGTGTGGCTCCCGCTGTGGCAATCGTCTCGGCGGCCAGCGCATCGAGGTCACGCAGGGTGACACCCACTCCGGCCGCCTCACGCACCGCCGCCAGCGTATTGGCCACCACCCGCCCGGCTTCGCCCATGAGCGCAATCTGCTCGGGAGTCTTGATCATGGACATGCAGGGAACCTCCGACGTCGGGTGGCACGGTCCAAGGGAACGTGCAGTTTGTCTGGTCTCACTCTAGAGCCGTCCCGCTGAGGACGGACCGGCCGGCCTTCACGCCGCCGTCACCTCGCTAAAGTTGCACCATGGACCGAATGTCGCCGAATGACGAATCGCTGGACACGGACGCACCGGTCACGGAAGGTGCGGTCACGGAGGCTCCGAACCGCGAGTTGCTGGATGCCGTCCGCGCGGCGCTGCGGGAGCGGACGGACCCGGTGCGGGCCGCCGGAGCGCAGGCGTACATGAAGTCCGCCCTTCCGTCACTTGGCGTCAGGGTCCCGGAAGTCAGGCGGCTGGCGCTGGCCGCTGCCGCCGCCCATCCCTTGACGTCGGCGGGCCAGTTGCGGGCCACGGTGCTTGAACTCTGGCGCGGCTCCACAGTCCGCGAGGAACGCTATGCGGCCATTGACCTGACGAGCCTCCGGTTGGTGGCCCGTGACCAGCTGATGCTCCCGATCTATGAGGAGATCATCCGCACCGGCGCATGGTGGGATTTCGTGGATGGGGTGTCGTATCGTATCGGCGGGCTTCTTCAGGCCCGCCGGCCCATGATGACCGAACTCCTGCTGGCCTGGAGTATAGACCAGGACTTCTGGATCCGGCGATCGGCCATCACCTCGCAGTTGAAGGCCAAGGCCAGCACGGATCAGGACCTGCTACGGGCTGTCATTGAGCCGAACCTGGCGGACCCGGAGTTTTTCATCCGGAAGGCCATTGGCTGGGCGCTTCGTGAATACGCCAAAACGGACCCGGAGTGGGTACACGATTTCCTAGTGGAAAAGGGCACGCGGTTGAGTCCGCTGTCCCGGAAGGAAGCCTTGCGGCATCTGGAACAGGGCACGACGGCGGGAATCACCGGCGCCGGATAACCGCGCCTGCGGAGACTAGATAACGGGGCGTTCGGTCACCGGTTCGGCCGACTTCCGGAAAAGCCTTTTGGTGTCTGGATCCATGAAGATCAGGTACATGGCAAAAAGCAGGCCGGTAATCGCCGCCGCGAAGCGGGCCAGCACCAGGGCAAGTCCCAGGTCCTCGGTCTGGAGGTAGGGAAATACCTCCAGCTGGTCAGAAATGGCGTAGATCATGAAGAACGACACGATGAAATACAGGGCCTTGACCTGCCAGTCATTGCGGATGCCTGTCACCGCGAACAGCGGGATGAGCCACACCACGTACCAGGCCTGGATCATCGGCGCCAGCACCACAATGGCCGCAAAGCCCAAGGTGAGGCGGCGGATCAGCCGCTCATGCTCACCCTTGAAGATCTGGAAGGCGACGATGCCTACCGCAAGTATTTTGCCGGCGTCGAACACCCAGTCTGCGAGCGTCCACCCGTCGAGGCCGAAGGCATTCGAAACGGAAGCGACCACCAGCCCCACCAGGCCCACCGGCGCGTACCAGATGAAGAGGCTGCCAGGGGCTGACAGCCCGTTGATCCAGCCGAAACCGAAACCATTGACTAGGCTCAGGCCATACAGAATGGCCAGGCTCAGCCCTCCCGTCAGTCCCCAGAACAGGAATTTCCGCGGCCAGCCTGCGTTCTTGCCTGCCCAGATCAGGCCGATGAACGGCAGGAAAACGATGGTGATGGGCTTGACGGCGATGGAAAGGGTGACGAGGACTATGCCCAGCACCACGCGTCTGGTGGCCGCGTAGTACAGTCCGGCAAGGGCTAACCCGATCATGAGGGCATCGTTGTGGACACTGGCGATGAAGTTGGTGAGGAACAGGGGGTTGGCCGCGGTGAGCCACAAGGCGCGGTGCGGATTGACTCCGTGAAGCTCTGCCAGCTTTGGCACGTAGATGACGCAGAGGACCACACCAAACAGCGCAACGAGCCTGAAAAGCATCACGCTGGCCTCGGGCTGGACGTTGGTGGACCACACCACAAACTGTTCAATCCATAGGAACAGCTGGCCGTACGGCACGGGAGCTTCAGTCCACTGTTTGTCAGCGCCAAGCTGGAAATAGTTGGACAGCGCCGAGATGCCGTTCTCGTAGGGGTTGAACCCCTCCACCATCAGCCTGCCCTGGCCAATGTAGGCATACACGTCGCGGCTGAACAGCGGGACGGTGAACATCAACGGCAGGCCCCATGCTGCGATGGCCTGCAGCGTGGCCTTTCGCGCCGCCGGCCCCCACACGCGGACCCGCTGGCCGAGCCTCAGCCAGGAGCGGACCAGGAGCATGCCGCCTACCGCAACCAGCACGATGGCCAGGGCAACACCGATGGCCTCCGTCCGCATCCAGATAAAGATCGGTACGCGGCGGAGTTCGGAAACTGGGGCCAGCCAGCCGACGCCGAGGGATCCGAACACCATAAGGACCGAGCCGACAAGACCGGCAAGGATGGGGGACCTGGCGTTATCCACTTGTGCCGCAGCGGGCTCCGGGATCACGCTGGCGGCCATATCCCCCGTTGCAGGCAAAGGCGCCGTCATCTCAGGATCGTCCAATCTCTTTACACTCGGCGCTTCAGTCCCGCGGGCGGCGGTGGCCGCCCGGGCCGCGCAGGCACAGCACAGCGGCAAAATCCTCGCCCCCATGTACCCGAAATCCTAGCATCGGACGGTTACGCCGGAGCTAAACGGTAGGCTGGTCCGGTGCCTATATCTAACGAACGCATCGTCTGGATCGACTGCGAAATGACCGGCCTGGACATCAAGAACGACGCCCTGATCGAGGTGGCGGCGCTGGTGACGGACTCAGAGCTCAACATTCTCGGCGACGGTGTGGACGTGGTGATCAAGCCCGAGGACACTGCCCTCGCCCAGATGAACGACTTCGTGAGGGACATGCACACCCGGTCCGGGCTGCTCAAGGAACTGCCGCACGGCAAGACCATGGCCGAGGCCGAAGCCGCCGTGATGGAATACATCGAAAAGTGGGTGCCGGACCCGCGCAAGGCACCGCTGGGCGGCAACTCCGTGGGGACCGACCGCGTCTTCCTATCCCGTGACATGCCGGCCGTTGTGGAGCACTTGCATTACCGCGTGATCGACGTGAGCACCATCAAGGAACTCTCCCGACGCTGGTTCGCCCGGGCTTACTTCCAGTCCCCCGCCAAGAAGGGCGGCCACCGCGCCCTGGGTGACATCCAGGATTCCATCGACGAGCTCCGTTACTACCGCGAGGCGGTTTTCGTTCCGGCTCCTGGGCCTGACAGCGTCACGGCCCGCGAAGTCGCCCAGCGCATCACTGCCTCGCCGGGCACAGCAGGTATTCCGAAAGAGTAATCTGCCCCACGTTTGGCGGAAATTTTCGCAAAAACCCCAAAAGTGGCGCAAGCACCCTCAAACAGCAGGTAAGCTATTTGAGTTGCCTTTCCAGAGCACCGGACCGCCGGGAAATCTGTGGGGCACATGGTGGGCTTAGCTCAGTTGGCAGAGCGCCTGGTTGTGGTCCAGGAGGTCGCGGGTTCAACCCCCGTAGCTCACCCTCATAGGGCGGCAGTAAAAGCCGTCCACTTGGAGGCCGTACCGGATATCCGGTACGGCCTCCATTTTTTTTGCATAACCGCCGGCGCCACGCCGCACGCACGAAGGGCCGCCTGACATGACAGTTCTGCCAATCACCGTCTGGGGTGAACCGGTGCTGCACCGCCGCGCCGCCGAGGTGGAGGTTTTCGACGACGAACTGCGCACCCTGATCGCGGATATGTTTGAAACCAACGAGGCCGCCAACGGCGTGGGCCTGGCGGCGCCGCAGGTTGGTGTGGGCAAAAGAATCTTTGTGTACAAGTACGCCAATGACGACGGCGCTCCGCCCATCGGGGTCCTGGTAAACCCGGAGCTGACCCTGTCCAAGATCTCTGGCGCGCTGCCGGACCCCGAGGAAGAGGAAGAGGGCTGCCTCTCCTTCCCCGGCGGCGCTTACCCGCTCAAGCGTGCGGAGTGGGCGCGGGTGGAAGGATTTAACGGCCATGGGCAGCCGGTGGAGTTCGAAGCGACCGGCTGGTTCGCACGGGTCATCCAGCACGAATACGACCACCTCGACGGAAAGCTCTACGTCAACCGTCTGATTGACCGCTATGCACGGAAGGCCATGAAACTGGCCAAGAGGAGCGGCTGGGGCGTGCCCGGCCTGACCTGGATGCCCGGCGTGGATCCGGACCCGTTCGGCCACTGAGCCAACGCATTACCTCGCGGTAATGGTTGGCTGGTCCGGGCAGGAGTCCAGGACGCGCTTCATCGCATCCTTCTCCGGCTGCGTGACCCACAGTCCATAGGATGCCTTCACCGAGATCTGGCGGGCCACGTAATGGCAGCGGATGTTCTTGTTCTTCGGCAGCCAGGTGGCGGCGTCGCTTGCGCTCTTCTGCTGGTTGGCGGGACCGTCCGCGGCGATGAGGTTTATGGGATCGTTGGCCAGGCTCTGGCGCTGCTGCGGGGTCAGCCCCTGTGCGCCTTTCTGCCACGCGTCTCCGAGCGCCACGACGTGGTCGATCTGGATTTCCTTGCTGCTTTCAGGGCCACGCCGGAACTCCACGGCTTTCCCCGTGTACGGCTCATGGATGGACCCTGACACTACCTTGCATTTGGACCCCTCTGTGAAGCCCACAGCCGTGAGGTCCCTGCGGAGGATGTCGTTGCGGGTGTCGCAGCCGTTCCGGTCGACGTCCAGCCAGGCCTGCCCGAAGGCCTCCCGCTGGTAGTTGTCCTTGGGGGCCCGTCCCTTGACGGCAAGCCGCTCGAGGGCGTCCAGGGCACTCCCCTGCGGTACAGCGTGCACGGGGACCACGGGTTTCATCCAGGTCCCGTCGAAAACAGGCGCCTCGCTGGGCCCAGCGATTGCTGGTTCTGCCGCTGCGAACTGGCCCGCGGTGAAAAACCACCCCGCGGCGCCCACTGCAGACAGTGCCAGCACGGCCAGGAGGGCCCAGGCCTGCCTCGAGCGGCGGCGGGCACCGCGGTAGGCACGCCAGCTGACGGTCACGGGCAACCAGCCCTTCTGGAAATGTGATGCACCAGAAGAGCCTAGGCCACCCCACTGACACCCAGGCGGTTATCCACAATGGGGAGGAAGAGTGGCGCGGGTACGCCGCCTACTGGCAAGACCGGCTACTGCTCCCGGGCTACGCGGCGCAGATCCTCTTCGGCAACCTGGAGGAGCCCTTCGAGCTGGCGCACCCGGTCCGCGCCGACGTCGCCGGAAGCCCGGGACGCTCGCGCCTGCTCCAGGAGCCTGATGGCTTCTTTATGGTTGGCCTTGGCGACGTCGAGGGCGTGTTCAAGGGTGGTCTCGTGGAGAGTTTCGTTATCCATGCCACCAGTGTGGTCCCGATTCCCGGCTGATTCCAGCGAATCAGCCGGGAATGTCGGGCAGCCAGCCCGGCAGACGAGCCTAGACGGCGATTGCGGCCAAGGCAGCAGCGGGTTCCTTGGCGGGGAAGGACGGCGGGTTGACGCCGGCCATCTCTTCCATAACCCGGACCACCTGGCAGCTGTAGCCGAATTCGTTGTCGTACCAGACGTAGAGAACCAGGTTCTTGTCGTTGGAGATCGTGGCCAGGCCATCAACGATGCCGGCACGGCGGGAGCCAACGAAGTCCATGGAAACAACGTCAGGTGAGTCGATATAGTCGATCTGTTTGCGCAGGTCCGAGTGCAGCGACATCTCGCGGAGGTAGTTGTTGACCTCGTCCTTGGTGGTTCCGTTCTCCAGGCTGAGGTTCAGGATGGCCAGGGAGACGTCAGGGGTGGGGACACGGATGGAGCTGCCGGTCAGCTTGCCCAGCAGCTCGGGCAGTGCCTTCGCCACGGCCTTGGCGGCGCCGGTTTCGGTGATCACCATGTTCAGTGCGGCGGAGCGGCCGCGGCGGTCGCCCTTGTGGAAGTTATCGATCAGGTTCTGGTCGTTGGTGAACGAGTGGACGGTCTCCACGTGGCCGTGGATCACACCGAACTTGTCGTTGATGGCCTTCAGCACCGGGGTGATGGCGTTGGTGGTGCAGGAAGCTGCAGACACGATCTGGTCTGTGTCCTCGATGGTGCCGTGGTTGATGCCGTGCACAATGTTTTTGAGTTCGCCCTTGCCCGGTGCGGTGAGGAGAACGCGGGAAACGCCCTTGCTCTGCAGGTGCTGGGACAGGCCCTCGGCGTCGCGCCAGCGGCCCGTGTTGTCCACCACCAGGGCGTTGTGGATGCCGTAGGCGGTGTAGTCGATCGTGGCGGGGTTATCCGAGTAGATGACCTGGACCTGGACACCGTTGGCGGTGATGGTGTTGGCGTCCTCGTCCACACGGATGGTTCCTTCGAAGGAGCCGTGGACCGAGTCGCGGCGCAGCAGGCTGGCGCGCTTGGTGAGGTCCTTGTCCGAGCCGCGGCGCACCACGATGGCACGCAGGCGCAGGCCGTGGCCGCCGCCTGCCTTTTCGATGAGGAGGCGCGCGAGCAGGCGGCCGATCCGGCCAAAGCCGTACAGCACAACGTCGGTGCTGGTGCGGTCATCGCCCCCGCGCTTTCCCACTACCTCGGCAAGCTCAGCACGGAGGAACTCTTCCAGGGTGGCGCCGTCGCCTTCTGCCTTGAACTTCTCCGCCAGGCGGGCGACGTCGATGGCCGCCGCACCAAGCTCCAGCTGAGCCAGGATGTTCAGCAGCGGTGCGGTCTCTTCGAGCAGGAGCTCGGTGTTGCTCATGCGGCGGGCGAAACGGTGCGCCTTGAGGATGTTCATGGTGGACTTGTTGATCAGGCTACGGCCGTGAATGCTGGTCACCACGTTGTTCTCGCGGTACAGCCGGCCAATCACCGGAATCATGGCCTCAGCGAGAGCCTCCCGGCCCATCCACGTATCAAGACAAGAATCTGACGTCTGGCTCACAGAACTACCTTCCTCGGTTCAGCCGCATACGTCGTCGTACGCGGTTGGCGGCCACCTGATGTTGTCCAGGGGCTCTGGCACCGGCAGGATGCGGTCCATCCCGGGTGCCGTGGAGAAGCGCAAAGAAAAGCCACCGGCTGCGAACGCAGACCCGGCGGCAGAACTTCTACGTTCGCTCTCCATTCTAGGCTGGAGCAGACCCGCGGACAGCCGCCACCAGCGTGAAATCACTCACATACGGGGCGGCTCCGTGCCCGGCTGGGGTGTTGGATGGGTTGACCGATACGCCGGGTTCTGTGCTCCCGTGCCGTTACCAGCGCGGGAGTAGCGGCCATCCATCTACGGACGCCGTTGCCGACGCCCTCCAGCGGCCTACCCGGACACTCGGGCGGGCAGCCCTCAAACGTGTCCTGTCTGGCCTTGCTCCGGGTGGGGTTTACCTAGCCTTCCCGGTCACCCGGGAAGCTGGTGGTCTCTTACACCACCGTTTCACCCTTACCTGCTGCCGTCCGTCACCGGAAAACGCAGGCGGTCTGTTCTCTGTGGCACTGGCCTGCGGGTTACCCCGAGTGGGCGTTACCCACCACCCTGCCCTGCGGAGCCCGGACGTTCCTCGAGCCACTTGCGTGACGCGCGGCCGCCTGGTCAACCCATCCGGAGCCCAGTCTACCGCCGGAAGGGGGCACTGCCGTCGCCGGTAGGATCGTACGGTGCTGATTCTGCTTCCCCCCTCCGAAGGCAAGACCCCCGCAGTCCGCGGGTCCGCCGTCGACTGGCCGTCACTGAGCTTTCCCGAACTCAACACCTACCGGGCCAAGGTCCTGGAGGCGCTGGGCACGGTGAGCGCACATGAGGATGCCCTCGCGCTGCTGGGCGTCGGCGCATCGCTGCAGGACGACGTCGAACGTAACACCCGGCTCCACGCCGAACCGGCGGCCCCGGCGCACCAGATCTATTCGGGCGTTCTGTACGACGCCCTAGGCTACAAAACCCTGACGCCTGCGCAGCGCCGGAAGGCCGATGTTTCGGTGTTGGTGATCTCGGCACTGTGGGGTGCCATCCGCTTCGCCGACCGCGTGCCTGCCTACCGGCTGTCGATGGGAACGGCACTGCCCGACGTCGGCCGCCTCGCCTCGTTCTGGAAGCCGCAGCTTTCGGAGGCCCTCGCGGAGTCGGCATCCGGACATCTGCTCGTGGACTGCCGCTCCAGCACCTATACCGCGGCATGGGCCCCGCCGCCGGCTCAGACGGTGGCCGTCAACGTTTTCACGGAGGTCAACGGCGTGCGCAAGGTGGTCAGCCACTTCGCCAAGCACACCCGCGGTCAGCTGGCCCGGCACCTGCTGGCCCGCCGCGGCAACGCCCCGCAGACCCCGGTGCAACTGCTGAAAGCCGCGCTCGAAAAATGGGACGCGGAGCTGGTTGATGGTTCAGCGCGGAAACCGCACGCGCTGAACATCATCCTTCCCAACTAGGCAGTTGGGGCGGGCGTGTTCCACTCGGCGGAGCGCACCAGGATGGCACCCGAATCCGGGCAGAACACAATGTCGTCCTCTGCGGCTGCCTTGATCTCGGCGAGGTCTCCGGGGCTCAGCTTCATTCCGGAGGCTTCGGAAGTCCCGTGGAACAACCGGGCGGCGCCCACTCCCCGCTTTGCGAGCGTCTTTTCGTAGACAGCCAGCATCCCGGCGTCGAGGTTTTCAGCGAATTTGGCACGCTTGCCGCGGACAACGGTCGCTTCAGCGGCCACTTCGGCCAGGGCTTCATCGAGTTCGGCGCGGATGCCGCCGAACGAGCCCTGGACGTTGTCCACGATGAGCTGCTGGGCAGCCTGACGCTCGCGCAGCGAATCCAGGCGTTCCAGGATTTCCAGCTCCACGTCTTCAAGGTCGGAGCGACGCTTGTTGAGGGAGGCAATGTCCTTCTGCAGGGCCACGAGGTCCTTCGACAGCCCCGTTCCGCTGTTGAGCCGGGCTTCGTCGCGTTCGATGCGGGAGGCGACCTGTTCGACGTCGGCCTCTGCGCGCTTCAGCTCGGCTTCGGCGTCATGGACGGCCATCTTGGCGGAGCCGAGTTCACCGGTGGCGACGGACAGGGCAGATTGCAGGTCCTCGATCCGGGGATCGGTTTCCAGGGCGCGGCGGCGGTTGGACAGGGACTTGAGCTTTGCGTCCAGCCCCTGCAGTTCGAGCAACTTCAACTGTTCCGCCGGTGCTGCCTTGGCCACTATTTACCTCCGCTAAATCCAATCCGGCCGAAGCCGGGCACCGTATCGGCGCTGTATAGACTCTAGCGCCTGGCCTGCTCCCCTGCCTCGCTACATCCCCACCGGCTCCCAAACCTCGCTGCGCTCGGTGTGGGTCCCTCGCCGGTGTGGGCCCGGCGACGGACTTCGCACGCCAGGCTTAGCCCGGAGTCAGAATGAAGTCCCACGGATCGCTGTTGGTGGTACTTACCTGGATCTCGACGTCGTGGCCCTGATCGGCGAGCACATTGCCCAGTGCCGACGCAGCGGCGGGCAGCCACAGCCATTCGCTGGCGAAGTGCGAAACGTCAATCAGGTACGGCCGGCCGTTCACTGCCGCTTCGCGGGCTTCGGACGCCGGATGGTGCCGGAGGTCGGCGGTGACATAGACGTCGGCGTTGTTGGCCCGCACCTCGTTGAACAGGGAATCCCCCGCGCCGCCGCACACCGCAATACGCCGCACCAGCCCATCCTTATCCCCGGACACGCGGACTCCCCCGGCCACCGACGGCAGGATGCCGAACACCCTGGCCGCGAAATCGCCCAGGCTCATCACGTCAGCCAGATCACCCACGCGTCCGATGCCTTCCTCGGGCAGGCCGTTCGCGGCAACCGTCAGCGGGACAACGCCTTCCAGTCCCAGCGCATCAGCCAGGACGTCGGAAACGCCCCCGACGGCGGAATCACCGTTGGTGTGGACGGTCAGGAGCGCGGTGCCAGACTCGATGAGACGGTGGATGGCCTGCCCTTTGGCAGTGGTGGCGGCCACCGACGTGACTCCTTTGAGGAGCAAGGGGTGGTGGGTGATCAGGAGATCGGCACCCCATTCCACGGCTTCCTCGATCACCGTGAGCGTGGGATCAACGGCGAACATCACCCTGGTAACGGGCGCTGACGGGTGGCCGGCCACGAGGCCAACTTCGTCCCAGTTTTCGGCCAGCGATTCGGGCCAGAGTTCCTCGACCGCCAGCAGCACCTGGCCCAGCGTGGGAGCAGCCGGACCATCCGCTGCAGCGTCCTCCCCAGTAAGGGTGCCGCCGTCATGCTTGTCCGCATCTGTAACGCCGGTGTCTGCAGATTCCATAGTCTCAGTTTTACCCCATCGGGCCGATTGCCCGGCATCTTTCAAAGTCTCGTAGGGTGGTCAGGGAATCATCCGGCGCGCTCAACCATTGAAGAGATCATGAAAACTTTTGTTCTTGGCGGGGGCTGCTTCTGGTGCCTTGACGCTGTGTACCAAAAAACCAAGGGCGTAACATCAGTGATTTCCGGGTACACGGGTGGCCATGACCCCCAGCCGGACTACTACTCCGTCTGCGGCGGGACCACGGGCCACGCTGAGGTCGTGGCGGTCACTTTCAACGAGTCCGTCATCCCGGCCGAGGTCATCCTGGACATGTTCTTCGCGCTGCACGATCCCACCACGCTCAACCGCCAGGGCTACGACGTGGGCACGCAGTACCGCTCGTCCATGTTCTATGAGACCACCGAGGAGAAGATTCTCTTCGAGGAAGCCATCGAACGGAACCAGGCCCTGTGGCCGCACCCGATTGTGACCGAGGTCAGCCGGCTGCCACGGTTCCATGTGGCGGAGGACGTCCATCAGGACTACTACGCCAAGTATCCCGAGCAGGGTTACTGCCAGGTGATCATCAATCCGAAGCTCGCCAAGGCCAGGAAATATTACTCTGCATGGCTTAATGCTTAGCAGCGGCCGCTCAGCCATCGTTAGGCTGACCTCAGCATTCACTCTTGAGAGATAGGCATATCTACATGGCACGGATCTATGACGATGTAACGCAGTTGGTCGGCGGCACTCCGCTGGTCCGCCTGAACCGGCTCACCGAGGGTCTGGGCGCCACTGTGGCCGTCAAGCTTGAGTTCTACAACCCGGCCAACAGCGTCAAGGACCGCATCGGTGTGGCCATCGTTGACGCCGCCGAGAAGTCCGGCGCCCTCAAGCCCGGCGGCACCATCGTTGAAGGCACCTCGGGCAACACCGGCATCGCCCTGGCCATGGTGGGCGCTGCCCGCGGTTACAAAGTTATTCTGACCATGCCGGAGACCATGTCCACCGAACGCCGCGTTATGCTGCGGGCGTTCGGTGCCGAAATTGTGCTGACCCCGGGTTCCGAGGGCATGCGCGGCGCCGTGGAAAAGGCCCAGGAGATCGTGGCCAACACGGAGAACTCCATCTGGGCCCAGCAGTTCGCCAACGAGGCCAACCCTGAGATCCACCGCACCACCACCGCCGAGGAAATCTGGTCCGACACCGACGGCAAGGTGGACATCTTCGTCGCCGGCATCGGCACCGGCGGAACCGTCACCGGCGTCGGCCAGGTCCTGAAGGAACGCAATCCTGAGGTCCAGATTGTGGCCATCGAACCGAAGGACTCCGCCATCCTGAACGGCGGCGCTCCCGGGCCGCACAAGATCCAGGGCATCGGTGCGAACTTCATCCCGGAAATTCTGGACACCAACGTCTACGACGAAGTCCTGGACGCCACCCTGGAGGATTCCGTCCGCGTCGCCCGTGAACTCGGCGTCAAGGAAGGCATCCTCGGCGGCATCTCCTCCGGCGCCATCGTCTGGGGTGCCTTGGAACTTGCCAAGCGTCCGGAGAATGCCGGCAAGCTGATCGTGGCGGTTGTCTGCGACTTCGGTGAGCGTTACATCTCCACCGTGCTCTATGACGACATCCGCGGCTGATCAGTCCGTTGTCGCCCCGTTTCCTGTAGAAAGAACTTTGTGGGCTTTTTCGCAAGACTGAAGGAAGACCTCGACGCCGCCCGGTCACACGACCCGGCGGCTCGAGGTTCTTTTGAGAATTTTTTCGCCTATTCGGGGCTTCACGCCATCTGGATCCACCGGCTGACGCACCGGATGTGGCAGACCCCGGGGCTGCGGTTCCCGGCGCGGCTGGTGTCGCAGCTGGGCCGCTTCCTGACCGGAATCGAGATCCATCCCGGCGCCACGATCGGCCGACGCTTCTTTATCGACCACGGTATGGGTGTGGTCATCGGCGAGACCGCCGAAATCGGCGAAGACGTGATGATCTACCACGGCGTCACACTCGGCGGCCGCTCCCTGGCCAAGGTCAAGCGTCACCCCACCATTGAGGACCGGGTCACCATCGGTGCCGGAGCCAAGATCCTGGGACCCATCACCATCGGCCGGGACAGCGCCGTGGGCGCCAACGCCGTGGTGGTGAAGGACGCGCCACCGGAATCGATTGTGACCGGTGTGCCCGCCAAGTGGCGCCATCGCGATGCCCAGCGAGAAACCAAGCCCGCAGTGGATCCGGCCGAGTACGACATCGAATACCGGATCTGACCCTTCGCTGCAGCCTCTACCCGGCAACACGCTTCAGGACTGCCATGACCACCGCGTCATAGATCCGGTCCGGCAGGACGCGCCGCAGGCCCAGAATGGCTGCCGCTCCCCTGCCCACCGGATACCGGGTCCGGGGACGCGCAGCCGTGGCCGCGTGCAGTACAGCCGCAGCGATCACCGCTGGCTGCGTTGACGTTTCCGGCCTGGCCGTGGACGCCAGGACATCCGCCATGTGCTTTGCCTGGGCAGCGTACGGCCCCTCGCCGCTGCTGGCCAACAGCCCGTCAGCGGAAATCCGGCCCCATTCGCTGAGCGTACTTGCCGGTTCAATGATGGCTACCTCGATGCCATGCGGCTTGAGTTCCAGCCGCAGCGCGTCGCTCATGCCCTCCACGGCGAACTTCGTGGCGTGGTACCAGGCACCAAGGGGTTCGTAGAATTTTCCGCCGATGGACGAGATGTTGATGATCCTGCCCCGGCCCGCACTCCGCATGGCCGGCAGGATCAGCTGGGTCATCCTGGCAAGGCCAAAGACGTTCACCTCAAATTGGCGGCGGCCTTCGGCCAGGTCCACCTGTTCCAGCGCCCCGTAGGACCCGTAGCCGGCGTTGTTGACCAGAACGTCTATCCGCCCGCGCTCTTCCAGGACACGGCCGACGGCGGCACGCATCGAGTCGTCGTCCGTCACGTCCAGTGCCAGGACCTGGATGCCAAGCGCTTTCAGCGGCTCCATCCTTTCCACGCGGCGGGCGCCGGCGTAGACGATGAAGCCATGGCTGCTGAGCTTCTTCGCCGCCTCGAAGCCGATACCCGTGGAGGCTCCCGTAACAAATGCGACTGGCTTGGGCATTCTGTCTCCTTGGATGGACGGACACCGCGGCTGCTGCCGGAAACGCCAACGGCCGGCAGCTCCCAGAATATCCGGGAAGTGCCGGCCGCAGGGTTTGCAGCTTGATGCAATCAGAGCATGGGGATTAGTGCGTGTCCACTGCTTCGATTTCGGACTTGTCCTCGCCCCACAGGGTGTGGAACGTGCCCTCGGCGTCGACGCGGCCGTAGGTGTGCGCGCCGAAGAGGTCACGCTGGCCCTGGATCACTGCGGCCGGCAGGCGCTTGCGGCGCAGGCCGTCGTAGTAGGCCAGTGAAGAGGAGAAGACCGGCACGGGGATGCCGAGCTGGACGGCGGTGGAGACCACGCGGCGCCATGCCGGCAGGACCTCGGCGATGGCCTTCGTGAACGCCGGGGCGAATAGCAGGTTGGCCGGCTTGTCTTCGGCGGCGTAGGCGTTGGTGATTTCTTTGAGCAGCTCTGCACGGATGATGCAGCCGCCGCGCCACAGCGAAGCGATCTCGTCCAGCTTGAGGTCCCAGCCGTATTCCTTGGCTGCTGAGGTCAGCATGTCCAGGCCCTGGGCGTAGGAAACCAGCTTGGACGCGTACAGCGCCTGGCGGACGTCCTCAACAAAGGTGTCCGGAACGTCGACGGCGATTTCCTCACCGACGAGGAGCTCCTGGGCGATCTTGCGCTGCTCGGACTGCGATGACAGGGCGCGGGCGAAGACAGACTCGGCGATGCCCGACGTCGGGGAACCAAGCTCCAGGGCGGAGATGACCGTCCAGCGTCCGGTGCCCTTCTGGCCTGCGGCATCCACCACAACATCGACAAACGGTTTGCCGGTGCGGGTGTCAACGTGGCCCAGGACCTCGGCGGAGATTTCGATCAGGAAGGAGGCGAGCTCGCCCTTGTTCCACTCTTCGAAGATCTTGGCCTGGTCAGCGGGTTCGATGCCGGCGCCGGAGCGGAGGAGGTCGAAGGCTTCGCCGATGACCTGCATGTCGGCGTATTCGATGCCGTTGTGGACCATCTTGACGAAGTGGCCGGCCCCGTCGGTGCCGATCCAGGCGCAGCAGGGCTTGCCGTCGACGTGCGCGGAGATCTTTTCGAGCAGCGGGCCGAGGGCGTCGTAGGACTCCTTGGAACCACCGGGCATGATGGACGGGCCGTTCAGGGCACCTTCCTCACCGCCGGAGACGCCGATGCCGACGAAGTGCAGGTCCTTCTTCGCCAGCGCGGCTTCGCGGCGGCGGGTGTCCTCGTAGTGGGAGTTTCCGGCGTCGATGATGATGTCGCCGGCTTCCAGCAGGGGTTCAAGCTGCTCGATGACCGAGTCAACCGGTTTGCCGGCCTTGACCATAATCAGGACGCGGCGGGGCTTCTCCAGCGAGTCAACAAGTTCCTGCAGCGTTTCGGTGCGGACGAAGTCGCCGTCCGTGCCGTGCTTTTCGAGCAGCGCGTCGGTCTTTTCGACGGACCTGTTGTGCAGGGCAACGGTGAAGCCGTTGCGGGCCAGGTTGCGGGCCAGGTTGGCGCCCATCACCGCGAGGCCGGTGACACCGATGTGTGCAGACATCAAAACTCCAATTTCGTTGTGCAATGGATGTGCAGATGGCTCCGCGTTCGCTGCGAAGCACGCTGTCACGAACCGATGGATCCTAATAAAGCATATATATTCAATCGGCTTGAGGGAAGCGGTGCCCACTTTGTGGAACGGGGCCAGTCAATCCCAGTTTAGGCTTGAGTCCATGTCGACCAGCCTGCACCACCGTGCCATTGAGAACCTTGGCACCCGGATCATCACGGGCGAGCTGCCCACCGGACACATCATGCTGGCCGAGCACCTTGAGGAAGAACTGAAGGTTTCGCGGTCCGTGGTCCGCGAGGCTGTGCGGGTCCTTCAGTCCCTGGGCCTCGTGGAAACCACCAAGCGGGTGGGCATCCGCGTGCTGCCGCCGAGCCGCTGGAACCCCTTCGATTCCCAGGTCATCCGCTGGCGGCTGTCCAGCGACGCCCGCGGCGCCCAGCTGCGGTCACTGATCGAACTGCGTTCCGCCGTCGAGCCCGCCGCTGCCGAACTGGCAGCAAACAATGCACCGGCGCAGCTGCGGCGGGAACTGGTGGACATTGCCCATGCACTCCGCGACGCCGGCCACTCCGGGGACGCACAGAAGTTCCTGGAGCTGGACATCGCTTTTCACTCGGTCCTGCTCTCCGGGTCTGGCAACGAAATGTTCGCCAACCTGATGGGGCAGGTGGCGGAGACCCTGACGGGGCGCACTGTCCACGGACTGATGCCGGACCACCCCCACGAGGGGGCGCTCCAGTGGCACGTCGATCTGGCCGAAGCGGTCGCCGCCGGGGACGCCGCCACGGCCCGGGACGCGTCCGAACAGATCATGCGCCGCACCACCTCCCGGCTGTCCGGAACCTGGACGGACCAGCCCCGGGTGTTTACCCCGGTCCGCCGGACCTGACAACGCCCAGAACCAGCGAGAACCAGCGCGTCCTTTATCGTGCTATTCCGGTTGGAAGTTGAGGAGGACTTTTCCTGATGCGGCGGAGTTTTTGGCGGTTTCGAAGGCCTTGAGTCCTTGGCTGAGGGGGTATTCGTGGGTGATGACGGGGCCGATGTTCAGGGTGCTGTCGGCGAGTGCGGTGATGACGTCGTCGATCTCGTCGTTGAAGCGGAAGGACCCGCGCAGGTCCAGTTCCCGGGTGATTGCCAGGGAAACCAGGACAGGCTGGGGTCCGGTGGGCAGTAGCCCGACCATGACCACGGTCCCGCCCCGCCCCGCACCCTGAATGGCTGAGGCCAGGCCTCGGTGGCTGCCCGAGGACTCGATGACCACATCGGCCTGCACGGCCGCGATCGCGTCCGTGTCCCCGGCCTGCAGGGTGTGATCCGCTCCGACGGCGGAGGCGATCTCCAACGGTTTGGCATGGACGTCAACGGCGGTGATCCGTGCCGCGCCGGCACGCTTGAGGACCGCGACCGCCAGCGCACCGATCGGGCCGCAGCCGATCACCAGCACGCTCTTGCCGGCCACATCCCCGGCCCGTCCGACGGCGTGCCAGGCAACGGAGGCCGGCTCGATCAGCGCCGCGGTCCGCAGATCCAGGCCGGCCGGGAGCGCCCGCAGCATCCTCGCGGGCAGGTTCACGTACCGGGCGAATGCGCCCTCGGTGTGCGGGAACCGCGCCGCACTGCCCAGGTACGTACAGCCCGGGGAGAGGTTGGGCCGGTCCGTCGGCCACCGCACATCCCCCGCACCGGGGCCGGGGGTGGCCGGGTGGACCGCAACCGCGGCGCCCGCGGCCGGTCCGCTCCCGTCCGCCGCGGCCCGGACCACGGTCCCGGAAATCTCATGCCCCAGCACCAGCGGCGCCTTCAGGATGGATTCCCCCGCCGCGCCGTGCAGCCAGTAATGCAGGTCCGACCCGCAGATCCCGCCATACGCAACCTCGACCACCGCCTCGTCCGCGGTCGGTGCCGCCAACGGGACCTCCTCGATCCGCAGATCCCCCGCCGCATACGCCACCACCGCCGCACCCGACACCGGCAGGGCTGAAACGGGCACCGCGGAAACAGGCAGGACAGACCCGGTGACGGCTGCGTCGGGCGGTGTTGTGTTCGCGCGCATCAGACCACCACCGTCATTCCGCCGTCGATAAAGATGGTCTGCCCGTTCACAAAGTCCGACCCGTCCGAGGCCAGCCATACCGCCGGGCCGGCCAGGTCCTGGACCGTGCCCCACCGGTGCGCCGGGGTCCGGCCCAGGATCCAGGTGTTGAACTGCTCATCGTCCACCAGGTGCTGCGTCATCTCGGTGTGGATGTAGCCCGGGGCGATCCCGTTGATCTGCAGCCCGGACCCCGCCCACTCCGCCGTCATGGCCCGGGTCAGGTTCCGCAACCCGCCCTTCGCCGCCACGTACGGGGCGATCGTGGGCCGGGCCAGGTCCGTCTGCACCGAACAGATATTGATGATCTTGCCCCTGCCGCGCGGGATCATGTGCCGGGCGGCCTCACGCCCCACCAGGAACGCGCTCGTCAGATCCGTCCTGATCACCCGCTCCCAATCCGCCACATCCAGCTCCAGCATCGGCACCCGGTGCTGGATCCCGGCATTGTTCACCAGGATCTGCAACGGACCCACCTGCTCCTCCACCCACGAAATACCCCGGGCCGCCTCGGCATCACTCGTGACATCAAACGAGACACTATGGACCCGCCCCGGCGCGAAGTCCGCGGCCATCGCCACCTCGGCAGCCTTCAACCGCTCCGCATTAATCCCGTTCAACACCACCGTCGCCCCGGCATCAGCCAACGCCCGCGCCAACGCGTTGCCAATCCCCCGGCTCGAACCCGTCACCAGGGCAACCCGCCCCGTCAAATCAAAAAGTCCACTCATGGTGCAGCCGTCCCTTTCGTTGCGGCACCCACAGGTTCCGCGATATCGGTGTTGTCGCTCAGATTCGAAATGGCCTGGCGGACCACGGCAAGGTCCTGATGGCCAAGGCCCTGCCGCTTGAGGTCGGCGTAAAGCTCCACGGCGGCAGCCGCCATCGGCACGGCAGCGCCGGCCGCCCGGGCTGATTCGAGCACAAAGGACAGGTCCTTATGCATGAATTTCGCCGGGCCTGTTGGTGTGTAGTCCTTCCGGGCCAGACGCGGTCCCACGTTCTCCAGCACACGGCTGCCCGCAAGGCCGCCGGCCAGGACGCCGAAAAGCGCCGCTGGATCCATCCCGGAGCGCTCGGCGAGCTCGGCCGCTTCGGCGAGCGCCGCCGTCGTGGTTCCAACAATGAGCTGGTTGCAGGCCTTGGCGAGCGACCCCGCGCCCAGTGGGCCCATGTGCCTGACGGTTGTCCCCATCGCGTTGAAGAAGGGCTCGAGCCGCCGGAAGTCGTCCGCGGTACCGCCGGCCATGATGGCCAGGGTGCCGTCGGTGGCGCCCTTGGTCCCGCCGCTGACCGGGGCGTCCACTACTGTGGCGCGGCCGCGGCTTGCCGCGTGAACCCGTCGCCCGAAGTCCTGGACCTTCGCCGGTGAGACTGAGCTTGCGACCACCACGGCAGTGCCGGCCTGCGGCGGATTCTCATCCCAGCTCGCCAGCAACCCCGCCGAGGCCTCCTCGATGAAGGACAGGTCCGGAAGCATAAAGGCGATGATTGGCAGGTCCCGCAGGGATGCAACGTCGGGCGCGGAGTGGCCACCCTGCGCCACCAACTCCTGGAGGGGACCATCGGATCTGTTCCAGGCGGTGACCGCCCAGCCGGCACGGACCAGATTCGCTGCCATGGGCAACCCCATCAGCCCCAGGCCTACAAAGCCCGCTGTTCTGTCTTCCATATCTAGGCCTCGACTCACATCGTTGTGTGGTTAATGAAGGGAAATCTGTCCAATATCCTAGCCGCTATTCAGTATGATGAACACTATGACGACTCTAACCACCGTCGCGATCGCCGTCCCGCTCGAAGCAGAGCTGGTGGACCGCATCCGCGCCGTACACCCCTCCGTAACTGTCCTCTATGAGCCGGACCTGCTTCCGCCCGAGCGTTTTCCGGCCGACCACTCCGGGGATCCGGACTTCAAACGCACTCCCGCGCAGGAGGAGCAGTACTGGGCCATGCTCAACAAGGCGCAGGTGCTGTACGGCCTGCCCAATGAGAGCCCCGCGGGCCTGGCCCGCATCGCGCGCGAGAATCCACGGCTCCAGTGGGTCCACGCCATGGCCGCCGGCGCCGGCGGCGCTGTCAAGGCATCCGGGCTGGACCAGGAAACCCTCCTCAAATTCAAGGTGACCACCTCCGCCGGAGTCCACGCCCTGCCGCTGGCAGAATTCGCTGCCCTGGGAATCCTTAACGGCTTCAAGCGCAGCGCTGAGCTGGCCCAGGACCAGGCGGCCAAGGTGTGGCCCGAGCTTCGGACCCCCACCCGTTTGGTCAGCGGTTCCACGCTGGTAGTGACCGGCCTGGGCGAAATCGGCCTGGAGACCGCCCGGATCGCCCGCGCCCTGGGCATGACGGTCAGCGGCACCAAGCGGAATGTTGAGCCGCTCGAAGGAATCGAACAGGTTGCCGGCAACGACGGACTGGCCGGGCTGCTCGCCTTGGCGGACGCCGTCGTCAATACGCTGCCCGGCACGCCGTACACGGAGAAGCTCTTCAACCGTGACGTATTTGCAGCGATGAAGCCGGGAACGGTGTTTGTGAACGTCGGCCGCGGCACCGTGGTGGACGAGGACGCCCTGCTGGAGGCCCTGGACAACGGCCAGGTTTCCTACGCCTGCCTTGATGTCTTCGCCGTGGAGCCGCTGCCCCAGGACAGCCCGCTGTGGAACCACCCCAAGGTTATGGTGTCGCCGCATACCTCGGCGCTCAGTGCTGCGGAGAACCGCCTGATCGCGGAGCGCTTCTGCAGCAACCTGCGCACGTTCCTCAACGGCGGCGACCTCCCCCACCTGGTGGACCCGGTCCACTTCTACTAAGGCGCAGGCCCCGGCCGGCACCACAGAGCCCCTGCCGTGGATCCTAGTGTAGCGTGTCGTTGATTCCTTTGGGTCTGATTGTTTGTCAGACTTGATCCATGGTTTACCTGGCACGGGCATTGGAATTGCGTGACGGGGACAGAGGCGCCCTGGAGGCGCTGACTCGTGGGAAGGCATCCACCGCGACGGTGGCCTTGCGGGCGCGGACGGTCTTGTTGGCTGCCGACGGGATGCCGAATATCCAGATCGAGAAGATCACCGGGTTTTCGGCACCCACGGTTTTGAAGTGGCGCAACCGCTATGCCGAGGGCGGGATCGAGGCCCTGTCCGATGTCCAGCGCCCGGGCCGGGAGCGGGAGATCGACGAGCTCGCCCTGATCGCCGACACCTTGACCAACGACGGGAACCCGCCGGCCGAGCTGGGGATCTCGCACTGGTCCGCCCGCATCATGGCCGAACGTCACGGAGTCTCCTTTTCCTCCGTGGCCCGGATCTGGCGCCGTTGGAAAATCCAGCCGCACCGGATCGAGACGTTCAAGTTCTCCACCGACCCTGCCCTGGAGTTCAAGCTCCGGGATGTGGTGGGCCTGTACATGTCCCCGCCGGAAAACGCGGTGGTGGTGAGCATTGATGAGAAGACCCAGATCCAGGCCCTGTCCCGCACCGGCCCGGACCAGCCGTTGTCCCCGACGCACCCGCTGCAGCAGACCCACGACTACAAGCGCAACGGCACCACCACCTTGTTCGCCGCATTGGAGGTCCTCACCGGCAAACTCAGCGCGAACGCCTTCTACCCAAAGCACACCAACATCGAGTTCGTCGATTTCCTGGGCCGGGTCGCGGACGCCCACCCCGGGGTTGAGCTGCATGTCATCTGCGACAACTATGCGACCCATAAGCACCAGAACGTGAAGGACTGGCTGGCTGAAAATCCCCGGGTGGCCCTGCATTTCACTCCGACCAGCTGTTCCTGGCTGAACATGGTGGAGATCTTCTTCGGGATCATCACACGCCAGTGCCTCAAACGCGGGGCATTCAGCTCGGTGAAAGAGCTGGAAGAAACCCTGGAACGCTACATCGAGAACTACAACCAGGACGCCAAACCATTCACCTGGACCAAATCAGCGGACTATCTCCTGGGCAAGATGAAACGCAAACAAACCATTAACACGGAACACTAGAACCAGGAATCCGCAGCAGGGGCTCTTTGTGTCGGCGGCTGCGTCGGCGTCGCGTCGGCGGCCAAAAGTTACGCATTCATGCTGGGCGGCGCCCAATTAACGAGCGGCACGGAAATAGGCGGCCTCCCCATCAAGTGGAGGCCGCCTATTGCGTGGGTGGAGTGCCTAGCGTGCGTCCTCCACCAGGAGCAGGTCCCGGCCGTTGGTTTCCGGGGTGAAGAAGGTGGTGCCGAAGGAGATCAGCGCCAGGACCAGGGAGTAGATGGCGGGAACCAGCCAGGAATGGCCGGTCGCAGCCAGGAGGGCCACACCGATCATGGGTGCGAATCCGCCGGCCAGGACGGCTGAGAGTTCACGGCTCAGCGCCACGCCGGTGAAGCGGTGCTGGGAGCCGAAGAGTTCCGGCAGCATGGCGCACTGCGGACCGAGCATGGACTGCACGCCGAGTGAAATGCCCACCACCATGACCACCCAGACGAGGGTGACGTTGCCGAGCGTGACCAGGTAGAAGGCCGGCAGGGCGATGACGGCCTGAAAGAGGGCGCCGTAGCGGTATACAGGAACGCGTCCGAAGCGGTCGGAAAGGGCGCCGAAGGTGACCACCATGACCGCTGCGAATCCAGCGGCAATGAGGAGGCCGGTGGGGCCGATGAACTTGTCGCCGGCGAAGATTCCGGCGGGCATGCTGATGAAGGACACCAGGAGGGCGGAGTAAATGGAGGAGTTTCCGTTTTCACCCATCCGCAGGCCGATGCCGATGAGCACGTTCTTCTTCGAGTGCTTCCAGATCTCCACGACGGGGTTCTTGGCCACGGCTTTGTGCTTTTCCAGTTCCTGGAACACCGGCGTTTCCTTGAGTCGGAGCCGGATGAAGACCGCGATGACAATCAGAATGACGCTCGCCAGGAACGGAACGCGCCACAGCCAGCCCTGCAGCACTTCCTTGTCGGCCAGTGCCATCAGGGCGAAGGTGCCTGCGCCGAGCAGGGTGCCCAGCTGGATGCCGACGAACGGCAGTGCGGCGAAGAATCCACGACGGCGGCGCGGGGCCACTTCTGAAATCAGGGTGGTGGCGCCTGCCTGCTCGGCGCCGGCGCCCAGGCCCTGAAGGATTCGAAGGGCAACCAGGAGCACCGCGCCGACCATTCCCGCCTGTTCAAAGGTGGGCAGGAGCCCGATGGCGAAGCTGGCCATGCCCATCAGGCCGATGGTCAGGATCAGGACCATCTTCCGGCCGAACCGGTCACCGATGTAGCCGAAGACGATGCCGCCGAACGGCCGGGCTGCGAAGCCCACACCATAGGTGGCGAACGACGCGATCACGGCGCCGCTTTCCCCCAGCGGTGAGAAGAAGAGCGGTCCAAAGATCAAGGCCGAGGCGAGGCCGTAGATGTAGAAGTCGTAGTACTCCAGTGCGGAGCCTACTGAGCTGGCAAGAGTTGCCCTTCGCAGCTGCTCCGGATCGACGGCGGCGCCGTCCATGTCAGTCTGCGGTGATTTAGTACGAGTTGTCACAAGAACTCCCTCAAAAACACTCCAGGCCCCCGTTGGCCTGGTGGGATAGCGAGGACACGCCGTGGCGTCGATCACTATACTGAACAGAGTACAGCAAGTTGAACACGTAGCAAGTGGTTGACGGATATTTTGTTCACAACCGGGGTGATGAACGTTAAATAGGGCCGCCAGAGCGCGGACACTCAGCCCATTGGGTTGCCCAGGGACCGCGCCAGCTCGTTCAGTTCCTTGACCATCCGGGAACCCTGCTCCGCGGAGTATGTGGCCTTAAGGGCCGTGACTGACAAACCAAGGCTCGGGCCGTGGGCACCGCGCGTAGGCACGGCCACAGCCAGGCAGACCACTCCAGTAGTGGATTCCTCATCTTCGAACGCATAGCCCTGTTCACGGATGGTTGTGAGCTGCGCCTTCAATTCGGCCCCGGTGCGGAGGGACTTCGGGGTCAGCACCGGAAGCTGGGCGTCATCGGAAAACATTGCGTCGACGTCGTGGTCGTGAAGGCGGGCAATCAGGGCCTTGCCCACGGCACACAGGGACACCGGCATCTTGTCACCGATGTTGGACGTCAGCCGGACCGCCGGATGGCCCTCGTAGCGGGCCAAATAGATCACGTTGGTTCCGTCCAGCATGGCTATGCGTACTGTCTCCCCGGAAAGGGTCGGCGCCTGCTCGCAGAACCGGTAGAACTCCTGTACTTCGTCGAGCCGGCTGAGATAGGCGGCGCCGAGTTCCACGAGCTTGCGGCCCAGCGTGAATTCGGCGCCCTGGCGGCTGATCAGCCGGGCTTCTTCCAACGCCAGCAACAGGTTGGAGGTGGACGACTTGGGGATACCCAGCTCGCGGGCCAGGTCGCTCAGCGTCAGCCGCCCCGTCGCAGAGGCTGCCAAGGCGTCCATGACGGCGGCGGCACGCGTGACCGCCGGCGCCGGCGATGTGCTCCCCAAACCCTCAGAGGAGCGGGAGGTGCGGGAATCGGCCATGATTCTCCTTCGATCGGCACGCCGGGGCGCTTCGCGTAGATGCGTTCAATCTGCTGAACAGAAACCATCATAATGGCTTAGCGGCGATTCAGGGCCCGGGCCAAGGCGCCGTCCACCGCGCCACGCACCCCGGTCCGCGTGGCATTTGTTTGTTTCGGGAAGTTCACGGTATATTCATTTCAGACCCTCCACCGCGGCATCCCCCAATAGTCGCGGTGGAGGGTTTTCCAATGCCTGAATGTTTTCGCGGGCTTGGCCGCCGGGTTCAGGCGACGTCCACCACGGATTCCCTCAGCCTCCAGCCGCCACCAAGGCCGTCGCGCTCCAGCACCATGGTGGTCAGCGCGGACTGCGGATTGCGGCCCAGCCGCACCTGGACCTGCAAGACCTCAACGTCCACGCGGCCCAACCCTTTGGGCATACGCCGCTGCGCCTCCCACCAGCTCACACGCTCAAACCATCTCACTGCCTCGGCACCGACGGCCCACTCCCTGCCGTTGCTGACCACCGCCGTCGGGCTGCCGTCCTTGGCCGTCTTCATCACCACATATTCCATAGCGGGAACACTAGGGACAGCCACCGACAATATGGCGCCCTAGCGGAATTGAGCCAGGATGGCACGGATTGTTGAACCCTTGGCGTCTGCGTAGTCCTGCATGAAAGTCCATTCCTGATCCGCCAGCCTACGTTTGAGCTGTTCGTATTCGATCCGGGCGTCCTGGTCACTTCGGAGGTAGTCCCGAAACCGGATCATGCGCGTTGCTTCCTCGCATCCAGCGGTGAACACGTGCAAATTCACCTAGTGAACCTTGTGATTCAACAGGCGGTGTTCGAACCACCCCGGCTCGCGGAGGTGGTGAAGGAACCCGACGGTCTCAAGCTGGGGGATGTACGTTTCCTCAGCGGCGGAGTCTTTGACGAGCAGGACAATGTCGATGACCGGCTTCGAAGCAAGCCCGGGAACCGATGTCGAGCCGACGTGCTCCACTGTGCAACAAAAACCCCGCCGTTCCCGGCCACTCGGGCCAGGAACAACGGGGTTGGTGGTGGGTCCTACCGGGATCGAACCGATGACATCCACGGTGTAAACGTGGCGCTCTACCAGCTGAGCTAAAGACCCAAACTGCCAGTTTTTCGCACCTCAGCGCGTCAACCAACGAACATAAACTGTACCTGACGGGCGGGACGAAAAGCCAATCGACACGATCGGCCCCGAACGGTCAAAGATCGGGGAGTTCGGCGGCGAGCCAGGTCAGTGCCTCGCTGACGCCTGCGTCGAGCTTGATGGTGGCGTACTGGTCGCCCCGGGTATCGCCCCTGTTGATGATCACCACAGGCTTGCCGTCCTTCGCCGCGTGACGGACGAACCGCAGTCCGCTCATCACGGTCAGCGATGATCCGGCAACAAGCAATGCCTCTGCACTGTCCACCATCGCGTAGGCGGCTTCCGCGCGTTCCTTGGGCACGTTCTCGCCGAAGTAGACAAAGTCGGGCTTGAGCATTCCGCCGCAGGCGGGGCAGGCGGCGACCACAAAACTGCTGACCAGAGCCATGTCCTCAACAGTGGCGTCGGCGTCGGGCGCCATTTCCACCAGGCCGGACGTTGTGGCGCGCGCCAGGAAGCCGGGATTGAGTTCGTCGAGCACCCCCGCCAGCATGCGGCGGGTATAGGTGCGTTTGCAATCAAGGCAGACCACCCGGTCAAAACGGCCGTGGAGGTCAATGACATTCCGGCTGCCGGCGTCTTCATGCAGCCGATCCACGTTCTGCGTGATTAACCCGGCGAGCAGGCCCCGCCGCTCAAGTTCTGCGGCCGCACTGTGCCCAGGGTTTGGATCTGCGTGCCGCAAGTGGGACCAGCCGATATGGTTCCGCGCCCAATAGCGCTGGCGGTTGGCGGCGTCACGCACAAACTCCTGGTACGTCATGGGCGACCGTGGCACGGCGTCCGGCCCGCGGTAATCCGGTATGCCCGAATCGGTGCTCAGCCCGGCGCCGGTCAGCAGCACCAGTCGGTTGCCGGACAACAACTCCTTGACGCGTTCCAGTCCTTGAAGGTCCGTACTGGACAGCGCAGCAGGGTCAGCGGCTGCCGGCAGGCTGGCGAAGCCCGTCAGGCCGATGCCGTGCCGCTGCTGGTCCATGCGGCTTCAGGCCTGTTCCAGACCTGCCAGAGCATCCTGGTATTCGGCGAGCTCGCGGGCCTGCCCACGCGGATTCACCACGACGTAGCGGATTGTTCCGGTTGCATCGATGATGAACGTCCCGCGCCCAGCCATACCGCTCTCCGGGTCGAAGACACCGTACGCGGTGGCGACAGCGCCGTGCGGCCAGAAGTCGGCCAGAAGGTCAAAGCCGTAGCTTTCCTTCTCGGCATAGGCCCGCAGGCTGAACTTGCTGTCCACAGACACGGCCAGGACAGTGGCCCTGGCATCCTCGAACGCGGCCAGGTTGTCCCGGATTTCGCAGAGCTCGCCGGTGCAGACACCCGAAAATGCAAACGGATAAAACACCAGCACAACGTTCTGCCCGCGGAAAGTCGATAACCGGACAGGTTCTCCGAACTGGTTTACCAGCTCAAAGTCCGGGGCAAGCTCCCCCACCGCCGGAACAGTCTGCCCGGCTACGGCAAGAGCTGCCGTCACTTGTTCTTCCTGCTGACCAGGCGGGTGGCACTCCAGTCCTTTGACACACCTGCCGAGGTGGTGAGGTGCAGGCCCGCAGTGGGCGCCGCTTCCTGGATTTCCGCCGGCGACACGTACCCGGTGCGCCCGGACTTTGGCGTCAACACCCAAACAACCCCGGTTTCACTCAGGGTGGTCAGGGAATCCATGAGGCTATCGACCAGATCCCCGTCGCCCTCCCGCCACCAAAAAATGACGGCGTCAACAACGTCGTGATCGTCCTCGTCCAGGAGCTCGGACCCTGTCAGGTCCTCAATATCGTCACGTAAGTCGAAATCGACGTCGTCGTCGTAACCGAACTCCTGAATCAGATCCCCGTTTTTGAAACCCAATTTTTCCGCCACATTTACCGAAGTGGCGGCGTCGGCCTCGCTCACGTGTTCCTCCAATGCCTAATACATGCAATTCGCATAGTGATTTCCATTACTCCCAGCCAACACCCTTTGTGCCTGCGCTTCAAGCTGCCACCACCGCGATCCGCCATATTCTGCGTCACATCCGGCGCCGTCAGCCTGCGTTGCAGCGGCTTTCGTCACACAACCAGTATGACGGCGAAATACAACAGGGACGCCATGGACGCGGCTACGCATCGCGCTGGAGTCACAGCTAGAGTGACTGGTGACAACTATGCCTGCGGGGCGACCGCCTGGAACTCAATGGCAGACATAGGCGTGATAGGACCCTGCCCGGCGCACATGACCGGGCTGTTGTAACCGATACGTCGCACACGTCGCATTCATGCCGGACAGTCACCCTGCCCGGCATGTGGGCGCCGATGCATGCGCGCAAAGAGAGGTTGGACGTGGCTGCAGGAGAAGAGACCTCCCATATCCTCAGCGGGTTGACAAACCAGCTGCCTGATCGTGATCCGGAAGAGACCGCCGAATGGCTGGAGTCCCTGGATGCCCTGATTCAGGAACAGGGCACCGAGCGTGCCCAATACATCATGCGGAGCCTGCTCCAGCGCGCCGGCGCGCAGAGCGTCGGCGTGCCGATGGTGACCACCACGGACTACGTGAACACCATCCCGGTGGATCAGGAAGCTCCTTTCCCCGGCAACGAGGAGTTCGAGCGCCGGTACCGGGCGTACATGCGCTGGAACGCCGCCATCATGGTGCACCGGTCCCAGCGGCCAAACATCGGCGTGGGCGGGCACATCTCCACCTACGCCGGGGCCGCCACCCTGTACGAGGTGGGCTTCAACCACTTCTTCCGCGGCAAGGACCACCCCGGCGGCGGTGACCAGGTCTTCTTCCAGGGCCATGCCTCCCCCGGCATGTACGCCCGCGCGTTCATGGAAGGCCGGCTCGCCGAGGAGGACCTGGACGGATTCCGGCAGGAAAAGTCCAAGGAAGGCCACGCGCTCTCCTCCTACCCGCACCCGCGCCTCATGCCAGACTTCTGGGAATTCCCCACGGTCTCCATGGGCATCGGCCCGATGAACGCGATCTACCAGGCCCAGTCCAACCGGTACCTGCACAACCGCGGTCTGAAAGACACCAGCGACCAGCAGGTCTGGGCGTTCCTGGGCGACGGCGAAATGGACGAGCCCGAGTCCCGCGGCCTGCTCCAGCTCGCCGCCAACGAGAACCTCGACAACCTCAACTTCGTGATCAACTGCAACCTCCAGCGCCTGGACGGTCCCGTCCGCGGCAACGGCAAGATCATGCAGGAACTCGAAGCGTTCTTCCGCGGCGCGGGCTGGAACGTCATCAAGGTCGTCTGGGGCCGGGAGTGGGATGACCTGCTCACCAAGGACGCCGACGGCTCGCTCGTGAAGATCATGAACGAGACCCCGGACGGTGACTACCAGACCTACAAGGCAGAGTCCGGCGGGTTTGTCCGCGAGCACTTCTTCGGTAAGACCCCGCAGACCAAGGACATGGTCGCGGACCTCTCCGATGACGAGATCTGGAACCTCAAGCGCGGCGGCCACGACTACCGCAAGGTCTACGCCGCGTATAAGGCTGCCACCGAATTCAAGGGCAAGCCCACCGTGATCCTGGCCAAAACGGTCAAGGGCTACGGACTCGGACCGCACTTCGAGGGCCGCAACGCGACCCACCAGATGAAAAAGCTCACCCTCGATGACCTGAAGAAGTTCCGCGACCACCTGCGGATTCCGGTCACCGACGAGCAGCTGGAGAAGGACCCGTACCAGCCCCCGTACTTCCACCCGGGCACCGATGCGCCGGAGATCCAGTACATGATGGAACGCCGCGCCCAGCTGGGCGGTTCTGTTCCTGAGCGCCGCTCCAAGCACCAGGAGATCGCCCTCCCGGAGGCAAAAACGTACGAGGTTGCCAAGCGCGGTTCCGGGAAGCAGCAGGCGGCCACCACCATGGCGTTTGTCCGGCTCCTCAAGGACCTTATGCGGGACAAGAACTTCGGCAAGCACATCGCGCCGATCATCCCCGATGAGGCCCGCACGTTCGGCATGGACGCATTCTTCCCCACGGCCAAGATCTACAACCCCAAGGGCCAGAACTACCTGTCGGTGGACCGGGACCTCGTCCTCGCGTACAAGGAATCGGCCCAGGGCCAGCTGATCCACCCCGGCATCAATGAAGCCGGCGCGGTCGCAGCGTTCACCGCCGCCGGCACCGCCTACGCCACCCACGGCGTACCGCTGATCCCGGTGTACGTGTTCTACTCCATGTTCGGCTTCCAGCGCACCGGCGACGCCTTCTGGGCCGCCGGGGACCAGATGGCCCGCGGGTTCATCATCGGCGCCACCGCCGGGCGGACCACACTGACCGGCGAAGGCCTCCAGCACGCCGACGGCCACTCCCCGCTGCTGGCCTCCACGAACCCGGCAGTGGTCACCTACGACCCCGCCTACGGGTACGAGATGGGCCACATCATCCGGGACGGCATCGAGCGCATGTACGGGCCCGATTCGGCTGACCGGAACCTGATGTACTACATCACGGTCTACAACGAGCCCATCACGCAGCCCGCAGAGCCCGAAGAGCTCGACGTGGAAGGTGTCCTCAAGGGCATCTACCTCCTGGCTCCGGCGAAGATCGACGGTCCCCGGACCCAGATCCTGGCCTCCGGTGTCTCGGTTCCCTGGGCCATCGAAGCCCAGCGGCTGCTCGCCGAGGACTGGGGCGTCTCCGCCGACGTCTGGTCCGTCACGTCCTGGAACGAACTGCGCCGCGATGGCATGGCCGCCGAGGAGGAGGCCTTCCTGAACCCGGGCCAGCCCGCCCGTGTTCCGTTTGTGACCCAGCAGCTTGCCGGCGCCACAGGACCCGTGGTTGCGGTCTCGGACTACATGAAGGCCGTCCCGGACCAGATCCGCCAGTTTGTGCCGAACGAGTTCGCCACGCTGGGTGCGGATGGCTTCGGCTTCTCCGACACCCGTGCAGCTGCCCGCCGCTTCTTCAAGAACGACATCCACTCCATCGTGGTCCGTTCCCTGGAACTGCTGGCACGCCGCGGCGAAGTTGATGCCCAGGCCCCGGCCCAGGCAATCGAGAAGTACAAGCTGCACAACGTCAACGCCGGTTCCACCGGCAATGCGGGCGGCGAGTCCTGATCAACTCCCGCTGACCTGCTGTCAGCGGAAATGAACGACGACGGCGACCCTCACCGAAAAGGCGAGGGTCGCCGTCGTCGTCCCCCTGCCTTTCCGGACAGGAGGCCGCCTGTGATGCAGGTCCAACAACGTTGTAGCCTTTGCACAAATGGAGCTTGCCGGGCAGGCACCGTATGCTCGTAGGATGCCAGAGCCAACCACCCCGCCCGTGAAGCGCAAGCCGTCCTCGCGCAGCATGACACCGGAGAAATCCGAAACCCTGAAAAAGCTCCGGGCAAGCGTGGGCCAGCTCTCCACCACCACCCTTCGCCAGCTGGAGAAGTCGCTGCCGTGGTATTCGCGGCTCAGCTCCGACGAGCGCTCGGCCCTGGGCATGGTGGCGCAAAACGGCATCGCAGCGTTTGTCACCTGGTATGAGCGGCCCAGCTCACCGTCGTGGATCCTCTCCGACGTTTTTGGGACGGCCCCCACCGAGCTGACGCGCTCCATCAGCCTCCAGAAGGCGCTCCAGCTCATCCGCATCGTGGTGGAAGTGGTGGAAGACCAGGTGCCGGTCATTGCCCCCGAAGCTGACCAGCCCTCCCTCCGCGAAGCGGTGCTGCGGTACTCACGGGAAGTGGCCTTCGCGGCGGCAGACGTGTACGCGCGGGCGGCCGAGTCCCGCGGTTCCTGGGATACGCGGCTGGAAGCGCTGATCGTGGACGCCATCCTCCGTGGCGAAAACACGGACGCCCTGCGGTCCCGGATCGCCGCGCTGGGTTGGAAGGCACAGGAGAGGTTCACCGTGATGGTGGGCAATTCGCCGTCGGAACCCAGTGCCAGCTACGTCAGCGAACTGCGCCGCCTGGCAGGCCGCTACGCCGAGGATGCGTTGGTGGGCATCCAGGGCGACCGGCTGATCCTGATCCTTGGCGGCGTCCAGGACCGCGAGACCGCATACCTGAAACTCAGCGAAATGTTCGCCCCCGGCCCGGTGGTCTACGGCCCGGAAGCCGGCTCCCTGCTGGAGGCCAGCGGATCAGCGCAGTCTGCCTTTGCCGGCCTGACCGCGGCAAGGGCGTGGCCCGCCGCTCCCCGGCCCGTGGCCGCCGATGACCTGTTGCCGGAACGCGTCATCTCCGGTGACGAAGCGGCGCGCCGTTCCCTGGTGAAGAACATCTACCGTCCGCTTGTCGCCGCCTCCAACGGGCTGGTCGAGACCTTGGGTACCTACCTGGAGTTGGGCCATTCCCTTGAGGCTACTGCCCGCGAATTGTTTGTCCACGCCAACACCGTCAGGTACCGGCTCAAGCGCGTCTGTGACGTTACGGGCTGGGATCCGCTCCTCCCCCGGGAGGCGTTTGTGCTGCAAGCGGCGCTGGTAGTCGGGCGGCTTTCAGCCCCGCCAAAAGCCCCGGCGGAGCGTCATCCGGCGCGGAACCAGCCGTGAGTCGTTGTAGACTTCCTACAATCTGACCCCTTGAGCTTGGTGCAGACAAACACCGCTGGATGACCCCGAAATTTGGAAAGCTGGATACGTGCTTGCAATAGTCTGCCCTGGACAGGGCTCACAGACCCCGGGTTTTCTGGCCCCTTGGCTGGAACTGCCTTCGGTAGCAGGCCATCTGGCCTCCCTCAGTGAGATCGCAGGCATCGACCTGACAGCCCACGGGACCACCTCTGACGAGGAAACTATCAAGGACACCGCCGTTGCGCAGCCCCTGATTGTTGCCGCCGGGCTGGTGGCCGCAAAGTCGCTGTTCGACGTCGAACTCGGCACGCTTCCCGTGATCCTTGCCGGCCACTCCGTCGGTGAAATCACCGCCTCGGCCCTCGCCGGCGTGCTCACCGAGCAGGAAGCCATGACGTTCGTCCGGGAACGCGCCAACAGCATGGCTGCCGCAGCTGCCGTAACCCCCACCGGCATGAGTGCCGTGGTGGGCGGGGACCCTGCAGAGGTCCTGGCCGCCATCGAGGCTACCGGCGCGACACCGGCCAATGTCAACGGCGCGGGCCAGACCGTGGCAGCCGGAACCTTCGAACAGCTCAAGGCCCTGGCGGACAACCCTCCGGCCAAGGCGCGCGTCATCCCGCTGAAGGTGGCCGGGGCGTTCCACACCTCCCACATGTCACCCGCCGTGAGCGCCCTCGAGTCGCTCAAGCCCAGCCTCAAGCCGCAGAAGCCGCAGGTGCCCCTGCTGTCCAACTTTGACGGCCGGGAAGTCACCGACGGCGGCGCCGCCGTCGAGAGCCTCATCGCGCAGGTCTCGCGGCCGGTCCGCTGGGACCTCTGCATGGAAACCCTTGTGCAGCGCGGCGTCACCGGTGTCATTGAGCTGGCCCCGGCCGGCACCCTGGCCGGGCTCGCCAAGCGCGGCATGCCCGGCGTCAAGACCGTTGCAGTCAAAACCCCGGACGACCTCACGGCCGCACTGGCACTCTTCGCAGAACTGGAGGGAAATGCATGAGCGTTCCCACGCTGAAACAGGTTCCCGTCAACGAATACAGCCGCATCATCGGCCTCGGCGCATTCCGGCCTGACGTCATCGTCACCAACGACGACGTCTGCCAGTGGATTGATTCCTCGGACGAATGGATCCGCCAGCGGACCGGCATCGTGACCCGTCACCGGGCCGCCGCCGACGTCAGCGTCATCGACATGGCAGAGGGCGCTGCCCGGGAGGCCCTGCAGCAGGCAGGCATCGAAGCCTCCCAGCTGGGTGCCGTCATCGTTTCCACCGTCACCCACCCGTACGCCACGCCGTCGGCTGCCGCCGCCCTGGCTGACCGCATCGGTGCGACGCCGGCTCCGGCCTTCGATATCTCGGCCGCCTGCGCCGGGTACTGCTACGGCATCGCCCAGGCTGATGCCTTAGTCCGCGCCGGCACGGCCACGTACGTGTTGGTGGTTGGCGCGGAGAAGCTTTCCGACGTCATCGACAACCGGGAACGCACCATCTCCTTCCTGCTGGGCGACGGCGCGGGCGCTGTTGTGATCGGCCCCTCGGACACCCCCGGAATCGGACCCTCGGTGTGGGGTTCGGACGGAAGCAAGTGGGACGCCATCGGCATGACGCGTTCCATGCTGGATGTTCGCGACCTCAGCATGGCGGCCCGCCAGTCCGACGAGCCCGGCGACTTTGCCCTGCTCGAAGAAGCGCAGGAGCTCTACCCCACACTCCGCCAGGACGGGCAGACCGTCTTCCGCTGGGCGGTCTGGGAAATGGCCAAGATGGCACAGCAGGCTTTGGAGGCCGCTGGTGTCCAGGCTGAAGACCTTGTTGCGTTCATCCCGCACCAGGCCAACATGCGGATCATCGACGAGATGGTCAAAAAACTGAAACTTCCCGAATCCGTCACCGTGGCCCGGGACATCGCCGATGCCGGAAACACCTCGGCGGCCTCCATCCCCCTGGCCACCCACCGCCTGCTCAAGGAAAACCCTGAGCTCAGCGGCGGCCTCGCACTCCAGATCGGCTTCGGCGCCGGGTTGGTCTTCGGTGCCCAGGTAATCGTCCTTCCTTAGGAACGCCCCATACAGGCCGCATCCGCGGACTGCACCGTTTCCGGCATCCCCTGCCGGCAATAACAAGAAAAGGAGCCATCAATGGCTAGCAACGAAGAGATCCTGGCCGGCTTGGCTGAAATCGTCAACGAAGAAACCGGCCTTGCCCCCGAGGCTGTGGAACTGGACAAGTCCTTCACCGAGGACCTGGACATCGACTCCATCTCCATGATGACCATCGTGGTCAACGCCGAAGAGAAGTTCGGCGTGCGTATCCCGGACGAAGAGGTCAAGAACCTCAAGACCGTGGGCGACGCCGTCAGCTTCATCGCCGGCGCTCAGGCCTAGCCAAGGCTTCAGCCCCTTATGGCTGACTGGACTGCCGGTCCGTGCTCAGGCCGGACCGGCAGTCCACCACATTTTTCGGCAGCCAGCTGCCCCACACGCGGGACCCCGCCGGACAACCGGATACGGCCTGCCCACCGACAGAGAGTGATCCAATGACACGCAAAGTAGTCATTACCGGTCTGGGTGCTACCACGCCCATCGGCGGCGACGTACCCACCATGTGGAACAACGCGCTGAAGGGGGTCTCCGGTGCCCGCACGCTGGAAGACGAATGGGTCGCCAAGTACGAACTGCCGGTCCACTTCGCCGCCCGCTGCTCCACTCCGGCACTGTCGGTCCTGAGCCGCGTTGAGGCCAAGCGGATGGACCCGTCCACCCAGTTCGGCGTCATCGCCTCCCGTGAAGCCTGGGCCGATTCCGGCATCACCGAGATTGACCCCGACCGCCTTGCCGTCGCCTTCGCCACCGGCATCGGCGGCGTCTGGACGCTGCTGGACGCGTGGGACACGCTGAAGGAAAAGGGCCCGCGCCGCGTCCTGCCCATGACGGTGCCCATGCTGATGCCCAACGGCGTCGCAGCAGCCGTCAGCCTTGACCTTGGCGCCCGCGCCGGCGCCCACACGCCTGTTTCGGCCTGCGCGTCGGGCACCGAGGCCCTTCACCTGGGCCTGGAGCTGATCCGCTCCGGCAAGGCCGACGTCGTGATGTGCGGCGGCGCCGAGGCGGCCATTCACCCCATGCCCCTGGCCGCGTTCTCGTCCATGCAGGCGCTTTCCCGCCGCAACGATGACCCCCAGGGCGCCTCACGCCCGTACGATCTGGGCCGCGACGGCTTTGTGATGGGCGAAGGCGCCGGTGCGCTGGTGCTTGAGGCTGAGGAGCATGCCATTGCCCGCGGCGCCCGCATCTACGCCGAACTGGCCGGCACCTCCGTGACGGCCGACGCCTACCACATCACCGCCCCGGACCCGCAGGGCCTGGGCGCCACCCGCGCGCTGAAGGCAGCGATGTTCGACGGCCGGATCCAGGCCGAGGACGTTGTCCATGTCAACGCGCACGCCACCTCCACTCCCGTAGGTGACAAGCCCGAGTACACGGCCCTCCGCGCATCGCTGGGGAACCACCTCGACAACGTCGCAGTGTCCGCCACCAAGTCACAGATGGGCCACCTCCTGGGCGCGTCCGGTGCCGTGGAGGCAGTACTCACCGTGCTGGCCGTCTACCACCGCAAGGCCCCGGTCACTATCAACCTGGAGAACCAGGACCCGGAGATCCCGCTCGACGTCGTCACGTCGGCGAGGGATCTGCCGGCAGGCGACATCGTGGCGCTGAGCAACTCGTTCGGCTTCGGCGGCCACAACGCCGTGATCGCTGTCCGCAGCATCTAACGGCAGCGCGGGAACAGCATGTACCGCAGACGAAGCAGAGGCCCCGCCATGTGGCGGGGCCTCTGCTTTTGCTATGGAGCCCCGCATTCCGATCCGGCACGGCTTATGCCGGGACAGCGGAGAGGAAGTACGACAGAGTGATGTCCGACGGCGGTCAGCCCACCTGGTGCAGCCAGCGGACCGGTGCGCCCTCGGCTGCGTGGCGGAACGGTTCAAGTTCCTCGTCCCACGCCTCACCCAAGGCCAGGGAGAGCTCATGATACACGGCCGAAGGATCGCCGGCGCCCGATTCGTAGGCGTAACGGATGCGGTCCTCTGAGACCATGATGTTGCCGTGGACGTCCGTGGTGGCATGGAAGATCCCCAATTCGGGGGTATGCGACCAGCGGCCGCCGTCAACGCCCTGGCTCGGCTCTTCAGTGACCTCGTAGCGCAGATGGGCCCAGCCGCGAAGGGAGGAAGCCAGCAGCGATCCGGTACCCGGGGTTCCTGTCCAGGAGAGCTCGGCGCGGAACATTCCGGGCGCGGCAGGCTGAGGGGTCCACTCTAGATCCGTCCGCTTGTCCACGACGGATCCAATGGCCCACTCAACGTGCGGACACAGTGCTGTAGGGGCTGAGTGAACAAACAGCACACCGCGGGTCATTGCAACAGACATTCCATCCTCCATAGCTGTAGGTACGTCTTCCCCAACGACCTCTGCCTGGATGAAACTGCCCGGTGCTGTATGTTCCAGCGGCGGTGTTCCCTGCCTGATTATTAAGCTGTGTCCGGACTTGCGGTAACGCACGAAGCGAAAGAGCTTCACGCGAAACTTGAAAGTTGCCGGACGTGACTCTTATTGTGCCGTACGCCGCGTAATTACGCCAGTGCGATTCGCCACGGGTGGCACGGTCCTGGAATTACCCCGCGTTGGCGGGAATCCCCGGCTCTCAGGCCCGGGGATGGGCCTGCTGGTAGCTGCTCCGGAGCCGCTCAACGGACACATGGGTGTAGATCTGCGTGGTGGCGAGGCTGCTGTGGCCCAGGATTTCCTGGACCGCACGAAGATCCGCGCCGCCATCGAGCAGGTGCGTTGCCGCAGTATGCCTTAGCGCGTGCGGACCGGTTGCTGAGGTGTCGCCCAAAGCTTCGAAGAGAGCATTCACCACGGTCCTGACCTGACGCTGGTCAACTCGGTTTCCTCTGGCGCCCAGGAAAAGCGCCGGTCCGCTGTGGCCCGTCGCCAGGAGCGGCCTGGCCCTGCGGAGCCAGTCGTCGACCGCTACAGCTGCCGGGACGCCGTAGGGAACCGTCCGTTCCTTGTTGCCCTTGCCGACCACCCGCAGGGTCCGGCGGTCCGGGTTGAGATCGTCCACATCCAAGGCGGCCAGCTCCCCCACCCGTAGCCCCGTGGCGTATAGGAGCTCCACCATGGCCCGGTTGCGCACCGGAACCGGTGACCCGTCAGCCGCGGCTTCTTCCAGACTGTTCAGCAGCCTGAGGAGTTGTTGGGACTGCAGCACCCCGGGCAGTGACTTGTCCGCTTTGGGAGCCCTGAGACGGAGGGCAGGGTCGGTCTCGATGAGTTCTTCCCGCATGGCCCACGTGGTGAAGGAACGCGCTGTGGCCGATCTCCGCGCAAGGGTGGCCCGGGATATCCCGGCCTGGCTCTGCGCCCCGAGCCAGCGTCGGAGAGTGCCCAGCTCCAGGCCCGGCAGATCCGTAACGCCCTCGGAGGCGGCGTATTCCAGGAGGCTTCGAAGATCGGACAGGTATGCCCGAAGCGTATGCCCGGACCGGGCCCGCTCGGCGGTCAGGTATCTACCGAAGTCTGCAAGTGCCTGCTCAAACGCCCGGGACAGTTCCTGATTCTGCACTTTTCAACTGTCCCAGAACTCCGCGGGAATCCCGTCCCGGACACAGGCAACTACGCTAATTCCTTGGCCCGTTTCCAGCCTCCCCTTTCTGAAGCTGCGAGCCCCAGCAGGCCTAGCCTGCCCAACCCGGCCCGCACGGAGTCCGCACTGAGGCCGGCAACTGCGCAGAGCTTGTCCACGGACGTGGTGGACCGCAGCGGCAGGGCGTCAAGAAGGATCAGATCCTCCAAGGTCAGTCCGTCATGGTCGGCCGCATGCGCTGTCCCGGGCGCCGCAAGCCCCACGCCGCTTGGGGAGGCCAGTTCGGCGATCTCCGCCGCGTCAGTCACGCAGACAGCCCCGCCATCCCGGAGCAGCCGGTGGCAGCCGGCGGAGTTGGCGCTGTTCACGGACCCCGGCACAGCTCCCACCGCCCGGCCAAGCGTCTCCGCGTGGTGGGCCGTGTTCAGCGCACCGGACCGCCAGCGCGCTTCCACCACCACCGTCACAGCGGCCAAGGCCGCGATCAGCCTGTTCCGCTGGAGAAAGCGGTAGCGGGTGGGCGCCGACCCCGGCGGCACCTCTGCGAGCACCGCTCCCTGGTTGCAGACCGCCCGCAGGAGATCCTCGTTGCCGGACGGGTAGAACCGGTCCACACCACCAGCCATCACCGCGATGGTAGGCACCGCCGCTGATCCCCCGGCCAGTGCTGCCCGGTGCGCGTGGGCGTCGATGCCGTACGCGCCCCCGGAAACCACGGTGAAGCCCCGCTGAGCCAGGGAGTAGGCGAGGTCCCCGGTCACCGAGGCGCCGTAGCTGCTGCTGTCGCGGGACCCCACCAGCGCCACGCTCCGGGCCGGACCGGGAAGCTCCTGTTCCAGGCCCCGCCACCACAGACAGATGGGCTCCTGCATCCCAAGGTCCCCGAGCTGGGCAGGCCAGAGATCATCCGACGGGATAATCAGCCGGCCGCCAAGGCGTGCCATGGTGGCCAGGTCACGCTCGGGCGCCAGATCCGGAATGCGGGGAGCCCAGCGTTTGAGGGAGGCAGCCATCCCCGCCCAGCTGGTTCCGGCGCCGTTGTCCGCCAGCAGTCCGCTGATCTCCCGCTCCAGTGCCGGGCCGGCGGCCGCCTGGCCCGTGGCGATTTTCAAGGCGTCGGGTGCGCCGGTGGCCTGTACGAGGGCCAGCCCGGCCGCGTCCTGCGGTTCCATGAGCCGCGACAGGGCGGCCCGGACGATCCGTTCGTTGTCCATGTGGTTTCTTCCTTCACGCAGCTGCCGAGGCAGCCTGCCGGAGGCCAAGGGCCTGGCCGATGTCGTTGGTGTCGGGCACGTCGCGGTGCGACAGGTCCGCCAGGGTCCAGGCCAGCCGGAGAACCCTGTCATAACCCCTGGCGGTCAGCACGCCCCGTTCCAGTGAGTGGTCCAGGATCCGCGTGGCGCCGGCCGGCAACCGCAGGGCGCCGCGCAGAATCCGGCCGGGCACCTGCGAGTTCGTTTCCATTCCCAGCGGCTGCAGCCGTTCGGCCTGCCGCCGGCGTGCGTCGCCGACCCTCCGTGCCACGGCCGCTGTGTCTTCTTCGGCGCCCGCCTGGCCGAAGTCGGCCAGTGACACGCGCTCCACCTGAAGCTGGATATCCACCCGGTCCAGCAGCGGACCGGACATCCTGGCCACGTAGCGGCGCCGCATCATAGGCGTACACGTGCAGTCCAGGCCCTTTCCCGAAGCCTTGCCGCACGGACAGGGATTGGCGGCAAGGACCAGCTGGAACCGGGCAGGGTAGGCCGCCGTTCCTGCCGAGCGGTGAATGACCAGCTCCCCGCTCTCCAGGGGCTGGCGAAGGGCGTCCAGGACGCGCCGTTCGTATTCCGGGGCCTCGTCCAGGAACAGGACACCGCGGTGTGCCCGCGACGCCGCACCCGGGCGCGGCAACCCCGATCCCCCGCCGATAATGGCGGCGGCTGTGGCCGAATGATGCGGGTTTTCGAACGGCGGCCGCCGCACAAGCTGAACGGCGGATGAGGGAAGGCCGCAGAGGGAGTGGATGGCAGTGACTTCCATTGCCTCATTGTCGGCAAGGTCCGGCAGGAGACCGGGAAGTCTTTCGGCCAGCATGGTCTTGCCCGCACCCGGAGGTCCGGTCAGGAGCAGGTGGTGGGCCCCGGCAGCGGCCACCTCGAGTGCACGTCTGGCTTCGCCCTGGCCGGAGACGTCGGCCATGTCAGGAACAGCCTGGGCCCCCGGTTCGGAGTCCCCGTGACCGGCCTCGTCCTCCGGCTCGAAGTCCAGTGCGAGCTCTTGCGGATCTGCACCGAAATCGAGCGCCAGCCGCGCCAGCGTGCGGTACCCCTTGACGTTGGCTCCGGGGACCAGCGATGCTTCGCCGAGGTTGGCGTGCGCGACCACCACGTCCGGATAGCCGGCCTGCACCGACGCCATCACTGCCGGCAGGATGCCACGCACCGGCCGTAACCGGCCATCCAACCCGAGTTCGGCGATGAAGACGGTCCGGCCGGTGGGCTTGATGTCATTTGCGGCCCTCAGGACTGCCATGGTCACGGCAAGGTCGAAGCCGGAACCGCGTTTGGGCAGCGACGCAGGGATGAGGTTGGCCGTGATCTTCCGCCGGCTCAGCGGAATTCCGGAATTTTTGGCCGCGGAACGTATGCGTTCCTTGGCCTCGTTGAGGGCGGCGTCCGGGAGGCCCAGGATCACGAATGCCGGCAGGGTCTGGCCAATATCGGCTTCTACCTCGACGATGTACCCGTTCAATCCCACCAGCGCCACGGAGTAGGCCCGGCCCAGCGCCATCTACCCCACCCCCTTGAGGTGTTCCACCAGGGGTTCGCCGCCGCCGTCGTCCACCACGGCAATGACGTCCACGCGCCGTAGCGGCATCCGCAGCTCCCGGTCCCGGCACCATGCCGAACCAAGCCGATGCAGCCGGGCAAGTTTGTCTGGCCCTACAGCTTCGAACGGGTGCCCGTAGTCCAGGGAACGGCGGGTTTTCACCTCTGCGATGACCAAGGCGTCGCCGTCCAGGGCCACAATGTCTATTTCACCCTCGGCGCAGCGCCAGTTGCGTTCCACCACCAGCATGCCGAGCGATTCAAGATAGCCGGCCGCGAGTTCCTCGCCGTGCCGGCCCAACAGGTCTTTGGATTTCATTTCTACCTCCGCAACCAGCCTGCAGTGGCAGGACAGCGGAGGACAGCAGGCTATTCGCGTATGTGGGCAACCCGGGAAAACCGCCCCAATACAGCGGGGCTGTGGAGGAGCAGTGGGCCGGCGTCAGTTGCCGAGGTCAGCGTCCTTCGGCAGGGCGAGTTCCTCGTTGCGGGGCAGTTCTTCGACGTTGACATCCTTGAACGTCAGGACACGGACTGTCTTCACGAACCGTGCCGAACGGTACACATCCCACACCCAGGCATCCTGGAGCGTCAGATCGAAGTAGACCTCGCCGTCGGCGCTTCGGGCCTGCAGGTCAACGTGGTTTGCGAGGTAAAAGCGGCGTTCGGTCTCGACAACGTAACTGAAGAGCCCGACAACATCGCGGTATTCACGGTAGAGCTGCAGCTCCATGTCGGTTTCATAGTTTTCAAGATCCTCTGCACTCATGCTTCCATCTTGCACCATCCAGGGCGCCGCAGTCGCAGCGTCCCCGCCGCATGAGCCCCACACCAGTGCGGCAGGCACTCGAGCGGCACGGAATCAGAGTTCGCCGCCCAAGAGGTTCCAACTCACCCGGTGGTACGGTGTGGCTCCGGCGGCGCGGAGCGCGTCCCGGTGAATTGCCGTGGCGTAGCCCTTGTTGACGTCCCAGCCAAACTCGGGGTATTCACCGTGGAGGCCGCGCATCTGCTCGTCGCGTTCCACCTTCGCAATCACGCTGGCTGCGGCCACGCTCAGGCACTGCATGTCCGCCTTGATCCTGGTGTGGACCGGGGCAAGGCACGCGAAATCCATGGGTGGCTCGTCAAACAGGGAAGGCTGCCCGGCGGGCGAGAGCCAGTTGTGGCTACCATCGAGCAGCACCACATCTGGGCTGATGCCGGCTGCAAGGATGTCCTGCCAGGCGCGCGTACCGGCCAGCCGCAGCGCAGCAATAATGCCCAATGCGTCGATCTCCCGTGCGGAAGCGTGCCCGACGGCGGACGCAACACTCCAGCGTCTGACCAGCGGTTCCAGCCGTTCCCGTTCGGCGGGGCTGAGGAGCTTGCTGTCCCGCACACCGGCCAGGGGCTTCTGGGTGTGGAGGTCCACGACGGCGATTCCGACGCTCACCGGTCCTGCCAGCGCCCCCCGTCCCACTTCGTCCACGCCGGCCAGGTAACGGGCGCCCTGCGCTTTGAACGTCCGCTCATGCCGGAGCGTCGGTGCTTTGGAGCGGACCCCGTCCGTCTTGCGGGCTGGAACCTTGGACCCGGTGGCCGGTATCACTGCGGACACTCCTAGCCTCCCGCAGGCACGTTCCGGAAGACGGCCGGATAATTGTCAAGGACAGTGATCCGGTTCAACGGCCATGCGATGACGGCGGCTTTGCCCTCCACGTCCACGAGGTCGACGAATCCGCCATTGGATTCCAGGTGCGAGCGGGAATCCGCGGAGTGGTTCCGGTTATCGCCCATGACCCAGACCTTCCCTTCCGGAACAACGACGTCGAAAGCACGGATCTGCGGTTCCTCAGCCCTGTTGACATAGGTTTCATCAATGGGAGATCCGTTGATGGTCAGTTTACCGCCGGCGTCGCAGCAGATCACGTGGTCACCGGGTAGCCCGACGACCCGTTTGACGAGGTGCTGTTCCGAGTTGTCCGGCAAAAGTCCCACAAATGTCAGGCCGTCCTGGACCCAGGTGAAGGGTCCATTCGGTTCCTCCGGTGCGGTGCTCAGCCAGCCCTTGGTGTCACGGAAGACCACAACGTCGCCGCGTGAGAGGGAAAACGGCTCCGGAACCAGCAGGTTCACGAAGATGCGGTCGTTGACGTCCAGGGTGCTGACCATGGACTCGGACGGAATATAGAACGCGCGGAACAGGAAGGTCTTGATCAGGAAGGACAGCACCACGGCGATCACCACCACCGTGGCAACCTCCTTCAGCCAGACAAAGAGCTGGCTGGGCTCGGCGGGCTCGGTAGTCGGTGCCGCGGATCGTCTGCCGGACCGTGGCGCCGACGGGCTGCCATCCGCCACGCCGTCCGACGCGCCGTCGTCGGCAATCACGCCGTCGGAGGTCCCGCCGCCGGAAATCGTGTTGGCGGACATACCGTCGGCGCCGGCACCGGGGGCGCCTTCGCGAGGCGGCTCGGGTGTCCGGGCATTGTTCTCGGGCATTTACTGTCCGTCCTCTGTTGTTGATCCTGCCGCTGGCGGCCGTGGTACTGCAGCAAATCTATCAAGTGGCCAGACGATCTGGACCGGCCTGCCGATGATACGGTCCATTGGCACCATGCCACCGCCGGGCGCCCCGAGCAGGCTGCGCGAATCAGCGGACGCCGAGCGGTGGTCACCGAGCAGCCAAAGCCTTCCGTCGGGCACCACGGCGCTGAAGACCTGCGTGCTTGGGCTGTCTCCGTCGAACAAGTACGGCTCGTCGAGTGCCCCGCCGTTCACGGTGATCTTTCCGTCTGCATCGCAGCAGACCACGGTGTCCCCAGGCAGGCCGATGACACGTTTGACGTATGTGGTGTCACTGCCGGCCAGGCCAAGCCACTGCCCGGCCGCTGCAAGGGAATCCAGAAGGGGGCCCTTCCCACTGTTCAGGGGAGCAAACGAACCCCTGCCATCGAAGACCACAATGTCGCCCCGACGGATGGGTTCGGCATGGAAGTCTGTCCTGGAGACCAGGATGCGGTCCCCTTTCGCAAGGACCGGCTCCATGGATTCGGATGGTATGTAATAGACATCCAGCAAGAGGGAACGGACCAGCCCGCTGATGACCACGGCCAGGAGAACTGCCACGAACGCAAAACGCCAGCCCATTCGTCTGGGCTGGCGTTTTGTCTGGTCCATGATCCGTATTCCTGGGGCGCTGATGCGAAGGGCTCCGGCGCTGGCCTGGTACGGCTGGGGCCTGCTTTGTAGGTCCCTGGGGACTTACTTCTTGGGCTGGAAGTCGCGCTTTTCCTTGATCTTCGCAGCCTTGCCGCGCAGGTCGCGCATGTAGTACAGCTTCGCGCGGCGCACGTCACCCTTGGAGACAACCTCGATCTTGTCGATGATCGGGGAGTGCACCGGGAAGGTACGCTCCACACCGACGCCGAAGGAGACCTTGCGGATGGTGAAGGTTTCGCGAAGACCGTCGCCGTGGCGGCCCAGGACGAAGCCCTGGAATACCTGGACACGGGAGTTCTTGCCTTCGATGATGTTCACGTGAACCTTGAGGGTGTCACCCGCGCGGAAGACAGGAACATCGGTGCGCAGCGAGGCTGCATCTACGGAATCGAGAATATGCATAATTGCACTCCTGGTGAACGCCACAGGTCATTCACTTTGGGTCACGGCGGGCAAGCCCGGGAGTACCGGAAATTACCGCCGAAAATTAAGTGGGGCCGGTTCCTTCACTGATTGAAGGTCCCGGGGTGTCCAGCTGTTGGTTGCGCTCCCCCTGTGGCAGGTGCGGACCCAGCAGACACAAAGACTAATTTTGCCACACTCGCGGGCCTACAGCCAATCGCCTCGGACCACAGACGCGCCGGTTCAGGTTGAGGCGTCGGTTCCGGTGTCCGTGCTGGTATCGGCCTGCCGCCGCGCCAGGAGGTGACCGTCGACGACGTCGTACCCGAGGTCGGCGAAAGCCGTACGGTCGGCACGTGGCAGCTTCCCGGCGTCGAACGTTTCCAGGAGGTCCGGACGGCGTTCCGCCGTCCGCCGGTACTGCTCGTGGCGGCGCCACTGCGCGATCTTCCCGTGGTTGCCGCTCAGCAGCACTGCCGGGACATCCCGGTCCCGCCAGCTGGCGGGCTTGGTATACACGGGGTATTCCAGCAGCCCGTCCGAATGCGACTCCTCCACCAGGGAATCAGGGTTGCCCACAACGCCTGGCAGCAGCCTGCCGATGGCTTCGACCATGGCCAAAACGGCCACTTCGCCGCCGTTCAGCACATAGTCACCAAGGCTCATGGGGCGCACCGTGAAGTGCTCTTCCGCCCACTCGATGACACGCTCGTCGATGCCCTCATAGCGGCCGCAGGCAAAAACCAGCTGGTCCTCTTCTGCGAGCTCATGGGCCAGGGCCTGGCTGAAGCGCTCCCCTGCCGGCGACGGGACAATCAAAACCGGTTTGGCGGGCTCGGCGGCCGTGGCCTCGGCGCCCCCTGCGGCTTCACCGGATCCGGCGACAGCAGCTGCGGCAACAGCAGCCAATGCCTGCGCCCAAGGCTCAGGCTTCATCACCATGCCGGCGCCGCCGCCGTACGGGGTGTCATCCACTGAGCGGTGCTTGTCGGTGGTGAAATCACGCAGGTCATGGACGCGCAGGTCCAACAGGCCGTCCTGGCGGGCCTTGCCAATGAGCGAGAGCTCCAGGGGCGCCAGGTACTCCGGGAAGATACTGACGACGTCGATTCTCATCTACGCGTTTTCCTCCGCTTCACCGGGGCCGGCTTCGCCGTCGTTGACCTCAAAGAGACCGTCCGGCGGCGTCAGCAGGACGAAGCCACCGGCCACATTGACCTCCGGAACGATCTGCTCCACAAACGGGACAAGGATTTCCTTGCCGTCCGGCATTTCAACCACGAGCAGGTCCTGGACGGGCAAGGTGTGCAGGGCGGCGATCTTGCCGACCACCTTCGACCCGACGCGCGCCTCGAGCCCTACCAGTTCGTGCTCGTACCAGCCTTCGTCGTCGTCCTCGTCCAGCTCTTCGGTTTCGATGAAAAGCTTGGCGCCGCGCAGGGTCTCTGCCTGGTTTCGGGTCTCGATTCCTTCGAATGCGAGCAGCAGGATGTCCTTGTTCCAGCGCGCACCCTCAACAATGAGCGGGCCGGCCGATGCAGGCTCCACCACAAACTCGGTACCGGGAACAAACCGGTCCCCGGGAGCGTCGGTCAGCACCTGGACCGTCACTTCGCCGCGGATTCCATGCGGTTTGCCGATTCGTGCCACCTGAAGCTGCATCTGTTCCTCTGTTTCGGTTGTGGATTCTCCACGGTTGTGTGGTGAAAGCACTCCGGCCCCTCCACCGTTTCTGGTGGAAGGGCCGGAGCAAAAAACTGATGTTGCCGAGCGCTTAGCGGCGGCGGTCGGTGTCGACGACGTCGACCCTGACCGGCTCGCCGTCTGCCAGTGCCGCCACAACGGTGCGCAATGCCCGTGCGGTGCGGCCCTGGCGGCCGATCACCCGTCCCAGGTCATCCTGATGAACACGAACCTCGAGGGTGTCCCCGCGGCGGTTGTTCTTCGAGCTGACCTTGACATCGTCCGGCGAATCAACGATTCCCCGGACGAGGTGTTCGAGCGCTTCTGCCAGCAATCTACTCAGCCTCGGTGGTCTCTGCCTCGGCCGGGGCCTCGGCTGCGTCAGACTGCTTCGACTTCTTGGTGATGGCTTCCGGGATGATCACGGAACCCTTTTCCGGGGCAACAAAGGCAGCCTTCGGAGCTTTGGTCTTCAGGGTGCCTTCCTGGCCCGGCAGGCCCTTGAACTTCTGCCAGTCACCGGTGATCTTCAGGATCGCGGCAACCTGCTCGGACGGCTGTGCGCCGACGCCGAGCCAGTACTGGGCACGGTCCGTGTCCACCTCGATGTATGAGGGCTCTTCGGTGGGGTGGTACTTGCCGATCTCTTCGATGGCACGGCCGTCACGCTTGGAGCGTGCGTCCATGACGACGATGCGGTAATACGGTGCGCGCATCTTGCCAAAGCGCTTAAGGCGAATCTTTACGGCCACTTTTGTGGTCACTCCTGTTTCAGAAAAGGGGTGAACCGACGTTCTGCACCCGTGGGGCGGGCCATACTTGAGGGTTCGAAGGACAGGATCCGGACGCGGAGAGAGGGGCCACGCAGATCGAGTACCTGTTTATTGTGCCAGATCAGCGTCCGGATTTCGACTTGACACGTCGGGATGGGGCAGCCGGGCGGACCCGGCGGGCCACGGCCGGTCTACGACGACCAGACATACACGCCGGTGCGTGCGGCGTCATCGACGGAGTTGGCAAGCTCAGCGAACTGCTGGACATACGTCCGGGCCTCGGCTGCGCCGAACGGCATGTCATCCTGGGCGGCCCACTTTTCAGCGACGTCGTCCAGGACATTGCCTTCGCCTTCAGTCTCGTAGCTGAGCAGGTCCGCGAGCGCACGCACCATGGCCGGCGGGACCCCGAGGAGGGAATCACTGGCCACGTCAACCATGGCCAGTTCGTAGTCCGCGCCACCGGCGTGCACCGCAACGCCGGCAAGATCGCCAAGCTGCTCGATTTCGAAATCGCTGATTCCGGGAATCCGCAGGGCCTGGCCCGCCGGGGAGCCGCCTGCATCCAGGACGTCCGCCCGCTTCAGAGCGGCATCGTGAGTGGAAACAAAAATTTCAGTGAAGCCCATGGGAACAGCCCTCATTCCGTCGACGGTGCGGCCTGAAAGGGCAGCAGCAAGCGCCGCCCCGGCCGTTCAGAATCAGCCTAGTACAAGGCAGGCCGCACATTTGGCATCCGCACTCAGCGGACGGCGACACGGATATTGTTGCGCCACGGGTCCTCGAAGCGAAGCTCGGCGCCCGTGTGGTGCGAGGCCACACCGGCGACCTTCAGGCGGTCGGCGAGCGCTCCGACGTCATCCCCGGAAGGGACCTCGATGAGCACTTCGCCGAGGCCCAGGGTGTCCTTGCGGGGACCGGCTCCGCGGCTGTTCCACACATTCATGGCCATGTGGTGGTGATACCGGCCCGCGGAGACAAACAGTGCCTGCCCGTGCCAGCCGGCGGTCTTTTCGAAGCCCAGCGTGCCCACGTAGAAATCGTGCGCTGACTGGACGTCGCCCACCTGGAGGTGGACGTGGCCCACGCCGGCTTCGCTGGCCCGCTGGCCGGCCACGGAATCCTGGGTCAGGTGCTGCTCGAGGTAGCGCTGCGGCGGCAGTGCCAGGCTGTCCATCACTACATCCTTCCCGTTCCAGGACCAGTTTTCGCGCGGCCTGTCCCAGTACAGTTCGATGCCGTTGCCTTCGGGGTCATTGAAGTAGAAGGCCTCGCTGACGAGGTGGTCGGCGCTGCCGGTGAAGGACCGGGGTTCGTACTGGGCAGCGGTGGCTACCGTTGCGGCAAGCGAAGCCTGGTCGTCAAACAGCAGTGCGGTGTGGAACAGCCCTGCCTCTCCCCTGCCAGGCAGATTCAACGACGGAGCGGCCGCGAGGTGGACCAGCGGGCGTTGAAGGCGGCCAAGATAGACGCCGCCGTCCTGTTCCGCGACGACCTCCAGGCCGAGCGCACGCTGGTAGTAGTCGGTCATCAGCTTCATGTCGCCCACCTTGAGCATCACGGCGCCCATGGAGAGGTCGGCGGGAAGGAGATCCCGGCTGGTGGCTTCTGCAGTCATTTGAAAACTCCCGGTCCGTTGGCCTTCGGATGGAAGGCGGCTATGGTTCCAATTTACTTGAAGCTTCAATTTAATTCAAGTGGCGGCGCAGCCAAATTGCGACCGCTTTCCCGTGATTGCTGTCACCAGGCCACCCTCCGCCTGTGGTAGCTTCGACTTGACCACACGGGAGCCCTTGCAGGGGCTGAGATCGGGCTGACGCAGCCTGCGACCGTTGAACCTGTCCGGGTAATGCCGGCGAAGGAAGTGAGTATTCATTGAATACACAAGAAACACAGCTGATCCTTGCCAAAAATGAAGCCGACGTGGATCAAACGCTCCAGCCTGAAACCCAGTCACTGAAGTCCCACTCGCTGGCGTTTATCAACGATGAGGCCACGGGGATCCGGGTTCCCGTGACCGAAATCGCGCTGGAACCGTCGCCGAACGGCCAAGCGAACGGGCCTTTCCGGACCTACCGCACGGCGGGACCGGGCAGCGATCCGGTGGTGGGCCTCAACCCGTTCCGCTCAGAGTGGATCGCCGCCCGCGGCGACACCGAGCCCTACAGCGGACGGGAACGGAACCTGCTCGACGACGGCAGGTCGGCCGTGCGCCGCGGCGCAGCCTCTGCGGAGTGGAAGGGCGCACAGCCGGTGCCCCGCCGCGCCGTCGACGGCCGGACGGTCACGCAGATGCACTACGCGCGGCAGGGTGTCATCACCCCCGAGATGCAGTTCGTTGCCCTCCGCGAGAACTGTGACGTGGAACTGGTCCGCAGCGAAGTCGCTGCTGGCCGCGCCATCATCCCCAACAACATCAACCACCCGGAATCCGAACCGATGATCATCGGCAAGGCCTTCCTGGTCAAGATCAACGCGAACATCGGCAACTCCGCCGTGACCAGCTCCATCGCCGAGGAAGTGGACAAACTCCAGTGGGCCACCCAGTGGGGCGCCGACACGGTGATGGATCTGTCCACCGGCGATGACATCCACACCACCCGGGAATGGCTCATCCGCAACGCCCCCGTGCCCATCGGTACGGTACCGATATACCAGGCGCTGGAGAAGGTCAATGGCGAAGCCAACGCTCTGACGTGGGAAATCTTCCGGGACACGGTCATTGAGCAGTGCGAGCAAGGCGTGGACTACATGACCATCCACGCCGGTGTGCTGCTGCGTTACGTGCCGCTGACGGCCAACCGCGTCACCGGCATCGTCTCCCGGGGCGGTGCCATCATGGCAGGCTGGTGCCTGGCCCACCACCAGGAGAACTTCCTGTACACGCACTTCGACGACCTGTGCGAGATCTTCGCCAAGTACGACGTCGCGTTCTCCCTGGGCGACGGACTGCGCCCGGGAGCGACGGCGGACGCCAACGACGCCGCCCAGTTCGCCGAGCTCGACACCCTGGCTGAACTGACCCAGCGGGCGTGGGAATTCGACGTGCAGGTCATGGTGGAAGGTCCCGGGCACGTCCCGTTCCACCTGGTGCGGGAGAACGTGGAACGCCAGCAGGAACTCTGCAAGGGCGCCCCGTTCTACACCCTGGGGCCGCTGGTTACGGATATTGCCCCCGGCTACGACCACATCACGTCCGCCATCGGCGCCACGGAAATCGCCCGGTACGGCACGGCGATGCTTTGTTACGTCACGCCCAAGGAACACCTTGGCCTGCCGAACAAGGACGACGTGAAGACCGGGGTGATCACCTACAAGATCGCCGCCCACGCAGCAGACCTTGCCAAGGGCCACCCCGGCGCCCATGAGCGGGATGATGCCCTGTCCAAGGCCCGGTTCGAGTTCCGCTGGCGCGACCAGTTCGCGCTGTCCCTGGATCCGGTCACGGCGGAGGCCTTCCATGACGAGACGCTGCCCGCCGAACCGGCCAAAACCGCCCACTTCTGCTCCATGTGCGGCCCGAAGTTCTGCTCCATGAAGATCAGCCAGGACATCAGGGACGAATACGGTTCGGCAGATTCGCAGGCGGCCATCGCCGAGGCCTACAGCGGGATGCGCGAAAAGAGTGCGGAGTTCCTGGCCGCCGGCGGGAAGGTCTACCTCCCCGAGCTTCGGATCCCGGCCGGGAGCTGACGGCTCAGGAAGCCTGAACCGAGCGTGACCTGCCGACGTCGGCGATGAAGGACCGGATGGCACGGTCACCTTCGGCAGAGTCCTGGGGCCGGTGTCCTCCCGCAGCGATGCGGTGCAGGGCACCGGTTTCCTGCAGATATCCGGCGATCTCCTCGTAGAGCGGTTCCCACCCACCCGTCAGGACCAGGGTGGGGACGCCCGGAACAATGTGCAGCGGGGCCTCCCAGGACGGCGCCTGCAACCGGAGCCGGCGCGCCGACCGTTTTTCCTCCGGCGTGGCGGGCTCCTGCAGGTCCGCCGCGAACATTCGCCGCACGAACTCACGCTGGAAGTCTTCATCGCAGAGCTGGTGCCGGACGTCGAACAGCGGTTGCATCAGGGCGCGGTGTGCGGCCGTGGCCGGCAGTTCGGCGGTCAAGGACAGGCACGCCGGTTCTACCAGCGTGAGGGAATACACCAGCTCGGGGTGTTCGACGGCAGCCATCATGGCCGCAATCGCGCCCTCGGCGTGGGCAACAATATGGCCCCCAGCGGCCCCGCGGCCGTCATCGGCAAGTGAGCGCAGGATGATGGCGGTATCTTCCGAGAACGAGGACTCCACGGGTTCAGCGACGGGGTCAAAACCGTGCCGCCGCAGGAACAGGGCGTCGTACGTCAGGGCCATTCCGTGCTGGCGCGGCCACGCCGCCGCACCGAAAGGTCCGGCGCCGTGCACGAACGCTACCCGCTGTTTGAACATGACCCAACCCTATTCCACGGCGCCGACATCCCGATTGGGCAGCAGTAAGTGTCGTTGTGAGTGCTCAACGCAACACCTGCTGTTACCCAGCCGGGAGGCGTGGTTACTTGCCGAGGAACTTGTCGAATCCCTTGGGCAGGTTCAACTGCGAAGGATCAAAGTCGCCGCCCTGCTGGCCGAACGCTGCCCCCGTGGGCAGAGCCTTCGCAGCGCCGACCCGACGGGCCTCGGCGTCCTTGAGCTCCTGGGCAGCCTTGGCAGGGTTGCCTGAGCGGGCCTTCTTCTTCGGGGCGTTCTTGCCGCCCTTCCGCGCACCGCCGGGGCCGCCCATGCCAGGCATCCCGGGCATTCCGGGCATGCCGCCGCCCTGGGCCATCTTCTTCATCATCTTCTGGGCCTGGCCGAAGCGCTCCAGCAGGCCGTTGACCTCGGAGACATGCACGCCGGAACCCCGGGCAATGCGTGCCCGGCGGGAGCCGTTGATGATCTTCGGGGCGACGCGTTCGTGCGGCGTCATGGAACGCACGATCGCTTCGACACGGTCGATCTCGCGCTCGTCAAAGTTCTCCAGCTGCTCGCGGATGTTCTGCGCACCGGGCATCATCATGAGCATCTTCTTCATGGAGCCCATGTTGCGGATCTGCTGCATTTGGGAGAGGAAGTCGTCCAGGGTGAAGTCTTCCTGGTCGGCGAATTTCTTCGCCATCCGGGCGGCTTCGTCCTTGTCCCAGTTCTTTTCGGCCTGCTCAATCAGGGTGAGGACGTCACCCATGTCCAGGATGCGTGAGGCCATGCGGTCCGGGTGGAACAGCTCAAAGTCATCCACGCCTTCGCCGGTGGAGGCGAACATAACCGGCTTACCGGTGACCGACGCAACCGAGAGCGCGGCACCGCCGCGGGCGTCGCCGTCGAGCTTGGACAGCACGATTCCGGTGAAGTTCACACCCTCGTCAAACGCGACTGCCGTGTTCACGGCGTCCTGTCCGATCATGGCGTCGATCACGAACAGCACTTCATTGGGGACGATGGCGCGACGGATCTCGCTCGCCTGCTCCATCATCTCGGCGTCAACACCGAGGCGCCCGGCGGTGTCAACAATCACGACGTCGTGCAGCTTCTGGCGCGCTTCCTCGACGCCGGCGCGGGCGACGGCGACCGGGTCACCGGCGGGGTGCTCCAGTTCCGAGGTGGCTCCGGGGTGCGGCGCGAAAACGGGCACGCCTGCGCGGTTGCCGACAACCTGGAGCTGGGTGACGGCATTGGGTCGCTGGAGATCACATGCCACCAGCAGGGGGCTGTGGCCTTGGGCCTTGAGCCATTTGGCGAGCTTGCCCGCCAGGGTGGTCTTACCGGCACCCTGGAGGCCGGCCAGCATGATAATGGTGGGACCGGTCTTGGCAAGGCGGATCCGGCGGGTCTCGCCACCGAGGATCTCAACGAGTTCCTCATTGACGATCTTGACGATCTGCTGGCTGGGGTTCAGCGCCCCCGATACCTCTGCCCCGAGGGCACGCTCGCGGACGCGGGCCGTAAACTCACGCACCACGGGAACGGCGACATCGGCATCCAGGAGGGCGCGGCGGATCTCCCGGACTGTGGCATCGACGTCGGCCTCAGTGAGGCGGCCCTTGCCACGGAGATTCTTGAAGGTTGCTGTCAACCGGTCAGAGAGTGAATTGAACACGCGCCGCGCACTTCTTTCAGTGGATTTACAGGGTGGACTCGACTATCTAGGGTACCAAGTCGGGCTTGCCGGATGGCATGCTGGCAGGGTGACGAGCCAAACAAGTGTAAAAACCCTGCTCATTCTGGGTGCCTCAGGCGATTTGACGGGACGCCTCCTGCTCCCGGGACTAGCCCGGCTGGTGGCGAGCGGCCGCGGCGATGGCCTGACCCTGGTGGGCGCCGGCTCCGATGCCTGGACGCCGGAACAATGGCGGACCCGGGTCCACGAAGCCTTCGCCCCCGCCGCGGAGGCCGCCGACGCGGCTGGAAAAAAGGCACTCACCGCCTTGGCGGAAGCTACCCCCTACCACCAGCTGGATGTTACGGCGGACGGAGCCCTGGCGGCATTGTTGGCAGGCCTGGAAGGCCCCACCGCGATCTATTTTGCACTGCCTCCCCATGTCAGCCAGTTGGCCTGCGAGTCCCTGCACCGTGACCAGGTTCCGGCCGGAACACGGCTGGTGATGGAGAAGCCGTTCGGCGCAAGTGTTGCATCGGCCCGTTCCCTTAACCACACGCTCGCCGCCCTGGTGCCGGAGGACCACATCCATCGGGTGGACCATTTCCTGGGCAAGGCGACGGTGCTGAACATCCTGGGCCTGCGCTTTGCGAACAATTTCCTGGAACCCGTCTGGAACCGCGAGCATGTGGAGAAGGTCGAGATCATCTTCGATGAGGACCTGGCACTGGAGGGAAGGGCGAGGTATTACGACAACGCCGGCGCCCTGCGCGACATGATCCAGAGCCACCTGCTGCAGATCATGGCCCTGATGGCCATTGAGCCGCCGGCCACCATCGGAGAACGGGACCTACGGGACGCCATCGCAGCCGTGCTCCGCGCCAGCAGCATCAGCGCGCCGTACGCGAAATCCACCCGCCGGGCCACGTATACGGCGGGTTCAATTGCCGGCAGGAACGTCCCGGACTATGCGCAGGAAGAAGGGGTAGACGCAGCCCGCGGGACAGAGACCTTGGCGGAAGTCCGGGTGAACATCGACAACTGGCGATGGAAGGGGGTCCCGTTCATCCTGCGATCGGGCAAGGCCCTCGGGCTGAAGCGCAAGGAAGCCGTGGTCACCTTCCGCCCCGTCCCGCATCTTCCGGCAGGATTCACGGGCGTGGACTCCCCCAACCAGCTGCGGATCGGGTTCGGGCCGGATACCCTGGCGTTCGACGTCGACGTCAACGGTCCCGGCAGCATCTTCAGCCTGAGCCGCACAACGCTGAATGCGGAGCTGAGCGCTTCTGAGCTGCTGCCCTATGGCGAAGTGCTGGAAGGCGTCCTGAGCGGCGACCCGCTGCTCTCGGTGCGCGGCGACACAGCGGAGGACTGCTGGCGGATTCTCGAGCCCGTCCTGAAGGCCTGGCAGCAGGGCACCGTGCCGCTGGAAAAGTACGACGCCGGTTCGGCCGGTCCCGCCGGATGGCCAAGTTCCGCGCCGGCTGAGTAGGCCAGAACGAACAGAGCGGGCAGGGAACCTTTTGAGGTTCCCTGCCCGCTCTTTCGTGTGGATCAATAAACTTCTGGAACAGCTAGATGGCGGCGACGCCGCGTTCGCCGGTCCGGACCCTGACCGCTTCGAAGACGTCCACGGTCCAGACCTTGCCATCGCCGGCGCGGCCGGTGTTGGAGCTGGCGATGATGACGTCCAGGATGTCATCGGCCTGTTCGTCCGTGGCTAGGACTTCAACCCGGATCTTGGGCAGGAGGTCCACGTTGTATTCAGCTCCGCGGTAGACCTCTGTGTAGCCGCGCTGGCGGCCGTAGCCGCTGGCGGCGCTGACCGTCAGCCCCTGGACACCGTAGGACTCCAGGCCTTCCCGGATGGCTTCGAGCTTCTCCGGGCGGACGATGGCTGTGATCAGTTTCATGCTTCCACGCTTTCCTTGCCCGCTGCCGGTTCGGTCTTCTTTGCGCCGGCTGCTTCGCCGTCTGTGGCCGAGCCCTTGCCCTTGATCAGTTCGTGGAGCGGCTGGAAGCTCCCGCCGTGGCCGCCCACTCCGAACTCGTACGCCGTCTCGGCGTGCAGGCTGAGGTCAACACCAACGACTTCCTGCTCCTGCGAGACGCGGAAGCCCATGGTCTTGTGGATGGCGAAGGCGATGATTGCGGTGAGGATTGCCGAGTAGGCGATGGCGATGCCTGCTGCTGCGAGCTGGGCCCAAAGCTGGGTCGCGCCGCCGCCGTAGAAGAGGCCGCCGCCCACACCGTCGGTGGGGAGGGCGATGAAGCCCAGGGCAACCGTTCCGATGATGCCGGAGACCAAGTGAACGCCCACAACATCCAGGGAGTCATCGAAGCCCCAGCGGAACTTGAGGCCGACGGCCAGGGCCGAGGCGACACCGGCGATGACACCGAGACCGAGTGCGCCCACCGGGCTGACGTTGGCACAGGCCGGGGTGATGGCAACCAGACCGGCAACCACACCGGAGGCAGCACCAAGGGAAGTGGGGTGGCCGTCGCGGATACGTTCGGTGACGAGCCAGCCGAGCATTGCCGCGGCCGGGGCTGCGAGGGTGTTGACCCAGATCAGGCCGCCCTGCTCAGCAGTCGTGGCCGCGCCGCCGTTGAAGCCGAACCACCCGAACCACAGGATGGCTGCACCGAGCATCACGAACGGGATGTTGTGCGGGCGGTGGTTCGGGTCCTTGCCGAAGCCGCGGCGGTTGCCGATGATCAGGACCAGGACGAGGGCTGCCACACCGGCGTTGATGTGGACCACGGTGCCGCCGGCGAAGTCGATGGCCGGGCCGAGCGCCTGGCCAACTGCGCCTTCAGGGCCGAAGAGGCCGCCGCCCCAGACCATGTAGGCAAGCGGGCAGTAGACAACGGTGACCCAGACAGGGACGAAGAGGGCCCAGGCGCCGAACTTGGCGCGGTCAGCGATCGCGCCACTGATGAGGGCGACGGTGATGATGGCGAAGGTGGCGGCGTAGCCGACCTTGATGAGCCCGTCCGGGGTGGTGATGCCTTCAAGGCCAAAGGTGGCGAACGGGTTCCCGACGATTTGCAGGAAGCCCTCGCCGGAGCTCATCGAAGCGCCCCAGAGGACCCAGACCACGCCGACCATGCCGATGGAGATGAAGCTCATCATCATCATGTTCAGTGCAGCTTTGGCGCGCGTCATGCCGCCGTAGAAAAATGCCAGACCTGGTGTCATGAACAGCACGAGTGCTGCTGCCACCATGAGCCATACGTGACCTGCGGTAAGTTCCATGGTGCACGTCCTCCCTATGTTCGATGCTGCGGAATGCTCCGCCTTACTAACGCCTTTTGCGTCCTCCATCGAGTCTGTCGCTGCCGTGTTTCGCCCGCAGAGGATTTACATTGCTGGCTTGTTACAACAACCTCCCGGAAGTAAATGGTGCATATCTGGCTTGTTACGGTTATGTTTCACCATTGCCGCCGGCCACTCGGCTGCCTACCTTGCAAGGAACCCGCCCCATGACGGCACCATCGCGCGTGAGCCGCGCCACAACGCGGATCTTGTCCGTTATCCGTCCGCAGAGGCCCACGCTTCCGCGCGACATCAAGGTGATGCTCGCTGCGGCGTTCCTGATTGCCCTCGGTTTTGGGCTGGTGGCGCCCGTCTTGCCCCAGTTCGCCACCACTTTCGACGTCGGGGCAACAGCCGCCGCCGTGATCGTGAGCATCTTCGCCTTTATGCGGCTGGTGTTCGCGCCGGCCGGCGGGGCCTTGATCGGCCGATGGGGTGAGCGGCCGGTCTATGTGGCGGGGCTGCTGATTGTGGCGGTATCAACCGCAGCGTGCGCTTTTGCCCAGGACTATTGGCAGCTGCTGGTCTTCCGGGGGCTCGGCGGCGTGGGCTCGGTGATGTTCACGGTGGCCTCCATGGCCCTTGTGGTGCGGCTGGCGCCGCCGGAAAGCCGGGGCAGGGTATCCGGCGCTTACGCGTCCGCGTTCCTGATCGGCAGCGTCCTGGGCCCAGTGGTGGGCGGGCTGCTCGCCGGATTCGGCTTGCGGGTGCCGTTCCTTTGCTACGCCGCCGCGCTGATCCTTGCTGCCGCGGTGGTGCAGACCCAACTCAGCCACGCGCCGTCCGCGGACCGGTCCACAGTGGGCCGTGCCCCGGACATGCGCTTCGCCGAAGCCTGGGGAATTGGTGTGTACCGCTCGGCGTTGCTGTCCAGCTTCGCCAACGGCTGGGCCACATTCGGTGTGCGGATGGCCACCGTCCCGCTGTTTGCCGTTGCTGCACTGGGTGCCGGTCCCGAGGCCGCCGGCCTTGCGCTGGCCGTTTTCGCCGCGGGCAATGCCGCCGCACTGACGTTCTCCGGCCGGCTGGCGGACAGCCTGGGCAGGCGGCCGTTGATGGTCGTGGGGCTCCTGGTCGCCGGGCTCGCCACTGCCGCCATCGGCTTCACGTCCCACCTGGGCTGGTTCCTCGCCGCATCGGTTGTGGCCGGGGTGGGGTCCGGCCTGCTGGGACCTGCCCAGCAGGCCGCCGTCGCGGATGTCATTGGCAATGAGCGGTCCGGCGGGCGGGTCCTGGCGGCCTACCAGATGACCTCGGACGTCGGGGCCATTGCCGGACCGGTGCTGGTGGGCGTCCTGGCGGACCGGCTGGGCTACGGCTGGGCATTCGGCGTCACCGGCGGTGTGCTGGTGCTCGCGGCGGCCTGCTGGTCCGTGACGCGCGAGCCGATGAAACGCATCGAGGGGTGAGTTCCCGCGGCTAAAGCCTGTGCTTAGCGGCGGGAACTCACCCCTCGTTGGTGTAGACCCGGTCCCTAGTTCAGCAGGGCGTCGACAAAGCTCTCAACTTCGAACGGAGCCAGGTCGTCGGCGCCTTCGCCAAGACCGATCAGCTTGACCGGCACGCCGAGTGATTTCTGGATGGCCACCACGATGCCACCCTTGGCGGTCCCGTCCAGCTTGGTCAGGACAATGCCGGTGATGTTCACTACCTCGGAGAAAACGCGGGCCTGGTTCAGGCCGTTCTGGCCGGTGGTGGCGTCCAGCACCAGCAGAACCTCATCCACCTCAGCCAGCTTCTCGATGACGCGCTTGACCTTGCCGAGTTCGTCCATGAGGCCGGTCTTGTTCTGCAGGCGGCCCGCTGTGTCAATCATGACAACGTCGACTTCCTGCTCAATGCCCGCCTTGACCGCCTCATAGGCGACGGACGCCGGGTCCGCACCGTCGACGTCGGACTTCACCGTGGGAACACCCACACGCTGGCCCCACGTGGCCAACTGCTCCGCGGCTGCCGCGCGGAACGTGTCCGCCGCGCCCAGCAGGACGTCCTTGTCCTCGGCAACGAGCACGCGGGCGAGCTTGCCCACGGTGGTGGTCTTGCCCACGCCATTGACGCCTACCACCAGCACGACGGCCGGCTTGTCCGCGTGCCGGTCGGTGCGCAGGGCGCGGTCCATGGTGGGATCCACGAGCTTGATCAGTTCCTCGCGGAGCAGTGCCTTGACCTGCTCCGGGGTCCTGGTGCCGAGCACTTTCACGCGCTCCCGCAGGGCGTCGACCAGCTGCATGGTGGGTTCAGTGCCGAGGTCGGCCAGCAGGAGGGTCTCCTCCACTTCGTCCCAGACGTGTTCGTCGATCTTGTCACTGGACAGCAACGCGAGCAGGCTCTTGCCGAGGATGTTGTTCGACCGGACCAGTCGCTCCCGGAGGCGGGTCAGGCGGCCGGCGACGGGAAGGGGCGTCTCAACCTGGATGGTTTCCAGGCCCGCCACGTCATCAGGTACATCGGTGACTTCGAGGTCTTCGAGGTCGACGCCGGCGGGGGCGTTGGGCTCGGCCGGAACCACGGGCGCGTCCTCGAGCAGTGTTCCCCCGCCTTGCGGGGTGGCAGGATCATTGGCGTCGCGCGTCCCGGGGTACTGGGTGATGTTCTTCCGCGTCTTCAACAGGACCGGGATCAGCCCGCCAATAACCGCCAGGGCAGCAACAATGGACAGAATAATGGGGAGGATGTCATTCACTCCCCTAGCTTCTCACAAACGCGGCAGGCGTTCGGGGCGGCCACCTGCCGCGGATGCTAGACGTCGGCGCCCAGCCGCTGGCTGATGACGGTGGACACGCCGTCCCCGCGCATGGTGACGCCGTACAGCGCATCAGCCACTTCCATGGTCCGTTTCTGGTGGGTGATCACGATCAGCTGGCTGGACTCCCGCAGCTCTTCGAAGATGGTAATGAGCCGGCCGAGATTGGTGTCATCAAGTGCCGCTTCGACCTCGTCCATAACATAGAACGGCGAGGGGCGGGCCTTGAAGATGGCCACCAGGAGGGCGACGGCGGTGAGGGACCGTTCGCCTCCTGACAAGAGTGAGAGGCGCTTGATTTTCTTGCCGGCCGGACGCGCTTCGACTTCGATTCCGGTGGTGAGCATGTCCGAAGGGTCCGTGAGGACCAGCCGGCCTTCGCCGCCGGGAAAGAGGCGTTCAAAGACGTGGACGAACTGGTCCCGGGTGTCCTCAAAGGCCTCGGTGAAGACCCGCTGGACCCGGTCATCCACTTCCTTGATGATGTCCAGCAGGTCCTTGCGGCTGGATTTCAGGTCCTCCAGCTGGGTGCTGAGGAACTGATGCCGCTCCTCCAGGGCCGCGAACTCCTCCAGCGCCAGCGGGTTGACCTTGCCCAGGGCTGACAGGTCCCTTTCGGCTTTCCGGAGGCGCTTCTCCTGCTCCTCGCGGACAAAGGGCATGCCTTCGGGAACCGGTGTGCCGTCGTCGTCCACGGGTGTCCGCAGTGCCGCCCATTTGTCCCCGCTTTCCTCCGCGGGGACGGGCACGGGAACGTCCGGGCCGAAGTCCGCCACCAGCACGTCGGGGGTAATCCCTAGTTCCTCGATGGAACGTGTTTCCAGGGCTTCAATCCGTGCCCGCTGCTGGGCGCGGGCCAGTTCGTCCCGGTGAACCGAGTCCGTCAGTTCAGCCAGCTCGCGGGCCAGGGCGTCATTGGCTGTCCGGGTCGCCAGCAGTGCACGGTCCCGCTCTTCCCGGTTCTCTTCGGCGCGGTCGCGTTCATGCCGGGCCAGCTCAACAGACACGTCGATGAACCGGATTGCCAGCTCCACCGCAGCGGAGACGGCGGCCGCCCGTCTGGCCTGGATCCGACGGCGGCGCGCCCGTTCTGCAGCCTCTTCACGCGCCCGTCGTTCGGTCGCCGCTGCCCGCTCCAGCGAGAGAGCCCGGTTGCGGGTGGCGGTCAGCTGCTCCTCCGTGCTGCGCAGCGAGAGCCTTGCGTCCATTTCCGCAGACCTGGCCAGGGATGCAGCCAATGCGAGCGCATCGCGCTGTTCGGTGGAGGGTTCCTCTTCGGCTGGCGCCTCCTGCGCCGCAGCCAGCCGCGCCGCAACGGCGGCGAGCGCCTGTTCCTCGGTAACAACATTGGCCTCGGCCCTTGCCAGCGAGGTGGCCAGCCTGTCGCTTTCGCCGACGGCGCTGCGCAGGATGGAGTTCAGCTGGCCGAGCTTTTCGGCCACGGCCGCGAGCCGGGCGTCGGAATCGTGCAGGCGGTCCAGGGCAGATTCTGCCCTCGTCCGGGCTTCGGCGCGCCGGACCTCGGCGCTGGCCAGGGCGAACCTGTTCCGTTCCAGATCCGCAGTGACAACGGCCAGTCGGGCCTCGGCGTCGTCCACGGCGGCCTGCACCTCAAGCAGGGACGGCGCCTTTGCCGAGCCTCCAGTCACCGTGAGGGCGGTAAACACGTCCCCGGCCCGGGTCACGGCTGTCAGGTCCGGGCGTTCGGCAACCAGCAGCCCGGCACCATTCAGATCTTCAACAACTGCCACCCCGGTCAGGAGCGCGGCCACAACGGGTGCGGGCCCGCCCCCGCCGGATGCCACGTCCACAGCCCAGCGTGCGCCTGCCGGCAGGGGTCCGCCCGTGCCGGAGTTTGCGTCCCGCAGGGGCACAGCAGACGCCAGCAGCAGGGAGGCACGCCCCGCATCGTCGTCCTTCAGAAGTTGCACCATGACGGCGGCCACGGCTGGATCCCGGACCACTATCGCTTCGGAGGTGTCGCCGAGCGCCGCGGCAATCGCCGTCTCATAGCCCGGCTGAATGGTGAGGCCCGAGGCAAGCGTGCCCACAACGCCATCCAGCCCGGAGTTGAGGGCGTGCGCCGCGCCGTCTTTTCGGTTCAGGCCGAGCTGCAGTGCGTCCCGTCGGGCCACGAGGGCGTCACGTTGGCGCACAGCTTCTCCCCCTGCGGAGGTCAGATCGGCAATGTCCTGGACGACGGCGTCGAGCTCTGCGCTGGCGTCCTCGTAGTCGGCGTCGAGGCTTTCCTCCCCCTCTTCGACCCCCGCCACCTGGGTTTCCAGGGCGGTGAACTCCGACTGGGCCCGGCGGCGGCGTTCCTGTCCGGCGGCGAGTGATTCCCGCAGCCTGCCCAGCTCGGCCTGCGCTGATTCAACCCGCGATCTTGCCGCACCAACTTGTCCGGCAAGTTTCGCCAAGCCCTCGCGCCGGTCCGCTGCGGCCCGCAGGACGGCAGTGAGCCTTTTTTCCTCGGCAGACGCCTCGAGTTCGGCCCCGGTCTTCGCAGCCGTCGCTGAGTCCAGCGCGCTGCGCCGGTCCAGGATGTGGCGCTCCAGCTCCGTCAGCTCATCCCTGACCCGGACGGCCTGCCGTTCCAGCTGCTCAGGATCCCTGCCCGAGTACGGTTCAGCATCAACGGCACCCAGCAGCCGGCCGCGCTCCTGGGCCAGTGAGCCCAGCGAACGGAGCCGTTCCCTGGAAGCGGAGAGCCGGTACCAGGTATCCCGCGCGGCGTTCAGCTTTGGCGTGGCCTCGGCGGCGAGCTGTTCCACAGCTGCCTGCTGGCGGCGCCCCTCCTCCAGCTGCTGCTCCACTACGGCACGGCGGGCCTTCAGCGCCGTTTCGTCCGCCACGTCCTGATCGAGTGAACTCTGCTGCTGGACGAGGTCGTCGGCCAACAGCCGTGCGCGTGCGTCCCGGACATCGAACTGGACCCGCTGGGCGCGGCGCGCCACATCAGCCTGCTTGCCGAGGGGCGTGAGCTGGCGCCTGATCTCCCCCGTCAGGTCGCTCAGCCGTTGCAGGTTCGCCTGCATGGCCTCCAGCTTGCGGAGCGTTTTTTCCTTGCGGCGGCGGTGCTTAAGGATCCCGGCGGCTTCCTCGATGAAGCCGCGGCGGTCCTCCGGAGTGGCGTGCAGGACCTTGTCCAGCTGCCCCTGGCCCACGATGACATGCATTTCCCGGCCCATACCGGAATCCGAGAGCAGTTCCTGGATGTCGAGCAGGCGGCAGCTGGCACCGTTAATAGCGTATTCAGAGCCGCCGGTGCGGAAGAGGGTCCGCGAGATGGTGACCTCGCTGTATTCGATGGGCAGCGCCCCGTCAGCGTTGTCGATGGTCAGGGACACATGGGCCCGGCCCAGCGGCGGCCGCCCTGAGGTGCCGGCAAAAATAACGTCCTCCATTTTGCCGCCGCGGAGCGTTTTGGCTCCCTGCTCCCCCATCACCCAGGAGAGGGCGTCCACCACGTTGGACTTCCCGGAACCGTTCGGCCCCACCACTGCCGTGACGCCAGGCTCAAAATCGAAGGTCGTGGCCGACGCAAACGACTTGAACCCACGGACGGTAAGGCTTTTGAGGTGCAAGGTATTTCTGGTCTCCTGAGTGGCTGAAGCGGCTGCTTTGCTGCCCCAAATCTACTGCGTTAGGGCGGAAATCCGCGGATTTGCGGGTGTCTGTCCCTGCACCGGAGCAGCGCCCGATCATGCCCGGCAGGGCGACGCGGCCTACCAGCGGCCGTTGCGGGGGCGCGGCTGACAGACCGGACAAGTGTAGGAGGAGCGGTTCATGAATTGCTCGCGGCGAAGTATGGAGTTAATTCCGACGGCGGCACAACGGCTGCAGGGCTTGCCCTCCCGCCCGTAGGCATTCAAGGACCGGTCGAAGTAGCCAGAGGCCCCGTTGACGTTGACGTACAACGAATCAAAGCTGGTACCGCCGGCCGCAAGTGCGTCCAGCATGACCTCGCGCGCGCTGGTGATGAGCCGTTCCGCGTCGCCGCGTCGCAGCGTATCGGTGGGCCTGGCGTAGTGCAGCTTTGCCCGCCACAGGGACTCGTCGGCGTAGATGTTGCCGATTCCGGAAACCAGTCCCTGGTCCAACAGTGCGCGTTTGACGCCCGTCTTCCGCTTCCGCAGCCGGCTGTAAAACAGGTCAAAGGAAAATGCCGGGTCCAGCGGGTCCCTGGCGATGTGGGACGCTTCCTCGGCGATGAACGCAACGGGAGATTCCGCCTGGCCGCCCGGGCCGCCGTCGTCCGTGGGAACCATGCCGGTGACGAACAGCCCGCCGAAAATCCGCTGGTCAACAAACCGGAGCTGTTCAGGCATACCGGCCACGGGACTCAGGCGCAGCCTGACCTTGAGGTGTTTTTCGTCCGGCACTTCCGCGTCCTGCATCACGAGCTGGCCGCTCATCCCGAGGTGCGCCATCAGTGCAACGGTGGGCGTGTCGGTGGCGCCGGGTGTCTCACACAGCGGCATCCAAAGGAATTTACCGCGGCGCACCACGTCCACAACCGTGGCACCCTGGAGGTTGCCTCTGAAATCCTCGGCGCCCATGGCATGCCGGCGGAGCGAACGCGGATCCAGCACGTCCACCGATGTGATGGTCCGGCCGCGGACCCAACTCACCAGTCCGCGGCGGACCACTTCAACTTCAGGCAGTTCGGGCACGGCTCAGCCTAGACGCTGCGGGAGGACTCTGGTGATGCGCCCTCCGCCGCTGAGGCCACGGCGGCTCCCGCGGTTCCGGAGAGCTGACGCCAGGCGTCCGCGGCAGCTTCCTGCTCCGCTTCCTTCTTCGAATGGCCCGACCCATTGCCATATGGCTTGCCACCGATATTTAGGACAGCGGTGAAGGTTCGGGCGTGGTCCGGCCCGGCGCCCTCAACGGCATAGTAGATGGTGCCCATCTGCCTGCTGGCTGCCAGTTCCTGGATGCTGGTCTTCCAGTCCGTACCTGCGCCGAGGGCGCCCGCATCCTTGAGGAGGGGACCTATCAGGCGCATGACCAACTGGCGGGCGGTCTCGATGTCGTTGGACACGTAGGTGGCCCCAATGAGGGCTTCCATGGTGTCCGCCAGGATGGAAGCCTTATTCTTGCCCTCGGTGAGCTTTTCGCCCTGCCCCAGGTAGATGTAATCCCCGATGCCGAGGCTTCGTCCGATGCCGGCGAGGGCGCGCGTGCTGACCACCGCAGAGCGGCGTTTGGCCAGGTCACCTTCGGGCAGTGTGGGGTTGTCCCGGTACAGGGCATCGGTCACGGAGAAACCCAGGATGGAGTCGCCCAGGAATTCGAGCCGCTCGTTGGTGGGGATGCCGCCGTTTTCGTAGGCGTAGGAACGGTGCGTGAGAGCAAGACGAAGCGTCCCGGCGTCAATGGAGACACCGAGACGCTTCAGAAGCTCTTCAGTTGAAGACATCATGTCAGCCCAAGCGGCCGATTAGACGTCTGCGACCTTGCGGCCCTTGTACTCAAGGAACAACGCAGTGCCAGCCGAGTCGGTGACGACCTTCGCCTGGTGCGGCAGGCTATAAGAAACCTGGCCGTTCTCTACGGTCTTCACCAAGTGGGGGGCAGTTGCCTTCCACTGGGAGCGGCGGGCGCGGGTATTCGAGCGAGACATTTTCCGCTTCGGGACAGCCACGGCTAACTCATTTCTCTCTAGACAAACACGTACAAATCAATTTTGCCGGTCAGGCTTAGCCATATCAGCTAGGGCAGCCCAGCGAGGATCCAAGACCTCGTGGTGGTGCCCCGGCTCGTCTTCCAGGCGAATTCCGCATTCGGAACAAAGGCCCTGGCAGTCTTCCCGGCACACCGGCTGGAACGGCAGCATGGTTACAACTGCGTCCCGCAACACCGGTTCAAGATCGATCAGATCGCGCTCGACTCGATATTGCTCTTCTTCGTCTTCTTCGTCCGAAAGCACAACGCCGTCGTAGAAGAAAAGTTCTTGCACATTTACCTCAAGGTCATACGCAAGGGGATCCAGGCATCTGCCGCATTCGCCTTTGACTTCGGCGACGGCGGTTCCTGATACCAGAATTCCTTCGTGTACGGCCTCAAGCCTCAGATCCAGCTCGATGTCCGAGCCTTCCTGAACGCCAATGAGTGCCACACCAAGATCACTTGGTGCGGGTACATGTTCCTTCAGTGTCCGCATGCTGCCCGGGCTGCGCCCGAGATCCTTGACGTCGAACGCCAAGGGCGAACTAGCATCTCGTTTAATGAGAACTCCTGTTGAACATATGACCGACGTACCATCTTAGCCTGAAGAACCGCAGGGACTCAAACCAGGCGACGGACGGCCGTCGAAGTACCGGACTAGCCTACCCTCTCGGCGACTGATCGGGCGCAGACCCGCCCGCGAGCAACCTTTTATGTACGGACCGGGGCACATAGTCGGACACGCTGCCACCCAGACCGGCCACCTCTTTGATCAGGGTGGATGACAAATGCAGGTAGTGCGCCTCCGCCGGCAGGAACACTGTTTCCACGCCGCTGAGCTGGCGGTTCATCGTGGCCATCGGAAGTTCGTAGTCGAAGTCTGAGGATGAGCGGAGACCTTTGACGATCGCGGAGACACCGCGCTGGCGGCAATACTCGGCCAGGAGACCGTCGCCCACCGGTTCCACCACAATGCCTTTGAGGGATGCCAGGGTTTCGCGCGCCATATCCAGGCGGTCCCCCAGGCTGAACATGTACTTCTTCGCATAGTTGGTCGAAACCGCCACGATCACCTCATCGAAGAGGCCGGCGGCACGGGCGATGACCTCGAGATGGCCGTTGTGAATGGGGTCAAAGGATCCGGGGCAGACAGCGCGTCTCATGCACCGAACCTACCGCATGGGACGGCCGGGATACCATGACTGGATGCATCCACCGCGGGACCTTTCCATGCCCACCGTGCCTGCCCCGTGGCAGCGCACTGCCTCAGGCGCCAACCTGCTGGGACCTGCCGGCCAGCTGGGCGTCACCATCTTCGAGGAGATGACCACCCTGGCGGCACAGACCGGCGCCATTAACCTCGGGCAGGGCTTTCCCGACGAGGACGGACCTCTGGAAATCAAGGCGGCCGCAGTGGCCGCCATCGAAGCCGGGGCCAACCAGTACGCGCCCGGCAAGGGCATCCTGGAACTGCGTGAGGCCGTGGCTGCCCACCAGGACCGTTTCTACGGGCTGACCCCGGACCCGCAGACCGAGATCATCATCAGCACCGGCGCCACCGAAGGGATCGCCGCAACGTTGCTGGCGTTCGTCGGCCCCGGTGATGAGGTGCTGACGTTCGAACCGTTTTATGACTCGTACGGCGCCGTCATCGGCCTGTCCGGCGCCACCCACGTCACGGCCCCGCTGCTGGCTCCCGACTTTTACCCGGACATGGCGGCCCTGGAAGCGGCCTTCACCGACCGCACCAGGGTGGTGCTGTTGAACAATCCGCACAATCCCACCGGTGCCGTCTTCCCCCGCCATGTTCTGCAGCGCGTCGTCGAGCTTGCCGCAAAGCATGACTGCCTCATCATCACCGACGAAGTGTACGAGCACCTCACCTTCGGCGCCAGGCACATTCCTGTCGCCACCCTGCCGGGTGCAGCGGAGCGGACCATCACCATCTCGTCTGCCGGAAAGACCTTCTCCTTCACTGGCTGGAAGATCGGTTGGCTGACCGGCCCGGAGCACTTGGTGGCGGCTGTCCGCACGGTCAAGCAGTTCCTGACCTACAGCTCCGGGACACCGTTCCAGACGGCCATTGCGACCGGCCTCGCACTGCCGGATGAGTTCTACCAGGGCGTTTCGGCCACTCTCCAGAAGAAGCGGGACATCCTCAGCGAAGGCCTCCGCGCCGCAGGATTCGACGTTTACACGCCGCAGGGGACGTATTTCGTCAACGTGGACACCGCACCCCTTGGCATCAGCGACTCCGTGGACCTGGCCCGCAGGCTGCCCGGACTGGTGGGAGTGGCCGCGATCCCCGTCCCCGTCTTCTGCCACCCGGAGGGCGCGGAACGGACGCGGAGCCTGCTCAGGTTCGCGTTTTGCAAGAAAGTGGAGCTCCTCGAGGAGGCCGCCGCCAGGCTGGCGACCCTCAGCGGAAAGCTCTGATGGCGGAGCCCGGCGGCACACGTTCCACGCGGTTCTTGCGGACCACGGGTCAGCACGCCTCCATCGAGCCCGATGCTTTCACCGATGGCGGCTACGTCCTGAGCATCGGCGGGGCCGAGCAGTCCCACGTTAACTTGGCGCATCCTGAGGAGATCTTCTACGAGTACCTGCGACGGATCGGCCATCTGGTGGATCTCGCCGCCACCGAAGGCCAGCCAATCACCGCGCTCCATCTTGGGGCCGGGGCTCTGACTCTTGCCCGCTATGTGCAGGCGACGAGGCCCGGATCCGTCCAGTATGCGGTGGAGCTGGAACGCGAGCTCCTCGACTTTGTCCTGCAGCAGCTACCGCTACCCGGCGGAACCGACCTGCACACCGTCATCGGCGATGCCCGCGACGCCCTGGCGGACCTGGACCAGGCACTTCAGTTCGACGTCGTGATCCTGGACATCTTCTCTGGTCCGGAAGCCCCGGCCCACATCGCCTGCCAGGAGTTCTACCAGGAGGCCCGTGCACGCCTTGCACCGGAAGGCTTGCTGATCGTCAACGTGGGCGACGAACCAGGCCTGACCCTGGTGCGAAGCCAGGCCGCCGCCATGCGCCGCGCCATGACCGACGTTGCCGCCTTCGCCGAAACCGGGATGTTCGCGGGCCGCTACCCCGGCAACATCATCCTCGCCGGAACTCAGGCGCCCTGGCCCGAAGCCTGGACAGCCGAACTGACGGCACGAGGCCCCCACCCCGCGAAGGTTCTGGCCGGCGTGGCCCTGGATGGCCTCGCCGGCTGAGCCGCAGACGCCCAGGGTCCCAGGCGTCCCAGGCCAGGCCCGGCCCTAAGCCTGGCTCTGCTCCTGCTCCCCAATAACAAGGTCCGGCGCGATGGCGTCAGGCACAAAAGGCTCCGCGAACCAGAGCCGGGTTTCGCCGTACTTCTTCTCGGCAAACCGTTCCAGACCGGCCGGCCAGAACGGCTCCGGTGAACGCGAGGACCGCTCCACCACCACCACGGCCGCCGGAGCCAGATGCTCGGCGAGTTTGCCCAGCACCGCCGACAGGGCCGGGTCATCCAGCGGATAGGGCGGGTCCAGGAACACCAGGTCCCAGCTGGCCGTCTCCGCCGCGCGCTCCAGGAAGGACTCCACCTTGGACCGGTGGACAGTCACCGCCTTGCGGCCCAGCACGCCGTTGATCAGGTCCGCGTTGCGTTGGCACACGGAACTGGCCTTGGCATCGAATTCCACGAGGTCAACGGCCTCAGCACCCCTGCTGCCGCTCTCCACGCCCAACGATCCGGACCCTGCGTAGAGGTCCAGGACCCGGGCACCGGCAATGATCCCGAAGGCGTCGAGCCGGGAGAACAATGCTTCCTTCACGCGGTCGGTAGTGGGCCTGGTCAGGGAGCCGGGGACGCTGACCAGGGGGGTCCCGCCTGCGGCGCCCGCGATGATGCGGCTCAAGTCCGCCTCCTATCCGCGCTCAAGGAACGCCTCCTTCTCGGGGTTCAAGTACTCGTCAATGGCCTCCGCCAACCGCGGATGCCGCGCCAGGGCCGGATCCGAGCCCACAATTTCCTGGGCGTCCTGGCGCGCCTGCGCAATGATGTCCTCGTGTTCCAGCACGCGCAGCAGTTTCAGGGTGGAGCGGCCGCCGGACTGCGACGCGCCCAGGATGTCGCCCTCGCGGCGCAGCTTCAAGTCTTCCTGCGACAGTTCGAAGCCGTCGGTGGTTGCCGCCACGGCATCCAGCCGGCGCCGGCTCGGGTGCCCGCGTTCCAGGGTGGTGACCAGCAGGCACGTCCCGGGAAGCCCGCCGCGACCCACCCGGCCGCGCAGCTGGTGCAGCTGGGAAATGCCGAAGCGGTCGGCGTCGAGGATCACCATCAACGTAGCGTTATGGACGTCGACGCCGACCTCGATGACGGTGGTGGATACCAGGAGCTTGGTCCGGTTGGCGGTGAAGTCGGCCATCGCCGCGGACTTCACTGTAGTGTCCAAACGGCCGTGCATTGGCCCAAGGGGCACACCGGCCAGGGCTGGCTCCTGCTGGAGATGTTCGACGACGGCGGTCACCGACGCGAGCTCCCGCGCACCGCCGTCACCGGCCAGGTCAGCCGCGGAAGGTTCCGCTTCCCCCGGACTGAAGTCGCCGTCGTCGTCCGTTCCGATCCTGGGGCACACCACATACACCTGGTGCCCGGCGTCGATTTCCTCACGGGAACGGGACCAGATGCGGTCTGCCCAGCCGGGGTTCTCGGCGAGGCCCACCACATGCGTGGAAATCGGCGCCCGGCCGGCGGGCAGTTCGTCCAGGATGGAGGTTTCGAGGTCACCGAAGACCGTCATGGCCACCGTACGTGGAATGGGCGTAGCCGTCATGACCAGCAGGTGCGGCGGCTTGTTGGCCTTTGACCTGAGAACGTCCCGCTGCTCCACACCGAACCGGTGCTGTTCGTCCACCACAATCAGGCCAAGGTCGTAGAACGCGACGTTATCGCTGAGCAGCGCGTGCGTGCCGATCACGATTCCGGCGGCGCCGGATGCGGCGTCCAGCATGGCCCGTTTCCGGGCACCAGTGGGCATGGAGCCGGTGAGGAGAGCGACCTGGACCGCCCCTTCGGCCAGGCCGCCCAGCAGCCCGTCCGCGGACAGCATCGGGTCGCGGGACAGGGATCCCAGGGTCCGCCGGATGGATTCGAAGTGCTGGGCGGCGAGGACCTCCGTCGGCGCCAGGAGCGCGGCCTGCCCGCCGGCATCCACCACCTGCAGCATGGCCCGCAGCGCGACGATGGTCTTGCCCGAGCCGACCTCGCCCTGCAGCAGCCGGTTCATGGGGCTGTCCTGCGCCAGCTCCGTGGCCAGCGTTTTTCCGACGGCGGCCTGGCCGCCGGTGAGCGTGAAGGGAAGCTGCCTGTCGAACGCCGCCAGCAGCCCGTTGGTGGCCGGGCGCCGCGCCGTGGCTTCCTCGGCCGCAAGCTGGGCACGGCGCCGTGCCAATGCCGCCTGCAGGACCAGGGCCTCCTGGTAGCGCAACCGCTCCTGGGCCTTCTTCCAGTCAGCCTGCGATTCCGGCTTGTGGATGAGCCGGTAGGCCTCGGCCACCGGCAGGAAATCCTCCCGCGCGGAGACGGACTCCGGCAGCGGATCCGGCAGCGCGTCCAGATCCACGGTTTCCAGGAGCGTGGAGATGACTTTCTGAATCGACCAGCTGCTCAGTTTGTTCGTGGCCGGGTACACCGGGATGGGCATGGCGGCAAGCTTTTCGGGGTCCATGGCCGGCATGTCCGGGTCCTCGTCGAGGAGGTGGAAATCCGGGTTGGTCAGGCCCAGGGACGCTCCGTAGCGCGTAACTTTTCCGGAAAACATCACCCGCCTGCCCGGCAGGAGCTGGGCCTGTGCCCGGTGTCCGCTAAAAAAGGTGATCTTGAGCGTGCCGTGCCCGCTGCCGGGGGCTACCGCCGAAAGGCGTGGACGGCCGTGGGAGGCGGCGTCGTCAGTGATCACGACGTCGGTGATGGAACCACGCCGCGTATGCATCTTGCGGGTGCTGTTGGAGAGTACCCGGGCAATGAGGGTGACCTCCTCGTCCACAGGGAGCTCGCCGATGGGGGTCAGTTCGCCGCGGTTCAGGTAGCGGCGGGGAAAGTAGTTCAGCAGGCCGCCGACTGTGGCGATGCCCAGGTGCTTCTCAATGGCCGACGCTGACCGCTTTCCGATCAGGCGTTCCAGGCCCAGGTCCAGTTCAGCGCTCATGCCCACTGGAGTTCACCGGAGCTGGTTCGGGTTCGCGGGCCATGGCGAGTTCGCTGACCGAGATGTCGCTGGGTTCGCCGAGGGAACGGATCAGGGCGACCGCTGGTGATGCGTCGGGGACGTGGACGTGGACCCGCCACCGGTAGCTGCCCTCAGCATCGGCCAGGCTGTCCACCTGGCTCATGATGACGGACTCGCCAATCTCGTCGAGCCGCTGGCGCAACGTGGCCGCGCTGAGCGGCGAAAGGCTGATGGTGCACATGACCTCAACGCCGTCGTCAACCGGCATATCAGTGTGGATGTGGGGGTCCTGGACGTCATAGCCGTGCAGCCCGTCGAGGAGTTGGCCCTGCAGCTCCTCGCCAAGAACGGCGGAGCGGAGGCAGTCGAGGATGAGCAGCATACCAACGCCCCCGGCGTCGACCACATGCGCGGCTTCAAGGGCGGCCAACTGGCTCTCGGTGCTGACTACTGCCTTCAGCGCGCCGTTGACGGCAGCATCGAGGGCTTTGCCCAGGGCTTGGTTGCTGTCGTCGCCATTGTGGCCAGCGTCCACTGCCGCGGCGGCCCGGGCCGCGGCTTCCATAACCGAAAGCATGGTGCCCGGTACGGGGTCGCTCAACGCGGACCAGGCCCGGATCTGGGCGCGGTTCAGCGCGGCGGCCAAGAGGGTTGATGTCAGGCGGGTGTGACCGGCCAGGGGTTCAGCTGCGGCGCAGAGGAAGACTGAGAAGAGGGTTCCGGAGTTACCGCGGGCCTGCTCCATCGCGGCCCTGCCGGCACGCGCCAACACTGCTCCGACATCCGCCTGGCCGGCGTCAGCGGGGACTGCCGCACCTTGGCCCGCCGCGTTGCTGTGCAGGGCACGGGTGGCCGCCCGAACCGTGAGGTAAAGGTTAGTGCCGGTGTCACCGTCCGCCACGGGGAAAATGTTGATGGCATTGAGGCGGTCGCTGTGGTTGGCAATGGCGGTTTCAGCCTTGTCCAACCACCGCTTCATCGCTTGCGCGTTGGCGGCAACCTTAGTCTGCAAAGTGATCCCATCCCCCGGTGCCAACGGCGTGGCCCGCAATTGTGACGCCCGGATGCGAGGAGCTTTCCGGGGCTTGTACTGAGCCTATCGCAGTGAATCCGGCAGGCAGCTGAACGCCGGCCGGGAATGTGGCCAGCAGCCCATGGTCCTCGCCCCCGCCCAGCACCCAGGCCATGGGGTCAGCTCTGAGAAGGTCTGACGCCGGACGCAGCGCTTCCGCGAGAGGCTTCAGTGCCGCGGGGTCAAGGTCAAGGACGACGCCGCTGGCGGCGGCGAGGCGGCCGCCGTCGCGTACCAGGCCGTCCGAAATATCCAGCATGGCCGTGGCACCGGCTGACCTGGCCAGCGGCCCGGCGGACAGGGGTGGCCGTGGCCTGCACTGAAGTTCCACGAGCACCCGCTGTGCGGGTGCCAGGGACTGCACAGTGGCCTCCGATTCCAGGAGCGCAAGCCCGGCTGCTGCCCTGCCCACCGACCCGGCCAGGGCCACGACGTCGCCGGCACGGGCCCCCGACCGCAGGACCGCTTTGCCGCCAGCCAGTGAGCCCAGCACGGCGACCGTCACGGAGATTTCCCTGCCGCGGCCCAAATCGCCCCCCGCCACCGAACAGTGTGTGGCCCCAAGATCCCGGATTGCCGCAGTCAGGCCGTCGGCCAGATCCGCCACCCAGCTGACAGGAGTGTCGGGCGGGAGGGTCAGGCTCACCACCAGCGACGTCGCAACGCCGCCCATGGCGTTGATGTCGCTCAGGTTCTGGGCCGCCGCCTTCCAGCCGACGTCGAAGCCCGTGGTGCGGTACCCGTTGGGCCACTGCAGCCGGAAGTCCTGGTCCTGCACCTGGGTATCGATGCTGATTACTGTCCTGCCATCCGGAGCGGCGACAATGGCGGCATCGTCTCCCGGGCCAAGCAGGGTTGCCGAACCGTGAGTTCCGCCCATTTCCAGCCGTGGAAAGATCCGGGCCAGCAGTTCGGCTTCGGACAGCGCGGCGACGGTCAGCGTTTCTTCGGTCAACGGAATTTCAGGCACGCCCCTACGCTACAGCGCTGCACCGACAATTTTTGTCAGTATGTTGCCTGTCGGCAGCCGAGGTGGGTGTTGCCCTCAGAGAGACCAGCAACTCCCAGGCCCCACGCACAGACGGTGTAAGTTCCCCGCTGCGTCACCGGTATGGCCTCCTCGTAGCCGTGGTCACCAACGACCTGAATAATCGTGTTCATGTCCGGGCGACTGTTGTCAGCCAGGTATGCAGTCGCCTTGGTGGTGCCATCCGGGTAGGTGACGTAAAGATGGACCGGGATGCTGGCAGAAGGCAGCGCAGGATCGAGTGTCCACCCCTTGGCCGTGAGGTTGGCTCCCTGGGCACCTGCCAGAATCTTCACGGAGTCGAGGTAGCCTGCCGGGGCTGCAGTGGCTTTCGCAGTCGTGACCTGGCAGCCCAGGAGGGTGTTGCCCAACGGCAAGGCGCTGACCGCGAGGCCGTAAACGCACACCCTGTACGATCCGGCCCGGCTGATAGGAATGGTGGCCTGATAACCGTGGTTACCTTTCGTGCCCATGACACTATTGACATCGGCACGGACTTGGTCGGCCATGTGTGCCGTGCTGGTTGTCGTCCCGTCAGGGGCTGTGACGTAGACATGGACCGGTATGGATGCCGAGGGCGTCCCCGGATCCAATGACCAGCCCTTGACGGTGATGGAGGCCGCCGTGCTTGCGCTGTTCACTGACGTGGTGTCCACGTATCCGACGGGTGCAGCCGTCGGCTGGGCAGAAATTGATTTGCAGCCCAGGAGGCTGTTTCCGAGATTGAACTGGCTGACTGCGAGGCCATACGCGCAAGCGGTGTACTGCCCGCTAAGCGTGATGGGGACGTCAGCGCGGTAGCCGTGGTTACCCGGAACGCCCATGATGGCGTTCACATCGGCTTTTGGCCTGTCTGCCGTGAAAGGCTGGGAAGTGGTCTTTCCGGCCGGATCTGTGACGTAGAGATGTACGGGAATGGAAGCCGCCGGTGATCCCGGGTCGAAGGTCCAACCCTCGGCCCTCAGGACGGGGCTGCCGTTACTAAGGGCCACGGCAACAGAATCAAGGTAACCAATGGGCGGCGCCGAACCCTCCAGATAGAGCGTCCGGCAGCCAAGATCCGCGGTTTCGACTGATCCCAGCGCGTAAACGCAAACATCGTAAGTACCGGCTGTCGTCAGGTCGAACGACTTCGCGAACCCGTGATCTCCTGCCACTTGCATAATGGCGTTTACGTCGGACCGGGGTTGGTTGGCAGTCACGGGGTAGCCCGTGCGGATGCCTCCGGGAGTTGTTACGTAGATATGGACCTGAGACGATTCTGCGGGTTTGGCTCCGTCGTAGGCCCATCCGCGGACGTCCAGGGATGCCTTGTCACCTGAACGGTTGATTGCCACTGATTCGGCGTATCCCACGGCAGGTGCTCCGGGCGGACGAAGTGTGACGACAGCAGCCGAGTCACTGACCGAATCGATGGTGACCCGCGTTCCCGTGTGCGTCTTGAATGTGGTCCCTGCCTGCCACGCCTGGGTTGAGCTGTAGTTTCCGCTGATGGGCAGCGTGGAGGGAGGCAGCAGGATGGAAGAATTGCCCGAGCCCTGCTGCGAGATCTTCACCCCACGGTTGCCGCCAGTTGCTTTGCCTGCGTCATACCCGACGGGAGCCCGTAGCTCAAGGTAGTAGACCTCCCCGGATTTCGGATCGGTGAATTTGGCGGCGCGGTCAGCCCCTGTCCCTGCCCACGGCTTAAGTGTCAGGGACTTGGTTGTGGTGACTGTGCCGGCATCAGCAATCTCATTTCCGTTTCCGAAGCGGCCCATCTCCCATAGCGGAGCGCCAATGACCGGCATGTAGTCGTAATGGGAGATGCCCATCACGTCCAAGTTGTCCCCGTAGATTTTGATGCCGCAGGTGGGGTCAGCGAATCCTGAATACTGGCCAGGACCTACGTCTGAGATCCCGCTGCCGCACTGCAGGCTGTTGGCATGATCCAGCCCGAGGGTGTGTCCGAATTCATGTGTGAGGACCGGAGTGCTCAGCCTTCCGTTCTCGGGCATGATGATCCGGCCACCCACGGATCCGTTGCTGAACACCATGCCAGCGGCCCCGTTGGTCAGGTAGGCTCCCGGAATGTACATGACAAGAGCCGTGTAGGGAGTCTGCGTCCACCCCAGTTCACGCGAAACGATGTCTACGATCTCGTTTGGTGTCTGGGTAGACCTGGCAGCCGAGGAGACAGCCGTGGCGGCATTTATCAGGGGCATGCTGACTCGGCCCGAAGTCTGCGCCGCCCAATAAGTGCTGGCGGCGTTCAGGGAAGCCTGCGCTGCTCCCATCGGCACCGCAGCATTTGTCTGATCCACGGATTTGTCGGCCAGCTTCACGGTGACCAAGGTTGTCTTGATGGACCCTGCCAAGGGCTGGTCAACGTACGTGTATTCCGACTGGACATCCCTTCGCGGTTTCTCGAGGATCACAAAATCATCCACCGGCAGGGGCCCCGGTACGGTCACCGCGGGCACCGCAACCGGCGACGGATACGCAACGGCGATTTGGGGGAAGGCGGAGGACAGCACGATAACGGATACGGCCAGGGCCGTCCGACGCAGAATATTCAAGAGTGCTCGCTTAGGGGTGAGACCAGAAGTGATTCAGTCATCCTAGGCGAACCACAGGCGTTGCCGGGTGTTCTTTCGCAAAAACTGCGCTAACCTTCGGAGATTCGCGCAGGCGCCGCTAAATGGAGATGATGGGAAGCATGCGCCCCTCCTTGCATACCATGATCGTGCCCCCGCCACTGGCGTTTGCCAGGGTCTCCGGCGCAGCGGCGGCCCTGGCCGCCGCGCTCTCCTTGGCGGCGTGCTCCCCCGAAGTGGATGTCACTGCTGCAGGCGACGCGGCGAACCCGGCCTGCGCTCCGATGATGGTGGCCCTTCCGGACGCCATCGGCGATGCTGCCCTGCGGAAAACCAACAGCCAGGCCACCGCGGCCTGGGGGGACCCGTCTCAGGTGATCCTGCGCTGCGGCGTCAATGTTCCAGGCCCGACGACGGACCGGTGCGTGAGTGTCAACGGCATCGACTGGGTTATCAAGGAGGGCGATCCGGTGTGGACGCTGACTACATTCGGCCGCGAACCCGCCACGGAAATCCTGATGGATCCGGAGAAGATCAGCTCCGCAACTGTCCTGGCTGATCTTTCCGCCTCAGCCGGAAAGATCCCGGCCAGCCGGAACTGCGTGGGTCAGGAAGACCTGCAGAACCTGCCGTCCAGCCAGTAGGCTCGACCACCGGGGTTTCGACAAGCCCTACCGCCTGGGAACAGCGCTACCGCAGGCCGGTTTTCCGGTTAAGGGCCAGGTAGATCAGCTCATCGATCAGGTCCGCATAGTCCAGGCCCGAGGCTGCCCACATCTGCGGGTACATGCTCTTGGGCGTAAACCCGGGCATGGTGTTGATCTCATTGATGATCAGTTCACCGTCGGGCGTGTAGAAGAAGTCCACGCGGCTCAGGCCTTCGGCGCCTACAGCGTCAAAGGCAGCCGCCGCGAGCTCCCGGACCCGCACGATGGCTTCCTCGGGAATGTCTGCGGGGCAGCTCAGCGCGGCGGCGTCGTCCTCAACATACTTCGCGTTGAAATCGTAGAATTCGTGCGTTCCGGCGGCGACGGAAATTTCGCCCGGCATGGACGTCCGGGGGGAATCAGTCCCGCGTCCTTCCAACACCGCACACTCAATCTCACGCCCTACGATGCCAGCCTCGATGACCAGTTTGAGGTCGTGGCGCCGGGCTTCCTCGACGGCGGCGTCGAGTCCCTCGAGCGAGTCCACTTTGGAGATCCCCATGGACGAACCCGCCCGCGCCGGCTTGACGAACACGGGAAAGCCGAGCTGGTCCACCTGCTTGCGAACGGCCTCCGCGTCCTTGACCCACTGACGGTCCGTGACGGCGATGTAGGGCCCCACGTGCAGCCCGGCGGCCTCGAACACGACTTTCATGTAGTGCTTGTCCATGCCCACAGCCGACGCGAGCACGCCGGCGCCGACGTAGCGCGTGTCGGACAGTTCCAGGAGTCCCTGGATGGTGCCGTCCTCGCCAAAGGGACCATGGAGAAGGGGAAACACGACGTCCACCGTCCCGAGTTCCTGCGGTACCTGGTTGGGTGAGGCGACGATCAGCTGGTGCTCGCCGCCGATCTCGGCCAGTGTCACCGTTTCCGACGACGGCGGGACCTCCGGCAGCGACGACGCGGACAGGGACCACTGGGCGGTATCCCCCGCAGCCAGCACCCACTGCCCCGACTTGGCGATGCCGATGGGGATGACATCGTACTTGTCTTTGTTGATGGCGCCCAGGACGCCGGCGGCGGTCACGCAGCTCACGGCATGTTCACTGGACCGGCCACCAAAGAGGACCGCGACGCGGGGTTTGGCCCGGGGGGCGGAGTCCGCTGCGGTCAGGTTATCGTCGGACATCGTCAGTAATCGCCTTCGGGTTTCAGGTCCCGGGCCAGCAGCAGCGGCCCCAGTTGGTCAACGGACAGTTTGCCGGCCAGGACGGCTACGACAGCGGCAGTGATGGGCATTTCGACGCCCAGTTTCCCCGCAAGTTCATGCACAGCCTGGCCGGATTTGATGCCTTCGGCTGTTTGGGTCATCTGCTGGGCCAACTGCTCGAGGGTAAGTCCCTGGCCGAGCATACGGCCGGCAGTATGGTTTCGCGACAGCGGCGAGGAACACGTTGCCACCAGGTCCCCCAGGCCCGCCAGCCCGGCCATGGTCCGTGCCTCGCCACCAAGGGCAAGGGCGAGCCTGGATGTTTCGGCCAGGCCCCGGGTGATCACGGAGGCCTTGGTGTTGTCCCCCATCTGTTTACCTTCACAGATGCCCACGGCCAGCGCTATGACGTTCTTGACGATGCCGCCAATTTCCACGCCGACGACATCCGCCGTGGTGTACGGACGGAAGTACGGTGCGGTGCAGCTCCTCGCGATCCAGCCCGCGGCCGCCGCATCGGAACAGGCCACCACAGAAGCAGTCGGTTCCTCCCGGGCGATCTCCATGGCCAGGTTGGGACCGGAAACCACGGCAATGCGGTCCTTGGGAATCCCCAGTTCGTCGCTGATAACCTCACTCATCCGGGAGTCCGTGCCGAGCTCAAGGCCCTTCATCAGGGACACCACCATGGCGTCAGCGGCGATCAGCGGCTTCCATTCACGGAGCTGGAGGCGCAGTGACTGTGCAGGAACGGCCAGGACCACCAGGTCCGCGCCCACCAGCACCTCGCTGACGTCCGTGGAGGCCGTGATGCTGGGCGGCAGCTCGGTGTCCTTCAGGTACTGGACGTTGCGGTGGGAGCTGTTGATCTGCTCCACCACTTCGCTGCGGCGGCCCCAGATCCGGATGCTCCGTTGTTCCCCCGCTGCTCCAGCCGCATCGGCGAGGATCTTGGCGAACGTGGTTCCCCAGGATCCGGCGCCCAGGACGGCGACAGACCGGGCGGAACCCTGACGGCTTTCGTCAGCCATCAGGTGGCATCCGCAGCATCGTCAGGATTTTCCCGCTCAACGAAGCGACCGTGCGTGGCTTGATTGTGCTTGGACGGGTCCCAGCGTTCTGCGGGAGGCTCCTCCCCGCGGATGCCGGCCAGCAAACCGGTCACGGCGTCCATGATCGTCGCGGTAGCCGCGGTCAGCGTTGCCTTATCCAGTGGCCGGTCCGCGTACTGGCTGAGGTCCACGGGCTTGCCCACCATCACCCTGGACGTCTTGCGCGGGAAAAGGTGGAACCGCTTCGCATAACGCGGGAACACTTCATGGGCGCCCCAGTGCGCGATCGGTACCACGGGAATGCCGCCTTCCAAGGCAAGGCGGGCAGCGCCGGTGTGGCCCTTCATCGGCCACAACGCGGGATCGCGCGTGAGTGTACCTTCGGGGTAGATGATGATGGCCCCGCCGTCCGCCACAATCTCCTGGGCGAGCTGCAGCGAGCGGTTCGCCCCCGCCGTCGAGCGTTCCACCGGGATCTGCCGGGTGGCCCGCAGGACCGCACCCAGGACCGGAACCTTGAACAGCCCGGCCTTGGCCAGGAAGTGCGGGGCGCGCTTCTGGTTGTAGAGAATGTGCCCCACAATCAGCGGATCGATTTCCGTGCAATGGTTGGGCACGGCAATAAATCCGCCGGCGGGGAGGTTCTCGAGGCCTTCCCACTTCTTGTTCATCATTGCGTTCAGCACCGTGCGCACTATGGCTGCGACCACAACGAATGTGGCCTGGCTCTTGGCCGTTTCCTTCACGTACCCACCGCTACTTTGTCGAGGTGATGTCGAAATCGGCGCCGAGGCCGGACAGCTTTTCGCTGAAGCGTTCGTAGCCGCGGTTGATGATGTCAATCCCGGTCACGCGGGACGTGCCGGAAGCGGCCAGCGCCGCGATCAGGTGGCTGAAGCCGCCACGCAGGTCCGGTACGTCGATGTCGGCGCCCTTGAGCTGGGTGGGGCCGGAGATGACGGCGGAGTGGAGGAAGTTGCGCTGGCCGAAGCGGCACGGCACACTGCCCAGGCACTCGCGGTGCACTTGGATGCTCGCTCCCATCCGGATGAGCGCATCGGTGAAGCCGAACCTGTTTTCATAGACGGTCTCGTGAACGATCGAGACGCCTTCGGCCTGGGTCAGGGCCACCACGAGGGGCTGCTGCCAGTCGGTCATGAAGCCGGGGTGCACATCCGTTTCCAGGACCAGCGGGTTGAGCTTGCCGCCCCGGTGGTAGAAGCGGATGCCGTCTTCGCCGATGTCCATGCCGCCGCCTACCTTCCGGTAGGTGTTCAGGAACGTCATCATGTCCCGCTGCGAGGCGCCTTCGACGAAGATGTCACCGCGGGTCACCAGTGCTGCCGAAGCCCACGACGCCGATTCGTTGCGGTCCGAAAGGGCGCGGTGGTTATAGCCCCCCAGGTCCCGGACACCTTCAATACGGATGGTCCGGTCGGTCTGGACGCTGATGATGGCGCCCATCTTCTGCAGCACGGCAATGAGGTCAATGATCTCAGGCTCGGTGGCGGCGCCGGAAAGCTCGGTGATCCCTTCGGCGCGGGTGGCGCTGAGCAGCACCTGTTCCGTGGCACCCACCGAGGGGTAGGGCAGATTGATCTTGGCGCCATGCAGGCCCTTGGGTGCGGATATATGGATGCCGCCCGGGCGCTTTTCCACCACGGCGCCGAACTGGCGGAGCACGTTGAGGTGGTAGTCGATGGGCCGGTCCCCGATCTTGCAGCCGCCAAGGTCCGGAATGAAGGCCTCACCGATCGCATGGATCAGGGGTCCGCAGAGCAGGATGGGGATCCGTGAATCACCGGCGTGGGCATCGATCGCAGTACTCGGGGCGGTTTTTGCCGCCTTCGGATCCAGGGTGAGGTCGCCACTGACGGGATCCTTGACCACCGTCACCCCGTGCAGCTGCAGGAGCGAGGTGACAACCTCCACGTCCTTGATCTCCGGAACGTTCCGCAACACCGACGGCTCGTTGCCCAGCAATGCTGCCACCATTGCCTTCGGAACAAGGTTTTTGGCCCCCCGGACGCTGACGCGGCCTGTAAGCGGGACTCCGCCGCGGATTGTCAGAACACTACTCATATACCGGTTTCCTTACGATTACTCGCCCCAAAATCCTTGCAAAGGCTCCAGCTAAGCATAGGAGGTTGCGTTACCGAACCGAAATACGGGCGCCGAAAGCCTCCGGCGCGGCGCCGCACAGGCGGCTCCGTCCGGGGCGGGAAATTCCGGCCTCCGGCTCAGGAGAGGCGGGCCGGAAGCGTTGTGGGCATGAAGGCCGGACGCGTGGCCTCGAAGGCGGTGATGTCCTCTTCGTGCTGGAGGGTCAGGCCAATATCGTCCAGGCCCTCCAGGAGGCGCCAGCGCGTGTAATCGTCGATTTCAAAGGGTGCCACGATGGTGCCGCAGATGACAGTCTTGGAGACGAGATCAACGGTGACTTCGGTGCCGGGAGCATTCTCGAGTTCTTTCCAGATCAGCTCGATGTCCTCCTGGGCGAGCTCAGCGGCCAGCAGCCCCTGCTTGCCGGAGTTGCCGCGGAAAATATCGGCAAAGCGGGACGAGAGGACCGTCTTGAAGCCGTAGTCCTTCAGGGCCCAGACGGCGTGTTCACGGGACGAACCGGTGCCGAAATCCGGGCCTGCCACGAGGACGGAGCCGGCGTTGAACGGCGCCTGGTTCAGGATGAAGGCCGGGTCCTTGCGCCAGGCGGAGAACAGTGCGTCTTCGAAGCCGGTGCGGGTGATCCGCTTGAGGTAGACCGCCGGGATGATCTGGTCCGTGTCAACGTTGCTCTGGCGCAGCGGTACGCCGACGCCGGTGTGGGTGGTGAACTTTTCCATGGCGGCCTCCTAGGCTGCGTCGGTGCGGATGGCGGCGGATTCGGGAACCGGATCGAGGTCCGACGGCGAACTCAGGGTGCCACGGATAGCCGTGGCCGCCGCCACCACCGGCGACACCAGGTGCGTGCGGCCGCCCTTGCCCTGACGGCCTTCGAAGTTGCGGTTGGAGGTCGAGGCGCAACGCTCCCCCACCTCCAGCTGGTCCGGGTTCATGCCCAGGCACATCGAGCAGCCGGCAAACCGCCATTCGGCGCCGAATTCCTTAAAGACCTTGTCCAGCCCTTCGGCCTCTGCTTCCAGCCGCACGCGTGCCGAGCCGGGGACTACCAGCATCCGGATGTTGGGGTCCTTCTGGCGCCCGCGGATGATGTCCGCAGCGGCCCGGAGGTCCTCCATGCGTGAGTTGGTGCAGGAGCCCAGGAAGACCGTGTCCACCCGGATATCCTTCATCGGCGTCCCGGCTTCAAGCCCCATGTACTGCAGGGCGCGTTCGGCGGCCGCCTTGGCGTTTTCGTCGCCGAAGTCCTCAGGGAACGGAACTCTGGCTGAGAGCGAAACGCCCTGGCCCGGGTTCGTGCCCCAGGTGACAAACGGCTCCAGCGTGTCGGCGTCAAGGTCCACCTCGACGTCGAACGTCGCATCGTCGTCGGTCCTCAGCGTGTTCCAGTACTCGACGGCGGCATCCCAGTCCGCGCCCTGCGGCGCGTGCGGGCGGCCGTCCATGTAGTCGTAGGTGATCTGGTCGGGGGCCACCAGGCCGGCGCGGGCACCGGCTTCGATGGACATGTTGCAGATGGTCATGCGGGCTTCCATGGACAGCGCACGGATGGCGGAACCGCGGTATTCCAGGACGTAGCCCTGGCCGCCGCCGGTGCCGATCTTGGCAATCACGGCCAGGATGATGTCCTTGGCGGTGACGCCCGGGCGCAGGGTGCCTTCGACATTGATGGCCATGGTTTTGAACGGCTTCAAGGACAGCGTCTGCGTGGCCATGACGTGTTCCACCTCGGACGTGCCGATGCCCATGGCCAGGGCACCGAACGCGCCGTGGGTGGACGTGTGGGAGTCACCGCAGACAACGGTCATCCCGGGCTGGGTAAGGCCAAGCTGCGGGCCAACAACATGCACGATTCCCTGCTCCGCGTCGCCGAGCGAGTGCAGGCGGACGCCGAACTCCGCGCAGTTGTTGCGCAGCGTCTGGATCTGCGTACGGCTGGTGAGATCGGCAATGGGCTTGTCGATGTCCAGCGTGGGCGTGTTGTGGTCCTCCGTGGCGATGGTGAGGTCCGGGCGGCGCAGCTTGCGGCCCGCCAGGCGCAGACCTTCAAATGCCTGCGGAGACGTCACCTCATGGACAAGGTGAAGGTCAATGAAGAGGAGGTCGGGCTGAGCATTGGCTCCTTCGCCGTCGCCTTTACGCACCACGTGCGCGTCCCAGACTTTCTCGGCCAGTGTCTTTGCCACGGCCATCTCCCTTCACTGCTGTTTGGCTGTTTGGTTCCACTGAACCAGCAGGGCTGCATTATGTGCCAGCCCGAAGATTTGCATCTCAGATAATGAGACGGCAATATCATTACATGGACAATTCTAGTGGAGTCGGCGTCATTGATAAAGCGGCCCATGTGCTTGATGCATTGGAGGCCGGACCCACCACGCTGGCACAGCTGGTGGCCGCCACAGGTCTGGCCCGGCCTACCGTGCACAGGCTTGCCCTGGCCCTGATCCATCACCGGTTGGTGAGCCGCGACATCCAGGGCCGGTTTGTCCTCGGCAGCCGTCTGGTGGAGCTCGCCTCCGCCGCCGGCGAGGACCGTCTCATCGCTTCCGCCGGCCCGGTCCTGATGCAGCTGCGGGACGCCACCGGCGAAAGCTCCCAGATCTTCCGCCGCCAGGGCGAATGGCGTATTTGCGTCGCCTCCGCAGAACGTCCCATCGGCCTGCGCGACACCATCCCCGTGGGCACGAAACTCTCCATGAAGGCCGGCTCCGCCGCGCAGGTACTTCTTGCCTGGGAAGACCACGACCGGCTCCTTGAGGGCCTGCAGGCCGCCCGCTTCACGCCTACCGTGCTGGCAGGCGTACGACGGCGGGGCTGGGGCCAGAGCCTCGGCGAACGCGAGCCCGGGGTCGCCTCAGTCTCGGCCCCGGTCCGGGGACCGTCCGGACGCGTGATCGCCGCCGTGTCGATCTCCGGCCCCATCGAGCGGCTCACCCGCCAGCCGGGCCGCCTCCACGCCGAGGTGGTCTGCAATGCCGCACGGCTCCTCACCGAGGCCCTGCGCAAGGGCAACGACTGAGGCCTCGCCTCCGTCCAGGCCTGGCTGCCCCCCGGCTAGGCTGTCGCCATGAACAGCTACGCAGTCTTCCTCCGCGGGATAAATGTCGGCGGGATCAACATCAAGATGGCTGACCTCAAGAATGCCCTCGCATCGCAGGGGTTCGCGGAAGTCAAGACACTGCTGGCCAGCGGCAACGTGGTGCTTGCCAGCGACGAGGATCCTGCCGCCGTCAAACGGACATTTGAGAAGTGCCTGCGTGACGCGTTCGGCTATGACGCCTGGGTGGTGGTTTTGACGGCCCAGCGGGTCTCCGAACTCGTGGCGGCCTGCCCGTACCCGGCGGACGACAAGGCAACGCACACCTACATCACGCTGGCCTCAGACACCGCCATGCTCGATGAGCTGGACGCGGCCGGCGCAGCCCTTGACGGGACTGAACAGAAACGCCTCGGCCCGGAGGCACTGGCCTGGCTGGCCCCGGCTGGCGGGACACTGGACAGCCCGTTCAGCAAGATCTCGTCCAAGGCAAAATTCAAGGCAACCACTACCACTCGGAACCTGCGGACGCTGATCAAGGTCAGTGACGCCGCAACCGCCTTGGCGTAGCGGCCTTAGTTTCCGGCCGCAGCCTTCAGCGCCGCGTTGAAGGACGCGAGCCTGCTGACCTCAACTTCCACCGGCTCCACCACGAAGTCCCGGGCAACCTCGCCCACCGCTGCCCTCAGCCGTTTCCTGGCCCTGGCCGCACGCGCACTCGCGGCTCCCGACCCAATGAACTTTCCGGTCAGCGCCAGGAAGATTCCCAGCGCCACGCCGCCGGCAATCATCAACGTCGGCACCGGCCAGCCCTCCACCTTCGGAACCTGGGGCACGGGCAGCTGGAGATAGCCGAGCCCTGCCAGCACACCCAGCCAGCCCAGGCCGCCCAGGACTGTCAGCAGCGCGAGCCACTGGACCACGTTGAACATGCCCCACCACCAGGACTTCCGGGACGCCATCAGGTCCGTGCCTGCGATGGCCTGGTCCAAGGCATCCGGCAACGCCTCCCGCCCTTCCCGGGCAGCACCCCTGATCGCGGCACGCCACGGTCCGGGTGCGCCCGCACTCGCCGCGTCCGCAAACTCACGGACAGCAGCATCCGTCCGGGCGCGTTCCGGGGCGCCCGCGGCCGGGAGCGAGGTCCGGTTAAGTTGGGACGGAGAAGAACTTCTCAGATTGAGCCGGCGGAGCGGATCAGGCCGGAACCGCACCAGCCACCGCGTCACCGGCCACCCCGTGCGGCGCGTCGACTCGATGCGGTAGGACCGCGCAACTGCGTCCACCACCACGGGCACGTTGGCGGCCGTTGCCAGCTCATCGGTGAGCCGGGATCTCGACGCCGGCCTGACACCGGCGGCTTCCCCAGCGCCGGCGGCGTCCCGGAGTTGCCCCGAGGCCCGCGAAACGTCCGCGGCCAGCCGCTGCGAGATTGCCTGGCGCTGCACCACCACACCGCGGATGGCGCTCCGGACCTTGTCCACGCCGGTGCCCTTCAGGGCGGATGCGCCCAGGACCTGAACCTTGCCCAGCCCGTCGCGGGCAAGGATCCCTTTCAAGGACTCCAGCACAGGCTGCACGTCCCGTTCGGGCAAGCGGTCCACCTGGTTGAGGACCACCAGGGTCACGGCGCCATGCGCGGACAGGGGCGCCAGGAAATCGTTGTGGACCGCCGCATCGGCGTACTTTTGCGGATCCAGGACCCAGACCAGGACATCCACCAGGCCAACCATGCGCTCCACGATCTCCCGGTTCGCGGCCCTGGTGGAATCGAAGTCCGGCAGGTCCAGCAGGATCAGCCCGGTGCCCTCGTCCGCGAAGCCTGCCACGGACTCCGCATGGTGGCGGTTGCCCACCGCAAGCCAGTCCAGCAACGGCTCGCTGCCGTCCGCTCCCCAGACACCAGCCAAAGGTTCCGACGTTGTGGGCCGGCGGGCGGCCGCCGTCGCGATTTCAGCGCCGCTGACCGCGTTGAAGAGTGACGATTTTCCGCTGCCGGTGGCACCGAAAAACCCAACAACGGTGTGATCAGCCGACAGTGACCGCCGGGAGCTCGCGCGTTCGAGGAGCTGGTATACCTCCTCGAGTGCAGCATCCGGCAAGACACCTTCGGCGAGTTCGCGGGCATCATTGAGGGCTTCGAGCCTGCGGTTCAGCTGCGACGCTTCGCGGGCTACGCTGTGGCGGCTCATGCCTTGTCCGCCAGCCGGGCCAGGGCAGCGGCGTGGTCGGTCAGGATCCGGCCAGTGTCCGCGCCGCCCTCCGGCAGGCGTTGGAGGAATTTCTGCTGCTCTGCCTGCAGCAGCCGCTGGCAACGGGCATGGAGGTCATCCCGCGCAGTCTGCGCCAGCCGGCGGACCGCGTCTTCGCCGAACACTGCCTCGAGCAGTTTCTGGCCGACGACGGCGGTACCGCCCGCCACGCCGATCTCCAGCCCGGTGAGGCCGGCGGTCATGGAAAACACCACGATCATCAGTGCGGCACCCAGCCCGTTAATCCCGAAGGAAAGCCATCTGGCCTGCGTGCGCTTGCCCTGCCCCTCCGTGCGGATCAGTTCCATCAGGCCGGCCTGCCAGGCCCTGATCTCCGCTGCGGCCACATCGGCAAAGCCGGGGCCGGTGCCGGACAGATCCTCCGTCCCCAGGAGCTCGCGGCCGGCCGGGTCCGAGCGCCACCGCTGGTCAGTTTCCTCGCCGGCGTTGGCGGCCTCGTCCAGGATGACGGCCTGCAACCCCGTTTCGATGGCGGCCTCAACCCGGACGGCCGGCGTCGGCTCGCCCCGGAAAAACGCTCCCACGCGATCCCGCAGCCGTCCGATGTTCTGCTCCAACGCCCGGAAGAACTCCCCTGTTCCGACGAAGTCCTGCCAGCGCGCCAATACTTCGCCACGGAGGAGGGCGCCGTCCTTTGTTGCGTCCAGGATCCGGGCCCCGGCATCGCGATAGGCGGCCTCAGCGCCTGCACGGAGCGAGGCCGCGGCCCGCTCCTGCCCCTGGACCGCGTGCGCCACGGCACCGACCCGCCCGGCCAGCGCCTTCACCGTCCCGTTGAGGGTACGGCGGGCAATTTCGGACCGCCCAGCGGCGTCGGCTGCAAGTTCCTGCAGCCAGCGCCGCAGCGGCTCCACGGCGCTCGTTGGCAGCATGCCAAGATGGTCCAGGTCCGTCTCCGGCACAATGAACAGTCCGGCGTCGCCGAGGCCTTCCTGTTGCAGCAACGCCCGGAGATCGGCGCTGACTTCGGCTTCCGCCTCCGCCGGCACACGATCCAGGACCACGGCCACCATGATGTCCCGCGAGGACGCGTCCAGGAGCAGTTTCCACGGGACCGCGTCTGCGTAGCGGTTGGCAGTGGTCACAAAAACCCAGAGGTCCGCGGCGGCCAGCAACTGACCGGCCAGCCTGCGGTTGTCGTCGGAAATTGAGTCGACGTCGGGAGCGTCAAGCAGCGCGATCCCCTGCGGAACAGCCTGGTCCGCCACCAGCACCAGGGAGGAAATGGCCTCCGCACCGGGTGTTGCGCCGGCCCGGCTGGCCGGGACGGGTTCCGTAGAGACAGTGCCCCGGATCCGGTTGAGGGTGGGCAGCACACGGTGGCCTTCGAACCAGCCGGCATCGGCCGGGTGGTGCAGCAGAATCGGCTGCCGGGTGGTGGGCCTGATGGCGCCGGAGCGTGTGACCGGGTGCCCCACTAAGGCGTTCACCAGCGTTGACTTGCCGGCGCCCGTGGAACCCCCGACGACGGCCAGCAACGGTGCGTCCAGGCTCCGGTACCGCGGGAGGATGTAGTCGTCCAGCTGGGCGACGGCGTTCCGCGTGTCCTGGCGCGCCTGTTCGACGTCCGCAAGGGCGAGCGGCAACGACACCGCAGACAGATCCCCACGCACGGCCTCGAGCAAGGCCACGGCCGGCTCCGACGCCGCGTCGGGCCGGCCCGGCTGCGTTTTCGGTGCGCGCAGAGGCGGCGGAGGCTGCGTGGGACGAAGCCCGTCTGAGGAGGTCACAGCATCATCATGCCAGTTGCGGCAGCTTTCCCACCGGGCCCCGGTTGTGTCCTGTGACCGGCAGGGTGGACTCCACAACGAAAAAACGGCCCCGGGCTGATGCCCGGGACCGTTCGTTGGTGACCCCAGCGGGATTCGAACCCGCGTTACCGCCGTGAGAGGGCAGCGTACTAGGCCGCTATACGATGGGGCCGCGTACTTCCAGGAAGCTTTCACTTCCAACCGGCGCCAGGCCGGTTTGCTAAGTGAGTATTTCATACACTCAGCGCGCGTTTCAAATCGGCGAACCGATCTGAAACCACTGATTTGCCGCGGTTAGCCTGCGACCAAACAGAGCTGGGATACCAGGACTCGAACCTAGAATGACGGTACCAGAAACCGTAGTGTTGCCAATTACACCATATCCCAATGATACTTTCGGGCCGGAGTTTCGGGCTTCAAGCCGCGCTCCGTGCGCCTCAGCACGAGAAATTACTTTACCCGAGACTTTGGGCTGGCACAAATCGGCACCGAAGACCCAGGGTCCGGACCCCTTGCCAGATCACCCGGAATAAGTTTACTCTCGGTAAGTTACCCGAGAGTAACCACCCTCTGCCTTTGCTGCAGGCACTTCGGAATTTAGTTTTGCGTCCGGACTTGCCGCCCCTGGTCCAGGTGGGTGGCCGGCAGATTTCACACTGCCGGCAAACCATCGAGAGGACCCACCGTGACACAAAGTCGTGCCGCCGCGCCCATCAAGACCCGAACCCGGGCACAGCAGCTTGCCATCGCCGTCCTGGCCCTGATGCTGATTGCTTTGCTTGGGTTTTACACACTGGTCACCGCCAGGATCACCGACGGATCGGCCAAGCTGATGGACGGTGCGGGCCAGGCCTCGGCCGGCGCCGAGCAGCTCAAGGACGGCGCCGGTCAGCTGGCGGCCGGCGCGGGCATGGCAGACACCGGTGCCGGCAAGCTCTCCTCCGGCGCCGACAAAGTCTTCCTGGGTGTCAGCGAGAAGCTGGCCCCGGGCGCTGAAAAACTGCAGTCCGGTGCAGACCAGCTCGCCGCTGGCGCTGTCAAGATCGAAACTGACGTCAACAACAAGCTCGCGCCCGGCGTGTACAAAGTGGACGATGGCGCCCGAAAGCTCGCCGCCGGAGCAACCCAGCTCGCCGCGGCACTGACGCCTACGGCCGCCGGAAATGCCGAGAACAACCTGGCGGACGGCGCGACTGCGCTGGATGCGGGTGCGGCCCGCCTGGCCTCCGGGACGGGAGAGCTGGCCGCCGGAACGGCCCAGCTGAAGGGCTATCGAGGAGCGAACAATTCCCCCGAGGCCGGCACCGGTACGGCAGCATTGGCGCAGGCCCTTGAGCTGCTGGAGGCGGCGGCCTCGGACCCGCTTCAGGGTCTGGTGCCGCTGGCCGTAATCAAGGACAAGATCGCCAAGATCACCGCTGGAGCCCACAAGCTCGACGCCGGGGCGCAGCAACTGCAGGCTGGCGCCGGGAAGCTCAATGACGGAGCGGCGCAGTTGCATACGGGAACGGGGCGCCTCACCGCCGGCTTCGCCACCCTGGGTGAAAAGCTCAACAGCCGCGATCCCAACAACCCGGGCGTTGTGCTCGGCACCGAACTGCTGACCGCCGGAACGTCCCAGATCCGCACCGGCATGGACGGCGTGCCTGGCAATGCCGACCGCCCGGGCCTGATCAATGCCGTCGCCAAGATCACGGAGGGCAGCTCACGGCTGGCGGACGGCACGTTGGCACTGAATGCCGGGATCAAGGGCGATCCCGCCGATCCCTCAACCCCTGGCCTGCTCCAGGGCTCCCAGGCACTGGCGGCAGGCGCCTCGAAACTGGCCACAGGCAACACCAAGCTGGCCTCGGGATCGACAGAGTTGGCGACCGGTGCCGGGAAACTTGCTGATGGCAACGCCCGGATTGCGGATGGCACGGACACTCTGTACTCCAGCGCAGCGGCCATCTCGCCCACCAGCATGGTGGGGAAGTCGGATACCGCCGTTGCCCTCGGCCTGGTTGCTGTGCTGGTACTCGGATCCGTGGGCATCTACATGGTGCTGCGGAACAGGCAAAGGCTTCAGTCTGCCGGGTAGACGGCTGGTCAGCCCAGCAGCTGTGACAGCGAGGTGATCTTGTGACCGGCGAAATCCGGCGCTGGCTCCCCCACCCTGTTGAGCCAGACGCCTATCAGGCCCGCCGCCGTCGAACCGTCTGCGTCCAGCATCCTGTTGTCCCCCACATACAGGGTCTCCTCCGGGACAGTCCCCAGCAGGCGGACTCCTTCGAGGTAGATGGCCGGCTCAGGCTTGGCAACGCCTACGGTGTCCGTGCCAACCAGGCGGCGGACGCGTTCCAGGCCGGCGCCGTCGAGCTTGGCCCGCTGGTAGTCGTGCACGTTGTTACTGACGGCACCGTAGGGGATGCCGGCAGCGTCCAGCAGGTCCAGGAGCGGCAGCACGTCCTCAAAGGCACGCACATACGTGGGCTGCAGCCGGCTGTAGGCCGAGAGCCACCCGTGCGCTTCTTCGCCGTCGGCAAGATCCACCCCGAAGTGCCCCAGGGCGGCGCGTCCCCGCAGAAGGCGCTGGTCGTTGAAGGTCAACTCCCCGGCCAGGTACCGGTCGTAGTAGTGCGTGGTCTCGTGCGTGAAGATCCTGCCGAAACGCTCCCACCCGGTCTGGTCCAGACCGGGCAGGAGGTGCTCGCTGACCTCGCGAAGGGCTGTGGTCATGGCGTATTCGAGGTCCACCAGGGTGTCGTCGATGTCGAACAGGACGCCCCGGATGGTCCCGAAGCGCGTCTTCAGGACTCCGTCAGCGGTGGTGCCGGTGGCGGACATCAGCCGCGGAAGGTGCGGAGCCGGCTCAGGGACGAGTCCTTGCCCAGGATCACCATGGATTCGAAGAGTGGCGGCGAGATCCGGCGCCCGGAGATGGCGGTGCGGACAGGACCGAAGGCCAGCCGCGGCTTCAGCCCGAGGTCCTCCACGAGTGCCTGCTTCAGGGCCGTCTGGATCTCCTCCGGGTTCCAGTCCTGAACAGGCTCAAGGGCCGCAAGGGCGGCATCAAGTACTTCGGTCAGGTTGGCGGGCAGGCCCTTGCGGGCGTCGTCCGCGACGTCGATCGCGTCGTCGGCCTTGAACAGGAAGGCGAGCATTTCCGGGGCCTCCCCCAGCAGGGTGATCCGCTCCTGGACGAGGGGTGCAGCCTCGGTGAGGATCTCTTCCTCCCGGTCCGTGAGGATCTCCCCTACCAGGTCCGCGGCCCGGAGGTACGGCACCAGGCGCGCACGGAAATCGGCGGCCTCAAGCAGCCGGACGTGCGTGCCGTTGATGGCTTCTGCCTTCTTCAGATCAAAACGTGCCGGGTTGGCCAGCACATCGTGGATGTCGAAGTGCTCCACGAGCTGCTTGACGGTGAAGATGTCCTCGTCGGCGCTCAGGGACCAGCCCAGGAGGGACAGGTAGTTCAGCAGGCCCTCGGGAATGAAGCCGCGTTCGCGGTGCAGGAACAGGCTGGATTCGGGGTCGCGCTTGGAGAGCTTCTTGTTGCCCTGGCCCATGACGTACGGCAGGTGCCCGAACTCCGGCATGTACTCCGCAACGCCAATGGCGTAGAGGGCACGGTACAGGGCGATCTGGCGCGGCGTGGAGCTGAGCAGGTCTTCGCCGCGCAGCACGTGCGTGATGCCCATCAGGGCATCGTCCACCGGGTTCACCAGCGTGTACAACGGCGCGCCGTTGGCACGGACCACCGCGAAGTCCGGCACGGAGCCGGCCTTGAACGTGATCTCGCCGCGGACGAGGTCCTTGAACGTGAGGTCCTCGTCCGGCATCCGCAGGCGCAGCACGGCCTGGCGGCCTTCTGCCTTGTACTGGGCCAGCTGTTCCTCGGTGATGTGACGGTCAAACCCGTCATAACCCAGCTTGGGGTCGCGGGACGCCGCACGGTGGCGGGCTTCGATTTCAGCGGGCGTGGAGTAGGACTCGTAAATGTGGCCGCCGGCCTTCAGCCGAGCGATGACATCCTGGTAGATGTCGCTGCGCTGGGACTGGCGGTACGGCTCGTGCGGGCCTCCCACCTCGACACCTTCGTCCCAGGTGATGCCCAACCACTTCAGCGCGTCCAGCAGCTGGTGGTAGCTTTCCTCGCTGTCCCGCGCCGAGTCCGTGTCCTCGATGCGGAAAACCAGGGTCCCCTTCGTGTGCCGGGCATAGGCCCAGTTGAACAGCGCCGTCCGGATCAGGCCCACGTGCGGGGTGCCCGTGGGTGACGGGCAGAACCGCACCCGGACCGGGGTTTCGGCAGTGACGGACGGGATGGCGGCAGGGTTCAGCGCGGAGGCAGTAGTCATAGTGGTTCCAACTTTACCCGTCAGCGGCGGACCACCGGGTTGGACAGGCGGCCGATGCCCTCGATCTCCACGTCGTAGCGGTCCCCCGCGGTGACGAGGTCGACGCCGGCCGGGGTGCCGGTCATGATGACGTCGCCCGGGAGCAGGGTGAAGGCCTGGGACACGATGGAGACGATTTCCCGGACGCCGCGGATCATCTGGCTGGTGCTGCCGTCCTGGCGCAGTTCACCGTTGAGCCAGCCCTTGATGGCCAGGTCTTCGGTGTCCAGCTCGGTCTCGATCCAGGGTCCGAGGGGTGCCGAGGTGTCGAAGCCCTTGGCCCGGGCCCACTGCAGGTCCGTTTTCTGGACGTCGCGGGCGGTGAGATCGTTGCCGCAGGTGTAGCCGAAGATGACGTCGTCGACGCGGTCTTCCGGGACGTCCTTGCAGATCCGGCCGATGACCACACACAGCTCGGCCTCGAACGAAACTTCGTCTGAGAATTCCGGCAGCACAATGGGGTCGCCGGGGCCGATGACGGAGGTGTTCGGCTTCAGGAACAGCAGCGGCTGCTGCGGGACTTCGTTGCCCAGCTCGGCGGCGTGCTCGGCGAAGTTGCGTCCCACGCCGATCACCTTGCTGCGGGGAATGATCGGGGCCAGGAGCCGGACGTCTTCGAGCTTGTGCTTGACGTGCGTGCGCTCCACCCCGTTGAAGAAGGGGTCGCCGTTGATGACAGTGATTTCCTCACTGCCGGGCTCTCCTTCAACAACGCCGTAGAGGGGATCAGAATCGACTACAAACCTGGCAATACGCATGGTGGCTAGCCTACCGTCTTGAGCGGCGGCACTTGCCCTGCGTCACGTCCGCCGGTCAGGCCCCGGGCAGCCCACGGAGGTAGTCCAGCTGCGCGGCCACCGACATTTCGGCCGCCCGCCGGACGGAGGGTTCGACGTCGGCGTACACGTCGTCCGCCACGTCCGCGACAGTGGCGTCCCCGCCAAAGCGGGCCAGCGCTGCGCGGATCTGCGCCAGACGCTCCTGCCGGTGCTCGCGGTAGGAGCGGGTAACGGCCGCAAGGGAGGGAAGCACCGGGCCGTGGGCCGGCAGGACGGTGGCCTGGCCAAGGGCTTCGAGCCGGTCCAGGGACTCAAGGTAATCCCCCAGCCTGCCGTCAGGGTAGTCCAGCATGGTGGTGCCGCGGCCCAGGATGGTGTCGCCGGTCAGCACAGAGCCGTGCGGGCCGTCGCCGGGAAGGTGGAAGCAGACGGAGTCGGACGTATGGCCCGGCGTTGCCAGGACCCGGATGGAAACACCCGCCGCGTGGATGGTTTCACCGTCCTGCAGGGGCTCGCCGCCGTGGCAGTGCCGGGGATCGGCCGCGCGGACCGGGGCGCCGGTGAGCTCATGGAGCCGCTGGGAGCCTGCCGTGTGGTCGGAGTGGCGGTGCGTCACGAGAATGAGTTCCACGGGGCCCACGTCTGCGAGGCGGCGAAGGTGGCCCTCGTCCGCCGGGCCCGGATCCACCACCACGGATGTACTGGCGCCGGGGGCGGAGATGGCGTACGAATTGGTGCCGTCCAGGCTCATGGGCCCGGGGTTGGGTGCCAGGAAGAAAGCCGTCAGTGGGCTGGCAGCGACTGGAGCGCCGCTCGAGGTGGAGTTCACTGCACCATCTTCGCATCAGGACGGCACGGAATAACCGCACCCCCGGGGCGGGTTATGGCTGGTGAACCCACCGCCCAGAGAGAGCAGCCAGGCATACCCATGAGCACTTCACCCACCACCTCGCTGTCCGAACTATTGTCCGGCGCCGACGCCGCGGGACACGACCACGCACTGGCAGAGAAAAACAGCGGTCTGCTGCACATCCACAACCACGCGACGGGCTCCATTGTCTGGTTTCCCACGTGGCAGAAGTTCCGCGAAACCACCGACTGGCGCGAGGAAGTCGACGCTTTCGCTGAGGACTTCAGATCAGGTTCACTACCCGTGGAAGCCGGGGCGTCCAGGTTCCTGGCCCGTGACCTCGACGCGCTCCTGACGCGCGCCGCTGCCTCCAGCGACGCAAACATTTTTGTCCAGGCGAACCTCACGAAGCACCTCACCCGGACCTGGGCTGTGGCCGACGCCGTTGCGGAGGCAACAGGGACGGATCTGCCCACCGGCGGCAGCAAACAGTCCATCTTTGCCGACTATCCCTACGACGTTTACGCCCAGGACGGCGGTGCCTTCGCCACCGCACTCTGGAACGACGTCATCGATGCCCGCCGCAACCGTGCCCTGGACGACGAAGCGGCGCGCAAAGCCCTGAAGCCGGTCTCCCGCAAGGCCCTCAAGAACGCGGCCCGGAAGGCCGCCCGCCGCTGAGGCCGCGACTCACTATTAATGGAAGACCCCGTTAACGGACGACGGCAGTTGCCCGGCACTGTGTTGAACTTCCCACAGCGCCGGCCAACCGCCGTCGTTATTCCTAAGTGCGTGGCGTGCCTAGGCCAGGCGGGTCAGCCAGCCGTGAGTATCCGGCACGGTTCCGGTCTGGATGCCGAGGAGCTGTTCGCGGATGGCCATGGTGGTCTCCCCCGCCTTCGCGTCCTCGGAACCGATGAATTCGGTGGTGTCCTTCAGGACACCGATCGGGGTGATCACCGCTGCGGTGCCGCAGGCAAAAACCTCGGTGATCCCGCCGGAGGCCACGCCGTCGCGCCATTCATCAAGGGTGATCTTGCGCTCGGTGACCTGCCGGCCCATGTCGTTGGCCACCTGGATAACGGACATCCTGGTGATTCCCTCCAGGATGGTTCCGGTGAGTGCAGGAGTCACGAGGGATCCGTCCTTCATCACAAAGAACACGTTCATGCCGCCGAGCTCTTCGACGGCGTTGTCGTTGAACTGGTCCAGGAACAGCACCTGCTTGCAGCCGTTGGCTTCGGCTTCCTGCTGGGCGATCAGGGAGGCTGCGTAGTTGCCGCCGCACTTGGCGGCACCGGTGCCGCCGCGGCCTGCGCGGGCGTACTCGCGTGAGATCCAGATGGACACGGGCTTGAGTTCGCCGCCGAAGTAGTTGCCAGCGGGCGATGCGATCACCCGGAAGGACACCTCCCGCGCTGCCCGGACACCCAGGAACGCCTCGGTGGCGATCATGAACGGGCGCAGGTAAAGGGCCTCGCCGTCACCGGCGGGAACCCATTCCTTGTCCGCCTGCACCAGTTCCCGGATGGCGCCGAGGAAGTATTCCTCGGGCAGTTCCGGAAGTGCCAGGCGTCGGGCCGACTTGTTCAGGCGGGCCGCGTTGGCCTCCGGACGGAAGGTCCAGATTGAGCCGTCAGCGTGGCGGTATGCCTTGAGGCCTTCGAAGATCTCCTGGCCGTAGTGCAGCACCGCGGCAGACGGGTCCAGGGAGATGGGTCCGTAGGCCTCAACGCGGGCGTTGTGCCAGCCACCCTCGCCTTGCTCGTCCACGCTGTAGTCGACGACGGCGGTGTGGTCGGTGAAGTAATTGCCAAATCCCGGGTTGGCCAGGATGGCTGCACGCTCTTCAGCTGACTTCGGGGTTGCCGAGAGCTGCTGGTTAAATTCGACGCCATGGGCGGTCTGAGTCATGGTTCCTCCACGATCGGCTGCCTTCTGAATGTGGTTCAACACTGAACCGCAGGGCAGCATTTGGTGATTCGAAACAAGCTTACGCCCGTTGGCAGGACCTCCCGGCCGGGCCTAGAGCGCTGCGGCGATGGCGTCCCCGACGGCGCTGGTGCTGCGGGCGCCGCCGTCGCGGGTTTCGACGTCGGCGATCACCGCAGCTTCGATCCTGCGGGCCGCGGCGGTGTAGCCGAGGTGGTCCAGCAGGAGCACCGCCGACAGGATGGCCGCGGTGGGATCTGCCTTCTGCTGTCCGGCGATGTCCGGGGCCGAGCCGTGGACCGGTTCAAACATGGACGGGGCGGTGCGGTCCATGTTGATGTTGCCGGACGCCGCCAGCCCGATGCCGCCGGTGATGGCTGCAGCGAGGTCAGTGAGGATGTCGCCGAAGAGGTTGTCGGTGACAATGACATCGAAGCGTGAGGGGTCGGTGACCATAAAGATGGTGGCCGCATCAACGTGCAGGTAATCGTGGGTGACCTCGGGGAATTCCTGGGCCACCGACTCGACGGTGCGCTTCCACAGGTGGCCGGCGTAGACCAGGACGTTGTGCTTGTGCACCAGGGTCACATGCTTGCGTTCCCGGGCGCTGGCGCGGCGGAAGGCATCGCGGACAACGCGCTCCACGCCATATGCCGTGTTGAGTGAGACCTCGGTGGCCACCTCGTGGGGTGTGCCGGTGCGAAGCGAGCCGCCGTTGCCCACATATGGACCCTCGGTTCCCTCGCGGACGACGATAAAATCGATGATGCCGGGATTGGCCAGCGGGCTGCCGACTGTTCCGTACAGCCGCGACGGCCGCAGGTTGACGTAGTGGTCCAGGCTGAAGCGGAGCTTGAGCAGCATCTCCCGCTCGATGATACCGGACGGAATCCGGGTGTCGCCGGGGGCGGCGCCGACCGCACCGAAGAGGATCGCGTCCCGCGTGCGCAGGTCGGCGAGGACCTCATCCGGAAGGGTCTCGCCGGTGGCCAGCCAGTGCTCGGCACCGAGCTGGTAGTGAGTCTGCTCGAGGACAACGCCTTCAGCGGCGACAGCCTTTTCGAGGACTTTCAGTGCCTCGGCAATGACCTCTGGGCCAATGCCGTCACCGGGAATGACAGCGAGATTGATCGTGGATGCGCTCATGCTCCAAGAATATTAAGATGATCCGCATGCCGGACAATCGGTCTCATTTGCTGAGACGGAGGACTGGGTCCTCCGGTGAGGCCACCACCACCACGTTGGTGCCCCAGAAATCATCCGTGTAACAGGAAATGAGGACCAGCCTGTTGGGTGCCACTTGCCAGATGTGGCTGTCTTTGAGCCCGGATTTTTCGTAGGTAGTCACTGAATCCACCAAGTAGGCCACTTCGCCCTTGGCTGTGGCCACGGTCAGCCTGTCACCTGCTGCCGCGTGTGTACTCAGCCGGTTGAACGGCGCGTCCCTGTCCACCCAGCTATGGCCGGCAATGTAGGTGGTATTGACCGAGCCCACTCCGGGCACACCGTAGGGCGACAGCCAGTAGCCGTCCATGGTGGGCGGCGGCACGATGGTCTGGGTGGCCTGGTCCTCGCCGGTGGGTTCGAGCGGGTGGACCACTACATCGATGTCTGCGGCCTGATACACCAGCCGCTGCGGCGGGGACGCTGCCGGACCCGCCGGGACCGGAGCGCCGGTGTCCGTGGAGGGCGTGGGGGTGGACGGCGCTGGGGCCTGGGTGGTCGGCTGCACAGCAACCCCGGTCACTGCCGGCGACGCTCCCGGCCCGGCCAGGAATGGCAGAAATGCGAACGCCAGGTAGGCCAGCACGCCACACAGCGCCACAAAGACAATGCTCTTGGCGGTGAAGAGCCTTCCATCGCTGTCCATCGTTACCCGCTGTCAGTCGGATTTGCCCGGTTTGCCGGCAGACGCCGCGCCCTTTGCGGCCACGGCGCCTGCCGGTGATTCAAACAGCGCCCCTGCGGGCGGCAGTAGCCGGCGTCATTCCTTCCGGGGCCGGGATACGGTACCGCTGGCTGCCAGGGTCCTGCGGGCAGCCACTCCCGCTGCAGCGAGCAACATCACGACGATGCCAGCGGCCCAGGGGGCGATGGAAACGTCAGTCGAACCTGCCACTGCAGTCTGGACATTGAAGCCAGGGTTGTTGGCGGCTACGGCACCTTGACCCGCTGGCGCACCCACAACAGCACCTCTGGGAGTTTCGCCCGGCGTACCCACAACCGCCCCCCTGGGAGTCTCGCCCGGCGTACCCACAACCGCCCCCCTGGGAGTCTCTCCCGGCGGCACTACTGTCGGCACCGATGTGGGAACGCAGCCGTTGTTGTAGGTTGCCTGCCCCTTAGCCGTCCAGTTCTGGCCTGCAGGCAGCACCTTGCCGGTGTTCGGCGGGATGATGTCTTCAGTGTGCTGGTGGTTGGCATTGGCGTGGCCGTTGAGTCCCTGCAGAGCGATCGTAATCGGCACGTACGGGTTCTTGTCCGAGCCGGTGGCGTGGCAGATGGTGATCTTGTGATCGCCGTGGCCGTTGCCGTTCGGCTCGCCTGGTGCGGCGCAGCCTGCATTCCAGATGCCGGCCTTGTCAAGGTTCTGGCCGCCGGGAAGAACTTTCCCGTCGTTGGCCGGAATGATGTCCTCATCGTGCTGGTGGCCCACGTGGGCGTTGAGCGCGTTGAGGCTGATGGTCACCGGCACGTAGGGATTGCTTTCCGAGCCGGTGGCGTGGCAAATGGTGATCTTTTTCTCGTCCTCAGAAGGCGACGCGGTGGCCGGCGCAGTGGCACCCAATAGCGCAAGACCCGCGACACCAAAAGCGGCAAGGATCCGTTTCATTTCCGTCTCCATCCATTGTCTGGTCCAAACTGATCAGACAGGTGGAAGAACGGCGCCATCCCCGACACGGAGGGCTAAAGGCAAACGGACAGCATCGGGGCGACGGTTCTCCCAGATGCGAATCATCAGTTTGCTAACCAGATAAGGCTAGACAGACGGACACCAGGATGTCTCCAGTACTCAGTACCCGCCTTACAAGGCGGGCCCTACTGACCGGACCCGGAACAATACTCAGTCCGCGTACCAGCAAGTAGCCAGCAGGGACATACCTAGGCTTCGGCTGGTTCCTCATACTTGGGGAAGACGGGCGCCGGAGCCGGCAGCGGAGTTCCGGCGACAATAGGTGTGGTGAGCGCGGAGAACTGGCGCGATCCGCCGTCGGGCTGTCCCAACGTGTCCAACAGCGCGGCCGTGGCGGTGGGCATCACGGGCTGGGCCAGGATGGCCACGATGCGCAGCACTTCCAGCGTCACGTACAGCACGGTGTTCATGCGTTCGACGTCGGTCTTCCGCAGTACCCAGGGAGCCTGCTCGGCAAAGTAGGCGTTGGTGTCCCCCAGGACGCCCCAGATGGCCTCGAGTGCGCGGCTGAATTCCTGCTTTTCGAAGGCGGCCCGAGCAGTCTCCAGGAGCCCGTTGGCCTGCGCCAGGATCGCGGTGTCTTCAGCCGTGAAGGCACCCGGAACCGGGACCCGGGCCTCGCAGTTCTTGGCCACCATGGACAGCGAACGCTGCGCCAGGTTGCCGAAGTTGTTGGCCAGGTCCGAGTTCATGCGGCCCACGATGGCCTCATGGTTGTAGCTGCCGTCGGCGCCGAACGGGACCTCTCGGAGGAAGAAGAACCGTACCTGGTCCAGCCCGTACTGCGCCACGAAGTCTGCCGGTGCCACCACGTTGCCGAGCGACTTGGACATCTTCACACCGTTGTTGTGCAGGAAGCCGTGGATCATTACGCGCTTGGGCAGCTCAATGCCGGCACTCATCAGGAACGCCGGCCAGTAGATGGCGTGGAACCGTGAGATGTCCTTGCCGATCACATGCACATCGGCGGGCCAGAACTTCTTGAAGGATTCCGACTCGACGTCCGGGTAGCCGACGCCGGTCAGGTAGTTGGTGAGCGCGTCCACCCAGACGTACATGACGTGCTTGTCGTTGCCGGGGACGGGGACACCCCAGTCGAACGTGGTGCGGCTGATCGACAGGTCTTCGAGGCCGCGCTTGACGAAGCTGATGACCTCGTTGAAGCGGGACTGCGGTGCCCCGAACTCCGGCTGGGCCTCGTACAGCGCCAGCAGGCGGTCCTGGTAGGAGGACAGCCGGAAGAAGTAGCTCTCCTCAGCCGTCCACGTCACCTCGGTGTCTGTCTCCTTGGAGTACCGCACGCCGTCGTCCTTGACCAGGGTGTCGTCCTCCACATAGAAGGCCTCGTCCCGGACGGAGTACCAGCCCTCGTACTTGGACAGGTAGATATCGCCGTTGGCTTCCATCTTCTTCCAGATGGCCTGCGACGCTGCGTAGTGGTCAGCGTCCGTGGTCCGGATGAAGCGGTCGTACGTGATCCCCAGCGCGGCGTGGGCAGACTTGTAGACTTCCGCGTTGCGGTCCACCAGCTCCTTGGGCGTGACGCCTTCCTTCTCGGCCGCCTGCGCAATCTTCATGCCGTGCTCATCCGTGCCCGTCAGGAACATCACGTCAAAGCCGTCAAGCCGCTTGAAGCGCGCCATGGCGTCGGTGGCGATGTACTCGTAGGCATGTCCGATGTGCGGAACACCGTTCGGGTAGGTGATGGCCGTGGTGATGTAGAACGGGGTTTTGGCTGTTGCGCTCACGTGCGGACGTTACCTTTGGTGCGAAGGGGTAGGGCTAGATCAGTTCAGTCAGCGTATCGCTCAGGCGGACCAGTTCGTGGTCGTGTGAAGCGACCAGTACTGCGATGCCGTCCGAGGTGGTGTCCTTGAGGATGCTGATGATGCGGTTGGCGGAGGCCCGGTCCAGGCTGGCCGTGGGCTCATCAACCACCAGGACGCGCGTGCCCAGGATCAGGGCTCGGGCGATCGCCACACGCTGGCGTTCACCACCGGACAGCTGGGCCGGACGGTGCCGCATCCGGCGGCCCAGGCCCACCAGGTCCAGGAGGTCCTTGGCCATGTCGCGGCGCTGGTCCACCTCGCCGTCGGGCACGGCCGGCAGGAGCACGTTTTCGAGGGCGCTCATGCCGTCGATCAGGGCGCCGCCCTGGTCAACGTAACCGATCAGGGCCCGACGGCGGTCGGCGATTTCGTCGTCGCCCATGCTTTCGAGGGAATCCCCTTCCCAGAAGACACGGCCCGACGTCGGCAGGGTCAGTCCCGCGCCCACTGTCAGGATGCTGGTCTTGCCGGATCCGCTTCGGCCGGCAACACAGTGCATCTCGCCGGCGTGCAGCGTGAGGTCGAAGCCCTCCACAACACTGACTGCTTCGGCACCGCCCTTGCCGCCTCCGTAGCGGATGGTAATGTCGCTCAGTTCCAGCGGGGTCCCGTGGTCCGCGGCCTTGACGATGGTGTTGGCCCGGGTCTGCAGGGGGGCCTCAGCCAAGCCGGACCTCCGGCTCCGGTGAACATTCGTCTCGTTTGTCATTGGACCACTTTCGTTGCAATCGGTATCCAGCAAAGTACAGCCACCAGGCCGGCGACGCCGGCCCATAGCGCGGCATACGGGGCAAGTAGGAGCCCGATGCCCAGCGCGCCCAGGACGCCCAGCGGCAGGGCCACCGTGCCCACCAGCGCGTTTTCGAAGAGCCGGACCTGGCGGAGCATGTCCGGGTTCCAGCCCATGGCCTCAAGGATGCCCAGGTACTGGCGTTTGGCGTTGAGCTCAAACCGGCCGGTAACCAAGGTCAGGACCAGCCCCACTGCGACGCCGGCAAGTGCCAGGAGCATGCTGGGCAGCGCCACGCTTGCTGCGGCCAGTCCGCTGAGGGCGCTCGCTCCGGCGGCACGGGGAATGTCGATGAGCAAGGCCACCAGCCCGCCCACCGCGGCGCCGAACACGCCGACTGCGACGGCCAGGGACAGAGTGTTGAACTTGTTCGTGCTGAGCTGCCGGTTGGCAAAGGTCAGCGGGGAGTCCACCGGGATCAGCCGCTCGTCGTGCTGCGGTTCCTGGTCCACCACATCACGGTGGCGCAGCTGTTGGGCGGCGAAGAAGGCCGCTGCCGCATACAGGACCAGGACGGAGGCTGAGACGATGGCTGTGGTCACGCTCCAGCTCGCCAGGCTCAGGATGATCCCGGCTACCGCGAGCAGCGCAGCGCCGACACCGAATTCCTCGAGCACCCAGTTCCTGATGCGCAGCTGGGTCCAACCCATGGCGCGGAGGGTTCCGGCTTCGCGTTTGCGTTTCCGGATGTAGCTGACGGTGGAGGCGCCGGTCAACAGCGCGGCTCCGCACAGCGTCAGGAAGAGCAGTGTCACGTTGGTCCCGGTGAGGGAGCCGGAGACTGCGTCCGCTGCATTCTGCCGGACCCAGGACTGCTGGACAGTGCCCAGCGCTGACTCCTTGCCGGCGTCGTCCTTGGAGTATCCGGGGACAAAAATGCTGGCGTCCTCACGGGCGGAACCGGCCACAACAGTAGCCTCAAGACCCATTTCGCGGATCTCGCTGGCGAGCTTTTCGACGTCGGGCTGAGCTTCCTTCCAGCTTCCGGGGGCCTTGGCCCGGACACGTACGGCGTCGATCACGGCGGCGTTGTCCTTGTAGCCGCGTGCTGCGGCCAGGCCGTAGAAGTCGGTGATGGCACCGGCCGACTGGCTCGCCAGTCCGGTGGCACTGAGTGAAGGCTTGAGTTCGGTACCGGTGACTGTCTTGCCTTCGGCATCCTTGGTGAGGGTAAACGGAGTGGGGTCGTAGCCACCCAGCGGAAGGCGGTTGACGTCGCCGGCGGCCTTCTCGACAGCCGCGGGGTCGAAGGTCCCATAGACCATGGCCAGCGGAGCCGCGAGCTTTTCCCCTGTTGCCAGGTCTTCCCGGTAGGAACGTTCATCCACAGGCTCACGCTGGGTCTGGTCCACCGGGGCGCCGTTGGCACCCTTCTCCGGCAGGCGGTTTACGGTGACCCAGTCGCCGGGAACGGCGGTCTTCTGGACCGCCCCATTGGCCGCGGCGTCGCCGTCCGTGTACTTCGGCGCGGCAGCGAAGTCGGTGCTCCACGTAGCCGGGGTGTAGAGGCCCTGGTTGAAGTTGCCGGCGCTGCCGAGGAGACCGGAGTGGTCGGTGGAGCCGGGCCAGGACAGCGCGAACGGGTCCTTGGACACAAACGGCAGGTAGTCCTTACCGAGGGAACGCGTGGCGGTGCCGACTTCCTTGACAACCTTGCCCGCGGCGTCGATCTCCTCGATCTTCACGTTGTACTTAAGGTCCAGGGATGTGCCGGAACGGACAACCAGGGGAATGGCCTGCGAGTCCGCGGTCAGCTGTCCGCTGCGCTTCGCCTGCTGGTACTGCGTCATCAGCGGTGCCCAGTACTTGAGCTTGACACCGAGGAAGTCAGGGCCCTCGTTGAGCTCTTCCAGGCTGATGCCGTTGGTGAAGAGGCTTTCGAAGTGCCGGCCGATGGCTCCGGCGTTCCGCGCGTCAGCGGGCGGGGCCTTCTCCAGCGGGGCGAGGAAGTCGCCCGCCGAGCCGAGCAGTGCGCGCTCGGAGACGGGGTCGACGGCGACCACGGACTCGGTCACTTCGGGAGACAGGGGCAGTGACACCGAAAGGTTGAACAGGTTATGTTCGGAGCCGCCGGCTGGAGCGGGGAATTTGATGCCCGTCTCGCCTGCGGGTGGTGCGATCCGGATGCTGGTGCCCCCGGCAGCCTTCTCCTCGACGAGTTTGGCCTTGCCCAGGCTGCCCTCGGCCGTGGACTTGAATAGGGTCTGCTCGGAGACACCGTCGGAGCTGACGGCACTGGCGGTCAGGCGGTAGCTCTTGGGGGTATCGCCGAGCACGGACTCAGCAGCGGGCCATTTGCTGGGATCTGTGGCGCCGGCGGCCTGGTCCGTGGTCGCTGTGCCTGCCAGCCCGGAGTTGTAGCCAAGGTAGTCCATGGCGTCGAGCCGTGGCGCTTCCAGGTTCTGCGTCACGCGGGACACCAGGCTGATGGGGGCCGCCACGGACGTTCCGGAAAGCTTCCGGATGCTCTCGAGCTGGTCGAAGCCGATGCCGCCGCCACCGTTGGCGATCTCCGGCTGCATCAGCGCCCCGGAGCCTGCCTTGGCCTGGACCAGGACGTCGTAGAGACCCCGCGAGTTTTCATCCACCGTTCGGTTGAGTGCGGCCTGCGACTGGCCTTGGACGAGGACCGACAAGCACATGGCTGCGATCAAGATGGCCGCGGTCAGCAGCAGCACTTTGCTTCTGATGAACCTCTGGACGGCGTTCATTGGGCTCCCTGAAACCTGGATTGCGTGCGCACACCGGGATCCGCAGGCGGCGGATATATAGGATTTCCTGCCTGGTGTGCAAAAAGTATTGGCCGGTCTGCCGGCCTGGTCCTGAAACAGGACCTAGCCATTGTAAGCAGACCGGCCAATCATACGTTGCCGACGTTAAGGTTCGGTCACGCGTAGTTGATGGCGGTGCGGTTCTTAGTCCTCGAGGTCCACTTCGCGGACCATTTCGGCGCCGATGCCTGCCTTGATGGCGTCAAGCACCTGCTGCGGAACGGAACTGTCGATGGTCAGCAGTGCCAGAACCTGGCCGCCTTCCGTCTGCCGTGCCACCTGCATGCCGGCAATGTTGATGTTGTTCATACCCAGGATGTGTCCGATGGTTCCGATCACACCCGGCCGGTCAGCGTAGGCCACCACCACAAGGTGCTCGCTGATGGGGATCTCAACGTCGTAGCCGTTGACTCCGACGAGCTTCTCCACCTGCTTCGGGCCCGTGAGCGTACCTGCCACGGAGATCTGGCTGCCGTCGCTCAAAGCACCCCGGATGGTGAGGACGTTGCGGTAGTCCTCCGCTTCCGCCGTCGTGATGAGGCGGACGTTGATGCCGCGCTGTTCGGCGATAACCGGGGCGTTGACGTAGGAGACCTGTTCGGTCACCACATCGGCGAAGATGCCCTTGAGCGCGGCCAGTTCCAGGACCTTGACGTCCAGCGCCGCGATCTCGCCGGCCACCTCGACGTCGATCTGGGTCAGGGAGGCATGGGTCAGCGCGGTGAAGATCCGGCCCAGCTTTTCGATCAGCGGGATGCCCGGACGGACGTCGGGGGCAATCACGCCGCCGGCCACGTTCACGGCATCCGGTACGAGTTCGCCGGCCAGCGCCAATCGAACGGACTTGGCAACCGAGACGCCTGCCTTCTCCTGGGCTTCATCGGTGGATGCACCCAAGTGCGGGGTGACCACCACGTTGTCCAGGGCGAAGAACGGCAGGTCCGTGCTGGGTTCCTTGACGAAGACGTCCACGGCTGCGCCGGCGATCTGGCGGTCCTGCAGGGCTGCGTAGAGAGCCTCTTCGTCCACGAGGCCACCACGTGCCACGTTGACCACGTAGGCGGTGGACTTCATCTTGGTGAACGCGTCAGCGCCGAGCATGCCGACGGTTTCCGGCGTCTTGGGCATGTGGATGGTAACGAAGTCCGACTGGCTCAGCAGTTCATCGAGGGTGACGAGCTTGACTCCGAGCTGCGCGGCGCGGGCCGAGGTGATGTACGGATCGTAGGCGAGGATTTCGGTGTCGAAGCCCTGGAGGCGGGCAGCAACGAGGGCGCCGATGCGGCCCAGGCCGATGATGCCGATCTTCTTCTCGAATAGTTCGATGCCGGTGTACTTGGAGCGCTTCCATTCACCGTTTTTCAGCGCGGAGCTGGCCTGCGGGATGTGGCGTGCGAGGCTCAGGATGTGGCCCACCGTCAGTTCCGCTGCCGAAATGATGTTCGAAGTCGGGGCGTTGACCACCATCACGCCGGCCTGTGTGGCGGCTTTAATGTCAACGTTGTCCAGGCCAACGCCGGCGCGGGCGATGACCTTGAGGTTCTTCGCGGCGGCAATGGCTTCGGCGTCCAGGTGGGTGGCGGAGCGGACCAGGATGGCGTCCACGTCCGCGATGGCGGCGAGCAGCTGGGACCGGTCGGAGCCGTCAGTCTGGCGGATCTCGAAGTCCGGGCCGAGGGCCTCGATGGTGGCGGGCGAAAGTTCTTCGGCGAGCAGTACTACGGGTTTTGACACGAGTGATCCTCTGCGTTGCAGTCCTTGGGATGGAACAAGTCTAGGCGGACGGAAAGGCCGGGCTCACATTGTTAAGTGAACCCGGCCTCATGATGGCACCCCGAGGAGCACCCGCACAGCAGACTTAGCGGGCTGCGGAGCCCTCTACGTAGTCCTCGTCCGTCTGCTGCCAGGCGAACAGGGAGCGCAATTCGCGGCCAACGGCCTCGATCGGGTGCTGCTCAGCCTTGGCACGCAGGGCCTTGAACTCTTCGCCGCCGTTGTCCTGGTCGTCGATGAAGCGCTTGGCGAACGCGCCGCTCTGGATGTCGGCGAGGACAGCCTGCATGTTTTCCTTCACGTCGGGGGTGATGACGCGCGGGCCGGAGACGTAGTCGCCGTACTCTGCGGTGTCGGAAACGCTCCAGCGCTGCTTGGCGATGCCGCCTTCCCACATGAGGTCAACGATGAGCTTGAGCTCGTGAAGCACCTCGAAGTAGGCGATCTCCGGCTGGTAGCCGGCCTCGGTCAGTGTCTCGAAGCCGTACTGGACCAGCTGGGACACGCCGCCGCACAGGACAGCCTGCTCGCCGAAGAGGTCGGTTTCGGTCTCTTCGGTGAAGGTGGTCTTGATGACGCCGGCGCGGGTGCCGCCGATGGCTTTGGCGTAGGACTTGGCCAGGTCCCAGGCTGCGCCGGAGGCGTCCTGCTCCACGGCGATGATGTCCGGGATGCCACGGCCTGCTTCGAATTCGCGGCGCACGGTGTGGCCGGGAGCCTTCGGAGCGATCAGGATGACGTCAACGCCCTCAGGTGCCTCGATGTAGCCGAAGCGGATGTTGAAGCCGTGGGCGAAGGCGAGTGCCTTGCCTGGGGTCAGCTTGTCCTTGATGGAGTCGTTGTAGATCGAGCGCTGGTGCTGGTCCGGTGCCAGGATCATGATGACGTCGGCCCATTCGGCGGCGTCGGAAACGGTCAGGGCCTTGAAGCCGGCTTCTTCGGCCTTGGCGATCGACTTCGAGCCTTCCTTGAGGGCGATGACAACCTCGACGCCGGAGTCGCGCAGGTTCAGCGCGTGGGCGTGGCCCTGGGAGCCATAGCCAACAATGGCGACCTTACGACCCTGGATGATCGACAGGTCGGCGTCGTCGTCGTAGAACATTTCAGTCACTTGGGTAACTCCTCTTGAGTGATTCACTGGGTAATTAGTCTGGGGTGTTGCGGTACTGCACGGGCATTGCGCCGCAGGTGGGGCCGTGCCCCGCCTTAACTAAGCGCTGCGCAAAGCCCTGTCACTCATGGAGCGGGATCCCCGTCCAACGGCCAGGGTGCCGGACTGCACAATTTCGCGGATGCCGAAGGGCTCAAGCACTGAGAGCAGCGCCGTGAGCTTTTCGGGGTGGCCTGTTGCTTCAATGACGACGGAGTCTGTGGAGACGTCAACCACTGAAGCACGGAACAGGTCTGCAGCCTGGGTCACCTGCAGACGAGTCGCGGCATCCGCACGTACCTTGACCAGGATGTGGTCTCGCTGCACGGAAGATTCGGAGGTGAGCTCAACAATCTTGATCACGTTGACCAGCTTATTGAGCTGTTTGGTGACCTGTTCAATCAGGTCACCGTCGGCGTCGACGACGACGGTCATCCGGGACATGCCCGGAACTTCCGTCGGGCCGACGGCCAGGGAGTTGATGTTAAAGGCGCGTCGGGCAAAGAGGCTCGCGACGCGGGTCAGTACACCGGGCTTGTCTTCAACCAGAACGGACAGTGTGTGGCGGGTCATGTTCAGTCCTCCTCTTCCCATTCCGGGGTCATGTTGCGGGCAACCTGGATCTGGTCGTTGCTCACGCCGGCGGGCACCATTGGCCACACCATGGAGTCGGGGCTCACCACGAAGTCGATGACCACGGGGCGGTCATTGATTTCGAGGGCCTTCTGGATGGTGGCATCAATATCCTCGTCCCGCTCGCAGCGGAAGGAAGCGCAGCCGTAGGCCTCCCCCAGCTTGACGAAGTCCGGGATCCGCACGGTTTCGTGGCCGGTGTTGAGGTCCGTGTTGGAGTAGCGGCCCTCGTAGAACAGGGTCTGCCACTGGCGGACCATGCCCAGCGAGGAGTTGTTGATGATGGCAACCTTGATGGGGATCTTGTTGATGGCGCAGGTGGCCAGTTCCTGGTTGGTCATCTGGAAGCAGCCGTCGCCGTCGATGGCCCAGACCACACGGTCCGGCTCCCCCACCTTGGCGCCCATGGCAGCCGGTACGGCATAGCCCATTGTGCCGGCGCCGCCTGAGTTCAGCCAGGCGTGCGGGCGCTCGTACTTGATGAACTGCGCGGCCCACATTTGGTGCTGGCCAACGCCGGCAACGTAGATGCCTTCAGGGCCGGTCAGCGCGCCGATGCGTTCGATGACGCGCTGCGGGGCGCTGAGCCCGTCCTCCGGCTCGGTCCAGCCCAGTGGGTAGGTTTCCTTAAGGTTGTTAAGGAACGCCCACCAGGTGGTGAGGTCCGGCGTGCCGGCGGATTCGAACTGTGAGCGGACAGCCTCGGTGAGCTCGGGGATGATTTCCTTGACGGATCCCACGATCGGCACGTCGGCGGTGCGGTTCTTGGAGATTTCGGCGGGGTCAATATCCGCGTGGATCACCTTGGCGTTCGGCGCGAAGGACTTCAGGATGCCGGTCACCCGGTCATCGAAGCGGGCTCCGAGGGTGATGAGCAGATCGGACTGCTGCAGCGCCGTGACCGCGGAAACGGTGCCGTGCATACCCGGCATGCCCACGTGCTGCGGGTGGGAATCGGGGAACACGCCGCGCGCCATCAGGGTAGTGACAACGGGGGCGCCGGTCAGTTCAGCCAGTTCGCGGAGTTCCTTGGAGGCGTGTGCCTTGACCACGCCGCCGCCCACGTACAGCACCGGCTTGGTGGCCGCGGCGATCAGCTTGGCTGCTTCGCGGACCTGCTTGTTGTGGCCGCGCGTCACCGGGCGGTAGCCGGGGAGGTCGATCTTCGGCGGCCAGGAGAAGGTCATCTGACCCTGCTGGGCGTCCTTTGCAATGTCTACGAGCACCGGGCCGGGACGTCCAGAGGAGGCCAGGTGGAACGCCTCTGCCATAACGTGCGGGATGTCGTTGGGGTCGGTCACCAGGAACGAATGCTTGGTGATCGGCATGGTGATGCCAACAATGTCGGCTTCCTGGAAGGCATCGGTGCCAATCACGCCGCTGGAGACCTGGCCGGTGATGGCCACCAGCGGCACGGAGTCCATGTGGGCATCCATGATGGGGGTAACGAGGTTGGTGGCACCGGGGCCCGAGGTGGCGATACAGACGCCCACCCGACCGGTAACCATGGCATAGCCTTGCGCGGCGTGGCCGGCTCCCTGTTCGTGACGGACCAGTACGTGATTCATGCTGGAGGCCATCAAGGGGTCATAGGTAGGCAGGATCGCGCCACCAGGCAAACCAAAAATATCGTCGACGCCGAGTTCTTCGAGCGAGCGGACAATAGCTTGCGAGCCGGTCATCACCGTTGGGGGTACAACGTTGTTCGGCCCAAGGACAGGAGAGACAGCGGCAAGATCAGCGACGACGGCGGGCTGGTCAGCCGTACGGTCGGCGCGTTCCGGAGCCTTGGGGGCTCCAGCGGACTTAGTAGCCATCAGCGAGGGGCTGATCGGCGATCCTTTGCTCATCGGACTCTTCCTTGTGGATCATCTGTGTACTTGGAAATGCGGGAAATAAAAAAACCCCTCAGCCTGGCGGCTTTTCGAGGGGTTGCGCGTGACGGTTCGTTACCAGTCGGGCTAGTTAGCCACGCGCTTGGTAAGGACGACGGCTGCATCTGCAGCGGCGCAGCTGGTAACGAATGCGATCATGCGTTCAGTTTTCCCTCTGTGTGAGATACATGTCAACGAGGACTGTGCGCATCTCACAGTGTGGACTCCATTGTCCACTGGTTGGCCACGTTCCCCAACTGGGTCGCAGTAACTGTCGTTATGAGCGCTCATAACGACAGTTACTGCTACCTAGTTGGGCTCAACCAGCGGCCGGAGGTTGAGGAACGAAACCGTGCTACCCGCAGTATGCGCCCGTGGAGGCGCTGTGGACCAACTTGGCGTACTTGGCCAGCACACCCTTGGTGAACTTGGCCGGGAGGGGCTCCCAGCCGATCTTGCGGGATTCGAGTTCGGCCTCATCAACCAGCAGGTCGAAGCTGCGGGCGGCGATGTCCACGCGGATCCGGTCCCCGTCCTTGACGAAGGCGATGGGGCCGCCGTCGACAGCTTCCGGTGCCACGTGGCCGATGCAGAGGCCGGTGGTTCCGCCGGAGAAGCGGCCGTCTGTGAGGAGCAGGACGTCCTTGCCCAGCCCAGCGCCCTTGATGGCGCCCGTGATGGCGAGCATCTCGCGCATGCCGGGGCCGCCCTTGGGGCCTTCGTAGCGGATGACCACAACGTCGCCGGCCTTGATCAGGCCATCATCCAGGGCGGCCAGGGCACCCTGCTCACGCTCGAAGACGCGGGCGGTGCCCTCGAAGACGTCGGCGTCGAAGCCGGCACTCTTCACCACAGCACCCTCGGGAGCCATCGTGCCGTGCAGGATAGTGATGCCGCCGGTCTTGTGGATCGGGTTGTCCATGGCACGGAGGATCTTGCCGTCCAGGTCCGGCGGGTTGATCGCAGCGAGGTTCTCGGCCACGGTCTTGCCCGTGACGGTGAGGCAGTCGCCGTGCAGCAGACCGGCGTCGAGCAGTGCGCGCATGATCACCGGCACGCCGCCGATCTTGTCAACGTCCGTCATGACGTAGCGGCCGAAGGGCTTCAGGTCACCCAGGTGCGGGATCTTGTCGCCGATGCGGTTGAAGTCCTCCAGGTTCAGCTCGACTTCAGCTTCGCGGGCGATGGCGAGCAGGTGCAGGACGGCGTTGGTGGAGCCACCGAATGCCATGGTGACGGCGATGGCGTTTTCGAACGCCTTCTTGGTCATGATGTCCCGGGCGGTGATGCCAAGGCGGAGCAGGTTGACCACTGCCTCGCCGGACTTGCGGGCAAATTCATCACGACGGCGGTCGGCCGAGGGCGGGGCGGCGGAGCCGGGGAGGGACATGCCCAGGGCTTCGCCGATGCAGGCCATGGTGTTAGCGGTGTACATACCACCGCAGGCGCCTTCGCCGGGGCAGATGGCCTTTTCGATGCGGGTCAGGTCTTCGAGGCTCATCTTGCCCGCGGCGCATGCACCGACGGCTTCGAAGGCATCAATGAGGGTGACTTCCTTTTCGGAGCCGTCCTCAAGCTTGACCCAGCCAGGCATGATGGAGCCGGCATAGAGGAACACGCTGGCGAGGTCCAGGCGCGCGGCAGCCATGAGCATGCCGGGCAGGGACTTGTCGCAACCGGCCAGCAATACGGAGCCGTCGATGCGCTCAGCCTGCATCACGGTCTCGACGGAGTCGGCGATGACCTCACGGGAAACGAGGGAGAAGTGCATGCCTTCGTGGCCCATAGAGATGCCATCGGAGACCGAGATGGTGCCGAACTGCATGGGGAAACCGCCGCCTGCGTGGACGCCTTCCTTGGCGCCCTGGGCAAGCCGGTTCAGGGAGAGGTTGCATGGAGTGATTTCATTCCAAGAACTCGCAACGCCGATCTGGGGCTTCGCGAAGTCGTCATCGCCCATGCCGACGGCGCGGAACATGCCGCGCGCGGGGGCGGCATGGATCCCGTCGGTGACGACCCGGCTGCGGGGCTTGATGTCAATCTTGTTCTCGGTTGCTGTTTGGGTGTCCTCACTCATGGGTCAAAGTCTATGACTCCGATCGGGACGCCAACGACTCGAACAGCCCGTTTGGCTCATTTTCAGGAATATTTCGATCAAAGAGTGGACGCTCGTCTCAAATCCTGAGACGGACCCTTACCGGCCTGCCGGAACCTAGACAGCCCCGTTCGCGCCGACGTACCGTCAGGGAACGGCAACCATGCCATCCGGACTGAAGGGCCCTGCTATGGATTTTGTCTTCTGGATTATCCTCATCGTGCTGATCGTAGGCGTCGTGTGGTGGCTGCTAAACCGCAGCAGCTCCTCGAGCACCAGCGACTCCACGCCGATCCGGACGGACGGCGGGCTCGCCGGAGGAAGCGCAGCCGCCTCGGCGGAAGCCGCCGGCACGGCGGGCATCCCCAGTGCTGCGGGCTTCGGCGCTGCTGAGCCGGCGCCACCGACGACGGCGGACGAGGCGCCCGTGCGGTCCAGCACGGCAGAACCCCGGGAAGCCGGCGGTGAGCACAAGGCCGGCCTTGGAGAACCTAGCGTGGAAAAGGACACCATCGTCGGGCACGACGCCGGCGTTGAGCCCAACGTTGCCGGTTCCACTGTTACTGCTGGTGCCGCATATACCGCTGGTGTCACAGACACTACTGGTCCCGCAGTTACCGCTGCAGCTGATGCACCGAAACGCCCGGTCGCCGAAGAACTGTCAACCCCAGAGTCGGCTGGCTCTGGGGAACCCGGCCGACCGGAGCGGCCGGCTGGGCAAGAGGAGCCGGCTCGCCCGGAGTCGCTAGCAGCCCAGGAACCTGGCAGCCAGGAGAGTGTGAGCCGGCAGGCAGACGAAGCTGAGTGGGAAACCCAGTGGTCCGAGGCAACCGCGCCAACACCACCCGCCGCCAGCCACCGGCCGGCAGGCGAAGCGTCCACCGTGTTTGCCGACACCCCAACGCCCGAGGCGCCACCGGCCCAGGGCAGCGGATTTGTGCATCACCCGGAATATACGGAGCCCCATGCGCCCACGCTGCCCGGCGCCGAAACGGCCGCTGCGGAAGCCGAAGCCGAAGCCGCTGAAACGCAACCCGAAGTGGCCGCAGCCGATTCAGCCCCGCACGCGGCAAGCACGGCTCCCGTGCAAGCTGCAGGATCCACGGAGGCTGCAGTATCCAGAGAGGCTGCGGAAGCCCGGACCACGGAGCCTGCAGCCGTGGCGGACTACGAAGCTGCACCACCGGAACCGACGGGGCATCTGGCCGCGGACCAGCCCTACGGCGCCGGTTCCGCGTCGCCCGGCCCGGACGGCAGCGGCCCGGCGGATTTCGACGTCAAGGCCGACGCCGGAACGATGGTCTATTACGAGGCGGGGCATCCTGACTATGAGCAGACGACAGCCGACGTCTGGTTTGAGTCGGCGGCCCATGCGGAAGCTGCCGGTTTCCGGGCTCCCCGGCGCACCCGCAGCTGACTGGACGCAGGCGCCCTTTCGGGCCTTTGCGGCGGCCAAGCCCACCGCAGGCGCCTTCGCAGTGGGCTTGGCCCTGCTGCTCTCGGGCTGCACGGGGGACGCCAACGACGCTCCCACCGGCAGCATCACAGGGGCCGGAACCGGTACCGGCACGGAAATCGCGACGGGCACAGGAAACGCCACGCCGCCGAAGGTAGTGGCGCGGCTCGATCTCCAGCTCGACATTCCCTGGGCCGCGGTATTCCTGCCGAACGGGACCGCCATCATCTCCGAGCGTGACTCAGCTCAGCTGAAGGCTGTCCGTGATGGCAGGGCGACCACCATCGGCCAGGTCCCCGGCGTTGCTCCTGGCGGTGAGGGAGGCTTGCTGGGTCTCGCCCTCTCCCCCGGCTTTCCGTCCGACAACTACCTTTACCTGTACTTCACCTCTGCACAGGACAACCGCATCGCCCGGCTGAAGCTGACGGAACAGCCTGACGGATCCCTGAACCTTGGCGACCCCGAGGTGCTCTTTTCCGGAATCCCGAAGGCGCCCACACACAACGGCGGCCGGATGCGGTTCGGCCCGGACGGGTTCCTGTACGTGGGCACGGGAGACTCCCAGCGCCGGGATCAGCCGCAGGACCCGAATGCGCTGGGCGGAAAGATCCTGCGGCTGACTCCGGAGGGTGACCCCGCACCTGGCAACCCGTTCGGCAATGCCGTGTACAGCCTGGGGCACCGAAACGTCCAGGGACTGGCCTGGGACAGTGCCGGCCGGCTCTGGGCCAGCGAATTCGGCCCCGACGTCAACGACGAGCTCAACCTCATCGAGCCGGGAGGCAACTACGGTTGGCCCGCAGTAACCGGGGCACCGCACCGGGAGGGCTTCCGGGACGCGAAGGTGGTGTGGCCTTCGACGGCGGACTCCTCACCCAGCGGCCTGGAAATTGTCGGGTCGACCGCCTACCTCGGCGCCCTGCGCGGCCAACGCCTCTGGACGGTGTCCCTGTCCGGTGAGGAGGCAAGCGCTCCTGTGGCCTATTTCACACGGGAATACGGCAGGATCCGGGACGTCATCCGGACTCCCGACGGCGGCTTCTGGCTGCTTACTAACAACAAAAACCCTGATTTCGTGCTGGTTCTGGCCCCGCCCGGCTGAACCTGCAGGCCCCAGCGGCTCCGATTTCACATGGGTCGGAAGTTCGTGTAGAGTTTCATGTCGTTGCGGAGATCAACCGGGAAAGAAAAAGCCCGGAAGGTCACCACATAAAAGATGCACCTCTAGCTCAATTGGCAGAGCAATTGACTCTTAATCAATGGGTTCCGGGTTCAAGTCCCGGGGGGTGCACCAAGGGAAAAACAGCCCCTGGCACGCGGAAACGCGGCCAGGGGCTTTTTTGTTTGTGGCCGTAGAAGATAAAAAATCCGGCACCACCACTGCGGAACTTCGCAGCGGGGATGCCGAAGGGGTTTTCCCGGATTACGGGATTGCTAGCCGAGCGGGGCACCGTCCACCAGGGCGCGGGTTGACGGCGAGGCGAACTGGCTTGCCAGCTCCCGGACCACGGCCTGGAGCTCCTGCCGCAGGGCGTCAGGGTCAATGGTTGCCGCGGCGAGCACCGAGCGTTCCATCTCAACGGCTGCGGCTGCGGCTTCCCGGCCGCTGTCGGTGAGGGACACCACCTGGCTGCGGCGGTCCGAGGTGCTGCGGACGCGGGCAATGTGGCCGTGGGACTCCAACCGGCTCAGGGTCTTACCCATGGTCTGGGCCTGAACGCGCACATATTGGGCGAGTTGGGCTTGTGTCATAGGCCCTTGCGCTGAGAGGACTTCGATAGCGATCACGCCGGCGTGCGTCAGTCCGATGGCGCTTAGCTTTTCGTTCCAGGAGTGTTCTACGAGGCGTGCCGCAGTGGACAATAGGCGCCCAGTGGGCCAGCGATCCATGTCAGGCATACCAGCAAGTATAGCTAAGGCTGGTTAGCACCGGTCCTGGATGCTTACTAAAATGGTGTGTTCCGCCTGCAACGAGGAGATTAACAGTGGCTGACAGACTCTTGACCGGTGACGTAGCGCCCGGCTTCATCCTGAAGGACTCGTCGGGTAAGGACGTCAGCCTTGCTTCCCGTCACGGCGGCAGCACCATCGTCTACTTCTACCCGGCCGCCGCCACCCCCGGCTGCACCAAACAGGCGTGCGATTTCCGTGACAGCCTGGCGTCCTTCACGTCGGCCGGCTATCGGGTCCTGGGCGTCTCCCCCGATTCTGTGGACAAACTGGCTGCCTTTGCCGCCAACGAGGACCTTAGCTTTCCGTTGCTTTCGGACGAGGACCATGCCGTGGCCGAAGCCTATGGTGCCTGGGGCGAAAAGAAGAACTACGGACGGACCTATGAGGGACTGATCCGCAGCACCGTGGTGATCGATCCCGACGGAAAAGTGGCATTGGCTCAATACAACGTCCGGGCCACCGGCCACGTGGCAAAACTCCGGCGCGACCTCAAACTGGACGCGTAACGCATTACGCGTGAATAGGCGGCCGGAACGCACGGCAGGAACCGGCTGACCGGAACGCACGGCAGGAACCGGCTGACCGGAACCCCGCCGGCCCGAGGCTACAATGGAAACTGGCATCCGCCGTCGTACGTTTTTATCCGTAGGCCATCTGGCCAAGGTTGAGACAACGGCGGCAACTGCCAAGCGCGAGTGGTGAAATTGGCAGACACGCAGGATTTAGGTTCCTGTGCCTTCGGGCGTGGGGGTTCAAGTCCCCCCTTGCGCACACTTACACAGAGATCCCGGGCCCAAAGGCCCGGGATCTCTGTCATTTAAGTGTCCCAGCCACGGCATTCTCCCCCGGTTTGGCGCGAAATTAAAAACTTTTGGCGATCCACCCATCCGCTTCCATGCTCCGGCCGAATACCCATTGAGACACCAGCCAAGGGCTGGTGCCCAACAGTCGGAAAAGGCCCACGCGGCAGGCACAACGTCTGCAGCAGGCAAGAAATCGGCAGAAACCAAAAAACAAGGAGAACCGAAATGCAGTCATTCAAGCGCACATCCTTCACCGTCGCAGGCGTTGCAGCTGCAGCCCTGCTGAGCCTCACCGCCTGCGGTGGAACCGCAACCACAACCCCGAGCTCCTCCGCTCCGGCCGCCGCACCGTCGGCGACCAAGATGGCTCCGTCACCGTCCGCCAGTGCTGCTGCCATGGATCCGGCCGCAAACCTCGTTGGCGCAGGCTGCGCCGGCTACGCCGAGAAGGTCCCCACCGGGGCAGGCTCGGTTGCCGGGATGGCCCTTGACCCGGTAGCGGTCGCGGCATCCAACAACCCCATCCTGACCACCCTCACGGCAGCTGTCTCCGGCAAGCTGAACCCGAAGGTTGACTTGGTTGACACCCTGAACGGCGGCGAGTTCACGGTCTTCGCTCCGGTGGATGACGCCTTCGCCAAGATCGATGCCGCCACCATTGAAACGCTCAAGACTGACGATGCCCTGCTCAGCAAGATCCTGACCTACCACGTGGTCCCCGGCCAGATCACCCCGGACAAGATCGCCGGCACACACGCCACGGTCCAGGGCGGATCAGTCACTGTGACCGGCAGCAAGGATGCCCTCATGGTTGATGGCGCCAGCGTGATCTGCGGCGGCGTCCAGACCAAGAACGCCACCGTTTACCTGATCGACTCGGTGCTGATGCCCAAGTAGTCCCGCTTTCAAGCCAGAGGCCTGTTCCGCAACCGGAACAGGCCTCTGGCGTGTGTCCAGGGAGCACCGGGGTGTGTCAACTAGACTGTGTCCTTGGCCCGCAGTCGGCGGCGCCGGCCAGAAGCAGCCAGAGGTGATCGACGAGTGCCCAGCAGTACTTCGCGGCGAACGGTCATCAAGACCGGCGCCGTTTTTATGGCGTTAGGCCTGACATCCTGTACCGGCATCCCTTCGCCGTCGCCTTCACCAACGTCACCCTCAACGGCGCCCGCCGGCGCTCAGCCCACCGAAACGTTCACTTTCGGCACGGCGTCCCAGCCCTTGGGCCTGGACCCTGCGCTCTCGAGCGACGTGGAAAGCTACCGGATCACCCGGCAGATCCTCGAAGGCCTCGTGGGTGTGGACCAGACCACCGGAAAACCCACGCCGCTGCTGGCCACGGAATGGTCCGAAGAAAACGAAGGCCGCTCGTACACGTTCAAACTCCGCAGCGGCGTCTCGTTCCAGGACGGCACGCCCTTCAACGCCGACGCCGTGTGTGCCAACTTCAACCGCTGGTTCGCCTTCTCGGCGGAACTGCGGCGCCAAGCGCCGGGAAGCTCCTTCAAGAGCGTGTTCAAGGCACATTCCGACGACGCTGCGCTCTCCATTTTCAAGAGCTGCACGGCCCTTTCCGCCGACACTGTCCGGATCGACCTGACCCAGCGCTTCACCGCGTTCCTTCAGGCGCTCACCCTGCCGGCATTCGCCATCGCGTCCCCGGCAGCCCTCACCACGGGCACAGCGGATGTCCTGGATCAGACCCGTGGCGGAAACCCGGTCTCGCGGTTCGCCACCAACCCCGTCGGCACCGGACCGTTCAGCCTGGCCGCCTGGGACGAAGCCAGCGTCCGGCTCGTCAGCCACAAAGACTACTGGGGTGACCGCGGGCAGATCTCCACCATTAATTTCGTCACGTACGACCACCCCCAGACGCGGCTTCAGGCCCTCCTGGACGGCAAGATCGACGGCTACGACGCCGTCACGGTGGGCAACTTCGATCAACTGGTCAAGCGGGGCATGCAGATCGTCCAGCGTGATCCCTTCTCGGTGATGTACCTGGGCATCAACCAGGAAATTCCGGTGTTGCAGAACCAAAAGGTCAGGCAGGCCATTGAGCTGGCCATCGATAAGGAAACCCTGATCCGCAAGTTCTTCATCGACAACACCGCCAAAGCCTCACAGTTCGTCCCGCCCAAGATCAGCGGTTTCAATAATGACGCTCCCGCACTGGGCCACGACCCTGTCAAAGCCAAGGCCTACCTGACCGAGGCTGGCTACACCGGGGAAGAGCTCAGGTTCTACTATCCACTCAACGCCACCCGACCCTATCTGCCCACGCCGGAGAAAATCTACGCCGAAATCAGCAGGCAACTGACCGCCGTCGGCTTTAACATCAAACCTGTCCCGGTGGACTGGTCTGAGGGCTATCTCCAGAAAGTGCAGTCACCCGGAGACCATGGGCTCCACCTGCTCGGCTGGAACGGCGCGTATGCCGATGCCGATAACTTTGTGGGCCCGCTGTTCGGCGAAAAGAACGGCGAATTCGGCTACCAGGACCCGCAGGTCTTTTCCAAGATCAACCGCGCCCGTGGCCTCCCCGCCGGCAAGGAACGCGACGAGCAGTACCACACCATCAACGCCCAGATCGCGGCCACTGTGCCGGCGGTTCCCATCGCCTTCCCCATCTCGGCCCTCGCACTCTCGGACCGCGTCAGCAGCTACCCGGCGTCCCCGGTACTGAGTGAAGTTTTCACAAAGGTACAGCTAAAGCCTTGACGGCCCGGCCCAATTTCAGTAAGCGGGCCGCCCGGGGATATTCTTTGACAGCCAGAGCCGCTGCTATCGGAGACTGATTGTGACCTTCATATCCAAGACCCAACATGCCGACGTCGTACTGATTGGCGGCGGCATCATGAGCGCCACGCTCGGGGCATTCATCAAGCAGCTTGAACCGAACTGGACCATCTCCCTGTTCGAACGCCTGGATCAGCCCGGGCTGGAAAGCTCCGACCCCTGGAACAACGCCGGAACGGGCCATGCTGCCCTGTGCGAACTCAACTACTCCCCCGCAGCCAAAGACGGCTCGGTGAACCCGGCCAAGGCCCTGCTCATCAACGAACAGTTCCAGCTGTCCCGCCAGTTCTGGTCCCACCTTGTGGAAGAATCCCTGATCGGCTCGCCGAAGGGCTTCATCAACACCGTCCCGCACATGAGCTTTGTCATCGGCGAGGACAACACCCAGTTCCTCAAGACCCGCTACGAAGCGCTCAAGTCCCACACGCTGTTCCGCAGCATGGAGTACTCCGAGGACCACGCAAAGATCGCCAAGTGGGCACCGCTGATCGTCAAGGGCCGCGACCCCAAACAGCGCATCGCCGCCACCCGGGCAACGGAGGGGACCGACGTCGATTTCGGGGCACTCACCCGTGAGCTGACCACCTACCTCGGGAACAACGGCGTTGAAATCAATTACGGCCATGACGTCAGCGGCATCTCGAAGGCCGCCGACGGCGGCTGGGACCTTTCGATCAAGCACCCGGCTTCCGGGGAACACGGCAAGATCCACGCCAAGTTTGTTTTTGTGGGTGCCGGCGGCGGCGCGCTTCACCTCCTCCAGGCCTCCGGTATTCCCGAAAGCAAGGGCTACGGCGGGTTCCCCGTGTCCGGCCAGTTCTTCCGCTGCACCGACGAAAAGCTCTCCGCCCAACACAGCGCCAAGGTCTATGGCCAGGCTTCGGTGGGCGCGCCGCCCATGTCGGTCCCGCACCTGGACACCCGCTACGTCGACGGGAAGCGTTCGCTCCTGTTCGGCCCCTACGCCGGCTTCTCCACCAACTTCCTGAAGAACGGCTCGTACCTTGACCTGCCGTTGTCCATCCGGCCCAGCAACATCATCCCGATGCTTGCCGTGGCCAAGGACAACATGGACCTCACGGCATACCTCGTTAAAGAGGTGGCCAAGCGCCACGGCGACAAGGTGGAAGCGCTGCGCGAGTACTACCCCGAAGCCAAGGACGGCGACTGGGAGCTGATCACCGCCGGCCAGCGTGTGCAGATCATCAAAAAAGACCCGAAGCGCGGCGGCGTGCTGCAGTTCGGCACGGAAGTCATCGCCGGCCGCGACGGCACCATCGGGGCGCTTTTGGGTGCGTCGCCCGGCGCATCCACAGCGGTGCCCATCATGATTGAGCTGCTGCAGAAGTCCTTCCCCAAAAACTTCAAGGGCTGGCAGGGCAAGCTCAAGGCCATGATGCCGGGCTACGGCGTGAAGCTGGATGAGAATCCGGATCTGGCCGCAGAACTCGAGACGGCAACGGCCAAGGCACTGCAGCTGGAGAGCATTTCCGCCAACCACTGACGCCCGGCATTCCGGCCGGCAGGCCTGGCTGGACGGTCCGGTCCGCAGGAGTCCGTCAACCCCACAGGAGAGACCCGCGATGTTCCGGCTGGCACAACTTTCATTGGCAAACCGGGCGCTGATCGCGCTGATCACCGTCTTCGCGACGGTGTTCGGCGTGATCACCATGTCATCGCTGAAACAGGAACTCATCCCCTCCATTGAGTTCCCGCAGATCACCGTCCTCTCCGCCATGCCCGGCGCGTCGCCCGAGGTGGTGGACAAGCAGGTCAGCGCACCGCTCGAAACTGCCCTGAACGGCGTCGAAGGCCTGGAGTCCACGTCCTCGACGTCGCGCAACGGCGTCTCACAGATCTCCATGGTGTTCACCTACGGGACAAACCTTGACCGCGCCCGGAACCAGATCGACCGGGCCATCTCCAACGCCAAGCGCTCCCTGCCGGAGGACGTGCAGCCGCAGGCCATCGCGGGCAGCATCAGCGACTTCCCGATCGTGTTCCTGGCCGTGTCCTCGGACAAGCCGCTGAGCGAACTGAACGCGGACCTGGCGCGCCTCTCCGTTCCCCGGCTCCAGAAGATCGACGGCGTCCGGGGAGCCGACGTGACCGGCGGCGCCACCCAGCACATCGAGATCCTCCCCCGCCCCGAGGCGATGGCTGCCAAGGGCGCCACGATCGAGTCCATCCGGAACGCCCTCGGCAACAACGGCGCACTGATCCCTGCCGGGACCATCCAGGAGCAGGGCAAGACGCTCTCCCTCCAGATCGGCAGCCCGGTGGATTCCCTGGACGCCATCAAGGCACTCCCCTTGGGCGGAGCGAAGGATGCCGCGACAATCGGCACGGTGGCCGACGTCAGCCTGCAGGACAACGAACGGACCTCCATCACCCGGACCAACGGCCAGGAAACGCTGGCGGTGTCCGTGACCAAGAAGCCCGAGGGCGACACCGTGGGAATCTCCCACGCCGTGAACGACTCGTTGGCGGCCCTTGAGGCCGAGCTGGGGTCCAACGCAAAATTCACGGCGGTGTTCGACCAGGCCCCGTTCATCGAGAAGTCCATCAAGGACCTCACCACCGAGGGCCTGCTCGGGCTGGGCTTCGCCGTCGCCGTCATCCTTGTTTTCCTGATGTCAGCCCGATCCACCCTTGTTACCGCGGTCTCCATTCCGCTCTCGCTGCTGATCACGTTCATTGGCCTGTCCGCGACCGGCTATTCACTGAACATCCTGACCTTGGGCGCGCTGACCATTGCGATCGGCCGGGTGGTGGACGACTCGATTGTGGTGATCGAAAACATCAAACGCCACCTCAGCTACGGGGAGGAGAAAGTCCCCGCGATCCTCACCGCAATCCGGGAGGTGGCCGGCGCCATCACCGCCTCCACCTTGACCACCGTGGCGGTCTTCCTGCCCATTGCCTTCGTGGGTGAGCTCGCCGGCGAACTCTTCCGACCCTTCGCCCTGACAGTCACCATGGCGCTGCTGGCATCCCTGCTGGTATCGCTGACCATCGTTCCGGTCCTGGCCTACTGGTTCCTCAAGAGCCCCGCCGGTTCGCCCGCCGCCGGTTCGCCAGCTGCAAGTTCGCCCGCCGCCCGCGAAGCTGCCGCCCGTGTTGCCGCCGCCGCCCGTGCCCAGGCTCAGGAAGCCGAACAGAAGAGCCGGCTGCAGCGTGCCTACCTGCCCGTCCTCAGCAAGACCCAGAAGCACCCGGTGCTGACCCTGGTCGCCGCCGTTCTGGTGCTCGGCGCCACGGCCGCCATGACGCCGCTGCTGTCCACCAACCTCCTCGGCGATTCCGGCCAGAACAGCATGACTGTCCGCCAGCTGGTGCCGGCGGGCACAAGCCTGGCCGACACCAGCGCAGCCGCCGTCAAGGTCGAGGACGTCCTCCGCGGCATCGAGGGTGTCAAGAATGTCCAGCTCACCTCCGGAAACGCGCAGGCGGGCTTTGCCGCCCTGACGTCCTCCGGCGCCGCCAACTCCACGTTCACGGTGGTGACGGATGAAAAGGCCAACCAGGCAACGCTCCAGGAAACCGTCCGGACCGAAGTAGGCAAGGTGGCCGGTTCCGGGAAGATCACCGTGGGCACCCAGCAGGGAGGCTTCGGGACATCCTCCACGGTGGACATCACCATCAAGGCGGCAACGTCCGAGGACCTCCGCACAGCCAGCGAGGCCATGGTGGAAGCAATGGCCGGTGTGCCGGAAACCAGCGAGGTGACAACCAACCTCGCTGCCAGCCAGCCGGTAGTCCAGGTCAAGGTTGACCGGGCCAAAACCGCGGCGGCCGGACTGAACGAGGAACAGGTGGCCGGCGTCCTGGCGGCCACCATCAGCCCCATCCCCGCAGGCACGGTCCGGATCGACACGAACGATTTTCCCGTCCAGATCGGCAAGGGCACCCGGTTCACCAGCATCGATGCGGTGCGCAACATCGCCCTGCCCGCCGCGGGCGCGCCGGTGACCCTTGGCAGCATCGCGTCCGTGGAACAGGTGGACGTGCCGGTCTCCATTACCGCCAGCAACGGCCAGCGGACCGCCAAAGTGTCAGTCACGCCGTCGGGCTCCAACCTTGGTGCGGTGAACGCGGAGGTGCAAAAGCGCCTCACGGAGGTCAGTCTCCCAGCGGGGGTCACCGCGGAACTCGGCGGCGCCACCACCCAGCAGGCCGAGTCCTTCCAGCAACTGGGCCTGGCGCTCCTCGCGGCGATCGCGATTGTCTACGTCATCATGGTGGCCACGTTCAAGTCGCTGATCCAGCCCCTGATCCTGCTGGTGTCCGTACCCTTTGCCGCCACAGGCGCCGTGGCCCTGCTGCTGGCCACGGCTGTTCCCCTCGGCCTGCCGTCGCTGATCGGCATGCTGATGCTGGTGGGCATTGTGGTCACCAACGCCATTGTGCTCATCGACCTCATCAACCAGTACCGGCAGCCACGGGACGGCCGCGGCGGCATGAGCGTGGCGGATGCAATCACCCACGGCGCGCGGCAACGCCTCCGGCCCATCCTGATGACCGCGCTGGCCACCGTTTTCGCCCTGACGCCCATGGCGCTCGGCCTGACCGGGGGCGGCGGCTTCATTTCCCAGCCGCTGGCCGTGGTGGTGATCGGCGGCCTGGTCTCGTCCACAGCGCTGACCCTGGTGCTGGTTCCCGTGCTGTACCGGCTCGTGGAGGGACGGCGGGAAACAAAAGCGCTGCTCCGTGCCATGCAGCAGCGCCCGGAGTTTGCGGCAGCGGACAACGTCGATGCCGAGTTCCGCGACTGGACCACCGGCATGGTGCCCCGCGTCAGTGGCCGCCGTGCCGCTCCGGGCGACCCCCTGTAACACCTGGAATATTCTCGTCGGGGAGGCGTTATATCCGTCGATACATGCAAACGCATGAAAATCGGGTATAGTGGAATCAAGCCCGGAGAGTCCAGGAAACGGAAGGCACACCATGCAGATCGGCGTATTCAGCGTCAGTGACATCACCACTGACCCCACCACCGGCCGGACGCCCACGGAGAACGAACGCATTAAGGCGGCCGTGGCGATCGCCAAAAAAGTCGAGGAAATCGGCATGGATGTCTTCGCCCTCGGCGAGCACCACAACCGCCCGTTCTTCTCGTCCTCGCCCACCACCACGCTTGCGTACATCGCCGCGCAGACCGAGCGGATCACCCTCTCCACCGCCACCACGCTGATCACCACCAACGATCCGGTCAAGATCGCCGAAGACTTCGCCATGCTCCAGCACCTCGCCGACGGCCGCGTGGATCTGGTCCTGGGCCGCGGCAACACGGCTCCGGTATACCCGTGGTTCGGCAAGAACATCCAGGACGGCGTGGAACTGGCCATCGAGAACTACAGCCTGCTGCGCCGGCTGTGGGACGAGGACACGGTGAACTGGTCCGGCAAGTTCCGTACGCCACTGCAGAACTTCACGTCCACCCCTCGCCCGCTCGACGGCGTGGCCCCCTTTGTGTGGCACGGGTCCATCCGCACGCCGCAGATCGCCGAAGTGGCGGCCTACTACGGCGACGGGTTCTTCGCGAACAACATCTTCTGGCCCAAGGAGCACTACCAGCAGCTGATCAGCCTCTACCGTGAGCGCTACGAGCACTACGGCCACGGCAAGGCGGACCAGGCCATCGTTGGCCTCGGCGGCCAGTTCTTTATGCGGAAGAACTCCCAGGACGCCGTGAAGGAATTCCGGCCTTACTTCGATAACGCGCCCGTCTACGGCCACGGCCCGTCGCTGGAGGACTTCACCTCCCAGACGCCACTCACCGTGGGAAGCCCGCAGGAAGTCATCGAAAAGACCCTCACCTTCCGCGAGTACTTCGGCGACTACCAGCGCCAGCTGTTCCTGATCGACCACGCGGGCCTGCCCTTGAAGACCGTGCTGGAGCAGCTTGACCTGTTCGGCGAGGAAGTCCTCCCGGTCCTCCGCAAGGAATACGCGGCACTCAAGCCCGCGCACGTCCCGGACCCGCCCACCCACGCCGGCCGCGTGGCCGCGCTGATGGCTGCACAGGCGTCTGACACTGCCCCTTCGGAGGCGTGATGGCTGCCGGCGGCAACGAATCACCCATCCGCTTGGCAGCGGAAACCTGGGAATCCCTGTTCCGGGCGCAGGTCGCCGTGATGCGCAGGCTGCAGGCCGGTCCCGCCTTCCGGAAAGTGGCACTGAACGAATACGACGTGCTGTTTACGCTCTCCCGGTGTCCGTCCGGCTGGCTCCGGCTCAATGAACTCAATGACCATGTCCTGCTGAGCCAGTCGAGCCTCAGCAGGCTGGTTGAGAGGCTGGAAAAGCGCGGGCTCGTGGTCCGGATGGCTGCCCCCGACGACGGCCGCGGCGTGCTGCTGAAGCTCACCGAGGAGGGGTCTGCCCTCCAGAAGGAGATCGGCCGGGAGCATGTGCGGGACATCTCCAGCCTGGTGGGGCCAGCCCTGACGGCTGCCGAGCAGAAGGAACTCCAGCGGCTGACCGAGAAACTCCGGCATTCCGTGGGGGCGCGGCCGGCAAAGTAACTGCCTGGGAAATAACCGGCCGGGAAGTATCTGGCCGTGAACTCACCGCCCGGCAATGGCGGGCGGTGCCGGGAAACTAGACGAGCATGACCAGCTTGGCAGGATCTTCCGACGGCAGCTGGCCGTTGACCACGGCGCTGACCCGCAGCTCGGTCAGCGTCAGGCGCCCGCCCACCGTTGACAGGAACGCGGTGTCGGACGAGTCGCGGCCAGCGGTGATCCGCAGCATCGACTCCCGCGGGGCCAGCCCCGTGGGGTCGATGACGTGCCAGGCGCCATTGACATGCGCCTCGGCTACCGCGTGGAAATCCATGGGGCTCAGCCCCGGTGCGTACACGGCCGCGAGCCGGGCCGGGATGTCCTTGGAACGCAGCAGGGCGATGGCCAGGTGCGCGAAATCCCGGCACACTCCCCTGCGGTGCAGGAGGGTTTCCACGGCGCCGTCAGTTCCCCTGGAGGAACCGCTGATGTACCGCAATTCCCCAAAGACCCAGCTCCGCACGGCCTGGAGCAGTTCCGCACCGTGCAGGCCACCGAATTCGGCATAGGCCGTGGGCAGGAGCCGGTCCGACTCCGCGTAACGGCTTGGCCGCACGTAGCGGATGAGCTCAGCCAGGGTGGCTTCTTCCGGGACGGCCTGCCCTGCCACCGTCGCCGAGTAGTCAACGGTGACTTCGGCGGGATCAGTGAACTCCATATAGTGCAGGCGGCCGCCATGATGGTCCGCGAGTTCCTGCAGCGGAACCGGCTGCCCGTCGGCCGTGACAGTCAGGGATTCATCAAACGAGGTGTAGCCGGGATTCCTGGCTACAGCGATGGCCAGGGCTGCCTTCGTGTCGGCGATGGTCCTGAAAACCATACGTGCTGAAACGGTGCGTTCCATGTATCTCCGGGGTGTGAGGTAGTGGCAGAACTTCCCGCTCTGACCCGGGGATGAGGGGGCCGGGGGGCGGGACTAGTTTTTGATCTCCAGAGACATTAGCATCCGCTGGACGTTCGCGAATTCCGAGCTCTCATCCACGTACTTGGCGGCCTGGCCCAGGGTGTCGAACGCCTTGGCCGGGGTCACCTTCTCATCCGGGGCGAAGGCCTTCAGGACGCCGAGGTCACCGAACGAGTAGTCCCCTTTCCCCGCCGGGCCACGGACCACATTCCGCAGTTCGCAAGCTTGGCCGTCTGCCCCGCCCACAATGTTGGTGATGCCGTAGGAGCCGAAGTAGCGGTAGCCCTGGATGACGCGGAACACTACGTGCGGCGCTATGGTCCCTTCCCCGGTCATGCCGGGAAGATCCAGCGGCACGCTGCTGATCACGATGTACGGTTTGCGGGCAGCCTCGGGGCATTCAGACGACGACGGCGGCTGTCCTGTCCGCAGCGTGGCCACAACCGCGCCGTCCTGCTTTTTCACCTCAATCTTCAGCGCACCCGGCAACGTCCCCTCCTCGGGAGTGACGGACTGGGCGATCCATTCCTCCGGCAGGTCGAAGCTGACGGTCTTCGCCGGATCGGTATAGGTCTTCCACGCAGCCGCTGTTGCGGCCGGGCCGGGTGCTGCGGACGTCGGGACGCCCGCTGTGGCAGAAGGATCCGACGACGGGGACCCTGTAGCGCCGGAGGCTGAGCTCGTGCTGGCGCCAGGGCTGGCCGATGTGTCCGGCTGCGCGGTCCACGCTGAATCGCTGTTACCAGGCGCGCTGCAGCCGGATGCCAGCGTCCCTGCCATCAGCAGCGCGGCCGTCCGCACTCCCCACATTGCCGACTTGTGTGTCATGCAGCCAGCCTAGCGGCGGACGCCGGCGGCCAAGAGCCGGAGCCTCGTGTCGCCGTCGGAGATTCCCCGTACACAAGGGACTAGGCTGGTGCCTATGGCGGATGAGCAGCATGGCGCGGACCTTGACAGCCTGGCGGACATCTCTGCCATCGACATTGCGGACTGGCGGCTGCGGACTTTTGCCCTGTACGACACGGTGCGGAAAGTTGCCGCTGAAGATCCGGCGGAGGCCCATTCCCTCTGGCGGCATGAGCGCGACCGTATGTTCGCAACGCATCCGGCCTCAGCCCTCAGCGCGAAAGACAAGTCGCAGTTCTCCGGCCTGAAGACGGCCGACTACGATCCCATCTACCGGTTCTACGTGCCGCTGACCCTTGAGGGCGCCGGCCGGGAAATGACCGTGGAAACCGCCACTGACGGTGTGGTCCGGTTTGTCCGGCTGGGCACGTTCGATCTACCCGAGCTGGGCCAGCTGGGCGTGTGGAAGCTGCGCGGTTACGGCGGCGGGATTTTCGTGCCGTTCCGGGACGCCACGGCCGGCCAGCCCGGCGGAACGTACGGCGCCGGCCGGTACCTCCTGGACACCATCAAGGGCGCATTCCACGGGGTCCATGGTTCCGGGGCGGGCGCCGAGTTTGTCCTTGATTTCAATTTTGCCTATAACCCGTCCTGCGCATACAACGAGGCCTGGGCCTGCCCGCTGCCCGGACCTTCCAACCGCCTGGCCGTGGAGATCCCGGTGGGCGAGCTGTACTGAGCCGCCACCGGCGGTCGCCGCTGCCGGGAGCCTACCGGAGGACGTAGGATGTCATCATGACTGCCAGCGCTCCCCGCCGCCTTGCCCGTGTCCGCCCCCTGTCCCCCGCTGTTGCCGACGAGCATTTCTTCGTGGCCAATGACGCCCCGGACTTCGGCTCCGCCGCCGGCCGGTCCTGGACAGTGGTTGATTCCCCCTTCGGTGCGTCCCGCGCAAACGCCAACCACCCGGCCCGGCCGGGGTGGGAGACCGGCGCCGTTGTAGACCAGGAGTCGTTCACGTACCTGGCGCCTTCCGTCCCCCTCAACGTCTTTGGCATGGCGCACAACACCGGCCAGGCCGGCCGGGACCTCCCGCCGCAGGCCTTCCACAAGGCGGCATCGAGCGTGATCGGGCCGGGCGACGCCATTGAACTGAGCACAACAGTGGGCTACGTGGACCCGGAAGCGGAACTGACCGTCGTCGTCGGGCGCACCGTCCGTGGCCTGACGCTGGAAACTGCCCGGAGCGCCATCCTTGGATTCACCATCGGCAACGATGTCTCGGCCCGCGATCTGCAGAAGTCTGACGAGCTGTGGATCAGCGCCAAGAGCCAGGACACCTTCACTCCCGTGGGCCCATGGATTGTGACGGACCTCGACGACTCGGACCTGTCCATCAGCATCGTCCACAACGGCACCGAACTGAAGGCCGCCAGCAGCACCGAACTCGGCTGGAAGGTGGACGAAATCCTCGTGTACCTCAGTTCCTTCATGACCCTGCACGCCGGCGATCTGGTCCTCACCGGCTTCCCGGCGGAATGTGCCCGCATCCAGCCCGGAGACACAGTTGTGTGCCGGGTGGAGGGAATTGGCGAGCTCAGCAGCCCGGTGAAGGCTGCGTCCTGGGAGGAAACACCGGCCTGATATGTCAGGCTTGACCCATGGAGACCCCTGCTGCGCCCGCCGCCCAGCTGACGCAGCAGCCCACGCGCGGCGCGCCGGCCACCAAGCACTACCGCGGAATCTTCAGGTTTCCGCTGGTGCGGCAGCTCCTCCGCTTCACCGGCGTCGGCATCATCTGCACCGCAACGTCCCTGGCGCTGTATGCGTTGCTGCGCCCCTGGCTGGGACCGCAGCTGGCCAACGCGGCCGCCCTGGTGCTGACGTCCTTGATGAACACGGCGCTGAACCGCAGGCTGACGTTTAGGATCTCCGGGCAGCGCCGGATGGCCCGCGACCACCTCCACGGCATGATCGTCGTCGCCGTGGCGCTGGTCATTACCGGCGGCAGCCTGGGCGTGCTGCACTGGCTGCACCCGGACGCCACCGTGTCCGATGAGCTGTGGACCACCACACTGTCAGGCTTCGTGGCCACCGCCGTGCGGTTCACGATGCTGCGGCATTGGATTTTCCGCCGCGCCCGCCATATCTAGCGGCCGAGGGTCCTGACGCTCCCGACGGCAATGCCCACGGCTGCCGCCGCCTGCTCCAGTTCGTCCGCGGTCACGGCCGAGGTGAAGCTGAACCGCACAGCTGTCTGCGCCACTTCGGCGCCATAGCCCAGCGCGGTCAGCACCGGCGACGGCGCATCGGAACCCGCGGCACACGCCGAACCGCTCGAGCACACCACACCCTGCCGCTCCAGCTCCAACAGCACTGATTCGCCGCTGGTGCCGGGGAAACAAAACGACGCCACTGACGGCAACCGTTCTGTCCGGTGCCCGGTGAGCAGGGCTCCGGACACCGTCTCCAGGATGGCGGCGATGAAGTGTTCGCGGAGAAGGGCCACGCGGGCGGCAAGCTCCGGCCGTTCAGCGTGGGCGAGCGTCAGGGCCGTGGCCAGCGCCACGGCACCGGCAACGTTTTCGGTCCCGGACCGGCGGCCGCGTTCCTGGCCGCCGCCATGCACCAGGGGCTCCACACGGGTCCGGCCGCGGACATACAGCATGCCGCAACCCTTGGGCGCACCGAGTTTGTGGCCGGAAATGCTCAGGGCATCCACGCCCAGCGACTTGACGTCCAGGGGCAGCCAGCCCGCGGCCTGGACGGCGTCGGTGTGGAACGGGATGCCCCGCCCAGCGGCGATGGCGGCCAGTTCGGCGACCGGCTGGATGGTGCCCACCTCATTGTTCGCGTACATGACGCTGACCAGGGCAGTTTCCGGCCGGAGCACGGCGGCGAGCGCCTCCGGCGTCACCCGGCCGGTCCCGTCCACCGGAACCACGTCCACGCTGAACCCGTGGAACCGTTCCAGGTAGCGCGCGGACTCTTCCACGGCGGGATGTTCGACGGCGCTGATCACCACGCGGTTGAGGACCGGGTCGGCAGCCTGCCGGGCGAGGGCAATGCCCTTGACCGCGAGGTTGTCCGCCTCAGTGCCTCCCGAGGTGAAGGTGACCTCGCCCGGGCGGCAGCCGAGCACCTTGGCCACGGCCGCACGGGCGCCTGCGAGCGCGGACGCCGCGGCCTCGCCAAGCGTGTGGTGGCTGGAGGGGTTGCCGAACTCGCCGCTCAGGTAGGGCCACATGGCCTCGAGGACTTCGCGGCGGACGGGCGTGGTGGCGGCGGCGTCAAGGAAGATCATGGCTGCTTCAGCCGACGCTCAGTTCGACGTCCAGGCCGAGGTCCAGGGCAGTCACGCTGTGGGTGAGACCACCGATGGAGATGACGTCCACGCCCGCCGCGGCGATGTCCGCTACGGTGCCGAGGTTGACGTTGCCGCTGGCTTCCACCACGGCGCGTCCGTCCACCTGCTTGACACCGGCACGGAGCCCGTCGAGGGTGAAGTTGTCCAGCATGATGGTGTCCACACCGGCGGCAAGGACGGGTTCGATCTGCTCGGCGCTGTCCACCTCCACTTCGAAGTGCGTCGTGTGCCCCAGCTGGGCCTTGGCCGCGGCGAGCAGGGCAGTGAGCTTTGCGGGGTCTCCCCCGGTCATGACGGCCAGGTGGTTGTCCTTGGCCAGCACGGCGTCGGAGAGGCTGTAGCGGTGGTTGGCGCCTCCGCCGCAACGCACTGCGTAGCGTTCCAGCACGCGTAGGCCCGGCGTGGTCTTGCGGGTGTCCGTGATGCGCGCCTTGGTGCCTTCGACGAGCCGGACGAATTCCGCGGTCTTGGTGGCGATGGCACTCATCCGCTGCACCAGGTTCAGCCCAACCCGTTCGGCCAGCAGCACCGAGCGCGCGTTGCCGGTGACGCGCGCGAGGTGCGTTCCGGCGTCGAACGCTTCACCGTCTGCCAGCAACAGCTTCACGTCCGTTTCCGGATCAATGAGCTTCATGGCGTCGCGGAACACCGTTCCACCGCTGAACACGCCGGGCATCCGGGCGTTCAACACCGCGGTGGCCCGGGCCTCGGCCGGGATCAGCAGCTGCGAGGTGATGTCACCGTTGGGCGCGTCCTCGGCAAAAGCCCGCTCCAGGATGTCCCGGACGGATGCTGCGGGGAGGGTCAGGCTAGTCATTAACGAGGCTCGCTTTCCTGCTCATGGTGTAACGCTTATCGAAATCTCCGACGGCGGCATCCGCGGGCACGCTGTCGCTGCGGTAATGCGCCCCCAAGGATTCCCGCCGCTCCCGCGCGGCATGCACCAGCAGCTGCGCAGCCAACAAAAGATTGGCATCCTCATGCTCCCGCGGATCGAAGGAATCAGGAACAGTAAACGGGTCGTCAGCAGAGGCCCACGCCCCAAGCACAGCCCCCGCTTCCCTAAGCAACCCGCCATCACGAAGCACCCCAGCGTTGGCAGTCATCAACCGCCGAAGCGCCACCCGGGAAAACGGCCCCGCCTCACCAAACGACACTTCAATAGGCCCAGGTGCCGGAACAGTCTCAAACTGCCAGGAAATGGACGCTGACGCGTCGTTGAACATCACCGGCAGTTCCGGAGGTCCCGATAGCGCCGTTGTTGCGTGAGCGGCCGGACCGGCCGCCGAGCTTGCGAGGCGATCGCCGGTGCGAGGCGAGAGCGCAGGCGCCGAGGGACTTGCGGAACTGCTGGCCAGAAACGCAGCAACAGCCCGCCGCCCAAAGACAAGTCCCTCAAGAAGGGAGTTACTGGCAAGCCGGTTAGCCCCTTGGACGCCGGTGCAGGCAACCTCGCCGGCGGCCAGCAACCCAGGCACCGAGGTCCGCCCGTAGAGGTCGGTAAGGACCCCGCCCATCCAGTAGTGCGCCGCCGGTGCCACGGGGACCAGTTCGCGGGTCCAGTCGACGCCGGCCTCGCGGGTGCGTTGGGTAATGGTGGGGAACCGCTTGGCCAGGTAGCCCTTGCCGTGCCTGGCCTCGACCACCATGGCGTCGAGGAACACGTGCCCGTTGGGATCCCCCAGGGTGGCGAGGTGCAGGGCGATGCTGCGGGAGACGACGTCGCGCGGGGCAAGTTCTGCGTCGGCGTGATAGGCAGGCATAAAGCGTTCGCCGCGGGCATCCAGCAGGATGGCGCCTTCACCGCGCACGGCTTCGGAAATCAGGAGCGGTTCAGCTCCGTTGCCGGCTGCCTCGAGGGCATCGGCCGGGAGCACCATGCAGGTGGGGTGGAACTGGAAGAACTCCAGGTCCGCAACTGCGGCTCCGGCCCGCCAGGCGAGCGCCAGCCCGTCGGCAGTTGCCACGGCAGGGTTGGTGGTCCGGGCGAACAGTTGGCCCGCTCCCCCGGTGGCCAGGAGCACGGCATCGCCGCGGATGGCGAGTTCCCGCCCGGCGTGGAGGAAATTCACGCCGGCCACGCGTCCATCGCTCTGCGACAGGGACGTGACCTGGGCGTGCCCGATCACCTGCATCCGTCCAGCGGCCTGCGCATCCAGGACCGTCTTGATGAGTGCCCTGGCTACGCCGGCACCGGTTGCGTCGCCGCCGGCGTGCAGGATCCGCGGCGCGGAATGGGCGGCTTCGAGACCCAGCGAGGGGTCGCCGTCGTCGTCCATGTCGAAACGCACGCCGAAGCGTTCCAATCCGGCGATATCCAGCCGGGCCTCCGTGCAGAGGACGCGGACGGCGTCCTCGTCGCAGTGGCCGGCCCCGGCCTTCAGCGTGTCTGTGATGTGCGCGGCCACGGTGTCCCCGGGCGCTGGCACGTCGAGGACGGCGGAGATGCCACCTTGGGCGTAGTACGTGTTGCTGTCCGCGAGCGCGCCCTTGGTCAGCAGCACCACTTCAGCGCCGGCGTCGGCGGCAAGCAACGCCGAGTACAGTCCCGCAATGCCGCTCCCGACGACGATCAGCCGCCGGGGTGCCGGACCACCGGCTGGGCTCTCTGCGCTCATGTGGGGCTCGTTTCGGTTTCCAGGGTTACAGCGGGCGGGACTACAGCGGGCGGGACTACAGCGGACGGGCTAAAGCGGACGCGCGGCGAGCATACGCTCGAGCGCGGTTTTGGCGTTGTCCTGAACGGAATCGTCCACGCTGATGCGGTTGACGATGCGGCCTTCAACGAGTTCCTCCAGGACCCAGGCGAGGTAGCCAGGGTGGATGCGGTACATCGTGGAGCAGGGGCAGATCACCGGGTCCAGGCAGAAGATGGTGTGCTGCGGGTACTCGGCGGCGAGCCGGTTCACCATGTTCACTTCCGTGCCGATCGCAAAGGTGGTCGGTTCGGTGGCGGCTGCGATGGCCTTCTTGATGAAGTCGGTGGAGCCGGCTGAATCGGCGGCGTCCACCACCTCCATGGGGCACTCGGGGTGCACAATCACGTTGACGCCGGGGAACTCGGCCCGGGCCTTTTCGATCTGGCCGACGTTGAAACGCTTGTGGACCGAGCAGAAGCCGTGCCAGAGGATCACGCGGGAATCGAGCAGGGCTTGCTCATCGTTGCCGCCCAGTTCCTTGCGCGGGTTCCACATGGGCATCTGTTCCAGCGGCACACCCATGGCTTTGGCGGTGTTGCGGCCCAGGTGCTGGTCAGGGAAGAACAGGACCCGCTGGCCCCGTTCGAACGCCCATTCCAGGACCACCTTGGCGTTGGATGAAGTGCAGACGATGCCACCGTTGCGGCCGCAGAAAGCCTTCAGGGCGGCGGAGGAATTCATGTAGGTGACCGGAATGACCGGAACCCGCCCCTCGGCGTCGGCCTCGGTACCGAAAATCTCTTCGAGCTGTTCCCAGCACTCCTCCACGGAGTCGGTGTCCGCCATGTCCGCCATGGAGCAGCCGGCAGCGAGGTTGGGCAGGATGACGGCCTGTTCCGGGGTGGAGAGGATGTCCGCGGTCTCGGCCATGAAGTGCACGCCGCAGAAGACGATGGCTTCGGCGTCCGGCCGCGTGAGGGCGGCGTTGGCCAGCTGGAAGGAGTCGCCCACAAAGTCGGCGTACTGGATGACTTCGTCGCGCTGGTAAAAGTGGCCCAGGACCACTGCCCGGTCGCCGAGCTTAGCCTTGGCCGCACGGATGCGAACATCGAGCTCGGCATCGCTGGCGAGCTTGTATTCTTCCGGCAACTGGCCCTGGCGCGGCGTGGCGGCCGGGGCGACGTCCGCACTTGAGGCTCCGGGTCCGTAAGCCGGGCTCCCAGCGAGCGCCTCGGCAAGGTCGTACTCCCACGGGCCCTTGGCGAGCGCCGGGCTGCAGGTGGCTGCTGTTTTGCCTGCAGCCGCGCTCCGGGACGCGCTTTCGGCTTGTTCGCGCGTGATCAGCTGGATGGCTGTGTTGACGCTGCTCATGGTGTGCTCCTGTTATCGGGGTCAAGGCCGGGGCGGCCGGTGAAGCGGTAAAGACGAGGCGGACGGTGTTTACCGCCCTGGAGGTATTCGCCGGTTTCTTCGATCTCCGGCGTGGATTTGAGCTGGCGGCCGAAGTTGGCCGGGTCCAGCCGGGTGTCCAGGACAGCTTCATAGACTTCCCGGACCTGGGCGAGCGTGAAGTACTCCCCCAAAAAGTGGTAGGCCACCGAGCCGTAGGCCAGCTTGTTCCGCAGGCGTCGGAGCGCGTACTCAACAATGGCGTTGTGGTCGAAGGCCAGGTCCCCCACCTTGTCTGCCCGGAACCACTTCACATTCTCCGATTCGTCGGCCAGGGCGGCCTCCGTGGGCTGGACCAGCGCCCAGTAGACGATCGACACCACGCGCTGGGTGGGTGAGCGGTGCAGCCCGCCGAACGCGTAGAGCTGCTCCAGGTAGCTCGGTGTGAGTCCGGTGGTTTCGCGGAGGTTCCGGGACGCAGCATCCTGCAGGGATTCAACATGCGTCAGCGGTCCGCCGGGCAGGGCCCAAAGATCCTTATACGGCTCACGAATCCTGCGGACCAGGGGAAGCCAGAGGGTAGGCCGGCCCGAGGATTCGCTGGGCCGCAGGGCGAAGATGACGGTGGAGATAGCGAGCGAGGGTGCAGCGGTGGCCCGTTCGGAGACGTTCGCTGAGCTGCTGTACACGGTCACTCACCCGCTCTCTGCTTCTGGGCTTCATTGCCATCACTTAGTTATGGTCATTTTGACTAGAACTGATTCTACGTCCACATTCCCCTGATTCAAAATGTTTCGCCGCCCCGCGCGACTGGACGAGCTCCTTGGGCTGGTCCCCGTAGACCTTACTCCGGCTGCCTGGCGGCTGCGGCTTCGAGCAGGTTCAGTGTCCTGCCCTGGAAGTGGGTGTTGAGGACAATCACGGACGACGCACGGAGCACGGTCCTGGTGGCGATCATCGCATCCAAAACACGCTGCAGGTCCGGATTCGACCGCGCGGCGATCCTCGCCATGAGGTCCGAGCTGCCGGAAACGGTGTGGACCTCGATCAGTTCCGGGATCGCGGCCAGCGCCTCGGCCACCGCATCGTGGCTCAGGTCCTGGTTGATGGTCAGCGAGCAGAAGGCAACCACCGGGAAGCCGAACTTTGCCGGGTCAGGCCGGGGCACCCACGAGCTGATCACGCCGGCCTCCGTCATCCTGTCCAGCCGCGATTGGACCGTGGCGCGGGCGACGCCCAGGACCCTCGAGGCCTCCAGCACCGAGCCCCGCGGAGTGTCGGTGAAGAATCTGACAATTTTGGCATCCAGTGCATCAACGTTCATACAATCTCCTTCACACGCTGCCATGCAGTAGGCAGATTGCTAGCCAATAGTCATCCGAGTGATTCAAAGTGCCACCATCGTTGCATAACCGTTGCCCGCGGACCAGCGACTTAGGCGGTAAATTCAAGTGGTCCCTGCGGGGACACCACCCCCAACCCCAAGAAGGTTCACAGGCATGACATCGAAGTCCACGGCAGTGCGGCCGAAATCCCTCCTCGGCCACACCATGAAACCCCGGCAGCTCACCATGATGGGATTGGGCAGCGCCATCGGCGCCGGCCTGTTCCTGGGTTCAGGGGCCGGCATCCAGGCTGCCGGGCCCGCCGTGCTGATCTCGTACCTCGTGGCCGGGACGCTCATCATCCTGGTGATGTGGGCGCTGGGCGAGATGGCCGCTGCGAATCCGACCAGCGGCGCGTTCTCCGTGTACGCCGAACGAGCGCTGGGAAAAACCGCTGGCGCCACGGTGGGCTGGCTGTGGTGGCTCCAGTTGGTGGTGGTCATCGCCGCGGAAGCCCTGGGCGCAGCGGGCCTACTGTTTTCTGTGTGGCCGGTTGTCCCCGTCTGGACCCTGGCCCTGATCTTTATGGTTGTGTTTACGGCCATCAACCTGACGGGCGTCAAGAACTTCGGCGAGTTCGAATTCTGGTTTGCCATCCTGAAGGTTGCCGCCATTGTGGCGTTCCTGGCCGTGGGGGCCGCGCTGCTGCTGGGCCTCCTGCCCGAGGTAGCTTCGCCCGGATTTGCTAACATCACCACTGATTTTGCTCCCGCCGGGCTGGGCGGAATCGCCACGGCGTTGTTCGTGGTGATCTTTGCCTTTGGCGGAACCGAGATCGTGGCCGTGGCCGCCGCGGAAACGGAGGATCCGGAGCACAGTGTGGGCAAGGCGATCCGCACGGTATTGTGGCGCATCCTGGTCTTCTACATCGGGTCGGTCTTTGTCATCGCGGCCGTTCTGCCGGTCACCTCCGATGGACTCGCCTCACCCTTTGCCGGTGTGCTCGACGCGGCCCGGATCCCGGGCGCCGGCACGGCGATCACCCTGGTTGCCGTCGTCGCACTCCTCTCCGCACTGAACGCCAACCTCTACGGCGCGTCCCGCATGGCGTATTCGCTGGCCGAACGCGGCGAGGCTCCCCGGTTCCTGGCCAGGCTCAGCGGCGCCAGCGTGCCCATGGTGGCGGTGGGCGTGTCCGTGGCGTTCGGCTTCTTCGCCACGGTTCTGGAGCTGCTGTTCCCGGACCGGATCCTGCCGGCCCTGTTCCAGCTGGTCGGATCCACGTGCCTGGTGGTCTGGGGCACGGCCCTTGCTTCACAGCTGATCCTCCGGCGCCGCGCGGACCGGGACGGTGCTCAACTTCCCCTGCGGATGAAGGGATTCCCGGGCCTGACTTTCTTCGGACTGGTCCTCCTGGGCCTGATCTTCGCCGTCGGCTTCAGCGCGGAAAGCAGCCGCGGACAGCTGCTGAGCACGTTCCTTCTGGTTGCCTGCCTCGCGGCAGCCTGCTGGATCGGCGCCCGGCTCACCACCCGCGATCGCCAGCCCAAGTAAGTAGCGCTATCTGTCGTTTTCGGCGGTCAAAACGACAGATAGCGCTACCCAGTTGGGGAGGGGGCAGAAAGACCGCCGGCGGCTCGCGCTGTACAAATTGCGAAGCTGCCGGCCGGAACACGGGACAGTCTTATACAGTCTGGCCAGGCCGTACTGTGCTGATTGCCCACATATCCGCCGGTGACTAGGGTCACAGGCATGGACACACTTCCGCCGCCGGCGTCCGGCAACAAAACGTCGCCGCTGAACCCCGGCCAGCTCCGCGATCTTTATTCGCTCATGGTGGCCGTCCGGGACCTGGACACGTCCGCCGTCGCCTGGCAGAGGCAGGGCATCATCCCCGGCTATGCCCCCGAACTGGGCCAGGAAGCAGCCCAGGTGGGCAGCGGCTACGCCGTGGACCTGTCCCGTGACTTCGTGTTCCCCACCTACCGGGAAATGGGCGTGGCCCGCGCCATGGGCGTGGACATGGTTGCCTACATGGCAACCCACAAAGCCACGTGGCACGGTGGCCTCTACGATCCCCTGGAATCGCGGCTCGCCCCGATCCAGGCGGTGGTGGCCGGCTCCGTGCTGCACGCCGTCGGCTGGGCACACGGCCAAACGCTGGCCGCCGCCCCCCGGCGACGAAACCGGCGCGGCCCTGAGCTACTTCGGTGACGGTGCCTCATCCCAGGGCGACGTCCACGAGGCCCTGAACTTCGCGGCTGCCCTGAAGGCGCCGGTGGTGTTTTTTCGTCCAGAACAACGGCTGGGCCATCTCAGTGCCCACCGAGCACCAGGTGGCCAGCGGCTCCGTGGCTGCCCGCGCCGCGGGCTATGACATCCCCGCCGTCAAGGTTGACGGCAACGATGTGGTGGCCGTCGTGGAGGCAACGCGGCGAGCGCTGGCACACTGCCGGGCCGGAAACGGTCCCGTCCTCATCGAAGCCATGACCTACCGCCGCGGCCCGCACTCCACCTCCGATGACCCCGGCCGCTACCGCACGCTTCAGGAAGAGCACGACGACGGCGGCCAGGATCCGCTGGAACGCTTCCGTCAGGTCCTGCTCGCCGACGGCGTCGCCGACGAGGAGTTCTTTGCCGCCGCCCTCGCTTCAGCCAAGGCGGAGGAGGAACAGATCCGGGAGGGCCTCCATGCCCTGGCGCCGCGCCCCGGCAGCGAAATGTTCAGCGTGGTGTTCCAGGAAACCACGCCCGCCCTACAGGCCCAGGCTGCCAACTGGCGGAAGGAGTCCGAGCATGTCTAACGCCATCCTTGAAAGCGAGGCCTCCATGGACGATGGAACGGGCCGCAGCGGAGTCGAACAGTGTCCATGCAGCAGGCCCTGAACCGGGCCCTCGATGAGGTCCTGGCGGACAACGCAAAAGCCGTCATCTTCGGCGAGGACTGCGGCCGGCTCGGCGGAGTCTTCAGAATCACGGACGGCCTGCAGGCAAAGTACGGCGAAGCCCGGGTCTTCGATACCCCGCTGGCGGAGTCCGGCATCCTGGGCATGTCCGTGGGCCTGGCCATGGCCGGTTTCCACCCGATCCCCGAGGTGCAGTTCGACGGCTTCGCCTATCCGGCCATCAACCAGATCGTCTGCCAGATCGCCAGGATGAACTACCGCAGCCGCGGGACCCTGCCGATGCCCATCACCCTGCGCGTTCCCAGCTTCGGTGGCATCCGTGCCCCCGAACACCACGGCGAATCACTCGAGGCGCTCTTCGCCCACGTGCCGGGCCTGAAGGTGGTGTCGCCGGTGAACCCCCACGAGGCCTACCACCTCCTCAAGTACGCGGCCTCACGTCCGGATCCGGTGATCTTTATGGAGCCGAAGTCCCGCTACTGGCAGAAGGGTGAGGTTGACGTCGCCAACGCCGATGCCGGCGGCGGCTCCCCCCACCGGCGCCAAGGTCATGCGCGAAGGCCGCCACCTCACTCTCGTGGCTTGGGGTGCCATGGTGGCGCGCTGCCTGCAGGTGGCCGACCTGGCCGCCGAGGACGGCGTGGACATCGAGGTCCTGGACCTGCGCTGGCTCAAGCTCATCGATACCCACGCATTGGTGGCATCCGTGGCTAAGACGCGGCGCGCCGTCGTCGTCCATGAAGCCCCACTGACCTCCGGCCTCGGCGCGGAAGTCGCACAGCTCATAACCCAGGGGTGCTTCAACACCCTCAAGGCGCCGGTGGAACGCGTGACAGGCTTCGATGTCCCGTACCCCTCCGGTGACCTCGAGGACGAATACATCCCCAACGTTGACCGGATCCTTAGCGGGATCCAGCGAGTATTGGAGTACCGCCGTGGCTGAAATTTCCTTCCCGCTCCCGGACCTCGGCGAGGGCCTGATCGAGGCGACCGTGCTTGAATGGCTGGTTTCGCCCGGCGATCAGGTGGAACGGAACCAGCCGCTGGTGGAGGTGGAAACCAGCAAATCCGCTGTTGAACTGCCCAGTCCGCAGGCAGGTAAAGTGGTGCGTATCTTCGGTGGGGCAGGCGACAGGATCAATGTCGGCGAACCCCTGATCGTGTTCGAGGTGCCGGACAACACTGCCGGAATCGTGGGTACGGTCCCGAAGAATGAGGCACCGACGCGCCGGGTCCGCCTGAGCGCCGTACTTGATGAGGACTGACACCATGAGCGGCAGGCACACCGGCGAGATGCATTCCCACACCGTGGAGGGCACGGACCCCCAACTTTTTGTCGAGGTGCACGATCCCCATGACGACGCCGGACTGCGCCCTGTGCTGCTGCTGCACGGCTTCTCCTCGTCCAGCAAACTCAACTGGCATGACACCGGGTGGGTTGCGGCCCTGCTGGAGGCCGGCCGCCGCGTCATCACCGTGGACCTGCCAGGACACGGCCGCAGCGGCGCCCCCGAGGACATGGACTCCTACTCCCCCAGCCGGATCCGCGCGGATCTGCTGCAGATAGCGTTCGACGCCGGCGTGCGGCCATTGCACGACGGTGACCCCACCAGCGGGGTCGACGTTGTGGGCTATTCCTTGGGCGCCCGGCTCGCCTGGGAATTCGGCGCCACCCAGCCCGAGATCGTCCACCGCCTGGTCCTGGGCGGACCGAACATCGCCGATCCGCTGGCAGCCTTTGACCTCATCGCAGCGCAGAACTACCTCGCCGACGGAACCCCCATTACGGATGAGTCCACGGCCGGCCTGCTCAAGATGGCCATGCTCCTGCCGAGCAACAACATCTTCGCGCTGCTGTCCCTGGTGGATGCCATCAAGGCCGAGCCCTTCGATCCTGCCGAGGCCGTACCCCACATGCCGATGCTCCTTGTGGCCGGCGACCAGGATGAACGTGCGGCCACCATGCCGCAGCTTGCCGCACTCGGAATCCGGGCAGGGTCCATGGCTGAACAGCTGACGCTGCCTGGCCGCAACCACACCAACGCCATCACCAGCCGGGCTTTCAAACAAGGCGCCATCGCTTTCCTGGGAGTCTGATCCCTGCGCGGCTGATCCCTGACCGCCTGATTCCTGACAGGGGTTTCATAGCTCCCGCATAGGTTCCGCTGGTTGGATCGTCGGATGCACGATCCTTCCCAGCCACGCGCCCGCCGCACTACGCCGCCGTTCCGTCCTCGTGGCTGCCGCCGGTTTCCTCGCTGTGGTCCTGATCGCTGCCGCCTACATGCTGGCGCCTGCCCGGCCCGGGCAGGGAGCGGCATTGCGCACATCAAGAGGCATCGACACCTTTGCAAACTCCGCCGCGATTAACTCGGGCCTGGACGCAGCCATCGATGCCATCATCGGCGCCAACAGCCAGTACCAGGTGGGTGTTGCGCTGATGGCTACCGGCTGCGGGGACGTGCACCAGTACGGCGTGGAGGAACCGTTCGAGGCAGCGAGCACGGCCAAGATCCTGACCGCTGCGGCCTGTTACCACCTCGTGGAGGAGGGTTCCGCGTCCCTCGATGATCCGCTGGGCGCCTTCACCTCGGACTTCCAGATCCAGGCGATGGTCCAGGACAGGAACAACGAATCGTGGAGCCTGCTGATGGACGCCGTGGGCCTTTCCGAACTTTCGGAGTATGCCGCCTCCATCGACGTCACGTATGACCCCGAGGTGAATACGCTTTCGACCGCCGACATGGCCCATATCCTGGCGGAACTGTTCGAGGGTATGCTCCCGGACCAGGAGCATACGGAGCAGCTCCTGTCCTACATGCAGGACACCAACTACGAAAACCTCCTTCCGGCCGCAGTTCCGGACGGTGTAACCGTCTTCCACAAATATGGGCTGCTCGATGACGAACTCCACGACGCCGCCATCCTCTCGATGTCCTCCGGCAGCTATGTGCTGGTGGTTTTCACGAAGGGTGCCGACCTGAGCGACATCCCTGAACGGACGGTGGTGATCCAGGAAATCACCAAGGCTGTTACCGCCGCCCTCTCGTAACTCAGCAGCTGTGGGAGGAAGTATCCCCGGTTCCCGGCGCGGCAGCAGAAGGTAGGCTGGAAGCGGGGCGGAGACAGCCGGAGAGGGAACAATGAGCACGCGTTTTGAAGACCGCACCGATGCCGGTGAACGGCTGGCGGCGGTGCTCACGCAGTTCCGGGAACGCCCCGACACCATCGTCCTGGGGCTGGCCCGCGGCGGAATCCCCGTGGCCGCCGCGGCTGCCAAGGCCCTGTACCTGCCACTCGGCGCCGTTCTGGTCCGGAAACTCGGCATCCCCGGCCACGACGAAACAGCGTTCGGTGCGCTGGCCTGGTCGGGAGGCCGGATAGTGCGCCTGCTCAACCGTCCCTTGATCACCCGCATTCTGGACCACGGCGTCCGCCAGGAGTGGCTGGACGAAGTGGAGAAACGCGAGAGGGCCGAGCTGCTCCGCCGGGCCGCGACTTACCCGGGGATCAGCAACGACCTCACGGGCAAGACAGTCCTCCTGCTCGACGACGGACTGGCCACCGGAGCCACCATGCGCGCTGCCGCCGAGGCAGCCCGTTCCGGTGGCGCGGCACGCGTCGTCGCCGCAGCGCCGGTGGGTTCGGTGGAAGCCTACACGGCCGTGTCGCGGGTGTGCGACGCCGTGCTGTGCCTGCATCTGCCGGGCAAGTTCCGCGCCGTGGGCAGCTTCTACCGGCACTTCGAACAATTGGCCGATGAGGACGCCATCAGCCTGCTGAACCAGTAGGCCCGACGGCAACACCGGGCCCTAACGGCGCAACCTGGCCTCACGGCAGAACGGCGGACCCAGGCCAGATGGCCCGAGCCCGCCGTTCTGCGATGCGTACAACTTAGTGGTGGCTGCTGACGCCGAGCGGGTTGCCCTTCGTTTCCTTGGCAAGCAGGACCCCGACAGCCGATATCACGCACAGGATCATGATGTAGATGCCGATGGATCCGGTCCATTTGGTGCTCTGCAGCAGGGCCTCGGCAATGGTTGCAGCGAAAGCACCACCCAGGATCGCACCGAAGGCGTACCCGATGGAGATGCCCGAGTAGCGGACGTTGGCCGGGAACATCTCGGCGTACATCGCCGACATGGGGCCGTAGGAGAGACCGAGGCCGATGGTCAGGACGAAGAGCGCCACGCCGTAAAGCCAGATGTTCCTGGTGTCGATCAGGGCAAACATCGGGATCATCCAGACGAAGATGATCGCATACCCGATCAGGAACGTCTTGACCCGGCCGATCCGGTCTGAGAGCCAGCCGCCGGCGAGCGTGAAGATCAGCCAGCCGAAGGAGGCGAGGGTGGTGGCGAGCAGGATTTCCGGGACCGGCATCTTCAGCGTCCTGGTGGCGTAGGAGATGAAGAAGGCGATCAACAAGTAGCCAGCGGCATTGTTGGCGATGAAGATCATGGTCGAGTAGAGGACTGGCCTCTTGTGGCTACGAATGAGTTCGCTGAGGGGCGCCCTGCTTTCGGCCTTGCGGGCCGCCATCTCCTGGAAGACGGGGCTCTCGGCCACGGCCCGCCGGATCAGGTATCCCACCACAATCAGCACGATGGACAGCAGGAACGGAACCCGCCAGCCCCACGACGCGAAGTCCTCCTTGGACATGTTCGAGTTGAGTATGAAGAGCAGGCCGGTGGCCAGGATCATGCCGACCGGGACGCCGATCTGCGGGTACGCGCCGAACACGCCGCGCCGGCTCTTGGGGGCGTGCTCCACCGCCATCAGGGCAGCGCCGCCCCATTCGCCGCCGGCGGAGAAGCCCTGGGCAATGCGGAGGATGATCAGCAGGATGGGGGCCCAGACGCCGATCTGCGCGTAGGTCGGCAGCATGCCGATCAGCGAGGTGGCTGCGCCCATCATCAGGAGGGTGAAGACCAGCATGGCTTTGCGTCCGAGCCGGTCACCAAGGTGGCCGGCAACCACTGCACCCAGCGGGCGGAACAGGAAGCTGATGCCGATGAGTGCGAAGGACAGGATCTGGGCCAGGCCCGGGTTGGAGTCGTTCAGCGGGGCCAGGAACAGCGGGGACAGCAGGGTGCCCGTCAGTTGGGCGAAGATGAAGAAGTCGTACCACTCGATGGTGGTGCCGACCAGCGTTGCTGCGAGGACCTTGCGTTCCTCGTGCTTGCTGCTCGGGCCCGCCTCGGAATCGACGCGTGAAGTTTCGGTCATTGGAACTCCGTGGCTTGGGGCAGCCTGGTTGGGGATAACGGCTGCCGACGGTGGATTCAGACCGTCCGATTTACTGATCGAACGGTCAGTTAGTATGACGTTACGCGAAGAAGTGATGAAACGCACTACTTTTCTGATTCTTCGCCCGGATCAGTTCCATAGTTGAACTGCCTTTTCGAAATCCGCACACAGTCCGAGTGAGGGAAGCACCGTCACGACACCGGGCAGCGCTCGTGCAGCCGCCTAGGATGGGATCCATGACGCCCACCGTAGTCCCCGTCGGAGCAGCACAGGCTTCGCCGTCCCAGACCCTGTCGCGCGGAATCCGTGCGCTGGAAATCCTGGCGGCGGCGGAGGCTCCCCTAACCATTGCGGAACTTGCCGACGCCATGGGGGTTCACCGTTCCGTGGCCTACCGGATCCTGCGGACCCTGGAGGACCACTCCTTGCTGGTGCGCGACGACGCGGGCAGAGTCCAGCCGGGGCCCGGGCTGGCTGTCCTGGCGCGGGGGGTTGCCCGCAACCTGCAGACGGCGGCGCTGCCGGAACTGACGCAACTCGCGAATGCGCTGACCATGAGTGCCTTTGTGGCCGTCTGGGACCGCGATGACTGTGTCACGCTGGTCACCGTGGACCCGCGGCATACTGGGGCCGCCATCGTCCAGCACCCCGGCTCCCGGCATCCCATCAGCGCCGGTGCCCCCGGAATTGCGATCCAGTCAGTCTATTCAGAAGCTGATTGGCATGCGGCTGCCCCGGGAATCCCCTACCGGCCCGAGGCCGGAACCGCGCGGCAGCTGGGCTATGCCGCCAGCCACGATGAAGTCATACCCGGAGTCTCCTCGGTGGCTGTCCCGGTCAGGGTCCCGGCCGGCCGGCCGGCCGCGCTGGCCGTCGTCTATATCCGGGCAGCCCAGAATCCGGACGAAATCGCCGCTGCGCTGATGGCGGGTGCCGCGCGCATTGAGGCCCAGCTGGGCTGACCATTACACACGCCGCCTGGCCGTGACCAGCGCCCGGCGACGATCAGTGGCGTTTGCGGAGAATGACTGCGGCCGCGGCACCAAACACCAGCAGGCCGCCGGCGGCAATCACAGGCACAACGAACGCGGTGTGGTAGCCGTGGGCCTGCGCCAGCTGGCCACCAACGGCGGCCCCCAGTGCGGTGCCCGCCACGATCCCGCTTGCCAGAGCTGTCATCACAGTCCCCAGCCTTTCCACCGGCGCCACCAGGCCTCCGATCGCGAAGACTGTGACCATCACAGGGCCCACGGGCAATCCCAGGACCAGAAGCACCGCAATCATGCCGCCCAACGATCCGGGCACCAGAAGCAGCAGCGCAAGCACCGTCATCAGTGCCGCGCTGAACAGCCACCGGGCGGCCGGGGTGAAGCGCTGGGGCCAGTACGCCACGGACAGGGCTGCGGCGGCCGAACTCAATCCCATGACCGCATACAGCAGTCCGGCGATTTCCGAGGTGGCGAAACTGGCGGAGAAGGAGCTCAAAGCCGTCTGGGCGGACCCGAAGAAAGTGCCCATGGCTACCATCGCCAGGACGGGCAGTGCGACGACGGCGGGAATCCTCGCTGCCTTGCGCGAAGCTGCGGAGCCCCGGTTCAGGGGAACCGCCTTGTGGGTGGAGTGCACGGCAAAGGCGGGCACCAGCGTGATGGTCATGGCTGCGGCCAAGGCCAACGGCAGCCAAGGGGCCACCAGGCTGGCCAGCATTCCCACCAGAGCCGGTCCCAGGACGAACGTCAGCTCATCAGCCGTGCCTTCGTAAGACAGGGCCGTGTCCAGATCCCTGCCGGCCTTCGCTCCCTTGCCCCGCGAGGTGAGCGCCATCCAGCGCACCCTGGCCAGCGGCCCTACCTGCGGGCAGCTGGCCCCAGCAAGGAATGCGGCGGCGATCACGGCCACCGGAAAAGACCCGGCTTCGGGCGCAGCCCAAGCCGTCCCGATCAGGGCCAGGACAGCCAAAGTGTTGAGCACCGCCGCCACCAGAAGTACGGGCCGCTGCCCCCTGCGGTCTGCGAGGGCCCCAAAAGCCGGGGCGCCGAGGGCCGAGCCGATTCCCACAGCACCGGCCGCAGTGCCACCCAGCGCGTAGGAGCCCGTCACGGACGTAACAAGGGTCAGGGCGCCGACGGTAAGCATGGCCAAGGGCAGCCGGGCGAACAGGCCCAGGGGGATAAAGCTGCGGCCTGCGAGGTGTGGGAGCCTGGCGAACCGCCCGGTGGGCGGAGCCAGCACAGCGGAGGCTGGCGTAGCGTCAGGAGAGGGAGGGGCTTCCAGGGAAGCGGGCAGGGAGGACATCGTTGAAGAGTTCAAGGTTCCGGGCTCGTTCAGTAATGCGCATCGTCCCTCCTCCCGATGCGCGCGACCCGGTAACTATCCAATTATAGAGGCTGGCTGGGGCCAGTCCAGCCCACCATGGCCGCCGTCACACCAGCGCTTCGGCGGCGTCGGAAATGCGGAGGGTGGAACCGTTCCGGCCCTTGAGGACCTGGAGTTGGGTTCCGATGCGCTGTTTCATCTCCCCCACATGACTGACGAGACCCACAACGCGCCCGCCGTCGCGTAGGCCTTCGAGAGCATCCATCACCTGTTCCAGGGACTGTTCGTCCAGGCTGCCGAAACCCTCGTCCACAAAAAGCGTCTCGATCTGGATGCCGCCGGATTCCTGCTGCACCACGTCCGCCAGCCCCAGTGCCAGAGACAGGGACGCCATAAAGGATTCGCCGCCGGAAAGTGTGGAGGTATCCCGGCGGTGTCCGGTCCACTGGTCCACCACTTCCAGGCCCAATCCGGACTTCGCGCCGCGCGCGGCCTTGGCGTCTGAATGCTGGAGCAGGTAGCGGCCTTCGCTCATGGCCACCAGGCGTTCGGAAGCAGCCGATGCCACCTGTTCAAGCCGTGCTGCGAGGACGTAGCTGTTCAGGCTCATGCGGTACGTGTTGTCGCCACGGCCGGCGGCGGTATCGGCCAGCGCTGTCAGCAGCTGGGCGCGTTCCCTGGGAACGCGCCCAGAACCGGCCAGCTGTTGGTAGTCGTTGCGGACAGCGGCTAGCGCCTCCACACAGCGCACGGCCATGCCGGCGGCGAGATCGGCGGCCCGTGCTTCCTGCCCGGCCTGCTCCGCGGCGGCTTGCAGTTCCGCGAGAAGGGCTTCGTCCACCAGGGGATGGGCTGCCTCTTCAGTCAGTGCCAGCAGCAGATCCTCGGATGCGAACAGCTCGGCAATCCGCGCCTGTTCGTCCTGGCTGGCTCGGACCTCGGCCTGCAGGGCAGCAGCATCAGCAGTCGAAAGCAGCTGTGCGCGAGCCACCTCCGCCGAGCTGAAGCCGGCATCCGGCAACGCCAGGTCAAGCTGGATCCGCGTTTCCTCGGCCCTGGCCCTGGCCCTGCTGAGCAAGGCCTGGGCCTCCACGGCCTTCTCCAGTGTGGCGGCGGCGTCCTGCAGCGACCGCAGCCGGTGTGTGAGGCTGCGGTGGCCGCCACGCAGGGCGGAGAGTGCCTCGTCAAGCGACGCCAGCTGGTCCACCAGTCCCGACAATTCAACGGTGACCTGCGCGAGTTCGGATGCTGCACTGTGCCTGGCGGAATCCGCTGCGGCAATTCTGGCTTCGGCCGCCTCGAGCTGCTGCCGGAGGCCGGCGAGGTTTTTTACCGCCAGCTGCGACTCGCTGGCGGCGGTGCCCGCAGATTCGAAGGCCGCAAGCGCATGCTCTTCGGGGGTGTCCCCGCCCTGGCTTGCAAGGACAGCCACCAACTGGTTCGCATCGCCCAACTCACGGGCCCGCACTGCCAGGATTTTCTCTGCAGCCTCATGGTCGTGCTGGGCGGCTTCCTCGGCCTGGCTGAGGCCCAGTGCTGACGCCGCAGCCTCCGCGGGAGCCGGGTGGTCCGCACTGCCGCAAACGGGGCAGGCCTCTCCCTCGGCCAGCTGGGCCGCGAGTTCGGCGGCGGCGTTGGCGAGTCTTTCCTCGCGCAGGTCCAGCCAGCGGAGTTTCTTCTCGAGCTGGATCTCCCGGGACGCCGAGTGGCGCTCGGTGGCGAGCCCCTGCGCCGCGCGTGCAGCCGTGTAGCGCCGGACGACGTCAAGAAGTTCCTCAGCCGCCGCGGCTTCCTTGGCGTGCAGGATGGCGGCTGAGGCCAGGTCCACCAAGGGCTCGAGGCCCGCCGTCAGGGTTTCCTGCTCCGTGCGGAGGGCCTGCAGCGAAACGCCCAGGTCAATATCCGTTTGTGTGAGTTCGTGCTGCTTCGTGCTGAGCGCGGCGCGCCTGGCAGCCAGCGAATGGAGGCGTTCTTCGTCCGGCAACCTGGCTTCCACCACGGCCAGCAGGGACCGGAGGCGGCTGAGCTCACCGGCGATATCAAGGGCCCCTGCGGCGGACAGCCCGGCATCGGAGTGGTCCGCATCCAGGGCGCCAAGGTCCAGCTGGTCCAGTTCGGGGTCTTCATCCGCCGCCATGCGCAGCAGTGTGATGGCGGATTCCATGGCTCCCGCCGCGTGCCTGACCTGGGTCTGGCTGGACTGGGCAGCCTGGAGCTGGCCCGTGAGCACCTCGGCGCGGCGGTGCTGTTCGAGCCGGGCCGCATGGACCTCCAGGGACGGCAGGGTTGCCTCGGCGGCTGCCTTCCGGGCCTCGGCGGCTGCCAGTTTGCGGTGACGTTCCCGCCGCTCGGACTCGCTCTCCAGCCGGCTTGAGGTGTGCCTGCTGAAGGCCGCAGCGGCCTCGGCCGCGGCAGCCAGTTCCCCTGCGCGGTGGGCCACTGTTTCCTGCAGCCATTCGATCCGGGCAGCGGATTCCTCCTGGGCAGGAGCTGCGGAATCATCAACGGCCAGCGCGGTGGCCTCGGCTTCGGCCCGCGCCGCCAGCAACTCAAGCTCGCTGTTCAGCCGGGCAACATCGTTCCGCGCGGCCTGCGCCTGCGCCGCCAATTCCTGTTCCAGGGCCTCGAACCGCTGGGTGCCGAAGAGCTTCTGCAGCAGTTCCAGGCGGTCGGCTGCCTTGGACCGCAGGAAGGCCGCAAAATCGCCCTGCGGCAGCATCACCACGCGGGTGAACTGTTCCCGGTCCATTCCCAGCAGGGCGGTGATTTCAGCGCCGGCTTCGTCATTGCGTCCGGATCTCTCCGTCCACATCCCGCTGATGCGTTCCCGGAGGAGCGTTTTGGCCTGCTGTGTGGTGAAGCCGTTCTTCCCCCGGGCACTGGGTTTATCCCAGGCCGGCGACCTGGTGACTTCGAAGTGGCGGCCCTGAGCGGAAAACTCGCAGGTTACCGCCGGTTCGAGCGACGGCTCGGCATGATCGCTGCGCAGGCGCTTACCCTCCTGGCGCGCCCCGGGCACGGATCCGTACAGCGCAAAGCAGACAGCGTCCAGCACGCTGGTCTTGCCTGCTCCGGTAGGGCCGTTGAGGAGGAAGAGCCCGTGGGCGCTCAACCTGTCGAAGTCGATTTCCTCGGTGCCCGCAAAGGGTCCGAAGGCTGAGATGGCAAGGCGGTGGATCCTCATAGCGATGCCTCCGTCAGGCGTACGTTATCCAGCGCCGCAGCGATAGCCGACCGCTCGGCGTCGTCCGCGTCCCGCCCCCGCACATGATCGAGGAATCCGCAGCAGAGCGAGAGATCATCCTGGGCTTCGGCGAGCCGGCTGCTGTAGCTCTTGGACGCCTTGACGGCGCCGCCCTGCGGATCAAACCCGAGTACCAGCGTGTCCGGAAACCGGGCCCGCAGCCGCTCCATGGCCTGCGCGGGCCGCTGCTCATCCGTCAGGGTGATCTGGCAGTACGCCCCTTCGGCCCAGGAATGTTCTGCGGACTCCAGGAGCTCCAAGATATCGCCGCGGAGCACGGCCAGCTTCCGCGGGGCTTCCCACGACAGTTCCGATACGCCGGTCACACCGTCCGGGCCGACGTCGATCAGCCAGCTTCCCTTGGTGTGCTTGGCTTCGGAGAACGAGTAGGCCAGGGGCGAACCCGAGTACCTGACCTGCGGCGACAGGGTCTGGCGGCCGTGCAGGTGCCCCAGCGCGGTGTAGCTGAATCCGTCGAAGAGGTCCAGGGGCACGGCTCCGACTCCCCCGATGCTGAGGTCCCGTTCGCTGTCTGAGCTGATCCCTCCGCTGGCGAACGTGTGGGCGAGGACCACCGAATGGACGGTTCCCGCTGCGCTGCGCTCCGCGAGGTCTGCCCGGATGCGGTCAGTGGCGGCGCGGGTGACTTCGAAGTGGCTGGCGGTTTCTACACCGAGCTGTTCGGCGACGAGGCGCGGTTCCAGCCAGGGGATTCCATAGATGGCCAGGACGGCGCCCGGCGTCCCGCCGTCACCCGTCTCCAGGGGCAGGACGACTGGCTGGTCCAGGTCCGACAGCCGGGTCCGCAAGTGGACGCCGCCACGTTCCAGCAGCCGGGAGGCGAAGCCCAGCCGGATGGCGGAGTCGTGGTTGCCGGATGTCAGCACCACAGTGGCGCCGGCCGCCGTGAGCCGCACCAGGGCATCGTCCAACAGCCCCACGACGTCGACGCCGGGCAGGGCGCGGTCGTAGACATCGCCGGCGATCAGGACAACGTCAACGGCGTTTCCGGTGACGGCGCTGACGAGCTGATCAACAAATGACCGCTGGGCGTCCAGCATCCCGACGCCATGGAAGGACCTGCCCAAGTGCCAGTCCGAAGTGTGCAATAACCGCATCTTCTTACGCTAGCGGCTGCCACCGACAGTTTAGGAAACCGCCGCAACAGGCCGTTGCCCAGTCAGGCAGCCTAGCCGCGCTTTCCGTTGAAGAATTCCTGGGCCTCGTCGCTGCTGTCCGGCTCGTCCGCGGCGGCATGAACCGGCGCGGGCTTGGCCGGGGCAGCGACGTCGGCATCCTCGTCGTCGAAATCCTCAATGTCGTCGACAGCACTGTCGTCAAATACTGATCCGTCAGCGGCTGATCCAGCGCCTGAAGCAGTTACGGAAACAACCGGCTCGGCGAACCCACGGAAGACCATCCCGGCGATGGCTGCGCCCGCCAAGGGAGCAACCCAGAAGAGCCACAGCTGCTCAAGGGACCAGCTGGAGCTGAAGACGGCCGAGGCCGTAGCGCGGGCGGGGTTGAACGGCGCATTGCCCACGGACAGGCCCAGCTGCAGCAGGACGGCGAATGCGAGGCCCACGGCTACGGCGGCTGCCGTCTTGTTGACGTTGTTGCGCGCAGTGGTGCCCAGGAAGACGGCAACCAGGATGGCGGCCCCAAGTACTTCCAGAAGGAGCACGCCGGCGAGGGGCGCCTGGATGATGGAATGCTCGCCGAATCCGGCGGTCACGGTGTCGAACGCCGTGCGGCTGTCCTGGATGCCCGGCAGTGTGCGCAGGATGCCGAAGAGTGCGAGGGCGCCCAGGAGCCCGCCCACCAACTGCGCGCCGATGTAAGCAGCGGCGTCACCGAGCCGGATCCTGCCGGCAACGGCGTGGCCAACGGTCACCGCCGGGTTGAAGTGTCCGCCGGAAACGTAGCCGAAGGCCAGCATCGCCGCGGTCACTGCCAGGCCTGCTGCGAGCGCGGCGGGCAACGGGCTGGACTGCGGGATGGAGAACAGCGGCACGCCCAGGCCTGCCACCACGATGAAAAGGCTGCCAAAGGCTTCGGCAGACAGCCTGGACACCAGCCCGTGCCGGATTTCGGCACCGCTGCCGGCAGTCAGCCCGGGGGCGGGATCACGGTGGACGGGCACAGGCGTGGTCATGGTGGGGCAATCCTTTTCGTTGGGGTGTGGTGCCTTTGCATTCTGCCAAGGGATTCTGGGCGTTGGCTGAGTCCGAGCTTAGTGGACGGACGGCGTGGCGCCCCGGCGCGTTCCACCTCCGCCCCACGGTAAATTTACTGTCATGAGCATTGAACCGGGCGCCGTTGCCGCGCCCCCGCTGAAGTCCCGCATCCACGGCTGCCTCCTGGGCGGCGCGCTGGGGGACTCGCTGGGCTACGCGGTGGAGTTCGACCCGATCGAGGCCATCCGCCGGCGCTTCGGGCCCGAGGGCCTGACGGACTTCGCAGCGCTTGACGGCGGCAGTCACTTTTCGGACGATACGCAGCTGACGCTGTACACCGTGGACGGGCTGGTGGAGGTGCTCGAATGGGCCAATGACGGCGTGGGTGCCGATGCGAACGCCTGCCTGTGGCTGGCCTACCTCCGCTGGCTGGCCACCCAGGGCGAGTCCGTACCGCCGCAGGCCCCTACACAGCCGCCGCGGTGGATCGACGGCAACGAGGTCCTAAGGCACCGCCGTGCCCCGGGTAATGCCTGCATCAGCGGGCTGGCCACCGGCGAAATGGGAACGGTTTACCGGCCGGTGAACCCGGACTCGAAGGGCCGCGGAACGGTGATGAGGTCGGCACCGTTCGGCCTGATTCCCCTCATAGCGTCCGACGCCGTCTATAAGTTGAGTGCCGACGCCGCCTCCCTGACGCACGGCCATCCGTCCGCACGGCAAAGTGCCGGCAGCTTCAGCCTGCTGATCCACCGCCTGGTGGCCGGTGACACCCTGGCGGACGCGGCGGCGGCGGTCCTGGCCGAAGTCCGTGGCCTGAAGGATGTGGCAGCGGAACTTCCCGAGCGGCTTGAAGCGGCCATCCGCTGTGCGGGAACAGGCATCCTGTCGCCGGAGGAACTGGTTCGGCAGCTCGGCGAGGGCTGGGTCGCGGAGGAGGCGTTCGCCGTCGGGCTTTACGCTGTCCTGGCCACAGCGCCGGATGCGGACTCCACCCTGTCGCCCCAAGACCATTTCCGGGCAGCCGTGGCGCTGGCCGTCAACCACAGCGGAGCCAGCGATACCACGGGATCCATCGCCGGAAACATCCTGGGCGCCTACTACGGCGCAGAGTGCCTGCCCCCGGAATGGCTCGACGCCCTCGAAGGGCCGGACGTCATCCGCGGCATGGCCGATCTGCTGGTGGGCGTTACAACCGCTTGAGCGCCACGTTGTTGCAGGCCTCGCAGATGTCCTCCGGGATCAGGCCCCGGCGCTGCAGCACTCCGAAGATAACGCAGCCCAGGCAGAATCCGGCGAAGGCCTCCAGCGAGGCAGCCGCGATGAGTACCGCGAGCACAATCCAGGCTGCAGGGGCGGCACCGGCAAGGAACAGGATGAGCGCCGTCGTGGACACCGCCGTTCCCATGCCCTGGGCAAAACGCTTGGGCGGTCCGGGAACCAGGCGAACACGGCCCAGGCGGGGTGCCAGGACCTTGACGGAGAGAAGGGCCAGCGGCGAAATCCGCGGGCCGAAGAGCACCCGTAGCCAGAAGCCCGCGGCGATCAGCACCAGTCCCCAAACGGACCCGCTCAGCAGTGTGGCGCCCGCGAGGAGCACCACGAGGCCGGCGGTGATCCGGGCCGCGTACTCGTTGACGGGGTTGGGGAAGGCGAACACGGCGGACCAGTTGATTCCGGTTGTTTGGCCGTCCGTTAGTTTGCTCATCCTGCAAGGCTAGGAGCCGGGCACGCCGCAGGGAAGATTTGTTGCGCCGGATGAACACCGGGCCGGATCCGTGCAGCCGGAATCACCGCATGCGGACAAAGCGTGCGGCTCAGCCGCCCACCATCTGCAGGAACTCGCCTTCGGAGAGTACTTCGATGGGCTGGCCGCGGTCGTGGAGCTCCAGGACGCGCCGGGCCTTGCCGGTCAGCCTGCCGGACCGCAGGTCCGCGGCCACAAAGCCGTCACCCACTACCAGCACCGTGGTGCGGGCGGTTACCCGGCTTTCCGGCCGGGCACCCAGCTCGGCCGAACGCACCTTCGCTTCCGGCCGGGCCATGGAGAGCTCGCCGGTGAAGACAACGGTCTGGCCGTACAGCGGGTGGGAGGGTTCGGCGTCGGCATTGGGTACGGGGTTGTCGCCCTCCTCCGGCCACCCGGACAGGAACGGGCGCACCAGCGCGGCGCTGCCTCCGCCAGCAGCACCGGCAAGGGCGGTAAGGCTGGCTTTGGACAGGACATCGTGCGCAGGGTCAAACGCCTCCTGATGCGGCAGGACCAGGCCCAGCGACAGGTAGAGCTCGGCAATGCTGTTGGCGTTGTTCCGCGCAGCGATGTCGATCAGGATGCCGGCGCAGGCGCGGGCGTCTTCTGCGGCGTCGTGGTGGTTGACCAGCGGCACGCCGGCTTCCTCTGCGGCGAACGGCAAGGAATTGGAGACGAGGGAGTAGCACCGCCGGGCCAGTATCACCGTGCAGACGTAGTCGTAGGCAGGGCCGGGCAGGCCGGAGACCTCAAGCCCTGACCGGATCACTCCAAGGTCAAAGGCCGCGTTATGCGCCGCCAGGATGTCGTCCCCGATAAAGGCACCAATCTCCGGGAACAGCTCACCGAAGCGGGGACGGCCGGCCACGTCCGTGGCCTTGATGCCGTGGACCCTGACGTTGTGGTACTCGAAGTGGTCGTGGTTGACCGGCGGCCGCATCAGCCACGACGCCTCATCCACCACGCGCCCGCCCCGCACCTTCGTCAGGCCAACCGCGCACGGTGAACCCCGGAAGCCATTGGCCGTCTCGAAGTCGATCGCCGTAAAGTCCAAACCCACGGCCCATACTTTACCGCCGGACAGGGCCGTTCCCGCGTCACCAGGGCGGCCCTGTCGCGCATATCACGCGGACGACGCCGGGTAGCGAGGGTGCGTCAAGTACCCTGAGTAGGTGAACTTTCTTGCGATCAGCGACCTTGCCGTGCCCATGCTGGGTGGTGCAGGACCGGTCCAGCCGCAGCTGGCATCCTTCCTGCCCGACTGGCTGAACCCCCAGATTTTCTTGGCCGATCCAGCACTTGCACCCTGGGTGGTGCTGCTGGTCTGCGGAATTGTCTTCGCCGAAACGGGCCTGCTGGTGGGATTCTTCCTTCCCGGCGATTCGATGCTGTTCACGGCGGGGCTGCTGGTGGCAACGGACACCATCCAGTTCAATGTCTGGCTCCTGGCGCTACTGATCACCATATCCGCCATCATCGGCAACCAGACCGGCTACCTGATCGGTTCCAAGGCCGGCCCCGCCATCTTCAACAAGCCGAACTCCCGCCTCTTCAAGCGCGAAAACGTGGAGAACGCACACGCCTTCTTCGAAAAGCACGGCGGCAAGGCACTGATCCTCGCCCGCTTCGTGCCGATCATCCGGACCTTCGTGCCCGTGATCGTTGGCGTGGCCCAGATGGACAAAAGGAAGTTCTTCCTCTTCAACGTGATCGGCGCGGTCCTGTGGGGCAGCGGCGTCACGCTGTTGGGCTACCTGCTCGGTGACAGGGTCCCGTGGGTCCGGGAGAACCTGGACATCATCTTCATCGTCATCGTGCTGGTCTCCGTGATTCCGATCGGCATCGAAGTACTCCGCGGAATTTCCGCCAAGCGCCAGGCCGCCAAGTTCGGCACGGACGCCGTCGAGGAATTCATCGAGGAACACGAACCCGAAGCCGAGCGGAAAACCCACCGGGACCACTGAGCCCTCACCACGCAGCCTGTCACTACTCCCCGGCCACTCCCCCGGTGTTGTCAAGATATCGGCATTTTGAACGGCTTTTTCGCGCGATATCTGGATAAAACTCCGTGGCACTCCGACGGTTCAGTCCTCGGCGTGCCAGGCATCGATCATCACGGTGCCGCGCGGCGAGTTCAGTGTGGCGCTGAGCGGCGCGGCGTGGGCAAGCCCCACGGGGGTCGCTCCCACTTCTGGCAGCTTCAACACGTCAAAGCGCCTGCTGCGGCACCCCAGCAATACCAACTCCTGCAACGCCAAGAGCTTCGGCGGGAGGTGATCACAGGGATGTGCTCCCGTCCATTCGATCAAAGTCGGCAACGCGCCAGCGCATTCGGTGCGGCCATCGTCGCGTACTGTAATGCGCCACTTCAACAGGCCTTGCGGCGTATCGCGCTGCGCTGCCAGTGGCACGCCGGGGTCGAGGTCGAGGTCGACGTTGGCCAGGCGCTGCACAGCATTTCCATCATGCCCGTCTGCGCGACTGCGTGCACCAATAGAGGACATTGGCGCACCGCCTCGCGCAACGTTGGCTGGTCCAGCCCGAACCAACGCGGCCGACCCGGGGCCGGCGATTCAGGGTCAATCGCGATGATCTCCAGATAGCACTGCGGGTAGCGCACCGTGCTGATGTCCAACACTCGATTGTGCGTGCCCATCAAGGCGTGTTTGCCTCCACCGGAGGGCTGAACGCCGAATGTGGCCCCGCACCAGGCGACGCCCTGTTCGAGCGGATCTGCGGCGATGACCAGGTGATCGATGCGCGCGTTCACAGCGACATTATGTCGGCCCGCCCCAAATGCTGCCTCCGCGGCCCTGCCGAAGGATGCCGTCGGAATGACGAATGTCTCCCCAGGCGTTTTTGTCCAGATATCGCCCGTTCGAGCCTCACTTAGTCGCGATATCTGGACAACAACTCCCGTAAGGTCACTGGCGGGCGAGCGCGCCGACAATGGCCGGCACGAGCGCACGGAAGGCCTGCCCGCGGTGGCTGATGGCGTTCTTTTCCGCCGCTGACAATTCAGCGCAGCTGCGGTCCTCGCCGGCGGGCTGCAGCACGGGATCGTAGCCGAAGCCACCCTCACCGCGGGGTTCGCGCAGGAGGGTCCCCTCAAGCTGGCCGTACTCCACCACTTCGCGGCTCCCGGCACCCGGCCCCGGGACCGCCAAGGCCGCAGCGCAGACAAATGCGGCCCCCCGGTGCCCGTCCGGGACATCGGCGAGCTGGTCAAGCAGGAGCCTCAGGTTGGCGGCGTCGTCACCGTGCCGGCCGGACCAGCGCGCGGAAAAGATTCCCGGCGCCCCGCCGAGCACGTCCACGGCGAGCCCCGAATCGTCGGCAATGGCCACCAGGCCTGTGGCTTCGGCCACGGCCCGCGCCTTCAACAGCGCATTCTCGGCGAACGTGACACCGGTTTCGACGACGTCAGGCGCACCTGCCGCCGCGGCGTCCACTACCTGGGTGTCGACGTCGAGCCCGGGGACCTGTCCGCGCAGCAGCTCGCGGAGCTCCTTGAGCTTGCCCTTGTTGTGCGTGGCCAGGACGAGGCGCGCTACAGGCGCGCCGCCATGTTCCGCGTTCATGGCGTTGCTGTTCACGGTGTTCAGGTTCACAGTGCGTCGGCGAGGGTTTCGCGCTGGATCGCCGCCAGGGCGGTGGTGCCCAGGAGGGCCAGGTCCAGCAGCTGGTTCAGCTCGTCCCGGTCGAAGGGAGCACCCTCTGCGGTGCCCTGGACTTCCACGAACTTCCCGGATCCGGTGACCACCACGTTCATGTCGGTTTCGGCGCGGACGTCCTCAACGTAGGGCAGGTCCAGCATGGGCACGCCGTCGATGATGCCCACCGAAACCGCTGCGATCGTGTCGATGAGGGGCTGGGCGTTCTTGGCGATCAGCTTGTTGTCGCGGGCGAAGCGGATGGCGTCCGCCAGTGCCACGTAGGCGCCGGTGATGGCCGCGGTGCGCGTTCCGCCGTCGGCCTGGAGGACGTCGCAGTCCAGGACGATCGTGTTTTCGCCCAGGGCCTTGGTGTCAATGATGGAACGCAGCGAGCGTCCGATCAGCCGGGAAATCTCGTGGGTCCGCCCGCCGATTTTCCCCTTGACCGATTCGCGGTCGGAACGGGTATTGGTGGCCCGGGGAAGCATGGCGTACTCCGCCGTGACCCAGCCGCGGCCTTCGCCCTTGAGCCAGCGCGGCACGCCTGCCGTCAGGGACGCCGTGCACAGGACCCTGGTGTTGCCGAACTCGATGAGGGCCGATCCCTCGGCCTGCTTGGACCATCCGCGGGTGATGCTGATGGGGCGGAGCTGGTCGGGGGCGCGGCCATCGGCGCGCACTACGGGCACTGCGGTTGCTTCAGAAGTCATGCCTTTAGCTTATCGACTCACGGCGAGCCGTCCCGCCGCAGAGCGTGCAGCGGACCAGCCAGCGCCGTGTGCCAGAGGGGCAGCGGGTCAGACGGTGTAGTGCACACCGGCCACGGCAACGGCCACGTCGCCGCCGAACACGGGGCGCGCTTCGGCCATAACAGTGGTGGGCGATGTCCAGACGGGGATGTGCGTGAGCAGCAGCCGGCGTGCGCCCGCGCTCTCTGCCGCCTCGCCAGCGCGTTTTCCGGTCAGGTGGACATCCTTGATGTCGTCGTCGCGGCCTTCCTCAAAGGCGGCCTCGCACAGGAACAGGTCAGCGTCCTTTGCCGCTTCCTCCAGCCCGGCACAGGAATCGGTGTCCCCTGAATAGGTCAGGACCCGGCTGACCGGGTTGCCCTGCTTGTCCGGTTCGGTCACTTCCACCCGCAGGGCGTAGGCCTCCTCCACGGGGTGGTTCACCGCGAACGGCGTCACCGTGAACGGCCCCACCGTGACGGATTCCCGTTCGGTCCAGTTGGTGAAGTCGAATTCCTCGTGCATCCCCGGATCCAGCTCCAGGCCGTAGGCGGTGGCCATCCGGTCCGCCGTCGCGGCGGGGCCCCACACAGGAATCCTGCCTCGTCCCCAGCCGCCGGGCTTCCAGCGGACCGCCACGTGCAGGCCGCACAGGTCCATGCAGTGGTCCGGGTGCAGGTGGGTCAGGAAGATCGCGTCGATGTCCTCAAGGTCCGTGTAGCGCTGGATGGCACCCAAGGCTCCGCTGCCAAGGTCCATCACGATCTTCCACGTCCGCTCGCCGTCGTTGGCGGTCAGGAGGTAGCAGGACGCCGGGGAGCCCGGGCCGGGAAACGAGCCGGTGCAGCCGACGATGGTGAGCTTCACAGGGCAGGTCCTCCGGCCCGGTGGGCGCCCACAAAGTTCGAAATCCGCGGTCCCGACGACGACTGCCGGGCGCTGGCGGTCTGCGCGGCCGCGATCATCTCGGGGGTGATCCGCGCCAGGCTGCCGGTGGGGTACTGGGCCGCCACATGGTCCACGTGCCGGACGGACAGGACCTCTGGCCCCAGGAAACGGCGGGCCAGCGTTTCGAACTGGCCGGCGTCACCGGTGGCGATGAAGTGGTGTTCCGGCGGTGTTAGAGCAGTGCGCTGAAGGTCGTGGGTGGCTAGGGCCCGGTACACGTCCTTCGCCGTTTCCTCCGCGCTGGACACGAGCGTCACGGCGTCGCCCATCACGAACGAAATGACGCCGGTCAGCAGCGGATAGTGCGTGCAGCCCAGCACCACGGTGTCCACGCCTGCCGCCTTCAGCGGTGCCAGGTACTCTTCGGCAATAGCCAGCAAGGCGGGTCCGGTGGTGATCCCGGCCTCCACGTAGCTCACGAACTCAGGGCAGGCCACGGACGTGATCGCCAGGTCCGGCGCGGCGGCGAACGTGTCTTCGTAAGCCCGTGAACCAACGGTGGCGGAGGTTCCGATGACGCCGATTCGCCCGCTGCGGGTGGCAGCGACAGCCCGCCGGACGGCCGGCTGGATCACCTCGATGACGGGGATGCCGTATTTCGCCGTGTACCGCTCGCGGGCGTCCCTCAGGACAGCGGCCGACGCCGAGTTGCAGGCAATGGTCAGCAGCTTGACGCCGGAGTCCACCAGTTCGTCCATCACGCCCAGGGCGTTGGCGCGGACTTCGGCAATGGGCAAGGGCCCGTAGGGCCCGTTGGCGGTATCCCCCACATAGAGGATGGACTCGTTGGGGAGCTGGTCGATGATGGACCGCGCCACGGTCAGTCCTCCGACACCGGAATCAAAGACGCCGATGGGTCGGGACCCCATCTGGCCGGTGGTGCTACTGGCTGCGGAGTCCGATGTGGCTGCGGCTGACGGATCCATGCTCGAGGCTGTAGTCATGATTATTCGAGGATAGGTCTTCCCCGGGGCCGCAGCCATCACATTGTGGCGCCCGACTCATGTCAAATTTGTCACATTGGCGATCGAATCCCGGAACAGGACAGCTGTTCAGGCCCGTGAGTCCAGGGACTGAAGCATCGCTTGGACCAGTGATTCCTGAAGCCACGTGGTGAAGTTGTACACCAGGGCGAGGTAACTTTCCACGTCCTCGGCCTGGGACCAGTCCTGCATCAGGTGCACGTGTTCGGCGTCCTCTTCATCCCGGATATCCAGGCGTTCCGCCAGCACCAGGCGCACATCGTTCAGGGCCATGGACCAGAACCTTGCCCCTTCGGCGGTGAGGACCACTTCGTCCCTGTCCAGGTCCAGCGCGGCGGCGCGCAGCGCGCCGATCTTGGTTTCCCGCAGCGAGCGCTCGGTGAGCTGGCGGAACTCCAGGGACGCGCCGTCGTCGTTCTTCATCACGTTGGGCAGCAACCGCTTAACGGCACGGTCCGTCGGTTCCTGGACGTCCATATCCAGTCCGATCAGGGCAGCCAGCGGATCCTGGCTGGCGTGTTCGTCCGGCTGGAGCATGGAGATGACGTCGTCGATCAGGCTGCGGAGCAGTTCCCGTTCGGCAGGTTCCAGGAACCCGGTGATGCCCTTGAGCCCGGATTTGAATGCCTTAGCCACGTTTCCCCTTGCCCTGCCCGGACCCGCCGGTTTTTCCTGAGTTTTTGGAGTTTCCACCATTCCCGCCGGAGGCCTTTTCCACGGTGGCCCAGAGGCCGAAGCCGTGCATGGCCACGGCATGCCGCTCAACCTGTTCCTTGCTGCCGTGGGCAACAATGGACCGGCCTTTCTTGTGGACTTCCATCATGAGCTTGTTGGCTTTGGACTCGGAGTAGCCGAAGTAGCTTTGGAAGACATAGCTGACGTAGCTCATCAGGTTGACGGGATCGTTCCAGATCACCAGGTTCCAAGGGATGTCCGGGGCGGTCAGGGAGTCGGTGGACGCCTCTGTCCCGGTCCGGGTGCCCTCCTGTGTATCAGGGCCGAGCGCAACGCTTAAGGTCATCTGTCCATTCTATGGGGATGCTGGGCCCACGCCGGCGAGGGCCCCGCGGCGAAGCGAAGCGAGACGCGGGAGCCGGTGGGGACTAGAGTGAATTTTGTGAGTACCTCCGCCGGCTGGGACCATCCCCGCACGTCCTTTTACACAGACCACTACGAGCTGACCATGCTGCAGGCGTCGCTGCACTCGGGCGCCGCGCACCGCCGTTCGGTCTTCGAGGCCTTTGCCCGGCGCCTGCCGGACGGCCGGCGGTACGGGATTGTGGCGGGAACGGGCCGCCTGCTGGAAGGCATCGCCGACTTCCGGTTCGGCGAAGCGGAGCTGGACTTCCTGGGCCGGACCGGCGTGGTCAACCAGGACACCCTGGAATACCTGGCGAACTACCGTTTTTCCGGTGACATCTGGGGCTACCCGGAGGGCGAGGCGTACTTCCCCAACTCCCCCATCCTGATTGTCGAATCAACATTTGCCGAAGCATGCATGCTGGAGACCTACCTGCTCTCGGTCCTGAACCATGACAGTGCCATCGCCTCCGCCGCATCCCGCATGATCACCGCGGCCGGCAACCGGCCCTGCATCGAGATGGGATCCCGCCGCACGCACGAGGAATCGGCAGCAGCGGCCGCCCGCGCCGCCGTCATCGCCGGATTCGACAGCACCTCCAACCTCGAGGCCGGCATCCGCTACGGCATCAAGACCGTCGGGACCGCCGCGCACTCCTTCACGCTCCTGCATGACACCGAGCGGGACGCCTTTGAGGCGCAGATCGCCTCCCTCGGACCCGGCACCTCGCTGCTGGTGGACACTTACGACGTCGAAGCAGCCGTGCGTGCCGCCGTCGAGTTGGCTGGGCCCAAGCTGGGAGGCGTCCGGCTGGACTCCGGGGACCTCGTGGCCCAGGCCCAGTGGGTCCGGCGTCTCCTGGACGAGCTCGGCAACGTTAACACCAAGATCGTGGTCACCTCGGACCTGGACGAATACGCCATTGCCGCGCTGCAGTCCGCCCCCGTGGATTCCTACGGTGTGGGCACCTCGCTGGTCACCGGCTCCGGTGCGCCCACCGCCAGCATGGTCTACAAACTCGTCAGCCGCACCGACGACGCCGGCAACTTCGTCTCCGTGGCGAAGGCCGCCAAGAACAAAACCAGCATGGGCGGCCGGAAGTACGCGCTGCGCAAGCTCAACGAGCGGGGGGTGGCCACCCACGAAATCGTGGGCATCGGCCACCGCCCCGAAGACGACGGCAACGACCGGCCGCTGCTTCAGCAGTTTATGAAGAACGGCGAGCTGCTGCCGGGCTGGACCGGACACGAGGGTGTGGTCCGCGCCCGCCAGCGGCACGCGGACACCATGGCCGAACTGCCCGGCGTCGTCAACCGCCTGCAGCGCGGCGAGCCTGCCATCCCCACCATCTACGAGGAGAACTGATGTCCCGCGCCCTGATCATCATTGACGTCCAGAACGACTTCTGCGAGGGCGGCTCCCTGGCCGTGGCCGGCGGTGCCGATGTTGCCGGCGCCATCAGCGAGTACGTGGACGCCCATCACAACGAGTTCGACCACATTGTTGCCACCCAGGACTGGCACATCGATCCCGGCGCGCATTTTTCCGACACGCCCGATCTCAAGGACAGCTGGCCGCGGCACTGCGTGGCCGGCACGCGCGGCGCAGAACTCCATCCGGACCTGGACAGCGAATACATCCAGGCCTACTTCCAGAAGGGCCAGTTCGCCGCGGCGTACTCCGGCTTTGAGGGCCTGCTGGCACCTGAGGATGCCGTCCCCACCGGGGAACGCCAGCCGGGCGCCATGCCCGCTGACGCAGAAGCCTACGCACCGGCGGACAACGCCATCGGACTGGACGACTGGCTGCAAAGCCACGATGTGGAGGACGTTGTAGTGGTGGGGATCGCCACCGACTTCTGCGTGATGGCCACCTCGCTGGACGCGGTCCAGGCCGGCTACTCCGTCACGGTCATCCGCTCACTCACCGCCGGCATTGCCGAGGACCTGGAGGATGCCGTCGCCGAAATGGAGCTGGGCGGCGTCGAAGTCGCGTAAGTACTACTTCCGGCCGATGAACCAGTCCTGGAGCTTCCGCAGCCTGGACTGAAGCTGTTCCTCGTTCGCCTGGGCCACTGGAGGGCCGCCGCAGACGGTCCGCAGCTTCGTGTGCACCACACCGTGCGGGGTTCCGGTCCGCGCCGACCAGGCCGCCACATTCTTGGCCAGTTCGTTGCGCAGGTCCATCAGCATCCGGTGGTCCGGTATGGCCGGCGCCGCGGCGGCCGGCTCGGCTGCCGGTGCGCGCCGGTTCTTGCGGTTGAGCTGTTCGTGCTGGCGCTGCCGCAGCAGCGTCCCCACCTGCTCGGCATCCAGCAGCCCGGGGATGCCCAGGAAGTCCAGTTCGTCCTCCGAGCCCACTTCTCCCCCGGTGCCGAACTCGCCGCCGTCGAACAATACCCGGTCGAAGGACGCCTGTGAGTCGAGGGCCTCGAACTTGCCCTTGGTGAGGCTGTCGGACGCCTTGTCCTCCCGGTTGGCCTCTTCCATCAGCGAGTCCTCGGGATTGAACAGGCCGTCGCTGTCCTCTTTCTCGGGGCGGTCCAGCGCGTGGTCGCGTTCGGCCTCCATCGAGTTGGCCAGGGCCATCAGCTGCGGCACGGACGGCAGGAAGACCGAGGCCGTTTCGCCGCGTTTCCGGGCGCGCACAAAGCGGCCCACGGCCTGGGCGAAGAACAGCGGTGTGGAGGTGGACGTCGCGTAGACGCCGACGGAGAGCCGGGGCACGTCCACGCCTTCTGACACCATGCGGACGGCCACCATCCACCGTTTCTCGCTCACGGTGAATTCCTCGATCTTGCTGGAGGCCTTGGCGTCGTCGGAAAGGATCACGGTGGGCGATTCGCCGGTGATCCTTTTAAGCTGTCCGGCATAGGCCCTGGCATCCTCGTGGTCCGTGGCGATGACCAGCCCGCCGGCGTCCGGAACGGTGCGGCGCACTTCGCTGAGGCGTTTGTCCGCCCCCGCCAGGACAGCGGGAATCCATTCCCCGGCCGGGTTCAGCGCCGTCCGCCACGCCTGCGATGTGATGTCCTTGGTGACCGCGGACTCGCCCAGTGAGGCCGCCATTTCCTCGCCGGCGCTGGTGCGCCACCGCATCTGGCCCGAGTAGGCCATGAACATGACCGGGCGCACCACGTGGTCACGCAGGGCATTGCCGTAGCCGTAGGTGTAGTCCGCTTTCGAGCGCCGGATGCCGTCCTTGTCCTGTGCGTATTCAACGAACGGGATGGGCGAGGTATCGGAGCGAAACGGCGTACCGGTCAGGGAGAGGCGCCGTGCCGCAGGGTCAAACGCTTCGCGGAGGCCGTCGCCCCAGGACAGGGCTTCGCCGCCGTGGTGGATCTCGTCAAGGATCACCAGCGTGCGGGCGGCCTCGGTCTTGGCGCGGTGCAGCATGGGTTTGCTGGCCACCTGCGCGTATGTGACAGCAACGCCAACAAAACCGCGGCCGTGCTGGCCATCGGAGTTCTTGAAGTTGGGGTCGATGGCGATGCCCACCTTGGCAGCGGCGTCGGCCCACTGCCGTTTCAGGTGGTCCGTGGGCGCCACGATGGTGACGCGGTTGACCGCCCCCGATTCGATGAGCATGGAGGCCACGCGCAGCGCGAAGGTGGTCTTGCCGGCGCCGGGAGTTGCTACGGCCAGGAAGTCGCGGGGATCGGTCCTGAAGTAGAGGTCAAGGGCTTGCTGCTGCCAGGCACGGAGTTTTTGGGCGGTTCCCCATGCTGCGCGTTCCGGATAAGCCGGTGGCAGGGTGGGGCCGCCAAAGAGCGTCTCCGTCACTACTTGTTGTTGCCCGAGTCCCCTCCGGGACCCTTGCCGCCGTCGTTCCCCGGGCGGAGGCCGTCATAAACCTCTTTGCACATGGGGCACACCGGGAACTTCTGCGGATCCCGGCCCGGCGTCCACACTTTGCCGCACAGGGCAATGACAGGATCACCCGTCAGCGCGGATTCCATGATTTTTTCCTTGCGCACGTAGTGCGAGAAGCGTTCCCGGTCACCGGGCTCCACTTCCTGGCGCAGCTCTTCGCGCTCGATGGTTGCCGTGGACGTTCCAGCCCCGGAAAGCTCGCGCATCGGGTCGTTTTCGAGAGGGTCCGTCATGCTAGTCATGGCATCCATCTTAGCGTCCCGGGACGGAGGACGTTCCACGGCGGGAGGACCGTTTTGCGCTCACTGCACCCGCCGCCGTCGGCTGTTCCGCGCAACGCCGCTACGCACCCGCCCGTGGTGTGTGGCCGGAATTACAGCTCCTGCCAGTCAGGTTTGTGATCGTACGTGTGCCGGTAGAAGTCGGCGAGCTTCAGCGACGATGCCGCGGCCTGATCCACCAGGACGGTGGCGTGCGGGTGGAACTGGAGGACCGAGGCCGGGCAGATGGCGGCGACGGGTCCTTCCACGAAGTCGCGGACGGCCGGTGCCTTCTGTGCCCCGGTAGCGATGAGGACAACGTGCCGGGCCTCGAGAATGGTGCCCAGCCCCTGGGTCACCACATGGTGCGGCACCTCTGCCAGGCTGCCAAAGAACCTGGCGTTGTCCCGGCGGGTCTGCTCGATCAGCGTTTTGATGCGGGTCCGGGATGCGAGCGAGGAACCGGGCTCGTTGAAGCCGATGTGGCCATCCGTACCCACGCCCAGGAGCTGCAGGTCCACGCCGCCCGCTGCCCGCATGGCCTCCTCGTAGGCGGAACAGGCCGCGGGCAGGTCCGCGGCCGCACCGTCAGGCGTATGGACGTTGCCTTCGGCGATGTTGACCCGACTGGTGAATTCCCGCCGGATGACTTCCCGGTAGGACTCCGGATGCCCGTGGTCCAGCCCAACGTATTCGTCCAGGGCAAAGGCATGGGCATTGCTGAAGTCCAGCCCATCACGCTGGTGCCGCGCCGCCAGCTCGTCGTAGACCGGCAGCGGCGATGACCCGGTGGCGAGGCCCAGTACGGCGGTGGGCTTTCGCCGGAGAAGGGCCTCGATGGCATCGGCGACGAGCTGTCCGATCTGTTTGCTGCCCTGGAGGATGACAACTTCCATGTCCGGCCGCCTTTCTTGTGCTTTACCGAATCAGCGGTTGACGGTCAGTTGGGCCAGCAGTTCGGGTCCGCGGGCATCAAGCCACTTTCCACCCAGCCGAATGCCCGCCCCAAACAGCGCCAGTCCCAGCATCAGGCCGACGGCCAGGTTGGCCCACCCGAACATGGCATTCCCCGTGACCAGCTGCGCGATGAGCAGGCCCACCTCGGGCAGGACCAGCAGGCTCAGGACGCCCATACCGGCAAACTGCACCACCAGGGTCTGCCCTACATTGCCCGGGGGCTTCTTGAACGGGCTGTCCCCGGGCAACGGGACGGCCACCGTGTAGCGTGCCGACACCACGGACGACAAGCCAAGCCCGGTGAACAGGATGCCCAGGCTCAAGCCCAACTGGCCGGGCAGTTCCGACCAGCTGCCGGTAAAGAAGTACTGGCCCACTGCAAAGATCAGCACCACGGGCAGGGCAAAAGCCAGGCAGGCCAACGCCCTGCCCAGCCGGTCGTCCACACCGCGGACGCCCGTGGCCACATGCAGCGCGAATGCCGTGCTGTCGTAGGAGACGTCCGCTGAGATGGACCAGGCCAGCAGGAAGGCAGCCAGCGGTGCAGCCACCGCCAGTACTCCGTAGTCACCGGACTGGCTGCCCTGGAACACCAGCAGGATGGGGAGCAGCGGGACCACCACCAGGGAACCGGAATAGCGGGGATCGCGCAGCCAGTAGGTCAGCGCCCGCGCTGTTACTGCACCGGCCGGTGTGGCCGGCAGCAGGTCGAACAGCCCCAGTTTGCCACCCTTGCGGCTCCCGCTGCCGGCGTAGGGCGGGTTGACCAGGGCCCGTTCAAGGAGCAGTTTCCAGCACCAGGACAGGACTGCGAGGGTTGCAGCGGCGATCACGAGTTTCAGTGCGGCCGCTCCCGGGCGGCCAACCGCAACATCACCACCGAGGGACCACGCGGCACCAAGTGGCGTCCAGGACAAGGTGGCAGCCAGCTCCGGCAGGAAACCCGTCGAGGCGGTGATGCCCCTGCCCACGCCAGCGACGATCGGGCCCATCAGGACCAGCGGGACCATAAATGCGATGGCGCTGACATCCTTGAACCGGCGCGACGACGCCAGGCTGGCGGTGGCGGTGGTGACCACTTTGGACAGGACAATACATGTCAGAACGCCGACGGCGGCGCCCACCAGTGCGGCAACCGCGGGAAGGGGGCCACGGGCCCAGGTCCACACGGTGGCGAGCGCTGCGAGCGCGGTGGCCAGGCCGGGGATGCCGATCAGCCCGCCGAGGGCCAGCCCCGTGAGCAGTTGGCGCATGGGGATGGCGGAGGTGGTGAAGCGGGCAGGGTCCAGGGTCAAGTCCGCGGCGGACGCGACCACCGGAATGAGGCCCCAGCCCAGGAGGGCCGCTGAACCACCAAGCACCACAACCGTCCGGGCCAGTTCGGGGTCTACAGTGCGCAGCAGGATCAGTGCCACGACCACTAGGCCCACCAGCCCCAGGGCATAGAGACCGCCGAACGCCAGGCCGACGAGCTGCCAGGGGCTGCGGCGAAGGCCGTTCCGCAGCAAGGTCAGTTTGAGCCTTAGGAGGTGCGCAACCATTCCAGGCCTTCCGTGTGGTTTCGTCCGCCGACCAGCTGGACAAACCTTTCTTCCAGCGTTGCCCCGGCGCGGACTTCGTCCACGGTCCCGGCAGCGAGGAGCCTTCCGGCCGCCACCACGGCGACGTGGTCGCACATGCGCTGGACCAGGTCCATGACGTGGCTCGAGACCATCACCGTCCCGCCGGAGGCTACATAACTGTCCAGGATGGACCGGATGTTGGCCGCCGAGACGGGATCCACGGACTCGAAGGGTTCATCGAGCACCAGCAGCCGCGGGGCGTGGATCAGGGCCGAGGCGAGGGCGATCTTTTTTGTCATGCCGGCCGAATAGTCCACCACGAGGGTCCCGGCGTCCTCGTTCAGGTCCAGGGCGGACAACAGCTCCCCCACGCGGGAGGCCACCACGTCTTTGTCCATGCCACGCAGCAGCCCGGCGTAGGTGACCAGCTGTTCGCCGGTGAGCCGGTCAAAGAGGCGGACACCGTCAGGGAGGATGCCCATCAGCTTCTTGGCCTCCAGCGGCCGGGCCCAGACGTCCACCCCGTGGACAACGGCTGTCCCGAAGTCGGGCCGCAGCAGGCCGGTGGCCATGGACAACGTGGTGGTCTTGCCGGCGCCGTTGGGCCCCACGATGCCAAAGAATGAGCCTGCCGGGACGTCGAGGCTGATGCCGTCCACGGCGATTTTTCCGCCGAAACGCTTGGCGAGGCCGCGGATGGACAAGGCAGGAACGGGCCCGGCGTGCACCACCGGATCAGAGCGGGGATCAGGATGGGCAGCAGTCATGATGCCAGCCTAGACCCAGGGCCCTGCCTAAGGGGTCCTCCCGCAGGAGTAGGCCAAAGGCGTAGGGAAGCCTAGAACGAATGCCGCGGAATGGCCCGTTCGTACTGCGGCGCCCAGGGGAGGTTGTGCCCCAGTTCATACGCCGCCCGGAGCCACCAGTGCGGATCCCGGAGCGCGGCCCGGGCAATAAACACGCCGTCGGCCTGTCCGGTGGCCACGGCATGCTCGGCCTGGCCTGCGGAAGTCAGCAGGCCCACGGTGCCCGTGAGGACCCCGGCTTCCCGGCGGATGCGTGCGGAGAACTCCGTCTGGTAGCCCGGACCCGGCCTGATGTCCTGATGGGCCACGGCTCCTCCGCTGGAGACGTCGATAAGGTCCACCCCGTGCTCCGCCGCCTGGGCGGCCAGCCGGACCGAAGCCTGGACATCGACGCCGCCCGGCGCCCAGTCGGTGGCTGAAATCCGCAGCAGCAGGGGCATGGATTCGGGGATGACGTTGCGGACGGCATCAACCACGGCGAGCATCAGCCGGTTCCGGCCGGCCTCGTCCCCTCCCCAGGAATCGGTCCGGGTATTGATCAGCGGGCTTTGGAACTGGTGCAGGAGGTAGCCGTGCGCGCCATGGATCTCCACGGTGTCGAAGCCGGCGTCCACGGCACGCGCGGCGGCCGCTGCGAAATCGGCAATGACGTCCTGGATCTGCGCCTCGGTCATCGCGGCGGGTTCGGCAAAGCCGTCGAAGGCCAGCCCTGACGGACCCACCGTGGGCCAGCCGCCGTCGGACTCCGGGACGCTGCCCCGCTGCCCGGCGAACGGCCAGTAGGCGGACGCTTTCCGGCCGGCGTGGGCCAGCTGGGCGCCGATCTTGGCTTCCGCGGCACCGTGCCGGTGCACAAAGGACGTGATCCGCTGCCAGGCCTCGGCCTGTTCGTCGTTGTACAGCCCGGCGTCGCGGGGGCTGATCCTGCCGGCCGCATTCACGGCGGCCGCCTCGGTGAGGATCAACGCCGCGCCGCCCGCGGCGAAGGAGCCCAGATGCATCAGATGCCAGTCGTTCGGAACCCCCGGGGCGCCGTCGGGACCGCAGCTGTACTGGCACATGGGTGATACCCAGCCGCGGTGCGTGAGCTCCAGGGAGCGGAGCTTGAGCGGCTGGAACAGGGCCGGCACTAGAACAGGACCCGGGCGAGACCTTGGCGTGCCTTGGCAACACGGGGGTCGGACGTGCCCACCACGTCGAAGAGTTCCAGGAGCCGTACGCGGGCGGTCTCCCGTTCCGGGCCGAAGTTCCGGCCGATGAAGCTGACCACGCGGTTCAGCGCGTCCTCCACGTGGCCGCCGGACACGTCCAGGTCCGCCACGCCCAGCTGGGCGGCCAGATTGTCAGGTTCGTTAGCGGCGAGGGTACGCAAGGCTTCCGAGTCCTCGGCGGAGAGCGGCTGGAGCCGGGCCATCAGCTCCACCTGGGCCAGGCCGGCCTTGGCCTCGGCGTCGGCGGGCATTTCCAGCAGGAGCTGGCGGTAGGCCACGGCGGCTGCCTCATAGTCGCCCGCCTCAATGGCGTCGAACGCGGCCTGGTGCAGCGGCGGAAGAGGTGCTGGTTCAGTCTCTATGGGCGCACTGCCCCCGCCGAGGCTGCCCGTAACGCCGTTGGCGGCCGCGACCTTCAGCAGTTCATCCAGGAGGGGCCGGATCTGGGCTTCCTCGGCGCCGCCCTGGAAGAGCGGTACGGGCTGGCCCTTGAGGACGGCGACGGCTGTGGGGACGGCCTGGACCTGGAAGGCCTGTGCCAGCTGCGGGAACGCTTCGATGTCCGCCGCACCCAAGACCAGGCGGCCGCCGTAGCTGTTGATGACCCGCTCCAGCGAGTCGAGCATCGCGGCGGATTCCGGCGAGTACGCGGCCCATAGCGCGAAGACCACCGGAACCTGGGCGGAGAGCTCCACGAGTTCCTGGAAATTGCCTTCGGTGACAGTGACCCGCAGCGGTGCCGCGCCGTCGTCGGGCGATACCGCACCTGCTTCTGCGCTGGCACCCGCATCCCCGGGAACCGGCGGATTGCCGGGAGCCGCAGGCGGCGCCTGGCGCTGTTTCAGGGATGAAAGGTCGACGGCGCCACGCAGGTTAAGCAGGCTGGCAGCGGCTGGAGGGACTGGGCGGGAAGCTGGCGAACTCATGCTTTCCACTCTAGCCACTCCGGCCGCTGCCGGGGGTACTGCATCAGGGACTGGACCCTGCGGACCTATTTGAAGCTTGCGCCTACCAGCCCGCGCGTTGCGGCCACCAGCTTGATGGGATCAGTAGATCCTGCCGGCGGAACGTAGACCGCCATTGATTCAGCAAAGTTCAGGACCATGCCGGTGGTGGTTTCCTTGCCGCCGGCGAGCGCCGCGGCGTCGTCGCCGATGGTGAGCTTGTCACCGGAGGCTTTGGGCGTGCCATCAAAGCCGAAGTTGATCCGGCCCAGCACCAGCGCCCCGCCGTCGGCCGTCCGGAACACCACAGTGCTTTCCGGTACTACCTTGTGGGTGAAGGAGAAGTTGCCGTTTTCGCCGGACTTGACTACCTCGGCCTGGTAGGAGAGCGTGTCGGCGATGTACGGCGAGGATGCGCCCTCCACCAGCTTGTCCTTGAAGCTCGACTCTGAATTCGTCAGGCGGTCGGCCAGCCCGGCCAGGGCTTCATCGCCGCTGTACAGCAGGCCGGATTTGTCGTTGGCAGCCAGCGTGTCGGTGCCGTTCCGGCCGATGGCGGGGAACGTAGTTCCCGGCTGCAGCGGGGTGGTCTCGGTCAGCTTGTAGTTCTCCCGCGGGGAGGGCTGGACCAGGGTGAGCAGCTGCGGGACGACGTTGCCGTCACCCTGCGTAACGGCGAGGACTGAACGCGGCCAGCTGCGGTCGCTGGTGACCACCGTGGTGAGGAGCTTGGTGGAACGGACGGGCATCCGGGCTTCATAAGTGCCCACCTGGGAACGGATCTTGTAGTTCTGCGTACGGACCTCAAGCTCCGTCCCGGCTACGCGCTCTGCGAGCTTGGCTGCGTCCTTTGCGGCGTCACCGGCGTCGGCGGTGCTGGAGACCTGCTCCAGGATCCTGCGGAACTGGGCGTCCAAGAGGACCGGCGCGGCGCCCTGGGCGGCCTCGGACGACGTGGATTCCGTGGGAGCAGGCGCGGGCGTGGTGGCCGCGTTGGCGACGGCACCCGTGCCAGCTACCACGAGGGCGGTCACAGCGGCGGTGACAATGCCGCCGGACACCATGCCGAGCCGTGAGGCGGACCTTGCCTCGGCCTTGGCCCGGGCGCGCCGGGCGAACAGGCTACCCGTGCCGTTGCCTTCGCCGTCCCGCTTGCGTGCGGACAGGACCACCAGGGCAATGCCGGCGAGGATCAGCAGGCCACCAATCACCATGAGCGGGATGGCCCACGGGGTGGAGGTGTCATTCGGGAACGTCATGGAGATCGACGACGGTGCGGGCTTGGTGCCATCGGACGCCAGCAGCAGCGACCATTCGCCGTCAGCGGGGGGCGTCCACGAGTACTCCAGCTCACCGCTCGCGTTCTCAGTGGAAACCCAGAGATCGGATCCGGACGGATTCGGCGCCGTGGCGTCGCCGTCGGCGTGCTCAACCTGCAGGGATTTGTTGTCCTCGGAAACCCCAGTGATGGTGTTGTGGGCCGTCGGGCCTACCCAGGCGTCCACGTCGTCAGGCCGGCCGGCCGCGAGCAGGAAGTTGCCGTCGCCTTCGATCTTGATCTTCACCGTTCCGCCCTGCGCGGTGCGCAGGTTCTGGTCGATGACGGTCAGCGGCGCCTCCGCGGCATTTGCCGGGGCGGAAGCCGTAAAGGTCTCGGAGGGAGCCCAGATTGTCTTCTGGCCAATACCGGCCAGAAGTGTCAGGAGGCCGAGCAGCACGAGTGCAACTGCAGTCTTGAAGCGCAAAGGAAACACCTATCATTCGCGGGGGTTTACTTTCAATAGTAACCGTTTTGTTACCAGAACCCCCGATTGGGCGCCAGCGGAGTCCGGAATCGGCGGCGCCCGGGCGGCCCGGCGGGCGCCCTCGCTCCTGTTGGCAAGGCTGCTGATAGTGTTTGCGATGATCATCACACCGGCCCGCAAATGCGGCGCCACGCACGGAACAGGCCCCAGAATCCAGTGACTGACAAGACGGAAGAGTCCTCCACGGGACACGAAAATCAACCGGCCGCTGGCGCTTTGGAATCCTCGCCGGACATGCCTGGGACGGCGAAACGACGGGGCTCCGCAGCTGCGGCCCTGGGCCAGCTTGTGCGTCGCCTGCGCCAGCCGCTGCCGGGCGCCCAGCCCAGGCTCCGGTTTGAGATCCCGCCGGATTACAACCACACGGAAGAACCTGCCGCCACCGAAGACGGCGGGACTGGCGGGACAGCCGCGCAGTTTGGCCGTCCGGGTCCCCGGATGTCGATGCAACATCCCCTTTACATGGGCTTCATGGGCACCGTAGGAGTGGGCCTTGCCCTGCTGGTCTACTGGATCGGCTCCAACACCACGCAGCTGCTGCTGTGGATTGTGGCTGCCCTGTTCATTGCCCTTGGCCTGGAACCCGTGGTCGGCTGGCTGGAGAACCGCCGGATTCCCCGCCCGGTCGGCATTCTTCTGGCCGTCCTGGTCCTGGTGGTGGCTGTGGGAGGGTTCTTCGCTACCCTCATCCCCACCATCGTGGAACAGGTCACCCAAATTGTGGTGCAGGCACCCACCTGGGTACGGGACTTCATCGACTCTGAGTTCTTCCGCAACGTGGATGACCAGTTTGGTGTGCGCGACCGCATCAACGAAGAACTCGACAAGTTCGTCAACAACCCCGAGGCGATGGGCGGGATCTTCGGTGGCGTGGTTGGCTTCGGTTCCACCCTGGCCAACGGTCTCTTCGGCACGTTGATCGTCCTGGTCCTGAGCCTCTACTTCCTCGCAGCCCTCCCGGCCATGAAGAAGTGGGGCTACCGGCTGGCGCCGCGGTCTCGCCGGGCCCGGGTTGAAGCCCTCTCCGAGGAGATCACCCGATCCGTCGGCAACTACGTGATCGGGCAGGCCTGCGTGGCATTGCTCAATGCCACGTTCGCGTTCATCGTGATGTCCATTGTGGGTGTCCCGTACGCCCTCTTGCTGGCCTTCGTTGTGGCACTGCTGGCATTCATCCCCTTGGTGGGCGGCATGATCGCCGGCATCGTGGTCCTGCTGGTATCGCTGACGGAGGGCTGGCAGACCGCCGCCGTCTACGGCATCTGCTACTTCGCCTACCTCCAGTTCGAGGCCTACTTCATCTCGCCGCGCATCATGCAGAAAGCCGTGGCCGTGCCGGGCGCCGTGGCCGTGATCTCGGTCATTGCCGGCGGCAGCCTGCTCGGAGTCCTGGGCGCGCTGATCGCTATCCCGACGGCGGCGGCCATCCTGCTGCTGGTCAAGGAGATCTACATCGTCCGCCAGGACAAGCACTAGCGGACAGGCACTAGTAGCGGCAGCCGCTAGGCGGCCGCAGTGGCCACCGGGCCGTTCCACACCTGCGGCAGGCCTTCGGGACCGGAGCCTGCCTCCGTCACCTCATCGACGATTTCTTTGAGCACGCGCGAAGCGTATTTCTCCCCCACCCAAAGGTGTTTGGCGCCGTCGACACCCACCACCCGGGCCTGCGGCACCAAGCTGAAACGTTCAGCGGCGGCGGCGGGCTGCAGGTAGTCGTCATGCTCTGGCACGAGGACGGTGAGCGGCTTGGCGGAGTCCGCCCAGAGGCGCAGGTGGGCGTCGGTGGCGCGGTGCAGCGGAGGCGACAGCAGGACGGCACCTTCAATCTGGCTCGCCACCGGCTCAACGGCACCGTACATCAGCGCCAGTTCGGTGCCGAAGGACCAGCCCACAAGCCAGCGGTTGGGCAGTTGGCGTTCGACGGCGAAACGTACCGCCGCCTCAACGTCCTGCCGCTCGCCGATCCCCTCTTCGAAGGAACCTGCGCTGGTTCCCCGCGGCGACTCCGTCCCGCGCGTGTTGAAACGAAGCACAGCCACGCCGGCCAGGGCCGGAAGCCGGTAGGACGCCTTGCGGTACACGTGCGAGTCCATAAAACCGCCGTGCGTCGGAAGCGGATGCAGGGTGATCAACGTCGCCGTGATCTGGCCGGACTCGGGCAGCGCCAGCTCCCCCACCAGCGTGTGGCCATCTTCGGTGCGGAGCTCGATGTTCTCGCGCCGGGCCGGCAGCACCGTTGACGCGCGGATGGGTGCGGGCCCTGTTGGCCGGCTGAATTCGTACGACGCGGGATCAAAAGTCATGCCTGCCAGCTTAGCGACTCCCGGCGTCCGCAGGCGCAGCGCGCTGGCTCTTAACGCGGCTTCTCCGGGGCGTCGGCTGTCAGCGGTAACGGTACGTCCGGGACAGCCAGCAGTTGGTGTGCCAGTGGCGGCGCTCAGCCAGGCCTGCGGCCGCACCGAATATGTGATCGTCCTTCCAGACCACCAGGTGGGCGATGCCGGGGACCACAGCGGTGGAACAGCCGGGGCAAATGTAGGTCTTTTCCGCGTTCCTGGCGGTCATCGTCCTGACCGTCCACTCGCCGTCGGGCGCGCTTTCCCGGCGGGCGATTCCAGCCCGCGCCCGCTCCAAATCCAACTCCGGAACGTCGCCGTTGCCCTTCTTGCCTACTGGCTTTCCGCCAGCTATGCCCGGCTTTCCGGAGGCAGGGCGGCGGGGACGGTTGGAACGCGGCATGCCTCCATTCTGCCCCAGCCCCGGTAGTGTGTACGGCGTGCGACTTGTCATAGCCCGATGTTCAGTTGATTATGTTGGCCGGCTCAAAGCCCATCTCCCCCTTGCCACCAGGCTCCTGCTGGTCAAGGCCGACGGCTCGGTGCTGGTTCATTCCGACGGCGGCTCCTATAAGCCGCTGAACTGGATGAGCCCGCCTGCCACCCTGCGGGTGTCCTCGCCGGAGGACATTGACCTGGAGCTTGGCGTCACGGAACAGTGGACGGTCCAGTCCGCCAAGACCGATGACCGCCTGATCATCAACATCCACGAGCAGCTGCACGAGTCCTCCCACGACCTTGGGGTGGACCCCGGTCTCATCAAGGACGGCGTCGAAGCCGACCTCCAGCGCCTGCTTGCCGATCAGATCGAGACCCTGGGTTCAGGCTTTTCGCTCATTCGCCGCGAGTACTTCACCGCCATCGGCCCGGTGGACATCCTGGCTCGTGACGCCAGCGGAGCCACCGTGGCCATCGAGCTGAAGCGGCGGGGCGACATTGACGGCGTGGAGCAGCTCACGCGCTACCTTGAACTCCTGAACCGCGATCCGCTGCTGGCCCCGGTCCGTGGCATCTTCGCTGCCCAGCAGATCAAGCCCCAGGCCAAGGTGCTGGCCAACGACCGCGGCATCGACTGCATCACGCTGGACTACGACGCCATGCGCGGCGTGGACGACAGCGACTCCCGGCTTTTCTAACGCTGGTATCCGCTCCGGTGACGCCTGCGGCCCCCTGACAAGGGGATTCATCCGGTTTTTCGGCGAAATTTGCCGTATTGGCCGTTCAGAGGCGTTGACCTGACGGAATCGGCATGAAATTCTTAGACCAGTCTTTGTGTAGGTGTTTTTTCATGCTCGCAAGACATGTTGCGAGCGCGAAGCTCCTGCAGCGCAGGTTCCCAGGAACGGCATTGAAGGATTCTTCTCGCGGAGTGACCGAGTCCGGCACGAGGTGTGCCGGACTTAGACAAGTTCCATAATGAGGAGAAATAAATGGCACAGGGAACCGTCAAGTGGTTCAACGCTGAAAAGGGCTTCGGCTTCATCACCCCGGATGACTCCGATGGCGATGTCTTCGTTCACTACTCGGAAATCCAGACCGGTGGCTTCAAGACCCTCGACGAGAACCAGCGCGTTCAGTTCGAAATCGGTCAGGGTGCCAAGGGCCCCCAGGCTACCGGCGTAACGCTGGTCTAGTCCCCCGCCCGGCGGCCGCCATCTGCGTGGCCTCCAGCGAAGAAAAGATCCCCGGCATCCGTGCCGGGGGTCTTTTCTTTGTCCGCAATGTCTTTGTCCACCGTGACTTTCCAGTCGCAAATCGTTCGTGCCGCTGTGAGGATCAGCTTCCCTGGCCAACCAGGTCCCGGACCAGCCGGGCCCCCTGCCGCAGCGAAAGGCCGGGCAAATAGGCCCGCGTGAGCGCCCGTCCGATCGCCGGCAGCTGCAGAGGATCCTGGTAATACAGGTAAAGTGCCCGGTACTCGGGTTTGAAGCGTGATTTGAAAGCCGCCAGGGACCGGAATCCGTAGACCGGTTCGAGGGCGTGGCCCACCACATCGAGGATGCGGACAAGGTTCTCTGCGGGCACCGGCTCCCCCGGCGTTTCGTCGCCGGGCCGGCTGGCGAGCGGGGACCCGGAGAGCGAGATCACCTCCACGGATTCGCGCAACTCCAGGACCGCCGAAGCAATGAGGAACTCCATCACCCCGGGAAATCCGTCAGCACCCCGGCGCATAACGTCCAGTGTGCGGCTGACCAGCGTCCCGCCGTCGTAAACGGGCAACCAACTGGTCACCCCGTGCACGTGGCCGTCGCCATCCACGGCCAGGCAGCACAGCACTTCGTCGTCCATCAGCTCATCCATGCCGCCGAGCGTGAATCCCATTTCCGGAACTGATTTTCCTGCCGCCCATTCCTCCGACACTTCGCTGAGCCGGGCACGCAGGGCGGACGGAAGCCCGTGGTACGTACCCCAGACGGCCTTGACGCCCATCTTGGCGGCGCGGTTCCGCGCAGTCCTGACGTTCTGCCATTCCTTGCCCGTGAATTCAAGTTGCCGGACGGACAGCCTGGTCTCCTGCGCCACTGACACGCGCTGGAAGCCCCGGTCCTGCAGGAGGGGCCACAGCGTGTCATCGCACGAGTAGAAGGCCGGGATGAGCGCGCGGTTGCCGCAGTAGGAAAGAAACCCTTCGGCGGTCCGCTGACGGGAGTCGGCCGCACCGAAGGGGCCGGCCAACGTCAGGGCGACACTGCCATGCAGCTGGTAGGCGATGGCGCCGCGTCCATCCGGGCTGAACCAGTACCGGTTGGGCTCCCAGAGGGCCATCCACGACAGTGAATCGCCGCCCTCATGCAACAGCTTCCGGGCCGCGGCCCTGTCGTCGTGGCCCGAATCGCTGCCATGGTGCCGGCCCAGGAGCACGGACCAGACGCCCGCCAACGCAACAAGCCAGAAGACCGGTCCGGAATAGCCAAAGATCAGGGACTCGATGCCGTCCCGTTCAGCAAAAACCCGGTGGTAGAGATTCGGCAGTGGAACCGGCAGATACTGCCTGGACAGTTCGGCCAGCAAGCCCAGCAGGCCGCCGTCGCGCGTCATTCCCCCAGCGGCAAACCAGGCCAGGGCGTAGCTCCCGGCCAGGAGGAGCCAGACGCCAACGACCACCGCCAAGAGCCGACGGCGGGCGGCAGGGATCGTCTCGACGCGGAACTGGCGGCGGTTAGCCCAGAGCAGGACCGCCAGCAGCAGTGGGACGATCACCAAAGGCAGGATGTGGGCAAAACCTGAACCCATGGCGGCTGTGTGCGGCCGCGCGGGATAGTGCGGGATCAGCGCGAACAGGGCCAGGTAGACGGCGGCCATCGCCGTGACGGCCAGCTGAAGGGCCAATGTGATGCGCAGTGCCATGCGGCGGCCGCGGCGCATTCCGTCAGCACAGATGAGGAGCAGAACCACCGGCACTACTGCCAGGGCGAGGCCAAAGGGTCCGGCGAAGCCCGTCCGCCCCACCTCCAGGCAGGATGCCTCCACTGTTGCTCCACAGTTTGCTTCGAGCTGACCCAATGTGGGCATGGGGTTCAACACCACGTCCCGGAGCAGCGCAAGCGGGCCGGTGGGCGTCCGGGCAACAGCGGTAAGAATGGGTCCCACCGCAAACACGGCCACCGTGAGGGCGAGCAGGTTCCTGGTTTCCCTGCCGCTTGAGCGGGCCGGATGAAGCTGGCCGTGGTCGCCCTGGTTCCACCAGCTGGCTGCGAGACCCACCGCTGCACCTACCAGGCCGATGACGGTCTCGGCATGCCCCACATACAGGACCAGCAGGAGCGACACCGAGAGCAGCGCCGTCCGCAACCGGCGCCGCCACAGAACAGGGATCCTGCCGCTCGCGGCCAGCGACGCCGCAAGGATAGCGGCGTAGGGACCGATCAGGCTGTTGTCGGCCATCAGCCCCAGCCAGCCGTCTCCCGCATACCTCGCCAACTGGGTCAGGAGCAGGAAGACTGTGACAGCAACAAACTGGCCACCGACGAAAAACGCCGCAGTCTGAAGGGGCCCAAGGTTCCTCTCGGCCAGGCCCAGCAGCAGCAGGATCATCAGGGACGCCACCAGGTAGGCCAGCGGGTTCGTGGCAAAGAACAGTGACGTCACCAGTGCCCACCAGTTGCCGGCCTTCAGACCAGGGGCGCTGACGCCTGCGAGGGATAGAAGCTCTTCCGGCGGTCCGCTGAGGAAGCTGCCGGTTGCCGCCCCGACCAACAGGAAAATGCCGAGGATGCTGAGGGTCAGTGGCACCGACCGCAGGTAGCCCCGCATTCTTCGGCCAACCGGAAACAGGACGGCTGACCAGAGCAGGGCCGGCGCACGGGATTCGCCAGCTTCCCTCATTTCGCCCACCCCCAGTGAGCAGCCAGCAGCTCAAGCCCGTTGTCCATGCCGGGAGTCAGCACATCCCACGAATGGCCGGTGTGAGCCACCACGTCCGAGCCCACGGTGAGACCTGCCCCGCGGGCCGCCGCCTCAAGGGTCCGCAGATTTGCGACGAACTCCGCATCTGTGGCCCCGGCCGCGAAATACGCCACGCTGCCAGGATATTTGCGCTCCTTCAACAGCGTCAGCGGTATCTGGGCATCAAAGGCAGCAGTGTCGCCGTGGAAGGCCGCATCAACCGTTTTCTGGCGTTCCTTGGCCAGCGCAGGCTCGCTCTCGCTGGAAAAGGCGAGAACACCCGTGTACAGCTCCGGGTGGCGGGTGGCCATCTGAACTGCGCAGGTGCCACCAAAACTGAAACCGCCGATGGCCCATTGCCGGTGGTCGGAGTCCACGTCCAACGTTCCGGAGATCCATGCCGGTACGTCCACTGCGAGGTAAGTGTCTGCCTGGGCGATGGCGCTGTCCATGCAGAGATTGTTCGCTGACTGGTTGCCGTTGGGATCAACCACCACAACAACAGGCGCCACTCCCCCATGCCGGGCGGCGAAACTGTCCATGCGTGCCGGGAGCGACCCGCCGGTCAACCAGTCGGCAGGGCCGCCGGGCTGGCCGGGCACCAGAACCAGGACCGGAAGGCTGGGACGGTTCGAAGCAAAGTAGGCCGGTGGCAGGTAGATGTACGAGTCGCGTGCCTGGAGGCCCGAGGACGTTCCTGGAATGGATGCGGTGCGAACAACGCCGTCGGCAGGGATCTCATTGGAGGGTTTCCATCCGTCCAGGGGCGTGGCAGGGCTGTCCGGCTGGCGCATCAGCTCCTGTTCCAGGGCCGGGATGCGGCTCAGCGCCGTTCCTGTCAGGTCCGCAACTGTCCGGTTGAGGCCGAAATACGCGTTGATCTGAACCGCAGCCAGCAACACCACGGCCAGGAGGGCGAGCACATCCAGCGCACGGCGGCGCCACGACGCCGTGGGGAGCCGGAGCAATACCAGCAGGAGGGCGGCCACGGCCGGGAGCACCCAGGCCAGGACGTCGAACGGCAGTTCTTCGGGGAAGGCAGAGGCCCAATAGATAAGGATCCAATGGACCAGGAGCACCACGGCGGCGGCTGCGGCAACAGCCGCGGCAACACTGAGGAACCAGCGGCGGGGGCCAAGGGCGCGCGGAGGCCAGATCAGGGACAGAGCCGCGGCGGCACCAAGGACCCAAGCGGCCCAGTACACCGGTCCGTCGGTCAACCGGATGTCAGCAATCCAGTCCACGTGGCTAGCGCCAGGTACCCACGCCGATGACCGGCCCGGCTTCCAGCCAGGAGGACAGCCCCGTGTACGCATCGAATTTCATGGCCAGCCGCAAATCCTGGCCTTCGTACCGCAGTTCAACAATCACGACGTCGGGCTGGACCTTCACGGCCTCGGCCTCGGTGGGCTTGCGGCGGCCCAGCAGCTCCAGGGAGCTGCGCTTGAACTTATGTTTGGGACGCACATTCAGGGACAGCAGGCGGAACCATTCAAGGTCGTTGTCCTGATAACGACAAACCCCCATCTGCCAGCTGTTTCCAGCAACGCAAATGGAGGCGTCCACTGTGCCAAGGGCGCGCCGCAGATTGAAGCGGCGCACCCCCGAAAGGCACAGTGCGAAAATCAGCAATCCGAAAACGATTGCCAAGGCGATGAACGTAAAAGTCGGAGCGTCCATCAAGGTCGTGCTAGCGGATCCCAGCAGTAGCCGCGTCACCCAGTTGGGCGTTGTCAGCAACAATCACCACGCGGTTGTTGTCGACGGAGAAGAATCCGCCGTCAACAGCCACGGCAATGCGGTTCCCGGAAACCGGCTCGATCGCCAGTTCACCTTCGGCCAGGATCGCCAGCAGGGGCGAGTGGCCGGGCAGGATTCCGATCTCACCATCGCTGGTGCGGGCCTTGACCATCTTGGCCGCTCCGGACCACACGAAGTGATCCGCTGCGACAATCTCAACCTCAAGCTCAGCCATATTACTTGGTCTGTTCCTGGATCTTGGCCCACTGGCGCTCAACATCGTCCAGGCCGCCGACGTTGAAGAACGCCTGCTCTGCAACGTGGTCAAGGTCGCCGTCGCAGATAGCGGTGAAGCCTTCAACCGTGTCCTTGATGGTCACAGTGGAGCCCTCGACGCCGGTGAACTGCTTGGCGGTGTAGGTGTTCTGGGAGAGGAACTGCTGGATACGGCGTGCACGCGACACGACGATCTTGTCCTCTTCCGACAGTTCGTCAACACCAAGGATGGCGATGATGTCCTGGAGTTCCTTGTTCTTCTGCAGGATCTGCTTTACACGGACAGCCGTGTTGTAGTGGTCCTGACCGATGTACTGCGGGTCCAGGATGCGGGACGTCGACGTCAGCGGGTCAACGGCCGGGTACAGACCACGGGAAGCAATTTCACGGGACAGTTCCGTGGTTGCGTCGAGGTGCGCGAAGGTCGTGGCCGGGGCCGGGTCGGTGTAGTCATCTGCGGGAACGTAGATGGCCTGCATCGAGGTGATCGAGTGGCCCTTGGTGGACGTGATGCGCTCCTGGAGGAGACCCATCTCGTCAGCCAGGTTGGGCTGGTAGCCCACGGCCGACGGCATGCGGCCGAGGAGGGTGGAAACCTCGGAGCCTGCCTGGGTGAAGCGGAAGATGTTGTCGATGAAGAGCAGCACGTCCTGGTTCTGCACATCGCGGAAGTACTCCGCCATGGTCAGGGCGGACAGTGCAACACGCAGGCGCGTTCCCGGCGGCTCATCCATCTGGCCGAATACTAGGGCGGTGTCCTTGAGGACGCCTGCCTCTTCCATTTCAACCCAGAGGTCGTTACCTTCACGGGTACGCTCGCCAACACCGGCGAATACCGAGGTACCACCGAAGTTACGGGCCACACGGGTGATCATTTCCTGGATCAGAACCGTCTTGCCCACGCCGGCGCCGCCGAAGAGGCCGATCTTTCCACCCTTGATGTACGGGGTGAGAAGGTCAATGACCTTGATGCCGGTTTCCAGCATCTCGGTGGAGCCTTCGAGCGTTGCGAAGGCCGGGGCCTTGCGGTGGATCGGCCAGTAGTCCGCAGCCTGGATCTCGGACTCGTCAACATCCAGCGGCTTGCCGAGGACGTTGAAGATGTGGCCCTTGACGCCGTCGCCGACGGGCACGGTGATCGGAGAACCGGTGTCCACTACGTTGGTGCCGCGGACGAGTCCGTCGGTAGCCTGCAGGGCAATGGCGCGGATGAGGTTGTCGCCCAAGTGCAGGGCAACCTCGAACGTGATGGTCTTGGTCTCACCGTTGAGGGTAATCTCCGTGGTGAGGGCGTTGTAAATCGAGGGGATTGCGTCAGCCGGGAATTCGACGTCGACAACCGGGCCAATAACACGTGCAATACGGCCGGTCGCACCGGACGTTGCGGCTACGTGTTCGGTAGCAGTGGCAGTCATCTCTCTCACTTCACTCAGTAGATGGCGTGGGGTTTAAGTTTGTTCTTTAGTGCAGGTACAGCTGGACCGGACCGTGCAGGCTAGGACGCGTTCAAGGCGTCAGCACCGGCAACAATTTCGGAAAGCTCCTGCGTAATTTCAGCCTGACGGGCAGTGTTGCGCAGACGCGTGTACTTCTTGATGAGGTCCGTGGCATTGTCACCGGCGGACTTCATCGCCCGCTGGCGGGCTGCGAGCTCGGAAGCTGCTGCCTGCAACATGGCGGCGAAAATGCGTGACTCGATGTAGCGCGGGAGCAGGGCATCAAGAACCTGCTCCGCTTCCGGCTCGAATTCGTAGAGCGGCAGGAGGTCCGACTCGGACGCCGCCTGCTCTTCGACAACCTCAAGCGGAAGAAGACGGATAACCGTCGGCTCCTGCGTCACCATGGACTTGAAGCGGGTGTAAACGACATGGATCTCGTCCACGCCGCCCTCTTCGTAGTCTGCAGCGAAGGCTTCGAGCAATGCCGCGCCGACCTCACGTGCAGTTCCAAACTCCGGCGCGTCAGTGTTGCCGGTCCACACGCGCTCGTAAGAAAGGTTGCGGAAGTCGAAGTACGCCTGAGCCTTTCGGCCCATCACGTACGTCTTGACTTCTTTGCCCTCCTCGTGGAGCAGCTCGGTGAGACCGACCGCCTGCTTAAGCACGGTCGCCGAGTAGGATCCTGCAAGGCCGCGGTCTGCACTGATAACCAGGACAGCTGCCCGGCGGATTTGCGTCGGCTCGGTGACCAGCGGGTGGTCGATTTCGCTCTGGCTTGCGACAGCAGAAACGGCACGCGTAATCGCGTTTGCGTAAGGCAGTGAAGCCGCTACGCGTGCGCGGGCCTTGCCAATGCGCGAGGTAGCGATCAGTTCCATCGCCTTGAAGATCTTGCGCATCGACGTGGTCGAGCTGATCTTCTGGCGGTAGACCCGAATCTGGGCTCCCATACTTTTCCTTTCCTAAGATCCCGGTGGCCGGGACTGCCGGAACCTCGGGGTTCCGACAGTCCCTGCCAGCGAAACTAGCGCTTCTGCTTGACGATCTTTTCCTGGTCTACATCGGCTTCCGAGATAGCTTCGTGCTCCTCGTGGCCAGCGCCTACCAGGCGGTTGTCACCCTCACCGAAGAAGCCCTTTTTGAAGGCCACGATTGCGGTCTTCAGTGCAGCAGCGGTGTCATCGTCCATAACGTTGGTCTGCGCCAGCGTGGTCAGGATGGAAGACTTGTGCTTGAGGTGCTCCAGGAATTCGGTCTCGAAGCGGTTGATGTCCTCAACCGGAACCTCGTCGAGGTGGCCGTTGGTACCGGCCCAGATGGACACAACCTGGTTCTCAATCGGGAACGGTGAGTACTGGCCCTGCTTCAGCAGTTCCATCAGGCGGGCGCCACGGGTCAGCTGCTGGCGCGATGCGGCATCGAGGTCAGATGCGAACATGGCGAAAGCCTGCATGTCGCGGTACTGGGCCAATTCCAGCTTCAAAGTACCGGAGACCTTCTTCATGGACTTGACCTGAGCAGCACCACCCACGCGGGACACAGAGACACCCACGTCGACGGCCGGACGCTGGTTGGCGTTGAAGAGGTCCGACTGCAGGAAGATCTGGCCATCGGTAATGGAGATCACGTTGGTCGGGATGTAGGCAGAGACATCGTTTGCCTTGGTTTCGATGAGCGGCAGGCCGGTCATCGAGCCGGCACCGAGCTCGTCGGAGAGCTTGGCACAACGCTCCAGCAGGCGGGAGTGCAAGTAGAAGACGTCGCCCGGGTAGGCTTCGCGTCCCGGCGGGCGGCGCAGCAGCAGTGAAACTGCACGGTAGGCCTCGGCCTGCTTGGAGAGGTCATCGAACACGATGAGGACGTGCTTGCCGCCGTACATCCAGTGCTGTCCGATGGCCGAACCGGCGTACGGTGCCAGGTATTTGAAGCCTGCGGGGTCAGACGCGGGGGAAGCCACAATGGTGGTGTATTCCAGTGCGCCGTTGTCCTCAAGGGTCTGACGGACAGCCGCAATGGTGGACGCCTTCTGACCGATTGCCACGTAGATGCAACGCACCTGCTTGGTCACATCGCCGGAAGCCCAGTTGGCCTTCTGGTTGATGATGGTGTCGATCGCGATAGCCGACTTGCCGGTCTGGCGGTCACCGATGATCAGCTGGCGCTGGCCGCGGCCGATCGGGATCATGGCGTCGATAGCCTTCAGACCGGTCTGCATCGGCTCGTGGACCGACTTACGCTGGGTCACGCCGGGCGCCTGGAGTTCCAGGGCACGGGTGGTTTCGGCCTTGATCTCGCCGAGGTCGTCGATGGGCTGGCCCAAAGGGTCAACCACGCGGCCGAGGAAGGCGTCGCCTACCGGTACGGACAGAACCTGACCCGTGCGGTGGACTTCCTGGCCCTCTTCGATTCCGGTGAAGTCACCGAGTACGATGACACCGATCTCGCGGACGTCAAGGTTCTGGGCCAGGCCCAGGGTGCCGTCCTCGAAGCGAAGCAGCTCGTTCGCCATGACCGAGGGAAGGCCCTCAACACGGGCGATGCCGTCACCTGCGGTTGTTACACGGCCAACCTCTACGCGCTCAGCGTTTCCGGGTTCGTAGGACGCCGCGAACTCGTTCAACGCAATACGGACGTCGTCGGCGTTGATGGTCAATTCGGCCATCTGCAGTCCCTGCTCTCCTGTTTTCGTGATCATCGTTGCTCACGATGACCGGGGTTTCGTTTCGTTAAGTTGTGCTTGTCCGGCTATCCGGCCAGTTGGCGGTGAAGCTGTCCCAGCCGGGTGATAACCGAAGCGTCGAGCACTTCGTCACCCACCTGGACACGGATTCCGCCGATCAGTTCAGGATCAACGGTGAGGTTGATCTTGAGCTCGCGACCGTACAGGGAATTAAGCCCTGCCTGGAGGCGGGCGAACTGCATCTCCGTCAAGGGACGGGTGACGCTGACCGTTGCAATCCAGCGCTGCTGCCGTTTGGCTGCCAGCTCGGCGAACCGGGCTACGAGCCGCGTCGCCTTGATGCCGCGGGGCTGGGAAACTGCCTGCGCGATGAGGACTTTTGCTTCCTCGCCTGCGCCGGGATGCAGCTTCTGCGCCAACGCGGTCTTCGCTGCAGCACTGGCCTGCGGCTCCGACAGAGCACGTTGTACCTCGTGGTTGGAGGCAACGGCCTGGTTGAAGGAGAACAGATCGTTCTCCAGCTCTTCCAGCCCAGAGATTCCGGAGGCAGAAACGGCCGACTTGTTTTCAGCAACGGCGATAACCACCGTTGCGGCAAGCGTCTCGAGTGCATCGCCGATGTCTCGGGCCGATGCCCAGCGTGAACTGGCCAGTCCGCCCGCGATGTCCGCAGCCTCAGCGGAGACTTTTCCGCCAACAAGCTGCCTGACAAGCGCCGACTTTTCGTCACCGGTGCGGGACGGGTCAGTCAGGGCGCGGCGCAAGCCAGCCGAGCTGTCCACCGTTCCCAGGATTCCGAAGAGTTCCTTAGCCAACTGCAGCGAGGCCAACGGAAGCTTTGCTTCCAGTTGGGTCAGCGCCGTGGTCAGCGATTCGCTCGATACACCTGACATTACTTAGCTGCACCTGCGTTCTGGTTCTCCAGATCTGCCAGAAAGCGGTCAACCACACGGGCTGAACGCTCGTCATCGTTGAGTGCTTCGCCAACGATGCGGCCTGCCAGCGTGGTGGCCAGCGTGCCTACCTCGGAGCGCAGGGACACAACTGCGGCCTGGCGCTCCGATTCGATCTGCACGTGTGCCTGTGCCGTGATGCGGGCAGACTCAGCGGCAGCCTTTTCCTTCAGATCTGCAAGGATCTGGGCGCCTTCAGCACGGGCTTCCTCGCGGATGCGGTTGGCCTCGGCACGGGCATCGGTCAGCTGCTGCTTGTACTCTTCGAGTGCTGCAGAAGCCTCTGCCTGCGCCTTTTCTGCCTTGGCAATGCCACCTTCAATGGCCTCGGCACGCTCTGCAAACGTCTTCTCGAACATCGGGACAACGAACTTGACCACGATGTACATGAGGACAGCAAAGCCGGCGAGAACGACGCCCATTTCCCAGACGTTGGGAACGAGCGGGTTGGTCGCCTCGGCGCCTTCCACGGCGGCTGAGATGATCGTTTGATACATAATTCACCCGTCCTTATCTACTCGGTTCTGGATGTTCGCTTGGTTCTGAAGTCAGACTAGAGAACGAAAGCGAAGACCAGGCCGAGGATGGCGAGGGCTTCAGTCAGCGCGAGGCCGAGGAATGCGATCGGCTGCAGGACGCGCTGGGCTTCCGGCTGACGTGCTACGCCGTTGATGTAAGCAGCGAACACGAGGCCAACACCGATACCACCGCCGATTGCGGACAGTCCGTAGCCGATGAGGTTGAGGGAGCCGTTGATGGTGCCTTCCATTTTTCTTCCTTTCAAGATGCCATCTATGTGGCAGGTTGTTTGGGTTGCTTCATCCCCGTGAGGGGAAGTTTGTGGGTGCCTAGTGGCTGTCCGCGTGCAGGGCGCCTTCGATGTAAATGGCGGTCAGCAGCGTGAAGACGTAGGCCTGCAGGGCCATGATCAGTGCTTCCAGCATGTACATGGCAACTGCGCCGGCGATGACCAGAAGGGAGGTTCCCTTGAGCAGGATGTTCTCCTGCATCACCAGGAACTCAATGCCGGAACCGGCGATCATGACGATCAAGTGTCCTGCCAGCATGGTGGCAAAGAGACGGAGGCTGTGTGTGACCGGCCGGACCAGGAAGTTCGAGATGATCTCGATCGGGATCACAATCGGGAGAATGTAGACCGGGACGCCGGACGGCACGGTGGCCAGCTTGAAATACTTCAGGCCGTTCTTCTTGATGCCGATGGCAATCCAGGTGACGTACACAATGCCCGCGAGGACATAGGCGCCGCCAACGTGCGAGAAGCTTGGGAGCTGGATCACGGGAATGGCGCCGTAGATGTTGTTCACCAGAATGAAGAAGAAAAGGCTGAACAACAGCGGGACATACTTCATGAAATCTTTGCCGCCGATAATGTCTTTTGCAATGCCGTTTCGGACAAAGCCATAAGCCATTTCACCAGCGAACTGGAGCTTGCCGGGAACAAGCTGCTGCTTCCGTGCAGCTAGCAGAAAGAATGTGGCGATAATGACGACCGACAGGATTACCAGCAGCATCTGCTTGGAGAATCCGTCAGCCACCCCCCACGGCAGGATTGCCGGCAGGTGCATTTCTTCAATTCCAGGAGGATTGAACTCTCCTGAATCTTGGGCCGGGAGCGCAAGCGCGATCAACGCGTTTCCTCTCTGCAGTGTCCATCATTGGGCGTTGGTCGAGGACCCGCGGAATTGTGCTCCGCAGCTCCCCCTGTGAAATTATTTGGCATTTGTGTTTCCGTCCGCGGACGGGCCGCTGTCTGCGCCGCTCTTACCTGCCGTGGTTCTGGAACTGGTAAGGCCATGCATGTGGGAAAGATAGAAACCTCCGAGAGCTCCAAGCAGAGCGCCTGCGAGCACGATCCAGCGGGTTCCCCACAGATAATCCAGACCCCACCCTATCAAACTCCAGACGATGATTCCGCCAATAATGTAGCTAAAGACGGCCATTCCGGCGTTGTATCCGCCGTCGTTGTTTTCGGCCGACACCCCCGGCGTGGGCGCAGCGTACCTGGGCACGGAGGAACCGTTTTTCGCTGTTCGTTTCCGATCAGGCATCGTTCGGCTCCTTGGTCTCGGGGTCGTTGTAAATCTGCAGGCGCGCCTTGCTGAAGCCATAGATTTCGGCAGCCTGCCAGAAGACAACAGTGGCAACGGCACCAATCAGGAACCATCGGTCGTGAAGCCAGGCAGGTGCTCCGATCACAAACAGGACAACCGCGAAACCCACGACCTTGACAAAGTAGGTGGCCGCGAACATTCCGATGGCACCGGAGGGGTTGTTGCGCCCCACGAAATGGCCCACGAGAAGACTGATGGCGAAGAAGAGCATCACCAGGAGGCCGCCCAAAGTACTGGATAGAACGCCGGTGGGGCCGTTCAGGATCACAGCCGGGATGCCCGCCAGAATCAGTGCGCCTGCACCGGCAGCTGAACTGAGTGCGAGGAGGCGAAGCCACAGCGAGCGCGTGGGACCGGAAACACCAACGGGTCCGCTGCCGGACGAACGTCCGGGTTCGGCGTTGGAGGTCATAAGATCCCAATCGTCGGCGCCCTGGGGCTGGGTGGAGGGGCAGCTTGGGCTGCCCCTAAATTCTACACGAGATAGAAATAAATCCGAACGCCGTTACGCCGGCGACTGGTCACTGTGGCGGCGCAGGTATGGCCAGGCCGTAATCAGGCCCATGACCAGCGTGGCGAAGATGTCGGCGGCCAATACAACTTGCCAAGGGAAGACTGCAAAGGCCAATCCCCCGAAGGACAGGACGGCGGTCCAGAGGTACATCAGGATGACGGCCGTCCGGTGCGAGTAACCGATATCCAGCAGCTTGTGGTGGAGGTGGCCGCGGTCTGCGGACCATGGCGAACGTCCCCGCGCTGTCCGGCGGACGACGGCGAGGCCCAGGTCAAGCAGTGGCAGGAACAGCACGGCGAAGGGCAGCAGAATCGGTATGACTGTGGAGATACCGTTGGCGCGGTCGTACAGCCCTGACGTGATCTGGCCCGTGGAGACGATGCCAGCGGCCGCCATCAGCAGGCCGATCAGCATGGCACCGGAATCGCCCATAAAGATCTTGGACGGGAACCAGTTGTGCGGCAGGAAACCGATGCAACTGCCAACGACGACGGCGGTGAGGAGGGTGGCCAGGTCCGAGTAGTCCAACAGGACGGCGTTCCGGTGCACCCAATACGCCGTGAAGAAGAAGGCAGTTCCGCCGATGATGGCCACGCCGGCGGCCAGTCCGTCGAGGCCGTCAATGAAGTTGAAGGCGTTCATGGTGGTGACGATGAGCCCGGCCGTCAGCACGACGCGGAGCAGTTCGTTCTCCAGGTAGATCGGCTCCGGAACCCACGGGACAATGGTCATCCGGACGCCCCAGATGGCCACCACCAGGGCTGCGGCGCTCTGGCCGATGAGCTTCACCCACCAACGGATGTCCAGGAGGTCATCCGCGATCCCCACGAGCACGATCAGTGCCGCGCCCGCCAGGACGCCCCATGGCGAGAAGTTGTTCCGGTAGATGTCCTTGACGAAGAAGGACTGGCTGGCCACGAGGAGGGCCACCAGCACGCCGAGGAAGATGGCCACCCCGCCCAGCCGGGACACCGGCGTCGTATGCATGTCACGGCTGCGGATGGGGGCGTGGAGTTCAAGCCGGTGCCCGATGACGCGGGCACCCCAGGTGGCTCCGTAGGACACGACGGCAGCCGTCAGCCCCATAAGCAGGTACATAATCATGCGATAGCGGCCGTTTCGTCGGTGTGCGGCGCAACCCTGCGGGTGCGCACAGGCATGGACAGCGGCCCGAACAGGTGGTCCTCGATCGACGGGCTCACTGGCGGGGAATCTGACTTTCGATAAATGAAACTTCTCCGTCGCCGGGCGCGCAGCAGGCAGTGCTTGGTGCCTTACAGGGCTGTATTACAGTGGACTCTAGTCAAGATACTAGCGCCAACGGCTCCATGGCTTCGCGCCACACTGGCGCATTGCGAGCGGGGAATCCCCTGAAGGCCATGCTGAAAGGAATCCCCATGACCGTCCGGGTTGCAGTTGCCGCCGTGACATTTAACCGTCATAAAGAGCTGTCCGTCCTGCTGGACGCCATTAATACGCAGTCCGCGGCAGTGGACACCATCTGCCTTGTGGACAGCGGCACGGACCCCGCACGCGATGTTGCCGCGCGGCACACAAATGTTGATTACGTCCGTTCCGAAGCGAACCTCGGCGGGGCAGGCGGCTTTGCCCTCGCCGCGCTGAAGGCGGTGGCCAGCGGTGCCAAATGGGTCTGGATGATGGACGACGACGCCGAGCCGACAGATCCCGAATGCCTCGCCACGCTGCTGCGTGAGGCTGAGGCCCGCGACCTTGAAGCCGTGGTCCCGCTGGTGGTTGCCCCGGGCCATCCCGACCGGCTGTCCTTCTTCTTCCGGCTGGACGGGAAAGTCACCCACGACCGGGCCGAACTGGAAAAAGTAGGTTTCCTACCCAACGACGGACACTTCTTTAACGGTGCCCTGATCAGGTCCGACGTGTTTTTCAAGGTGGGCCTGCCGGACATGCGCCTCTTTATCCGCGGCGACGAGGTGGACTTCACCATCCGCCTCCGCAAGGCGGGCATCCGGTTCGGCACGGTGACCACCACCGCCATCACCCACCCGCATGCGTTTTCCGAGACGCAGCACGTCTTTGGCGCACGCTGGCATGTGATCGTGCCGGATTCGGCGTTCAAACGTTACTACTACTACCGCAACCGCGGGTACCTGATCCGGCGCTATTTCCGGGTTAAGTCGCTGGTGGCCGACGTCGGCGGCTACCTTGGGTATTTTGCGCAGCGCCGTGACCTGAAGGGACTGCTCGCCTGGGCAAGTTCCTTCTCGAAGGGACTGCGGGGCAAGGGCTTCGCGCCGCTGGAGGACCAGAAGTTCTAGGACACGCGCCGCAGCCGGCGGCGGGCCAGCAGCCACAGCAGCACCCACGGCTCGCCAAACACACGGTACGCCACGCGGCGGGGATGCAGCAGCAGGCGCCATGCCCATTCCAGCCCGAGCCTCCCGAGCCATCGAGGTGCAAGTTTCTGGATTCCGGCCAGCTGGTCGATCGCGCCGCCCACAGTGCAGTAGATGGCCGGCGGGAGCGTGCCGAGCCGGCGCTGCAGCACTGATTCTTGCAGCGGCATGCCCAACCCGAGCAGGACGAGCTGGGGTTGCTGCTCCCCGAGCCAGCGCACAGCGGCCATTTCGACGTCGTCGTTCCAGCCTTCGCCGGGCAGGCCCGCTACCGTGGCACCGGGAACAAGGCTCCGGAGCTTTTCGACAGCCAAGGCGTTCGCCTCAGCGCCGGCGCCAACCACCGCCATCCGCTTCAGGCCGGCAACCCTGCCGAGGGACGGCAACCAGTCCGTGGAACCCAGCCGGTACTCCATGACCGGCCCCACGGCATTCCCCGTCCGGCTCCACAGCCAGAGCACCGGCGCCCCATCGAGGAGCACCACGTCGCTCTCCTCATAGACGGAACGAAAGTTGGCGTCGGAATGTGTCAGCGTGACACTGTGCAGGTTATGTCCGACGACGGTCCGCTTGGTCCCGTCGGCGACGAACCCCGCCAGCACCTCAAGCAGGTCGTCCACCTTGAGCGGCGTGGCGTCCACGCCCAGGACGGGGATGTGCTGGCGTGCCAGGCTCACCCGTCAGTCTCCCGAACCGGCGCCGCCGGCTCGTCGGCAGCTTTTTCACCGGCCGGCTCTTCAGCGGCTGATTCAGCCGGCATAGCGACTGGTTCAGATTCTTCCTCGGGCTCAGCCATCGGGATCTCGCCCAGGCCCAAGACGCCCGGAACGTGTTCCCGGAGCTGCTCCAGGGACACGGCACCGGTGCGCACGACGCGCAGGAGCGTCCCGGTGGCATCCACGATCGTGGAGGGCACGGCGTCGGTTCCTTCCACCGGCCGGAAACCGCCTTCGAGGTAGACCTCCACGGACTCCGCGAGCTGGGCACGAGCCTCAGCGGCGGTCTGTGCCGGCGGCTGGCCGGTCCGGTTGGCGGAGGACACGGCCAGCGGACCGGTCAGCGTCAGGAGTTCCTGGGCCACCTCGTCGGCGGGCATACGCAGGGCCACCGTTCCCTGGGTCTCGCCCAGGTCCCAGTCCAGTGACGGCTGGGCGTGCAGGATCAGGGTCAGTCCCCCCGGCCAGAACGCCTCGGCGAGCTTGCGGGCATCAGCGGAAACATCTGTGGCCAGGCCGTCCAGCGCGTTGATCCGGGGAATCAGTACCGGCGGCGGCATGCTGCGGCTGCGCCCTTTGGAGGCCAACAGCATGGTGACGGCCTGCGGCGAAAATGCGTCGGCGGCAATTCCGTAGACCGTGTCCGTGGGGAACACCACGCACTTCTTTTCGCTGATGGCACGCTGGGCATGCTCCAGGCCAAGGGCGCGCTGATCCTCGGACGTGCAGTTGTAGGTTGTGGTCACTGGCCTATTCTTTCATCACTCGTGGTGCGGACCGGCAAGGACGGCGCTCGTGGCGCGTTCCTTGCCGTTGAGGTCCAGATGCGTGGTGATCTCCCGCCAGGCACCCGTCCGCTGCATCATGCCGGCGATCCAGCCGGCCTGGACCTCCGCGTGTTCCATCACGAAGTAGCCGCCGGGAACCAGCAGCCGGGCAGCCGAGGCGGCCGCCGCCGTCGGAAGTTCCATGCCGTCCGCTCCCCCGCCGTACAGGGCTTCGGGAGGGTCGTGCAGGGCAACTTCGGGTTCATTCGGGACGGCTTCGGCGGGAATGTATGGCGGGTTGGAGATTACGACGTCGAAGGTTTCGTTAAGTTCCGGCAGCGCGTCGCGGAGGTCCCCCAGCACCAGATTAACGCCCAGGGGCGCCAGGTTTCTGGCCGCCCACGCGTGCGCGAACGGACTGTATTCCACGGCGTGGACTTCGGCGCCGGGCACCTCATGGGCGATGGAGCCGGCGATCGCGCCGGACCCCGTTCCCAGGTCCACAATCCGCGGGTGCGCCATCCCCTTGACGTGGTCGATGACCAGCTGCACAACGGACTCTGTTTCCGGCCGGGGGATAAAGACCCCAGGCCCAACCGCAAGCTCCAGGTACCTGAAATGCGCCACACCGGTGATGTGCTGCAGCGGGATCCGTTGGGCCCGTTCAGCGACAAGTTCGGCATAGCCAACAGGTGCTGGAGTGTCCCCCAGCATCATCGCCCGGAGCCTGCCGAGCCCCACACCGAGCAGGTGGTCCGCCAGGAGTTCCGCGTCGACGCGGGGGCTGGGGACCCCAGCGTCCCGGAGGATCACCGTGGCCTCGCTGACGGCAGCCGCGAGGGACTGCTCCGACCCGAGTGTCATGGAGGCCGGCGGCTAGTCGCCGATGGCGTCCAGGCGTGCCTGTTCGTCCATCTCGATGGCGGACTGGATGACCGGTTCCAGGTCACCGTTCATGACCTGGTCCAGGTTGTACGCCTTGTAGCCGGTGCGGTGGTCCGCGATCCGGTTTTCCGGGTAGTTGTACGTGCGGATGCGCTCCGAACGGTCCATGGTGCGGATCTGGGATTTACGCTGGGCCGAGTTCTCCGCGTCGATGATTTCCTGCTGGTGCGCCAGGATGCGGGCGCGGAGCACACGCATGCCTGCTTCGCGGTTCTGCAGCTGGGATTTCTCGTTCTGCATGGCCACCACGATGCCGGTGGGAAGGTGCGTGATACGGACAGCGGAGTCCGTGGTGTTCACAGACTGGCCACCGGGACCCGAGGAGCGGTAGACGTCGATCTTGAGGTCGTTCTGGTTGATGTCCAGCTCTTCGGGCTCGTCAACTTCGGGGAGGACCAGGACACCGGCGGCAGAGGTGTGGATGCGGCCCTGGGATTCGGTGACGGGCACACGCTGCACGCGGTGGACGCCGCCTTCGAACTTGAGCCGCGCGTAGACACCTTCGGCAGGATCGTTCGAGTTGCCCTTGACGGCCATCTGGACGTCCTTGTAGCCACCGAGATCGGATTCGTTGGCCGAGATTAGTTCGGTCTTCCAGCCGCGGGATTCCGCGTACCGGGTGTACATCCGCAGGAGGTCACCGGCGAAGAGTGCGGCTTCGTCGCCGCCTTCACCGCCCTTGACCTCGAGGATCACGTTGCGGGCGTCGTCGGGATCCCGCGGAATGAGGAGCCTGCGCAGCTTCGCAGAAGCCTGCTCCAGCGCGGCCTCCAGCACGGGAACCTCGGCAGCAAACTCAGGGTCCTCCGAGGCCATTTCCTTCGCAGCGGCGAGGTCGTCCTCCAGGGCATGCCACTTGTTGTATGCCTCCACGATGCCATTGAGCTGCGCAGAACGCCGCCCCAGCTTCCGGGCCAGCCGCTGGTCAGCATAAACAGCAGGATCGCCAAGCTGCGCCTGGATAGCATCATGCTCGTCAAGCAGGCCCTGTACGGACTCAAACATTTCAAAACCTCTTTCGACTCTTACAAGTCTAGTTTCACGGGACTTAACGACGAACCGCCCAAAACATGCCGGCCATCAGGCCGGCATGTTTTGAGCGGTGAGCGCAGCTACTTGTCGTTATCCGACTTCGCGCCAAGCGTTGTCTTCTGGACCTGCATGAGGAACTCGACGTTGCTCTGGGTCTCCCGGATCTTGTTGGTCAGCAGCTCAAGGCTCTGCTGCGTTTCGAGTCCGGAAAGGACGCGGCGCAGCTTCCACATGATCTTGACTTCCTCGGGGGAAAGCAGGTTCTCTTCGCGGCGGGTACCGGACGCGTTGACGTCCACGGCCGGGAAGATGCGCTTGTCCGCCAGCTGGCGGGACAGGCGGAGCTCCATGTTGCCGGTGCCCTTGAACTCTTCGAAGATGACCTCGTCCATCTTGGAACCGGTCTCCACGAGCGCGGTTGCCAGGATGGTCAGCGAGCCACCGTTTTCGATGTTGCGGGCTGCACCGAAGAAGCGCTTCGGCGGGTACAGCGCGGCAGAGTCGACACCACCGGACAGGATACGGCCGGAGGCCGGTGCTGCCAGGTTGTAGGCGCGGCCCAGGCGGGTCATGGAGTCCAGGAGGACCACCACGTCCATGCCCATTTCCACGAGGCGCTTGGCGCGTTCGATGGAGAGCTCGGCCACGGTGGTGTGGTCATCCGCGGGACGGTCGAAGGTGGAGGCAATGACCTCACCCTTGACCGTGCGCTGCATGTCCGTCACTTCTTCGGGGCGTTCGTCAACAAGCACCATCATGAGGTGGACCTCAGGATTGTTGGTGGTGATGGCGTTGGCGATGGACTGCAGGATGAGCGTCTTGCCGGCCTTCGGCGGGGAGACGATCAGGCCGCGCTGGCCCTTGCCGATCGGGGCAACCAGGTCGATGACGCGGGGGCCGATCTTCTTGGGATCCGTCTCAAGGCGCAGGCGCTCGGACGGGTACAGCGGAACCAGCTTGGCGAATTCGACGCGGTCCTTGAGCTCTTCCGGCGTCTTTCCGTTGACGGAGGTGACGCGGACCAGGGCGTTGAACTTCTGGCGGGCAGTCTGCTGGCTGCGGTCTTCGCCTTCACGCGGTGCACGGATGGCACCGACGCAGGCGTCGCCCTTGCGCAGGTTGTACTTCTTGACCTGGGCCAGGGAGACGTAAACGTCGTTCGGGCCCGGCAGGTAACCGGAGGTGCGGATGAACGCGTAGTTCTCCAGCACGTCCAGGATGCCGGCGACGGGCAGCAGGACGTCATCCTCGGTGACCTCGACGTCGTCGACGTCCGGTCCCTGGGTGCGTCCCCGACGGCGGTCATTGCGGTCGCGGAAACGGTCGTTACGCGAGTTGTCCCGGCTGTCCTGGCCGCCACCGGAGCGGTCGCTCCGGTCATTGCGGTCGTTCCGGTCGCGGCGGTTGCGGCGGTTCCGGCGGCTGCCGCCGTCGGAATCGTCGTTGTCGCGGCTGTCATCGCGACGGGCACCGTCACGCTGGCCGGCGTCACGGCTGCCCGCGTTGTCGCGGCCACCTTCGGTGGTCTCCCGGGCAGTGGTGTCACGAGCCGTGGTTTCACGAGCCGTGGTTTCACGGGCTGCGGTGTCACGGGCGCCACGGCTGCGGCCACTCTCACGGCGGTCAGCACGCTGGCCGTCGCCGGATTCTGCGCCCTGGGAATCAGCACGCTGGGTTTCGGTGCGGTCAGCCTGGCGCTGTTCAGCCGCGGGCTGCTCGGCCGGAGCCTCAGCGGCTTCTGCCTGCGTTGACGTGGCGGCCGCATCGCCGCGGCGGCGGTTGCGGGTACGCGGCTGGCGGCGTTCGCCTTCAACGGCGGCCTCAACAGGCGCCGTCGCCGGAGCCTCAACGGGTGCGGCGGCCGGAGCTTCGGCGGCTGCTGCCGCGGCAGGTGCCGCAACTACTCCGTCGCTGACAGCGCGGCGGCTGCGTCCACGGCCACGGGCACGGGTCCCCTCAGCGGCCGGGGCCTCCGAGGTTTCGCTTGCGGCGGCCACCGGTGCGGCAGCTGCAGGGGCTACGTGGTTTTCGGTCGCCTTCTCGGCAGCCTTGGCCGGGGCCTTGCTGGCTGACGTGCCAGCGCGATGGGCGGAAATGGCGGTCACCAGATCCCCCTTACGCATGCGCGATCCACCGGAAATCCCCAGCTGGCTGGCAAGTGCCTGCAGCTGGGCGAGCTTGAGGCCGGCGAGGCCACTGCTCTTGGCGGGTGCGGCCGTTGACGATCCGGCAGCAGAAGTTGATGGTTCCACAGCTGAAGACAGCTCAGTGGTTTCGGTCACGAAGGATCCTTCCCCCTCGACGGCGTCCAGACTGGGAGCTGGACGCGATGATTTGATCTGGGCTGCAGTTCAGATCTGCAGCCGCATTTTCGGTCTTGCCGGTTGGATTTCGGCCAGCAGGGCCGGATACTGATTCACCTCACGCACCGATTAATGGCGGGGCGCTGGGCTGACGGTTCAGGGGCAGACAATTTAGCTGCAGATTCCTGCGACAGACCAAGCAGGTGGCACCGGAAAATATTGCGCAGTAGGAGATCACTGACAACTGAATGCAGCTGCCGATCAGATAGGCGGAATTACCGCCGGTGCAAGTCCACCTTAGCACCTTCGACGTCCACTGCCAGCTTCAGCACGCGCCAGCCGATGCCCGGCGTGTTCGACTCTGTAAAGGACGCAATAAACCCAAGGACCTCGGCGGCTTCGGCTTCGCCGTCGGCGAGAACCAGGACCGTAGGTCCGGCACCCGAAACCACGGCCGCGTGGCCCGCGTTGCGCAGTGCCGTGATGAGGGACGCGCTGGGCCGCATCGCCTCGGCCCGGTAGCTCTGGTGCAGGTAATCCTCCGTGCCTGCGTGCAGGAACTCGGGCTTCTGCGTCAGCGCATGGATCAGCAGCGCCGCCCGGCCGGAGTTCATGGCCGCCGCATGATGGCCCACAGACGCCGGCAGCAGAGCTCGCGCTGCCTCGGTGGACAATTCGAAATCGGGGACGGCCACGATGGGAATCACGGAACCGGCCACGGTAGCGCACGTGCTGCTGTACTGGTCACTGTCCTGCCATGACAGCGCCAGTCCGCCGAAAATCGCGGGCGCGACGTTGTCCGGATGGCCTTCCATCTCGCTGGTCAACTGCAGGATCCAATCCCGCCCGCGACGCGCCGCTTCGGGCACCATCGCATTGGCGGCCGAGACGGCCGCCACCACTGCCGACGCCGATGATCCCAGGCCCCGGCCATGGGGGTTGACGTTCGTCGCCGTGATCCTGAGGCCGCCGTGCCGGTATCCGAGCCGGGAAAAGGCAGCCTCCATCGCCCTGACCACCAGGTGACTGGCGTCCTGCGGCAGCGTGTCCGCCCCCTCGCCGCTGAGCTCGAAGACGAGCTCAGCGGATTCGAGGCTTTCCACCGTCAGGGTGTCGTGCAGTGCAAGGGCGAGGCCCAGGCTGTCGTAACCCGGTCCAAGGTTGGCACTGGTGGCCGGTACCCTGACGGTGACGCGCTGACCTGCCTCGATGACGGGCAGGTCAACGGCGGTGGGCGAGGTGGTTTCCAAGGCTACTTTTCTTCCAGTCCCAGTTCAGCAGCGACTGTCACGACGTCGTTCGAGACCTTGACCGGCTGCACTTCACTGCCGTCCTCGGTCCGGAGGGCCCACTGGGGGTCCTTGAGACCGTGGCCGGTCACGGTGATGACGATGGTCTTGCCGGTCGGAACTTCACCGGCGGCGTGCTTCTTGAGCAGGCCGGCCACACCGGCGGCGGAGCCGGGCTCCACAAAAACGCCTTCGCGGGCGGACAGCCAGCGGTGAGCATCCAGGATCTGTTCGTCAGTCACGGAGTCGATGAATCCGCCGGACTCGTCACGTGCCGCGATGGCACCGTCCCAGGACGCCGGGTTGCCGATCCGGATGGCAGTGGCGATGGTGTCCGGCTCCGTGATGGGGTGCCCCGCCACGAACGGTGCCGCGCCTGCGGCCTGGAAGCCCCACATCTGCGGGGTCTTGGTGGACACGGCGGGCAAGGTTCCGGCCGTGTCGGATTCGAACGGCGCCGAGTACTCCTTGTAGCCCTTCCAGTACGCCGTGATGTTGCCGGCGTTGCCTACGGGCAGGACGTGGATGTCCGGAGCATCGCCGAGCGAATCAACAATCTCAAACGCGCCCGTCTTCTGGCCCTGGATGCGGGCCGGGTTCACGGAGTTGACCAGGAACACCGGATAGGACTCCCCCAGCTTCCGTGCAATGTCCAGGCAGTTATCGAAGTTGCCGTCCACCTGGAGCAGCGTGGCGCCGTGCGCGATGGCCTGGCTCAGCTTGCCCATGGAGATCTTGCCTTCGGGGACCAGCACGGCGCATTTCAGTCCCGCTGCCGTGGCGTAGGCCGCGGCGGAAGCTGAAGTGTTGCCAGTGGACGCGCACACCACAGCCTTGGCGCCGGATGCAACGGCGGCCGTCATGGCCATGGTCATGCCGCGGTCCTTGAACGAACCGGTGGGGTTCATCCCCTCGACCTTCAGGTACACCGTGGAGCCGGTGAGCTCGGAGAGTTTCTGCGCGTGGACCAGCGGGGTGCCGCCTTCTCCCAGCGTGATGACCCTTGTGGATTCCGTTACGGGCAGACGGTCAGCGTATTCGCGGATAACGCCGCGCCATTGGTGAGCCACTTAGACTCCTTCTACCCGCAGAACGGATGTTACTGAATTGATGACGTCCAGGCCCTTGACGGCCTCGACGGTGGCTGCGAGGGCAGCCTCTGATGCGCGGTGGGTAACGATCCGCAGTTCGGCCGACTCCACGTTGGACTCTGCGTCCCGGTGGATGGTCTGCCGCATGATTTCGATGGAGACGCCATGCTCCGCAAAAAGCTGGGCGATCCGGGCCAGCACGCCGGGCTGGTCAGCCACATCCAGGCCGATGTAGTAGCTGGTCATGACCGCGTCGATGGGCAGCGCCGGGACGTGGCCCGTGGTGGTCTCCGTGCGTCCGGGGCCACCCAGCACAATGCGGCGGGCGGCCGAAACGAGGTCACCCAGCACGGCGGACGCCGTCGGAGTTCCGCCGGCACCCTGGCCATAGAACATCAGCTCGCCGGCGTTTTCCGCCTCAATGAAAACCGCGTTGAACGCGCCACGAACGGCGGCCAGCGGGTGCTCGCGCGGCAGCAGCGTGGGGTGCACGCGCACGGAAACGCCTTCGCCGCCGTCGGCATCCGTGAGCTTTTCAGCGATGGCCAGCAGTTTGATGACAAATCCGGCGTCCTTGGCTGCGGCGATGTCCGCCGCGCTGACGGACGTGATGCCTTCACAGTGGACGTTCTCCAGGGCGAAGCGGGTGTGGAACGACAGCGACGCGAGAATGGCGGCCTTGGAGGCGGCGTCGTGGCCTTCGACGTCGGCGGTGGGGTCCGCTTCCGCGTAACCGAGCCGCTGGGCCTCTGCGAGGGCGTCCGCAAACTGGGCGCCGGTGGAGTCCATCTGGTCCAGGATGAAGTTGGTGGTGCCGTTGACGATACCCAGCACGCGGGTGATGCGGTCTCCGGCCAGGCTGTCCCGGATGGGGCGCAGGATGGGGATGGCACCGGCTACGGCGGCTTCGTAGGACAGCTGCACGCCGGCCTTGTCGGCCTCTTCGTAGAGGGTGGGGCCGTCCTGGGCGAGCAGGGCCTTGTTGCCGGTGACAACACAGGCGCCGTTGCGGAGCGCGGAGAGGATCAGCGTGCGGGCAGGCTCGATCCCGCCCATGAGCTCGATCACCAGGTCGGCGTCCTTGACCAGGGTGTCGGCGTCGGTGGTGAAGAGGTCCTGCGGCAGGTCCACATCCCGCTTGGCATTGACGTTGCGCACCGCGATGCCGCTGAGCTGCAGGCGGGCCCCGGTACGGGCGGCAAGGGCGTCGGCGTCCTCAATGAGAATCCGCGCAACCTGGGCCCCAACGTTGCCACAGCCCAGCAGGGCTACTTTCAGGGTTCGCAATTCAGTCATTCGGCACTCCCATGTCGCGGTTAAGCAGATCTTCTTCGGTTTCCCCGCGGACAATCAGCCGGGCAGATCCGCCGCGCACCGCGACAACGCCCGGCCGGGCCAGATAGTTGTAGTTGCTTGACAGGGCCCAGCAGTAGGCGCCGGTCCCCGGTACAGCAAGCAGATCACCGGCTGCCACGTCCTCGGGCAGATATACATCTCTAACAACTATGTCGCCGCTCTCGCAATGTTTGCCCACCACGCGGGACAGCTGCGGGGACGCGGCGGACGTGCGGGAGGCCAGAATCGCCGAATAATCCGCGTCGTAGAGCACCGGGCGGGCGTTATCGCTCATGCCGCCGTCCACTGACACATAGCGGCGCGGATGCGTAACGTTCTCCTGGCCCGCTTCGCCGGCCGGAGCGTCCACCCGCACGGTTTTCAGGGTGCCCACCTCGTACAGCGTGAACGTGGTGCTGCCCACGATCGCGCGTCCGGGTTCGATCGAAATCCGGGGAGCGGTGATGCCCAGCTCAGCACACGTGGAACGCACGACGGCGGCCATCGCCTGCGCGACGTCAGCTGCGGGGCGCGGGGTGTCCACCGGGGTATAGGCAATGCCGTAGCCGCCGCCGAGGTCCAGCTCGGGCATCACGATGGAGTACTTTTCCTGCATGGCAGCGTGGAAGCGCAGGAGCTTCTGCGCGGCGAGTTCAAAGCCGTCCGGCTCGAAGATCTGCGAGCCGATGTGGCAGTGCAGGCCCAGCAGGTCGATGCCGGCGTAGCCCGTGGCCGCAGCCACAGCTTCCTCCGCTGCTGACAGTCCGGCCTGCTCGGTGGAATCCCCGGCCATGGAGAGGCCGAACTTCTGGTCCTCGTGGGCGGTGGCGATGAACTCGTGGGTGTGCGCGTGGACGCCGGGAGTCAGGCGCAGCATAACGTTGGCAATTTCGCCGCGGTCCGAGGCGATTTTGGCAACGCGGTCCAGTTCGTCGAGGCTGTCCACCACGATGCGTCCCAGCTTCATATCCAGCGCGCGGTTGATCTCGGCGTCGGATTTGTTGTTGCCGTGCAGGCCCAGGTTTTCGCCCTTGATGCCGGCCCGGGCCGCCACCGCGAGCTCGCCGCCGGAACAGGTGTCCAGCCGGAGTCCTTCGTCTGCCACCCAGGCGGCTACGGCGGTGCACAGGAAGGACTTGCCCGCGTAGTAGACGTCCACTCCCCCGCAGATGTCGGCAAACGCGGCATCAAAGGCGTCCTTGAAGGAACGTGCGCGGGCCCGGAAGTCTGTCTCGCTCATCACAAAGAGCGGCGTGCCGAACTGCGCCTTGAGCTCGCTGACGGCGATGCCATCGATGGCGAGCTCACCGGCGTCGTTCTTCCGCACATCCTGCGCCCACATGAGCTCGTGGAGCGCATTCAGGTCCGCGGGAACGGCGAGCCACTCGGGAGCCAGCGGGGATCCGCTGTTGGTGTCCTGTGCTGACACCTTCTGCGTCGAAGTTTCCTGTGCCGACATCAGTTTCACATCCGTTCCGGTGCGGACACGCCCAGCAGGTCCAGTCCGTTGGCCAGCACCTGGCTGGTGGCGTCGTTCAGCCACAGGCGGGTGCGGTTGACATCGGTGACGGCTTCGTCGCCCTGTGGGGCAACACGGCAGGCGTCGTACCAGCGGTGGTAGGCGCCGGCAATTACCTCGAGGTGGCGGGCCACGCGGTGGGGTTCACGCAGTTCGGCGGCTTTGGCCACGATCGAGGGGTAGCTGCCCAGGTAGGAGAGCAGTTCGTTTTCCGTGGCGTGATCCAGAAGTGAAGCATCGAACGCGCTCCGGTCCACGCCGGCAGCCACGGCGTTGCGGGCGGTGCCACGGGACCGGGCGTGGGCGTACTGGACGTAGAACACCGGGTTTTCGTTGCTGTGCTTCTTCAGGAGATCGGGATCCAGGGTGAGCGGGGAATCTGCCGGGAAGCGGGCCAGAGAATAACGAACAGCGTCCTTGCCCAGCCAGTCGATGAGGTCCTTGAGCTCGATGATGTTGCCAGCCCGCTTGGACAGCTTGGCGCCATTAACGGACACCAGCTGGCCGATCAGCACCTCGATGTTCACATCGGGATCATCGCCCGCGCAGGCCGCAATGGCCTTGAGGCGGTTGATGTAACCGTGGTGGTCGGCCCCCAGGAGGTAGATCTTTTCGGTAAAGCCGCGGTCCTTCTTGGACAAGTAGTAGGCGGCGTCCGCGGCAAAGTACGTGGGTTCGCCGTTCGCGCGGATCATCACGCGGTCCTTGTCGTCCCCGAAGTCGGTGGTGCGCAACCAGACCGCACCGCCGTCGTCGAACACGTGGCCCTGCTCGCGAAGGCGGGCCACAGCACTTTCGATGTGGCCGGCGTCGTGCAGTTCCTGCTCCGAGAAGTAAACGTCAAACGCAACGCCGAAGTCGGCGAGCGTGTCCTTAATGTCCTTCATCTGTGCCTTGTAGGCAGCGGCGCGGATGACGGGAAGGGCGGCGACCTCGGTGAGTTCGCGGATGTCGGGGTGCTGGGTGAGGACGTCGTGGCCGAGGTCTGCGATGTACTGGCCCGGGTAGCCGCCGTCCGGCACCGGAAGTCCGTGCAGCCGCGAGTAAACAGAGTTCGCGAACACGTTCATCTGCGAACCGGCGTCGTTGATGTAGTACTCGGCGGTGACCTCCGCGCCCGAAGCACGCAGCACGCGGGCGATGGCGTCGCCCAAGGCGGCCCAGCGGGTGTGGCCGATGTGCAGCGGACCAGTGGGGTTCGCCGACACAAATTCCATGTTCACCACGTGACCGGCGAGCGTGGTGGTGGTGCCGTAGTCCCGTCCGGCTTCCACGATGGCCTTCGCCAGGGCACCCGCCGCGGCGGCGTCCACGGTGATGTTCAGGAAGCCGGGGCCAGCAATATCCACGGCAGCGACGCCGTTGATGGACTTCAGCCGGGCGCTCAGGACGGTGGCGAATTCGCGCGGGTTGGTGCCGGCCTGCTTGGACAGCTGGAGGGCGATGCTGGTGGCCCAGTCGCCGTGCTCCCGGTTCTTCGGTCGCTCCACGCGCACCTCATCAGGGACAGCTGATGCGGAAAGCGCGATTTCGCCAGCGGCGACGGCGTCTTTCAGGCAGGCGGATATGGCGAGGGAGAGTTCTTCGGGAGTCACCCCTCTAGCCTACCGGGGGCCGCCACTGGGACGAATTTGGGGGTGATGCGTGACTGTTTCCGCACAACTTTTCCTCACAGCGGACGCACTGCTGATTCACAGGGTGAACCATTACGCTGAATCCGACGTTGAGTACACGTAAGCACCCAGCCCACGAAACGAGCCCCATCATGAGACCGTCAGTCCGCGAAAGTGTTTTCGTCGGCATCGCCGGCCTGTCCCTCGCTGGAACGGTGGCCGGCTGCGCGCCGTCGGCCACGCCCGCGGCGCCCGCTGCGACTTCCGACAGTATGTCCGGCGCCACCACGGCCCCTTCCGGCACGGCATCATCGCTGGCCAGCAGCGCCTCCCTCTACCAGGACGGCACGTACAGCGCTGACGGCACCTATGTTTCCCCCAACGGCACCGAAACCGTGGGGGTTGAGCTGACGCTCGCCGCAGGCACGGTCACGGCCGTGAACATCACCCAGCACCCCTCGAACCCGAACACGCGGAAATTCCAGGGAGAGTTCGCCGGCGGGATCGCAGCGCAGGTTGTGGGCAAGAGCATCGACGAACTCAACGTCTCCAAGGTGGCAGGATCCTCGCTCACCAGCGGCGGCTTCAACCAGGCCCTGGACAAGATCAAGGCCGAGGCCCAGTAGGCCGTGCCGAACCCGGAGGGCTTCCGCTTCGACGGGATCGGAACCCGTTGGGAAATCTCCACCCCCCGTCCGCTTGATGCCAGCGTCCGTGCCCGGCTGCTCGCCTTGGTGGAGCGGTACGACGGCGACTGGTCCCGGTTTAGGTCCGATTCGACCGTCGGTGCCATGGCCCGCCAGCCCGGGCGGTATGAGCTGCCGCCGGAAGCGGCGGACCTTGGCCGGCTGTACCGCTCGCTGTATGACATCACCGGCGGTGCAATGACGCCGCTGATCGGCGGCAGCCTGGAGCGCCTCGGGTACGACGCCGACTATTCCCTGCGGCCTGCGGGGTCCGCGCTTCCGGCACCCCGCTGGGAGGACGTCCTGGCGTGGGACGGGAGTGTGCTGACCACCTCCGCTCCCCTGGTCCTGGACATCGGTGCCGCCGGTAAGGGGCAGCTGGTGGACCTTCTCGCCATTGAGCTGCGGTCCTGCGGCGTGGACTCCTTCGTGATTGATGCCAGCGGCGACCTGCTGCACCGCGGTCCTGATCCGGTGTCCGTGGCGTTGGAGCACCCGTACGATCCTGCGAGGGCCATCGGGACCGTGCCGCTGGCAGGCGGCGCCTTGTGCGCATCAGCTTCCAACCGACGGGCATGGGGCGACGGCCTGCACCATGTGCTTGATGGCACCACCGGGCTGCCCGTCAGCACGGCGGTAGCCACGTGGACCATGGCGGAAAGCACCATGGTTGCTGATGCTCTGGCCACCGCCCTGTTCTTTGTTCCGGGCAGCGAGCTGGAACAGAGTTTCGATTTTTCCTGGCTGACGGTTTTTTCTGATGGAAGTGCTGCCTACTCGGCCGGATTTGAAGGGACACTGTTCTCATGAGCCCCGTTGACGCCCCCAAGGCAACTGCCGTTTTCACTGCCGGCCGGCTGGGCACCCTGTTGGGCAAGTACACGATGTACCGGCTGATCCTGCTGGTGCTGGCAGCCCTTGCCGCATACAGCCTCCTGCTCAATGCCCTTGGCTGGCTCACGTTCGGCATCCCGCAGATGCTCGTCCACTTGGTGCTGTGCCTTGGCCTGACCTACGTGTCCAACCGCGCGCTGGCTGCCCTTTTCCACGTCCGCCCCCATTCCGAATCGTCGCTGATCACCGGCCTGCTGCTGTATTTCCTGTTCTGGCCCTCCTTTATGCCCCTGGATGTGGCGGGAGTGGCCCTGGCCTGTGTGCTGGCCTCCGCCTCGAAATACGCGCTGGCCTGGCGTGGCCGGCACATCTTCAACCCCGCCGCCGCCGGGGCGTTTGTCACTGGGCTGACGGGGCTGAACATCGCGACGTGGTGGGCGGCGACCCCCGCCATGCTGTGGCTGCTGGTCCCGGGCGTCCTCCTGGTGCTCTACCGGACGCGTAAGTTGCTCATGGCGGCCGTGTTCCTTGTGGTTGCCACATCAATTGTGAGCGCTGAGCTGCTGCAGGCAGGGCTTACCCTGGGCAGCGCACTCTGGCAGGCCCTGGCGCAACGGCCGCTGCTGTTCTTCGTCGGCTTTATGCTGACGGAGCCGCTCACCCTCGCTCCGCGCCGCTGGCAGCAGCTCGCGCTCGCCGCACTGGTTGGTGTGGTGTTCGCAGTGCCGTACAACTTCGGTTTCATCGCCAACTCGCCGGAGCTGGCCCTGCTGGTCGGCAACCTGCTGGCGTTCCTTGTGGGCCAGCGCGGCGGGCTCAGGCTCCGGTTCGCTGGCTCCCGTCCTCTGACGCCCAGCACCACAGAGTTCGCCTTTGAACCGTCCCGGCCCGTCCGGTTTGTGCCGGGACAATACATGGAACTGGATCTGCCGCACGCCAAGTCCGACGGTAAAGGCCGACGCCGGGTGTTCAGTTTGACGAGTGCCCCCGGTTCGGAGACGGTGAAGTTTGGCGTCCGGACGGCGGAGCCCCTGTCCGCGGCGAAGAAAGTCCTGCTGGATCTGAAGCCTGGTGATGAGGTGGCCGCCACCTCCGTGGGCGGAGATTTTGTCCTGCCCCGCGACCCCCAGGCCCCCGTCCTCCTGATCGCCGCGGGCATCGGCATCACGCCCTATCTTGCCCATCTGGCTTCCAGCGCCGCGCAGGACCGGGACGTGGTTCTCCTGCTGCTGGCGCGCAATCCTGCCGAAATTGCCTACGCGGCCGAGCTGCAGGCGTCCGGGGCGCGCATCCTGGCACGCCTCGCTGACGGTTCGGTCCCGCCGCCGTTCATCACCGATGCCGGGACACTGCTGTCCGGGGGCGCCGCCCCCGGCGCACGGCTGGACGGAGTCTCCTTGAAGGCCCTCGTCCCCGACATTGCCGGCCGCGCTGTCTACATCTCCGGGTCCCCCGCCAGCGTCTCCTCGCTGCGCCGTGCGGCCAGGAACGCGGGCGCACGGCGCGTGCACGTGGACTCTTTTTCGGGCTACTGACGGGAGCCGTTTTTCCTTGCAGGCACCTTCCTGCTAAGCTCTAGGACGTCCCGCTGGCAACGGCAGGATCCCTGGATTGCCCTCGTAGCTCAGGGGATAGAGCGTCTGCCTCCGGAGCAGAAGGTCGTTGGTTCGATTCCAATCGAGGGCACATTGAAAGCCCCGCCGTTTCGTTGAAACGGCGGGGCTTTTCGCATTCCAGAATGCCGGAGCGCCGGCAGATAAGCGGGCGCTGCCAGGCCCGGTTCCGGCAAACCGTCGGCCGTTCCCCGTAGGCTGTCCCCATCGGCAGCGGGGTTCCCGGCGGCCGGCAGGATTGAAGCCAGCCGCCGCACCGTGGTGCGCCCCGCCGAAGCACAGAAGGGGTCTGGCATGTACTGTTCAATCGTCCCTCCGTATCTTCTGCGCCGGCTGGCAGCGCTGGAGGAACCGCGACTGGGCGCTGCCGCCGCGGCTGCCCGCAGGGCCCTGCAACATGTCCAGGGCTTCCACGCCGCCCGGGCCCTAGCCGCACCGGCTGCCCGCCCCGGCATCCGGCAGCCCATCCCGGGCCCGCGCCGGACCATCTACGACGCGAGGTTCCTGGAGGACCTGCCCGGCGTCGTGGTCCGCAAGGAAGGGTACCCGCCTACCGGCGATGTGGCCGCGGATGAGGCTTACGACGGGCTGGGACATACCTTCCGGCTCTATGCGGAAGCCTTCGGCCGTGACTCCATCGACGGCAATGGCCTGCCGTTGGAGGCCTCAGTCCACTTTGGCGACCACTACGACAACGCCTTCTGGGACGGGCACCAGATGGTCTTCGGCGACGGTGACGGGGAGGTTTTTGACCGGTTCACCAAGTCCCTGAGCGTGATCGGCCATGAGCTGGCCCATGGCGTCACCCAGTATTCGGCCGGGCTGGCTTACCGGAACCAGGCCGGCGCCCTGAATGAATCGATGTCCGATGTCTTCGGCGCCCTCGTGGAGCAGTTCGCGAAGCGCCAGTCCGCTACAGAGGCAAGCTGGCTCATCGGCGAAGGGCTGTTCACCGACCAGGTACAGGGCTCCGCCCTGCGGTCCATGAAGGCCCCGGGGACCGCTTACGACGACGACGTCCTGGGCAAGGATCCGCAGCCGGAGTCGATGGACTCCTTCGTGCACACCACAGCCGACAACGGCGGCGTCCACATCAACTCAGGCATCCCGAACCGTGCCTTCTGCCTCGTCGCCCTGGCGCTGGCCGGCAATGCCTGGGAAGCCCCCGCCCGGATCTGGTACGCAACCCTGACGAACGGATCGCTGGGGCCTGACGCCACCTTCCGGGTCTTTGCCCGCGCCACGGCAGCCTCGGCCAGGGATTTTTTCGGGTCCGGGTCCGGCGAGCATGACGCCGTGCGGTCTGCGTGGGAAACTGTGAAGGTAAGGCTCTGATCCGGTTTCCCCCGGACCGCCGCACTCGTGGCCCGGCGGCGGCCGGACACGGGAACCATTCCATGAAGAACCAGGCCTGATGAAGATTCCTGCCATGAAAATTACTGTCGAACGCAGCGGCGGCTTCGCCGGAATGACGCGGACCTGGACGGTCCTGCCGGCACCTCCGGACGACATGGACCGTTGGCAGCCGCTGATCGAGGCATGCCCTTGGGACACTGTGCCGGCCTCCGGGCGGACCGCGCCTTCCGGCCAGCCGGACCGCTTCACCTACAGCATCCGCGCCGGCGTGCACCGGGCCGTTCTGCCCGAGCAGGCCTTGACGGGGCCGTGGCTGGATTTGGTCGAGCACGCCAAGGCGGCCGCCGAGTCCGCCCAGTCCCCGGCCGGAGGGCCGGGCAGTCCACCGCCGGAGGGTGCACCGGCGGGGCCTTGACAGTAGCCGGGCCGCGGAGCGCTCGGCGGCGGAAGGCGCCGCCGTCGTGTCTATGCCTGCCGGCCGTAGCGGCGAAGGGCGAGGTAGGCCGTGCTCCCCGCCAGAAGTCCCCAGAAGGGCGAGACGATGCCGGCCGGAGCCACCCCCGAAGCGGTGACCACCAGGGTGATGACCGCTGCCTCCGCTGCGATCGGATTGGCCTTGAAGTCCGAGATGGTGTCGACGAGTGAGGCCTGCAATGCCCCGAGGAGGGCGACGCCGGCGAGGGCGGCCATCATGGCTGCCGGCACAGCGGAGAAGAGTACTACGGCAGCGCTGCTGAAGAGGCCAAAGATGATGTAGAAGAAACCGCAGAAAATACCTGCCATGTAGCGGCGGTCCTTATCCGGGTGGGCTTCCGGACCGGCACAGATGCCGGCGGTGATGGCAGCTAGGTTAATGCCGTGTGCGCCCAGCGGGGCCGATACCAGCCACGCGAAGGAGGCAGCCCCCAGGACCAGCTTGTCGTTGACCCGATAACCCAGCGCGCCCATCATCGCCAGCCCTGGCCCGTTCTGCCCGGCCATGGTCACGATCAGCAGCGGCACGGCGATGCCCATGATGGCCTGGGGATTGAAGGTCGGGGTGGTCCACACCGGTCCGGACAGGTCCAGCGTTAACGCCGGCACGTGGGCCTGCGCAGTGAGGACGCTCAAGACCGCGCCTGCGGCCATGGCCAGCAATACCGCGTAGCGCGGCACAACCCGGCGGCCGATGAGGAACGCCACCACCAGTCCGCCGGCAACGATGGGGGATGTGGTTACTGCCTCGACGGCATTCAGCACAAAGGGGAAGAGTACGCCCGCCAGCACGGCGGCCATGACAGGCTTGGGAACGATGGCCAGCAGGCGTCCGAACCACCCGGTAACACCCAGGACCAGGGCGAGCAAGGCCGCCGCCACGTAGGCCCCGAGAGCGTCGCTGTAGTCGTAATTTCCCAGGGCCGTCAACAGGAGCGCTGCCCCCGGTACGGACCAGGCCACCACTATCGGCTGGCGTGTCAGGAAACTGAGCACCACGCACGTCACGCCGCTGGCTACAGCTAGGGACCAGACCCAGGAAGTCGTATGACCCTCACTGAGCCCGGCGCTTTGGGCGGCCTGCATGACCACAAGCATGGGGCCTGCATAGGAAACGGCCACGGCCACGAAACCCGCCGTCATGGCGGACAGCGAGAAGGACTTCCGGAGCGGCAAGCGCGCGGGCTGGCGTTCTGTCAGGGCGCGGGCCATCGGACTCCTCACGTTCGTCCTTGAATTTTGTCTGATCCGTGGATGCCGTTGAAATGAAGTACAGGGTCGGCATGACGGGACTGCACATTGGCGGCCGACACATTGCCTGCCGGACAGACTGCAGTCCAGCAGGCCGGCGCCGGTGCGGGCACTCGCCGGGGCCTTGCCCTTCAAAGTGCCGCACCAGCGACGGCTGGCTGATCCCTAGTTCGTTGTTACAGCCAATTCGAGAGATATGTCTGAAGGATGCGCTGCCAAGGGCGTGATGTCCATTTTCATGAAGGGGAAGAGCGGCAGGCCCCAGAGAATCTCGTGCAAGCGTTCATTGCCAGTGACATCAAAGATGCTGATATTCGCATATTCACCGACGCAGCGCCAGATGTTCTGCCACTCCCCCGTGCGCTGCAGGTCCTGCGAGTACGCCTTTTCCCGGACGAGCAATTCTGCCTTGGTGTGTGCATCCATGTCCTGCGGAATGGTGACGTCCATGCGGACTGCGAATAGCACGTGTTTGCTCCTTCGTGTGTCGTTCGGCGCGTTGGTCGTGCTTCAGGAACGGGCGGCGTCGAGCACGAAGTCGTACGTGACCTCGCTGCCTGCAGCGTCAGTGCGCGCAGTGGGGCTCAGGACAAGTTCGGGCTTGACGGCAGAGGCTATGTCATCGGAGAGGTGCTGATCCCCTTCGAAGTAGAGCTGCGCGGTCAGCAGCTGGTGCCCGGGAGCTGACACCTTCAGGTGCAGGTGCGCCGGGCGCCAGGCGTGCCAGCCGGCCGCGGCGATGAGCTTACCGCAAGCACCGTCCATGGGAATCTGGTACGGGGCCGGCTGCACGGTGTTCAGCGCGAAGTTGCCCTCGGCGTCGGCCACAACGGTGCCGCGCAGGTTCCACTCCGGCAGGCCGGGGGCGAACTGGGAGTAGAAGCCGTTGTCATCGGCGTGCCAGATCTCCACCCGTGCGCCCGGGAGCGGGGTGCCATCGACAGCGCGCACCTGGCCCTGGAACAGCAGCGGCGTACCGCCCTCATCCTCGCGCATCGGCAGGGTCGCCGGGGTCTCAAATTCAGGAGCGCCCGGGATGTAGTACGGGCCCTCAATGGTGCCCTTGTTCCCTTCCCGGTCCTCGGTGGAAACTTCCTCCACGACGTGCTCTACCCACACGTCCATGAACAAAGGCCATTCGCCGTCTTCACCGACGTTGATAAGCCAGGCTTTGAGGGCGTTGAACTCGTCATAGGTCACCTTGTGCTTGCGGATCGTCTCATGCACCGCGCTAAGCACCTCGTTGACCAACAGCGACACGCGCTCTTTCGGAACAGCCAGCGCTGCCGTCTTGCCGCTCTCACGGAAGCGCTCCGTGGCGGCATTGCCGGACTCAGCGGCTTTCGCTTCAAATTCACTCTGTTGGGTTGTCATCGTTGACTCACTTTCATAAGGGGCGTACACCGCAGCGCGGGCGCCCGGAAGTTACGGCCAAGAGGAAGCTTTGGAGGCTCCGCTCCTTCGTGGGTTCATACTTACGCCACTGTTGGCTCAAAAGCGTACGCGTGATTTTAGTGATAAACAAAGACTTAAATGCCTCCTATTCATATCCATGCGATAAGAATCTCCCCCAGCCTCAACCTCGGTAAAACCCTTGGTGCCGGAAGGGCCCTCAGGCCGCTTTTCTCACCAGGACGGCAGCTCCGGCAGCGGCCCATCGGACTCAACGTTCTCGGCGTGGCCGCGGGCGAGCCACTCCAGCATGCCCTCACGGTCGGACGCGACGCGCAAGGCACCGTCGCCGATGATCCATTCATCCCGTTCCTCGGTCACAAGGGTCATGCCAGGGGCATTCTTGGCACGCATGGTGCGCACTGCGGCTTCCAGAGCGTCCAGCAGCGAATCCGGGTCGGCCTCCTCAATGGTCCAGGCCGTATCGAGGTCGTGATGGTGGACGACAATCTCGCTGATCCTCAGCGCCACAATAGCCGTGGCAGGGATTTTTTTACCGTGCAAATGCACCTCGCCCAGCGCAAGATCCCCACCCAGCCGCTGGGCCTGTTCGGCAAAGAACTGGGCGGACTCCCGCAGTTTGATCATGAGTCCTTCGCGGGGCAGGGCCGCCAGCGAAGAGATCTCCCGGGCGCGGGCATCCGGAGACGCATAGAGTTGCTGCTCCTCACCCGTGGCAGCCCAATCAATGAGCTTGACCAGGGCAGGCCCGTTGGACGTGAGGTGGGCAACCACGTCAGCCCGGGTCCACCCCGCACACAAGGAAGGGGCGGCCAGCTCGTCGTCGGACAAGGACGCGACGGTGGCCAGGAACATCTCCGTCTCCCGATTGAGCCTGGACAGGTCTGAGTGCAAGCGCGTGGCATTGATCATGGGGTCACTCTAGCCAGGCGCCCCGGTGCAGGCTACCAGTGCCGGCCAGGACCGGGTCCAATTCCCGAGCGCCCCCACCTGCTTCATCGCGCTGCACTGTCACTTTAGGCCATAACCGAGCCATTTTACTGGATTGATACCTCAGGCCTATGAATTACACCCCTGACAAAGTCAGGGCATTTGCCTCATATGATCCAGATCACGGCTTTGCCAGACTGAAATGTAATCAGACACCCCTGCGGTTTCCCCGCTTTGGTAATGCCACATGCTCCGCTCAGAGAGGACCCGGACATGATCAAACCGAATATCGTCATCGCCGAAGACCCGCGCAAAGAGGCGCGCACCGCCAATTGGGTGGCCTTCGTCATCTGCCTGGCCCTGTTGTTCGACGGCTATGACCTCGTCGTGTACGGCACAGTCCTGCCCGGCCTGCTGGCCGACCCGAGCCAGATCGGCGCCTTCGACCTGGCCACCGCCGGCATCCTTGGTTCCTGGGCACTCATTGGGGTGCTGGTCGGCTCCCTGTTCTGCGGCGCGGTTGGGGACTTCTTCGGCCGTCGCCGGCTGATGCTGCTGGGTATTGCCTGGTTCTCGGTCGGTATGTTCGTCACGGCACTGACCACTACTGTCATGGCTTTCGGCACGATGCGCTTCATCACCGGCCTGGGCCTTGGCGTGGTAATAGCCACCGCCGGTGCCACCATGGCTGAGTTTGCGCCGCACGGACGGCGTCAGTTCTACAATGCAATTGTTTACTCCGGCGTTCCCGCCGGCGGCGTGTTTGCCTCTGTCATTGGCATCCTGCTCCTCAATAACATCGGCTGGCGCGGGCTGTTCATGATCGGCGCGCTGCCCCTCGTCCTGCTGGTGCCCATAGCGTGGTTCAAGCTCCCTGAGTCTCCACGCTGGCTGCTGTCCCGCGGCCGCGAGCAGGAGGCCCAGGCCGCTTCCCAGCGCACCGGCGTTCCGCTTGTCGAGGAACGGATCATTCAAGAGGTGGGCGCCGCACCGCAAAAAGCAGGTTTCGCCGCGGTGTTCTCCCGGCAGTTCGCTGTGGCATCCATTTTGCTCGGGCTGATGTCGTTCTGTGGCCTGCTGCTGACCTACGGCTTGAACACATGGCTGCCCAAGATCATGGAAGGGTACGGCTACGGGCGTACATACTCCCTGTTCTTCCCGCTGGCACTGAACCTGGGTGCCGTCGCAGGCGGCCTGCTCCTCTCGCGCGTCGCTGACAAGAGCGGCCCCCAGCGGGTCATCGCCTCCACCTTCGTCCTGGCGACCATGAGCCTGATGCTCATGACCTTCAGCTTCCCGCTACCCCTACTCTTCACCTTCATCGCCATCGCCGGCGTAGGCACCCTGGGCACCCAGGTCCTAATTTACGGGTTCCAGTCGAACTACTACACCACGAACGCCCGGGCCGCTGGCGTGGCCTGGTGCGCCAGCGTAGGACGCTTCGGCGGGATCCTGGGACCGATCATCGGCGGCTGGTTGGCCGCCGCAGGCATCGGAGGGGCCACGGCGTTTTATATTTATGGCGCCGTCGCCCTCGTCGGGGCAGTCGTGACCGTCCTGGTTCCTCACCAGCGCAAGCTGGAGGAGGCTGAGCACAAGGTGGAGGAGATCGCCGAGCACCGTGCCGACGACGGTGTGCCTGCTGCCCGTACACCCCGCCCCTAGGGCAGAGGGGCCACCGGATTCCCGGTAGTCTCCCCGGCAGAGCTTCCTGATCAGGTCGCTCTGCCGGGGAGACCTGTTTAAGCGGCCCCCCGGCCGTCTCGGACCGGGCACCCCGGTCATCCGAGGACCTGCGGTTCGTCAGTTGGGTCCCCGCTGGCTCCGGGCTGTTCCGCAAACCCCGGACTATATGCGTTGCATGCACTACTGAAGGATATTCAGGCTATTCTGCATATAAATAACCCGAAGGCAGACAGCCAGGTCCGAGCGGAAAGACAGTATCGACAATGGACATCCGCCAGCTTAGCTATTTCATCGCCGTCGCCGAGGAGCGCCACTTCGGTCGAGCCGCTAAACGCCTGCACATGGCACAGCCACCCCTATCGCAGCAGATCCGGCAGCTGGAGGAGCAGCTGGGCGTGCAATTGCTTAACCGCACCACCCGCCGGGTAGACCTCACGGCCGCCGGTGAGGAACTGCTAAGCCGTGGAAGGCACATCGTCAACGCCATGGAGACGCTCCAGGCCGACGTGTACCAGGTCGGCCAAGGGGCGGCCGGCGTGCTCCGCGTCGGGTTCTCCGGTTCCTCGACCTACGGGGTCATGCCCCCCATCGTCCGCCGCGTCAAGCAGGTACTTCCCGGCTTGACCCTGGCCCTCCGCGGGGAGATGCTTACGCCGGCCATGGAAGCCGGCCTGCGGGACGGAACGCTGGATGCAGCGCTGCTGCGGCCGCCGGTCTCAGCCCCGGAGATCGAATACCGCATCGTGGGTCGTGAACAGCTGGTCGTGGCGCTGCCCTCCTTCAGCCCGCTGGCAGCGGGCCGGCCTGTGGCCGTACACGAACTCCAAGACCAGGACTTTATCGCCTATCCGCCGGAGTCGGTGCTGTACCGCACCACTGCAGATATGTGCCGCAGTGAGGGGTTCCGGCCGCGCGTCACTCAGGTGATCGGCGAAACCTCCACCATGCTCTCCTTTGTGGCCGCCGGCAGCGGAATTGCCGTCGTTCCGGAAAGTGTCCGCGCTCTGCAGCTTGAAGGCGTGGTCTACTGTTCCATCGAGGACGCACCCCAGGTGGAATTGGCAGTCGCATGGCGGCGTGACGACCGCTCGGCGTTGCTGCGCAATTTCCTCGACGTGGTAGGCCCCGCAGAGGAGGCGACCCGCCCGCGCTGACGACAAGGTGCTCCCGGCCGCGTGGAAGCAATTCTTCAGTCCGAATCCCGGAACCGGGCGGCAAGTTCGCTGCGGGAGCGGATCCCCAATTTCCCGTAGACCCGTGTCAGGTGGTATTGGACGGTCTTCTCGGCCAGGAACAGCGCACGGGCGGCCTCCTTGTTGGTGGCCCCGTCGGCCACCAGTTCGCTTACTGCCTGCTCTTGGGGGGTGAGCTGGGCCTGCGAGCGGGCAGTTGCGGAAAGCACGGGGTCAGCGGGGTCGGGCAGGCTGCCGACGTCAACCCCCGTCGCTTTGAGTTCCCGGTCGCACCGGTCTACGTAGGTGGTCGCGCCCAGGGATTCGTAAAGATCCCGGGCGACCCGCAGCACTGAGGACGCCAGGCGCTTCTTGCCGGCGCGCCGCATGCTCTGTCCGAAGGCGAAGCTCACCCGAGCCCGCAGATAGGGCCGGTTCAGCCCGCCCAGATGCCTTAGGGCTGCTTCGAAGTGCTCCCGGGCCGTGTCGGGATCACCTTGGGCGGCCACCAGGCGGCCCCTGGCCCATGCCATCCGCGCAAGGTCTGAGGGTATGTTCCGTTCCCGCCGCACCCCTTCGAAGGCAGTAAGGAAAGCATCCGCTGTGTCAAGCTGATCGGTCATCACGAGGGCGTTGACGTAGGTGTCCTGCCAGGGCCAGAAGGACACCCGCTCCCCGGTCCATCGGTCCAGCTCCGTCAACGGCTGTAGCGCTTCCAAAACGCCCTCGTAGTCCGCTCGGGCCTCATGGAAACGGGCTCGGGCCAAACTGGCCGGCACCTGCATGGCCCCATAAGTTCCCGGCTGCACGGCAGCCTGGGAGACGTAGTACCTTGCCCTGTCCCAGTCGCCGCGCATGGACCACAGTTCAGCGGCGGTCCAGTACAGCAAGGGCCGGATCAGCGGCATCTGTGAACTCTCGAGGCGCACAGATGCGCGGGCCACGGTAGCAGCGGCTGCATCCCAGTTACCAAGCACAAGATGGGTGCGGGCCAACCAGGCCTCAGCCCACAGGGAAATCCGCATCGAGCCGCCGCGGTACTCCGTGGGAGCCGCCGCTTCGAGATTCACAAGTGCTGTCTCGGCGTCGTCGAGGCGCAAGGCCAACCAGCCGGCACCCATCTGCACGCGCTGTTTCTGTGCGTTCTCCGCGGCATGGTCGAAGGCCCGTTGGTACGAGGCCTCGGCCTCCGCCAAGCGGCCCTGCGCGTACAGGCCCAGCCCGTAAATGGCCTCCGATTCGATGTGCGCGGGCGTGCCGGGTTCCGCCAGGGACATCGCCCGCTCGGCCCAGCCGGTGATGAGCGGACCGTCCCAGGAGGCCAGTCCGTGCAGCACCAGGCGCTGGGCCACCTGGGCGGCGGCAGCCGGATCCCGTTCCGGATTGCTGGTCCGCCAGGCCATCTCCAGCAGGGACTGGGCGCTAAGGTTTTGCCCCGACGCGGTGGAGAGATAGCCCAGCACAGACGAACGCAGCGGGGAAGACGGCATGGCGTCAACGGCGGCAGCCCACATCTGCGCCTGCGCGATGTTGCCGGAGCCTACCAGCGCATCAACGCCCCTCAGCAGCCGGTCGTTGTGCGAGCGGACGTCCGAGGAGAGCCGGGAAGCGGAAAACAACGCGGTCGAGACATCCTGCCAAGCCCCTAGGAGGGCCTGGCGGCGGGCGAACTCCTCCAGTTCAGCGGCCAGCGCCTCGTCGGCGCCCGGGGTCGCCGACACCCGGTGTCCCAGCCGTTCGCCTTCGGCCTGGACCACCTCTGCGGCACGGCGGTGCAGAGCAATCCGCCGGCTGGGTAAAATCTGTTCATAGACCGCTTCAGCAGTGCCGGGCTCGAAGAACGCCACCACGGACCGCGCCTGTTCCACTGACAGGCCCAGCAGTCCGGCGCTGTGCCCCTCGTCGAGCGCCTGCATCACGGAGGCCATGCCACTGACAGCGGAGACCTCCGTCAATCCGGCGGAGCGTCCAAGAACGGACACGGCTTCGGCTACGGCGACCAGGTGCGGCGACGCGGCACTGAGAAGGCTATGCACCCTGGCCCGCACCCGCGAGCTCGGTGGCAGGGAGGGGAACCACGTATGCCAGGTTTCCGCGGGCAGCTCACCCAGCAGCTCGACAATCGGCTGAGGCGTTCCCCCTGTGTGCCGCACGAGCCCGTGGGCGGCGGTGGCACTCAGCTCAATGCCGAATGAGCGCCGGGCGAGGTCCTGGACGTGTTGAGGCGACAGGGGCTCCAGCGGGATACGGGCAACTTGGTGGCCGGAGAGGAAACCAAGCACCCCCGCCGGGACATGCGCGGCCTGACTGGGGTCCAGAGTGACCACGAACAGGATCCGCTTGCCCCGCAGGCGTCGCATGGCAAACACCAGGATGTGAAGGCTCTCGGCGTCGAAATGCTGGATGTCGTCGACGGCAACGACCACGGAGCCGTGCGACTGCAGCCCCTCAAGGTGCGTGCTGAGGGTGGAGGCATATTTGAGGACCTGCCCAGGGTCGAGGGCGGCGCCAGGGACGGGGAACCCTGCCTCACGGTTATCCCCCTTGGCCGAGCGCAACGGTGCGGTGAGCATGAGCTGGGAATAGCCGGCAAGGGCGAACTGGGCTTCCCACTCGTCCCCCGTGGCGGAGAGCAGCCGCACTCCCCGGGCCACCGAAGAGCAGCGGTCCAGGAACAAATCGAGAAGCGCGGTCTTTCCCGACCCGGGCGGGCCTGTGAGCACGACAGTGCGCACATGGCCCTTTCGCACCGCGCGGAGGGTCTCCTGTAGTTTCTCGAAAACCACGGCCCGGCCCAGGAGTGGCAGCTCCGCTCCTGTGCCGCTATCGTGGGGGCCCGCCGTCATGGTCGCAAGCTTACTCCCGCGGGCCCTGTTGCCATTCCGGCGGGTTCCCGTCAAACCAGCATCAGCCGAGGTCCCCACCCGCTACCGGAAGGATGCTACCGGTGATGTAGGACGCCTCGTCGGAGGCCAGGAACACGATCGGCGCGGCCTGCTCATCGAGGGTGCCGTAGCGCTTCATGAAGGAGGACTGCACGGTCTGGTCCACGATGCCCTGGTACCACGCCTTTTCCGCGGAAGACTCCGCACCAGGCCCGCGTTGGACCTTTCTTGGCGGAGCCTCAGTGCCGCCCGGGGCTGTTGCGACGACGCGGATCCCGCGCCCGGCAACCTCCATGGCCAAAGACTGCGTCAGGGCGTTGACACCGCCCTTCGCTGCGGCATACGGGACCCGGTTCATGCCCCGGGTAGCCACCGAGGAGACGTTGACAATGGTGCCGGAGCCTTGCCCAAGCATGATTGGAAGCACGGCCCGGCAGGACCAGAGTGTAGGGAACAGCGAGCGGCGGATCTCCTTCTCGATTTTCTCCTCGTCGTACTCTTCGTAGGGGCGGGCCCAGATGGTGCCGCCCACATTGTTGACGAGAACATCCACCCGCCCGTAGGCGGCAAGTGCTCCGTCCACCGCCTGTTGCGCTCCGGTAAAGGTCTCCAAGTCAGCGGTCAACGACGTGGCGTTTCCCCCCGAGCCGGACAACTGCGCTCCGTCCTTAATTCCGAGGGCAACCTCGTGCACCAGTTCGGCCCGGTCCACGAGAAAGACAGAGCCCCCTTCAGCCCCGATCCTTTCTGCCACCTTCTGCCCGATGCCCTGGGCCGAGCCCGTCACGATCGCCACTTTGCCGGCGAAACGGCCAGGAGAGAGGAACTGCCCGTGCGGCGCCGGCATCAGGAATCAGCCATCTTGGCGTCGATCGCCCCGGACATGGTTTCCTTGGCTTCACGGGTGTGGGCCATGATGACCTGGCGTGCGCGTTCTTTATCACGGCGCTCGAACGCTTCCACGAGGTCCAGGTGGTCCTGTGTGACGCGCTCAAAGATCTCGGTCCCCTTCTCGAAAGTCGCCGCCATCTGGGCATGGACATCGAGCCGGCGGTAGGACTCCAGGAGCATGGGGTTGTCGCAGATCAGGAAAAGGTACTCGTGTAAGGCCTCGTTGGTCTGCACGTATTCTTCAGGGTCTTGAACCGTGCCGGCGCCCACGGAGCGGGTGGTGGCCTCGGCACGCCGGCGGAACTGTTGAAGTTGTTCCTCGCTGAGGCGACCAAGCATCAGCTCGGTAACTGCGAGCTCAAGGCCCATGCGCGCTTCAAGGTGGGCGTAGCTGTCTTCCTTGCGAAACTCCAGCCGGCCGGTCTCCAGGGAGGAGATGGCCTGGGCGCGGCTGATCTTGTCGCCCTCAGCCTCGATCTGCTGTACGGGGGCCGGGGCACCCGTCTCGGCGTCACCGCCGGTGGTTTCCTTCGGGGCGAACCGCTCAAAGTAGAAGTTGGCCGGCTGGACATTCTCGACGTCCAACCACTTTGAGACTGCATTGACCATGGGGGGCGGGCCGCACAGGTAGACATCGACGTCGCCGTCGTTGAGGTGGGCGGGCTCGATAATCTGGGTCACGTAGCCGGTGTGCGGGGCCGAGGTGCCCGGATCGGAGGCGATGTAGTCCCAAGTGAAGTTTGGCAGTTTCGCTTCGAAGGCCCACAGCCAGTCGAGCCCGACGATGTCCGCTTCACGGGTGACACCGTAGATCAGGTGCACCGGCGTGGCAGGCGGGTTGTCGGAAAGTTTCGCCAGGATTGACAGGAGGGGGGCCAGGCCGGTGCCCCCTGCCAGCAGGAGCAAGGGTCGCTTCGGCTCGCGCAGGAAGAACGATCCGTAGGGTCCCGTGAATTCGATGGTGTCACCCACCGCCGCCCGGTCGCGCAGGTACTCGGACATCGCGCCCTGGGGGGTGATACGCACCATGAAGGATGCATCGTCCACGCCGGGGCCGTTGCTGAAGGAGTACGAGCGCTCTGCGTCCGTTCCGGGGACCTTGATATTGACGTACTGGCCGGGCAGAAACGCCAGGGCCTCCCGGTCCTGCACGTCCAGCGTGAAGGAGATCGTGGATTCCGAGTGCTTGTTGAGCTCTTTGACGGTTGACGTGAACGTGGCGGCCGAGGTCTTCGCGGATTCCGAAGTTGCCGGGATCTGGATGGACAAGTCGGATTCCGGGACGGCCTGGCAGGTCAGCATGTAACCCTTCTCCAGCTCCTCCTCGGTCATGGCGTCGTCGATAAAGTCTCCCGGATCGAAGGAGCCGGAGTCGCAGAAGGCCTTGCAGGTGCCGCAGGCACCGTCCCGGCAGTCCGACGGGATGTTGATTCGCGCCTTGTAGGCGGCGTCCATGACGGTCTCGTAGTCGCCGACCTTGATGACCTTGGTGACGCCATCCTCGAAGCTGAGGGCTACCTGGTGGCCCATAATTTCCTCCTGGCTGGGGTCGCGTCCCTGCGACCCGGAAAAGTTTTTGCGGTGTGCTCGATCGAGCGGTGCGGTAGGCAGGATCCCGGACTGTGCCCGCCGGAGCAGGCACAGTCCGTGGGCCGTCAGACCATGTAGACGTCCACCACGTGGTGGATGTAGTCGTTCTTGAGAACGACTTTCTTTTTTAGGATCACCGGCTTTTCGCCTGAGAGATCAATCGTGTAGAAACTGGTCCCGAAGTAGGTGTCAGTCGTGTTGTAGCGGAAGTACAGCGTGAACCAGTTGAAGCGGACCTTGACCTGGTCGCCGTCGTGCTCCATCACTTCAATGTCCGTGATGTTGTGCCCGGTGCGGGGCTCGGGCAGGGAGGTGGCCGAGGACCGGTCGGTCTTGATGCGGAATACGCGGTCCTCGATGCCGCCGCGGTTGTCATAGTAGATCAGAGAGATTTCGTTCTGGGGATCCGTGGTGAGGCGGTCATCAACGTCCCACGCCGGCATCCAGAATTCCGAGTCCGGGTGGTAGCACTCGAGCCACTCGTCGAACTGGCGGTCGTCCAGCAAGCGGGCTTCCTTGTACAGGAACGCGCGCACGCTCTCAAGGGTGGCGATCTCCTCAGCGGTCTTGAACGCCGTCACGGGGTTGAGCAGGTTGGCCATGGTGTTCAGCACTCTTTCTGTAATTTGGAAGTTGTCTTGGTCAGGCAGTGACGGGAACGGTTTCCTGGGCGGAGCGTTCCTCTTCCGTGAGAGCCTTGTCCATTACTTCCTTCCAGTACCCGTGCTGGATGGGGTACAGCCCCTCATCCTCGGTGCGCACACCGGACGCGATGACCCGGGTCATGCCGAGCGCTGTGGCCTGCTCGTCCGGGCCGGCGATCTCGTGGGTGGAACCACGGGTCATGTCGTTCCAGGGAGCGGCGGTGGCCCAGTACGTCTTGTTGCAGGAGCGGAACTCCTCCAGGTCATCGGGGGTGGCCATACCGGTCGCGTTGAAGAAGTCCTCGTACTGGCGGATACGCTTCGAACGGTTCTCCTGCGACTCGCCCTTTGGGGCGATGCAGTAGATGGTGACCTCCGTCTGGTCCGCGGAGATGGGACGAAAGTGGCGGATCTGCGAGGAGAACTGGTCCATGATGTAGACGTTGGGGTACAGGCAGAGGTTGCGCGAGATGTTGATCATGAAGTTGGCCATCTCCTCGCCGTACTTCTCCACGAGCTCGTCGCGGCGGTCCCATAGCGGACGGTCCTGCGGGTTAGTCCACTCCTGCCACAGCAAAAGGTGCCCGTGGTCGTAAGAATAGAAGCCGCCCTTGACTTTGCCCCACTTGCTGGCGTCCATGGCCTTGGTCGTGTTGGCGGAGTCGCCGGAGTTGCGTCGGGCGGTGGTTGCTGCGTAGTTCCAGTGCACGGCAGTGACGTGGTAGCCGTCAGCGCCGTTCTCCGCCTGGACTTTCCAGTTGCCGTCATAGGTGTAGGTCGAAGCGCCCCGCAGGACCTCAAGCCCTTCGGGTGACTGGTCCACGATGGAATCGATCACCTTGGTAGCGTCGCCCAGATGCTCCTCCAGCGGGAGGACGTCCGCGTTCAGGGAGCCGAACAGGAAGCCCCGGTAGGAATCGAAACGGGCAACCTTCGTGAGGTCGTGGGAGCCCTCCTTGTTGAAGGTCTCCGGGTATCCGGCATTGCGGGAGTCCTTGACCTTCAAAAGCTCGCCGGAGTTCTTGAAGGTCCAGCCGTGAAACGGGCAGGTGAAGGTGGTTCGGTTGTCGGTCTTGCGGCGACACAGCATCGCGCCACGGTGCGAGCAGGCGTTGACGATGCAGTTGAGCTTTTCATCCTTGTCCCGCGTGATAACGACGGGAGTGCGCCCGATGTAGGTGGTGAAGTAGTCGCCGACGTTGGGGACCTGGGACTCGTGGGCGAGGTAAACCCAGTTGCCTTCGAAGAGGTGCTTCATCTCCAGCTCGAAGATTTCCTTGTCGGTGAAAATCTCGCGCTTGGCTCGGATGACGCCGTTCTCTCGGTCATCGATCACGGCGTCAGCAAGGACTTCACGGACATGTGACAGGTTCTCGGTCATGATGTGCTCCTTCTTTGGAGTGTGCGGGGGCCGGGGTGGGCGGTCCGGAGACCAGGCTCCAACCCAGGCGGCAAAGGGTATATAGCCATTCTTCACGCCGGTGGCCGCGCTCACATCAGGCAAACCCCTAGTCAGGACCAAGGGTCGTGCTAATTTCATCGTGGGACCCCTATGAGGGCTGATCAATAGCCTGCGGGTCCTAATCCAGCGCCGGCCGGGCAGAGCGCATAGACCCGCGGCACCGGCAACGGCTGGCCCGCCCTCACCGCGTCGCGGGAAGGACTTAAACCGTGGAGCTCAGCGGAGGGGTGTCGAGCCGGTACCTGGCAAGTTTTTCAGGGTCGATGTCGATACCGATTCCCGGGACCTGCCGCGCCAGCAGCCTGCCGCCCACGATCACAAGTGGTTCGGCCAGGAGGTCATCGGTCATGTCCAGGAAGTTGGACAACTCGCCTGCCCGGCGCGTAGTGGACTTGTATGCGGCACCGAAGGTGACTGTGCAGAGGGTGCCGATCTGGCCGTCGATCTGATTGCCCATCACCACTTCAGCGCCAAGGCCGTCGCATTCGAACAGAACGCGCTGGGAGTGGGAGAACCCGGTTCGCGCCGTCTTGATGCTGACCGCGTTCGCGGCTCCGTTGAGAAGTTCGCGGGTGACCTGGCCGGGGTTCGTGGCACTTTCATCTGCGACGAACGGGACGGGGCAGCGCTCCACGAGCCACTTGCGTCCGAGGACGTCGTCGGCCGGGCAAAGCTCTTCAGCGAGCGTAAGGTCCAGATCAGCCATCGCATTGAGGGCGCGCAGGGACTCGGACGGCGTCCACCCGCGGTTGCCGTCGATGTAGAGTTCGACGTCCGGGCCGAGCTCTTCCCGCAGGGCACGGCATACGTCCACGTCCAGGCTGAGAGGCATGCGGCCCACCTTTACCTTAAAGGTGGTGATTCCGTAGGTATCACGCATGCGCTCGGCCTCGGCCACCATTTTGGCAGGTTCGTCGAACCCGAGCATGTGGCTGACGCGCATGCCATCGGAGTAGCCGCCGAGCAGCGCCGTCACGGGCTGACCGAGTGTCTTGCCGATGACGTCCCAGATGGCCATGTCCACCGCGGACTTGGCGGTTGGATTGCCAACGGTCCTGTCCATGACCGCATGCACCTGCTCACGGTCTAGAACGGACATCCCCAAGATCTGGGGCGCAAACAGGGTCTCGATCACCGCGACGATGGATTCCTGGGTTTCGCCGTAGGTGAAGGGCCTCGCCGGCGCCTCGGCATACCCCACAACCCCGTCGTCACTGCACACCCGGACCAGCACATGGCATGCCGTGTGCACCTCGCCGCTGGCAAAGCGAAGGGGTTTGAGGTATGGGATAGCGAAGGGTATAGCTTCGATGGAAGTGATCTTCACGGACGTTCTCCAAACTGGCTTATCGCCATAAGCGCGGTCTAATTCAGTGGCGGCGGGGAATGCTTCCCCGAGCGGGATCTAGGGGTCGAGACCGCCCGGACAGAGGCCGGCTACTTCCGCACCTGACGCTGCTGGTTCTCCGCGGTCCCCGACGGCCGCACTCTTCGGTCAGTTCACAGCGTAGGCGCGATTTTATGAAGACACAAAGACCTAGATTGCCCTGATTGATACGCATGGAATAACAATCGTGGTCAGCAGGCCCCATACGCCTCCCGGCGGGAAAATGTGGGCGCCACCACGGGCGTAGGCAGGCGTTCCCGCGGCGTGTATACGGGGATTCCGGGCCGCCATTGGCGCGGAACCGGACCGCCCGTTGCCAAGGCCGGGCATCCCGCCGGACCCCACAGGTATCCGGGCCCCAGTAGACTGGCTGCAGCCATGACATTTCATATCTCCTACCCTGCTGAGCTGCCCGTTTCCGAGCGCCGCGAGGACCTGAAGGCTGCCATTGCAGCGAACCAGGTGACCATCATCGCCGGCGAGACCGGCTCCGGCAAGACCACCCAGATCCCCAAAATGTGCCTCGAGCTGGGCCTGGGCGACAACGGCCTGATCGGCCACACCCAGCCGCGGCGGCTCGCAGCCCGCACGGTCGCTGAGCGCATCGCTGAGGAACTCGGTGTGGAAATCGGCCAGGAAGTCGGCTTCCAGGTGCGGTTTACCGGCGAAGTCAGCCGCGCCACCAAGGTCAAGCTCATGACCGACGGCATCCTGCTCGCAGAGATCCAACGCGACAAGCTGCTGCGCAAATACAACGCCATCATTATTGACGAAGCACACGAGCGCAGCCTCAACATCGACTTCATCCTGGGCTACCTCAAGCGCATCCTGCCGCAGCGGCCGGACCTGAAAATCATCATCACCTCGGCCACGATCGATCCGGAGCGATTCGCCAAGCACTTCGGGTCCGACGACGAGCCCTCCCCCATCATCGAGGTGTCCGGGCGCACGTTCCCGGTGGAGATCCGGTACCGGCCGCTGTCCCAGCCAGCCGGCGGGGCCGACGAGGACGCCTCCGATGACGAACTCGAAGAGGACCGCGATCCGCTCGACGCCGTCTGCGACGCCGTTGACGAACTCGCCACCGAGGCCTCCGGCGACATCCTCATCTTCTTCTCCGGTGAGCGCGAAATCCGCGATGCGGCAGAGGCACTCAACGCCAGGATCCAGTCCAACCGGCGCCTGGCCGGCACCGAGGTGCTCCCGCTGTTCGCCCGTCTGAGCCTGCAGGAACAGCACAAGGTGTTCCACCCCGGCAAAAACCGCCGGATTGTGCTGGCCACCAACGTGGCCGAGACGTCCCTGACTGTCCCGGGCATCAAGTACGTCATCGACACCGGCACGGCCCGCATCTCCCGCTACTCGCACCGTACCAAGGTCCAGCGGCTGCCCATCGAGCGTGTGTCGCAGGCTTCGGCGAACCAGCGCTCGGGCCGGTGCGGCCGCGTGTCGGACGGTATCGCCATCCGGCTCTATTCGGAAGAGGACTTCGAGTCCCGGCCGCTGTTCACGGATCCGGAAATCCTGCGTACCAACCTGGCGGCAGTCATCCTGCAGATGACCGCCATGGGCGTTGCCCGTGGGCCCAAGGACGTGGAGAACTTCCCGTTCGTCGAGCCGCCAGACTCGCGGGCAATCAACGACGGCGTTACGCTCCTGCGCGAGCTCGGCGCCTTGAATGCCGTACGGCCAGGTGACGCCAAGAGCGGCGGACTGACCGCCGTCGGACAGCAGCTTGCCCAGCTGCCGGTGGATCCCCGCCTCGGCAGGATGATTGTGGAGGCCGGCAAGCGCGGCTGCGTCCGCGAGGTAATGATCCTGGCCGCGGCGCTGACCATCCAGGACCCGCGTGAGCGTCCCACGGACAAGCAGCAGCTCGCCGCCGAGAAGCATGCCCGCTTCCGCGATGAAAACTCGGACTTCACCGGCTTCCTGAACCTGTGGAACTACCTGCAGGAGAAACAGCAGGAACTCTCGTCCACCCAGTTCCGCCGCCTGTGCCGGACCGAGTTCATCAACTACCTTCGGGTCAGGGAATGGCAGGATCTCTTCGCCCAGCTCCGCCAGATGGCCCGCCCGCTCGGGATCAGCCTGGACAACAAGCGCCTTGCCGATCCTGTGGGCAACCACGAGGGCATCCACATGAGCCTGCTGTCGGGCCTCCTCAGCCACATCGGCATCCTGGACGAGCGCAAGCGCGAATACGCCGGTGCCCGCGGCAGCCGGTTCGCAATCTTCCCCGGTTCGTCGCTCTTCAAGAAGTCCCCCACGTTTGTGATGGCTGCCGAACTCGTGGAGACGAGCCGCCTCTGGGCCAGGGTCGCAGCCAAGTTCGATCCCGTCTGGGCAGAACAGGTGGCGCCGGACCTCGTTAAGCGCAGCTACAGCGAGCCGCACTGGTCCACCAAAATGGGCGCGGTCATGGCGTACGAGAAGGTCACCCTGTACGGCGTGCCCATCATCCCGCAGCGCCGGGTCAACTACAGCCGAGTGGATCCTGTGCTGGCCCGCGAGCTGTTCATCCGGCACGCCCTGGTGGAAGGCGATTGGAAAACGCATCACAAGTTCTTCCACCGCAACCGCGCCCTGCTTCTGGAAGTCGAGGAGCTCGAGGCCAGGATGCGCCGCCGCGACCTGCTGGTGGACGACGAAACGCTGTTTGAGTTCTACGACGCCAGGATCGGCCCCGACGTTGTATCCGAACGGCACTTCGACAAATGGTGGAAGGAGGCCCGGCAGCAGAATCCGGACCTCCTCGACTACGACAAGTCATTGCTGCTCAACAACGACGCCGATGACCTGGACGAGGCCGCTTATCCGAAGACCCTGTTGCACAAGGGCTTCGAGCTGCCACTCAGCTACGAGTTCCACCCGGTGGCGCCCGGGTCACCGCCCAACCCGTCCGACGGCGTCACGGCCGAAGTCCCGGTGCTCTTCCTGAACCAGCTCGATGATGCCGCCTTCCGCTGGCTGATCCCCGGCCAGCGTGCCGAGCTCGTGGCCGCGCTGATCAAGTCCCTGCCCAAGCAGGTCCGCAAGAACTTCGTCCCCGCCCCGGATGTGGCCCGGCAGGCCGTTATTGCCCTGGAATCGGACTTTGATCCGGCGCACGATGAGCTGGAAGCTTCACTGGAACTGGCCCTGCGCCGGATCCGCGGCCACGTCATCCCGCCCGGTTCCTGGAACTGGGATGCTGTGCCATCCCACCTGCGGGTGAGCTTCAAGGTTGTCGATACCCAGGGCAAGGTGCTGGATGAGGGGAAGGACCTCGCGGCCCTGCAGGAGCGGCTGGCCCCGGCAACACGCCGCGCCATCGCGGAATCCCTGGGGGCGACGCCGGTAACCACGGCTCCGCCGTCTCGGGGAAATTCGAAGTTACCCGGAAAGACCGGCGGGACTGTACCCGCGTCATCGGCAGGCGGAAATTCAGCCGGCAGCGGCACAGGCTTCCAGGAACAGACGGGCCTGACCGAGTGGTCCTTCGGCACCATGCAGCGTCAGGTCAGCAACACCGTCAAGGGCCACACAGTCACCGGCTATCCCGCCTTGGTGGATGAAGGAACATCTGTGGCGCTGCGCGTCTTCCAGACCTCGTCGGAGCAGCTCGAGGCCATGCGCGGCGGCGTGATCCGGCTCCTGGCCCTCAGGGTACCGGCGCCTGACCGTTACGTCCTGGAGCATCTCAACAACACCGAAAAGCTGACGTTCAGCCAGAATCCGCACGGTTCGGTGTCAGCCCTTATTGCCGATTGTGCCCTGGCTGCCGTGGACAAACTGACCCCGGCGGAACTCCCGTGGGACCGGGGGTCCTTCGATGCCCTTTACGAACAGGTCCGGGCGGAACTGATCGATACCGTCTTCAGTGTGACGGCGGTGGTGGAGCGCGTCCTGGCCAGCACCCGGCGGATTGAGAAACAGCTGACGGGCACCACCAGCCTGGCGCTCATCAGCGCCCTGAACGATGTCAGGAGCCAGCTTGAGCAGCTCGTGTTCCTGGGATTTGTGGCCCGCACGGGCTACAAGCAGCTGAGCCAGCTCCCCCGCTACCTTGCCGCCATCGAGAAACGCCTCGAAAAGCTCCCCGGCAACGTCCAGCGGGATGGCCTGAGCATGGCCGCGGTCCAGCGGCTGGAAGACGATTACGACGACGCCGTGTCGGCCCTGCTGCCCGGGCGTCGGGTGGGTGCCGAGCTGACCCAGGTCCGCTGGATGATCGAAGAGCTGCGGGTGAGCCTCTTCGCCGTCGAACTCGGAACGGCCTATTCCGTCTCCGAAAAGCGGATCAGGGCTGTCCTTAACAAGGCGCTCGCGCCGGCCTAGGCCTGCCAGGCCAAGACCTGGAAGGGCCAAACCGGCGCGAGCGTCAGGCTCAGCTTGCGGGAACGAACTCCGCATAGCCCGCGGCCCGGAGCCCGGCGCGCAGCTTTTCGGCGTTCGCGTCCAGCACCGCGGGATCCGGGTTCTGGTCGGCCGAGGCGAAATCGAAATCAGCCATGGTCCTGGACGGCCACACGTGGACGTGCAGGTGGTTGATCTCGTACCCGGCCACAATCAGCCCCGCCCGCTCGGCGGGGAAGACGTCCAGCTGCACGGCACCGATCCGCCGGGCCACTTCCATCACCTTCGCGAGGGTTTCCGGGGAGGCATCGGTCCAGCGGTCCACCTCCTCGGTGGGGACCACCAGGGTGTGCCCGTCTGCAAGGGGACCCGTGGTCAGGAAGGCCGCAACGTCAGCCTCCCGCCAGACGAATCGTCCGGGAATCTCGCCATTGATGATTTTCGTGAACAGGGTGCTCATGCGTCTGCCTTCTCGGCCGGAGCCTGCAAGGTGCTGGCATCCAGCACAAACCGGTATTTGACGTCTCCTGCCACCATACGGTCGTAGGCCTCATTCAGCTGGTCTGCGCGCACCAGTTCGATATCCGCCACCACGTTGTGCTCGGCGCAGAAGTCGAGCATCTCCTGCGTTTCGGCGATCCCACCGATCAGCGAGCCTGCGTACGCGATCCGCCGCCTGATTAGGGCTCCGGGGCTGACCGGCGGCATGGCGTCGGAGGGCAGGCCCAGCTGGAACAGCGCACCGTCCACGCGCAGGGTGCGGAAGAACGGATTCAGGTCATGCGGAGCGGCCACCGTGTCGATGATGAGGTCGATGGTCCGGTCCGCGGCGGCCATGGCGTCCTTGTCCCGGGACAGAATCACTTCGTCGGCCCCGAGTTCCAGCGCGGCCGGCACCTTGCCTTCGGAGGTGGTGAAGACCACCACCCGCGCCCCCATGGCCTTGGCCAGCTTCACGGCCATATGTCCGAGCCCGCCGAGCCCCACCACGCCCACCGCGTCGCCTTCCTCCACGTCGAAGTGCCGCAAGGGAGAGAACGTGGTGACACCTGCGCAGAGCAAGGGGGCGACGGCGGCCGGGTCCAGGTTGCCGGGCACTCGGACCACGTAGCGCCGGTCCACCACCACGACGGACGAGTAGCCGCCCTGCGTGATGGCATCCTCGTTACGTGGATCCTTGGCGCCGTAGGTCCCGATCAGCCCGCTTTCACAGTACTGTTCCAGGCCGACCAGGCAGCTCTCGCATTCGCGGCAGGAATCAACCATGCACCCGACGCCCACGCGGTCCCCCGGGGTGAAGTCAGTCACGGCCGAGCCGACGCGACTGACGGTTCCGACAATCTCATGGCCGGGGACCAGCGGATATTTCTGGCCGCCCCATTCACCACGCGTGGAGTGCACGTCCGAGTGGCACAGGCCGCAGAATTCGATGGCAATCTCGACGTCGTCCGCTTTGGGGGCACGCCGGGCAAGCGTCAGGGGCGCCAGGCCGCTTTCAGGGGAAACCGCGCCATAGGCGGCGGCCAGCAGGCCGGTGCCCGGACCGGCGCCCAGGTCCGTAGCAGGATCGGCAACAGCATCATCGTTCGGCAATACGGGGCGGGCAAGGGGCGGCGGTACGGGGCGTCCTGGGGTCATCCTTCGACGCTACCCCCGCGGGCCGCCGCATGGCCATTCGGCCGGCTGCCCGTCGCCACCGGCAGCGCCGGATTGTTGGACCATTCCGAGAAGGAACCCGGATAGAGTGCGGCCCGGAATCCTGCGATTTCGAGGGCGGCCACCTCATGGGCGGCGGTCACGCCCGAGCCGCAGTACACGGCCACCGCGACGTCGTCGCGGACGCCGAGGTCCTCGAACCGATGCCGCAGCAGGTCCGCCGGCAGGAAATGCCCGGCCCCGTCCACGTTCTCCGTTGTTGGCGCGCTCCGGGCGCCCGGAATGTGGCCCGCGCGCGGATCAACGGGTTCAAATTCGCCCCGGTATCTTTCGCCGGCCCTGGCATCCAGGAGGACGCCGGTTGCCGGCCAGTCCGCGGCTCCGGCCGCGTCGATGCTGGGCATCTTGCCTCCGTCAGGGGAAACGTCAAAGGAAACATGCCCGACGGCGGCGTCCACGGGTCCGGTGTCCAGCGGCAGTCCGGCGTCCTGCCAGGCGGCCAGACCGCCGTCGAGCAGGTACACGTCCTGGAACCCGGCGTTGCGGAGCATCCACCAGAGCCGGGCGGCAGCCATGTTGCCGCTGTTGTCATAGGCCACCACAACGTCGCCGTTGTTGATCCCCCAGCGCCTGGCAGTTTCCTGGAATTCCGCGTCTGTGGGCAGCGGGTGCCTGCCGCGGGCCGGGGTGGCCGGCGTGGCCAACTCGGTGGCGAGGTCCACAAAAACTGCCCCCGGGAGGTGGCCCCCAAGGTAGTGTTCCCGGCCGTGCGGGTCCCCCAGCGCCCAGCGGACGTCCAGCACCACGGTTCGCTGGCCGGCGGCGAAACGCGCCGCCAAAGCCGGGACAGCCATCAGTGGACCCATCGTTCTCCTTGCAATTGTGCTTGTGTGGTGTGCAGTCGCTGATCCAACTCTAGCTCCGGCAGAACGGCTGGCAGGGAGCGCCGCCGGTAGGCTGGTCCGGTGAAGAACGCGAGCGCGGACCGGGCCTGGGCTGACGAGGCCATCAGAAAAATCAATGCAGAAAACAACCGGTCCGCGGATACCCATCTCTACTCGGTACCGCTCCCGCAGCACTGGGGCGTCCAGCTGTACCTCAAGGACGAGTCCACGCACCGTTCGGGGAGCCTCAAGCACCGGCTGGCCCGCTCTCTGTTCCTCTTTGGCCTGGTCAACGGCTGGATCCGCGAAGGTACCACCATCGTGGAGGCTTCCAGCGGAAGCACCGCGGTCTCGGAGGCATATTTCGCGCAGCTCCTGGGGTTGCCGTTCGTAGCGGTCATGACCCCCACGACGAGCCCGGAGAAGATCGCGCTGATCGAACAGTTCGGCGGCTCGTGCCTGTTGGTTGACCATGCCTCAGAGGTTTATGCCGCGGCGGCGGACGTCGCTGCCACGTCCAACGGCCACTACATGGACCAGTTCACCTACGCGGAGCGGGCCACGGACTGGCGCGGCAACAACAACATCGCGGAGTCCATCTTCGGTCAGCTGGCGCTGGAGGAACACCCGGTCCCCCGCTGGATCGTGGTGGGTGCGGGGACCGGCGGCACCAGCGCGACCATCGGCCGCTACCTGCGCTACCGCGGCCACGACACGCGCCTTGCGGTGGTAGACCCGGAGAATTCAGCGTTTTACCCCGGCTGGGTGAACGGGACTGGTGGAGCCAGCACCGGCCTGCCGTCCCGGATCGAAGGCATCGGCCGCCCGCGGATGGAACCGAGCTTTGTGCCCGCCATCATCGACCACATGATCCAGGTTCCCGATGCCGCCTCCATCGCAGCCATGCGGCACCTGCGCACCGTCGCCGACCTGCACGCCGGACCGTCCACCGGCACCAACCTGTGGGGTGTCTGGCAACTCGTGGCGGAAATGGTGGCACAGGGACAGCGCGGCAGCATTGTGTCGTTGATGTGCGACGGCGGCGACCGCTATGCGGGCAACTACTACAATCCGGCGTGGCTGTCCGGCCAAGGCCTGGACCCCGAGCCGCATGAGGATGTCATCCGCCGGTTTTTCGAGACCGGCGTCTGGAACGCGTAGCTGATCAGACCTCCACCGATTCCCGCGGGGCAAGGCGGGTGTACTCGGTGCCGTATTTCCGGCCCAACCGGGCAACATGGGATTCTGCGACCTTCAGGCCCGTTTCGTTGAGCAGCCCATCGTGGATCTGGAACGCACGCGGGGCCCGGACGGCGATAACGAAGTCCACCACCTCGCTGACCTTGCTCCACGGTGCGTGGAGCGGAACCAGCAGCGTCTGCACGCTGAGGCCGTCGGGGATGATGAAAGAGTCCCCCGGGTGATACACGTTGCCGTCCACCAGGTAGCCGATGTTGGCCACTATGGGAACCTGCGGGTGGATCAGTGCGTGCTGTCCGCCGAAGCTGCGCACGTTGAAGCCGGCCGCGTCAAAACTGGAGCCGGGTTCAACCGTGTGGATCCGCACTGCAGCCTGCGGCGCTTCCTCCCGCAGATGGGCGGCCACTCCGGCCGGCGCGAAGACCGCCAGGACGTCAGAGCGGCTCAGTGCGTTGACCATGGCCGGCACATCCACATGGTCGGCGTGCTCGTGCGTGATGAGCACGGCCTGCGCCCCGGCCAGGGCTTCGGCCGTCTCGGAGAACGTTCCCGGATCAAGCACCAGCACCCCGCCGTCCTTCTCAAGCCGGACGCACGCGTGGGTGTATTTTGTCAGCTTCATAGCGCCAGCGTAGGGTCCGGCCCCAAGCCTGTCCAAGGGGCGTCCGGCTGTTCAGCCCCGGCTGGTAATCTTGATGATTGCCACCGTCCCTCAGGGAAGCGAGTACCTTCATGCCGTTCGGCACCAAAGCTGACGCCACGCCGTCGAACGCTGCATCCGGCGCAGGCACCGTCAGTGTGCCCGGCAAGGAGCAGCGCGTCACCAAGCAGCGTGTGGCCGTCAGCGCTGCCCTGGACGAGCTGGATGACTTCGTCAGCACGCAGGAGCTATACCGCATCCTGCAGAACAAGGGCGTCTCAGTTTCCCTGGCAACGGCGTACCGGATCCTGCAGTCCCTCGCCGACGACGGTCTCGTGGACGTGCTGCGCAACGGCGAGGGCGAAGCCGTTTACCGGCGCTGTGCCGTGACCGGGCACCATCACCATCTGCTGTGCCGCAACTGCGGGAAGGCCGTGGAAGTCGAGGCCCCGGCGGTGGAAACCTGGGCCTCCCGGATCGCCACCGAACATGGCTACACCGAGGTGGCGCACACCGTGGAGATCTTCGGCCTGTGCCCGGAGTGCACAGCCCTCAGGGCCGCCGGCAAGCTCTGACGGCCTGCGCCGCCGCAACCTGAAGCATCCGGCGTGTGCCCGTGTCAGCGGGCGTGGACCAGCCGGCCGTTGATGCCCTTCTTGGCCCGGACACTGCCGACGACGCGGCACACCACGTATATCAGGAATGACAGCGTGGTGACGTAGGGGCTGATGGGGATCCGCCCGCCCAGGGCAAGCAGGATTCCGCCCACCGTGGCCGTGACGGCGAAAACAACGCTGAGCGCCACCACGGCCACGGGAGCGGACGTCACGCGGAGCGCCGCCGCTGCCGGGGTGATCAGCAATGCGAGCACCAGGAGTGCACCCACCACTTGGATGGACAGCGCTACGCTGACTCCCAGCAGCACCATAAAGATCAGCGCGAGCGTCCGCACGGGCACCCCGCGGGCCTCTGCCAGTTCGGGATCAACGCTGGCAAAGTTCAGCGGGCGCCAAATGGCTGCCAGGGCCGCAATGACCAGCACGGCGGCGCCGGCGAGGACCTGGAGCTGGACGGTGTCCACGGAGACGATCTGCCCCGTGAGCAGGCCGAATTTGTTGGCGGCACGGCCTTCGTAGAGCGAGAGGAACAGGATGCCGAGCCCCAGGCCGAACGGCATGATCACCCCGATGATGGAGTTTTTGTCCCGTGCCCGGACCCCCATCAGGCCCAGGAGCAGCGCCGCCGCCACCGAGCCGATCAGCGAGCCAAACACGATGTCCGAGCCGATAAGGAGCGCAAACGCTGCCCCGGCGAAAGAGAGTTCGGAGATGCCGTGGACGGCGAAGGCCAGGTCCCGTTTCATCACGAAAGTGCCCACCAGCCCGCCGAGCAGGCCCAACACGGCCCCGGCCCAGATCGAGTTCTGGACCAGCAGCAGCAGCTCACCGTAGTTCTCGAAGCTGAAGATCGCTCCGATGATGCTGTCCGCATCCATCAGGCCACCTCCCCCGCCGTTGCGTGGACATCGGCATGGTGGTGCGTGGTCGCGTCGGGCAGGCCGACGACGACGATGCGCCCGTTCGCGTGGATGACCTCCACATGGCTGCCATAGAGCTCAGACAGGACCTCAGTGGTCATGACCTCTTCCGGGGTCCCCACGCGGAACCGCCCGCCGGCCAGATACAGCACCCGGTCAACGTAATCGATGATGGGGTTGATTTCGTGGGTGACAAAAACCACCGCGCTGTTCTGGGCGTGGCACTGCTTGTTGATCAGCGCGCTGACGGCCTGCTGGTGGTGCAGGTCCAGGGACAGCAACGGTTCGTCGCAGAGGAGGACCTTGGGGTCCGTGGCCAGCGCCTGGGCCACCCGGAGGCGCTGCTGCTCGCCGCCGGAGAGCTGGCCCACCGGGACTTTGGCGTACTCACTGGCGCCCACCAGTTCCAGAAGCTCATCGATCCTGCGGTTTGCCCCGGACCTGCCCAGCCGCAGCCCCCAGCGGTGGCCATCCACACCGAGCCCCACCAGGTCCCGGGCACGCATGGGGGTGTCCGGAGCAAAGGATTTCTGCTGCGGAATGTAGCCGATCAGCTTGCTGCCCCGCTCCACGGGACGGTCGCCCAAAGTGGCCCGGCCGGACTGCAGTTCCTGAAGGCCCAGGAGAACCTTGAGGAAACTGGTCTTTCCGCTGCCATTCGGACCCAGAACAGCGAAGAACTCACCGGGCCTGATATCCAGGTCGAGATCCTCCCACAGCAAGCGTTTGCCGAACTGCAGGGACGCCCCGCGGAGGCTGACCACCGGTTTCAACTATTTTTCTCCAAAACTTTGCTGACGTTGTCAACATTGTCCGTCATCCACTGCAGGTACGTCTTGCCTTCGGGCAGGGTTTCGCTGAAGTCAATGACGGGAACGCCGGCTGATTCGGCTGCCTTTTTCAGCGCCTGCGTCTGTGGTCCCTCTGTCTGCGCGTTGTAGGCGAGGAATCTGATGTCCTTGGATCCTGCCAGCTCCGCGGCGGCCTTCAGCACGGCTGGCGGAACGTCCGAGCCTTCCTCGATCGCGGCTGTGTAGTCGGCCGGAGTCCTGTTCTCCAGCCCTGCTGCCTCGAGCAGGTACAGTGGGACGGGTTCGGTCACGGCCACGGCTGCGCCTGTTCCGTTGGCCTTCAGTGCGGCGAGTTTGCCGGCCAGGCCGTCCACCCCGGCTTTGAAGGTTGCGGCATTGGAAGTGAACAGGGCGGCTGAGCCCGGTTCCAGTTCACCCAGCTTGGCCGCAAGTAAATCAGCGAGCTTGCCCATGGCATCCAGGCTGTACCAGGCGTGTTCGTTGAATGCACCGGGCTCGTGCGCGTGTTCGTCGGCTGATTCGCTAACCGACGGCGACGTTTCGGCGTGCGCTTCCTCCGGCGCCAGGCCGCCTACCTCCACGGCCGTGACGATATTGCTGTGCGCGATGTTGCTGTCGTCGGCCATCTTGTGGAGGAAGGCGTCGTAGCCGCCGCCGTTCTCGATCACCAGTTCCGCTTTGGACACCAGCAGCCGGTCCTGCGCGGTGGCCTCGTACGAATGCGGGTCCTGGCTGGTCTTGGTGATGATGGAGGTGACGTTGACCTTGTCCCCGCCGATGATCGCGGCGATGTCCCCGTACACGTTGGTGGAGGCCACAACGTCGACGACGCCGACGGATGAGTCGGCGCCGGACGTCGCCGACGGTGCGCCGCCTCCGGAGCCGCAGGCGGTGAGCAGCAGGCTCACCCCGGCGAGGGCTGCGAGGGACGTTCGGATGGCGGCGGGGTGGCGCACGGAAACCTCAGTTCAGTACAGGGATGGACTTTTGCGTCTCCAAAAAGCTTACATCCAAATGTGAATGATTCCTATTTAGGATAGCCGGGCCGGTCCCTTCCGTACCCGGGCGCGCTCAGTCACCGTTCGGTTCGCCCAGCCTCCTGATGCCGGTGGCCTGTGTGGCGTCCCGGATCTCTCCCACCAGCTGCTCGATCACGTCTTCCAGGAAGAGGACGCCGCGGGTCTGCCCGTCCGCGCCGATCACGCGGGCCAGGTGTGAGCCCGTGCGCTGCATGACGGACATGGCCGTTTCAACTTCGTCGTCCAGCGCGAGGTTGGCCAGCGAGCGGATCCTGCTCTCGGCGATGGGGTGCTGGTAGTCCGACTCGGGAATGGACAGCACATCCTTCACGTGGAGGTAGCCGGACAGCATGCCGTCATCGTCCAGCATGGGGAACCGTGAGAACCCGGTCCTGCTGACGGCTTTTTCAAACTCCACCGGCGTGGTGGCCGCCTTCAGCATGACCAGATCGTCCAGTGGAACCATGATGTTCGAAGCCGTGTATTCGGAGAATTCCAGGGCGCCGGTGATCAGGCCCGCGTCATCATCCACCAGCCCGTGACGGGTGGATTCCTGCACGATCGACTGGACTTCTTCGAGCGTGAAGGACGAATTCACCTCATCCTTGGGCTCAATCCGCAGGAGCTTGAGGATGTGGTTGGCGGACCAGTTCAGCGCGACGATGGCCGGGTTGACCAGCTTTGCAACAAACATCAGCGGCGGCGCCAGCAGCAAGGCAGCCTTGTCCGCCACCGATACCGAGATGTTCTTCGGCACCATCTCGCCGAACGTCACGTGGAGGAAGGTCACCACCATCAGGGCAATGGCGAACGCTGCGACGTCGGCAACTTCCACCGGCAGCCCGACAGCTTCCAGGGGAGCCGCCATCAGGTGGTGGATGGCCGGTTCGGCCACCTGCAGGATCAGCAGCGAGCACACGGTGATGCCCAACTGCGCACAGGCCAGCATCAATGAGACGTTTTCCATGGCGCGCAACGTGGTCTGTGCCCGCTTGGAACCGGCCTCGGCAAGGGGTTCAATCTGGCTGCGCCTGGCCGACATCACGGCGAACTCGGCGCCGACAAAAAACGCGTTACCCAGCAGGAGGACAACCAGCCAGGCAATTCCGGCCCAGTCACTCATCGTTCACTCCCGTCTTCCGGAACAGGCTCCGCTTCAGGCGCCGCCGGATGGAAGGAGATCCGCTCGATCCTTCGGCCGTCCATCCTTGTCACGCTCAGCGTGCCTCCGCCTACGTCGACGGTGTCCCCCACTGCGGCGATCCGGCCCAGTTCACTCATAACGTACCCGCCCACGGTTTCGTAGGCGGCTTCGTCCGGAACGGTCAGCCCCGGGATCTGTTCGGAAAGCTCGTCGGGGCGCAGCAGCCCGGGGAAGTACCAATCCCCGGAGGCGCTCTGGAGCAGTCCCGGGCGTACCTTGTCGTGCTCGTCGGACACTTCACCGACGATTTCCTCCACCAGGTCCTCAAGGGTGGCGATGCCTGCGGTTCCGCCGTATTCATCCAGGACAATCGCGAGCTGGAGGTTTCCCTCGCGCAGCTCGGCCAGGAGGGCATCGAGGTGGATGGTCTCCGGCACGCGGAGGACATCGGTCATGATGGCTCCGGCCTCCAGGTTGGCCCGCCGGTCCCACGGCACGGCAACGGCCTTCTTGACGTGGACCAGGCCCTTGATGTCGTCCGAGGACTCCCCGATGACGGGGAAGCGGGAGTACCCGGTGCGCCGGGCGGCGTCCAGGATGTCCGAGACAGGCTGGTCGGCGTCGATGGTTTCCATCCGGATCCGGGGCGTCATAACATCGGCGGCCGTCCGGGCCGAGAAGTTCAGGGTGCGGGCCACAAAGTTGGCCGTCCCGGCGTCGAGGGTTCCCATGGCGGCGGAGCGCCGCACCAGGGAGGCGAGCTCGGCCGGCGTCCGGGCACCGGAAATCTCTTCCTTGGCCTCCAGGCCAAAGACATTCAGTACCTTGTTGGAAAAGCCGTTGAGCACCACGATGGCGGGCTTGAAGATGGCCGTAAAGACCAGCTGCGGCCGCGCCAGCGCCTTGCCCACCTGGAAGGACAGCGCAATTGCCATGTTCTTGGGCACGAGTTCGCCAAGCAGCATGGACAACAGCGTGGCCAGCACCATGGCGATGACCAGGGAAACGGATGCCGCCGCCACTTCGGGAATTCCGACGGCGGCCAACGGGCCCTCAAGGAGGCGCCCTACCGACGGTTCCATCACGTAACCGGTCAGAAGGGTGGTGAGGGTGATGCCGAGCTGACAGCTGGAAAGCTGGGTTGAGAGGGATTTCAGGCACTTGAGCAGCGGGACGGCACCGGTGTCACCGTTATCGATGGCACGTTGGACCGTGGCCTGATCAAGGGCAATAAGGGAAAATTCGACGGCGACGAAAAAGCCGGTGCCGGCGATCAGCAGGAGGCCTGCCGCGAGGAGCAACCACTCCATTCAGCATCCCGCCCGAAAATCGGGGGAAGCGATGTGGATCCGGGGGAAACTGCCCGGCGGAGGATGATCGGCGGAAGCCGATGCTGTTTCCATAGGGGCTCCGCCGGGGTGCACTGACGGAGAGTGATGGGCACGTGTTCGGGGTTTGCCGGCTCTGCGGGTGGACTGCGCGGTGCTGTACTTCATGCTCCGCTGACAGCCCCCAGGCCGGCACCTAGATTTACTGTCCATAAGAATTTCAGTCTACAGGAGCAGATTGCGCCTTCCGGATGGCTGCCCGGAGGTCCTGGCACACCCGCGCAGGGACAGCTTCCGGACGCCACAATCCGTGATCTCCGCGTCATTGCCATGATTTGGGTCACCGTTATTGGCAGTTAACGCAGAATGCTCATTAGACTGGCAACGGTCCGGGTTCAGGACGCAGAGACTGGTTCGAATGTTGTGCTGCGGCACCGTGGCGGCCAGAGAGAAATCAAACTCATGGAAGAGGCGTATTTCAAGTGCCAGAGCAGCCTAGCCACCGTCTACCAGAGGAATTTGGCGGAAACGAGTGGCTCGTTGACGAACTGTACGAGCAGTATCAGAAAGACAAGAACACGGTGGATACCAAATGGTGGCCCCTGTTCGAGTCCTTCGATTCAGGCAGCGGTTCTTCTTCCAACGGAAGCACGGCAGTAGCCGTGGCCCACCCAGCAACCCGCGAAATGCCGGCTGTACCACCGGCGCCTCCGGCTTCTGCAACTGCTGCACCGGCAACGTCGCCGGCCGCACAGCCCGCAGCGCCGGCCGCACAGCCCGCGGCGGCAAAGAAAGCTCCCGCTACGGTCGCCCGCGATGGCGCGAAGAAGACCGAGCCCGGAAGTACGGCCCAGCCGATCCCCGCCCAGCTTCCCAAAAACGTCAAGGCACCCACGGCTCCGGAAGAGGACGTGGTCTCCGTTCTTCGCGGCCCGGCCAAGGCCATCGCCACCAACATGGTCACCAGCCTTGAGGTCCCCACGGCCACCAGCGTCCGGGCTATTCCGGCAAAGCTGCTGATCGACAACCGCGTGGTCATCAACTCCAACCTGGCCAGAGCACGCGGCGGCAAGGTTTCCTTCACACACCTCATCGGCTACGCCGTGATCCGCGCACTCGCCCAGTTCCCGTCGATGAACGTCTACTACGACGAAATCGACGGCAAGCCCAGTGCTGTCCAGCCGGCCCACGTCAACTTCGGCATCGCCATTGACATGCCCAAGCCGGACGGCACCCGCCTGCTCATAGTGCCCAACATCAAGAAAGCGGAGACCCTCAACTTCTCCGAGTTCTGGCACACCTATGAAGACCTGATCAAGCGTGCCCGCAGCGGCAAGCTGACCGCTGATGACCACTCCGGCACCACGGTGTCCCTGACCAACCCCGGCGGCATCGGCACCGTTCACTCCGTGCCGCGTCTGTCCAAGGGACAGGCCGCCATCATCGGCGTCGGCGCGCTGGACTACCCGGCCGAGTTCCAGGGCGCCAGCGAAAAGATCATCGCGCAGAATGCCATCAGCAAGGTCCTTACGCTGACGTCCACCTATGACCACCGCGTCATCCAGGGAGCCGGCAGCGGCGAGTTCCTGAAGCTTGTGCACCAGCTGCTGCTCGGTGCCCAGAACTTCTACGACGACATCTTCGAGTCACTGCGCATCCCGTACGAGCCCATCCGCTGGAGCCCCGACCTGCAGGTGGACCCCGCTGACGAGATCAACAAGGTTGCCCGGATCCAGCAACTGATCCACTCCTACCGTGTGCGCGGCCACCTGATGGCGGACACCGATCCCCTGGAGTATGTCCAGCGCAAGCACCCGGACCTTGACGTCCTCACCTACGGGCTGACGCTGTGGGACCTGGACCGTCAGTGGCCCACCGGCGGTTTCGGCGGCGCACCCATGCTCAAGTTCCGCGACATCCTCGGCGTACTCCGCGACGCCTACTGCCGCACCACGGGCATCGAGTACATGCACATCCAGGAGCCGGAAGAACGCAAGTGGTTCCAGGACCAGCTGGAGCACGCATACTCGAAGCCGAGCCGCGAAGAGCAGCTGCGCATCGTGTCCCGGCTCAACGCGGCCGAAGCGTTTGAAACCTTCCTGCAGACCAAGTTCGTCGGCCAGAAGCGCTTCTCCCTGGAAGGCGGCGAATCCCTGATTCCGCTGCTGGACGCCATCATTTCCGATGCCGCTGACGACGGTCTGGACGAAGTTGCAATCGGCATGGCCCACCGCGGCCGCCTGAACGTCCTCACCAACATCGCCGGCAAGACCTACGCCCAAGTGTTCCGCGAATTCGAAGGCACCCAGGATCCCCGCTCCGTGCAGGGCTCCGGCGACGTGAAGTACCACCTCGGTACCGAAGGCACGTTCACCTCGGAAAACGGCAACGAGACCAAGGTCTACCTCGCTGCCAACCCGTCCCACCTCGAGGCTGTCGACTCGGTGCTCGAAGGCATCGTCCGCGCCAAGCAGGACCGCCTGGACCAGGGCGAGGCCTTCCCGGTCCTGCCCCTCATGGTCCACGGAGATGCTGCGTTCGCAGGCCAGGGCGTGGTTGCTGAGACGCTGAACCTGTCCCAGCTCCGCGGATACCGGACCGGCGGCACCATCCACGTGGTGGTCAACAACCAGGTCGGCTTCACCACAGCACCGTCGTCGTCGCGCTCGTCCACCTACTCCACGGACGTCGCCAAGATGATCCAGGCGCCGGTGTTCCACGTGAACGGTGACGATCCCGAGGCAGTGGTGCGCATCGCCCAGCTCGCCTACAAGTTCCGCCAGCGGTTCCACAAGGACGTTGTGATCGACATGGTGTGCTACCGCCGCCGTGGCCACAACGAGGGTGACGACCCCTCGATGACCCAGCCCATGATGTACAACCTGATCGAAGCCAAGCGCTCCGTCCGCAAGCTGTACACCGAGGCGCTCATCGGCCGTGGCGACATCACCGAGGAAGAAGCCGAGCAGCTGCTCCGCGACTACCAGGAACGGCTGGAACGGGTCTTCGCCGAAACGCACGCGGCCCAGACCTCGCCCATTCCGATCATCACCGCGGACTCCGCCGCCGTCGCCGACATTGAGCGTCCCATCGCCCAGCAGGCTGACTCCGGCACCAACGCCCCGGCCTCCACTGCAATTTCGCCGGAAACCCTGGCGCACATCGGCAAGGCCCACGTCCAGATCCCCGAGGGCTTCACCGTCCACGCCAAGCTCAAGCAGCTCCTCGAAAAGCGCGAACAGATGTCCCGCGAAGGCGGCATCGACTGGGGCTTTGGCGAGATCGCGGCCTTCGGCTCGCTGATCATGGAAGGCGTTCCCGTCCGGCTTGCCGGCCAGGACTCGCGCCGCGGCACGTTTGTGCAGCGCCACGCAGTGTTCCACGACCGCGCCAACGGCAACGAGTGGCTGCCCCTGGGCCACCTCTCGGATGACCAGGCCAAGCTGTGGATCTACGACTCCCTGCTGTCCGAATACGCGGCCATGGGCTTCGAATACGGCTACTCGGTGGAACGCCCGGATGCCCTGGTGCTGTGGGAAGCGCAGTTCGGCGACTTCGTCAACGGCGCGCAGACCATCATCGATGAGTTCATCTCCTCGGCCGAACAGAAGTGGGGCCAGCGCTCCTCCCTGGTCCTGATGCTGCCGCACGGCTACGAGGGCCAGGGTCCGGACCACTCCTCGGCACGCATCGAACGCTTCCTGCTGATGTGCGCCGAAGAGAACATGATCGTGGCCAACCCCACCACGGCGGCATCACACTTCCACCTGCTGCGCCGCCAGGCCTACAGCAGGCCGCGCAAGCCGCTGATCATCTTCACGCCGAAGCAGCTCCTGCGCCTCAAGGCAGCCGCGTCGTCCGTCGAGGACTTCACCACCGGCGCCTTCCGCCCCGTCATCGGCGACCACGAGCAGCTGGCGGCAGACGCCGTCGAGCGCGTGCTGCTGGTCTCGGGCCGCCTGTACTACGATCTCCTGTCCACCCGGCAGAAGACCGACGACAAGACCACCGCGATTGTCCGCGTGGAGCAGCTCTACCCGCTGCCGCACGAAGAAATCGCAGCGGAGCTGGCCAAGTACCCGAACGCCGAGGTTGTCTGGGCACAGGACGAGCCCGCCAACCAGGGACCGTGGCCGTTTATGGGCCTGAACCTCCCGGATGCGCTGGATCGGCGCGTCCGTCTGGTGTCGCGTCCCGCATCTGCCTCCACGGCGGCCGGCTCCATGAAACGGCACGCAGCTGAGCAGGATTCACTCCTGAAGCAGGCATTTGCACGGAAGTAGAACCAGTGGCTGCCCGGCCGGACGTCGAAATACCAGACTCCGGCCGGGCAGTTCTGTTTAATGAAGATGGATCATAGCCACGCCGATTGGCCTCAATCGGCACGGACGTAAAGAGGGACTTGTGGAAGACAGGAAGCTGCGGATCGCAGCTGTTGGAGATGAACTGCTAGCCGGGCTGGGCGATCCCAGGGCCCTCGGCTGGCTGGGCCGCGTGTTGGCCCGCACTCCGCAGGACGGCATGGTCATGGAAGCGTATGCCCTCCCCTGTCCCCAGGAAGGAACGGAAGGGCTGGCTGCCCGCTGGCAGGAGGAGGCCGGGCGGCGGTTCGGCGACCAGCACGAGAACCGCCTGGTGATCGGCCTCTCGGGCCGGGACATCGAGTTCGGCCTTTCCACCGCCCGGAGCCGCCTGAACCTGGCCAACATCCTGGATACCGCCACGCAGAACCGGATCGAGGTGTTTGTGGTGGGCCCGCCGCCCACGCTGGACCCGGTCCAGAACCGCCGGCTCGCCGATCTGAACACGGCCTTCGCTGACGTCACCACCAGGCGCAAGCACCTCTACGTGGACACGTTCTCTCCGCTGCTGAACCACGAACAGTGGCGCCAGGACCTTGCGGCCAACACCGGCACTCCCGGGCAAGCAGGCTATGGCCTGATGGCCTGGCTGGTCCTCCACCGTGGCTGGTTCCAATGGCTGGGCATGGACGCCCCCGAGTAAAACATCCCCAACCCTTCCAGTCGCGATATATCTTGACGGCTCCAGCGGTCCGTTGTATCTTGAAGTATCAGTCACGATATATCGCGATTTTGGAGGATTCATGACAGAGGACAGCTGGACCGTCACAGGTCCGCAAACCATCGATGTTGACAACGTCAGGTCGCTGAAGCTGGGCATGGTCCGCGGCAGGTTCGACGTCGTCACCCATGCCGACGCCGTTGCCCGCGTGGAGATCAACGACGTCCAGGGCGATCCCGTGTCGGTGACACTGACGGACGGCAGGCTCGAGGTCCGCCATCAGCTGCACGGCCCGCAGGGCTGGTTCAAAAACCTGATGGGCACGGTCAACCACAACAGCAACAACTCAGCGGTTATCAGTATTGCCCTGCCGGCCGGCGTCGAGGTGGAGGCCGGTACGGTCAGCGGCGATGGCCTTGTGTCCGGAATCAGCGGGCACACCCGGCTCAATACCGTCTCAGGTTCTGTGATGGCAGACGGCACGTCCGGGGAACTTCACGTCAACACCGTCAGCGGCGAGGTCATCGCGCGAAACCACGACGGCGTCCTGACCGCCAAGAGTGTCTCCGGCGAGGTCACCGCATCCGGCCGGTTCAGCAACATCCGGGCTCACACGGTCAGCGGCGACATGAGTTTTGACCTACTCGGCTTTACCCACGACTTCGGCGCCAATTCAGTCTCCGGCGACCTCACCATCAGGCTGCCCCATGACGTCGGGGTGGACATCGTGGCGAAGTCTGCCAGCGGCGTTGTGGTGATTGATGACCAGCAGTACTCGCAGCCCGGCGGCAAGGTGGAAACCATTGCCGGACCGGACGGGAAGCTGATGCTGGTCCGGACCAACTCGGTGTCCGGCAAAACGTCCATCTTCCATGGCCAGCCGGCCCGCAACGACGACGCAAGAAGCCCGGAAGCGGGGCACTGATGCCTCCGGTGTTCGCCCATGGTGCGCTCCGGCTGTACCTGCTCGCCCTGCTGGAGTCAGGGCCCAAACACGGCTATGAACTGATCAAAGCCCTCAGCGAACGGTTCGGCGGCACCTACTCCCCCAGCGCGGGAACCATCTATCCCCGGCTTGGGAAGCTGGAGGAAGAAGGGCTCGTCGCCACTGAATCAGAAGGCCGCCGCACCAACTACCGCATCACCGCGGCGGGGCTTGCAGAACTCAACAAGCGCCGGGAGGAACTCGCCGGAGTCGAGAACGACATTTCCGCTTCCGTCCGCCGCCTGGCGGACAACCTGCGGGCGGATATCCGCGTCAACATGCGCGGGTTGCGGGCAGACCTGGCGGCCACGGCAGAGGCGGCCCGTTCCACGGCGCGGGCCGCCGATTTCAGGAAAGCCGGCCGCCAGTCTTCGGAAGGGTTCCGGGAGCTGAAGGAAGCGGAGATGCTGCTGCAGGCGTTCCGAGACGACCTGCGCGTGGAACTGCGGCTTCAGGCCACCCGGCAACCGCTCGGCGCCGTCACGCTGGAAACTGTCAGGACCGTGCTGGACCAGGCGCGCATCTCCATCCGCAACTCACTGCCCGGCTGAGCCGCCGGACTGCGCCCCCGGGTCGGTGTTGCCCCCCCGGTCACAGCCCGTTTCGGTTTCGCGGCGTGTCCCATGGTGTGGGAGACTTGAGGGCAGCTCTTTTGAGTACCAACATTTAAGGAGGCCAGCTATGAGCAAGCGTGCACGTAAACGTCGTGACCGTAAGCGTGGCGGCGCGAACCACGGGAAGCGCCCCAACGCCTAAGCTAAAGCTTGGAAATCGGTTTAAGCGAAGGACCCCGGAAGCCACACGGCTTCCGGGGTCCTTCGTCTTTGAGCTGCTTTTTGGCGCCTGCGGTACTACTGACGGGCATCGACGCAGCCAGGCGTCCACGCAGTCAGGTGTCCCTTCAGACGGCTACCGCTTGGGTTAGGCGTCTACCGGGCGGATGGAGTGGATCCGGTCCAAAATGGCGTTCTTCAGGTTTTCCGGAGCGGCCTCGGTGCACGAGCGCTTCACCATGGTGCGGATCACGCACTCGAGGTCGTACTGCTCGGTGCATTCAGGGCACTCATCAAGATGGGTCTTGATTTCCGTGATGTCCTCGCGGGTCAACGCCCCGTCGAGGTATTCGTAGATGCGTTGCATCCGGGCGTCATCGCAGTCGCCCAATCCCTGGCAGTCGCTCATTTCCTGTTCTCCTGTTTTGTGGTCGCGGCCGTGTCCTGTGATTCGACGGCGCCTTTGAATCCTCGTTCGGCGGCATAGTCCGCCAGCATGTCCCGCAACATTTTCCGGCCGCGGTGCAACCGGGACATCACTGTCCCGATCGGCGTGTTCATGATGTCCGAGATTTCCTTGTACGCGAAGCCTTCGACATCGGCGAAGTACACTGCCAGCCGGAACTCCTCGGGAATGGCCTGGAGCGCCCGCTTGACGTCCGAGTCCGGCAGGTGGTCCAGCGCCTCAGCCTCGGCCGAGCGCAGGCCGCGGGACGTGTGCGACTCCGCCCTGGCCAGCTGCCAGTCCTCGATGGTGTCCGAGTTCGACTGCAGCGGTTCGCGCTGCCGCTTGCGGTAGAGATTGATGTACGTGTTCGTCAGGATCCGGTACAGCCAGGCCTTGAGGTTGGTGCCGGGCTTGTATTGGTGGAACGCTGAGAACGCCTTGGTGTAGGCCTCCTGGACCAGGTCTTCCGCATCGGCGGGGTTCCTGGCCATCCGCATGGCGGCCGAGTAGAGCTGATCCACGTACTGCATGGCATCACGCTCAAAACGGACCCGGCGTTCTTCCGCTGATTCGGTGGCCACATCCACGGGTTGCTCGGCGGGCGCAGGCCCAGCGGGCACAGGGACATCCGCTGCAGGCTGCGCGTCACTCCCTGCCGGTGCGTCGCTGCTGGCATTGGCGTCGCTGCTGGCATTGGCTTCGCTGCTTGTTTTGGCTTCGCGTTCGGAGGCCTCATACATGGCCTCGAGGGCCGGATCCAGGGTGCTCATTGCGTTCAAGTCTACTGTGACGGCCTTGGCGCGCCGCGATCCGTACTCCGGAAGATCGGATTCCAGAGTCTGCAGTGCTAAGGGTCCGGCGGGCTCCGTCCCGTCCTTCAGTAACCTCAAGGGCAACTCCACTCTGTGTCAGGCCATGGTGTTCCAGGCAAATACCTGCCGGGCAATCCATGATGAGTCAATTCGTCCGGTGTTCGGCGGACCCGCAAACCATAACCGCTGGCGGCAGGCAAATATTCCCCAAAAGTGCAAGACTAGAACGGACTCCGCCGCATCCGGTGCGGTTCGTCCAGCCAGGAGGAAACCCATGTCCTTTGTCCGTACTCTCGCCCGCCCCATGCTGGCTTCCAGTTTCGTAGTCGCCGGACTGGACAAGCTGAAGAACGCGGATGACACCGCCACCCAGCTCTCGCCGCTCCTGCAGAAGGCAGCCGCGTCGCTTCCGTTCCAGGCCGACGAAAAGATGCTGGCACGCGTGATCGGCGGAACGCAGGTGGGTGCCGGCGTGCTGTTCGGCCTGGGCAAGTTCAGCCGCCTCTCGGCAACACTGCTGACCGTCATCTCGCTACTGAACACCTTTGTGGAATGGCGCAGCGCGGACATCAGCACCAAGGAAGGCCGCGAGGCCCGCCGGAACCAGCTGCTCAAGAACATTTCCCTCAGCGGTGGCGCCCTGCTGGCCTCGGTGGACACCGCCGGCAAGCCTGGCCTGGCCTGGCGTGCCGAGCACCTCGCCGCGGATGCCCGGAAGACTGCCGCCGGCGCCCGCAAGACCACCGGCCAGAAGCTACACAAGGCGGACAAGGCCGTGCGCCGCGCCGTGGAACACGCAACGGGGGCGTAAGGACGGATGACCGGTTCCACCCCGCCCGCAGCCACCGACGCACACAACTCCACCGACACCGTTCCGCACTGGCCGGCCCCCTTCGCCAGCAGGCCCATCAACGCCACTGTCACGGTGCCTGGCTCAAAATCCCTGACCAACAGGTTCCTGGTCCTTGCCGCGCTGGCTGACGGGCCGTCCCGGCTCCGTGCTCCCCTGCATTCCCGGGACTCTGCATTGATGATCGATGCCCTCCGCCAGCTGGGAGCCACCATCACGGAGGTGCCCGGCGACGGCGCCTACGGGCCGGACCTTGAGGTCACGCCCCTGAGCCAGGAGGCGCCGTCGCCACGGACGCACATTGATTGCGGCCTCGCCGGAACAGTGATGCGTTTTGTTCCGCCGCTTGCGGCGCTGCGCAACGGCGTGAGCGTGTTCGACGGCGACCCCCACGCCCGGAAGCGCCCCATGGGCACCATCATCGAGGCCCTGAAAGCCCTCGGGGTGGCCCTCACGGCGGACGACGGCGGGACCCCCTCGTCGCTGCCCTTCACCGTTGCAGGCACCGGGGAAGTCCGGGGCGGCCACCTGGTGATCGATGCCAGTGCGTCATCCCAGTTCGTCTCCGCCCTTCTGCTGGTCGGCGCCAGGTTTACCGACGGACTCCATCTGGAGCACGTGGGCAAGCCCGTGCCGAGCCTGGACCATATCAACATGACCGTTGCCGTGCTCCGCGGCGTGGGTGTCTCAGTGGACGATTCGGTGCCGAACCACTGGGTAGTGGCACCGGGCCCCATCCGCGCCTTTGACCAGCGCATCGAGCAGGACCTCTCCAACGCCGGCCCGTTCCTGGCCGCCGCGCTGGCCTCCGGCGGCACCGTCCGGATCCCGGACTGGCCCGCCGGCACCACCCAGGTGGGAGACCTCTGGCGCAGCATCCTGGCGGACATGGGCGCGGACGTCAGCCTGGCTGACGGCGTCCTGACCGTCACGGGCGGGCCAGAGATCAAGGGTGCGGATTTTGACGAAACCAGCGAACTCGCCCCTACCGTGGCGGCCCTCTGCGCCCTGGCCAGCGGACCTTCACGGCTGACCGGCATCGCGCACCTGCGCGGCCACGAGACGGACCGGCTGGCCGCGCTGGTCACCGAAATCAACCGCCTCGGCGGCGATGCGGAGGAAACCAGCGACGGCCTGGTGATCCGCCCGGCGAAGCTGCACGCCGGCGTCGTCCACAGCTACGCGGACCACCGGATGGCCACCGCCGGCGCCATCCTGGGCCTCGCAGTGCCGGGCATCGAGGTCCAGGACATCGCCACCACTGCTAAGACCATGCCGGAATTCCCGCAGATGTGGGCGGACATGCTGGCCCAGGGCGCGGCTGCCGACGACACCTCGGAAGGTCCCACTGGTGGCACGCAGCACTGATTCCTGGGACGAGTCCGACGTCCGGATCCGGCCCAGCAAAAAGGGCTCCCGGCCGCGCACGAAGGACCGCCCCAGCCACGACGACGCCGTCACGGGCCGCATCATCACCGTGGACCGCGGCCGCTACACCGCCGTCGTCGGCGAGGACTCGGGCGACGAGCGGATCATCATCGCAGCCAGGGCCCGCGAACTCCGCCGCTCCCCCGTGGTTGCCGGCGACTTCGTCTCCCTCGTTGGAGATGTCTCCGGGGAACCCGACACGCTTGCCCGCCTGGTCCGGATCCAGGACCGCAGGACCCTGCTGCGCCGCAGCGCCGATGACACTGATCCGATCGAGCGTGCGGTGGTGGCCAACGCCGATCAGCTCGTGGTGGTGGTGGCCGCCGCAAACCCGGAGCCGCGCACCGGCTTCATTGACCGCGCCCTGGTGGCCGCTTACGACGCCGGCATCGAGCCGCTGCTGCTCGTCACTAAGGCGGATGTCAAGGATCCCGCGGAACTGTTGTCCAACTATGAGCACCTGGACTTCCCTGTGATCATCAGCCGCACGTCGGACTCCGAGGCCTCAGGTATTGATGCCCGCTCCGACGACGGCCTCTCTGCCCGCCTGGACAGTGATGCAGTTTCGCAGCTCCGCGCGTACCTCGAGGGCAAGGTCTCGGTGATGCTGGGTCATTCCGGCGTGGGCAAGTCCACCATGGTCAATGCGCTCACCGGGGCCGAACGGGCCACCGGTGGTGTGAACGCGGTGACCGGCCGTGGCCGCCACACGTCGTCGTCGGCCCTTGCCCTGAAGTTGACCGGAGCTCCGGCCGGAAGCTGGATCATCGACACCCCTGGCATCCGTTCGTTCGGCCTTGCCCATGTGGACCCGGACCGGATCCTGCGGTCCTTCCCGGACCTGGAGCCGGGTACGGATGCCTGCGAGCGTGGCTGCAAGCACAACACCGCGGCCGTCAACTGCGGGGTGGATGCCTGGGTGTCCGCCGGCCAGGCGGGCCCCACAGGCCCGGCCAGGCTCGCGTCACTGCGGCGGCTGCTGGGCACTGATCCCCGCCTGGTGGGCCAGGAAACCAAGGAACTGGGCAGCATCGGCTAGACGGAACGCCGATGTCCCCAACCCTGCGGTCCGGAGACGGTAGTTTGGAACCATGATCCAACCCGCTTCGAGCTACAACGATGACTTGCGCCTTGCCCATGTGCTGGCAGATTCCGTGGATGACCAGACCATGAGCCGCTTCAAGGCACTGGACCTCCGCATCGAGACCAAGCCGGACCTGACGCCGGTTACGGACGCGGACAAGTCCGCGGAGGAAGCCATCCGCGGCCAGCTGTCCCGCTCGCGTCCCCGCGACGCCGTGCTGGGCGAGGAATTCGGCAGTTCGGGCCATGGCTCCCGCCGCTGGATCATTGATCCCATCGACGGCACCAAGAACTTTGTCCGCGGCGTCCCGGTTTGGGCCACCCTGATCGCCCTCGTGGACGAAGGTGAACCCGTGGTGGGAGTGGTCAGCGCGCCCGCGCTGGGCAAGCGCTGGTGGGCCGCCAAGGGTTCCGGCGCGTACATGGGCAAGTCCCTCGCCGCCGCAACGCGGCTCCGGGTCTCGGACGTCTCCAAGCTTTCGGATGCCTCCCTGTCCTACTCCAGCCTGGGCGGCTGGAAGGAGCGCGGCAACCTGGATGAGTTCCTGGGCCTGACCGAGGACGTGTGGCGCACACGCGCCTACGGCGATTTCTGGTCCTACTGCATGGTGGCCGAAGGTTCCGTGGACATCGCCTGCGAGCCCGAACTGAACCTCTACGACATGGCTGCCCTCGTGCCCATCGTGGTGGAAGCCGGCGGCCGCTTCACCTCCCTGGAGGGACAGGACGGGCCGTTCGGCGGAAACGCTCTGGCCACGAACTCCATCCTGCACTCAGAGGTGCTCAAGCGGCTGAACCCGGACCTGGACGATCTTCTCTAGGCACTTTTTTCGAATTATCGACGGCGGACGCCTCCTCAAGGGGGCGTCCGCCGTCGTATCTTCGACAAATGTGCGGTTCCTCAAACGCGCGTAACAAAGTCCTTAACATTGGGCCGGCTTCCTTTCTGCAGCGGCAGATGTTCTACGCTCTTAACAGGTCACGAGTGCCAGCGCTAAACCCCGGTTTGCTGGCCGGCAACCCTCCATTCGCGGTGGGGTGCCCCGGGTGACGACCAGGCCGGTCCGGAATGGACACGGCAAGCGCGGATTCCCGGTACCGGGAGTCCTTTTAGAGTGAGGTCTCCGTGACAGCTGCCACCGTCTCCCCCAACACTGTTTCTCCCAACCCTGTCTCGCCCAACAACGCTGCCCCCGTCAACGCCGCTGCGCTGTTCAACGAGGCCGCCGCCATCGCCGGGCAGCCCCTCTCCGCTGTCACCGGCGCGGAGATCCAGGCGCCGCTGATCCAGGGCGGCCATGTTCGCTACGCAAACCTGGACTACGGCGCATCCGCGCCCGCCCTCTCCGTGGTGTCCGCCTACCTCAACGAAATCCTGCCGTTCTACGCCAGCGTCCACCGCGGCGCCGGCTTTGCGTCGCAGATCAGCACCTCCGTCTACGAGAACGCCCGGAACATCGTGCGCGACTTTGTGGGCGGGCGCCCGGACGACTCCGTCATCTTCACCCGGAACACCACCGACTCGCTGAACCTGCTGGCGGGTTGCCTGCCGGCGACGGACGGGCGGCCGAATGGTGACGTCCTCTACCTGGACATCGAGCACCACGCCAACCTGCTGCCGTGGCAGGGCGTCCCACACCGCAGCGTCGTCGCCGCGGACACCATCGCGGGGACCATCGAGGTCCTCCGCGCCGAACTTGAGCAGGGCAACGTCAGCCTGCTCGCGGTCACGGGTGCGTCCAACGTGACCGGCGAGATCCTTCCGATCAGGGCCCTGGCCGCCCTGGCCCACGAGTACGGCGCGCGCATCGTGGTGGACGCCGCGCAGCTCGCGCCGCACCGGCGCATCAATATCAGTGCCGACGACGTCGACTACCTCGCCTTCTCCGGCCACAAGCTCTATGCGCCGTTCGGTTCCGGGGTTCTGGTGGGCCGCACCGACTGGCTCGACGCCGGTACTCCCCACCTCGCCGGCGGCGGTGCCGTCCGCGAGGCAAAGCTCGACGGCGTCAGCTGGGCCACAGGTCCGGCCCGGCACGAGGGCGGCTCCCCCAACGTCCTGGGCGCGGCCACCCTGGCCCGTGCCACCCAGGTCATCGCGTCCCTGGACCAGGACCGCTGGCACGCCCATGAGGCGGCCATCAGGTCATTCCTGGTGGACGGGCTCGGGAAGGTCGACGGCGTCACGGTGCACCAGATCTTCTCGGACACGGACGCTGAAACCGGGACCATCGGTGTGGTGAACTTCTCCGTGGCGGGGTACGACGCCGGACTTGTGGCGGCCTACCTGTCGGCCGAGCATGGCGTTGGCCTCCGCGACGGCCGCTTCTGCGCGCACCCGCTGCTCAAGCGCCTGGGCCTTCCGTCAGGTTCGCTGCGGGCCAGCCTCGGGGTGGGCTCACGGTTGGAGGATGCCCAGCGGCTCCTTGCAGGCCTGGAACAGCTCCGCCGGACCGGCCTGGGCTGGGACTACGTGGTGGACGCGGGCCGCTGGGTTCCGGCCAACGACACCCGCACTTACCCGCACTGGGCGCCCAACACGCCCGGCACGGCCGGCGCGGCGCCGTGCCTTGACGACTGACTGGGCTTTTACGTCTGACTGACGCTTACCTGACCAGGCGGCCGGCTGACCAGGCGGCCGGCTGACCGGGCGGCTGATCAGACGGCTGCGGCCCATGCGGTAAATTCGAAGGATGCGCATGGGCATCAGCTGAAGGAGGCCGCACGTGGCACGGGGTGGCCCCAGACTTGAGCACGGACGCCGTCTGGAACTCGGACAGAGCTTCCAGGACGGCGGCGAACATTACCAGCGCGTACGCCCTGGCTACCCTGCCGAATCAGCGGACTGGCTGATCCCGGCCGGGGCCAGGGACGCCGTGGACGTGGGCGCCGGGACCGGCAAGTTCACCGCCCTGCTGCTGAAACGCGGCCTGGCGGTTTCGGCCGTGGACCCATCGCCGGACATGCTTGAACAGCTGCGGGCCCACTACCCGGCGGTGGCCGCGACCCAGGGGACCGCCGAGGCAACCGGCCTCGCTGACTCCACGTTCGACGTCGTCAGCGTTGCGCAGGCGTGGCACTGGTGCGATCCGCTGCCGGCGAGCACCGAGCTGGCGCGGATCCTGCGGCCCGGCGGCACGCTGGGGCTGATCTGGAACCAGCTGGACACCTCGATTCCATGGGTCCACCGGCTGTCCCGCATCATGCACGCCGGCGATGTCTACAAGCCCGGCTTCCGCCCGGTGGTGGGGCCGGAGTTCCAAGGCCTCGAAAGCCATGTGACCCGCTGGGAGGACAGCCTCAGCACGGCGGACATCATGGAACTGACGAAGTCCCGCAGCTATTATCTGCGCGCCGGCAAAGCCACGCGCGGCAGGGTCCTCGCCAATCTTGACTGGTACCTGCACGAACACCTGGGGCACGCCGCCGAAGAGGAGATCAGTCTGCCGTACCTGACGCTGACGTGGCGGGCCGGAAAGGCGTGACGGCCACCGACCACCGGGTAGGCTTGGAGACGTGAAGACCAGTGCGCCCTCCTCCTCGATCGAGGACTACGTCAAGGTTATCTACGGCTTCACGGAGTGGCAGGACAAACCCATCACGTCCTCGCAGCTCGCACAGCGGCTGGGTGTGGCCAATTCCTCGGTCTCGGAGATGGTCCGAAAGCTCAAGGACCAGGGCCTGGTGGACCACAAACCGTACAGCGCCATCACCCTCACGGAATCCGGAGTACGGCTGGCGCTGTCCATGGTGCGCCGGCACCGCCTCATTGAGACCTACCTCGTGCAGGAGCTCGGCTACAGCTGGGACGAAGTCCATGACGAAGCCGAACTGCTGGAGCATGCGGTGTCGGACACATTTATTGAACGCATGGCGGCCAAACTGGGCAACCCGCAACGTGACCCGCACGGTGACCCGATCCCCGCCGCGGACGGCACGGTGCTGCTGCCCGAAGCCCATCTGCTCGGCGAACTCGATCCCGGGCACACCGGCCGGATCACCCGCATCAGCGACGAGAACCCGGATCTGCTGCGGTATCTTTCCGCCGAGGAAATTGACCTCGACGCCGAGGTGGAGGTAGTGGGCCGCAAGCCGTTCGGCGGCGCCCTCGTGGTGCGGATCAGCAACGCCGGCAGGAAGCGGGACTACGACCTCGCGGATGAAGTCACCGCGGCGCTCTGGGTCCACAGCGACCACCCCCATGCCGGCTGCACCCTCAGCGGCAGCTGAATGCCAAACGCCCGCGTCCCGCACTCGCGGGCCTGGCTGGCCGTGGCGGTGGGCGGCCTGGCCGGAACGGAACTGCGGTACGGCCTGGGACTCGCGTTTCCGGAATCCGCGGGGGCAATGCCCTGGGCCACCCTGGGTATCAACGTAGCTGGCAGCTTTGTGCTGGCTGCCCTGACGACGGTCTGGATGGCCAGGCCGCTGACGGCATTCTGGCTCCGCGCCGGCCTGGGGCCCGGCCTTCTGGGCTCGTTCACAACGTTCTCAGCTGTGGTTTTCTCGGTGGACCAGCTGGCCCGGGCCGGCGAGCACCCCGTGTGGATTGCCTACCTGGGGCTGTCCCTACTGCTTGGCCTGGGCGCTGCGGCCGGCGGCTGGCGGACCGGGCGGCTTTTCGCTGACCGGCTGCAGGCCGACCGGCTGGGGGCAGCATCATGATGGGCGCGGTCCTGGTGGGAGTGTTCGGCATGGCGGGCGCCCTGCTGCGCTTCGCCGTCGACAGCTGGTTCGCTCACCGCGGGGCGCAGCGTGAAGCTGTCACCGCCAGCGGTACGCCGCGGCACTGGCCGTGGGCCACGCTCACCGTCAACGTGACCGGGTGCCTGATTATCGGGCTCTCCATCGGCATCACCGGACGGCTCGGCCTGGCACCCGAGTGGCAGGCCGCCGTCGCCACCGGCCTTGCGGGCGGGCTCACCACGTTCAGTTCCTGGACGACCGCCACGGTGCGGCTGCTGAGCGAGTCGCGGTTCGGTGCCGCCGTCCTGAATATCGGCGCCAACCTGGCCGCGGGATTCGCCGCGGCGGCCTTGGGCATAGCCCTCGCCTCGTAGGTGGTTGTGTTCCGAACCTACGAGGCGAGGGCGATGAACTGACTACCCGGATTGGATCCGCGAGAGCTGGATCCACCCCGGGTTCCTACCGTTACGGCGTGCCGGAGAGGAAGTAGCCTGCGACGTCGGCGATGAGGTGGGTCGTGCCGTTGGAACGGTTGAACAGGGCGACTTTTCCATCGCCCCCGACACGGACGGTGACCGAGTTTGGCACGGTCTGACCCGGGTAGAAGTTTTCGTTCGAGGCGTTGGGCCGGGTTGTTCCGGAGGGGTAGGCAGCGATAAACCCGAAGTCTTGGGGCTGTGTCACCGTCATGTTGAAGACCACCGCCGAGACCTTCGCCGGTATCCCGGCAACCCCGCCGACTTTGAAGGACACTGCCGAATCGGCACCGACAGGGACCGTGTCACGGGTGTCCAGGAACCGTGAGGGGACCACAGGTGCGAACGCTCCGGGGACGGCCGGGGTTCCAGCTATGTAATACCCGGCGACGTCAGCGATGAGGTGAGTGGTGCCGTTGGACCGGTTGAAGAGCGTGACTTTCCCGTCAGCGCCGACTGGGACGGTGACCGAATTTGGTACGGTCTGACCCGGGTAGAAGTTTTCGTTCGAGGCGTTGGGCCGAGCTGTTCCGGAGGGGTAGGCAGCGATAAACCCGAAGTCTTGGGGCTGTGTCACCGTCATGTTGAAGACCACCGCCGAGACCTTCGCCGGTATCCCGGCAACCCCGCCGACTTTGAAGGACACTGCCGAATCGGCACCGACAGGGACCGCGTCACGGGTGTCCAGGAACCGTGTCGGGGCGATCGGCACGAACGTCCCGGGAGCCGTTGGAACCGGCGCCACACCGATGGGCCTGTCAGCGAACCAGTAGCGCTTGGCCACGTCGTCGCTGGCCATCACCACGAGGCCCGTCTTGCTGTTCACCGACTGCTTGCTGGTGGTCACATTGTTAATGTTGGGAGAAGCGGGATCCTCCATGATGGGTGTGCCCCGGCCCGCTGCAAATACGGGGTTGTCCATGGACGCAGTCTTCTCATAAATGCTGCCCTCCACGCCGTCAAAAGCGCAACCGTTGACCGTCGATGAGGGTCCTGTTTGGAACGCGTGGACGAGGTTGTTTTCGGGGTCAAGCACAATTTGCGGCCGAGTCGTGCAATCGCCGGTGAGTGAAATCGTCGACGTCGAGAAGGAGCCGGTGCCTGGTTTGAAAACCAGTAGCACCAACTGGGCCAGCGTCGGATCTGTAGAGGTAACGTCGAGATTGGTCTTCACCGCGGCGAAGACCCTGCCAGCGGAGTCGGCCTGCAGTGATTTGAGGTTAAGATGGTCATCGGCCAGTCCTGTGCCCTTGGTCGCGGACTGGACTTTCCATGACGACGTTGAGGTCGCTGCAGTACCATCGGTGCGCGTGGCCCACCACACGGACCCTGTTCGCTGGTCGGTCCACATCACCCCGATTTTCTTCTCGCCGTATGCGACGATGGCTGAGATGTCATCGGGTGCTGGATTCGGGTTGGAAACCGGAATAATAAACGGAGTTGCCCAGCTTGTGCCGCCAGGAGCGGAGTTGTTGACGTAAACCGTGTTGGTGAACCCGGCGACTGGGTCGCCGGCAACCTGCGTCCACGTGGCCCAGACAGCACCGGTGGTGTCCTGGGCTATAGTCATTGACTCGCTGCTGTTGTTGGTGATGACAGTCGGAAAACCACTGTCCAGCGTGTATTTTCCGCCGGAATAGCTGTACCTATAGAGGTAGGCAGGTCCTGATACTGAAGGCAGTGGTGTTGTTTCATTGGTCAGAGTGACCAAATGGGAGGCGATGTACAGGTGACTGCCGTCCCATAGCGTGTCCGCCAGAGTGTTTGCCCGCCTGTCATTAAGCAGCCCCGTATCCACCCATGTCTGGGAGCTACGGTCCAGCCGATAGATGTGCCACCCGCTGTCTGTCGTCCACATGTCGGCCCACCAGGAGCCATCATTCCACCAGAGCTTGCTTTGCGGCTTGTCCGATGTGGGAGGCTTGCCGACTCCTGCATAGCTGATACTCGGATGCCCGTACGTGGTGGCGGCCTCGGCTCTGCTGGAAGCAGCGAAACCAGTTCCAGCAACGCATGTCGCCAAAACCATGAGAGTAATCAGCCAACTGATAGAACGCTTCACTTTCATTGCAGCTCTCCTGGGTAGGATCGGACACCAAAGCAATCCCTCGCTCAACGTCTATGGAGGGCGCGGCAGTACCTGTTCCCGGTTAGGACTTGGTCTCTGCCCCAACTGCCGTCGGCATTGATCCCGGCCGGTCCGTAGAGTCTATTGATTGGCACCTAAGGCTGTCCCGAGTAGTGGGTACTCGTTTTTGTCCATTTCCCCTATCGGCCCATGTTTGTCCCGGTCCCGTATCGTTGACTCTGATGATTAGCAGACGCGACGCGGCAATTGCCCTTGATGTACCGATGGAAATGGCCCAGCGCCATGGCATCCCGAAACGACTGACCGAGGCGGAGCTGGGCGAAATCCTGGACAACCCGCCGGCATGGCTGATCCAGTCGCGGGCCAACCGGACCGGCAAGCGTCCGGTCTGGGTGCACCTGGAATGCGCCGTCTGCGGCTACGAGGAAGCTGCCCGGCCCAAAAAATGGTGGCCGGAATTCACGTATGTGGTGTGCGAGCACCATGCCCTGGATGAGGTGCCGCCGCTGCGGCCGGGCCTCATCAGGAGCGAGTTCGACGGCGTCGGGACCCGTTTTGTGGGCATCGCGGACGTTGCAGTTCCGGACTGATTCGGGGCATTACATTCGGGGCTGAACAGGCGTATTTTACGAAGTGGGACGCAGCCTGTCCCCCGTTGTAAGGAGCACGCCATGCCGGACAAGTCACCACACCAGCAGCTGCACAAGAAGCCGGTCAAAACCATCAAGGAAAAACGCGCCGACAAGAAGGCCAAGAGCCCGATTGAAGGCCCGCAGGACCCGGTAGCGCACCTGAAGAAGCGCCGGTAGCGGTATTACCCGTTCCCGGCCATCTCTTCGGGCACTGCCACAATGTCCACTTCCTGGCCGTCCCTCAGCACTCGAATCGCCAGCGGCTGGCCGATCGCATCGGCGAACAGCAGCTTCTGGAGGCTTTCGGCGTTGCTGACGGGGCGGCTTCCGGCTGTCAGGATGACGTCACCCGCCCGCAGGCCCCCGCGATCTGCAGGCGAACCTGCCAGGACCTCCGCCACGCGCAGCCCGTCCCGTTGTCCCGTCCTGATCACCGCGCTGGCATTGAGCCGGAACGGTGTGCTGACAACGCCGAGATAGGCACGCCTTACGCGGCCGTCCTTCAGGCGCTGCGATGATGCGCCGTGTGGTGGCGTTGATAGGCACGGCCAGGCCCAGCCCGGCGCCGGCCACCGCGGTATTGATTCCCACGATGTGGCCGTGCGTATCGGCCAGGGCGCCGCCGGAACTGCCTGCGTTGAGTGCGGCGTCGGTCTGGATGACGTCCTCGATCACGCGCCGGTTGCCGCCGGACCACACTGGGATGGCCCGCCCCAGACCGCTGACCACTCCTGCGGTGACCGATCCTGCCAGTCCAAGGGGATTGCCCACCGCAATGACCAGCTGGCCCACCCGCAGCGTCTCGGCGTCCCCGAACTGCGCCGGGGCTACTTTTGGCGGCCGGCCATGGACCACCGCGAGGTCGGACAACGGATCCATGCCCACCAGTTCAAGATCGGTCCGGCTGCCGTCCGCAAAGGCGGCGTGGCCTTGGTTTGTGCCGGCTACGACGTGCGAATTGGTCAGCAGGTAGCCGTCTTCCGTGAAGAGCACCGCCGAGCCGGCACCCAGGCGGAACCGGCCATTGCGGCGGTTGCCGGTCATTTCAATGGCCGCAACATGCGGGGTGACCGTCTCAGCCACGCGCATGACGGTCTCCGAATACGAGTCCAGGGGACCGTCGTCGGCCGCTGCTGAATTGGGTTCCTGCGCGGCGTCCATGGAGCACCTCCTGGCTGGCGTTACTGCCTCCGGATTCCAGACCTTGGTGCTGCGCCGGAGCTTATTGGCGACAACCATGGCGTGGCCCCGCGTAGTCCCGGAACGGCTACGCCGTCGGTGAACAGGATGCTCAACAGGGCGTTTAGATGCCAAAAGACCCGGACGCGGGGTCCGGGTCTTCTGGCAATGTCTTGCGACATTCAAAATGTGGTGATGGGGGAATTGAACCCCCGTTTGGCCCTAGCCCACCTGTCCGTGTTCCCGGTCATCGCCCTATTCCCGCTACTCAACGGCGCCCGCGCCACCACCATCGCGCTGCAGCCTCGTAAGTGGGCGCCTGCCCGCCGACGGCATAGTGTCCAACGTATTCTAAGGCCCTGCGTCAACGCCCTGGCGGTGCGGGGCTTCCATTCGTTCCGAGCTGGAGGACGCCCGCAGCGTCAGAGGGCGCCTCGCCGGCGGCGTGACTGGAAGACACGTATTCTCTGAATTTCGCACTTGCGAACCGTCCTGCACGCTTACTCAGGCGGTGCGCAGGAAGTTCGACAACCTTGGAGAACAGCCAGGCGACGACAACCGATATAGGAATAGCGAACAGCAGCGCCCGCATCCAATGATCGGCACCTAGCAGGCGGCTGAATAGAAGGATAATCGGGACATGGACCAAATAGAGGCTGAAAGATATCTTACCCAGCCACTGAATGAGTCCCCACTCAAGGAAACGAGTGGCAGTCCTTGAGAATACGGCGCAGAGGACGATGAGCACAGCACCCGGAATACTCAATGCCTTGCCAATCGCCAGCGTGAGCGGATCAGTGACGCCACCAATATGCATCGGCCAATAAGCGCACATCAGCAGGACTCCCACAGAGAAGCATCCAAACCAGCCTGCTCGGGTCAAGAGCGATGTGCGCCGTGGACGGTAACGTCGGGTCCTGGCCATCACGGGAAAGGCCATTACCGCCCCCGCAAGGAAAGCCGAGAGGAAGGTCATGAAGCCGATTTCGTTCATCGCACCGACAACAGAGAGGGCTGTGCAGGCAATCGTCGTCGCGACAGTCCACCGTCTCAGTACTACGGCGATTCCAACGAAGACCGGCAGCAGCAATGAGAACAGGAACTCCCATTGCAGCGACCAAAGTGGGTTGTTGATCCGCGTTGGTCCACGAACGGCATCAAAACCACGAACAACTTCTTGCCACTCAAGCAGCGGAACGTCAGATGAGCTGACCCATTTGCTGACAGTCGTCGCAGGGTCAATTGTGACAAGTGTTACCCAGAGGCTGGCAAGAAGTAGGGAAGCTGCCACCGGCACCCATAGACGAAGCGTCCTTGCGACGTAGTAGGCGATCCAGTCGAAGGACTTGGCCCGAAGAACAGGCAGTGACACAACAAGCCCGCTCAGGACGAAGAACAGCAGGACCGCCTCGCCGCCGGCAGTGAAGATCTTCAACGGGGTAGCGTTCAACCACCAGAGCAGCGTCCCTTCCGCAGGTGTTTCCCGCGTAAAGTACAGATTCGCGAAATCCGGAACGGTCAGCGCGGAATGGTGGATCACGACGATCAGTGCGGCCAGCCCGCGACAACCATCGAGGGATCGAAGCCGAGGCGGCCGCGGCGTCGAGGTGGGGTAAGTCATCAGCTGCCTATTGTTGTTTCGGCCAACCAGAGGGAGTTAGACGTCGGACTCGGCGGCCCCCAAAGCTTTCCGAACGCGGTTCAAGCATACATCGAGGGCCGACGGACATGTCGCTCGATGTAAGGCAGGCACGTTGCCACCAGGATGGGGCACGCGGCATTGCGGGATCCGCGCCGGGGAGCGGCCCTGAGTTAGTCGACATGCCCAGTCGCCTGCACCAGTACGTGCCCGCGGCCCACGCGCCGACCTCCGCGTGCAGCAGTGCCTCGTTGGCTTTCGTCTTGGTCCGAAAACCTCCGAAGGCGACAGCGCAGCGGAGTCGCGTCTGGCCGCATGGCCCTTGTGCTAACCCTGATCACCGCTGATGCCGCGCTCGAAGCCAACGTCTTGGGGCCACTCGGCCTGCTACTTCCTGCAATTTATTCGCTGTTCCCTCCCGGGCGGCACCATCAACGACGCAGCCACTGGATAGAGCATCCGGGAACACAGAATCGACCCCACCCGGAACTACCAGCCCAGACAAAGAAAAACACCCCGGTCCGAAGACCGGGGTGTAACCGATGACCCGACTCATCCGTGAAGGATGTGTCGACTCATCACAAATGTGGAGATGGGGGGAATTGAACCCCCCAAAATCCCATATAGACACTGAAACCGCGTCATCAGAGTTGTTGCATTTAGGGACATTAGCGCGTTTCTATGAACACACAAAACACGCCGATGTCATCCGTGATGACACGATTTTCACACGTTTCCACCACCAAAACCGACCACTCCGAACACCATCCGCGATAGAATTGGACCATGACCACAACCCCCGAAGCAGTCGAAAACTCCCCCGCGCGCTCGACCGACGAACTGATGCTCGACAGCATGGGCGCTACGCCGAACGGTTTTGAAATCAGGACTCACGCCGGAGGCCCGGAGACGGCCGACACGCTGCTGTTCATTGCGGATGCCATGCGCGATGCACTGGACGGGCACAACGCCCCGAACTATCTGGAGATGGAAGTGAAGGCGTCGGACGGCAAGCGCTACATCATGAACTTGCAGCGCGCGGGAAAGCTCACCCCTCACCAGGCGCGCGTCAATGCCGAGGAAGCGCTTGAAGCCAGCAAGCCCCGCACCATCACGAAGGCGGAGGAACTGGACGCGCTGCCGGTAGGGTCCGTCGTGCTTCACAACGGGCGAGCGTTCCAGCACTACCCGGCATACCCGGCGCCGTTCGACGAGTACCAGCAATGGAAGTGCGGCGACGGCGGATTTGTCCGCTCAACCAAGGACGGCAGCTCTATCCTCCCCGCTACCGTCCTGCATGAGGCCGCCAAGTGATCGCAAAGTGGTTCTACCTCAGCGCATTCGTCATCAATGCGGTCCTCTTTCTGGCGAACTTCCTTGAGCGCGATACGCACGACATGATCTTCCATGGCTTCGCGGCCGCGATCTGGTACGCCTGTGCAGAAAGGTCCGCCAAGTGATCCCGGCAGAGGCTGTCGAGGCGGCGGTCCCGTGGATCACGAACTTCCTTGAGCGCCGCGGCCTGTCACTCAGGGGCAAAGAGGCTGAGGCGCTGGCGGGCTACATCCTCACAGCCGCAGCCCCGCACATGCTGGCAGCGGCACAGTCGGCCGCGCTGGAGGAAGTCGCCGACCTGATTGAGCCATTCAGTGGGATCGGATTGGCGCATGGCGCGACACGGGGCGACGTCGCGCGCTGGCTCCGCGACCGGGCCGCCACCTACAGGCCCGCCGAGTGAGCCCGATCCGCGCCAGCGAGAAACTGCGCTACCCGGAGGACTGGCGAGAGATCAGCGCACGCATCCGGTTCGAGCGGGCCAACGGCCAGTGCGAATGCTTAGGCGAGTGCGGGCGGGGCACTCACGGCGACCGTTGCCCGAACCGTCACGGGATGCCCGCTTACGGCACCGGCTCCAACGTCGTGCTCACCACGGCGCACCTTGACCACACCCCGGAGAACTGCGAGGACGACAACCTGAAGGCGATGTGCCAGGGCTGCCACCTCCACTACGACAAAGGCCACCACTCCGAGACGCGGGCCGCCACGAAGGCTGCCGCCGTAGCGCTGGCTGGGCAGATGGCACTTCCGCTCGCCTGAATGGTTCCGCGGCCGGAACAATTCTGCATATCCAGCATCGGTTGATTATCAAACCTCAGCCGCCTGAAGCTCCACCCTTCGCAACGAGCACGGCCGCGAGTGAGGCTAGAACGTTGCGGTCCTCCGGTGGGAGTTGGCCGGCGCCGGGGAGTACCAGGTCTGTCCGGTTCCCCTCCCCCACATCCAAGCCGACCTGACGCGCCGCAGCCAACAACACGTCAGTCTCCGACACGCCAAGGCCGCGGGCGAACGCGCGCACCGTCACCGGATCCGGCAACAGCTTCCGCTCAAAGTCCGGGGACCCCCACTGCTGCCACGACGACAGAGTCGAAAGTGCGCCCAACGATGCCGCCCGGTCCTTCAACTCCCGGAACGAACGATCCCCCTTCAACTCCGCAATCAGGGCCGCGAGCGTCGGGCCGGTCACGGCACCACCACCGAACCGCCCAGCTTGTCCTTGATCTTCGCCAACATGCTTTCGTCCTCCGACTGGATCAACCAGCGGGGACCTTGGAGTGACGGCGTCTTGGTAAACCCCGTCATGACCTTCCCAGTAATCATCGCGTCATCCGTCTTGAAGACATGCAACCCGAGATCGCTGGAGCACTTCAGGAAGTCCTCATCGCCGCTGTCCGACTTATCCGACGCGTCGCCGGGACACTCCACACCGGACGCCACAACAGCCTCCCGCAGCTTCGACGCACTCTCATACGTCGCATCCTTCGCCGGGCCGCCACAACCAGCCAGGGCCAATACCAACACAGGTGCCCAAAGAAACCTCTTCAACGTTCCGCCTTCAATAAGGGGCCAGCCCATCCGGGCCGACCTGGTTCAGTTCCTACGCAACGAGAACACCTTCCGGATGCTCCGCCGACAACTCCACACCGATACACCGAACCGCGCACACATCCAGCATCAGCCGCTCAAGCTTCGAGAGGCCCATGAGCCGCGCATAAACCAGCTCGCAATCCACATTCAACATCACCGCCAACGCGCTGACATCACTGCACGCAATATAAGCATCCAATAGTGCCCGAAATGGGATGAAATACTCAGCCGTCATCTTCTCGACCCTGATCTCCCGTGCCATCCTGACACCCGGAGCGCCGCACGGCTCATGCTTCAGGAACTTATGGAATCTTTCATGCGTAACAGTCAAGCGTCTCTGATGTCGATCGAGCCGCTCATCCGCATGAATCAGGCCCGTAGCGTGATCGTAATAGCCTAAAACCCGACTGGGCATAACACCCAAAACCACACCGTCCACCGAGTTACTCCCAGGCCCCCGAGGATCCCCCCATGGAATCCAGTAGCCCAAGTATTGGATTAAATTTCAGTGTTCGCAACACGCAGAATATACATTTGTGGACACTGGATTTCCGCAGGTTCAGTCGTGTTTTTCCGCAGGTTTTGCGCGGCCCCTGGGCTGGCGCGGAAAGAGCTCCCGACGCGCCGCCAATTCGTACTGTTCCGTCGCCGACATCAGCCGGCCTTCACTCTTCTCCTGAACATGTTCGGCCGTGGCGGGACTCTTCTTGTCCACAAGTTTTTCCAGCTTTTCGACATATTCCTTCTCCTCGACCATAGTGCGGACCATTTCCGCTACTGCGTTCTTCTGACGTTCTGACAGCTTCTCCGTACCGGCCGGCATTGTGAGCGGCCTGGCAGCCACACCGGAGGTAATCCGGTACAGCTGTTCAACAGGGACCCGGAGCGCGGAGGCCAGCTTCTCCATGTTCTCCACGGAGGTTGTAGCGCCCGTCATGATGACCGCATTGGCCCGCGTATGGTCCGGCAGTCCGGCGACTTTTGCGAGCTGCCGGATTGAGGTGATGCCCACCTTCTGCATGAGGTCCATCCAGGGCCCCGGTATTGCTGTCATGGCTTCAATCTTCCTGTTGCTGTTACGTGTGTCAATGGAACATTTTACGGACCCGTCCACAAATACCAGCGTTGTAATTCCGGTGTTTCCATAACCCCGTAGGCAAATCCAACGATTGGATTAAATAAGTTGTAGACAGAGCCGATCACAAACGTGTAATGTGTTTCGTATCAACACACCACGACTCAGCAGGTCTCAACGGTCGAGTGTTACGTGTATAGGAAGAACACACCCCACCAAGGAGACACCATGCGCACCACCACCGAAAGGCTCGACATCAAACTCAGCAACGCCGACCTGTTCGCCCAGATCATGAAGGCGAACGGCTACACCGTGAGGACCCTCACCGAATCCGTGCAGCACGTCCTCATTCGCAAACGCTCCAAAGCCCGCATCAGCAAATCCACCATCGGCCACCTCCGATCCGGCGCCCGCAACACCGTCAACCACGACGTCGCCCTCGCCATCGCCGAACTATTCAAACTCCCCGCAAACGCACTCTTCACACCCAAAGTCGTCACCGTCACCCGCGACGTCCCATCCACCAGGAGCAAGCCATGACCCGCCCCGCAGTCCTCGAATCCCCGACCGCCCCCGATTGGACCAGCCAGGCGTTCGCCGCGCTCGAGGCCGCAGCACTCGCCGGCCACCCCTGCGACGCCCGGTCCCTCATCGCGCACGGCCTCCCGAAACCGCCCGTCGCCTGCATGTGGGGAGCATTGTTCGCCGAAGCATCCAAGGCGCGGATCATCCGCAAAGTCACCGGCCCGCGCAGATCATGGCTGGCATCCGCATGACCTACGCCGAAGCCCTCCGCCACGCAGTCCACGCCGTCATCAACGCCGACCTCCCGCTGGCCGACACCCGCACCGCCGTCATGAACCTCATCCCGAAGGAACATCATGTTGCTCACCACCAGCGCTAAGACCACCCTCCCGCAACACTCCACCGGCTGGCGGGTCATGCGACTCGTCACCGACCGCGGCGGCAAGAACCTCGTGGAACCGCCCACGGCGTGGGGACGCCATCGGAACCTCACCGCTGAGGAAGCGTTCAAACTCCTCGAACGGCGTGTCCGAATCGCCCGCGGCCTCATGAGCCTCCGGGAAACCAGACCGTGACCGCAGCGCCGACGGAGGCGCCCCGCACCTACACGGTCGCCCAGCTCGCGGACATCCTCCAGATCGACCCCCGCACCGTCCGCACCAAAGCCCGCACCGGAACCTGGCCATCACTCGACTTCGGCCCCCGCACCATCCGCTTCACCGAAACCCACCTCGACACCATCCTCACCACATCAGAAGCAACCCCACCACCAGAGCGGACCACACGCCGCAGAACAAGGAGACCGTCATGAACAGATGCGCCGGAACGTGGGAAACCACCGGCAACATCCGCGTCCACCGCCCATGCACCCACCGCCCCACCAGATAGGAGAACCGCCATGCAACTCCCCTACGTTGAACCCGTCTTCGGCAAGCACGCCGCCAAACTCACCCGCGAAGAAATCCGCGAACAGGGCCTCACCCTCGCAGCAAACGGCGGCACCATCCACACTGGCTGGGGCAAGCACCGCCGCAACCTCTACGAACACATCAGCTACCGAGTAGTCGAGGCCGCATAATGTCCATCCGCAAAACCACCGAACGCCACGCCCGCGCCGTCATCCTCTCCCAGTGCCGCCAGTTCATCGAAGACACCACCTGGGACGAACCCGGCACCGTATGGGACCGCCGCGTCGAAAACCTCGCCAAGATGCTCGACGCCGAGACGGGGGCCGACATCTCCCAGAAAGCCATCGCCGACCTCCGCGAACTCGTCACCACCCTCGAAGAGATCCAGTCCGTCGACGCCGGCACCCACCACCGCATCGTCATGAACACCGCACTGACGATCGACAACCGCCCCGACCTCCGCGACGAACTCAACCAAACCCTCCGCGACAACATCGCCGAGCTGCTCCAGGTCGCCGCGTTCCGCGCAACAGACGATCGGCAGGTGGCGGCGTGAGCACCATCGAAGAACTCGAAGCGCAGGGTTACATCGTGATCCCACCCACCGACCTTCCCGAGATAAAGACCAACGAGGACGAACTACTCGCCTACTGCGACGGCATAGACAAGATGGCCCTCTACGGATCCTTGATCAAGCGGAGCGTCCCACTCCCGTCCACATCAAACCTCGGCGCCAACCACTCCGTCAGCAACGAGTACCGCCGCGCCGTGGCTCACCTTGCAATGGCCAAGTGGTACGAGGAGAACCTGCCCTTCGAGGAGAAGGTCTGCAAGCTGCGCAACGAGATCCTCAAGGGCGACGGGATGGAATGGTGGCAGGCCAAGCCTAAGCGGATGCGCACGGCGACCAAGCAGGCACGCGCCCTCCTGCGGGTGCAGCCATGACCGCCGCCATGTACTCGGCCAGCATGGTCATCTCCCCTGCTGGGTACGCGCGCCGGATCCGCGCCGCCGAACGCCGCGTCACGATCGCCCAAAAACGGGCATCCACCAACCCCACCCCCGCCAACCGGGAAGCCTCCGCCGAACTCGAAGCAGGCCTCACCCGACTCAAAGCAGAGGCCGCGACGATATGACCGAGAGAACGTTCAACCCCAAGATTCACGCACTGCCGAACAGTAAGACCATCCTCATCGACCTCGGCCAGGACAACTACCTGAGCATGTCGGCCGACGTCGCAAAGAAGTTCGCCGGCCGGATCCTAACCGCCGCCAACGAAGCCGAAGGCAATCTGCCCGCACACATGTTCGTGATCGAGGTGGAGAAGTGAGCCGCCAGCCGATCCGCCTGACCCGCCGCGGGGAACTCGTATTCGGTGCACTCGGCGCCATCCTCGCGCTCGTCATCACCCCGGCCGCATGGACCGTGTTCCTGGTGGTGGCACGATGAGCACCTCACTCGACCTGGACATCTCAGCACTCGTCGGCGAGATGGACGCCGTGCCCTGCGAACATACCCAGCACGGGCTCCACCCGCTCCACACCGACAGCCCCGCAAGCCACTACGTCCGCGTGCACTGCCCATCATGCCCGTACGACTCCGGCGTGTTCGCCGCCTGCCAAGGATTCATCGCCGCCGTCCTCGCCAACATGACGGGAAGATGCTTCGGATGCGACACCACCACCCCCGCCAGCGAAGCAGTCACCATCCTCGGACCCGTAGGAGGTTCCAAATGAGCTTGAAATGCCCCCGATGCAACCGCCGCACGTTCGTTCCTGCCCGTGTCGGTAACTTCCGGGTCCGGCCCACGAACCTCCCGGCCGGGGTCATCGCCGCTATCACGTTGGATGGGACGTGCACGACTTGCTACCGGTTCCTCAAGGGCAAGACCCGGCTCATCACCAAAGGCACCACGAGCAAGGAAGAGCGCGTCTACCGGCACACCATGAGCGACGCCGAAATCGAGCAGGCCCGGCAAGAGCTCCAGAGATTGTGGGCCGCGAGACGCCGGAGAGGCGTCCACCCCGAAGGCCTGGACCCCGCCACGCTCCACCGGCCCGGACTGACATTGCTTGAAGCCTGAAAATTGGTGGATGTTTAGTGCTGGAAACACTACAAATTGTCATTACAAGCATGTAGAGTCTACTTATCACCTTCCCGCAAGATCCCCCTTGAGAGGTAAACCAAATGAGCAAGCTCACGTTCGCAGAGTTCAGCAAGTTCCAGCGACTCAACTACGTCCAGATCGCACCCTCCGGCTCGCTCGTCGCCCTCGCTGGCAAGAACAAGCAGGGAAAGTCGAGCATCCTTGACGGACTCGAAGCCGCCATCTGCGGGCACAACGGCAGAGTCATCACCCGCCCCATCAACGACGGCGCCGACAAGGCAGCCATCACCGTCGAAACTGACGACGGCCTGCAGGTCACCCGCACCTACACCCCGGCCGGCTCCAAGCTCGTCATCAAGGCAGCCGACGGCGCCAAGTACGGGCAGGCCAAGCTGGACTCCCTCATCGGCTCCCTTGGACTCGACGCCTCACAGTTCGCCAGCCTCAACGACAAGGACCAGCTCAAGACACTTCTCGGCCTCGTGGAGCTACCCTTCGACCCGGCCACTCTGGAGGACGAACGCAAGGCGATCTTCGATCAGCGCACCGAAGCCAACCGGCGCGAGAAGGAACTCACCGCGCAGGTCGCAAGGTTCCTCGCCCTTCCCGCCGACCTGCCCGCCGAAGAGGTCAGCGTCTCCGCGCTCGTCACGGCCTACCGCGAAGGTCAGGCGCTCAACGCCAAGATCATCGAAGCGGACGCCGCCGTAAGCACCTGGACCAGAAGAGTCGAACAGCTGACAGCAGAGCTTGCGACCGCGCAGGAGCAGCTGGACAACGCATCCGACTACTCCGCCAAGGCTCCCGCCCCCGTCGACGTCGACACCATTCAGCACAAGATCGACGGCGCCGAAGTCACCAACGCACAAGTCCGGGCCGCGCAGGAAAAGGCTCGACTCGAAGCCTCGCTGAAGGATGCCGACGCAGCCTCCGACGACCTGACCGCCAAGCTCGCCGCCATCGACAAGCGCAAAGCTGACGGCCTCGCCGCCGCAATCTTCCCCGTCGATGACCTCAGCTTCGACGAAGAAGGCGTGCTCTACAAGGGCCGCCCCTTCAACCGCGCGTCATCCGCTGAGAAGGTCCTCGTCTCCGCGGCCATGATGATCGCACTCAACCCGGAACTCCGGGTCCTCATCGTCCGCAACGGCAACGACCTCGACTCCGACAGCCTCACCGCACTGGAGACAATGGCCGCCGACGCAGACTTCCAGGTGTTCATCGAAATCGTCAACGAAACCGGCGACTTCGGCATCACTATCGAAGACGGCGAAGTAGCGGCATGAGCCCCGACCAGTGCTACTGCCGCGGCGCCGGCATCTGCGACAACAACCACCACATCTGCGAGGCCTGCACCTGCGAGCACGACGGCGCACCGCATACCCAAGCCGAAGTCACATCCGGCCACGTCAACCCATCCAGTGCCCGCCTCGACGCGTGGCAAGAGAAATTGGAGGCCACCCGATGAGCTGGGAACCACAAGACGACGCACCATACGCCGAATGGATCGTCTACGGCGAAACCGGCGAAGTCATCGGCACCTACGGCCAAGACGAACACCGCGCCAAAGAAGCCGCCCGAGCCTGCGGCGGCCGCGACCTCGGCATCGAAGCCCAATACGTGGAGGTGGGAGGATGAGCGTCAAGACGGCCACGCCCGCCAAGGGCCTGACGTTCACGCACAACGGACACCGCTACAAGCTCGACGGCCTACCCGTCACCGGCGTGACCACCATCATCGGCGGCGGAATCCCCAAGCCGGCACTCGTGCGCTGGGCCCCCCGCGTTGTTGCCGAGTGGGTCACCGACCCGGACAACCGCGCACGCCTCGACGAGCTCCTGGCCGGTGATCCCGAATCCGCAATCCGCGAGCTCAAGGAACTGCCCACGAAGGTCCGCGACGAAGCCGGAGTGCGCGGCACCGCCGTCCACGACCACGCCGAAGTCCTCCACAACACCGGCGAAGCGGTCGACGTCCCGGAAGAACTCATCCCCTACGTGGAGGGCTACGCCGACTTCCTCGACAAATGGCAGATCACCACACTCCTGACCGAGCGGCCGGTCGCCAGCCGCAAGGACTGGTACGCGGGCAAGTTCGACCTGTTCTGCACCTCACCCTTCCTGGCCGATGGCAAGCCAATCCAGATCGACCTCAAAACCTCCAAGGGTGTATACGGCGAGACTGCACTGCAGACCGCCGCATACTCCAAGGCCGAGTTCTACATCGATGAGGAAGGCAACGAGCACCCACTCCCGGAAATCGTTGCCACGTACGTGGCGCACGTGACCCCGGACGGCACGGCACTCTACGAGCTGGCGCGCAACCCGGAAGAAATCGACCAGCATTACCAGATGTTTCTTGCTGCCGCCTACACCCACAAGACCGCGAAGCTCCGCGACGCGATCATCACCGAACCCCTCACCATCCCAGCCATCGAAGGAAGCGAAGCAGCATGAGCGAAGTAGCCATCACCCAGCAGCCCGGACAAGTTGCCCAGTTCGGGACACCCACCGTCGCCCCAACGGCCACGACCATCTCACTCATGGAGTGGGCGCAGGAACTCTCCGCCGCGCACCAGCTCGGCACCGCCCTCTGCAGCACCGAGTTCGTTCCGGCATCATTCCGTGGGAAGCCGGAAGCCGCGGCCGCCGCGATCCTCGCCGGGAAGTCCCTCGGGCTGGACCCGATGAACGCGCTGGCGAACATCTTTGTCGTCTCCGGCCGACCCTCCATGTACGCCCGCACGATGGCCGCGCTGGTCATGCAGGCAGGCCACACCATCCGCCGCATCCAAGCCACGGAACAGAGCGTCATCTACGAAGGCAAGCGCAAGGGCGACACCACATACACCCGCGTTGAGTGGACCATCGCTCGCGCCCAGAAGGCCGGCTACACGTCGAACAAGAAATACCAGTCCGACCCCATCGCCATGCTCACGGCAAAGTGCCAGGCGGAAATCTGCCGGGTCATCGCCCCCGACGTCCTGACGGGCATCGCCGCTACCTCGGTGGAAGAGGTGGAACTGGACGACCTCGGCGAGACGGGCACCAGCACGGCCACCGAAGCGCCGAAGGCTAAGCGGACCGTCACCCGCAAGCAGCAGCCCGCACCGGAGCTCCCCGCCGCCGTGCACGACGCGCCGGCCGACGATGCAGAACCCGCGCCGGAAGATGAGCCCGACACTGCTGAGCCGGGGATCACCACCGCGCAGCTCACCAAGCTCAACATCATCCTCCAAGAGCAAGGCCTCAGTGACCGGGAGGACAAGCTCAACTACCTCTCCACCTACCTGGGCCGCTCCATCGAGTCATCCAGGGACCTGACCAAATCCGAAGCCCACCGACTCATCGACGAACACGAAACGGACGCAGCGTAACCATGGCAAACGAAACCATCATCACCGTAGTAGGCAACCTCACGAATGACCCGGAGCTGAGGTTCACGCCGTCCGGATCCGCCGTCGCCAACTTCACCATCGCTTCCACGCCGAAGACCTTCGACCGGCAGAAGAATGAATTCGTTGACGGGGAGACTCTGTTCCTCCGCTCCGCCGTGTGGCGCGAGATGGCCGAGAACGTGGCCGAGTCACTGACCAAGGGCATGCGCGTCGTGGCCCAGGGCCGCCTCAAGTCCCGCAGCTACGACACAAAAGAAGGCGAGAAGCGCACCGTCATTGAATTCGAGATTGACGAAATCGGGCCGTCTCTCCGGTTCGCCAACGCAAAGGTCAACCGCGCCCAGCGGAGTGGCAACGGCGGCGGCCAGGCTGCAGGCGGCGGATTCGGCGGCGGTTCTAGTCAAACCTCGAATGGCTCGAATGGAGGCTTCGGCGGTTCTAGTGCGCAAGCATCACAGGAAGATCCGTGGGCTACGACTCCCACATCCAACGCGGGCGGTTGGGGTAACGGCCCCGACGTCGAGCCGCCTTTTTAGGCCCCCCTTTTTTACCCACCGTGTTGCGCGTTGACCACCAACAGGAGACACCATGAGACACCCCGCTGACCGCTGGAAGATCGAATCCGGCACCGACTTCATCACCGGAAAACCCAACTGGAAAACAACCCCGCCACGCTTCGTCTACGGGCCCCGCGCCGAAGGCAAACGCTCCCACGACACCTACGACCAGGCACTCGCCCACGTCCACACCTCCAAGGAACGACGGCCCATCGTCTTCGAATCCAAGACCCACGTCGGCGAATGGTTCTGGCTCCACCCCGACGGCGCATCGGGTTGGGAAAAAACCCGCGACGAAGCCCACGCCAAGGCCGGGGCCGTCACCATCGAAACGGAAGTCGCCTGATGCCGCGCCTCACCCCCGACGGCCCATCGATCTACCCCAACTGTGGTGACAGGGCCGCCTACTACAGGCACCTCCGCAACGGCACGCAGCCCTGCCGACCCTGCAAGAACGCCCTCGCCAAATCCATGGACGAATGGCGGCATAGCACGGGCAAAGTCAAGTCCCGCGTCATCTCCGACGCCGTCATTGAGAAGCACGGAATCAAGGTCAGGGCATGAGGCCGCAGCGGATCCAGCGGAAGCGCACCAAAGGCTGGCGGATGCCGGAAGGTGCCGTCTACGTCGGGCGCGGCTCCAAGTGGGGCAACCCTCACGCCGTTGTCGAAACGGGCAGTCAAGCGGCCGCAGTCGCCGCCTACGTCAACGACTGGCTGAACGATCCCCTCCGGCTCATTAACGCATCACACACATTCCTCGAACTCGGCGGCAAAGACCTCGCATGCTGGTGCCCACTGGACAAGCCCTGCCACGCCGACGTCTTGCTTGACATTGCGAACGGGGCCGCATCATGAAGGCCCTGACCGTCAAGCAGCCGTGGGCGCGGGCCATCATCTTCGATGGCAAGGACGTGGAGAACCGCAGCAAGCCGACCAAGTACCGCGGCCAGCTGCACATCCACGCCGGGCTGGCATGGGACAAGGCGGCCGTGGCGTTCATCGCCAGGATCACCGGCAGGGCCTACATGGCTACCTTGCACGGCTCCGTCATCGGCACTGTGGACGTCGTCGGCTGCCACCACGCCGACGATTGCTGGACCGGGTCGATCGACAAATCCGACAACGTCCACGAGGAACACTGCTCATCCTGGGGCATGGAAGGGCACTACCACTGGGAACTTGCGAACCCGCAACCCGTGGAACCGTTCGCCGCCAAGGGCAAGCTCGGCATCTGGAACCTTGAGGCGCCATCATGAGCGCCACCCGCCTCCGGCCCCCGGTCATCACCGAAGCGCAGATCCTCAAGAACCGCTACGACGAAGCCCGGCAGATCAAAGACGCCTGGGACTGGCGACTGAGGAGAGCGCAGCACGAGCTCCGCGACGCCACAGTCAACGGCACCGGTGACCGCCACGCGGCCGCAAGGAACGCGGCCGCCGTCGAAATCCAAGTAGCCGACGCCGCCGGGGAACTCCGCGTCGCCCTCAACGCATGGATGCAAGCCACCCTCACCCACGAAAGGAAGACCGCGTGAGTTACACTCCGCCACCACCCGCACCCGAACGCCTCCAACAAGCCGCCGACCTCTTCGCCGACGGCGCATCCCAGCGGGAAGTGCAACGGACTACCGGCCTCGCCCGCGAAACCCTCGCCAAACACTTCCCCGGCCGCGGCTGGACGTACAAGGAAGGCGGCGACTTCCGCGCACTCACCAAGACAGCGGAAGAGCAGATCAGGAGAGTGTCCGCATGATCCCGCCCGGAGTCAGAGTCCTCACCGAATCACTCACCATCAACGGCTGGTCCTACGCGCTCAACCACAGTGAGGACTACGGCCGCCCCTACATCGAGCTCGAAGCGAGGCGCGGCGACGACGACATCCGGGTTGCCTGGCACACCCAAGAGGCGGGCACCTACCAACAGAGCGCCTGCGCCGTCAACCAGCACGACGCCACGTTCACCAAAGTCATGCAAGCAGTTGCCGCATGACCACCTACGCGCACGGCGGCAGCCCCGAAATCCGGCCCGCCCACTGGGCTAAGCCCGGACGCAAGCCCCAACCCTTCAACCCCGACCGCTGCGGCACCCTCACCGGATACAGCCGCCACGTCCGCACCGGCGAACCACTCTGCGACGCCTGCCGTAAAGCCAGAGACAACAACTACCGCGAATGGCGCGAAAAAACTAGGAGAGCAGCATGAGTACCGCATTGCTTGAGCGCCGGTCCACCCTGGACGACCTGATCCAGTCCATGCAGAACCAGAACAACGAGCTGACCGCGACGGACATGTTCTGTGGCGCCGGCGGATCCTCAACCGGCGCCCTCGAAGTTCCCGGCGTGACCATCAAGACGGCCATGAACCACTGGTCCCGTGCCATCGAGACGCACAACGCCAACCACCCCGAGACAGAGCACGTCTGCGCCGACATCCAGATCACCGACCCCCGCTACATCGCAACCTCAGACATCCTCTGGGCCTCCCCCGAGTGCACCAACCACTCGGTAGCCAAGGGCAAGAAGCGCGTCACCAACCAGCACGACCTATTCGGGGAAAGCATCGCCGACGAAGCCGCCGACAGATCCCGCGCCACCATGTGGGACGTGCCCCGATTCGCCGAATGGCACAAGTACAAGCTCATCATCACCGAGAACGTCGTAGACGCCGCCAAGTGGGTCATGTTCGACGCCTGGCTGATGGCCATGGATGCACTCGGCTACGAACACCACATCGTCTACATGAACTCCATGCACGCCCAGCTCGGCGGACTGCCCGCGCCGCAGTCCCGCGACCGCATGTACGTGATGTTCTGGCTCAAGGGCAACCGCCGGCCGAACTTCGACCTACTCATGCCTCTCGCCCACTGCGGCGCGTGCGACGAGACGGTGCGCTGCGTCCAGTCGTGGAAGAACCCGAACTACCGGTGGGGCCGCTACAAAGCCCAGTACGTCTACCGCTGCCCGAACACGAAGTGCCGCAACTCGGTCATCGAACCCGGCTGGCTGCCCGCCGCATCCGCGATCGACTGGAAGCTCCGCGGCCAGCGCATCGGCGACCGCACCAAGCCGCTCGTGCCCAAGACCATGGCCCGGATCGCTGCAGGGCTCAAGCGCTACCACGGGAAGGCCGTCAGCATTGATGCCGTCCGTGGCGCCGAGATCATCAGCCCGGTTCATGCCGAGCCGTTCCAGACGCAGACGACCAGCTACACCCGGTCACTGCTCGTGCCGGTGGAAGGCCGGGAAGGGAAGCAGGCGCAGCTGGCAGCCGACCCGATGCGGACGCAGACCACGCGCAACGAAACGGGCCTGTTGGTTCCTGCTGGCGGGACGTGGAACGATGACGCCCGGCCGCTGTCGGACCCCATGCGCGCGCTGACAACCCGGGACGCGAACGCCGTCGTAATACCGCCACTGATCATGCGCAACAACTCTGCTCCCGCGGGACAAGAATCATGCATGTCCACTCCCGCAACCCGCCCACTGGGCACGATCACGACGGCTGGGCACCAGTCCCTTGTGGCCGCGCCTGGCGCGCACCTGCTGATGGAGTACTACGGCAACGGCCAGATGCATCCCGTGTCGAAGGCCATACCGACGATCAGCACCACCGACCGGTTCGCCATGGTCACCACCATGCGCGGCACCTCACCCGAACACCTGGCCGCATCCAACGCACCCACCACCGACCCGTTCGGAACCTTCAGTGCCGGCGGCCAGCACCACGGCATCACCGAATGGACCGTCCTCGAAATTGAGGACTGCGAATTCCGGATGCTCGAACCCTACGAAATCAGCGCAGGCATGGCATTCCCCAAGTCCTACATCATGACCGGCAACAAGCGCGAACAGGTAAAACAAGCTGGCAACGCTGTTACCCCGCCAGCCGCACGGGACCTATTCATCGTGGCGGCACTCTCACTCTCCGGCGCCGAAACGCTGGTGTCCGCGTGAGCGAGTACGTCGACTTCCTCAAGGACAAGGCCGACTTCGAACGCAACTACGGTGTGCCAATCCCGGCGACGGCCGTTAACCCCATCCTCATGGAGCACCAGCGGGACATTGTCCAGTGGGCAGTCGAAGGCGGCCGCCGGGCGATCTTCGCCGCATTCGGCATGGGCAAGTCCATGATGCAGATTGAGACGCTGCGCCTCACCCTCCGCGACAGCGGCGGATCCGGGTTGATTATCGCGCCACTCGGCGTCCGCGGCGAGTTCATCCGCGACGGGATCAAGCTCGACGTGGAAATCAAGTTCATCCGCAGCGTCAAGGACATGACCTTCCACGGCGGCGGCCTGTACGTCACCAACTATGAGACTGTCCGCGACGGCAAGCTCGACCCGAACGTGTTCACGGCCGTCTCGCTCGATGAGGCTGGCGTGCTCCGGAGCTTCGGTTCCAAGACCTACCAGACGTTCCTCACCTTGTTCGACAAGGTCAAGTACCGGTTCGTTGCCACGGCAACCCCGTCCCCGAACCGATACAAGGAACTCATCCACTACGCCGGATTCTTGGGCGTCATGGACACCGGCCAGGCACTCACCCGCTGGTTCCAGCGCGACTCCACCCAGGCGAACAACCTCACCCTCTACCCGCACAAGCGGGACGAGTTCTTCATGTGGCTGAACTCGTGGTCGATCTTCCTCCAAAAGCCTTCCGACCTCGGCTACTCAGATGAGGGCTATGACCTGCCGCCACTCACGGTCAACTGGGTGGAAGTGCTTGTGGACCACAGCACCGCCGGAGTAGACCGAGATGGGCAGGCCCGACTCTTCCGGGGCGGAGCCAAAGACCTCCAAGCCACAGCAAAAGAGAAGCGGGACAGCCTCCCGGCCCGCATCGCCAAGCTCACCGAGCTCGTCAAGGAACACCACGAAACGGACGGATCTCAGATCATCCTGTGGTGTGACCTCAACGACGAACAAACCGCCATCGAACAAGCCCTCAAAGCCGCCGGCCTCACATACTCCAGCGTCCACGGCTCACTCGACCCCGACGAAGCAGAAGACCGCATCGACGCATGGCGGGACAAAAAGACGTGGGCACTCATCGGCAAACCCGTGCAGCTCGGCCAAGGCATGAACTTCCAGCAAGCCCACACCGCGATCTTCGCGGGCATCACCTACAAGTTCAACGACATCTACCAAGCCTGGCACCGCATCCAACGCTTCGGCCAAACCCACCCCTGCACCATCCACATGATCTACGCCGAATCCGAAACCGAAGTGCTCGCATCCTTCAAGGACAAGCTGGCGCGAGACAAGGAGCTCACCTCCACCATGACCGACATCATCAAAACCTACGGGCTATCAAGAAACTCCATCACCGAAGCGCTCACCAGATCAATGGGCGTCGAACGCATCGAAGCATCCGGCGCCGGCTGGACCCTCGCCAACAACGACTGCGTTGACGAAGCCACCAACCACATGGACGAGAACAGTGTCGACATGATCGTCACTTCCATCCCCTTCAGCAACCACTACGAATACACACCCTCCTACAACGACTTCGGGCACACCGACGACAACGACCACTTCTGGGCCCAGATGGACTTCCTCACCCCGCAGCTGCTCAAAGTGCTCAGGCCCGGCCGGATCTACGCCTGCCACGTCAAGGACCGCATCAACTTCGGCAACGTCACCGGCGCCGGTATCCCCACAGTGAGCCCATTCCATGCTGAGGCACTCTTCCATGGAGTGAAGCATGGCTTCGACTACATGGGCATGGTCACCGTCGTCACCGACGTCGTCCGCGAGAACAACCAGACCTACCGCCTCGGCTACACCGAAATGCGGAAGGACGGGACGAAGATGGGCGTCGGCTCCCCCGAGTACATCCTGCTCTTCCACAAGCCCCAGACCGACCGCTCCAAAGGCTACGCGGACGACCGGGTCACCAAGGAAAAGGACGACTACTCACTCGCCCGATGGCAGGTCGACGCACATGCCAACTGGCGCTCCAGCGGCGACCGACACCTCACCACCGACGAACTCGCCGCACTCCCCGTAGAGCAGCGCTCCAGGCTCTTCACCGAACAGACCCTCCGCGAGGTCTACGACTACGAATCCCACATCAAAGTCGGCGAAGCGCTGCAGGGCAAGGGCGCACTCCCCGCCACCTTCATGTCCCTCATGCCCGGATCCTGGGCGCCGGATGTCTGGCACGACATCAACCGGATGCTCACCCTCAACGGGGAGCAGAAGCGCCGCAACGTCCAGATGCATGTTTGCCCGCTCCAGTTCGACATCGTGGACCGGCTCATCGAGCGGTACACCAACCCCGGCGACCTCGTATTCGACCCCTTCGGAGGCCTCGGAACGGTGCCACTGCGGGCGCTCAAGCTGGGCAGGAAAGGCCGCTCCTCCGAACTCAACTCCGGGTACTTCCTCGACTCCGTCAAGTACCTCGAGGCGGAGGAAAACAAGCAGGCCATGCCCACCTTGTTCGACGCCATCGGGGCCTGATCAGTGGCTTGGTTCAACGCGGATGACAAGATGCATTCGCACCCGAAATGTAGACGGGCAGGACTCGAAGCCATGGGGCTTTGGGTCCTGGCCGGCACCCTCTGCACCGACTACCTGACGGACGGGCTCGTGCCCGCATGGTACGTCAACTCGTGGCCTCGTGGCCCGGAGCTTGCGCGGGAACTTGTAGCGTGCGGATTCTGGGCGAGGGCCGGGGAGGACTGGCAGTTTCTGTCGTGGGCGGAGTACCAGCGCACCAAGGAAAAGGTCCTTGAAGACCGGGAAGCTGCGCGGATCCGCATGGCTGAATGGCGGGCGAACAACCCCAAAAAGAAACCGAAGGCCTGACCTTTGGCCGACGCATGCCCAGCGTGTTACAGCGAACGAATTTAGAACGTACGAATAACGTACGCCGTTCGTTCAAGTGTCCAAGACCAAGACCAAGACCAAGACCAAGTTAAAGAAGTGGTCACCTTCCAAAGGCATGTCGCCTTTTGTTTTTGCTCTTCAACTTCCAAGACATTTTCTTCTATCTCACCTACCTGAACGCGAGAATCTGAAAGGAGCAGCAGATGGCCAGCTTCAACCAAGAACAGGCATCAGCGATTAGCTACACGATCCGCACGCTCCGGCCGGGATGGAACTACGGGGCACTGATGCGCATCCTCGAAGGCTTCGCGAATGAGGGCCGGCCGGTTGACCTCGTCGTCACGGCTTGCTTCAGGGCCGCGCAGGATCCGAAAGCGCAGGCACCGACGGCGATCAGCTGGGAGCAGTTCTGGGCGAAGGCCGGGAATGGCAAAGCGGATGACGGGACCAGGCTGTGCAGCGAGTGCCTGACCCGGAAGCCGATGGGGCACATGGCATCGACTCAGCCGCCGTTCATCTGCCAAACATGCCACGAGCGCTAGGCGCCTCTGTAGGCCCCGCAAATCCTCCCGAACGTCCAACCACCCCGCCAAAACCCCGTAAACGATTCTGGACGGTCGCCAGCACCGAAACAGAAGATGCTACCGGCATCGACACCAAACACCAAGGAGCACCGCATGACAAGATCACGTTCAACCGCCAAGCAGGCCGGGTCAGCTTTTGAGCAGCTCGTCGCTGATGGGCTCGCCAACGCGCTGGGGAATCCGGACATCGACCGGGCGCCGCGTAAAGGCTCCAAGGACATCGGGGATGTGGCCAACGTACGGCACCTGAACGGGGAGCGCATCGCGGTGGAAACGAAGGACTACGGAGGGAAGCTGGAGCCCACCACCTGGACGCGTGAAGCCTCTGTCGAAGCTGTGAACTACCGGGCGCTGTGCGGGATCGTCGTCGCTAAGAGACGCGGGACGCGGAAGTTTGAAGACCAATGGGTGCTGATGACGGGCGCGGATCTTATTTCACTGCTCACCGGCGATCGATCTGAGCATGTCGTAAACCTTATTCTTGACGCCGCGACTGACAAGCAAGGTGTGGCCTAACCTCATGGGCTGCTACGCGACACGCCGTGGACACGCCGACGATGGGTCTTCCAAAGTCGCGCGTGTAGTGCGATACTTGAAACACGCAACACAACACTTCCAGCATCAAAGTTGAGGGGAACATCATGGATCCGAAGAGAGTACCGAAGCCGGCCAGTGGCGCTGACGTTGCAAAGCTGCACCGTCAAAAGCGCCTGGCATCCGCCGCGTTCGCTGACGCTGACCGGGCCTACGACGAAGCACTCCGGGTCTTCGAGTCCGCCGTCATCCGCAAAGACGCGGCCCGTAAGAACCTCGCCGCCGCAAACGACGCCTACTACGCCGCAAAATCCGAAACAGAAGGACTCTGACCATGAACACCACCATCATCCCGGAACGCCTCGCACAGCTGAACGACGGCGCCATCGTCCTGGACTCCAGCTCGCACATGGACTTCGAAGAGGGCCACTGCGCTATGGAGGTCGTTGCCTGGCTGGCCGGTGAGGGGCACACTGACGCCCCGGTGTGTGCGTCCCCTGTCTTGCGCCGCTACACAATCACGTTGAATGACCGGTGGGATGACGAACGCCGCCAGTCCCTCGCCCCGTTCCTGCCGCGCATGGTGGGCACCGCCGGCGACGGGCTAGACGAGGAACGCCAGAGGATCGCCACCCGCTATCTCGTGACCAACCTGTTGGGTCCGTGGTTGCGGCTCGCCGGCATGCATGACGATGCCGATATGCTCGCGTCGTTCGTCGCACTCCCGGTGGCCGAGTTGGTGTTGAAGCTCCGGGAGATCCGTAACCGGGCGTGGAAGAAGCGCGACGAGAGCCGGGCCGAGCTGCGGCGCAAGGTTGAGGCGAAGGTACGCGAACGATACGCGGAGCAGGGGAAGCCTGTCGCTGCCGCTGTCGCTGTCGCTGCCGCTGTCGCTGACGCTGTCGCTGACGCTGCCGCTGTCGCTGACGCTGTCGCTGACGCTGCCGCTGTCGCTGTCGCTGCCGCTGACGCTGCCGCTGACGCTGCCGCTGCCGCTGACGCTGCCGCTGACGCTGACGCTGCCGCTGCCGCTGACGCTGCCGCTGCCGCTGCCGCTGACGCTGCCGCTGCCGCTGCCGCTGTCGCTGACGCTGCCGCTGCCGCTGTCGCTGACGCTGACGCTGACGCTGCCGCTGTCGCTGTCGCTGCCGCTGTCGCTGACGCTGCCGCTGCCGCTGTCGCTGACGCTGACGCTGACGCTGCCGCTGTCGCTGTCGCTGTCGCTGCCGCTGACGCTGCCGCTGACGCTGACGCTGCCGCTGACGCTGCCGCTGACGCTGACGCTGCCGCTGCCGCTGACGCTGCCGCTGCCGCTGCCGCTGACGCTGCCGCTGCCGCTGCCGCTGTCGCTGACGCTGCCGCTGCCGCTGTCGCTGACGCTGACGCCCCGTACGACACCTGGGGTACTAGCTACAACGCCGCATACAAAGCAGCCCGCACCTACTACGCCGAGCACCCCGAACTCTTCGCCCGCATCAACGAACTCGCCGCCGAACAGCGCCCGATGGCACTCGAGCTCCTCGAACAGATGATCCGGCCAGTGTCATGATCGGCTGGTTCAGACGCCGGCGCCCGGCGCAGGTCCCAGCCCGGCCCGACTTCTCGGAGCGTTACATCGCCGCCCTGAACGGGTTCACGCCTGAAGAGTGGGAGGCCCTGCCCGAACTGGCCCGCAAGGACGCACGGGAGCACGTGGCATGGAAGATGGTGGGGGCATGAGCAACCTCCCGCACTACGCCACCGTCGAGACGTTCCCCTACAGCGGGGACACCGACTTCGAGCCGACGGTCAAGTTCGAATGCCCATGGAAGTACGGCGAATGCCACTTCTACCCCGACTGCCACTGCGAATCGTGGGACGCAGACCACCTAAGGAGAGCGGGCGTCGGCCACGAACGCGTCTGGCACGAGGAGTGTTGGATGCAGGGATGGTTCGATAGCGAGTGCGGCGCCAGCTACGAAGGCGACGACGCCGACGACATGAACGACAGCCACCTCCCGAACGGTATGAACCGGGCGGGCTGGATCACCGCAACATGGGAGTACGAATACGTCGGCTGGGAGTTCAAGCCATGACCCGCACGGAGTACGCCGCGCAACTCCCGAACCGTGTCATCTACATGCACGACTTCCTGGCCTCCAAGGTCCGCGACTTCATGACCGAATACGGCACGGCGGCCCCGCTCCAACTCGTCACCCGACAATGGGTGGGCGACACGCACGGCAAGTGGGAGGCGGCCGCATGACCGCGGTTGAGCGTATGCGTTCCGACCTCAGGTATGCGGACAGCTACCGAAACCGTGCCGGTGCACTGGACGGGCTTGGGATGCTCCTCGAGTGCGAAACGCCCGGAACCGTGAGCGAGGTATCCGTGAAGGGCGGGCGGTGGTTCCGCCGAACCCTTGGCGGGATCTTCAAGAGCCACAACCCGGACGACGACGGGAAACGGGAAATCATCCTGTCCACGGATGAGCGCCGGGAGTTCGCGGATTGGTGCAAGGAGCGTGCCGCGAAGTTGCGGCAAAAGGCAGACGAAATTGAGGCTCGACTAACGACCACGGAGGCATCATGACCATGACCATGACGGAGACCGAAGCTGAGATGGCGATCCGGCAAGCGTTGCATGAGCTCGACGTGCAGCGCGGGAACGGTGTGTTCAACATCCCGGTACTGAGACGCATCCTCGAGCAGGGTATGCACCACGAACCGGAGCGGCTCGTGCGGCGGCCGGTGTCCCAGGCGTCGGACCTGCTGGGCTTGGACGATACGGGCGGGCACTGATTTAGTGCCGGAAACACGCAAGTTGCATGCTGGCACTGGTAGAATGGTCCCCATGACCAAAACGTTGCCGGAGGCGCGGCGCTGCAAACGCGCGTGCTGCTGGACGCCCTACGCGTGCGCACGCCAATACGGCTGCCGCTGCCACGCCGAACCCATCGGCAACCTCTCCGCCCGGATCAGGCTTGAGGACTTCCTTGACAGCTTGGGGGACGACGAATGAGCGAAGAGCAACGCGTCAAGGACTACCTGGCCAGCTTCGGCCTTGAATCCAACACGGTGGAGACGACCATCGAATGGGGCGTCGAGATGAATGCCACCATGCTCGGCAAGCCCATTACCAAGGTCTTCCAATGGCGTGACCGGGCCGAAGCTGAGAACGACGCCGCCTACCGGAACACCCTGTCATTCGTAAACTGGGCCCGCGTCGTCTCTCGTGAGGTCACCGCTACACCTTGGGAGGAAGTGTGATCACCCGCGCCGCCCTTGTCATTGCCGCCGGCGCCGCTGCCGGTGCTGTTCTCGCCCGCCTCCACCCCAAGCCCACGCCCAAGCCCGTGACCCGCTCCATCACCACGTACACGGAGCATGACGCCGCGAACATCCACACCACACCCGCGCCCGTTGAGCCCGCGCACTGGATGAACGTCATGACCCGCAACAACACCGGGATCTACACCGCGTACCGCCGCCACGGCTTCGATGACGACCAGGCATACAACCTCATGTGCATCCACATCGCAGGCACCTACCTGCAGGGCGGGCGAAAATGACCTGCCCTGTGGACGGTAAGCCACTCATCAACAACGCCGTCATCTGTTCGGACTGCACCAACGCTATTGACCGGGCGCTCGGTGACCTTGACTGGCTCCTCGACGAGCTCGACACGACCATGACCCGGCAAACGAAGACCCGGCCAGCACGCGGGAACCATGCCAGCGACGGGCCGCCCATGCCGTACAACGTGAGGGCGTCCGACACGGCACGGGACCTCCGTATCCTGCTCAAGGACTGGGTGTCACTCGTGGCCGAGGGCCTCGCGGCTGAGGGGAAGTTCGTTGCCCTGCCCACCCCGGCGACGGCGAAGACCCTCTCATCCTGGCTGATGCACCACGTGACCTGGCTCAGCCGCCACGCGGCCGCCCCGGACGCGTACTCCGAGATCGTCGGCGCCGTGAACAACATCCGCCGGACCATCGACATCGCCCCCGACGTCCGCTACATCGGCCCCTGCTACTCCGTGATTAACAACGTCGAATGCCCCGAAACCCTGTACGGCATCGAAGGCCAGGATGACGTCAAGTGCCGGACCTGCGGGACCGTCTGGGACGCACGGGCCCGGACCCTCGAAGCGCTCGCCCACGCCGAAAAAGTAGCCCAAGACGCCACCACCCTCTCCAGATCCTTCGCCCTCAAAGGCATCGCCCTCGACACCGACCGGATCAAAAAATGGGGCCAGAGAGGGCACCTCCACCGCCACGGGACATCCCACCGCGGCTACCCCACCTACATCGTCGCCCACGTCGCCAGACTCGTAACCCTCTACGAAGCCGGCACCAAACTCACCCCATGGCCCACAGAAACGGAAGTCCCCGCATGAAAAAACTAATCGCCATCTTCGCGTGCGCCGCGGCGCTGCTGCTGACCGCATGCACGCCCGCCGCCCAGACCGCCTCGGACAACCTGTCCACGGCGGCCGACAACTTCGAGATAGAACGCCGCATCGTGTTCTTCAACGGCATCACCGACAAATACCTGCTGACCGTCGAAGGCCGATGCTCCATCAAGCCTGACGGGGGCAAGCTGGATGTCACGTGCAAGATCGGCCCCGACCAGTACAAGAAACACTTCCTCGGGCTGAGTGACAACGTGTCCTACTTTGTGGAACAGACCAAATCGGCGGACGTGAGCGTGTACCACTACCGGGTCATCTTCAAGCCAGAGAACATCGTGCCCGACCTCCAGATCGACGCGGGCAAACAGTGAACCAGACCTCAGGAATATCCTTCGCATCCGTGCTGGGCATCGTCTTCATCGTGCTCAAACTCTCCAACGTCATCACATGGTCATGGTGGTGGGTGCTCGCCCCGTTCTGGATTCCCGCCTGCATTGGACTGCTCATACTCGCCGTGATGCTGGTGGCTATGTGGATTGAGGAGGCGTCATGGCAAAAACGACGCCGCTAGAAGTAGTCGTCAAGGTGGAAGGCCTCGACCAGTTCAAGGACGCCATCACCGAAGCGCAGCACGCCGCGTGGCTGGAGGGCATGAACCACGTCCTGTCCTGGCTCGCGCTCCGGCAGTTCAGCGAGACGATGGCGAAAGACAACCCGCACGGGAGGAAGGCGTGATCCAGGACGCGAACGCCGCACGGCAGGTCATCAACATCCCGCCACAGCAGGGCATGACGACGCAGCCAGCAACGGTTGACTGTGCCGCTCTCGCGGCCGCCGTTGCCAAGGTGGCGGCCGCTGTAAGGGAGTCAAGCGAGCGCTTGGCGGAGCAGAGCCGGCGCATAGCGTGGAATCTGCAAATCATATTCGCCGACACCGAGCGTGAGCGCCGCCGGATCCGCCGCGATATGGCCCGCGCATACCGTAAGCCCGCACTGATTCACCGCGGAGGCAAGCCGTGAGGTATCAGGAGTTCCGCCGTCACGTGTGGATCCTCTGGCGTGAGGCCCGGCACCGGGACCCGATCCCGCCGGAGTACCGGGCGTGGATTGTTGCCCGGACGGTTGGGCGGGTTATGGAGGCGCAGTGGGCCCTTGACGCCAAAGCCGGGAAACTCACCGACGCAGCCACCGAACTAGGCCTCCACCTGCTCTACGACTACGCCCGACACTTCGACTCCACCGAACGGCTCCGGTTCGCGTTCTGGTGGCAACACGTCATGGAACACGGATTCAACGGCGACAACCCACTGGCCCACCTGCACAAGAAAGCGAGCGTGACGGTGTGAGCCGGGAGGATGAGCGCGAGCTGAATCGCAACGTCAAGGAATCGGGGCAGGCCTACATCAACGAGCTTGCGGCCTACCACCACGCCGTCAAGGCATTGGAGGAAGCTCAGCGCAGGCTCGCCGCCCAACGCAGACGCCTCGAGGATGCCCACGAGCACAATGAGCACTGGCTATACCGCCGGGCAGAATACAAGGAAGCAGTGGGCAAATGAGCGCCGACCTGTACGACGGCGACGGCTACCCGACGGACGAAGCCCTGGAGCGTCTGGAGCACTTCGAAGGCACCCCGGCCGAGATGGCTGAGTACGTCAAGTCCCTCATGAAGATGGGCGGCGCCAAGATCGAAGACTCCACCGACGACTGGGGAAGGCCACGCAAGCGGCTAACCCTGATCACCATGGGTTGGTCAGGGTGCGAGTCGGTCATCGGCGTCCTTCACAAGACCCTGTTCCACTTCGCCTACTGGCAGACCTCCGAACGCGGCGGCCTGTACACCTACGAAATCCCGCTGCTCACATGGGACTCTGTAGGGCCATGGGGCGACCCGACAGCCGACCTTGACGCCCACGGCCGCCAGGCGCGGGAATCGGTCGCCGCATGGCGGACAGGTCACCGCCACCCAGAGCCCGTGAAGTCAGCTGCCGCGAGCGAGCCTGACCGCCCCGAGCACCTGCCCCAGGGCAATAACTTCAGCTCCACCGAACGCCGGTCCAACTTCCTTGAACCCGACGAGCTGAACCAGCAGTACCGGCCCGGACCCTACGGCCGTGCCATCAGCCTGAAGTGGTGGCCTGCCAGTGGCTGAGTGTGCGAAGTGCGGGCAGGTGCACGGCGCGTGCGCTGCCCACAGTAAGCAGTCCGGCGGGCCGTGCCAGTCCGGCGAAGTCCTGCCGGGCGGGACAGTCTGCAGAGCCCACGGCGGCCATAGCCCACAGGCTATAAAAGCCGCGCGGGATCGTGAGTCCCGCCGGATCGTCACCGAACTCTACGAAGCCGACCCGCAAGCCGCCATTGCCGCGTACGGGGCTGAAGGGATTCAGGACCCGCTGGACATGCTCTCCCGCGTGACGGCCGGCGTCCTGCACACCATGGACGCCCTCGGCCAGCGCGTGAACTCCCTCGAAGAAATCCGGTACGAGAACGACAACGGCGGGGAGCAGATCCGCGCCGAACTCAAGCTCTACATGGCCGCCCAAGCGCAAGCAGGCAAGTTCCTGGACATGCTCATCAAATCCGGATTCGAAGAACGCCGCATCAAACTCGACGAACAGACCGCGTCCATGTTCGTCACCGCCATGCAACGCGTACTCGCCCGGCTGGAACTCACCCCCGAGCAGACGCTGCTGGTGGGAACCGTCATTCCTGAAGAGCTCCGGGCGCTCGATGCTTGAAATGGGCATAAAGAATGCTGGAAGTGTTGACAATTCCAGCCTGTCCCACTAAAGTTCCCAGTATGTAGAAGTGGCGAAGATTACCGATCGCCCTAGAAGCCGCCCGCCACCCCCCTCAGGTGGGCGGCTTCTTTCATGCCAGACCCCATGCCGCGAAAGGTGCCCTTTGAGCGTCTGTAAATACGCGGCCGCCGCCGGAGCATCACTCGCGAAATGGGAAGACCACCCCTCCCGCGAAGCCGCGATCCTCGCCGGCGTAGGAAAATCCACCGTCAACAACCACCGCACCAGCACGTGCGCCTGCAACGACACGACCGCCCGCAAAGACGCGGCGTCCGGCGAATCCGAAACTCACCACCCCGACGGCTCAGCCTCCTACACCAGGTTCAGTCAAAAACCGTGGGGCTTTGACGACTACTGCCAGTTCATCCGCTCCGTCGGCCAAGACCCCTCCATGGTCACCTTCACATGGGGATGGACGTCCAACCCTTCGGGCGGCTTCTGGAACAAACTCAACAACGTCCGCCCCATCGGCCCCGGTACTGACGGCGGACCCGCATGGCCTGTCATCCAGCCCGCGGCGCCCGTCCACGTCACCGTCACCGACGTGCCCACACGCCCGGTCAGGGACATGCGGCTCGCCATCAAGGGCGCCGACACCCAGATAGGCTACCGGGCCCTGCCGGACGGCAGCCTCGACCCGTTCCACGACGACGCCGCCATGAACGTCTTCATCGAAGTGTGCAGACGGTACCAGCCGGACAAGATCCAGATCCTCGGCGACTTCCTCGACCTCGCCAGCCAGGGCCGGTTCGCGCAGGAAGCATCCTTCGCCCAGACCACCCAGCTCGCCCTCAACGCCGGGCACGCGTTCCTCGCCACACTCCGCGCCGCATGCCCGAACGCTGAGATTGTTGTCATCGAAGGCAACCATGACAAGCGGATGCAAAACTTCATCGAAACGAACGCGGTTGCCGCGTTCGGTCTGAAGCGTGCCGGCCTGCCTGAGTCGTGGCCTGTCATGTCGTTGCCGTATCTCCTCCGCCTGGACGAGCTCAGCATCCAATATGTGGACGCCTACCCCGCCGCGACCGACTGGGACAACGACAACACCCGCAACATCCACGGCACCAAAGCCAACTCCCGCGGGTCAACGACAGCGCAGTACGTCACCGAACTCCCCCACCTGAACACGTGGGCCGGACACACGCACCGCGTCGAAGTGACCTACAGGTCCAGTACCGGGCCCCGCGGGCAAGCCGTCGAATCATACTCAGCGAACCCCGGCTGCCTCTGCCGCGTAGACGGCGCCGTGCCCAGTGTGAACGGCGCTATCGGTGCTGACGGGCACGCCGCGCACGTCATCGAGAACTGGCAGCAGGGCTTCGGCCTCGCCTACTACAACGACACCGAATCATGGCCGTTCGTGTACCGCATCCGCAACGGGCGCGCACTGATCGACGGCAACGACATCACCACCTAAACACCACCACCAACCAGGAGCACCACCATGACAATCCACGTCTCACCCACGAACGCGAGCATCCCGGTACGATCCTTCACAGAAGCTACCGGCTGGCACGTGGACGATGACGGCCGACTGCACGTCACCAAGTCCGGCGGCGGCAATATCGCCACCTTCCATCCCACCGCATGGGCCACGGTCGAGCGCGCCCCGGAGGCGGCCAAGTGAGGGTCTACCTCGCCGGCCCGATGAGGGGGATCAGGGACTTCAACTTCCCCGCGTTTGACCGGGCAGCTGCTGCGCTCCGTGAGTACGGCCATGAGGTCTTCAACCCGGCGGAGCGGGACCGCTCGGTTGGCTTCGACGCCACTGACAGGACCGGGAATGAGGACCTGGCGCTGGAGGGCTTTAGTCTCCGCGACGCGCTGGCCGCTGACACGGAGTACATCGCCAAGCACGCCGATGCTGTGGCGCTCCTGCCGCGCTGGGAGAAGTCCGCTGGTGTCGCAGCAGAGATTGCCCTGGCGCACGCGCTGGGGCTCCCGGTAGCGAAGTGGGATGACATCATAGTCTCCGCCGGCAGCGGGACCGCGCGCGACATCCGCCCGGAGATGCTGATCAAGTCCGACCGGGACCCCTCCGGGACCGTCCACGCTACCGGCGTCTACGCTGACGGGGAGATCCTCGCTGAGGGCCGTGTCGCGTTCGCCAAGTCGCTACTCAGCGATGGGCTGATCACTGAATCGGCGGCACGAGAGAACCTCGCCAAGAACGGATTCACTCCCGCGTTCACCAGCGACTCACCCACCGTCACGCTCTCGACTAGCGAAGTCCGCACCACGTCCGCCACGGGCGGGGAGAAGGGCACCAAGCCGGAACGGTACGACCTCATCCCCGTGGGCGCCCTCGCCCAGGTAGCCGCGCTCTACGGCCGCGGGGCAGCGAAGTACGCCGCCCACAACTGGCGCCGCGGGTATGAGTGGTCCAAGTCCTACGCCGCCCTCCAGCGTCACGCCACACAGTTCTGGAACGGCGAAGACAATGACGCCGAGATGGACCTGCCCCACATGGCGTCCGTCGCGTTCCACGCCCTCGCGCTCCTGACCTTCATGGAAGAGCAACGCGGCTTTGATGACCGGTACACGCCGGGAACAGCTGTACCTGAGTGACCGATAAGTAGGAACTCAGGGAAAAGCCACCGAACTTGTGATGCCGGTAAACACTTGGGCCGGAACGGGTGCCCTATCCGAGAAGGGGTTAGGTGGTCAATGATGTGTAGCTCAGTTGGCAGAGCAATGGATTGTTAATCCATCGGCCGCAGGTTCGAGTCCTGCCTCATCAGCATGGAACGGTCAAAGGGCCGGTCAGGCTCCGCACGCCACAGTCTCACCCATAGGCTCCCTGCAGGGTGACATCGCCGTCGCAAAGGCTACGGAGCACCGTTCACAGTATTCCCCAGCCTAAGATGCCGGGGCGGGAGGCGCCCGTTACAGCGCCGCATATTCCCGGTGCACGCACAGATCCGGGCGGAGTCGGCAAACCTCGCGATACAAAAGGCCAAATTGTCCTCCCCACAGTGACCTTCCCGTGAGCACAGGTCCGAAGCGGAGAGTGACCAAAACCGGAACTCATCGCCCAAGCTCACCGGAACCCCAAAGAGCGGGCACCCTTTCCCCCACCACATCAGGAGCCACCATGGGTAACCCGATCTGCACATGCGGCACCGAAAAGGACGTCGTCCACGGCATCAGCGTCTGCTGCCACTGCGACGACGTGTGCCCTGACCGTGGCGGCTGCATCCTCTGCGGCACGTTCACGGTGGCACTGAACAAGCGGGTCACGACCGAGTACGCCAAGGACCGCCAGGGCCGCAATGGCTAAGGGTGACCGTGACCATCGCGGGCGTCTCGCGTCAACGAAGCGGTGCCCGGACTCGCAAGGCGGCGGCTGCAGCTACTGCGGCACCGGTGACGCCAAGCGCCCGGCACGCCGCAAGGCCCGTCATCTCGCCAAGGTGGAGATCCGCAGGGAAGCGCCGTGATCACCGGCCAGATCGGTTTGCGCCGGCACTCGACCGGTTTCGTCGGCTGGTGCATCGAGTGGGCGACCGACTCCAGCACTCACCATGTCGTGGTGGCGATCAGTGAAACCCATTGCGTGAGTGCCGAGCCGGGCGGGACCAGGCTGAGACTCATCAGCGACTACCCGTCGCTGGATTGGTCCGGTTTCGACCTGACGGACGCCCAGCGGGAAGCTATCGTCGCACTGGGCCTGGACGCCGTAGCCGGACAAATCCCGTACAACTACGCCATCTACCCGCCGCTGCTCTGGCAGCGCCTCACCGGGCACCGTGTCGCCGGGCCGGTATCCGACTGGCTGGCGCGGCGCCCCCACCAGAATTGCTCGCAGTCTGCAGATGACATCTACAACGCCGCGGGCATCCACCTCTTCCCCGACATCTCCCAACTGATCACCCCGGGAGACTTTGAAAGGCTCTATGTCCGCTTGGGATTCCTCGACTCCATGAGTCGAACCCCGTAGCAGAAAGGCGGCGCAGTGAATCCCGCATGGGCAACACTCGCCGCCAAAGCCTTCGAGCCAAGTGCCGGGCCCCGATTTTCTACCCCTGGCGACCTCGCTCACTTCCTCACCCCCAAGAGCGTCCAGACGCCTGCGCTGGACCTCATTGACCAGGTACTGATTGACGCGTACTCCAAGCCGGATTCGCGCACGATGATCTTCCTGGCACCTCAAGAAGGCAAATCTACCCGCGTCGCTGAAGTCTTCCCCGTATGGGCACTCTCCCAGTCGCCCGATACCCGCATTGTCATGGCCTCCTACGCCATGGGACTGGCCCGGCGTAACGGCAGGTTCATCCGCAGCCACATCGAGACGCATGGCAGAGACCTTGGCGTCAGCATCCGCCGCGACGTGTCCGCGCAGAACGAATGGCAGATCGACGGCCACGCGGGCGGACTGTTCGCCGTGGGCATTGGCGGCGGCCTAACCGGACGCGCCGCTGACCTGATGATCATTGATGACCCGCACTCCGGCATGACAACGGCGTCATCTGAGACGTACCAGAAACTCGCGTGGGACTGGTGGACGGGCACGGCACAGACCCGACTCGCCCCCGGCGCCCCCGTCATCCTCATCATGACCCGCTGGCATCAGCTGGACCTCGCCGGCCGTCTCCTCGCCGCTGAGGACGGGCACCTGTGGAACGTCGTGAACATCCCCGCCCAAGCCGACCACAACCCGGACAAGGGCGAATCGGACATCCTCGGCCGCGCCCCCGGCGAATGGCTTGAATCCACACGCGGCCGCACGGTCAAGCAGTGGGAAGCCCGCCGTAAGGGCACCCCGGCACGCGAGTGGAACGCCATGTACCAAGGGCGGCCCGCACCGTCTGAAGGTGGACTGTTCCCCCGCAAGGACTGGAAGTACTACGACCGGCCCCTATGGATCGAAGAGGGCGGCGTGTGCCGTACAACCGGTGGCGCCGATGAACTGATCCTCTCGTGGGACATGGCGTTCAAAGCCACCCAAAACAGTGACTACGTCGCCGGGCAGGTGTGGCTCAAGCGCGGCGCTGACGCGTACCTACTGGACCAGAAGCACGCACGGCTGACCTTCACGGAGACGCTGTCCGCATTCGAAGCCATGGTCGCCAAGTGGCCGCAGGCCTCCGCGAAGCTCGTGGAAGAGGCAGCCAACGGCGCGGCCATCATGGACTCGCTCAAGGGCAAGGTCCCCGGACTTATCCCCGTCAAAGCTCGGGAGTCGAAAGAGGCACGCGCCTCCGCCGTCACCCCGTTCATTGAGGCCGGCAACGTCCACCTTCCTCACGTCTCGCTCGCCCCATGGGTGGACGGACTCATTGAGGAAGCCGCCGCATTCCCGAACGGCGCACACGATGACCGCGTGGACGCCATGACCCAAGCCCTGAACCGGCTGTTCCTCCGCGGCGGCCAAGGCTCAGCGTTCCTGAACGCCATGAAAGCGCGCGCCGAAGCGAACGGCACGATCATCCCGACCAACTCACGCAACTGGCGCCAAGCGGCTGCCGACCTCAAAAACAACCCACAAACCGGAAGGTGACCCCTTGGGAATTATGGATCTCTTCCGCGACGGGCTGATCAAAAGGGCCGCAACACCCCAAGTCATCGGTGACGCCATGGCCCTGCAGGGCATGACGGGCAGCGCCGACATGGGCCCCGGCACGCCACTCACACCGGGCCGCGGCTACAGCATCCGGCCCCGTGCGACCGACTACCCCATCGGCGTCAACATATCCTCCCAGTCCCGGCACGCGTGGGGACGCACCGGCTACGACGTACTGCGCGAACTCATGCGCTCCTACGACATCGCCCAGATGTGCAAGAACCACAAGATCGATGAGCTCCGCTCCATGGAGCCCATGTTCACCCCGATGGACGGATTCAAGGGCGACGGGGAAGCCGCTGTCGCTGCTGCCCGCGCCGCCCTGTCGTTCCCTGACCGGGAACACTCCTGGGATGAGTGGCTGTCGCTGTGGCTGGACAACCTCCTAACGTTCGACTCCGGGCCCCTGTACCGGCGCCGTAACCGTGACGGGCAGATCATCGCCCTCGAAGTGGTGGACGGCTCCACGATCTACCCGCTGGTGGATGAGTTCGGCCGCCGCCCCATGGCACCCGCCCCCGCCTACCAGCAGGTCATCAAGGGCCAGTCGTCCGTGGACTTCACCGCGGAAGACATGACGTACGCCCGGTTCCGGCCGCAGACCGACTCGCCGTTCGGCATGGCGCCGCTCGAGTCGATCATGATGACCGTCAACACGGACATGCGCTTCCAGTGGCACCTGCTCCAGATGTTCACCGAAGGCTCGATCCCCGGCGGCTTCATGGAAGTCCCCCCGGACATTTCGAACCCGGATCAGGTCGCCGAGTGGCAGGACTACTGGGACGCGACGTTCATGGGGGACCAGGCGATCGCGCACAAGCTCGTCGCCGTTCCGAACGGTGCGAAGTTCACGGCCACGACCCCGGCCAGCTTCGACCCGGAGTTCCCCAAGTACCTTGCCATCAAGGTCGCAGCCGCGTTCGGTGTGATCCCGCAGGACCTGGGCCTGACCGACGACGTGAACCGGGCGACCGGCGAAACGCAGACCGACACCCAGTTCCGCGTCAACACCCTCCCGTGGGTGAACTTCGTCCAGTCGATTGTGACCCGCTACCTTCAGCATGACCTCGGCCTGCCCGTACAGCTGAAGCTCAAAACGGGACGCGATGAAGAGGACCGCCTCACTGAGGCGCAGGCGTGGAAGGTGTACATCGAGACGGGCATGGCGTCCGCTGATGAGGGCCGCGAGCAGATCCTCGGCCTGCCCGTGGACGCGAAGCGCCCGATGCCCCGTGGCATGGTCCTGCCCCGTCAGGGCTTCGTTCCGCTCGGTTCGCTGATCGCGGCGGCCGGGCAGGTTGACGCTGAGACGAAAGCCCCGGCAGAGGGCGCGGAACTGCCCGCAGCGCCGGCGCCGCTTCCGGTGGGTAAGTCACTCACCGCAGGCGTAACCTCGGCGACCGGCATCACGGGCATTGATCAGGTCAGCGACTGGACGATTGAAGACTTCGGATCGAAGGTCATGGCCGAGTTCGACCGCACCCAGGCGCTGAACAAGGCGGGCGTGACCGTCGCCGGTGCCGCCATCAAGGCGTCCGATACCGGCCGCGTCCTCATGATCCAGCGATACCTCGACCCGGAGGACCCTGCCGCGGGCCGGTGGGAGTTCCCCGGCGGCCACCTCGACGGGGACGAAACCCCGGAGGCGGCGGCCATCCGCGAATGGGAGGAAGAAACCGGGCTCGACTTCCCGGCAGACGCCAAACTGTCCGCCACCTGGACCACCCCGGACGGGAACTACTCCGGCCACGTCTTCAAGGTCCCCACCGAATCGGCTATCCCCATCAACACCGGCGACGGTGAAGACGGCGAAACCCTCGCATGGTTCGACCCGGCACACCTCGAAGGCTTCGCCGCGCTCCGTCAGGAACTCGCGGCGGACCTGCCCAGCGACGAACTCGCGAAGGCTGCCGCCCGTGAGCTGGCCAAGTTCCGCGCCTTCACCAAGGCGCGGGCCAAGACCGGCAAGTGGCGGGACTTCGAGTTCGAGTCCATCCCGGAGCCGGTCGCGAAGCACCTGAACGATCAGGCGCGGGCAGAGTTCGCTAAAGACGGGCCGCCGTTCGATGGGACTGATGCTGGCCCAAAAGCTGGTACGCCTAGCTGGCGGGATGAACCCCCAGTCCTGGCACCCCAGCACGCCGTAGACCTCGCCCTCACCGACTACTGGTCCCCGAAGGTCCAAGAGTCGCTGCTGAACATGTGGAAGGCGCAGGACCTCACCAACGCCGTCACGGCCGTGAACGGCATCGGGGACAAGGGCATGGACGTGTTCCGGCAGGTGGCCCGCCGGGCTCTCGCCGGAACGGTCCAGCCCTCCACCCTGAATCAGGTCATGTACGCCGCCTGGGCCGACGCGTACAACGTCGGGACCATGGCCGCCGACGTGCAGATGGGCAAGATCCCCACCGGCTGGGACGACTGGAAACCGGGCATGGCCGACTCCAACAAGGTCACCGCGCTCGGCTGGAAAGAAACCCTGGCCGACGCGGACATCACCCTCGGCGGCCTCAAGGACACGACCGTGAACAAGGTCGCCTACGCGATCGCTGACGGCGTGAACGCAGGCGAGTCGGTGGATGACATCGGCCGGGCACTCACCAAGATCATTGGCGATCCCAAACGCGCCGAACTCATCGCCCACACCGAGTCCGCCCGGATGCTCAACCAGTCCGCCATGTACCAGTACAAGGCAGCCGGCGTCACCCAATGGGACCTCGTCATCTCCGCCGGCGCCTGCCCCACCTGCAGCGCCATCGCAGCGGCGAACCCGCACGACGTCACCGACTCCCGGCAACCACCGATACACCCACGCTGCCGCTGCGCCGCCTCACCGCACTTTGAAGGGAAACCCGCCAATGGCTGACGAACAGCGATACCTCCTCGGCATCGCCTACCAGGCCGGGCCCGACCCGCGCATCGCCACCGGCGCCGACGGCTCCCGCGACTTCTTCAGCCCCGCAGAGCTGGAGAAAGCCGCGTGGGAGTTCGCCAAGTCCTCCCGCTCCATCGGCCTGTTCCATGAGAACGGATCCGAAGGGCACGCGGACGTCGTCGAGAGCTATATCTTCAGGGGCCCTGATTGGGACCTCGGCGACGGCGTCATCGTCAAGGCTGGCGACTGGCTCATCGGCGCAGTCCTTGATGAGCGCGCGTGGGACATGTACAAGTCCGGCGACATTACCGGGTTCTCCCCCCAAGGCACAGCCAAGCGCCGCCGACCAACCGACCCAGTGAAAGCTGACCAACCATGACCATCCCCGAAGATATGTCCGAACTGGTGGACGTGAGCATTGACCGGGTCGACCTAGTCGGCAAGGCCGCCAACGGCCACCGGATGCTGATCGCGAAGTCCACCGCCGGCACGCCGAACCTGATCAGCCCGGAAACCGTCCGCGACCTGATCAAGGAAGCTGACGCGGATCCTGCGCCGGCCGAGCTGGCCGTGTTCGAAGACCTCGCGTCGATCCTGAAGGCCGGGCGTGCACTGTCCAGCGCCAACGAATCCGCGCTCCGTAACGCAGCTGAAGCCATTCAAAAAGTACTCGCATCTCTCCCGGCCCCGGAAGAGGCCCCCGTAGAAAAGGAAACCCCCGTGGCCGAAGAAACCACAGCAGAAACCACCGTCGAAAAGGACGCAGCCGCAGCGATCATCGCTGACGTGCCGGTCCTCGAAGTCGCGAAGGGCGAAGAGCCCGGCGCTGTCGAAGAGGTCGAAAAGGCGGACTCCCTCCTGGCCGTCTACGACGCCAAGGGCAAGCTCATCGGCGTCATCAAGCCCAACGCCCTCACCATCGTTGACTCCGGCGACGCAGCCCCCACCGACAAGCCCGCCGAAGCCCCCGCAGAGAAGGCCGAAGAGCCAGCTGCGGAAGAGCCGTTCGAAGAGGCCGCCGCCGAATCCGTCACCGAACCCGCCGACGAGATCCAGCCCGAAGATGGCGCCCCCGCCGAAGCCCTCGGCGACGACGAAGAGCTCATCCCCGGCACCGAAACTGTCAAGTCCCCGATCGGAAAATCGGCCGCGACTGAAACAACCGTCACACAGGCACCTGATGTTGCCGCACTGCTCAAAGAGGCCCTCGCCCCGCTGGTGGAGAAGATCGCGCACGCCGCCGATCTTGCCGACGAAGTGAAGGTCCTGAAGGAGCGCGTCGAAGCATACGGGCGTGAACCTGACGACCGGAAAAGCCCCCTCCTGAACGGGGCCACCGGAGAAGCCGGCATTGCCAAGCGCAGCGCCGACAACGACGAACTGACCACCCTGGCCAAGTCCGTCGAACTCGCCAAGGAATCGGGCGACCCGACGAAGCTCGCGAATGCCCAGCAGGCCCTCGCGTTCGCGTCGATCCTTGACCGTTTCCAGCACTAACCCCACGCCCCCACCGCCCCGAAAGGCTCCCGCCGTGAACCACGACGAAACCACCCTCGAAACCCTCAACCTGATCAAGGCGCAGACCGCCGGCGTCACCTCCGGCACCGGCCTCGTCGGTGTTGACCTGACCGAACTCGTGTCGCTCATCCCGGTCAACACCCCGTTCCTTGACTCCATCCCCCGCAAGGCCACCACGGACGGCGCCAAGTTCTGCCAGTGGCGTGTCCTGACGGACATCAACAACCTGCAGGCTGACCCCGGCACCGCGTTCGACTTCGCCGCACCACTGGCCCTGCTCAACGAGCTCGACGTCTCCGCCCCGTACGGCAAGATCGGTTACGGCTACACGGTCACCGAAGACGCCATCGACCTCGCCAAGGGCTACGCCAACGCGCACGCCATCGCGGTCATGAACGCCATGAACCAGTACAAGATCGGCGCCGACCGCAAGCTCCTCGGCGGCCAGGTCTTCGCACTGCCGACCCCGGCGACCCCGACGGTCACCACGTCGACCACGGGCGGCTCCATCGCCGCAACCACGGCCGTCAACGTGAAGGTAGCGGCACGCACCGGCTCGAACTTCAACTACGGCGGCTCCACCATCGCGTCCGCGCAGGGCACCGTCACCACCGGCGCTGGCACGACCAACTCCGCCGTCGCAACCGTGACCTCGATCCCCGGCGCCGTCGCCTACGACTGGTACGTGGCCAATTTCTACGTCACCACGACCACAGTGAACAAGGTGACCATCACTACGATCCCAACGGCACACGCTACGACCGTCCCGAACATTCCGGGCCTGTTCAGCACCGCGCCGTCTGCCGTTCCCGTGGCCGACTCCTCGGCCAAGGCCACGGACTTCAACGGCCTGCTCGCCACCCTCGCAGGTGACTACGCTACCGGCGGCGCAACGGGCCTCGTGACCCGCGGCTCCGGCGTGAGCTCCGGCGCGACGTTCCAGTCCCTCGACGGGGCCGCGTTCACCAGCTCGGGCCAGTCCATCAACGAACTGGACGCGCTGTTCAGTGCCATGTTCAACAAGATCCAGGCATCCCCATCCCGCCTGCTTCTCGCTTCGCAGGAAGCGAACAGCATCTCCAAGCTGCTGCTCTCCTCCGCTGGTGGTGGAACGACGTTCCTGACCCCGAACGACAACGGCCGCAACAACATCACGGCCGGCGGCTACATCGGCTCCTACATCAACAAGGCAGCCGGAGGCGTTCCCGTCCCGCTGTTCGTCCAGCCGAACATGGCACCGGGCACTCTGGTCGCAGCGTCCGATTCCGGCGCTGCTTTCGCCGGGGCGAACATCTCCAACACCCTGGAGCTCCGCGACCTGCGAACCACGCAGGACTACCAGTACGCCACGAACCGCGCTGCTGGCGCCGGTGGTGGCCCGCGTAACGACGGCGAGGTCTACTCGACCTCCGCCCTCGTGAACCGTGCGCCTGTGGCGTTCGGCGTGATCTCCAATGTCGCCGCGTCCTAGCATGTCCTGAGTTGGTGCTGGCAGTGTCCATTTCGGGCACTGCCAGCACCGCTCAACACCCCCAACACTTCAGGAGCCAAGTTGTCAACGGTCACCCCCGCACCCAACGCGGCCACCTACTCCACCCGCAAAACCTATGTCACGTCCGCCGAGTTCAAGGCGGCACCTACCGGCGTTGACGTCTCCCAGCTCGTGCCCGGCGGGACCCCTGCAGCAAATGCGGCCGCCCTCGTGATGCAGCTGCAGCGGGCCAGTGCCTACGCCGACAACTACTGCCAGAAGGTTATCGCCGCGACCGTCGATGTGCAGGCGGGCCAGTACCGTGTGCAGCGTGACAAGGCCCTCGGCGCCGTGATCAAGGTCCCGCTGGACAACACCCCGGTCATCGCCATCTCCGACATCCGTATCGGCCGGACGCCCGGCAGCATCACCCTGCAGCCCACCCCGGCGAACCTGTGGATTGGCCGCAAAGTCGTGACCATCCCGACGGCCGCCGCCCACGGTGACCACGTTTTCGCGCAGATCAGCTACGTGAACGGTTGGGCGAACACGGCGCTCACCGCCGCGGCCGCGCCCGGCGCCCTCAGCATCACTGTCGCGTCCTCGCTCGGCATCATGCCCGGCCAGCAGCTGAACATCCAGTCGCCGAACAACGCCGAAACACTGACCGTTTCGACGGCCTACATCCCGTCGAACGTCGCCATCAACACGCCCGTGCCCGTCACCACCCCCATCGTGGGCACGTACGGCATCGGCGACACCGTCACGGCGTTCCCGCAGGACATCAAGCAGGCCGTCATCCTGATCACCAAATCGCTGATCAAGACCCGCGGTTCAGAGTCCATCGTCATCGCGTCCACGACCTCGCAGCCGGACAGTGTCGAACGGCTCGAACGCGGCGTCACCTCCGACATGGACATGGCCCTTGACCTGCTCGCGCCCTACCGGCGCAGCGCCTGACCCCACATTCCGGGAGCCCCCTCATGTGGGGATACGTGGCGGGGCTCCCCACCCAACCTGAAGGACCGCCTTGAGCGCAACGACCATCACCGCCGCCATCCAGTCCTTCCTCGCTCCCACGGCGGGCCTGACGAAGCTGTACAAGGACGCCCCGTGGGAGATGTCCGGCGACAACTGGCAGTCCGCCGAGATCCCCGGCACGCCCGGTTTCATCCACCTGGACAACTCCAGCGAGTCGCGCATCGCGCTCGGCGGCGAGTTCGGCGGCAAGAAACAGGTCGATTACACCGTCTCGCTCGTGCTGCTGTACCAGTACCTGATTCCTTCCGATCTCGCCGGCGCCGACAAGGACGTCTGGGTGAATGGCCTGAACACCCTGCTGGATAACGTTGTGACCCGGATGCGCTCAGACCGTTCGTTCGGTTGCGCAGCGGCCGGCCCGATCTTTGAGGCTGGCAACCAGGATCAGGGCATTGCGATCAGCCGCGACCTGCCCCACTGGGACCACGGCGGCGGCAAGGTCCGGGCGTGGGTCCGGGTCGAGTTCAAGGTCACGGAGATCGTGAACGCCTGATGACCCGCGTCCGGTCCCGCCAAGCCGTCAGGGGCCACACGGGGAAGCGGGCCGTGAAGAGCCGGGCAGCACGCCGCAAGGTCAAGGTGGAGCGCCGTCACCACCGGCGCTACGCGGGAGTCTCCGGCGCCAAGCCACGGCTGACGCGCAAGAGTGCCAGACCCTCCGTCGCTTCCCGGCAGAAGGCGCAGCGCAGGCCGGCCGTGACCACTAAGCCCCGCACGTACCGCCGCCGCATCACCAAGCCAGCCCCCAAGGCGCCGCCGATCAGTGCCGCGTCCTACTTGTCCATGTTCTAGGAGAACCCCCGTCATGACCACATACCGCTTCACCGGCGCTTACCCGCGGATCCTGACCGGGCTCTCGCAGGGAGTCAACGCGCTCATCCTCCCCGCCGACCGCGACACGCCACCCTACGGCTCCACCATCGAGGCTCACCCCGGCGACTCACTCCAGACCGACGAGCCGTACGAGCACCCCGAGCTCAGCGAGGTCATCCCCGAGCCGCAGCCCACTCACGACGACGGCTCACCGATCCCCACACCAAAGCCGCCCAAACCCTCCCGCACATCCAACCCGGCGCCCGCCGACCCCACTGACAACTAAGGACCCCTGACATGCCTCCTACACCCCGTCCAGGGAGCCAGCAGTGGCTCGGACTCGCCAAGGAAATCACCTACGGCACCGCCGTCGCAACACCCACCATGTGGATTCCCGTTGACTCCCCCAAGTGGGACCCCAACGTCACGCCCCTGACTGACAACGCCCTCCGCGGCATGATGGCCACCGACTACGGCCAGACGCAGGGCATGCGCCACGACACCCTGTCCTACAAGACGATGCTCTACGCGGACACGATCATGCCGCACCTGCTCGCCATCCTCGGCGGCGCGGACACCGTCACATCCCTCACCGCCCCGGTCCTCACCCTCGGCGCGACCTCAACCACGGGCGGCACCCTCCCGGCCGGGGCGACCTACTGGAAGATCACGGCGACCGCCGCGAACGGTGAAGGCCTCGGCTCCAACGAAGTCACCGCCACCCTCACAGGCGCAACGTCCTCGCAGCCGCTCAGCTGGGTTGCGATCACCGGCGCGACCGGCTACAAGGTCTACCGGGGCACGGCCCCCGGCGCGGAGAACGTCCTCGTCGCCACCCTCGGCACCGTCACGTCCTACACTGACATCGGCGCCAACACGGGCACGGGCGCCCCACCCACCACCGCGGGTCACGTCCACGCCACGTCCCTGAACAACACCGCCAGCGCCACCCTCAACGGCCAGCCGCCCAGCTACACCGGATTCCTGTACCAGCTCGACGGCAAGGTTGTCCAGATCCCCGGCATGGTCATCTCCGACCTGAAGATCAGCATCAAGGCCAACACCCTCCCGACCGTCGACGCAACATGGATGGGCCTGCCGGGCGTGTTCATCAACGCACCGACGAACACCCCGTCCACAGTGCCGCCCATGCCGCCGTTCACCGCGACCATCACTGTCGGCGGAGTGAAGGCGACTCAGTACAGCGACTGCAGCCTCGACATCAAGCGCACCGCGGAAGCGATCCCGGTACTCAATGGCACCCAGTCGCCACTGGCGATCTTCGCCGGCCCTCTGACCGTGTCCGGCTCACTGCTGGCCATCTACGACGGCAGCGCAGATCAGGACCTCACGAACCTGCTCACGAATACACAGCCGACACTGGCCGTGTCGATCTACCAGCAGGGCGACGCATCGCACCCGCTGACGCTGCAGTGCTCCAAGATCGCCTACGACACCGCGTCCCCGTCCGGGTCGAACACGTCCTACGCGACCATCTCGTCTGGCTTCAAGTCCATCGCGAACGCCACGGACGCACTCGACGGCAAGCTCTCCCCGGTGCGGGCCAGCCTCGTGAACACCACCGTCACACCGTTCTAACCCCCCGCCGCGGCGGGCGCCCCTCACCGGGTGCCCGCCGCACCCCATATCCCCAGGAGTATCCCCATGACTACCGTTACCATCCCCGGCGGCACCGCTGAACTGTACGACCGCACCGAGCTCACCCCGCGGCGGCGGATCCCCGCGAAGGCCCTGCTCTACCGCGCTGACGACCTGCTCGCGAAGCTCTCCGTCGCCCGCACCGTCGAATCGCCGACCGGTGAGATTGAAGAGAACCCCAGCCTGACCGGCCCGGCGCTCCGCCTCACCCAGCACGAAGCGGAAACCCTCCAGCACCTGCAGTACGCCACCACATGGGGATGGCTGAAGTCGTGGACTCTCGACATTCCGCTCCCGGCCACATGGGAAGACCTCCTAGACATTCCCGGCGACATCACGGACGCCCTCAACGACGCCGTCGACAAGCTCAAGAGCCCCGACGTCGCCGCTGACTTCGAGATCAGCAAAGAGACGCTCGAAGATCCGGATTCTTTTACTGGGCGTCCCGGAGGATCCAAGACGCGATCCGGGGCGAGCGGCAAGCGTCGGAACTCTCGCCGGAATCACTGAACCTTCTCAAGGCACGGCTCTGGATCAAAACGTTCGGCGGCACTTACGCCGACTTCATGGACACCCCCGAATATGTCATTGAGATGCTCCTGAAGATCGAGGACATGTACCGGGCGCCGGCCGCCCCGCAGCCCCTCGGCAAGGACTTCACGCCCACCATCAGTTAGGCCCCCGCCAATGACCGAGATTGAGGCGTCATGGGTGGGCATGGAAGAGCTGCAGCGGGCGTTCGTTCGGGCAGGGGCGCAGGTTGACGCGGCCGCGAAAGCGAACGTCGCAGAAGCTTCGCTCCGCCTCATCAAGGACGCCCGCGGCAACTTCGAAGGCTCCCACAAAAAGGGCCAACCGCACGTCGGCGGGAACAAACCCAACGTCGTCACCGGCAACCTGCGCCGCTCCATCATGGGCGACGGCCTCTCACACCTTGCCATGGGCTCCTACGCCACGAAGGTAGCGCCGACCGCCAAGTACGGCCGCCGCGTCGAACTCGGTCTCGCACCCACCGGCGCCTACCCCTACTTCGGACCCGCGACCGCGAAGCTCCGCGACGAAATGGCGGGCATCTCCGCCGCGAACTGGGCCAAGCACATCAAATACTAAATAGCCCTGGAGGCCTCCATGTCATTCTTGCCCCCTGTTGTCATGGAGATCCGGGCGAACGCGGCACAGTTCCTCTCCACTCAGGAGAAGGTCGCAGCGTCCGCGAAGACCACGGCCGCCGCGACTGTCGCCGCCGCGGAGAAGGCTTCGGCAGCATCGCGCGCGGCGAGTGCTGCCGCAGCGGTCGCCGCAGACAAGCGCATCGCCGCTGAGGCCCGCGCCACCGAAGCCAGCCGCAAAGCCAACGAGCTTCAGGCCAGCTCCATGGGCGTCATGACGCAGAAGCAGCAGGCCGCCTACGACAAGCAGGCCGCCGCCGCCAAGACGGCCGCGAACGCCGCTGAACTCGCCGCGTCCAAGGAAGTCACCGCGAAGGCCAAGGCGTCCGCCGCCGCCGAAGCCTACGCAAAGGCTCAGGAGAAGGCTGAAGAGGCCGCCAAGCGGGCGAACTCCACGTTCGGGAAGCTCGCACAGTCCGCGCAGGACCACAGCAAGGCATGGTCCACGGCCGGGGCTACCCTGCTCGGCTTCGGCACGGCCGCCCTCGTGGGTGTCGGCGTCGCGGTCAAGTCCTACGCCGACTTCGACAAGCAGATGTCCTCCGTGCAGGCAGCAACCCACGCCACGGGCGCCGAGATGACCGACCTCCGCGGCCTCGCCGTGAAGCTGGGCGCCGACACGTCATTCTCCGCGAAGGAAGCTGCTCAGGGCATCGAAGAGCTGTCCAAGGCTGGTGTTGAGAACGCTGACATCATGGGCGGTGGCCTCGCCGGCGCGCTCTCGCTGGCCGCGGCTGGCGGGCTGAGCGTCGCCGATTCCGCAGAGTATGCGGCGTCCGCGATGACGCAGTTCAAACTGGAGGGCAAGGACATCCCGCACATCGCGGACCTCCTCGCAGCCGGTGCTGGTAAGGCTCAGGGCTCCGTGCGTGACATGGGCCTCGCGCTCTCCTACGCGGGCGTGCCAGCCGCGGCCATGGGCGTCTCCATCGAACAGACCACCGGCACGATCGCACTCTTCGCGAAGTCCGGCATCATCGGTGAGAAAGCCGGTACGGCACTGCGGGCCATGTTCGTCAACATGGCCAACCCTGCCGAGAAGACCAAGAACCTCATGGACGAGCTGGGGATCAGCTTCAAGGACACGGAAGGCCGGTTCATCGGCCTCGACGGTGCTGGAGAGGTCTTGCAGGAACGTCTCGGCGGCCTGGACGAAATGACCCGCAACGCCCACCTCGCCCAGATCTTCGGCAACGAAGCGCTCGGCGCCGCAGTCTCGCTGTACAACGCGGGCGCGGATGGTGTCCGCGAAATGACCGACGCCGTAAATGAAAACGGCTACGCCGCCCAGACCGCTTCCATGAAGCAGAACAACCTCTCCGGCGACATCGAGAAGCTCGGCGGGTCCATGGACTCCGTGTTCCTCAAATCAGGGTCCGGCGTAAATGATGTCCTCCGCGGGCTCGTCAAGAACTTCGAAGGCCTCGTTGACTCCGTAGGTGAGATCCCAGGCCCCGTCCTGCAGGCGGGCCTCGGCATCGCTACCGTGGCGGGGGCAGCTGCCCTACTTGGTGGAACATTCCTCAATCTGTTCCCCAAGATTATGGAGTTCAAGGATGCTTTTGCTGAACTCAAGGAGTCAAATGAGGGGGCAGCGGATGCGATCGGCACAATCGGCAAGGTCGCTGGCATTGCAGGTGCCGCCCTTGGCGTAATGCAGGTCGCCGCCGCCCTTCTCAGCGAGAAGCATGTCAAGACCGCCGAAGAGTACGGGCAGGCGATCCTCGGGCTGGCGAAGAGCACGAAGGAAATTGACGCGTCCAAACTCGACAGCATCTTTCAGGGCTTTGACAAGTTCGCCGGCGCTGAGACGGTCACCAATATAAACGGCACCGCGGACGCTGTGAAGCGCCTCGCGAACCAGACCTTCAACGACTCCGGGAACAGGTTCTTCGAAGGTTTCACGAACTTCCTTGGCCTGCCGAAGGGTGAAATCGGTCAGCTTGAAGACAGGCTCAAGGGCCTTGGTGATCAGATGGGCGAGCTGGCCAAGAACGGCGCGCCGGAGGTTGCGGCTAAGTCCTTCCAGGCACTGACGTTGGAATTTGAGAAGAACGGCAAGGGCGCACAGGATGCCCTAGACACGCTCCCCGGCTACAAGGATGCACTTGAGGGCCTCGCTAGGACCGCTGGCGTCTCCCTGGAGCCGCACGAGCTCCTAGAGCTGGCGATGGGCAAGATCCCCAAGCCGATGATGGACGCGAAGGCGGCGACTGAGAAGTACACCGACGCTGTCGGGCGTGTGCAGCCGATCAGCCCCGCACTGCAAGAGTCACTCGAGGAAGCGGGCGTGTCTGCTGAGGGCCTCGCAACGGACCTTGAGAAGGTCCTTGACGGGATGCTCGCCAGCGGCCTCGCAACGCTGAACACCCGTGACGCGACAACGAAGTTCAACCAGTCAACGGAAGAGGCGCGGACGGCGCTGGCGGACCTCGCGAAGGGCAACGTTGACGTCTCGAACGCCCTGAACGCGACGGGCACGGACTTCGATCTCGCAACCGACTCCGGCCAGCAACTGAACGCGAAGTTTCAGGACGTCATGCGTTCCGGCCTTGACCTCGCCAAGTCAGTGGCGGGGCCCGGCGCGGACGCCCAGGCGAAGGTCCAAGGCGAAATGCAGAAGACCTACGACGGGATGATCAAGGCCGCCGACGGGATGGGCATCACGGGGCAGAAGGCAATCGACCTGACCCGCGAAGTCCTGAAGGTCCCGCCGGGCGTGGACATCAAGACGTGGATCGACAACTACGCCAAGTCCGAAGCGGAAAAGCTCAAGGGCGCCATCGAAGCGATCCCTTCCAAAAAGGAAGTGCTGATTCAGATCCGGGAGGAAACTCACCGGGTCGCCTACGAGCAGCGCGTCATCCAGTCGGGCGGCAACGAACCCGACGGTGGAGGGCTTTACGGCTCAGACCGCGGCGGGTACACCGGCGGCGCGGTCGCTTCGATCATGGGCATGGTTGGCGGCGGTGTCATCCCGGGCCGCCCGCCGTCACGGCCGAACGTGGACAACATCCTTGCCATGGTCAACGGGAAGCCGCTGAAGGTCCGCTCCGGGGAGTTCCTCACCAACGAACCGCAGACCAAGAAGAACCTCCCGTGGCTCAAAGCGATAAACGCGGGCATGAACATGAACGACGTCATCAACTCCCCCATGGCCGGCGCCCCAACCCCTGGCATGGCAGGCCCGTCCGGCCCGTCCATGACCAGCAGCGTCATCAACAACCACATCAGCGTGCAAACCAACGCTTCCGCCCAGCACATCGCTGGCGAAATCGGTTGGGAACTGCGCACCAAATAACCGAAAGGGGTCCCTCGTGACCTTCACATTCGCTGCGGCGGTCGCTTGGGACCCCATCGGGAAGCAAGCAGTCAAGAACACTTCCTTCCAGGTTTACGCAACGGCGGACACCGGCTTCGTGACGCCGCTGGCTATCACTGACACGTTCGGCGCGTCACTGCCGGGGAACATCCTGAACTCCGGCTCGCAGGGCGTGTTCCCCGAATTCGAGCAGGTGGCAGAGTCCACGGTCGTCATCACCGATCCCTCCCATGCCTACGTGTGGACGATCACCGCGATCATGCAGGACACGTCCGTGGCGGCATTCGTTGGCAAGTCCGGATCCGCCAGTGAAGTGGCCGTCAAGGCGGCCGCCAAATCGGCAGTCAGCAGCGAACTTGACAACCCTGCGAGCCCGATTGCAACTAAACTTTCTGCCACTTATGCCGCAGCCGTAACCCCTCTGGTCCCGACCCGCTACACCAAGCCACCTTTGGAAGATGTGACCGTTCTCCTTAACCCTTCCGCAGGGCACGGGTGGACGCTGATGAACGGGGCAACGACCGGGACGACCACCGAAGACACCACCCGGCGCGGGCCCTTCAGTGACCGGTCCATCAAGATCAGCCGCACCACAGAAAACACCGAACTGGTCAAATCAACGGGCCTTGCCGTAAACCTGAACAACGGCCCGCTAACCGTTTGGGTGTACCTGCCTGACCCCAACCCAAAGGGCGTGGCCATCCAAGCTGGTGACGGCGGCGCGAACTTCTACCAGTGGGACCGCTACGGCAATGACGGGCTTGGTTCGGACAGCCCGCACGTTGACGGGTGGACCGCTTTCGAGCTGTACGTCTCGGATGCCGCAGTCGTCGGCATCCCCACACCGGGCAACATCACCACCATCCGGGTACGAGCCACGGTAGATAACACCACCGTCTGGGTAGGCGGGATCGTCCAGCGAACAAACCCCGCCCTGTACCCCAACGGTGTCTGCACCGTCTACTTCGATGATGGTTACGACAGCATCTACAACCTGGGAATGCCTATTCTGGCTAAGCATGGGGTGTCGGCGGTCCTTGCCACCATCTGCGACGCGGTGGACCAGCCAACATGGGTCACTACCGCGCAGCTCCGGGAACTGCAAGACCGTTGCGGCTGGGAAATCGCCGCGCACGCCTACACCCTGACCTCCCACGGCAACCGGTACCATGTCCTCACGCCCGCGCAACTCGAAACGGAGTTCCGCAACCTCAAAGCGTGGCTCGTGTCCCGGGGTTTCAAAACGGATGTGTGGATCTCGCCCGGCGGTACCAGTAACACCACGATCTGGGAGGCGTGCCGGAAGTATTTCAGCATCCACCGCAGCGTGTCCGCGGGCGGTGCCAACAGTGCCAGGTTTGGGGCGCGCTGGACCTCGCCCCGGCCCATGTACCCCGCCAACATCATGTCGCCCAACTTCAGCACCACCACCACAACCAAGGCCGACATGCTGGCGACACTGGACGCCATCAAGGCGAACAAGTCCTGGGGTTCCCTGACGTTCCACCAGGTCATCACCGGCCCTTCAACAGGCCAGCAGATCAGCGTTGCTGATCTGGACGAAATCATTGCTTACGCCAACACCATCGGTGTGCCCATCCGCACCGTGAACCGTGTCCTGAAAGACGTGAACTAGCGGCCAATAAGACCGGTTAAGTTCACCAACTGAAACCGTTGTGTGTTGTATCACAACGTGCTACTTTGTTCTTTCCTAAATGACGACGGCGGCCCTGCCGGAATTCGAGCTCCAGCAGGGCCAATGCCGCCCCATTTCCCGGCAAAGAGCACACGGAGACGACGTGGACAACACTACGCTGATCGGCATTCCAAGAACACGCATTACGACACCGGCTGAACTCGCGGCCGCCGGCTACCTCGCCCGCTATAGGGGCAGCACGCGCGAGACGTACCGCGTCTCGCTGAAGATCCTTTGGGACTGGTGCGCCGGACTCGGCGTGGACCCGCTGGAGGGCATGCGCCGCCCGGTGCTGGAACTCTTCGCCCGCTACCTCGAGGACGAACGGCACAACTCCCCCGCCACCGTCGCTCACCATCTGTCCATCATCCGCGGCTACTACTCCTTCGCGGAGATTGACCAGTACATCGACCGCTCCCCCGCGGCCCACCTGCGGATGCCGCGCGTCTTCATTGACGAATCGCGGACGCTGGGACTGGACCGGATGGAGCTCGGCAGTCTGATCCAGACCGCCCGCGCGTCCTCGCCGTCCGACTCCGCCCTGATCACCCTGATGGGCATGCTCGGCCTGCGCGTCTCCGAGGCGTGCAATGTGAAGATCGAGCACTATCAGGACATCGAGCGCGGCCACCGCGTGCTCCGCCTCGTGGGCAAGGGCGGGAAGCCGGCAACCATCCCGCTCCCGGTGCCAGTGCTCCGCGCACTGGACGCCGCAGCTGGTGACCGCACGTCGGGACCGCTGCTCCTGCGCAACAAGGGCGGCGGGCCAGTGAACCGCAAGTCGGCCGCGCTGACCGTGGAGCGGCTGTGCAAGAAAGCCGGGATCAACAAGCGAGTGACTCCCCACGGGCTCAGGCACAGCTTTGTGACGGCCGCCCTGGATGCCGGCGTGCCGCTCCGTGACGTGCAGATCGCGGCCCGCCACAGCGACCCCCGCATCACCGCCCGGTATGACCGGGCAAGACACAACCACGATAGACACGCAAACCACACCGTCGCCGCGTTCCTCGCAGGCGCCGCGTAACCCAAGAAAAAGCCCCACGCGTTGGGGCTTTTTCTTTGCCCAAAACTCAACAGGAGGCTGCCTTGTCCGCCGTCGTATTCGCAGCCGTCACCCTCAGCCAGTACCAGGTCTACTTCTCATCGACCTCCACCATCCTCGGCGCCGGAACCGACGTCGGACTGATCAACATCAGCGGCCTCCGCGACCTGCCCGCCATCCGGCAAGGGAACGTGAACCGGGGCCAGCGCGACAGCATGTGGCCCGGCCTGAACTTCGTCGGTGAACGCACAGTCCGCATCAATTACCAGATCACCAAGACCTCCGAAGCCACCGAGACAACCCTGCGCACCGTAACGGCCGCGCATCAGAACGTCATCGACCCGGCCACCATCTGCATGACCGCGGGCGACTACCTCCGGCAGAAATCCGGCACCGGCGCGGTCAAGCCTATCTACTCCGGCATGGTCCAGCTCCCCAACAGGGCCAACCCGCTGATCTTCTTCGGCCGCCCCGTCCGCTTCGGCGCCCCCATCGACAACGACTTCCAGTACGGCCGCGTTGACATCAGCACCGAGTGGTCCTGCCCTGACGGCCTGCTTTACGACAACGCCATCATCTCCGGCCAGTGCGGACTCCCCAACCCCACATCCGGCGCGACGTTCCCGCTGACCTTCGACGTGACCTTCGGCTCATCCTCCGGCGGATCCTTCCAGATGGACAACACCGGCGCATACACCACCGCCCCGTTCTTCACCATCACCGGGCCAGTCTCCTACCCGATCATCACCAACCAGGCCACCGGCGAACAGATCAAACTCAACATCGCCATAGGCGCGGGCGACAAACTCACCGTCGACTGCCAGTCCGGGACCGTGACCCTCAATGGCGCGAACCGCAACACCACCGTGGACATCACCACCACGTTCTTCGGCCTGCTCCCCGGCGTGAACACTATCGGCTTCGCGTCTTCCGACTCCGCCGCCGTGACATCGCAGCTCACCGGTTACGCGCTACCTGCCTACTCAGTCGCCTAGGAGGGCTCCCATGGCCACCTTCCCCACCATCACCGCCTGGGACCTGAACACCAACACCCTCATCACCCACATGCAGGCGGCCGGGCCCAGTTACTCCGTCCGCATGAACGACGCCGGTGAGTTCTCCCTCAAGCTCAACCTCACCGACGCGCTGGCCCGCGAACAGGCGCGCATCATCCTGTCCCTTGACGGCACCCCGTTCAAGGTCACGTTCTCCAACCGGGCCGAATCAATCCAGTATTCCGGCATCGCATGGAACACGATGATGTCCAGCAGGGAACCCATGCTGGACATCGCAGGGAAGGCGCTCACTAGCTACTTCACGCAAGTCACGGCCGTCAAGTCCTACGACCAGACCATCAGCCCCGCAAAGCTGCTCGCCGACGTCGTGACAGATACCCAGAACCAGCCCGGCGCGAACATCCGGCTGACGCCTCGCCTCTCACTGAACTCACCGCCCCCGGACATCACCCCGTCCTACACGGTCAACCAGCACGTCACCGCGGCCCAAGTCATCGCGGACTGCACGGCGGCCATCACGCCCGGATCCGGCGGCGTGGACTACTACGTCACGGACGCCTTCGTAAACGGCGCCCCGGCGCACACGTTCAACATCACCGCCCCCCGCTGCGGCCGCGACAGGAACTCCTCCGGCGCGACCCTCGACATTTCCCACGCGATCGACTGGCAGTGGCCCACGAACGCGCAGCAGTCCGGCAATCAGGCCATCGTGGTGGGCGCCGGTTCCGGCGGTGTGCAGCCCAAGTCGGTCAAGGACTCGGCCATGCCCCGCGGCGGGCTCGGCCAGCCCCCGCTCCTGCAAATGGTCTACCAGTACAACCAAGTCAGTTCCCAGACGCAGCTGGACTCCCTCGCCAACGGCCTCATTCAGACCTTCGGCCGCCCCGTCGCCGTCCCCGTCATCACCATGCCGCTGGACTATGCGCCCCTTCCGCTGGGGTCTTTCCAGATCGGCGACGACGTCCGGGTCTACTCCCCCATCAGCCCATGGTTCCCGCAAGGGCTCTCCGAGTGGTGGCGGATCGTCGCCTACACCGTCACCTACCCGGACGAAGGCGTGCCGACGTACCAGCTCACTCTCAACCGCCCGCCCGTCTTCTAGGAGGCCCCCTTGGTCAACGCCCAGCTAGGCCTGTCCTACGAACTCACCCAGACCATCGCCAACATCCAGCGGCAACTCACCGCACTGGCCACCCAGCCGATCCTGCTGAACGCCTCCACCGGGCAGGACGGCGGCAAGGGCCTCACGACCGACAAAGACGGCCTCCACGTCTTCAACCCCGCCGGTAAAGAGGCTGCCCGCCTCCAGACCGTGGACGGCGCGCTCGTCATGTTCAATGACGCCGGCGCCGAAATAGCCCGATTTGGTCTACTCACCCACACCACCCCCGGAGCGTACGGCGCTGAAGTGCTGGTAGGCGCGTCATGGGTCAAGCTCGGTGATCAGGCGATCACGTGGGCGAACGTCGGCAGCAAGCCTGCGACGTTCCCACCATCGGCACATACGCACGTTGGCGCGGACGTGACGAGCGGCGCCGTCCCGGAAGCTGAAGGCTCCCAGTACGGGTGGACCAACAACGTCGCCGGGACCGAGTTCTACGCCCTCTGGGTGGGCAATAACGCAGGGTACAAGTTCGGCCGCAACGTCTCCTCCGTCCGGTACAAGATGAACATCCGCGCCCACCACACGGACCCGGCCAAGGTCCTGAACCTCACACCGGTCCTCTACGACCGCATCCCCATCCCGCCGCTCGCCGCCACAACCGACGAGTACGGCCTCATCGCCGAGCAGGTCGCCCAACACTGCCCCGAGCTCGTCACGTGGTTCAACGGCGAGATTGACTCCGTCCGCTACGACCTGCTCGGCGTCGCCCTGTTGCCCGTGGTGAAGCATCAGGACGCGCAGATCAAAGCACTGGCCGCCGCGCTCCAAACCCTCATCCCAGGATTCACCCTCCCGGCACCATCGCCGGTAGCGGCCAACGTCCCATCCTCCATGGCGCCCCCGGTCCAGCCCGCGCCGCTGCCCTACACCATTCAGCCCCAACCAGGAGCCGCCCCGTGACGTTCAGCGTCGTACCCTTCGCCCTGCAGAACGCGTCGCACAGCGCCGACGTGTTCCGGCAGGCAGTATCTTCCCTCGTGCCGCCCGGAGGCGGCCTCGTGACAGCTGGCGACCTCGCAGTCACCCAAACCGGCACACCGTCGATGAACGTCAGTATCGGCGTCGGCCGGATCTGGATTCCGGGAACCAATGTCGGTAACGTCTCCGGCGGCAACTTCTCATCCCAGGCCATGTACTACGGCCAGAACGACTCCGCGTTCACCGCATCGGTGACGACGTCCGACCCGATCAACCCCCGCATCGACGTCGTCTACGCATCGATTGAGGACTCCCAGTACGCCGGGATTACCAACACGGGCAAGCTGGCCGTCGTCGCAGGCGTCCCGACTTCCGGCGCAACCTACCCGGCCACCGCGCCCGCGATCCCATCCAACGCCAAAGCTGTCGCCTGGGTCACCGTGCCAGCTAACGCGTCCTCCATCGTCAACGCGAACATCACCAACCTGGGCGTGCCGTTCAGCTACCGTCACGCCGAATACACCGGCCCGGCGTTCACCACCAGCGCCGGTGTAGGCGTGAACTTCGGCGGCCCCGGCGCCGGCCTATTCACTGTTGACAGCGGCACTACCTTCAACAACACCTTCGTCCAGCCGGACTCTGCAGGGCGCGTCAAGATCCTCTTGGCCGGCGTGTATTCCTTCGCAGCGATCATCCTCCCCACCACCGTTCCGGCGTCCTTCTCGCTGAACATTGCCAACATCACCAGCCCCGCCCGGATTGCAAGCATCGGCGGCGTTGGGTACGGCGACAAGGAGCAGTCCGTCGGCGCTCCCGGCGTCTACCTGCCCGCCAACACGGTCATCGAATTCAACCTCGCGACGTCCAACGCCGTCACGCTCGGCTCCCGCATCAAAATCACCAAGGAGCAGTAGCGATGCCCGAAGATCTCACCCCACGGATGGCCGAATCCGTCCCAGTCGTACTGGCCCGCATGGAAGGCAAGCTCGACGGCGTCAAATACCGCGTGGACGAACTGATTCCCCGCGTCACCCGGATCGAGGACAGGCTGACGGCTCAAGAAATCCTGACGCTCGGCCTCTCCAAGGACGCCGAAGCGGAGGAGGCCAAGAAGATTGCCCTCGCCCTCGCCCTCAAGGAAGCGGACGAGACGCGCCGCAACCAGAGCGAACAGTCGTGGACCCCCATCCAAAGGTTCATGGCGATCCTCGCGAGCATCGTCGGCGCCGTCTCGCTGGCCATCTACCTCTACTCAACCATCAACGGCTAGGAGCCCACATGAGCACCCCCTATGTTGACCCGGCGCACAGGGTCCCCGACGCCGAATGGGCGGAGGTGGTCCGCCGGGCGCAGGAAATCCACGAGACGGCGCTGGCGAACAAGACCGGCGGGGCGGCGTCACCGGCAGGGCCCGTCATCGACATGCGCGGCCGATCCAACAAGCACTCGGGCGTGTCCGGTCTGCCCACGCAGCTGCTCGTACTCCACTCCGCCGAGTGCCCGCTGCGCGGCGGCTACGCCCAGTCCCTCACGGAATGGGCCATCACCTCCGCCGTCGTCGCGAGCTGGCAGCGCTTCGTTGACCCCATCGCCCGCGTGTACATGATCGATGACCAGTACGCGGCATGGCACGCATCCGAAGCGAACCCGCTCTCGATCGGCTGGGAACAGGCCGGGTACGCCCGGTACTCCCGCGCCGAATGGACCACCCCCGACGGGAGGCTCCAGATGGAGTCCCTCGCCTACGACATGGCCATGGTCGCACTCCGCGACGGCATCCCACCCGTCTGGCTCACCACCGAACAGGTCACGGCCATCACCACCTACGGCGACCGCACCACCAAGGGATTCTGCTGCCACCGGCAGATCGACCCCGAAAGCCGCACCGACCCCGGCGACGGCTACCCCTACGACCTTCTCATGCAGAAGATCCGCAGCTACATGGGCTCCGGCAACCTCGCCGCAGCCGGAGCAATCACCCCCACCACATCCCAGGAGGATGACGACATGGCATGGTCCTTTGAAGACAAACTGTTCCTGCAAAACGAGCTGGAGCGCCGCCGGGTAGCCTCCATGGCCGAGACTGAAAAGCACCTCGCCGCGGCAGTCTACGACCTCAAGGTGTTCTTCCAGACAGACAACGAGAACCGGCACGTCGCGACCCGCGCAACTCTGGACGAGAAGCTGGCGGAGATTGAAAAGGATCTCGCCGTCAAACTGGCGGCCATCGACGGCGCAGAAGCGGGGAAGTAAATGTTCACCCTCACATTCTGGAAAGCCGCCCTCGAGCGGATCGTAGCCTCAATCGCCGGCGGCGCACTGGCCGCCATCAACGCCGACGCTTTCGGCGTGATCGAAGCCGACTGGCAGGGCATCGCCTCCGTCGCGCTCGGCGCCGGCGTCGTCTCGCTCCTGAAAGCTCTCGCGGCTGGATCTCGTGACGGCAACCCGTCTCTGACGAACGCCGAAGTCACGCACTAGGCCCCAAACGAATGCCCCACCCCTCGCCGGGTGGGGCATTCTTTGCGTTTAACTGGCGATCTCTACTGTCGGCAGGTCCATCATTTCCAATGCGCGTGCCGCCACGGCGGCACCGGTGAAGTGCGCCAGTGGCATCAAATGTGAATACCGGTCGGAAGTGGTGGTAATACTCTCATGCCCCAGGCGTCTCGAGAGTGCGAAGATTTCCATGCCCGCCTGCAGCATCCACGACGCGTGCGAATGTCGGGTGTCGTGAATGCGCGGCATGTTGCCCGGCTTTTTCTTGGACTCCCACGGCTCGTACCCTGCCGCGATGAGTGCCGGCCGCCACGCCCGGTTGAACGTTGACCCCGACCGCATCACGCCGCCGCGCTTCAGGGTGAAGACGTAGCCCTTGCCCGCGGCCTCTACCTTCGCCCTAATGGCTTCCACTGTGGACGGGGCAAGGGAGACCGTGCGCTTGCTCTTTTTGGTCTTCGGGGGGCCGATATAGTAGCCGCCTTGCTCGTCAGACTTCCACGCCCTGATGACCTGCACGGTGGGCGTCGCGCCGTTCAGGTCAAAGTCTGACGCTTTCAGAGCCGTGGCCTCACCGAAGCGCAGGCCCGTCCCGATGAGCAGCTGGAAGAACGGCACGAAGTGCGCGTCCATGTTGCGGATGATGCTCCGCCATTCGTCTTGGGTGATGAACCGCATGACCTCTTCGGTCGCGCTTGACTTGGGCAGCTTGACGCCCTTGCAGGGATTGTCCGGCCGCAACCGTTTGCGGACGGCTGTCGTCATCGTGGCGGACAGGAAGCCGTGCTGGTTCGCTATGGTCTTGGCGCCCAGGCCCTTCCCCTGCATGTATTTGATCCACGCGACGATGTCCTCATATTCGAGGGCGGCGACCTTGCGCGGGCCGAGGTGCTCGGTGAAGTGATTCTTGATGTCGCGCGTGTAGCGCATCATCTGGTACGGGCCGACGTCGGTGAGCTCCGAAATATGCGTTGCCATCAGTTCGGACACGCTCGGCCCTGACAGCTTGCCGTCGTCGTGGACGCGCTGGGCGACGCGCAGGGACTGGCTGTTAGCATTCAGGAGTCGCTTCCATGCTTCGGCGTCAGCCTCTTGGTCGAACGTCCAGCGCTCAGGCTGGCGCGTGTCTTTGTCGCGCCACTGAACCTGGTAGCTGTACGTGCCGTCCTTGCGTGGGCCGCGCTTCTGTATGGATGCCATGAGCCCTAAGTCTAGACGCTCATCACTGATTCTGTGATGACACTTTGGCTGTCTGTGATGACAACACCCGTGTAACGTGCCTAGATCTAGGTCTCAAATGGGTGGAGATGGGGGGAATTGAACCCCCGTCCGATGTCGTGTTAACAGGTCTTCTCCGGGCGCAGTTTGCGTCGGATTTTCTCGGCCCCGGCCATGCTGCAAACAGCTGGCTGATCCGGGCCCAGTCATCTAAGAGTCCCGTTTGCCCCGATGACGGAGGCAAACAGCAGTGGCTATCTAAATGACGCCAGTATCCGGGGCAATAGCAACCTCGGGCTGACGGACTGTCTTACTGCTTAGGCAGCGAGAGCGAAGTCAGTGCGGTTTGATTTGGCACTTATTGGTTTGCAGACAGCGTTTACGAGATAATTCTGCATCCTCGGCCCGCTTCACCTGTCGCGACTAACATCGTCGAAACCGATCATCCCCATATTTTGTTATCAAACCGGCCGGGCTGTGCAGGCACAAATCCCTGCCGGACTACCTATCATAACGCATGCCCGGCGGAAATCATTCCTACCGGCGGTTGCGTTCCCGGACCTCGCGCAGTGCTTCGCGGTTGTCCTGCTGCTCACGCAGGGTCTGTCGTTTATCGTACTCCCGCTTGCCGCGGGCGATCGCGATTTCCACCTTTGCCCTGCCGTCCACGAAGTACAGCTGCAGCGGAACCACCGTGAAGCCGGACTCGCGGATCTTCACGGAGATCTTGTTAAGCTCCTCACGGTGCAACAAAAGCTTACGACGGCGGCGGGCGGCGTGGTTGGTCCAGCTCCCCTGGTTGTACTCGGGGATATGGATGCCCTCCATCCACAGCTCGTCGTTGTAGAACGTGCAGAAGCCGTCCACCATGGAGGCGTGGCCTTCGCGCAGGGACTTGACCTCAGTCCCCATCAGGGCGATGCCGGCCTCATAGGTGTCCAGCACGAGATAGTCATGCCGGGCCTTGCGGTTGGTGGCCACCACTTTACGGCCACTTTCTTTGGGCACGGTGGAACTCCTCAGTTCTTGGATCCTGGTTGGCTCCGGCCGTTCCGGCGCGGAGTCATACCAGTGTACGGCAGGCGCGGACAGGCGTTACAGCAGCCGCATCGGGTCAACCGCAACGCCGTTGAGCCACGTTTCAAAGTGTGCGTGGCAACCCGTTGAGTTGCCGGTGTTACCCGAGTAGGCGATGAGCTGCCCCTGGGAAACCTGCTGGCCGTTGGAGACCACCACGCTGGCGTTGTGATAGACAATCGTGGTCAGGGAGTTGCCCTGCACCACACCGTGGGACAACTTCACCCGCCAGCCGCCGCCGTCGGCAGAACTCCAGCCTGAGGAGAAGACCTCACCGGCTGCCGCAGCGTAGACGGGGGTGCCACAGGCTGCGCCGAAGTCGATGCCGGTGTGGACGTAACCGCCGGTGCCGTAGAAATCGATGCTTCCCGGCGGAGTTGAGCGCCAGCCGAAGCCGGAGGTGATGGTGACGTCACCGGAGAAGGGGTGCCGCAGGCCAAAGGCCGACGGCGATCCGGTCACCGGAGCATACGGCTGCACGGCTTGGCCTTGCGCCCGGGCGGCGGCAGCGGCAGCCTCGGCGAGGCGGCGCTGCTCAGCTTCCCAGGCTTCGCGGAGCCTGCGGTCACGTTCGGCGATTTCGTTGGCAACGGAGTTCTGGCTTGCTGCAACCGCCGCCATCTGGCTCTGGATGCCCGGCCTGGCCGCCTGGAGTTCCGCGTCAAGTCTTGTGGTGTCAGCGATCAGTTGGTCAACCTGGGCCTTCTTGGCAGCGGCCTCGTCCCGGGCAGCCTTTTCCCGCTCCAACGCGGCATCTGCCTTGGCTTTGAGGTCCTTGATCTCTGCCTCAACGGCTTCGAGCCGGGCCTGGGAGTTCACGTTGGTGGCGCTCTGCTGGGACAGTTTGTCCATGGCTGCGTTCTGGCTGCGCATGGCCTGATCCGCGAGGTCCATGGTTTCGGTCAGGCTGCCGCCGTTGTTTGCCCCGAAGAACAGGGTCAGGTTCGACGGGACGCCACCGGATTTGTAGGCCTGGGTGGCGATCTGGCCGATCAGCTTCTTGGTGTCCGCGATCTTCTGCTTGTCAGCCTCAAGCTGCTGGGTGATTTTGGCTTTGTTCTGCTGCGCAAGGTCCACCCGCGCGGTTAGCGCTTCGACTTCCCTGACCGCACTGGCGACGCGTCCCTGGGCCTCCAGGAGCGCCTGCTGGGCACCGGGCAACTGGCCCTGGTAGATCACCAGGTCGCCGGCCGCCTTCGCGATGCGGGAATCCACGAACTCCAGGGACTGCTGTACCCGGGCGGCCTCCGCTTCGAGGGCGGCACGCTTGTCATCGAGCTCATCGGCGTGCGCCGCCGGGGCTGACGCACCCATGCTGGCGGCGAGGAGCAGTGCCAGGACGCCGCTGATCAGGCCGGCGCGTCGGCCCGCAGGTCGACGGCGTTCCGCCCGGTGCCGAGGCGCAGTTCGGTGCAATTCGTTCATCAGGATTCCTTGTTCGGTTTGCACAGCCTAAACCTTCAAATATCTGCGTAAGGTCAAGAGAGACGAAATTCCTGCCAAAGATCCGCCAAGGATCAGCAAGGCCGGCGCAAGAATGAGCGTCTGGCCCGGCGAGATAAACGCCGTGTCCGGATACTGCTTGGACAGGTATTCGCCCAGAAAGAAGTGCGCCACTGCCCACAATGTGCCCGATGCCAGGGCGGCGCCGATCACCGCCGCAATCACGCCCTCCAGGATGAACGGGAGCTGGATAACGATCTTGGAAGCGCCCACCAGACGCATGATCCCGGTCTCGCGGCGGCGGCTGAAGGCCGAGAGCCGGATGGTGGTGGCGATCAGGAGGATCGCGCAGACAATCATCACGCCGGCGATGCTGACGGCCACGAGGGATGCGGCGTTCATGGCCGAGAACAGCCGTTCAAGCAGCTGGCGCTGGTCAATGACAGTTTCCACGCCCGGCTGCGAGGAGAACGTCTCGCTGATGATCTGGTACTTTTCCGGATCCTTCATGTTGATCCGGAAGGACGAAGGCAGCTGGTCCGGCGTGACGGAATCCACGATCGGAGAATTGGAGAACTGGTCCTTGAAGTGCTTGTAAGCCTCTTCCTTGGACTCGTACTGGAAATCGTTGACGTACTGGGCCACGGCAGGTGATTCGAGCAGGGTCTGCAGGTTGTCCTGCTGCTCCGGGGTGACCGGACCTGTGGCACAACCGGCCGCCGTCGAACCGTCGCTGCAGAGGAAGATGGCAACCTGGACTTTGTCGTACCAGTAGCCCTTCATCTGGTTGATCTGGAGCTGCAGCATGCCTGCGGCACCCACGAATGTCAGTGAGACAAACGTGACAAGGATGACCGAGACCACCATGGAAACGTTGCGGCGCAGTCCGCTGCCGATTTCACCGAGGACAAAAGCGAGCCTCATCGCTGCTCCTCCCCTGCGCCGGGATTGCGTTCCCCTGATGCGGGCGGCCGGGATTCATCCCGGCCGCTGGCGTCCCTGAGCCGGCGGGACTGGCCCACTACGGGGATCATGGACGTATACAAAGCCTGGGCCTCGTCGCGGATCACGATACCGTTCCTGAGCTCGACAACGCGTTTGCGCATCTCGTTGACGATGTCGTCGTCATGCGTGGCCATGACCACCGTGGTGCCGTTCTGGTTGATCTTGTCCAGCACGCCCATGATGCCCATGGAGGTGGTGGGGTCCAGGTTGCCGGTGGGTTCGTCGGCAAGGAGGATGCCGGGGCGGTTGACTACCGCGCGGGCAATGGCCACACGCTGCTGCTCGCCGCCGGAAAGCTCGTGGGGAAGACGGTTTTCCTTGCCTTCCAGGCCCACGGTCTTGAGGACTTCGGGGACGGTGTCGCGGATGACGCTGCGGCTCTTGCCGATGACCTGCATCGCGAAGGCAACGTTGGCGAACACGCTCTTCTGCGGAAGGAGCCGGAAGTCCTGGAAGACCACGCCGATGCCGCGGCGGAGCCTGGGCACACGCCAGCTGGAGATCTTGGCGACGTTCTGCCCGGCGACGTACACGGCGCCCGAAGAGGCCCGGTCTTCCTTCAGCACCAGCCGCAGGAACGTGGACTTTCCAGATCCGGAAGCGCCGACGAGGAAGGCAAATTCACCACGGTCAATCTCAAGGCTGACATCGTCCAGGGCAGGCCTGGCCGTCTGGTCGTAGACCTTGGTGACATTTTCGAATCGGATCATGGCCCTAATTACCCTGCAGGGCGCGGCTGATACAGCCCAGATCTGCAGCCGGCGCACGGGCATTCGTTTGGGGGAAGTTGAGCTCCGGCTCCTCGACCATACACAGTCTTTTGGCCGGTTTTTGGGGGCTTCGGGGGTGTGTCGCAGGATCAGGCCTACCGGGCAGGCACGGCAGGTGTTTACTTTGCGGCGTTGCGGTTGTCGGTCCGCCAGCGGATCCCGGCGTCGATGAAGTCGTCAATTTCGCCGTCGAATACCGCGGAGGTGTTGCCCACCTCGTGTTCGGTCCGGAGGTCCTTGACCATCTGGTAGGGGTTCAGGACATAGGAGCGCATCTGATCGCCCCAGGATGCCTTAACATCGCCGGCAAACGCTTTCTTCTCGGCGTCCTCCTGCTCCTTCTTCAGGAGAAGGAGGCGGGACTGCAGGACCCGCAGGGCTGCTGCCCGGTTCTGGAGCTGCGACTTTTCGTTCTGCATGGACACAACGGTGCCGGTGGGGATGTGGGTGAGGCGGACGGCGGAGTCTGTGGTGTTAACGGACTGCCCGCCGGGGCCTGAGGACCTGAAGACGTCCACGCGGATCTCGTTGTCCGGGATGTCGATGGAGTCCGTGGATTCGATGAGCGGAATGACCTCGACGGCGGCGAAGGACGTCTGGCGGCGGCCCTGGTTGTCGAAAGGGCTGATCCGCACCAGACGGTGGGTTCCGGCTTCGACGCTCAGCGTGCCGAACGCGTAGGGGGCCTTGACTTCAAACGTTGCAGATTTCAGGCCGGCCTCTTCGGCGTAGGACGTGTCCATCACGGTGGTGGGGTACCCGTGGCGTTCAGCCCAGCGGAGGTACATGCGCATCAGCATTTCGGCGAAGTCTGCGGCGTCAACACCTCCTGCCCCTGCCCTGATGGACACCACGGCTTCACGTTCGTCGTATTCGCCGGACAGCAGGGTCACCACTTCCAGATCCTTCAAGGACTTCCGGATGGATTCCAGTTCGGCGGCGGCTTCGCCCATGGAGTCGGCGTCGTCCTCGTCCTGGCCAAGTTCCACGAGCACTTCGAGGTCATCGATCCGCGACACCAGCTTGTTGAGCCGCTCCAGCTCGGACTGGCGGTGCGACAGGCGTGAGGTGATCTTCTGGGCTGCGGCGGGGTCATCCCACAGGTCCGGCTCGCCGGCTCGTTCGCTCAGTTCGGCGATGTCCTCCTTCAGAGCCTCAACATCGCTGACTTGCTCGATGGAGGTGTAGGTGGCGCGAAGAGCGCGGATTTCTGCGGAAAAATCAATATTGGCCATGGTTGTTTAAGCCTACGCTATCCGGCCGGAGTGCCGGACTTCTCCAGTTCCGGTCATCGCGTGAGCCGGGAACGGGCCGTGGAGACAGCTTCAATCCTGATGCCATCCGGCACCAGAAAGTTCACCACCGGCGGGTGGACTTCCGCTGAGAGAACCACGACGGCGGTGGACCCGTCAGGGCTGCCGGTCGCCGCTGAAACGGCTAGCTCGTCGAACCGGGCCGACGACGGACTTCTGGCGATAAAGTCGGCCGCAACGCTGCGGACGCGCCCGGACCCCAGCACGGCTGAGGGGCTACCGCCCTCTCCCCCGACCTCGCCCAATGTGTAGCTGTCGGCGGCGGCGAGCGAGGCGCCGTCGGCTAGGGACAGCAGCCGCTTGTGTTCGAGGTAGACGCTGGAGATACCGATGACCACGGTGACCACCAGCAGGGCCAGCAGGGCGTAGCCGATGATCATAACGATCATCTGGCCGTCCTCCTCGGAACCGTTGGGCCTGGCTTTGGGGATCGCTTTGTGCGTGGCCTTTGGTGTCACCGGAACCTGCCCACCAGTTGAGTGGACGATGCCTCGACTTCGCTGGCCTTGAGCCTGAAGTCGTCGTTGAACGGAACGAAGGGCAGTGGCACTGTGAGGTTTACGGTGACGGTGATGGCCGCGCCCGCCGCCTGACAGTCGGCGGGGTCGCAGCGGGTGGTTACGCGTGCCTGCCCGGCATCGTGGCCAAAGTCAGCCAGGGCGACGAGGGCCGCCTGTTCGGCGGCGGCCTGGGCAGACTCTGCATCCGGCTGGGCCACGAACACCTTCGCGGCCTGGTCAGCGGCGCCGACCACGGCAAAGGACCCGCCCTGGATCTGGCCCACGGTGATGATCAAGTACACCAACGGGACCATCAGGAGCAGTGCAAGGAAAGTGAATTCGACTACCGCGCTCCCCTCTTCCCTCGATCCCTCGCAAAGCGCCTGCCGGAATCTCTGGTGGAGCCGGGCACGCAGGTTGTCAGGGCTGGATCGCCGCATGGCCTTTCACCTCCAGCAGGTCCCGGGGGCCGATCAGCCCGATAACCGGCATGGGAGCCTTGATGGTCACTTCCAGGGTCCGCAGGCCCTGGAACTTCACTTCGGCGGTACTGATGTCCTGCGCGAACTCTGCGTTCAGAGCGGTACCGATCAGGGTCGCCGCCCGTTCCTCGGCATCTGACGCTCCCCGGTCTGCGAGCGTTCCATAGCGTGCCCCGGAGGCGGCCGCGTCGATCAGCGTGTTGCGGACGTGCAGGACCAGGGTCAGCTGGATGATCGCCAGGAAAAACATGGTGAGCAGGCCGCCCACCATAACGAAGTCCACCACAGCGGAACCGCGTTCGTCCCTGCGCCAGCCCGGCCCCGGCATATCCTACTTTCCGACCTTGTCCATGGCCTGGTTGAACATGGTTTCGAGGGCCGGTCCGGCGAGCGCCAGCAACGCCGCCACGAGTACCGCGGACATCAGCGTGATCATCACCCAACCTGGGACGTCGCCACGCTCCGGGTGGTCCTGGGCCGGTGCGCCGGAGCCATTCCGGGCGTATCTCCGGCCTGATGCAGCCTCACTGGTCCATGCCCACAGGCCCGCAAGCAAAGCAAGGAGCAGCACGCCGCTCGAGATTCCCATGTTTTTCATTTCGGTCCCATTCGTTGTCTATATGACGCTGTGTAAGTGATGTGGTGGTTAAGGGATATGTGGGCTGGGGTGATGGTCATGGCTACAGTCCAAGACTGATAGCCGCGATGCCAGGGAACACCGCGAACACCACAGTTAAGGGAAGGACACCAAAGACCAAAGGAACCATCATGGCAATTTCCTTTTTGCCCGCCGATTCCATGAGGTCCCGCTTTGCGGTGTCGCGGACATCCTGGGCCTGAGCCCTCAGCACATCTGCCAAGGGTGTGCCCCGCTCGACCGCGACGATGATGCCATCAACAAATCTGACGAGCGGCCCAAGATCCGTCCGGGCGGAAAACTCCTGGAGCGCTTCCACCAGCGGTTTCCCCGCCCTGGTCTCAGCAAGGATCTTGGAAAACTCCTTGGCCAGTTCTCCACTCGCACTGCGACAGACGCGGTCCAGTGCACCCGTGGCACTTTCACCGGCACCAACAGCCAGCGCCATGAGCTCGGCGAGACTGGGGAACTCCGCCATCATCCGGGATTCCCGCCTGCTGATCTGGACGCCCAACCAGAAGTCACGGAAAAGAAAGCCGCCGAGCGCGCTTCCGAGGACAGCCACAACCGCCAGGAAGGGACTGAACCGGCCGGCTACCGCGCCCAGCACCACCGCCGCCAGGGCGGCGGCGAATCCCGCGGAGGCCCAGAGGAGCTGCTCGGCCCGGAAGTCAACGGATGATTTGTTGATGCCTGCTTGAGCCAGCCTGCGGGTCAGCGCCTTTGACCCGAGATTCAACTTCCCCAGGGCGGCGAGTCCGTCGTGAAGCAGGGGACGAACAATACGTTCCAACGGTCCGAATGGCGTCGCGTTCTGCCCACTGGCCCGCAGCAGCCGAGATTCAAGATTCTGGGACTTCAGCTGCGGATCAATGCGCTCGACGAAGGTGAGTGGTCGCATGAAGGGCAAACGGACGAAAAGCAGCCAGAGGCCCGTTCCGAGGACGATCCCGCAGATGATGGCGGCCGCCGAGATGCCGTTCATCGCAGCACCCTTTCGTCCTGCGGGAGCGCGCCGATGCGCAGCATGATGGAGTAGCAGATGAGCGACACAACGAGGCCACCCAGGAGGACACCGGCTCCCATGGGTGTGTTGTAGGCGTTGACGGCCTCAGGTCTGGTGGCCAGGAGGAGCATAACGATCCAGGGAGCGGCCACTGCGAGCCTGGCGGCGTTGACCGTCCAGGACTGCCTGGCCTCGAGTTCGCTGCGGGTCCGCGCATTTTCCCGGAGAAACTCCGCCAAGGTTCCGAGCAGTTTCCCCAGGTCCGAACCGCCCACTTCACGGGTCAGCCTGAGTGCCTCGACGATCCGGTCAGCTACCGGATCCGCCAGCCGGTCCTTAAGCCTATTAAGGGACGCATCGAACTGGCCGCCGGCACGGTAATCGGCCCCGAAGTCCCGGAAGACATGCCGGAGCTCCTCCGGACCCTTCTCCCCCAGCTGTATCAGCGCCTCTGGCAACGACAGGCCGGCGCGGATGGCGGACCGGAGATGGTCCACCACGTCCGGCCAGAGCTGGCGCAGCAGGGCCGTCCTCCTGTTCGCCCGCCACCGGACAACGCTGACAGGAAGCCAGGCGCCGAACAGTCCGAAGCATACGGAAATCGGCCATGACCGGCTGATCACAAAAAAGACGAGCGACACGAAAATTCCCAGTCCCAGGCACGAGGCAACCAGGCCGGTCCCCGTGACCTTCTCAATTCCGGCGGACGCCAGCAGGTCCTCGAGGCGGCTGACTCGCGGGCGGCGCTTCAGCGTTGGGGGCTTTTCCCAGATCGACCACCAGATGAGGAAGAGCCCGGTCCCGGCAAGTACCCCAAACAGAGGCGCCATCAGCGCGGCTCCAGCAGCGCCGCGACGTCGTACCCTGCACGGGAAAACTTCTCCGCCGCAGGCATGGAGTTGGCCCGTGGCTGCAGCTGGCCATCCGCCATGGCGAAAACCATGGAGGACTCGATGATGCCGTTCTCGACGCGCCTGCCGAGGGAGAGGATCTCGGTTACCTGGCGGCGGCCGTTGGCGTGCCGGCTGCAGTGGACCACGAGGTCGATGCAGGACGCGACGGTGGGAACGACAAAGGCAGACGAGATGTTTTCGCCGGCGAGTAACGGCAGCGTGCAGATCTTTGTCACGGCGTCGTGGGCTGAGTTTGCGTGGACGGTGCACATCCCCGGTAAGCCACTATTCAAGGCGATCAGCATGTCGAGGCTTTCCGCTTCCCGGACTTCACCGACCACCAGGCGGTCCGGACGCATCCGGAGCGCTTCCTTAACAAGCCTGCGCAGTGGGATCTCGCCTTCGCCTTCGAGGTTGGGCTGCCTGCACTGGAGTCCAACGACGTCCCGGAGCGGGAACTGGAGTTCGAAGATTTCCTCGACCGTAATGACACGCTCACGGCTGCCGATGCTGGCGGCGAGGCAGTTGAGCATGGTGGTCTTGCCTGCCTGGGTTGAGCCCGATACCAGGATGTTCAGTCCGCTGGATACCGCAGCGCCGAGGAACCGGGCGGACTGGGGCGTCAGGGTGCCCAGCTCGACCAGATGCTCAAGCCGGCTGGCTTTCACCACGAACTTTCGGATATTCACAGCCCAGTGCCTGCGGGTCACATCCGGAATGACCACGTGGAGCCTGGAGCCGTCCGCTAACGCCGCGTCCACAAAGGGTGATGACATGTCGAGGCGGCGGCCGGAACTCTTGAGCATGCGTTCCACGAGATCGCGAACCTGCTGGTCAGTGAGGCTGAGGGAGGTCAGTTCCGACTCGCCGTTCCTGGCGACATAGATTTCGTTGGGCGCGTTGATCCAGACTTCCTCGATGGTCGGATCATCCAGGAGCGGCTGCAGGACACCGAAGCCGGCAACCGCGTCAAAGACAAACCTGCGCGCAGCCTCCAGCGGACCAATCGGGGGGAGCGGCCCCATCAGGGCTCGTTCGTCGTAATCGCTGACAGCCGCCTCCACCAGGCGGCGGACCTCGCCCGCCTGCCGCAACGGGTCAAGACCCCGACGGCGGATCAGCTCGCGGACTTCGTCTTCCACGATGCGCACAGCGTCCATGTAGTTCCCCAATACAACTGCCGCCCCCGGCGGAGGCAGTTCAACTGGGATACAGCCTAGGGAGCGTACAGCACGCCGCCAAGTCATATGGAGCGGCTGTGGATAACTAACAGCTTCGGAACAGGCTGGTCCGCGCGGCTGAACCAATCGATATTTCAATTCCTGGGGCCGGTTTGTCGCAACACGCTGGGAAAGATTGCAACGTAGGCTAGTCCGTGGAAGTGGGCGACGGCATTGATAGCAGACGACGCGCAATTATGACTTGAGAGGTCTTTCATTGAAATCTAAGGGAAAGTGGTGCACAGCGGCGCTCACGGCCTTGTGCGCCGCGTTGACCGCGTGCGCTGGCCCCTCCAGCGGACCCACGGTACGGGGTTCGCTGACGGCGGTGGGGACCGGCATCCAAAGTAACTCCGTCTCTGCATGGCGGAGCGGCTGGGTTAAGGACTACCCCGGGTCTTCTCTCAACTTCTCGCCTGACGGCAGCGGTGTGGGACTCGACGCGCTCTTCAGCGGACAGGGGCACTTTGCTCCCGTAGATGCCCCGCTTACGGCCGGGGATATCGAGAGGTCACGGCAGGCTTGTGGACCCGACGGCGCGTTTTCCGTGCCGGTTTCCGTAGTTGCGCTGGGTGTGGCATTCAACTTGCCAAGCGTCAAAAACCTCAAGCTGACGCCAGGTGTCCTCGGCTCAATTTACTCCGGAGACATCACATCGTGGGACGATCCCGCGATATCCGACATCAACCAGGGGACTAAGTTCCCCGACCAGGAGATCATTCCAGTCCGCGCCACGGAAAGCTCCGTGCTTACCCAGACGGCTACCGAATACCTGGCCGCAGGCTCATGGGACGGGGAACCCGGGATGGAGTGGGCGTCCGACACCACAGGGCAACCCGTCCGCGACTACGCCGCCATCGCAGACAAGCTGGACAACACCGCCGGCTCAATCGCCTTCCTTGAAAAATCGGCCATTGGGTCCCGCTTTGACACCGCACTCCTGGATTTTGGTAAGGGGTTCGTCAGGATGAGCGACGATACCTTGAACCTGTCGATCGGATTCGGGACGGTAGGATCGGGGCCAGGAGGCAGCGTGACCTTCGAAACAGCCGGTATGGGCGGGGAGGGCTACGGGCTGTCTCTAGTTACATACCAGGCCTTCTGTAGCCGCTATGCGAACGAAGCGCTGAGCAGGCTCGTCAAATCTTGGGGAACGTTTGTGGTGGGTGACGGAGGTCAGGGTAACTCAACCTATTTCGCCGGCGTCGCCTCGCCCGGCGAGGACGCCCGGGAACTGGCCAAGGACCGCATTGAAGAAATCGACGCGGCCGCATGAGCCTCCTACCGCTGCTGGGCCGCAAGAACGGGGACCTTATGCAGGAAAGGGCGAAAATGAGGAGCATCATCCCGGGAACTCCGGCGGACCGAACACAGCGCACAAGCGCAGCACCTGGGACGTTTCTCCGTATCGCGGGCCTGTTGGCCGGTCTGATGATCCTCTGGTCGCTTGCGACTCCCCTCATGGCCTATCCCGACGAGCCTGTGCATACCATCAAAGCAGCCGCCGTGGCCCGAGGACAGATCTTCGCTGAGGCGGGTAAGTCATTCGGCCACGGTGTACATGTGCAGGTGCCCTCCTACATCGCCAACCTCCAGTCCCAGACGTGTTTCACGTTCCAGCGGGACAAGCCCGCCGGCTGCGCTCCCGGTATCCCCACTGACGACAATTACCTTTCCATAGGTGTTACATCGGCCGGGCTTTACAACCCCCTCTACTACTGGATTGTCGGCTTTCCGAGCCTGTTGATGTCAGGTGCACCAGCCATCTTTGCCATGAGAATCGTTAGCGCCCTGCTCTCAGCCCTCTTTTATGCGGCCGGGTTCACTGCGCTGGCCCGGCTTCGTCACCCGAAGTGGCCGATCGTCGCTGCCGCTGTCGCCATGACGCCGATGGTCTTTTTCCTGGCCAGCGGGATCAATCCGAACTCTCTAGAGATTGCCGCCACCATGGCCGCTTTCTGCGGTCTTCTGGTGGTACTGGAAAATGCAAACCATCTCGCGGTGGTCAGACCTGCCGTCATTACTGTCGGGCTTTCCAGCATTGCCCTCGCCAACACACGCTCCGTGTCGTTGGTCTGGCTTTTGTGCGCCGTTGTGGTGGCCTGCCTCTGCTACCGGTGGACGGATGTTTTGGCCATATTCCGCAACAAGCTGGTCCTGCTCACGGTCGGCATCACGTCCATTGGCGTGATCCTGGGGTTGCTCTGGAATGTGTGGATGCTTAACGCCCCGCCCTCAGCGGGCGCGGCGCCGCTCGGGATCTCCAACGCAACGGGCGACATCCAGCCGTACCGCGCGTTCTTGACCATGCTGGACCGGTCCTTTGACTTCGTGACCCAGTACATCGGGGTCATGGGATGGTTGGAGTCCTCCCTCCCGCAAGGCGTCTTTATGTTCTGGAACATGCTGCTGATGCTTGTCCTGCTTTTTGTGTTCCTCGTACGCCGATGGCGACTGCAGATCAGTTTCCTCATCGCCCTAGGCATGCTGGTTATTGTTCCGTCGGCGATGCAGGCAGTGCTGGTCTCCAGTGTGGGCTTCATCTGGCAGGGGCGGTACAGCTTGCCACTTTTCCTGATCGCTGTCATTGCGGCCGGAATGTCATTCCGGTTCAGGCATTTCCCGAGGGGTCGCCCGGCTGAATCGATGACCCGGCTGTTCTTGGGGGCAGCTGTCGTGGCACACGTCTACGGTTTCCTGTATGTCCTACGCCGCTACGTCGTCGGCATACCGGATTATGGTAATTGGCAGACCATGATCACTGTGCCCGGCTGGCAGCCGCCACTGACGTGGGAGGGCCTCACTATCATTTACACTGGGGCTCTTCTCGTCGCCGCGCATATGCTGTTCGGCTACCTTTTTCCGGGTCGCACGTTCTTTCCTCGGCGTGGCCCCGCGGCACGGATGGCAGGGCCAACCCGGTAGCCCTTTAGCCCTGCAAACACAGACAATACAACGCCGTTGGCCTCCCGTAAATACGGGCGGCCAACGGCGTTTTTCATGAGGGGCAGATCAGGACTTGAGGTAGTCCTTCAGCCTTTCGGCAGCTGAGGCCGGAGCGAAGCCCGTCGCCTTAATCCTGCTGAGATCGAGAACACTGTTCAGCGGACGGGGCGCAACAGTTTTGCCCCTGAAGTACTCCTCGGTGCTAACGCCGGTCACGTCGTCGACGGAAGCCCCGCTGAGCTTGTAGACATCCGCTGCGATGTCCGCCCAGGACTGTGGCTCCCCATCATTACTGAGGTTATAGACCCCATACCCGGCTCCGGATTCAAGCAGGTGCCGGATACCGGCAGCAATATCCTGGGTAAAGCTGAGCCGCCCAATCTGGTCGTTGACCACTGAAGGTGCAATCCCACGGCTGGCAAGGGAGGACATGGTCCTGACGAAGTTGTTGCCCTCGCCGATAACCCAACTCGTGCGGACGATGTAATGGCGCGGTACCACGCCTACCACGGCATCACCGGCCGCCTTGGACTGTCCATATACCCCCAGGGGCGAGAACGGCTCGTCCTCGTGGTGGTCCGCTTCCGTTCCGTCAAAGACGTAATCAGAGGAAACGTGGACCAGCGTCAAATCCTGTTCGACGGCGGTGCGGGCCAGGTGGGCGACGGCGGTGACGTTGATCCGCCAGGCAGCTGCCCGCCCTTCTTCGGTCTCGGCCTGGTCCACGGCGGTATATGCCGCGGCGTTGATGATGGCTGAGTAGTTCTTCCAGTTTTTCCCGGCGTAGGAATCGGCACTGGTGATGTCGAAGTCGCCGCGCGCGGCGAACTCAACTGAAGTGTCGCCGTCGTACAGTTCACGCAGGGCTTTGCCCAGCTGGCCATCTGCGCCCAGGACGAGTACTTTCTTCGCCGGCATGGGCACAACGTCGCCCAATCGCGGGTGGGCCTTGTCCTTGTCCGAAAGCTCCGCCTGATCAAGCGGTACGGGCCATTGGATGGCAGCCGCCTCGTCGGCCAGGTTCAGGAAGGTGTATTGGTCCTGCGCGTCAGCTGACCAGTGGTCGTTGACGAGGTAGGTATAGGCTGTATTGTCCTCCAGGGTCTGGAAGGCGTTACCCACTCCCCTGGGAATGAAAATGGCCTGGCTGGGATCCATGACGGCGGTGAATACCGCTCCGAACGAAGGACCCTCCCGCAGGTCCACCCAGGCGCCAAAGATCTTGCCGGTGGCAACGGAAATGAATTTGTCCCACGGTTCAGCGTGGATACCGCGGGTGGTGCCGGCCTTTTCGTTGAACGAGATATTGTTCTGCACGGGACGGAAGTCGGGCAGCCCCAGGGCCACCATTTTCTCCCGCTGCCAGTTTTCCTTGAACCAGCCACGGTTGTCGCCGTGGACCGGGAGGTCGTACAGCACGACGCCGGGGATCGGGGTTTCGTGCGCGGTGAGCTTCTTCGAGAACTCGATGGTCATCGTTTACTGGCCCTGTTCCTTGTACTTGGCTTCGGTCTGGGCCTTCTGCGGCCGCCACCAGTCCTCGTTGTCGCGGTACCACGCGATGGTGTCCTCGATACCGGCGTCGAAGTTGGAGAACTGCGGCTCCCAGCCGAGCTCGTCGCGGAGCTTCGTGGAGTCGATCGCGTACCGCAGATCATGGCCGGGACGGTCCACCACGTGGTCGTAGGCGTCCGGGGACTGGCCCATGTGCTTCAGTATCAGCTCGACGACGTCCTTGTTGTTCTTCTCCCCATCGGCGCCGATCAGGTAGGTCTCGCCGATCCGGCCCTTGGCAATGATAGCGAGCACGGCGGATGAGTGGTCGTTCGCGTGGATCCAGTCACGGACGTTCTCGCCCTTGCCGTACAGCTTGGGACGGATCCCGTCGATCACGTTGGTGATCTGGCGCGGGATGAACTTCTCCACGTGCTGGTACGGGCCATAGTTGTTCGAACAGTTGCTGATGGTCGCCTGCAGCCCGAAGGAACGCACCCAGGCACGCACCAGCAGGTCCGAACCGGCCTTCGTGGACGAGTACGGGCTGGACGGGTTGTACGGGGTCTGCTCCGTGAACCGCTCCGGGTCATCGAGCTCCAGGTCCCCGTAGACCTCGTCGGTGGAGATGTGGTGGAAACGCTTGTTGTGCTTCCGGGCGGCTTCGATCAGCGTGTACGTTCCGATGATGTTCGTGTCCAGGAACGGGCGCGGGTCATGCAGGGAGTTGTCGTTGTGCGACTCCGCCGCGTAGTGGACCACCACGTCTGCATCGGCCACGAGCCCGTCCACCACCGAAGAATCAGCGATATCGCCTTCCACGAAGGACAACCGGTCCGCCGGGAGGTTCCGGAGCGATTCCAGGTTGCCCGCGTACGTGAGCTTGTCCAAAACGGTGACATGACTGTCGGTAGTGGCAATGACATAGTGGACAAAATTGGAGCCGATGAAGCCGGCGCCGCCGGTAACGAGGAGTTTCTGCATGGTGCACAGCTTACCGGCAACCGCTTTGCCGACCGATTTGGAGACCGTGGCATTCTTCACTCCGATAACACTGGTCACACTAGTAACGGTTGGGTACTCTCAGTAGGACGACGGTGGAAGTTCTCCCCGCGCAACAGATTTCTCGGGGGCAACCGTGACCATACTCAAATCCCGCCGCGCAGCACTGCTGGCTGCAGCGCTTGCTGTTCCTCTGTTGTTAAGCGGAACCAGCGCTGTGGCCGTCACCCCGGCGCCCACTCCGCCGCCCACGACGACGGCCCCCTCCCCTGAACCGTCCGTGGCTGAGTCACCCGGTCCCACCATGCAGCCCACGCCTGCCGGGCAGACGACGGCGGCCCCCTCGGCGAGTGCGGAAGCGTCGCCAGCACCGACCGCAGCGGCGGCCAAGGCCCAGGCCCCATCACCCGAGGCCGGCCAGGCCGCAATGGGGCGCGCCGGAATGAACGCTCCGTCGGCGGAAGGCCAGGCTCCTCAGGCCAAGGCCCTGAGTTCGGAATCAGCCCAGCCGTCGGTCCCGGAACAGCCCGCCAGCACAGTCGGTCAGCCACTGGGCCTGGACGTTAGTTCCTGGCAAGGGTCGGTAAATTGGACCGAAGTAAAGAACAAAGGTGCCCGGTTCGCGTATGTGAAGGCGACTGAAGGCACTACCTATAGGAACCCGTATTTCGGCGCCCAGTACGGCGGCGCCACCTCCGCCGGGCTGTTCCGGGGGGCGTACCACTTCGCCGCACCCAGCGTGTCCGACGGCGCGACCCAGGCGCAGTTCTTCGTGAACAACGGTGGCGGCTGGTCAGCCGACGGCGTCACCATGCCGCCAACCTTGGACATCGAGGACAACCCCTACGGCGGCTCAGACAAGTGCTATGGAATGACCCCATCGCAGCTGACCACCTGGGTGCGTGACTTTACGTCTACGCTCTATCGCCTGACCAGCAAGCAAGCCATGATCTACACGGGCTACTACTTCTGGCGCGACTGCCTGGGAAACACCTCTGAGTTCAGCAGCACCAACCCGCTCTGGCTGGCTTCTTACTACACCAGCAGCCCTGCGGTCCCGGGTGGCTGGTCGACTTACACGATCTGGCAGTACGCGAATGACTACGCCAACGCCGCGCAGACCGTCAAGGCAACATTTCCCGGAGACCAGAACGTTTTCAACGGAAACATCGACCAACTGCGGAAGCTCGCCGCTACCCCTGACAGTTATCCCGTCGGGCTGATTCCCGGCGCGACACTTCTGACAGGAAAGTGGGCCGGAGATGGCAAGGCCCACGTCGGCTGGTTCAAGGACGGCTTCTGGTGCCTGCAGATGGCATTCTCGCCTCGGCGCTGCTTCCCTTACGGGAATCCGGGTGACAAGCCAGTGGTTGGCGACTGGAACGGCGACGGAACGGCCGGCATCGGCATATTCAGGAACGGTGTGTGGTGGCTGGTCGATGACATCAATACGATGGCCATTACCAAGGTGGTCGGCTTCGGCGTCGGCTCTGACACTCCGATCGTCGGTGACTGGAACGGTGCAGGCAGGGACAGCATCGGCATCTGGCGCAATTCGAACTTCCAGGTCAATTACAACATCGACTATCCGGTGGTCAACGAGTACTCGGCGTTCGGCGTCCCCTCTGACACTCCGATCGTCGGCGACTGGGACGGCAATGGAAAAACGAGCATCGGCGTTTGGCGGGACGGTGTGTGGTGGCTGAGCAACCGCGTTCAGTGGCCGCTCGTGTCGGAAGTCCTCCCGTTCGGGGTGTCCACCGACCGGCCGGTCACCGGCGACTGGGATGGCAACAGGTCCACCACCGTGGGCATCGTGCGCGGAAACAGCTGGCAGCTCACCAACAGCCTGGCTCAGCGGGGCGTAGACGTCTCGTACTTCTAGCTCTGCCCGAACCTGGAGGCTCCGCGCAGCCGGTCACGCAGACGCGCGGAGCCTCCGCCGAGCTTCCACCATGAGCCTTATGAGGACCACCCGGGCGGCCATCATCACGCTTAACGAACGCCAGCCACGGGGGGTCGCGTTGTCGTCGTGGATCCTGCGCAGCAGCGTTGCCTCGCCCAGGTGCCTGATGGAGCCGGCGCTGTTTCCCAGAATGGCCAGCCAGAGATCATGGGACTCCCGCAAGTACGGCGGAATGGGCGCGAAACTGGACAGGACTTCACGGCGGAACGCCATGCCACAGCCGTAGTAGGCCCTATATCCGACCAGGATTCCGAAAAGGTTGGCCCGGTGCCTGGCGCTGTCCGATTCCTGCAGCAGGGGGATCCCGGGACGGTCACCGCCGCCCAGGACGTCAAAATTTGACGCGACGACGGCCGCTGACTCGAGTGCTTCGAGCATGGCGTCCAGCCGTCCTTCAACCCAGACGTCGTCTTGGTCGGAGAGGAAGATGGCGTTGCCGCGGCTTGCCAGTGCGGCCTGTTCGAAGGACTGCACATAGCCTTGGTTGGCTGCTGCCTCAATGAGCCTGATTCTTGCATCCGTAAAGGAACGGATGCGGTCCACGGTCCCGTCCGATGACGCATCGTCGACAATCACGATTTCGTCGTCAGGACCAAGTTCGCGAAGGATGGATTCGAGTTGTTCATCGATGTAGCGGGATCCATTGTAGGTCGCCATGCAAATGCTGGCTCGGATCGGCTGGTGGTCAGGCTGGTCGGCGGCTGTCATGGCCTCACATTTCAATCGCGGCAAGTGGTCGCCGCCGCGATGCAGGGCGGGATCCGTCGTCTGCACCATAGTAGGTGACGGCTGGCGGGGCACGCCCATCCCGTAAGATCGACAAAGCCCCATACAGAAAACCAAGGACACCCCAACGAATGAAGACCGTACTGCTGCGCCTTTCCGGGTTCACGGTTTTGCCGCTGCTGTCCTTGATCACCCCGCTCTTGTTGCTTCCAGTGATCTCCAGCGTGGTCGGAGGAGAGGGCATTTCCAGTGTTCTCTCCGGCCAGGCAATTGGCACGTTTGCCGCTACCGTGCTGATGTGGGGCTGGAATGTCGACGGCCCCGTTGCGGTGGCACGCGCGACCCGCGAGGACGAGCGTGCCCGTGTTTATGCGGGGAGCATCCGCACGCGCCTTCTCCTGCTGGGCCTTGTACTGCCTGCATCGGCCGTCGTTACGGCGCTCGTGGCAGTTCCGGCGTATCGGTGGGAAGCCGTGGCCATGGCTTGGGCGGTAGCTTTCGCGGGGATGTCGCCGTCGTGGTTCTGCATCGGGTTGGGGCAGCCTCGGCTGCTGGCCCTGTACGACACCGTTCCGCGATTCCTGGCTTCGGCCGCCGCTGCCCCGATCCTACTGCTGACGGGCCAGCTCTGGATCTACACGGCCCTAGTGGCTATCGCCTCGATCATCGCACTGGTCGCCTTTCACCGGAAATTCTCGCCGGGCCAACGCTGGCTTCCCACCGACGCCCGCGCCTCGTTGGGTGAACTGGCTGCCCAAGGCCGGACCGCAGGAATCAGCCTTGCGGGCAACGCCTACGCTTCGACGCCGACCCCGATCGCGACAGCGAGCACATCGCCAGCGGCATCGGGAAGTCTCGCCACAGCTGACACGCTGTACCGCTTCGGCCTCTTCACCGTCATCGCCCTGGGGAACGCGTTCCAGGGCTGGACGATCGAACACGGAGCAACCAACCGCCGCAAACGCCACCTGGCTGCCATCGTCGCCCATGCCGGGCTTGGCCTGATCGGAGCGGTTATCCTGACGCTGGCCGGGCCGTTCGTCAGCAGTCTCCTTTTTGTGGGCAAGGCCCAAGCCACCACGGAACTTTGCCTCTACTTCGGTTTGGCCTTCCTCTTCCTTAGTGCCAGCACGCCATTCATTCGAAACCTGCTGATTCCCGCGGGGCGGCAAAACCTGGTCCTGACCTGGACTTTGGTTTCCGCTGCGTTCGGCGTGGCGGCCATGATCTGGGCCGGCGCGGCCGGCAATGCACCCGGGATCGCACTGGGCATGGCGCTGAGTGAAGCCGTGCTATTCGTCACCCTGCTCATTCCGGGCTGGAAGCTACTCAGCCACGAAAGATTGGACCCAATCCTTGACGCAGCATGATACCGAACCGTCGGTCGTTGCCGTGGTGGCCGCATTCGGGCCCTCAGTATCACTTGTGGGCACTGTCCGTGATCTCCTGAATCAGGTCACTCACGTGGTTGTCGTTGACGACGGTTCGCCGATCACTGCCGGCCCTGTCCTGAAAGAGTTGATCGATGCCGGTGCCACCGTAGTGCGCCAGCCGCGGAACTCGGGCATCGCCGCCGCACTGAACGCCGGCATTGACGAGGCACGTGCGCAGTGGGATCCTGACTTCTTCCTGACGCTGGACCAGGACTCGTCCCCGACGGAGCAGTACGTCCGGCTTGCCCTGGACACCTATCGCCGGGCGCTGACGGCGGGCCATCGAGTGGGCTTCATTACAGCTTCCGAGTACAGCGGGCATCCGGTTCCGGTCCTTCACGGCAAGGGACCATTCACTCAACCTTTTGATCCGATGCAGTCCGGCTTCCTCATCCCCCGTTCGACACTGGATTATGTTGGCCCCTTCGAGGAAGGGCTGTTCATCGATGGCGTTGACTCCGAATACACGATGCGCACGCGGGCAGCAGGCCTGGCTGTGTTGGTGGGTGAGGGCTGTGAAATAGAACATGACCTGGGCGAACGGGAACCCTCCACCCTGTTCGGCAGGCCCGTACGGATTCTGGGACGTGAAATCTCCTACAACTACCACTCACCCAGCCGGGTCTATTACATCTGCCGCAACGGAACTCTCCTGACGCGCAGGTACCTCCTAAAGGATCCAGGATGGGTGGCCCGTCGCTTGGTTGAGGAATTTAAAGCGCACCTTTTGAGGTTTGCGTTCAGCCCAGGCCGCCTCAAGCTCGCCAACGCTGCCGTCACCGGATTCCGGGACGCCCTTCGCGGCACCACGGGCCGAATCCCGGACGAGCTGGAACAACGGCTGCTCCGCTGACCTGCCGCGGCGGTGACTCCCCCGTAGTATCTCCGATGAGCCTTTCTGGAATTGATATAGTTTGGACAACATGGAACCGAATCCCTCCCCGCGCATCCTGGTGATTATGCCTGCCTGGAATGAAGCCGAAGCAGTCGGCAACACTGTTCGGGAAGTCCTGCATACCAACGCTCGCTACGACGTCCTGGTGGTCAATGACGGATCCACGGACAACACGGCCGAGGAGGCCGTGGCCGCTGGTGCTACGGTCCTTAACCTCCCTTTTAACCTCGGTGTCGGTGGAGCAATGCGGGCAGGGTTCAAGTACGCCCGTCGCTTGGGCTACGCCCAGGTCATCCAGGTGGATTCTGACGGCCAGCACGACCCCCGCAGCATCGATGAAGTCCTTGCCGGCCTTGCCCACGCGGATATTTCCATCGGCGCCCGTTTCGCTGACCGTGGCGAGTACAAGGTGAATGGACCGCGAAAGTGGGCAATGCAGCTCCTTGCCAAGGTCATCTCATCACTTGCAAAAACCAAGCTGACCGACGTGACCAGCGGATTCCGGGCCGCCAACCATCGGGCCATCACCCAGTACTTGGACCACTACCCCGCCGAGTACCTTGGCGACACCATCGACTCGCTTGTTGTCGCCATCCGATCCGGGTGCACTGTAACGCAAGTGCCCGTCGAAATGCGGGCGCGTCAAGGCGGGAAACCCAGTCATAACCCTGCCAAGGCCGCCATTTACCTCGGAAGATCGGTGTTCGCGCTGCTGTTCGCCCTGACAAGAAAACCGACCGCCCCGGCTGTAATTGCCGCCGATACCATAGGAGCCTAGCCTTGGGCAATATCGCAGCATTCCTGCTGGCTCTCGCTATCGTCGCCCTCGTGATCGAAATGCTCCGGCGCAAGAAGCTCCGGGAAAAATACGCCGCACTGTGGCTGATCGTCGGTGTAGCCACCTTGGTATTGGCAGCCTTCCCCCGACTGCTTAACATTGTGGCCGAATACGTCGGCGTGCAAGTGCCTTCCAACCTTTTGTTTGCGATGAGCATCCTGATGTTGCTGGGCGTTTGCCTTCACCTTTCCTGGGAGATCTCAGTGGTAGAGGACGAAACAAGAACGCTCGCAGAGGAAGTCGCCATCTTGCGGACGCAAGTGGAGGCCCTGGAGCAGCACGCCAGCGTCGGCGCTTCCCCGCGGGCAGCCAGCCCACGTTCGGCGGACACGTCGACGACCCACCTGGACCTACCCACTGAAAGCTCGGATTCCTAAATGCCCCTAGATATTTTCGTCCCCTACTGGGGCGACTCCGGTTACATGAAAGAAACGGTCCGCAGCGTCCTCGCCCAGGAAAACGGCGACTGGCTTCTGACCGTCGTGGACGACGCCTACCCGAGCACTGAGATTGCCGACTACATGGCCGGAATAGATGACGCCCGAGTGAAGTACGTCCGCAAGGACGTGAACGCAGGCATCACTGAGAACTACCGGACGTGCGTAGCGATGGCTACGCAGGAAATCATGGTGATCCTTGGCTGCGATGATGTTCTGTTGCCAAATTATGTGGACGTGATCCTCGACGCGCATAAGCTCTTCCCCGATGCAGCCATCATCCAGCCGGGCGTTGAGGTAATTGATGAAAACAGCCAGGTAGTCAGCACCCTGGTTGATTCAGTCAAGCAGACGATCGTCCGGCCGCGGGGCCGGGGCAAGCAGGTCATATCCGGCGAGGCCATCGCTTCTAACCTGATGCACGGCGACTGGCTCTACTGGCCCTCGTTGACGTTCCGGACGGACAAGATCCGTGAGGTCGACTTCCGTGACGGCTTCCCCATCATCCAGGACTTGGCCCTCATCATGGACATGATCTACAAGGGCGACCAGCTACTGATCGATCCAGATGTGTGCTTTCAGTATCGAAGGCACTCGAACAGCGCGTCCTCCACCAAACTGATCGATGGGTCACGGTTCGCCGGCGAAAGGGAGTATTTTGCCGTTTCGGCCGCCCAGGCAGAAGCGCTGGGCTGGCACCGGGCCGCCCGCTCCGCCCGGCTCAGGCTCATGTCACGGGCCCATTCGATTTCACTGCTGCCCAAGGCAGTCATCAACCGCAATTCAACAGCTGTTAAGGCCCTCGTCCGCCATTCATTCGGCAAGTAACCAGCCTGCAACGAAAGGTCCCCTGTGACTTCTCCTGAAACGACGTCCCGTCCGGGCGGCACCGTCCTCATCACGGGCGGCGCCGGCTTCATCGGCTGCGCCATCTCCGCCTCGTTGGCGGACGCCTTCGACCAGGTAGTGGTCGTCGACAGCCTGCATCCGCAGATCCACGCTTCCGGAAAACGGCCGGCGGAACTCGACCCGCGCGCGGAACTCCTCGTCGCCGACGTCGCCGTGGCCAGCACCTGGGACACCGTCCTGGCGCAGCATTCACCCGACGTTGTCATCCACTTGGCCGCTGAAACCGGCACCAGCCAGTCGCTGGAAGAGGCTACGCGCCACACGCACGTCAATGTCGTCGGAACATCACAGCTGCTCGATGGCCTGAACCGTCACCGGAAGCTGCCTCGCCGGATCGTGCTGTCCTCCAGCCGGGCTGTCTACGGTGAAGGCGCCTGGGCCGACGCCGATGGCAAACTCTTCTACCCGGGGCAGCGGACCAGCGAAACCCTCGACCAGTCGCAGTGGGACTTCCCCGGCGCTGTTCCCGTAGCCATGAAGGCGTCGGAGACCTTCCCGGCACCGGTGAGCGTTTATGGGGCCACGAAGCTTGCCCAGGAACATGTTCTCCAGGCGTGGGCAAAGGCCTATGCCGTGGAAACGGTTATTCTGCGCCTGCAGAACGTCTACGGTCCAGGCCAGTCGCTGATCAACCCTTACACGGGCATCATGAGCCTGTTCTGCAGGATGGCCATGGGCGGCAAGTCCATCCCCCTGTACGAAGACGGCGAAGTCCGGCGCGACTTCATTCTGATTGATGATGTAGCCTCCGCGATCGTCGCCGGGGCGGTCTCACCCACCGTCCAAGCCGAACCAATGGACATCGGATCAGGTGAATTCCAGACCATCGGGACTGCTGCCAAGCTCATAGCCGCACACTATGACGCGCCCGAGCCGCACGTCACGGGACAGTATCGCCAGGGCGATGTCCGTCATGCCTGGGCCGATATCACGGCCGCCGAAAAGGTCCTGGGCTGGACCCCGCAGTACAACCTCGCCCAGGGAATCGACCGTCTCGCCAATTGGATTGACGTCCAGCCCGACGTTCAGCCCGCCTGACCCGAGCGGACCAGACATGCCTTCTGTTGCCGCCGTCGTCTCCTTGTTCAATCCCGACGACGGCGTCCTGGCCAATGCCCGGGCGCTGCTCGGCCAGGTGGACACGGTCATTGTTGTCGACGACGGCAGTCCACAGGATCCAGCCCCGGTCCTGGAGCAACTGGCCACTCTGGGATGCACGGTTGAACGCCTGGGCAGAAACTCCGGCATCGCCGCCGCACTCAATGCCGGCATAGCCGTTGCATTCCGGGGTTCCGGGAACCCCGACTACATCCTCACCATGGATCAGGACTCCCTACTCGACGCCGGGTACGTTGGCTCCCTTGTCGCTGCTGCGACCGCTGCAAGGGCCGCCAATGTCCCGGTTGGCATGGTGGGGCCAGGAGCCGTCCTTGGACTGCCCGTGCGGCGCGCCGGGAAGTTGAACGGCATCGAACTCGGCGGCGAGCCGATCCAGTCGGGACTTCTCATTCCGGCGTCCGTCCTTGAACGGCTCGGGCTGTTCCAGGACAGCCTCTTTATCGACGGCGTGGACAGTGAGTTCTATCTCCGCTGCACCGCCGTCGGACTCCGGACCATCATTGCCCCGGAGGCGGCACTCCAACACTCGTTGGGCAGTACTTCAGCGGCGATCGTGCTGGGGAAAGAGGTTTCCATTGGCGGCCAACCTCTCAAAGTCCGGACGGCTGCCGTCTGGCGGTACTACTACCTTTTCAGGAACCGCATCCTCCTGGCGAGGCAGTACGGCGTGAAATTCCCGCTCTGGACGCTGAAGGGGTTCCTTGCGGACTACCGGCACCTTGCCATCGTCACACTGCTCGCCCCCGGCCGCCGCGCAAGGCTTGCCAATGTACTCAGTGGTATTGTCGACGGCGTGCGCGGCGTCTCCGGTCCTCGCAGCCGTTAGCCACCAAGACTTTCCACCGGGCAGGATCGCGAACAGACCCGCCCGCCGCCGTACTTAAAGCAACGCACCCAGGGCAGCCAGGGACGCAACAAATTGGGGAACAACCAGTGAATCCAGCCGTTACAGACCAGCAGGCGCTTCGTCCCAGGGCTTCCAGGGAATCCTCCCGTTGGCCCCGTCCCGGAGCGCTGGCAATCCGCTATCTCATGGGTGCTGCTGGCTTCATGGCCGTGGGTGGGGTTGTGATCGCCCTGCGGTCAGCGGGCCTGCTCCAAGGCGTACCAGGGCTGATCCTGGCGGGAGTCCTCTTTCTGCTTGTCCCCACAACAAAAGTGCTCTCACAACGCATCCTCTTCAACGGGTTAATCGTTACCGGCCTGATTCCGTTGTCTTGGTGGATACCGGAGCGGTTCGTCGGCATCGATCACGGAACCATCCTGCTAGCAACCCTGGCCGGGCTGCTCTCCGGATGGATTCTCTCAGCACGCTCAATCCCGCCACGGCTCCACCGTTTGCTTCCCCATGTGCGCGGGGTAGACGCCCTGCCGTTCCTTGCTGCCGTCATGTCGGCGCTGTCGCTTTACACGATGCTGACGATCCGGATCGCCTCCGACGCCTTGTCCATCATGATGAGCCGGTGGGACTACAACTCACACTTCAGCATCTACTACATGATCCGCAGTGGCGGTGGAGTGATTCCGACCATTCCTACGGCATCCGATGGCGCCGCTTGGGGTTTTGGGGAGTATCCGCAAGGATTCCATACGTTATTGGCGACGGTGTCGCAGATCCTGCGACCCAAAATAGTTAGCCTCGACAGCGAACTTGTTTCTTACATCAACCTGCAGGCCGCCTGCAGCGTGTTTACCGTGCTAATCGTTGTTGCAGGCATGTGTTCCCTTCCTGCGGTTCGCCGGAGGCAGGCGATCATGGCCACCGGCGTTGCCGTCGCCTCGGCAGCCTGGATCTACGGCCCGGGATCCATACCTGTCTATGAAGGCTTCGCAAACTTCTATCTGGCATGCGGAATGGCGGTGGCCACAGTGCTGGCGCTCTTGACCTTCCAGCGCCGAATCCCCGTGATCGGGGTGGCAGCCGTGGGCGCCGGCCTAGTGGGTATCGCGAACAACTGGCTCCTGCTTCTCTCGCTGGTGGCTGTTGTCCTCCTGGCAAAACTTTGGGTGATCGGCCGCAGCCCAAAGAGCTACAACCGGCGGTGGTGGATCCTCACGGCGGCAGCGACGGGTATCACCCTTCTCGGCGTAGCCCTGCCCGTCCTCCAGATTGCGCCGCTGATCCGTTCCAGCCAGGCCATCCTGGAGGCCACCGGCGGCATTGCCTTCCCGGACTTCGGCCTGGCATTGGTGACTTTGGCGATGGCGCTAGTTTTGGGCATCTGTAACCGGAGCGCCGTGGCACGTACGGACTGGCTGCGATTGAAGCAGCAAAGGATCGACGTCTCCATGGCTGCTGCGGGGCTGCTCGTGCCTATCGCTCTGTGCATCTGGCTCGCCGTCACTCAGAGCCTGCAGAACGGCGAGATCTCCTACTATTTCCATAAGTACCTTATTGCGGTACTGCTCCTTGCCTGGCCATTGACTGTGGCAGCTGCGGCGACCCTGATCCCTGTGGCGCCGAGGCACGAACCGGCACGTCGCCAGCCCGCCCGTACGGCGGCCCTCGGTCTCCTTGGCGTGACCGCTACCCAAGTCTTTGGTTTCACGGTCCCGGGTCTTGAGACTGTTGGCCTTCCGCCAACAGCTAAGCCGCTCGTCGAGCTTGCCAGCCAGGCCTCACACATAAAGTCGACTCCGGCATACGTGCATCGGCTGATCGAGAGCGCCCGCGATCCCCAGGCCGCGTCGACGATCTATATTCCGGCGGCAAGCACCGTGGACCCGGTGTTGGCTGCACGCTGGCACTGGGGTATGCGCGCCATGGCGTCCTCTACCACGACCGATCTCAGCTTCCAGGTGGTTGACATCGCCAAGGACTACTCACAGGCTCCTCAGGTGATCGCGCGCATTCTGGCGGAGCATCCGTCGATGACGGCCATCGTCGACCCGGAACTTTTCCCCCAGGTGCATGGGTATCTCCTGGCACACGGTGATGCATCCAGGCTGGTGCCGGTGCCGTAACGCGGACAGAAAGCACTGAGGCCGGACCTACAGGTCCGGCCTCATTTGGACCTCGCAGTGGACCTACACAGTCTTCTTGGCCCGGCGCATTACTGGCCGTTCGACAAAGAACCAACTGGCTGCGGCGAGGGGAACCGTGCAGACAGTTGCAGCAAGCGTGAACCACCACACCCCCCAGTGATAGGCGCCGAAGACTGCCAGCAACTGCTGGACGGGGAACGCATAGATGTAACCGCCGTAGGAAAGGTCGTTCTTGGCCACGAAGGAAGGCTGCGGCAGCCACGTGGAGATCCAAAGCAGCGCATAGGTGATGAAGGGGGCAGCGAGCTGGCCACCAAAGCCGTCCACAAAGAAAATCGAGGCGGCGGCCAAAACAACAGAAACGGGCCCTGCGACCTTATGAATGCCGATCCGGGAGCTGAGGACCTGAATCACGGCACCGCCCAGGAAATACGGAACCAGGCGTGCCGCGAGCTCAAAGTCCAGATTCGACTGCAGGTAAGGCTTGAGGGCGGCGATGTTAGCCCAAATGGCGACGCTGGCCAGGAAGGCAACGATCATCGGCCACGGTGTCCTCTTGAACAGCGGGACAAAGCCTATGAAGGCCACAAGCAGGTAGCACAGGAATTCAAAGTACAAAGTCCACAACGAGCCGTTCCAGGCCCCCGGGTAGGGCACGTTCGCAGGAGTTCCTGCTATGTCATAACTGACGATGTGCAGGGCCATATTCGCAAAAACTGAGTTCAGGGGCGTGGTGGGTGTCTGCCAGAAACCCGACAGAGAGCCATGCTGGACCAGGTAGGCAATCGGGGCGAAGACGAAGGCCATGACGACGAGGCAGACGATGAAAGCGGGAAAAATCCTGGCCACGCGGTGGACCAGATAAGTTCCGATCCTATTGCTGAACCTGCTCGCCGTGATCAGATAGCCACTGATACCAAAGAAGCCAGCCACCGCCCAGCCGCCCAGGTTTTCGCCTCGGAAACCCCAGCCATTGCCCTCCCCGACTACGTGCCAGCTGTGGGCGAGGAGCACCAAAAAAGCAAGGAAGAGCCGGATGAGATTGAGGCTGTTCGCCCGTGGATCCAGCCGGCTCCCGAGAGTCGGGGCTGGAATTGCGTTTGGTTTCAGTACAGCAGTGCTCAAGCCCGGCTTCCTTCGTGGTGTTGTCCAGACTGACAATTCTACCTTGCTGCCCCGTTGCCGCCGGCGAGGGGCGGGCCGGAGCGTCGCAGGAAGGCTCTGGTTTGCTGTGAACGCTCCGTTGGTAGAGGATTGGGACCATGCGTGGAATTATCTTGGCCGGCGGGACCGGATCCCGGCTACACCCGATCACCCTCGGCATCAGCAAGCAGCTGGTTCCCGTCTATGACAAGCCGATGATCTATTACCCGTTGTCCACCCTAATTCTTGCGGGCATTCGGGACATCCTCATCATCACCACCCCGCACGACGCCGAGCAGTTCCAAAGGCTCCTCGGCGACGGCAGCCAATTTGGCGTTAACCTGACGTACGTTCAGCAACCGTCGCCCGACGGCCTTGCACAGGCGTTCATCCTGGGTGCTGAGCACATCGGCAACGAGACGGTGGCGCTCGTCCTGGGTGACAACATCTTTTACGGCCAAGGCATGGGCACCCAACTGCGGAAGCACGCGGATATCAACGGCGGTGCGGTGTTCGGCTACTGGGTCAAGGACCCCAAGGCTTACGGCGTCGTTGAATTCGACGGCGACGGCAAAGCCCTCTCCCTGGAGGAAAAGCCGGAGAAGCCCCGCAGCCACTACGCTGTGCCTGGTCTCTACTTCTACGACAACGATGTCATCGATATCGCCCGTAACCTCAAGCCCTCCCCGCGGGGTGAACTCGAAATAACGGACGTCAACCGCGCCTACCTGGAAAAAGGGAAGCTCCAGGTGGAGATCCTCCCCCGGGGAACGGCCTGGCTGGACACCGGAACCTTCAACGACCTCAGCGACGCATCGAATTTCGTGCGCACCATTGAGAACCGTCAGGGACTCAAGATCGGCGCGCCCGAGGAGATCGCCTGGCGGAACGGATTCCTCACCGACGACGAACTTAGGCAACGGGCCGAGCCTTTGGTCAAGAGCGGGTACGGCCAATATCTCCTCGGCCTGCTCGAGCCGTAGCAAGCCAGATGTGGTTGCCGGTCCTTCCGCAGATTTTTCTCTCCTCTCTACTCCTGCTGACACCGGGTCTGGCCGTTGCCCTGTCGCTGCGCTTCAGGTCTTTTGACGCCTTAGCGCTTGCACCTGCCCTGTCCGTGGGCGTCCTCGTTGTGACTTCAACGGGTACGCCGTTCCTTGGTGCCCCTTTTGGGGTCGTCGCTGTCGGCGTCGCCACCGCCTTGCTGGCAACGGTAGGATTTTTCGTGAGTCGTCTCAGGCCCGAGCAGCAGCACACGGCCCGAGGATCCTCGATGTTGGTACGGTCGGCACCATTCGCGGCCTTCACTGTTGCCGCGTTGCTGCTTGCATGGAGGGCGTTGCAGGTCATTGGATCCCCCGGATCTATTTCCCAGACATATGACGCAGTTTTCCATCTCAACTCCGTCCGATTCGCTCTAGATACCGGCCAGGCTTCCTCCCTAACCATCGGAGCCATGACCGGAGGCGGCTTCTACCCGGCAGGGTGGAACGCGGCAGCAATGTTCGTGGCTTCAGTCACGGGGGCAGACGTCCCAGCGGCTGTGAATATCACCAGTATCGTCCTGTCAGCGGTCTTCTGGCCCCTCAGTTGCCTCCTGATGGCCCGTTGGATCGCGGGGCCGAGTCCAACTGCCACTCTCGCGGCCGGAATCGCGTCCGCCTCGCTTGGGGCATTCCCCCTGCTGATGATGGATTTCGGAGTCTTGTACCCCAACCTGCTCGCCATCAGCGTCCTGCCCGCAAGTATTGCGCTGGCAGCCAAGTTCCTTGGCATGGCAGATCCTGGGCGGTCGCCTGTTCTGCCGACAGCGTTGGCGCTTATGCTGTGCCTCTGTGGCCTTGCAGTATCGCATCCGACCACATTCATGGCGTGGCTCGTTTGGACCGCCCCGATGGTGGGATTCCTGGTTTTCACATCAGGCCCTGCCATCTGGGCTGCCCGCGCCACCGACAGTCGCCGCTACTATGCCGCTGCGACAGCCCTGGCAGGTTACGCCATCGTCTTCCTCATCCTGTGGATCTACCTTCGACCGCCTGAAGAAGCTTCGTTCTGGGGTCCATACCATACGGTCCCGCAGGCTGTCGGTGAAGCGTTGCTGGTGTCACCGATGGGTCTCGCACCGGCCTGGTTGGTGGCACCGCTGGTCCTCCTCGGCGTGTGGGCGTGCTTCCGTACCCTTGAGCGACATGCATGGGTTATTGCTGGTTCCATTATTTTCGCGGGATTGTTTGTCATAGTTTCCGGATTTCCTATTTCTCCGCTCCGGAACTTCCTGGCCGGGGTCTGGTACAACGACAGCTACCGCCTCGCGGCCCTCCTGCCTGTTGGGGCGGTGCTGCTGGTGGCTGTCGGAGTGGCCTGGGCGGTCGCCCAGATAGGTGCCGGGAGTTGGCGCGAGCCGGTGGATAAGCTTTTTGGAACCGCCACCCTGGTTACGCCCTCGCGGAGCCGGCGGCTGCTGGCCTACGCCGGAGTGGCAGTCCTGTCGGCAGCTGCAATCGCCCTCGGACAGCAGGGCGGGCTACAGCAGGAAGTGGCCCAGGCGTCCAGGCAATACTCAATCAGTGACGACTCACCGCTGGTCTCCGCGGATGAGTTGGCAGTCATCCAGCGGCTGGAGCGGACAGTGCCTGCCGGTTCCACTCTGCTTGGAAATCCGTACACGGGGGCAGCGCTCTCCTACGCCCTTGGTGACCGGAAGGCCGCCCAGCTGCACATCCTCAGCTACGTCTCTCCAGAGCTTCAGGAAATCTACGACGAGCTCGGAATGGTGGCTTCAGACCCTGAGGTGTGCGCCGCAGTTAAGGACGAAAACGCCTACTATGCCCTTGACTTTGGATCCAAGGAAGTTCATGGCGGGGACCACACCCCGCCCGGACTCAAACACCTTGAGAGTAATCCGGGGGTTGAACTGATCGACAGCCAAGGCGAAGCCAAGCTCTATAGGATCACGGCCTGCGACGGCTCCTAACGAGGTTTTCGCGAGACTTTAGGCGGCCGTGCGGCTCCGAAGCTCGGCCACAACCTCGTGTACTTCGCCATCCATGATGACTTGGCCGTGTTCGAGGAGAATGCCCCGCTCGCAAACAGTTGAGACCAAGTCCAGATCGTGACTGACCACAAAGAGGGTTTTGCCCTTGTCCGACAGCTCCTTGATTTTGGCGATGCACTTCCGCTGGAAGGGCTCATCTCCCACCGCTAGGATCTCGTCAATGAGGAAAACCTCGGGGTCCGTATGTACAGCGATGGAGAATGCCAGCCGAAGGTACATGCCGGAGGAGTAAAACTTGACCTCGGTATCGATGAACTCGCCGATCTCCGAGAATTCAACGATGGAATCGAACATCTCGTCAATCTGCTTCTCGGTCATGCCCAGAATCGCACCGTTGAGGTAAACGTTGTCGCGTCCGCTGAGGTCGTGGTGGAAACCCGCGCCGACCTCAATGAGGCCGGCAACCCGCCCTCGGGTGTAGACGGTGCCGCCGTCGGGCTGAAGGACTCCCGAGATGAGTTTCAGGAGAGTGGACTTCCCGGAGCCGTTCAGCCCCAACAGAGCCACGGTCTCCCCCTGCTTCACTTCCAGAGAGACATCCGTCAGTGCCATGAACTTCTTGGAAAGGTCACCCTTGCGCCCCTTGACCAGCCAGACGACAGCTTCCTTCATGGAGCGCGTGTGGCGGAGTACGAACTGCTTGCGCAGCCCACTACAACTGATGGCTATATTGCCGAGTGCACTCACGTCACAGCTCCTGAGCGAAATGGACGGCCGCGCGGCGGAAGGTCAGTTGCCCTACGAACAACACGGCCAAAGAAATAAGGAAGGCGACGGGAAGCCAGACCGTCATGAGATCCGGCGGCATCGAGGCGAGCCCCAACTGGTCCTCCTTCAAGGTGGGGAACCAGAATGCCCAGTGGAAGATTTCCACGGCAACGGTCATGGGGTTGAGCTGGTACACCCAATACCAGGAGCCCATGACGTTCTGAACCATCGTCCACACGTAGAGTACCGGTGAAGCCCAAGTGACCACCATCAGGATCATGTCGACGATGTTCTCCGAGTCACGGAAGTAAACATTGGCGGCGCTGAACAGGAGGCCCAGTCCTGTTGCAAGAATTGAAACCAAGACAAAGGCCAACACGGCTGCGGCCAGCTGAAGGACGCTGGGGGTCCACCCTGCGATCAAACATGCCCCGATGAGTACAACGATTTGTGGCAGGAAGTGCGCTGCCGACACCCAGACCGTGGCCACCGGAAACAGCTCGCGAGGAAGGTAAATCTTTCTGATGAGATCCCGGTTGTCCACGATGGATCTGGTGGCGTTGCCCAGGGACTCGGTAAAGAAGTTCACCAGCACGATGCCGGCAAACAGATAAATCGCGTAGTTGGGCGTTCCGCGCTGCAGATTCAGGAAGATCCCAAGAGCCACGAAGTAGATGAGGAACTGCATCAGTGGTTTAACGTAAGACCACAACAATCCCAAGACCGATCCGCGGTAGCGGACTTTGATCTCCTTCCGCACCAGGAGCTTGAGCAGGAACCGGTGGTCATAGACGTCAAGCAGGCCGCGCCCCTGGCCGGGGCGGATCATTTCGTCAGTGGTGCCGGACATCTACTTTGAATCCTCCGACGCAGCATCGAAGGTCTTCTTCCACGACTCCATCGAGCTGACCTCGGCAACGGCGTTGCGGTACTGCTCGGCCAGCCGATCCCACTCGCGGAAAAGCCTTACATGCAGGCGGGTGGCTTCTGTCAGCATCGATTTCAGCTTTTTCGGGTCGCGCTGATACCACGAAGCGCCAGTTCCTTCGGCGTTGGAGACCACCACGCTGTCGTAGTGGGCAACCCTGAACCAACGGTTATCCCGGTGGGCGAGATATCCCTGGGGCCGCTCGGCACTTTCCGGACCCGGCGCCTTGATCAGCTGCCGCGCAACAGTCTTGATGCCCCACGGGATCAGGTCCTTCTTGCTTGGCATCCCGACGACGGTGCCTCCCATCGGTCCGCGCCCCAGTTTCGGAGCGGGGAAGTCATCAACGTCGTCCTTCAGTTGGGCGTCGGGATAGGAAGCCTTCAGCGCGTTGATTTCCGGCAGCTTAGTGCCGAGTACCCGGTGGAGGTCCTCGGGCCCCTTGAAGAGGTCTTTCAAGGCCTCGATGCGGCCGTGTTCGGTGAAGTACTGCATCGAGACCAGGTGCTTGACATCTGACTGGACCGATTCCCGCAGTACGCGCCCACCCTTGGGATAGGGGCTGTGGATCAGCGTGGTGATCAGGCGGTTGCGCTCGTGGAAGTACGCCTGCCATCCCACTAGGTCGTCCTTGTCGATCCATGAAACATGCCACACAGCAGCGCCGGGAAGAGACACCGTGGCGAATCCGGCCTCCCGCGCGCGAAGCCCATATTCGGCGTCGTCCCACTTAATGAAGAGCGGCAGTGAAAGACCGATCTCCCGGATGACCTCGGTGGGAATCAGGCACATCCACCAGCCGTTGTAGTCCACATCCACTCGCCGGTGCAGCCAAGCCGTCTGGCGGAGGTTTGCGATGCTGAAGTCGTGGCGTACTTCCATGTCCGCGTGGGGCAGGGCCGGGACGATCCGGAACGGATCAACAACCTCGCCGAATGTGTGGAGCACACTTCGGTTGTAGAGGTCGAACATATGCCCGCCGACAATGGTCGGCTTCTTGCAGTGGTCGGCGAAGGTCAGCAGCCGCACGATGCTTTCCGGCTCCACGACAATGTCGTCGTCAAGGAGCAGTACGTAGTCGCTGCCGTTCTCAACGGACTCGTACATCCCGCGCGCGAAGCCACCGGATCCACCAAGGTTCGCTTGGTTGATGATCCTCAGCTTTCCGCCCAACGATTCCTTGACGGCGGTGAAGCCATCCTGTGCCTCGACCTTTTGTGTCCCCTGGTCCACGATCAGGATCTCCTTGACGTTCTCAAGGACATCAGGATTCTCTGCGAGGATGCGGGCGTTGTTCAGGCAGAAATCAGGCTTGTTCATCGTGGTGATCTGGAGAGTGACCTGGCCTTTGGATTCGCGGCTGGACTCGGCCTGCCACTCACCGTTCTCCAACAGGAGCTCTCCGGAACTTGCGGCCAGATCAAACCAGTACCAGCCGCCGTCGCCGAACGGCTTCAACGTGAGGTCAAAGACAGACGTTGCGTCTCCGTCGACATGTTTGCCGTCAACGCGCTGAACCGACCCGCGCGCATTGGATTTGTACACAGTGACAGTTCCCGTGCCGCTGGTGCGGACGACAAGGCGTACGTCCCGGACCGAGGTCCAGCGCTTCCAGTAGCTGGCAGGAAACGCGTTGAAGTAGGTGCCAAACGACATCTGCTCACCCGAACGGACACGCATCGACTGCCTCGTCAGCAGGTCCTCGAAGTGCGCCTCACGGCTGCCGGAGCTGAACATCTGCAGCTTCTGTTCCGGGAGCTTGGGTGTGCGGGCCAGTTCGTCATTCTCCCGAAGCCTGATCCCGCTGGCCGTTCCGGCATCAACGTACAGCGAAACAGTGTCCATCTGGTCGCCGGACGGTAGGATCACGCGCTGCAAAGTTGACCATGTGTTCGCCGATGCAGTCTCGCTCATGCGTCCACTCCTCCACTTTCAAGCTTGGCGCCGCCTTCAAAATGCGGCCGGATCTGGTTGTCGAACATGGTCAGGGCCGAGCCGATGGCCATGTGCATATCGAGGTATTTGTAGGTGCCCAAACGTCCGCCAAAGAGAACGTCCTTCTCTGCTGCAGCAAGATCGCGGTACTTGAGAAGGCGTTCCCGGTCCGTGGGCGTGTTGATCGGGTAATAGGGCTCGTCGCCCTTTTCTGCGGCACGGGAGAACTCCCGCATGATGACGGTCTTCTCCGTCTGGTACTCACGCTCGGGGTGGAAGTGGCGGGGCTCGATGATACGCGTGTAGGCCACATCGGCGTCGTTGTAGTTGACCACCGACGTTCCCTGGAAGTCGCCGACGTCGAGCACTTCCTTTTCGAAGTCGATGGTTCGCCACGAGAGGTCGCCTTCGGCGAAATCGAAGTAGAGGTCAACCGGACCCGTATAGATCACGGGGATGTTCCCGACGACCTTGTTCTTGCTGTACTCGTGCGACTCGTCGAAGAAGTCGGTGTTGAGCCGGACTTCGATGTTCGGGTGTTCCGCCATCTTTTCGATCCAGGCCGTGTAGCCGTTGGTCGGCAGGCCCTCGTACTTGTCGTTGAAGTACCGGTTGTCGTAGTTGTAGCGCACAGGCAGCCTGGAGATGATGCCGGCGGGCAGGTCCTTGGGATCGGTCTGCCACTGCTTGCCGGTGTAGTGCTTGATGAACGCCTCGTAGAGCGGCCGTCCGATGAGCTGGATGCCCTTGTCGTTCAGGTTCTGCGGATCCGTCCCGGCGAGTTCGCCAGCCTGTTCCTGGATCAGAGCCTGCGCCTGACCTGGTGTCAGGTTGGCGCGGAAGAACTGGTTGATGGTGGCCAGGTTGATGGGCAGGGAGTAGACCTCGCCCTTGTGCACGCCATAGACCTTGTGGACATAGTTCGTGAAGGTGGTGAACCGGTTCACGTACTCCCACACGCGCTCGTTCGACGTGTGGAACAGGTGCGCGCCGTAGCGGTGCACTTCGATCCCGGTCTGTTCTTCCTTTTCGCTGTACGCGTTCCCACCAATGTGGTGGCGGCGGTCGAGGACAACCACCTTCAAGCCGAGCTCAGTGGCGGCCTGTTCTGCGATTGTCAGGCCGAAAAAGCCCGACCCTACGATGACGAGGTCAGCGGTCACAAAATCTCCAGTTTCGAGTGAGGGCAGCACAACGCAGTGCATTGTCTGCGGTTCCAGCCTACCCGAGACACTGTCGTGACCGTCCAATCCGGAGGCTCGCCTACCGCAGCTGCTGTACCCCGTGGCGGTCGCCGATCGGCGCGCGGAGGCGCTCCCGCCCTTATCCACATACGGCCTTCACCCCCGCGACACCCGCCTGCATGATGGCTAGCTTAAAGACAAGCTGACCGTTAGGACCTTCGCATCATGCCGCTGCACTGCACGCTCGTTCGGAGCCCGGGCGCAGCTCTGCAGGAATCGCCCGTGGAACTGACCGTTGAGGGTCCTTGCGGGGCGGCCGGCGCGGAACTGCAGGCAGCGCTGGCCTGCAGGTTTGGGACGGGCACAGTGAGCGTCAACGACCGGGATGTCAGTTCGCTCACGCTCGGACAGCCTCCGCTGGTCAACGGAGCCACGCTCGTTGATGGAGCGGGCCTGACGGCGCGCAGGTCCCGGCCACGCGGCTCCGAAACTCCGGCGTCACTGGCATTGGCCGTCCACAGCGGTTCCGGCGCGGGGACAGTTGTGCCGCTGCGGCGCGGCACGTACACAATCGGCCGCAGCAATGCCGACATTCTCATCCCAGACGCCGACGTTTCGCGGGCCCATGCACACCTGGTGGTCACCGAGACAGCCATCACGATTGTTGATCTGGACAGCGCCAACGGCACCGATGTGGACGGCGAGCGCGTGCGGAATGCCGTGATTTCGACGGGCTCCACCATTCGTTGCGGCAACTCCACCATGTCGTTGGTGTTCCTTGAGCGTTCGCGTGACGGCTTGGCCGACGCGGGGACGGATGTCCATGAGACGTTGGTTGTCAGCCGCCGAGACGATCCCACGAACCGCGCGGCGCTGCTCCTGACGGCCGTGCTGCCAGTGGTCATCGGCGTAGGGCTTGCCGTCGTGACCGGAATGTGGATGTTCCTGGCCTTCACGGCCGTCTCCGCGATCTCCATCCTCGTGCCCGTGATCGCTGGGCGCAGGCAACGCCGCGAACTGGCTGCCGCGGTCAGGGCTGCCGTCACCCAAGACCAGGAACGACGACGGCGGGCCGCGCCGCCGCTCTCGGACCTGACCATCGGGGATACAACAGGAAGGGATCGGGCCGGGCCGGCCACCAACGAGGGCATCTGGCTGCGGCTGGGCCAGGCAATCCAGCCGGCCAACCTCCGGTTCGAGCCCACGGATCCGGGCCGTGCAATTCCTTCGGCCGGTATGCTGCCACTTGCGCTGAGTCCGGCCAAGCCCGTCACCAGCATCCTCGGGCCACGTGCCTCCGTTGACGGGCTGGTTCGCTCACTCCTGATGCAGCTCGCGGCATATCCCCTGGGCCGGAATACCCGGGTGGTTGTGCATGGCAATGCGGAGCTGCTCCCCTTCACCGCACGATATCTGGACCGCGTCACGCTTTCCAGTAACGCCAGGACCATCGGAACCTTGCTCGAACAAGGCTTCGGACCTGCTCCAGCACACGGCCTGCTCCTTCTCAGGGACGGCACGGAGTCCTCGGCCCGAATCACAGCAACGGCCTTGGAACACGGGTGGCAGGTCATCCATGCCCCCGAAGGCGGGTCCATACTGACGACAGCTCACGTGGAACTCGGTGAACGCTCGTCTGTGTTCTATGACGGTGATGACAGCATCCAATTCGCTCCCGATCTGGCCCCCATTAACGTCTTTAACAGCTTTTGCCGTCGGCTGGCGGGGGAGGCAAACCAGACCGGCGGTGCGGTAGGGACCATCCCCACGTCCTGCCGGCTCGAAGAACTGCTGCCCTACTCCACTTCCGACACATCCCGAAGATGGTTAGCAAACAGCAGCCGACCCGGGCTAGCCTTTCCCATCGGGCGTGGCCTTGAGGGTGTCCGGACACTCGATCTCCAAAACGACGGACCCCACCTGATGGTCGCCGGGACCACTGGCTCAGGAAAATCCGAACTCCTGCGCAGCATCACGGTTGCTCTCGCCCTCAGCTACGCGCCGGACCGCATCAACTTCCTCTTTGTGGATTTCAAGGGCGGCTCCGGACTCGGACCCCTGACCGGGCTCCCGCACTGTGTGGGTATGCTCACCGACCTGAGCAGCCATGAGCTCGAACGCGCCCTGCAGTCCCTCCGCGCCGAGATCAAATTCCGGGAACAGAGCCTTGCGGCAGTTCAGGCACCGGACCTGACGTCATTCCGGGCAACGTCGGCGGGCCGCGCGTCGCCGCTCCCCCATCTTGTAATTGTCATAGATGAATTCCGGATGCTGGTGGAGGATGCTCCCGAATCGCTCCGGGAATTGATGAGGATCGCCGCCATCGGCCGTTCCTTGGGCATCCACCTGATCATGGCCACGCAACGGCCCCAGGGCGCGCTGACGGCCGACATCCGCGCCAACGTCACCACCAGCATCGCGTTGCGCGTCCAGTCGGAGATGGAATCCGTGGACATCATCAATTCGAAAGCCGCGGCCGGGATCAGCGTCGATACTCCGGGCCGGGCTTACCTGGCCCGCGGAACGGAGGCTCCGCTGGAGTTCCAGGCCGGATCCCTGACAGCCGGAGCCATCCGATCCGAACCCGCCGGAATCTCGGTATGGTTGGCCTCCGAGTACATCGATGCCCCTGCAGTGCTGGGGCATTCCGGATCCGCCGGCCATGAACCGACGCCTGCCGAGGCAACCGCCCCGTTGACAGCTTCCATGTCCGCGTTGTGGGAGACCATGAACCGTCCGGCCATCCGGAAGCCGATTGCTGCACCGCTCCCCCGTCTCCTCCCCGAACCTGCAGCCTCGTCTACCCCCGGGACCGTAGAAGGCGACGCTGACGACGACGATGGCGCCAGTGACAGGACCAAGGCCGACGCCGGCGCCACCAGCTGGTCCGTAACGCTCGGCCTGATGGACCTGCCCGCCGAACAGCGAACCGCACCCTTGATCTGGGAACCTGCCGGCCACGGACACCTGGCCCTTGTTGGCGGACCGGAATCAGGAGTGCCCGAGGCCATCCGGCTGGCAGTCCTCGGCTTGGCATCCCACGCCCGCGAATCCCACTTGTATGTGTTGGACCCGGACAGTTCGTTCGTGGGGTTGGCTTCCCACTGCCGGGTGGGCGCCACGGCAGGACTGCACGAGCTTCGCCGTGCCGTACGCATCCTGGAGCGTCTGGCACGGGAGCAGTCACTCCGGCTGGGACGTCCCGCCGCTGACGACGACATACCGCTCGTGCTCGTGATCGCTGGCTGGGGATCCTGGCTCTCGGCCTTCCGTGCCGGGCCGTTGGCGTGGGCCGAGGACGTTCTCCATGACCTTGTCCGTGATGGAAGCCGGGCCGGTATCACGGTGATCATCTCAGGACAGCGGGAACTGGTCACTTCCAGGTTCTTCGCAGCCGTTCCCAACCGCGTGTACTTCCCGACCGGATCCAGCGACGACAGCCGGATTGCCTGGCCGAAACTGCCTCCGACAGCGCCCGCGGTGGGAAGGGGCGTCGCTGTGGGCGCGCTGTCGGGTGGAAGAACTGCAGTCTGCCAGTTCTACACGGCTGCCGGCGCTGAGGCCGCGGATCCGGGGGTAGCCCAAGCGCCGGAGCCTTCCCTGCGGCGTCGACCATTCCGCGTGGAGCCCCTGCCGGCCGTGGTTCCTGCGGCCCGGATCCTGAACCGGGCGGCCCCTCAGATCCCGGCTGGACTGAAAGGCAGGATCCCACTGGGGCAGCGCGTCCTCCGCATCGGCGTGGGCGGCGACGAACTTGAACCGATATCCGTCCGGGCGCCTGCGGGTGGAGTACTGGCCGTGCTGGGCGGCCCGGCGTCGGGCAAGTCGTCTTTTCTCCGGCTCCTGCCAAAGATCAACCCTGAAGCAGGACCGTGGCTTATGCCGGAGCAGGACACCGAACCGGGTGCCTATTGGTCCGGGATCCTGCGCCAAGCCACCACGGGCGGTCTGGAACGAAACTCGGTGGCTTTGGTTGACGATGCGGACCTGTTGCCGCAGGACATCACCCGCGACCTTGCCGACCTCAACACGCTCGGAATCACGGTGGTGATGACCGCGGGGTACAGTCCGATACTCGCCCAGCGGGTTCCACTGGCGCTCCAGGCGCGAAACCTGGGCTGCGGCATCCTGATCGCGCCCCGGACCTTTATGGACGGCGACCTCTTTGGGGTCCGCTTCGAGGCGGATCCCAACCCGCCACCGGGACGGAGCGTTCTCATCCAGAACGGCCGCGCGACGGCCGTCCAGATGGGCTGGGTACCGCCGGATCAGTCGCTGGACGGATTGGCCGCCTAGATGGCCGGCAACACGCCTAGAACGCCGGAGGCGAATCGCCTGTCCGGGATGCGTAGCTGATGACGCGTTTGTCGAACAGGAGCACTATGGCCGCAAGTGCCGGCGCCACCATGGCGATCCCCGCCCAGATAACGCCGCCGGTAAGGGTCGGGACGCCGATAGTCAGGACAAACAGCTGGGCCACCAGCGCCGCTGCCCTCGTCCACCGCCGCCCACGGAAGAGGAAGTGCCCCACCGAATAGAGCCAGGCCGAGAAAGCGAGCAAGAGGACCAGAGTAAATACGGCTCCCCAAAAAGACAGGACCGGTGCACCGGTCAGGAGTTCGTAGCCGTACCAGGCGGCGGCAACCAATAGCGCGGTGGCCTCGGCGGCAACAACAAGGGCTATCGCCACAATGCCGTGCGGGCGCGTGGATGGCGACGGATCTGCAGGGTTCGTGGGGGGTCTTGACACACTGGCACCCTACCGGAGATAGTCGGACAGTGGCGGGGGTCGGCAATGCCCGTGTGATGTATCGCTCAGCTATCCGGGGATTTCAAGCTGTATTACCCCTTGTTTACACAGCGTTAACATGACAGGCTTGACTGAGATGACCAAGGGGGCCCCTCAGGGCCCTTTTCCTTTGTAGCTACTAGTGAATTATTTCACAAACGGCTTATCCCAGAATTGGAGCAACTGATCAGCATGGATTGGCGTAACCGCGCGGCGTGCCTCGACAAGGACCCGGAACTGTTTTTCCCCGTAGGAAACACAGGGCCTGCCCTCCTCCAGATTGAGGAAGCCAAAAGCGTTTGCCGCCGCTGCCCCGTCGTTGACACGTGCCTCCAGTGGGCTCTCGAGTCCGGCCAGGACGCCGGCGTCTGGGGCGGCATGAGCGAAGACGAGCGCCGCGCCCTTAAGCGCCGCGCCGCACGCGCCCGCCGCGCCTCCTAGGCTCGGTCCTTAAGGCCCTAGCACCAACAGCCTCACACAACGACGGCCGCAACCCTTCCGGGTTGCGGCCGTCGGCAGTTAAGTCATGGGCAAGGTCCCCGGGCTACCTGGCCGCCAGGCTCAGGCGGATCTGGACAGCCGTTCCGCCGCCGTCGCGCGGGTGCCACGCGATGGTGCCGCCCAGCTCACTGGTGACCAGCGTGCGGACAATCTGCAGCCCCAGCCCCTCGACGTGCGGAGTGTCCGGCAGTCCCACACCGTCGTCGGCAATCGTGACGGTCAGCAGTTCCTCGCCGTCTTCCTCTTCGGAACGGTCCGCGAGGAGCCACACTGTGCCCGTACGTCCTTCGAGCCCGTGCTCGACGGCGTTCGTCACCAGTTCATTGATGACCAGTGCCAGCGGGGTGGCGAAGTCGCTGGGCAGTTCCCCAAACAGTCCGGACCGCTCGGTCTTGACCTGCTGCGATGGCGAGGCGACCTCTGCGGAAAGCCTAAACTGGCGGCCGATCAGCTCGTCGAAGTCAACGCTCTGCGCCAATCCCTGCGAAAGAGTCTCGTGGACCAGCGCGATGGTGGCCACGCGCCGCATCGCCTGCTCCAGGCCCTGCTTGGCCTCGTCGCTGACCATCCGGCGGGACTGCATACGCAGCAGGGCGGCAACGGTCTGCAGGTTGTTTTTCACCCTGTGATGGATCTCGCGGATGGTCGCATCCTTGGTAACGAGTTCCATCTCCCGGCGCCGCAGTTCGGACACGTCCCGGCACAGCACCAGCGCACCAAAGCGCTGCTGCTCATCCCGCAGCGGGATGGCCCGCAGCGACAGGCTCACACCACGGGATTCAATCTCACTACGCCACGGCATCCGCCCCGTCACCACCAGCGGCAGCGTCTCGTCAACCAGCCGCCGGTCCTTCAGCAGGCCGGCGGTCACCTCCGCCAGGGAACGGCCTTCCAGCGACTCGCCGTCGCCCAGCCGCCGGAAAGCCGACACCCCGTTGGGGCTTGCGTACTGCACAATTCCTTCGGCATCGAGCCTGATCAGGCCGTCCCCCACACGAGGCGCGCCGCGGCGCGAACCGGTGGGCGAGGCAAAGTCAGGCCACAGACCCAGCGTTCCCATCCGGAGGAGATCGTAGGCGCACTGCCGGTACGTCAACTCCAGGCGGGACGGCATCCGGGAACTGGACAGGTCCATGTGGGTGGTCACCACAGCTAGGGTCCGGCCGTTGCGCACCATCGGCACAGCCTCCACCCGCAACGCCATGTCCGCGCTCCAGTTGGTCTCACTGGACCGCTCGATGGCGCGGCTGCTCCAGGCCTTGTCCACCAGCGGCTGCAGGTCCTGCCGGATGGGCTCGCCCACAAAGTCACCGTGGAACACGGTGTGCGTGGTGGACGGCCTGACGTGCGCCAGCGCCACATAGCCGTGATCCGGGTGCGGGAACCACAACGCCAGGTCAGCGAAAGCCAGGTCAGCGACCATCTGCCAGTCGCCCACCAGGAGGTGCAGCCATTCGGCATCGCCCGGCCCGAAATCAGCGTGTTCCCTGATGGGGTCCGTAAAGATTGCCACTGCACCTCCAGTTACGACGCCGGGATTCCTAGCGTCGGACGATTGACCTCAAGAGCCTCAATGCTACCGACAGTGAGGCCATGTCGTCGGCCTCGAGCGAGTTGACCTCGTCAAACATGCTCTTTGCCCTGCCCAGCTGCTCGGCATTCTGGCGTTCCCAGTCCTTCAGCCTGTCCTCCGCGGAGTCCCCGGACGCCGTCGACTCGAGTACCGCCGTCGTCATGTCCGAGACGGTGGAATAGAGGTCATCCCGGAGTGCGGCCCTGGCCAGTGCCTGCCACCTGTCCTGGCGCGGCAGGCTGCTGATCCGTTCCAGCAGCGAGTCAGCGTGGAAGCGATTGAACACTGTGTAGTAAACCGCCGCAATCTCCTCCACCGGCTCCTTACGGGCGTGCACGATCTTGGCGATGTCCAGCAGGGCAAAGCTCTCGAAGAGCTCCGCCCAACGGAAGGCAAGCCCGTCCGGAAGGTCCCACCCGTGCGCGGTCTCCAGCCAGCTGACAACGCGGTCACGGTCATCGCCACGGAGATAATCCAGCAGCCGCGCGCGCATCGGGTCCAGGAGCGGCTTGAATTCGGCCACGGTTTCCGCGATGGGCCGGGACGTGCCGCCCTGGGCCAGCAGCCACCGGACAGCACGGTCCAGCAGGCGGCGGATGTCCAGGTGGACGGTGCTCCAGTGTTCGGTGGGGAACGACGCCGGCAGGCTGTTCAACTCCCCCACCATGGTGTTCAGGTCGAAGATCTCGCGGAGCGCCACGAAGGACTTGGCCACAGCCACCTCCGTGGCCGAGGTTTCCTCCATGGTGCGGAAGGCGAACGTGATGCCGCCCATGTTGATCATGTCGTTGGCCACCACCGTGGCAATAATCTCGCGCCGCAGCGGATGGGTGTCCAGTTCGGCGTCGAACCGTTCGCGCAGCTGCTGCGGGAAGTACGCGCGCAGCGTCCCGCGGAACCACGGATCGTCGGCGAGGTCGCTGTCACGCAGCGCCGAGGCCAGCTCGATCTTCGCGTAGGCCGCCAGCACCGAAAGCTCCGGTGACGTCAGCCCCTGGCCCTGGCTCAGGCGCTCCCGCAGGGATTCGGTGCTGGGCAGCGCTTCAAGGTCACGCTTCAGGTCAGCCGATTTCTCCAGCCAGTCCATGAGCCGCTCATAGCTGGGGCTCCACTCGGCCACCCGCATCCGGTCATTCAGGAGCAGGATGTTCTGGTCCACGTTGTCCTCGAGGACCAGCCGACCCACCTCGTCCGTCATGGAGGCGAGGAAGCCTGCCCGTTCCTCCGGGGTCAGCTTGCCCGCAGCCACCATCCGGTCCACAAAGATCTTGATGTTCACTTCATGGTCGGAGCAGTCGACGCCGGCCGAGTTATCGATCGCGTCAGTGTTCAGGATGACCCCCTGCAGGGCTGCTTCAATGCGGCCGCGCTGGGTCATGCCCAGGTTTCCGCCTTCGCCCACCACCTTGACCCGCAGGTCCTTGCCATCCACGCGGATCGCGTCGTTGGCCTTGTCACCCACGGAGGCATTGGTCTCCGTGCTGGCCTTGACATACGTCCCGATCCCGCCGTTGTACAGCAGATCGGCGGGGGCCAGCAGGATGGCGCGGAGGAGTTCCGGCGGGCTCAGCTCCGTGGTCGCCTCGGGCAGCCCCAGCGCGGCCCGGACCTGCGGCGAGACCGGAATGGACTTGGCCTGGCGGGCGTACACGCCGCCGCCTTCGCTAATGAGGGATTTGTCGTAGTCGTCCCACGAGGACCGCGGCAGTTCGAACAGCCTCCGGCGTTCCACGAACGACGATTCCGTTTCCGGTGCGGGGTCAAGGAAGATGTGCCGGTGGTCGAACGCTGCCAGCAGCCGGATATGCCGAGACAGGAGCATGCCGTTGCCAAACACATCGCCTGACATGTCGCCCACGCCCACCACGCTGAACGGCTGGGTCTGGGTATCGACGTCGAGCTCGCTAAAGTGACGTTTGACCGACTCCCAGGCGCCACGGGCCGTGATGCCCATGGCCTTGTGGTCGTAACCCACCGAACCTCCGGAGGCGAACGCGTCACCGAGCCAGAACCCGTATTCTGCGGCCAGCCCGTTGGCGATGTCCGAGAACGTGGCCGTCCCCTTGTCCGCCGCCACCACAAGGTAGGAATCGTCGTCGTCGTGCCTGACAACGTCCGACGGCGGCACTACAGTTTCGCCCTCAGCTCCGGTGACGAGGTTGTCAGTGAGGTCCAGCAGGCCCCGGATGAACGTCTTGTAGCTTTCAACACCCTCAGCCATCCAGGCCGCGCGGTCCGCGGCGGGGTCCGGCAGCTGCTTGGCGAAGAAGCCGCCTTTGGCGCCGGTGGGGACGATGACCGCGTTCTTGACGGTCTGCGCCTTGACCAGGCCAAGGATCTCCGTCCGGAAATCCTCGCGCCGGTCAGACCAGCGCAGGCCGCCGCGGGCCACCTTGCCGAAGCGGAGGTGGACGCCCTCAACCCGCGGGGAATAGACCCAGATTTCGAACATCGGCCGCGGGAACGGCAGCCCCTCAATCCGGGCAGGATCGAGCTTGAAGCTCAGGTGCGTCTTGTACTGGAAGTAGTTGGTGCGGAGGGTCGCCTCGATCAGGTTCGCCAGGGTCCGCAGCACACGGTCGGCGTCGAGCGTTGCCACCTCGTCGATGGCAGCTGACAGCTCGCCGCGGGCTTTCTCCTGCGCCGCAAGGCGCTCAGTCCCGCTCAGGGCGGGATCGAACCGGGCCGCGAAAAGAGCCGTCAGGGCCTTGGTTACATCGGGATTGGCGAGCAGCGTGTCCGCCATGAAGCCCACCGAGTTGGTATTTCCCATCTGCCGCATGTACCGGGCATAGGCCCGCAGGACAGTGATCTGACGCCACTGCATCCCCTCACGCAGCACCAGCCGGTCAAAACTGTCCGACTCAACGGCACCGGATACGGCGGCACCGAACGAGTCAGCCAGCAGCTGTCCCGTAGCCAGCGGATCAATGCCGGCAGGGTATTTCAGCCCGAGATCATACAGGAAGAAATCCCGCTGGTCAGCCGTCTCGATCTCAAAGGGCCGCTCATCGAGCACCTCGAGTCCCAAGTTATGGAAGAACGGCAGGATCTGGCTCAGGCTCTTGGGCTCCAGCATGTACAGCTTGACGCGGGCATCCTCCTCCAGGACTTCACCGGCACCCTTGGGCAAGTACACATGGACGCCCGGCCGCTCCTGCCTGGCACCGGCCGTGCGCTCCGCCTCAGCCCCGTACTTCTCGAACCGGGCGATGTCCTCCAGCGCGTCTTCAACCTCGTAATCCACCCGGTAGCCAGCCGGAAAAGCCTCCGACCAGATCGCGGCGAGCTCCTTCGCCTGTTCATCGGCGCCGCGTTCCCGCAGGACTTCAGCGATGCCCTCACTCCACGAACGGGCTGCCCGGACCAGCCGCGCTTCAAGCTCATCGGCGTTGAAGTGGCTGACCTCGCTGCCCTTGGGCAGGCGGATCCGGAAGAACAGGCGGGCGAGGGCCGATTCGGTCATCCGCGCTTCGTAGTCGATGGACTCAGCCTTGAACGTGGTCCGCAGTTCTTCCTCGATGCGGAGCCGGACATTGGTGGTGTACCGGTCACGCGGAAGGTAGACCACCGCGGACATAAAACGGCCGTAGATGTCCGGCCGGAGGAACAGCCGGGTCCGCCGCCGCTCCTGCAATCTCTGGATGCCGGTTGCCGTGGCCGCCAGGTCCTCGGTCTCGATCTGGAACAGCTCGTCGCGGGGGTACGTCTCCAGGATCCCCAAAAGGTCCTTGCCGGAGTGTGAGTCCGGCGGGAAGCCGGCATTGCCCAGCACGGCGTCCACTTTTTCACGCACGACGGGGATGTTCCGGACGGATCCGGCGTAGGCACTGGTTGCGAACAGGCCGATAAAGCGGCGCTCGCCGTTGACGTTGCCTGCCGCGTCGAAACTCTTCACACCGATGTAGTCAAGGTACGCGGGGCGGTGGACGGTGGACCGTGAGTTTGCCTTGGTGATCACGAGCGCCCGCTTTTCGCGGGCCTTTTTTCGGCCGGCGTCGGTGAGGTGCTGCATATGCGGCGCGCCCGGCTTCGCCCGGAGCAGTCCGAGACCGCTGTCTTCACGCAGTTCCAGTACATCTTCACCGTCGACGGTGACGAGGTCGTACTCACGGTATCCAAGGAAAGTGAAGTTGCCGTCGTCGAGCCAGCGCAAAAGGTCCTGCGCCTGCCGCAGTTCGGCAATCTGGGCCGGGTGGGACACCTGGTCGAGGCTCGCGGCAATCTGTTGGGCTTTGTTGCGCATCTTGGGCCAGTCTTCGACGGCGGCGCGCACGTCGCCCAGGATGCGGTCCAGCCCGTCCAGCAACGACGCCTTTGCCTCGTCGGAGACGCGGTTGATTTCCACGGCGATCCACGACTCCATGTGGGAGGCGTTTTCGCCCTGCGCGATGAGGTGCGACAGCATGGGCATCGCCGCCGTATCACCGCTGGAGAGACCGATATGGGAGGGGACGCGGTCAACTTTGACCAGCTGTCCCGTTTCCCGGTTCCGGGTCACCACGAACAGTGGATGAAGCACAAGTCCGATGGCGGCGTTCTGGCGAACAAGCTCGGCGTTGACCGAGTCAACAAGGAAAGGCATATCGTCCGTGACGACGTAGACGACGCTGCTGTCCGCCTCGTTGACGATGGAAACCTTCGCCTGGCCCGGCTGCCGGTTCGCGGCGACACCGCGGTGGGTTTCCGCCCGGCTGGCCAGCACCTCCGGGGAATAAGTCCGGGCATCTTCTTCGGCAAGGTGCTGGTAATAATCCGCCAGGAACCCCTCCCGGTCACCAATAGCCAAGGCTTGATCCTCCACGCTGGATCCAGACGACATCAACAAACGCCTCCATCACAAGTTTGATGCTGCACCGTTGCAGCTCCTACGGTGAGCCTAGCCCTTTCGCCGAAGCCTTGGTGTGGAAGAAAATACAGAGGATCGGGAAGATCGCTGGACAGCTGCACAAACCAAATCGGCGATCGCCCGCCTGAGCTTGGAATCCGGCGCTGTTTCGAGCAGCAAAGAGCCGCCGAGCAGCGCGGCGTCAGCTGCGGGGCTGTCCGCCGGCAGGAAGGCTGCGATCTCCGCCGACGGGCCATACCGCCCCCACGCATCCTTCAGCTGTCGCTCCGGGGATCTCCCCACCGCCGCCGCCCGGACCTTGTTCATCACCACAACAGGCGACACGTGCGGCACTGCCAGCTCGAGCTCCGCGAGTCCGCGGACCAGCCGGGGAACCCCCACCGGATCGGCGGCCCCCACGGCATAGACGGTGTCCGCCAGTTCCAGGGTCCGCAGGGTCGCGGCATTCCGGCGCGGAGCCATCGTGTCGAAGCTGAGTTCCTCGTCCGCCTCCAGGCAGAAGCCGGTGTCCACAACCACGACGTCGGCAACCTCCTTGGCGCGTTCCAGCACCAGCGACAGTGCTGCTGCCCGTAGTTCGGTCCACCTGTCCGCCCGGGTGATCCCGGTCAGGACCCGGAAAGTTCCAAGTTTGGTGGTGACAGGTGTGGCCACCTTCAGCAGCGCATCGGCGTCGAGCAGTCCCTGGTCCGCAAGCCGGCAGGCCTGCGCGATCCCCGCAGATTCATCCAGCAGGCCCAGGACTGCGGCGATGCTGGCCCCGTAACTGTCGGCGTCGACGAGGAGCACGGATTTCCCATCCGCAGCCAGTTCCCCCGCGATGTTGGCCGCGACGAAGGTCCGGCCGGGTGAACCGGCGGGACCCCACACGGCAATGATCTTTCCCGCCCCGGAGGCCGGCGGCACGTCCGCCTGGGCTGCGGGACGCTGACGCAACGCAGCGCTGGTGTCCCCCAGCCCGCTCCCGAACGTTGCATCCCTGGCGGTGCCTGTCAGCTGGTCAACGGCCTCGGCAATCCTGCCGGCCAGGGCGGCGGACTCTACGCCGGTCAGTGCGGAGGCCACACCGATCCCGCGCAGCCTGGCAGCCTCGTCGGCGTCATCCGTGAGGGCGATGATCGCCACGCCCACGGCACCGAGCCGATCAACGAGCGAAGCAGTCAGGCCCTCGCAGCCGTCAGCCACAACCGCGGCCCGTGCCAGGCCGCTCTGGCAGGCCGCCAGCAGTTCCGTCAGTTCAGTACAGCGACGGACCACCGTGACCGGACCGTGGAGCCGCTCCAACCCGCCCACCACGTCCTCGCGGGCCTGGCCCACAGTGACCACGGGGATACTCATGAGGCCCCGCCCGGGTTCCACACCACTGAAATCTTGGCCTGGTTCGCCTGCGCGCCGAGGATGGCCGGCATCTGGCCGTCGGCAACCAGCACCATCAGCACTGTATTGCGGGAGGACCCCAAGGCCGTGGTGCCGGCGGTCACCTGTGCAATTTCCGCGCCGGGCAGCAGGAGCTTCGGCTCACTGAAGCCGTTGCGGGCATCCGGCAAGGCAACCCAGACGTCCACCCGGGTCCCGGCAACCGCCTGCGGCGGCAGTGCTTCCTCAATGGTCACGGCCACGGGCTTGCGGTCCAACGAATCCACGGTGGCCAGACTTTCCTTGGGCACCAATTGGTTCTTGCCGATTCTTTGGACTGCGACCAACCCGTCGGGGAGCCCTGCTTCAACGGTGACGTAATGCTGTTCGGTCTCACCCAGGCGGACCTTGGCCCGGACCACATTGTCCGCGGTCAGCTTCTCACCCACCGCAATGGAGTCCCGGGCGGCGTAAACCTCGGTGGTCTGATCAGCGCTGCCAACCAGCGAGATCACTCCCACCACCGATGCCAGGACCAGCAGCACGCCAACCAGCAGCCGGGGATCCTTCCACGACGGCGGTTTCAGCCTGGCACCTGTAGTAACAGCATCGTGGCTCATGCTCTTCTCCCCCTAGCTCCGGTCCAGGCGGCTGGCTGCGTCCGGACACCTCATTGTTACGGCATGGGCCCCGGAACAAAAGTCAAAAGACCAAACAACATCAAACTGTGGATAACCGCACCAGATGACGCCTTCAATGGCAAAATGGAGCTATGCCCAGATTCCTGACTCTCGCCGATGTTGCTGAACAGCTGCAAATCAACTCGCCGGCGGCCTATGCCTTGGTCCGCAGCGGAGAACTGAAGGCCATCCAGGTGGGTGGCCGCGGGCAGTGGCGCGTCGAGGAAAAGATGTTGGAGCAATACATCGAAGAGCGTTACGCCGAGGCCAGCCGCATGATCCTGGAAGCCAAAGCCAAGCAAGGCTGATTTTGGCTTTGCGAGTCAGCCCTCGCAACCGCTTGTCCGCTGAGTTTTTGTCCAGGTAATCGCCTCAACGGGCGGCAAAGTCCCATTAGGTGAACAAAGACTCCGGCTCGCGGCTACAGTTCCCCTGCACTCCGTGACCGCAGGGCACCCAGCGCCGCAAACGGAATCGTGGCTACCTGCCGAACCTGTGATGCACGCCGGAACTCCCCGGGGCTGACCAGCGCCAGGTCCAAAAAGTCACTGCCCACCCGGTCGATGACTCCGGCCAGCCCGGTATCCCTTTCCGGCGCGTGGCGCAGAGTGACTGCAAGTTCGGCCCGGTCCCGCGCCAGGCCCCGCAGCGCATGCGCCAATCCGATCCGGCGCCGCACCTGCGAAGTCTCGGCCACGGAGCCGCGGCCAAGGCCCGCATAGCGTGCCACCGCGCCGTACGGGACCAGGACCTGGCGACGCAACTCGTTCAGGACCAGCGCATCGGCGCCGGCATGGCTCAGGGTTCCTTCGAAGGCGCGCCCACACGCCAGGTACACGGCCACGTGGCTGTTCAAGGAACCCCGCAAGCGGTCGGCCAGAACGACGGAGGCCGTTTCCGCTCTTGCCCGCTCAGAGATCTCGGCATCGACGGCCAGCCGCTCGCCCTCGGCGAACTGTGCCTCCATATCACTGAACAGAGCATCCCAACGCATGGGGCCAAGCGTAGGGTGCGGGTTTGTTCGCGGTCAATTCACCAACGACTTCACTCCAGTCTCTGGACAAATCCAGCATAAGTGCGTCAAACTGAACCTAGATACATCAAATGGCATCAAGCAGTATCAAACAGCATCAACATGAGATAGGAACATCATGACGGCAGCTACAGCACGTGGGCTCCGCGCAGACGCCGTCATGGCGGCGTCCATCCTCCTGTTGGGATTCTTCCTCTGCGTTGCCGGCGGGGGCATGGTGGGCCGATGGCAACTGTCCACAGCACGCCGGCAAGGCCCGGACCTCGATGACCTACTCGGTGCCGTGGCTGTCGCCGCAGGGCTGGCCATCGTGGCGTGGTGGATCTTCTCGATGGTTTTGGCGTCAGCGGCTGCCGTCCTGGACAGGTGCGGCAGGCGGCGGGCCGCCGACAGGGCCGGCAAGTGCTGCCCGGCATTTATGCGCCGGCTCGCTGTGGCCGCACTGTCGGTGCAACTACTGTCGGCACCGCTGGCTCACGCAGCCGTCCCACCGGCCGGACCCGCCTGGGTACCCACGCAGGAAGTGGCGGTCCAGGACGTACCGGTCCACGGCGCAGCCATCCAGGCCCAGTGGTCTCCCACAAGCGGCCACCGGCAGCTCCCGGAACCGGAGGGCAAACACCCTGCAGACACGGGAGGACAGACCACCGAAACTCCTGCGGCGGCGGTCCGGCCAGACTGGCGTCCCAGCCCGCCGGTCCCGGACCCCGGCCTGCTGGCGGCCCAGCCCGTCCGGGCGGAACAGGTCCCACCGTCGCCATTGAGTGAGGTCACGGTACTGGCGGGCGACACACTCTGGGACATCGCTTCCCGCCACTTGGGCCCGGCGGCTTCGGATGTGGATGTCGCCTTGCACTGGCCCCGCTGGTACGAGGCCAACAAATCCCGGATCGGCGAAAGCCCGCATGTCCTGCTGCCCGGGCAGATTTTGAAAGCACCTTCCACGGCCTAACCGACGTTCCGATATTCATCAGCTCACGATTAAGGGGAATCACATGTACGCAGTTACGCCAATCCGCTCCGCCACGGTCAACCCGGGCCGCGCGGCAGCAGTCCGACAGGTTCCTCTGCGTACCACTACCGCGGCGGTCGCGCCGCTGCGTGCCGCAGACGAAGCCTCCGAAATCCTGGCGATCACCCGCAGCACAGTGCAGGCGGCCATGGAAGTCCTCGCCGGCATCCGGCCGATCCACCAGCTCGCCCGCCGCCTGGATCCGCGCTGCCTCGCCGTGCTGCAGCACCGTGCGGTCCTGATCCGCCGCGAACAGTCGCGCTCTGCCTCGCCGTCCCTGGCCCGGCTGCACAAGAACTCCATCGTGCGTTCCGTCCGGGCCTGCGAGGTCGCCCCGGGCATCTATGAGGCAAGCGCCGTGGTGGTTGATGACATCCGGGCACGGGCAGTTGCGGTCCGGCTTGAACGCAGCAAGCAGGTCTGGCGCGTGACCGAGTTTATGGTCGGCTGAACCGCTTGCCCACGAATGCAGAAGTGCCCGGAGCTGAGGCTCCGGGCACTTCCAATGTCGAACTATTTCAGTGACGATCTATTGCAGTGTCGACCTGTGGCTGATCAGCCACGATCCCTGCCGTCAGCGGCGCTTTTTCTTGGCCGGACGCTTGGTGGCGTCCTGCGCTGCAGCCTTGGCGGGATTTCCGGACCGTGAAGAGACACGACCCTCCACCCGGGTCTGGGATGCGCCGTCTTCGCCCGGAGCGGTGTACTGCAGCTGGGCAGGCTTCTCGGGCGCCTCCAGGCCGGCAGCGTGGATCTGCGGCTCAACACGCTCGGTGTGGCCACCTGCTGCGTCCGGCACCACCACATCCTGGGCTGGAGTCACCTCAACTTCAAGGTTGAACAGGAACCCGACGCTTTCCTCGCGGATGGCCTCCATCATGCTCTGGAACATAACAAAGCCCTCGCGCTGGTATTCCACCAGCGGGTCACGCTGTGCCATTGCGCGCAGTCCGATGCCTTCCTTGAGGTAGTCCATCTCATAGAGGTGTTCCTGCCACTTGCGCCCGATGACCGACAGCACCACGCGGCGTTCCAGCTCGCGCATGCTCTCGGCGCCGATGGTCTCTTCCCGTGTCTGGTAGACCACGCGGGCGTCGGAGAGCAGCTCCTCCTTGAGGAATTCAACAGTGAGCTTGGACTTGCCGCCGGCTTCCTCGATGATCTCATCCGCTGTGACGCTGACGGGGTAGAGCGTCTTGAGGTTGGTCCACAGCTGGGTATAGTCCCAGTCATCGCCATTGCCTTCGGCCGTGGCGGAGTCGATCAGGGCGGTGATGGTGTCCTCCACGAAGAACTGGACCTTCTCGTGCAGGTCGTCACCTTCGAGGATCCGGCGGCGGTCACCGTAGATGGCTTCGCGCTGGCGGTTCAGGACGTCGTCGTACTTGAGTACGTTCTTGCGCTGCTCGGCGTTGCGGCCTTCCACCTGGCCCTGGGCAGACGCGATGGCCCGGGAAACCAGTTTGGATTCCAACGCCACATCATCCGGGACGGAACTGTTCATCAACCGTTCGGCCGCGCCGGAGTTGAAGAGCCGCATCAGGTCATCGGTCAGGGAGAGGTAGAAGCGTGATTCGCCGGGGTCGCCCTGGCGGCCGGAGCGGCCACGGAGCTGGTTGTCGATGCGGCGGGACTCGTGCCGCTCAGTTCCCAGGACATACAGCCCGCCGAGGTTCAGTACTTCCTCGTGTTCGTCCTTTACGGACTGCTTGGCCGTCTCCAGGGCAGCCGGCCACGCGGCCTCGTACTCTTCGGAATTCTCTTCCGGGTCCAGCCCTCGCTTGGCCAGATCGGCCACCGCAGTGAATTCGGCGTTGCCGCCCAGCATGATGTCAGTGCCTCGGCCTGCCATGTTGGTGGCCACCGTGACAGCACCCTTGCGTCCGGCCTGCGCCACGATGGCCGCTTCACGGGCGTGGTTCTTGGCGTTCAGGACTTCGTGCCTGATGCCCTCCTTGGCGAGCAGCCCGGAGAGGTATTCGCTTTTTTCGACACTCGTTGTGCCCACAAGGATCGGCTGGCCCTGTTCGTGACGCTCGGCAATGTCCTTCACGACGGCGTCGAACTTCACCTTTTCATTCTTGAACACGAGGTCCGACTGGTCGATCCGCTGCATGTCCCGGTTGGTGGGGATGGCCACCACGCCGAGCTTGTACGTGCCCATGAACTCGGCGGCCTCAGTCTCGGCCGTGCCGGTCATGCCTGCCAGCTTGGAGTACATCCGGAAGTAGTTCTGGAGCGTCACCGTGGCCAGGGTCTGGTTTTCGGCCTTGATCTCCACGGCTTCCTTGGCCTCGATGGCCTGGTGCATGCCCTCGTTGTAGCGGCGGCCGGCCAGGATGCGGCCAGTGTGTTCGTCAACGATGAGCACTTCGCCGTCGAGGATGACGTAGTCCTTGTCCCGCTTGAACAGTTCCTTGGCCTTGATGGCGTTGTTCAGGAACCCGATGAGCGGAGTGTTCGCGGATTCGTAGAGGTTCTGGATGCCCAGGTAGTCCTCCACCTTTTCGATGCCGCTCTCCAGGACACCGACGGTGCGCTTCTTCTCGTCCGCCTCGTAGTCCTCGCCGGCCTTCAGGCGCTGCACCACCTTGGCAAATTCGCTGTACCACCGGTTGGTGTCGCCCTGGGCAGGGCCGGAAATGATGAGCGGCGTGCGGGCTTCGTCGATGAGGATGGAGTCGACCTCATCAACAATGGCGAAGTTGTGGCCACGCTGGACCAGCTCTGATTGGTCCCACGCCATGTTGTCGCGCAGGTAGTCAAAGCCGAATTCGTTGTTGGTGCCGTAGGTGATGTCCGCGGCGTACTGCTGCCGGCGCACCGCGGGATCCTGGTTGGACAGGATGCAACCGCTGGTCAGGCCAAGGAAACGGTAGACCCGGCCCATAAGGTCTGACTGGTATTCGGCAAGGTAGTCGTTCACCGTGATGACGTGGACGCCATTGCCGGCGAGGGCATTAAGGTAGGCCGGCGCGGTGGCCACGAGCGTCTTGCCTTCGCCGGTCTTCATTTCGGCGATATTGCCCAGGTGGAGGGCGGCGCCACCCATTAGCTGGACGTCAAAGTGACGCATGCCCAGGGTGCGGGTTGAGGCCTCGCGCACGGCGGCGAAAGCCTCCGGGAGGAGATCGTCCAGTTGCTCGCCGTCCTGGTGGCGGGCGCGGAGGTGGTCTGTTTCCTCGCGGAGCTCAGCATCCGTGAAGGTTTTGAACGAGTCTTCGAGCGCATTGATGGAGTCGGCATAGTTCCGCAGTTGCCGCAGGGTTTTTTTGTCACCCGTGCGGAGAAGTTTTTCGATAAGTGATGCCACGTGAAGATACTCCCAGTCTTATGCTGCCGAATTCTGGCGTTTTTAGTCTACGGGAGAGACACAGGCCACGCGGCCGGTGTTCCCTGAGAGCGGAGCGCACCGGCGCGGTGGTGCAGGGCGCCCGCGAGGGACTCTGCCAGGTCCCCGACCGGGCTGACCACAATGTCGTCCAGCTCCAGCCATTCGGCCATCAGTTCCAGCTCGGCGGCGAGTTCGACGGCGGTCCCTGGCGGTGCGTCCGGCTCACCGTAGGCGGACCTGACCAGCAGATTTCCTGCCGCACGGTCCGCTTTAAGGTCCACCCGCGCCACGATGGTGTCACCCAGGAGAAAGGGCAGGACGTAGTACCCGAAGCGTCGGAGGTGCGCGGGCGTGTAAATCTCGATCCGGAAGTGGAACCCGAAGAGCTCCTCAAGCCGGCGCCGCTCGAAGACCAGGGAGTCAAAGGGACTGAGCAAGGCCCGCCCCGCTGCCCGCCGCGGCATTGTGGCGTCGGCATGGAGGAATACCTTCCGGTCCCAGCCTACGACAGCCACCGGTTCGAGCCTCCCTATGCTGACGAGATGGTCCACCGAGGCGGCGGCTGCCTTGACCGGTGTACGGAAGTAGTCCGCGAAGCACTTCACGGTTCCGATGCCATGGGCTTGCGCCGCCGCGTCGATGAGCCGATGCAAGGCCTCAACAGGGTCCGGCGTGGCTTCGAGGGCCAGCCGACGCGGCAGCACCTTAGCCGTCAGCGTGTACTTTCGCTCGAACTGTTCGGTTCTGGACGCCGCGGAAATGGTGCCCGCCTCGAACAGGTCTTCAAGCACGCGTTTGACGGCGTTCCAGTTCCATCCCCAGTTGTCGTCCCGCCGGTCCTCCACGTGCCCGATGTTCACCGTCAGTTCCGCCGCCGTCATGGGCCGCCCTGCGGCGAGGGCGTCGAGAATCTTTCCAGCCACCGCGTCGCGCAGGTCCGGGTCGAGGGCGGACGCACCCACCCACGTGCGTTTCTGCCACAACCGGAGGTCCTGGAAGTGCTCGGGCCGGATGAAGCTGGCCTCGTGCGCCCAGTACTCCATCATGCGTCGGGGAGGCGAACTGGCCATCCGCTGAAGAATGGTGCGGTCATAGTTGCCGAGCCTTGAAAAGAAGGGCAGAAAGTGACTGCGGGACAACACGTTGACGGAATCGATCTGGACAAGCTGGATCCGGGCAATGGTACGGCCCACCGTCCGTGAGGTCACGGGGCCGGCGGGCCGTCCTTTGTCGAGTCCCTGAGCTGCCAAGGCGATCCGCCGGGCCTGGATAAGGCTCAGCGTCGCTGGCACATCCGTCCTTTCATTGAGGGGTGCGAACCGCCCTAGACTTTTGCAGCCTCGTCATCGGAACGGTAGGCGAGGATTTTTTCTTCGACGGCCGTCTCCCCCGGTTCGCATTCGTGGTCCAGGGTGATCACCCCGTACGTCCAGCCACGGCGCCGGTAGACCACCGAGGGCGTGTTGGTGGCCTTGTCCACAAACAGGTAGAAATCGTGGCCCACGAGCTCCATGTTGTCCACAGCATCGTCAAGGGTGAGGGAGGCCGCAGGGAAAACTTTGCGCCGGATCAGCACCGGGGAGTCCCCAGCCGGAATGTCGTTCTCGACCTCGTAGGGCGATCGTTCAACAGGTGCAGCCTGGGGTTCGCTGCGATGGCTCGCCTCGACGTAAAGGGGCTCACTGGTACTTGCGGGTTCCAGTGTCGCGGTGGCCTCACGCACTGCCTTGGGGGTGTGGCGCCCGTGGTGGACCTTCTTGCGGTCCTTGGCGCGGCGGAGACGTTCCAGCAGCTTGGTGTAGGCGAGATCGAACGCAGCGAATTTGTCTGCGGCGCTGGCTTCGGCACGGATTACGGGTCCCCGGCCCAGAACCGTAACTTCAACGGTGAGCTGGTCGCCGGTCTGGCGCGCATTCGTTTCCTTGGAAACCTTCGCGTCAACCCGCTGGACCTTGTCGCCAAGTGACTCGATCTTCGAGATCTTCTCACCGGCGTATTCGCGGAAGCGGTCTGAGACCGTCAGATTTCGTCCGCTAATCATAAACTCCATGGTGCCCTCCAAATGACTTCGGTGACACGACGGCGGCACATCCCACGGGCCGATCTGCTTGACAGTCGAGCCCCTTTCCGAGCCGCCATCGAAAGGTACAACTTGTTCTTGGTACCCACAACCGACGTTAGTTCATAGCCACCTGTTATTCATCCTTTCTTCGTTTATTTTTTTCTTAGACGGGCAGCGTTCCGCCAGCTCCCGGGGCGGGCTATTCGCCGCCAGCTGAATCCGGCGGGCGTGTCGCGGCAAGGACCACCGCCCCCACCACCACGGCGCCGCTGACGTGCAGCGCGCGGGCTGCTTCCGCGAGTGTGGCCCCCGTGGTGAGGACGTCGTCGACAATGATGCAGCGGCGTCCGGCCACCCGCGAGCACTGGCGTTTCGGGACCTTCATGGACCCCTTGACCCGGCTCGCCCTGGCACCGCGGCCGAGTCCCTTTTGGCCTCCAGGCAGCCGCTCCGGCGCGGCGCGGCGCCGGGCTTTCCGGATCACGTCCACCACCGGCGTTCCGCGGATGGTGGTCCCCCGACGCAGCTCTGCGAGCAGGAGGTGGACCGGGCTGAATCCCCTTTTGATGTAGCCAGCCGTACTGCTGGGCACCGGAACCAGGCAGACGCCGTCGACGCCGGCCACGGACGCGGCAATGCCCTGCCCCAGTCCGCGCGCCAGGACTGACGTGAGCTGGTGCTGGCCATGGCTCTTGAACGAAAGCACGGCCTGCGCCAGCTCCTCGCGGTACACCCCGGCCGCCACTACGGGAAGGATCAGGCCGCCGTCGACGTTCATCAGGGCCGGCGCCTGCTCCTCTGCCCGGAACGGGTGCCTGGTCAGCAGGCGGACGTGGCGTTCGCACATGACGCACAGGGCCAGGTCCTCCGCGCCGCAGCAGACGCAGTCCACAGGGACGGCAAGTGCCAGCAGCTCCGCGGCGGCCGCGCCCATCTGGTCGGCGGCCCGCAGCCACAGGCGGCGGTGGCCGCCGCGATGCTTGGCGGACTGCAGCGGAGACGGCAGGAGGTCCGGATCCAGGCTTGCGGCACTTCCGCCGGGACTGCCCCAGCAACGGCCCCCAACGCGGCCCCCGGACCGGCGCACAGGCGCGTGGGGAGCAGGCGAGTGGCGGGCAGGAGGACGTCCGGGCTGAACTTCGGTCACACCCCATGGTGGCCTGCGTATCGCAGCCCCGGAACCTCGGGACCGCGCTATGTGGAAAGCTACCCAGGGAATGAGGGGTCGATGGGGCCCTTCAGCTGGGGCGACCAGCCGTTGCCCAGCCGCTGGAAGATGCCCTCGGCCGACTGGCCGTAGATTTCCTCCAGCCCGTTGCCGGCGCTGAGCCACACGAGGCCGGGCCACGGCGCCAACTGCTGGGGTTGTCCGGAGGTGAGGGACAGCAGCTCCGGCGTGACGGTCGAGCCTGCCGAGGCTTTCATCACGGCTACCGTTGTGTCGTTCACCCAGACGCCCCGGTCCGGATCACCCGAAGCCACCAGCGTGATCGGGGCAGTCAGTTCCCGTGGTGTCCCGTCGGCGTTCCGGATGATCCCGGCAATCTGCACCTTCGTCTTGCCGTTCTGTTCCGAAATGACCAGCGCCCGGACGCCCTCGCGGGAGATCCTCAACTCCTTGACGGTTCTTGCGGCCAGCCACGACGGCGTGAGCGTAACGGTGGGAACAGCGGCACCTTCGGCAACTCCGATGGGCCGGTAGGCCACCACCTCCGTACCGCCGGTAGCTCCCGGCCCTGCGGCCCACACCCAGTCATGAATACTGAAGGACGGGTGCGTAATGGTGCTGCGCGTTGTCAGCGCACGGGCCGGCTGTCCCGGCACCATGCTGTAGAGCGTCGTCCGGCTTTCGTTGAGGAAGGCAACGGTCTGGGACACCGGAGATTCCGCCGGGTAGCGGGGCCCGAGCGATGAAACTGGCTGCATATCCGGCAGCGGGGACACCCTGTTGTTTTCGTAGCGAACCAGCTCATTGCCGCTGACGGCGATCTCGCGGACCGGCACGTTTTTGTCCCGCACCGGGGGCAACACCGAACCGTTGTCTTCGACGCGGACCAGGTCCTGGTTGGCATGCAACTCCACATTAACGACGTCGGGCTGGCTTCGGAACGTGAGCGAAAGCTGCGTTTGCATCCGGAGCCTGTCCTCCGTGGACGCCTCGGTGAGTTCCTTGGCGGTGAGGTCCACCTGCGCGGCGCCGGACACCACCGGAACCGATTCGCGGGCGAGTTTGATGCCGGACGGGAAGGCGCTGACCACCGCGCCGCGAAGGTACGGCGCGGGGCCGGCAAGCAGGGCACTGGTCATGGCTTTGACGGTCTTGTTCTTGATGAACCAGCGGACGTCAGGCACGGCATAGGTGAAGCTGGGATCGTAGAAGTAGATGGGGTAGGCGCCGTAGATGACCTTGAAGGTTTCCTCCGGGATCGCTGTTCCGTCCGGGATGGCTGAGATCCGCCATTCGCCGTCCACCTGCGTGAGAGTGGCCGGAATGTTCTCGATGGTGCCTTCGGGCATCTGGGTGGCGATGCCGTCAACATCCACGCTATAGGCAACGTCCAGCTGGTAGTTGTAGACGTTGTCGACGCCGGTGCCCACCACTTTCGCCTCGCGGTACACCAGCGCGCGCTGGTCGGGTTTCCAGGACACTGACGCTGCCTGCGTCAGGTATTCGCGGGCCACCGCGTAGTCCCCCTCGTATCCGGTACCGGCACGGTAGAAGTAATCAATGATGTTTTCCGGAGTAGCGCCGGGCTGGGGGGCGGCCGGGAGGAACACCGGAGCGTTGACGTTGCCGGCGCTGCCTTCCGCGCTCTTCCCCACCGGCCCGGCCGTGGGAATGCGCGCGCAGGAGGCCAGAAGCAGGACAACGACGAACAGCACAACGCTCCTCTTCAGCATTGCCCGCACTTTTCGTCCCGTCATGAAGACTCCTTCGGTGTTGCGCCTGTCCCGGCGGGGGTACGCCCGGTGCCCTGGCCACGCCCGCCGCCAGCGGGGACGTCAGGCGCCCCAGTGGGGCCGGGCCCCAGGACCAGCACGTTTTTCGAATGTGGGACGTCGGGGAGGATGATGTCCTCCGGCTCAAGCTGCACGGGTGAGCGGTCGATCTCCTCGCCCTGGCGCAACGGAATGGTCAGCCGGAAGTTGGCCCCTCTACCCTTGTTTCCCCATGCCTGCAGCCAGCCGTTATGGAGTTTGGTGTCTTCCATTGCGATGGACAGGCCCAGTCCGCTGCCTCCGGTGGTGCGGGCCCGCGCCGGATCCGCACGCCAGAACCGGTCAAAGACACGGGCGGCTTCGGCCGGGGTCATGCCGATCCCCTGATCCCGGACTGCAACTCCCACCGCTGACTGGTTGGCTGAGACAGTTACGGTGACCGGCCTGCCTTCGCCATGCTCCACTGCGTTCAGGATGAGGTTCCGCAGGATCCTGTCGATCCTTCTGGCGTCCATCTCCGCGACAATTCCCTCCGCGGGCGCCCGGAGGATGATCTCCGAGCCGTATTCGGCCGCGACGGGCGCCGCCCCGTCAATGACGTGGGCGATCACCTGCAGGATGTCCTCGGGCTCGGCGTCGAGCATGGCCACGCCGGCGTCGAAGCGGGAGATCTCGAGCAGGTCGGCCAGCAGGGACTGGAACCTCTCCACCTGGTTGTACAGGAGTTCGGCGGAGCGCTTGTTGATGGGGTCGAAGTCGTGGCGGGCGTCGTACAGCACTTCCGCGGCCATCCGGACGGTGGTCAGGGGCGTGCGAAGCTCGTGGGAGACGTCGGAGACAAAACGCTGCTGCATCTGGGACAGCATGGCCAGCTGGGTGATCTGTTCCTGGAGGCTGGCGGCCATATGGTTGAACGATGCCCCGAGGCGGGCAACCTCGTCTTCGCCTTTGACCACCATCCGCTCCTGCAATTGGCCGGCAGCGAGCTTCTCCGACACCAGGGCAGCGTGGCTGACCGGGCTGACAACATTGCGGGTGACGTACCAGGCGATGGCCCCGATCATCAGCACCAGCACCGCGCCGCCGGCCAGGAGGACGCCCTGGATTTCGTCGAGCGTCTGCTGGGCGGTGTTGACGTCATAGATCAGGTAGAGCTCGTACACGGTCCCGTTGAAGGTCACCAGGTTGCCCACGGCGATGCCCGGCCTGTCCTCGGTACCTACCGGAATCACGGTGGAGGTCCAGTACTGGTCCTTGCCTGAATCCTGTACCGCCGTACGGAGTTCAGGCGGGATGACGCTGACGGTCAGCTGGTCCGAGGCCCGCGACTCCACCCAGCGGTTCCGGGGCTTGGTCTGTTCGGGCTTGGCTTCGAAAACGTAGCGGCGCTGGATGACGGAGCCGCGGCCCTCCACGGCATTCAAAGTGTCGTAGACCAGGGTGATGACGCTGGACTGGTCGGTGACCTGGGCGCCGTCGAACGTCTCCTGGACCTGCTTGACGTAGTAACGGGTCTCGGATTCGGCCTGGGTGAGGCGCTCCTGGAACAGGTTGTTGGCGATCTGGTTGGACAGGTAGGCGCCCACGGCGCCAAAGGATGTCACGGCCAACAGCAGCGTGGTGAGGACTGTCCGGAACTGCAGGGACCGGCGCCAGCGCCGACGCATGGCCCGCCCGGCAAAACGGACCGCAGGGAAGAAACGGGTCACGCCGAGACGGACAAGGCGGCCCACCCGTAGCCCCACGATTACTCCACGGCGCCGCCAGATCCGTGCCCGGAATGGCAGCGTTGCCAGCTCCGACGGCAGAGCATCCGTGTGCTCCGGGCCCTTGGCTGCGGGAAGGTCCGGGGCGCGGTGCGCTTCTGGTCCTGAGGGCTCAGGAACCTGCTTTGTAGCCGACACCACGAACCGTCAATACAACTTCGGGAGCTTCCGGATCCCGTTCAATTTTTGACCGGAGGCGCTGGACGTGGACGTTGACCAGCCGGGTGTCCGCCGCGTGGCGGTAGCCCCAGACCTGCTCCAGCAGCAGCTCACGGGTGAACACCTGCCAGGGCTTCCGCGCCAGGGCTACGAGGAGGTCAAACTCCAGGGGCGTGAGGGAAATCCGCTCATCGGCACGCTTCACGGTGTGGCCGGCCACGTCGATGGTGATGTCAGCGATCCGCAGCGTTTCAGGCGCCTTCTGGTCGCCGGGCCGCAGGCGGGCACGCACGCGTGCCACGAGTTCGGCGGGTTTGAACGGCTTGGGCACGTAGTCGTCTGCGCCGGACTCAAGGCCGCGGACGACGTCGGACGTATCCGACTTGGCCGTGAGCATGACGATGGGCACGTCCGATTCGGAGCGGATCTGCCGGCAGACCTCGATGCCGTCCACGCCGGGCAGCATCAGGTCAAGCAGCACGAGGTCAGGCTTCGATGAACGGAAAATATCCAGCGCCTGGCTGCCATCGGCGCAAAAAACCGGCTCAAAGCCGTCATTGCGCAGAACAATCCCAATCATTTCGGCCAGCGCTTCGTCATCGTCAACTACCAGAATGCGTGCCTTCATAGTTATATATTCCCTTATTGAACAGGGTTTGTCCTGTTGAACGGCCTTACGGCATGGCGCCACGCTATGACGCCCGACGCCGGAACTATAGGCTGGCAACACGCGGACAGTCCCGCACGGGGGAAGGAACAGGGTGCCACACCAGGATCCGAACATGCAGCAGCCGCCTTGGGGCGGCCATCCGGTGTGGGGCCCACCCCCGGGTGGCCCGCCGGCCTGGGGCACTTCCCCGCACAACCCCTACGGCGCTCCGCAGCCCTACCAGCAGCCGCGTTATGTTGCCCCGCCCAAACCCGGCATCATTCCGCTGCGACCACTGATGTTCGGCGAGATCCTGGACGGCTCCTTCCAGACGATCCGGCGTAATGCCAAGGCCATGCTGGGCGCCGCGCTGCTGGCGCAGACGTTCGCCGCAGTGCTGACGGCAGTCCTCACGGCATTTTCCGCCACGTCCGCGGCGTCCCTGGAGACCTGGGCTGAAGGCCTGACGGAGCAGGACCTGGTCCCGCTGGTGCTCACCTTCGCGTCCGGGGTCCTGCTCGTCTCGGTGCTGACCGTATTCCTCTCGGCGGTGCTTCAGGGCGCCATGGTGGTTCCGGTGGCCAGGTCCGTTCTCAACCGCCCTACCGGCTTCAGGCAGATGTGGACGCTGGCACGGTCCCGTGCGGGGGCCCTGATCCGCCTCGCGGCCCTGCTGGTGGGCGGCGGGCTCCTCATAGCGCTGCTGTTTGTGGCGCTGGCGGTGCTGCTGGTCAGCACTGTGGGTGGAGTGGGCGCCCTGATCCTGATCCCGCTGGGGCTGGTGTGCTTCGTCCTGTATATGTGGATCTACATCAAGCTCATGGTGGCGCCGGCCGCCGTTGTGGTGGAGGAGCTCGGGGCGGTGGCCGGCATACGCCGCTCCTGGGAACTCACTCGTAACAGCTGGTGGCGGCTCCTGGGCATCACGCTGGTGGTGGGCATCATGGTGGGGATCATCGCCCAGATCGTCACCATTCCGGTCTCGCTGCTCTCCGGTTTTTACACCGGAGTGGTCTCGCCACACGGCGGTGCCGAGCAGGCCATGACGGCGGCCGTGGTGGCGGGCGTTGCCACCGCCATCGTCGGTGCGGTGGTCGGCGCGGTGGGATTCGCCTTCCAGACCTCCGTGATGGCGCTGCTCTACCTCGACCTCAGGATGCGCCGGGACGGACTGGATATCGCCCTGCTCCGGCTGCTGGAATCGGGCGCGGATCCGGACGGCGTCCCGGGCCGAGGCGTCCCGGTCTACCGGGCAGGACCCGGCCAGAATCCGCGGCCGCCCTACGGGGCACCGCCCGGCGGGACATGGCCGGATGGCCGCTGAACCACCGGTCCTGCCTGGCCGCGACGAGGCCCGCCGCTGGGCCGAAGAAGAACTTGCCAAGCCGGAATACCGTGACGCGTCCCCCGGCTGGCTGGACAGCATATGGGCGGACATCCTGGACTGGCTGCGGTCCCTGGACGGCGGCTCCGGCCCGGACAGCACCGTCGCGGCGCCGTGGATCGGTCTGGCCATCGCCGTGCTGATCGGCGCCGCGGTCATCCTGGCCCGCCCGCGCCTCAATGCAAAAACCAAGCGTGCCGGAGAGGTGTTCGACGCCGGCACAACAGTCAGTGCCGAGGCCTACCGCGGGCGCGCGGCGGCCGCAGCCGCAGCCGGCAACTGGAGTGCCGCCGTCGTGGACTGCTTCCGTGCGCTGGTGCGCACGGCCGAGGACAGAACGCTTTTCGACGCGCGGCTGGGCCGGACCGCGGACGAGGTGGCGCACGAACTGGCCACACCGTTTCCGTCAGAGGCCGGCCGCCTGACAGAAGCTGCGCGGACTTTCGACGGGATCCGTTACGGCAAGGAGTCCGCCGGCCAGCCCGACTATGCCGCGGTGCGCGAGCTGGACATTGCCCTGCAGTCCCTCACGCCGGCGAGCGCTGCCCTGCCCGCTGAACGTGACGAACCGGCGGTTACGCGATGACGCAGGGTCCCACGATGCAGAACCCTTCACCGGATCGCCTGACGCCCAATCTTCTGCCGCCGGGTGCACCGGAGGCACAGCCGGGCTCCGCCCCTGCACTCCGATCGGATTCCGGGTCCGGTACCAGTACCGGTTCTGGTGTCGGTGCCGGGGCCGGTTCCTGGCTCCGACGGCACCGCGGCAGGGCAGCGATCGGAGCGGTGGCCGCCGTCGGACTGGCGGTGGTTATTTCCACCCAGCTCGCGCCAAAGGGCGATTCCCTGCCCTTATCCGTGCATAACGCCGGGCCGGGCGGCGCCAGGGCGGTCAGCGAGATACTGGGCCGCCACGGTGTCGAGGTCCAGGATGTTGAATCCTTTGACTCCGCCACTGCAGCACTCGCGGACCGGCCGGGTGCCACCCTCCTCCTGTACGACCGGAGCGGATTCCTGGACCAATCCCGGCTGGACGAGCTGACCGCAAGTGCGGGACGCGTAGTGCTGGTGACGCCTCGGCTCGGCACGCTGAAGGCCCTCGATACCGGCATCAGCCAGGCCGGTGTGGTGCCTGAGTCGACGGCGCTCCTGGAACCGGGCTGCGATCTCACCGCTCCCGCGGCGGCAGGTGCTGTCTCCGGAACCGGCGGATTCCTGTACGACGGCGGCACGGTGTGCTTCAGCCCGCCGGGAAGCACCGCCGGGCTCCTTGCCCGCACGGATGACGGCGGCCTGACCGTCCTGGGCAGCACCGCCCTCCTCAACAACGGCGGGCTTGCCGGCCACGGCCATGCCGCACTGGCCCTGCGGACGCTGGGCAGCTCAGAGGACCTTGTCTGGTACCTGCCCGGCCTGGGCGACGCGGCCGCTGCGGAGTCAACGCAGACACTTGATGACCTCGCCCCTGACTGGGTGGCATTCCTGGGGCCCTGGCTGGTCTTTGTGACCGTGCTGGCCATTGTGTGGCGCGGGCGCCGCCTCGGCCCGCTCGTGTTTGAACCACTCCCCGTGGTGGTCAAGGCCGTGGAGACCGCCGAAGGCCGCGCGCGCCTTTATCAGGATTCCCACGCACTGAACCGGGCACGGGACAACCTTCGGGCCGGCACCCTGGTTCGTCTGGCGCAAGCCCTTCGAGTCGGATCCCAGGCCACTGCCGACGACGTGGTGCAGGCAGTGGCCCGGAACCTGGGCCGGCCGGTCAGAGATATCAGCGGCCTGATCCAGGAACGCCCCGGTACCGCAACCAGACTGGTGCAATGGTCACAGGAACTGGACAAACTAGAGAACGAGGTCAGGACCCGATGAACGAACCGTACGGCGCCCCGCAGATCATGGATTCCTCCCGGCGGACGCTGGATCCCGCCCGGCAGGCACTCCTGGACGTCCGCCATGAGGTTGCCAAGGCGGTGGTGGGCCAGGATGCCACCGTCACCGGACTCCTGATCGCGCTACTCTCCCAGGGGCATGTCCTCCTCGAAGGCGTGCCCGGTGTGGCCAAAACACTCCTGGTCCGTGCCCTGTCCGCCGCGCTGAGCCTGGACACCAAACGCGTACAGTTCACCCCTGACCTGATGCCCGGCGACATCACCGGTTCCCTGGTCTATGACTCGCACACGTCGGAATTCAGTTTCCGCGAGGGGCCGGTCTTCACCAACATCCTGCTGGCCGACGAAATCAACCGGACGCCGCCGAAGACGCAGGCCTCCCTGTTGGAGGCCATGGAAGAGCGGCAGGTCTCGGTGGACGGAGTGTCCAGGCCGCTGCCGGCGAACTTCCTGGTGGCGGCAACCCAGAACCCCGTGGAGTACGAGGGAACCTATCCCCTGCCCGAAGCCCAGCTGGACCGGTTCCTGCTCAAGCTCACCATGCCGCTGCCCAGCCGGACTGACGAGGTGGAAGTGATCCGGCGGCACGCGTCCGGCTTCAATCCCCGCGATCTTGCCGCCGCCGGTGTCCGGGCGGTGGCCGGCGCCGAGGACCTCGAACGGGCGCGGGAGGCTGTGGCCACCGTCGCCGTCGAACCGGAAATCATCGGCTACATCGTGGACCTGGTGCGCGCCACCCGGCAGGCGCCGTCGTTCCAGCTGGGCGTCTCACCCCGCGGCGCGACTGCACTGCTTAACACGTCCCGCGCCTGGGCCTGGCTGTCCGGCCGCAGCTTCGTCACCCCCGACGACGTCAAGGCACTGGCGCTGCCGTGCCTGCGCCACCGGGTGGCCCTGCAGCCTGATGCCCAGATGGACGGGGTCCGGGTGGACGACGTCCTGGGCAGCATCCTGGCCTCCGTCCCCGTCCCCCGCTGATCCGCTTGCACATGGCACTCTCCGGACGGTTTGTCTTGCTGGCACTGTTGGGCCTGGTACCGGTGCTGCTGTTTCCTGGCTGGGGAACGGTCCTCGGCGTGGTCGTGGCACTCGCCGCGCTCCTGGGCCTGGACCTTGGCCTGGCCGCTTCCCCGCGGGCCATCATCGTCACGCGTGCCGAGCCCGGCAACGTGACGCTGCACGGCACGGCCGCTTCGGTCCTCACGCTGCGCAACAGTGGCCGGCGACGCCTGCGCGCCACTGTTCGGGACGCGTGGCAGCCGTCTGCCGGGGCTGTGAATCCGGTCCAGGACCTGGACGTCCCCGCCCTGGAAAGCCGCCGGATGACCGTCCGGTTACAGCCGGTCCGCCGTGGCGACGTGGGCGCCCGGCACGTCACGGTGCGCTCCCATGGACCCCTTCGGCTAGCGGCACGCCAGCGCACGTTTGACTGCGCCGGCTTCCTGCGGGTCCTGCCGCCGTTCCATTCCCGCAGGCACCTCCCCTCGAAGCTCAGGAAACTCCGCGAGCTCGACGGCAAAGCCGCCGTGCAGATCCGGGGTGCCGGCACCGAATTCGACTCGCTGCGTGACTACGTCCGCGGGGACGACGTCCGGTCCATCGACTGGCGCGCAACCGCCCGCCGGTCCGCCGTCGTCGTCCGCACCTGGCGCCCGGAACGCGACCGGCGCGTGGTGATCATGCTGGATACGTCCCGCACGTCAGCGGCGAGGATCGAGGACGAACCAAGGCTGGATACCGGCATCGAAGCGGCGCTCCTGCTGGCGGTCCTGGCAGAGCGTGGCGGTGACCGGGTGGATTTCCTGGCCTACGACCGCCGTCCGCGGGCCAGGGCCGGTTCCGCCACCACCGGCAACCTCCTGGGACAGCTGGTGCAAGCGATGGCGCCCCTCGAGGCGGAACTGATCGAGCTTGACTGGTCCAGCCTCCCCGGCCAGATCCGGGCGGTCTCCGCGCACCGGTCCCTGGTGGTGCTGCTAACGGCGTTGGACGGCGGAGCGCCGGAGGAAGGACTCATTCCCGTGGCCGCGCAGCTCGCGCAGCAGCATGTTGTGGTGGTGGCCGCCGTCCGTGATCCCATGCTGGGGCAGATGCTGCGGGAGCGTGAGAACGCCGCCGGCGTGTTCCGGGCGGCAGCGGCTGAACGCGTACTGCTGGAACGGGCGGCGGTCAGCGCCGAGCTCCGGCACCACGGGGTGGAAGTGGTGGATGCGGAGCCACACCAGCTGCCGCCGCAGCTTGCCGACATGTATATCCGGCTGAAGGCGGCCGGTAGATTGTGAGTCACCGCAGCGCCGCTGACGGTACCGTCCAGGAGGTCACCATGAGCGTCCCTATCTACCGGCAGGCCCTGGGCGAGGACTTCCACCGGCTGCAGCCTGAGCTGCAGGAGTACTTTTCCCTGGCGCCCGGCTCGGGGCACTACGGCGTGGGCGAGGGCGTGTTCGACGTTGTGGGCTGCCGGCAGGCGTGGCTGCGGCCCCTGCTGAAGCTCACCTCCGGGGAGGACGCGTTCTTCCCGGAGTACGGGGAAGGCATCCCCTTCCGGATTGAAAACCATGCGCACCAGGATCCCTTCGGCCGCTCCAGCCTGACTGCCCGGCGGGAAATCCGCTTCCCAGGGCACGTGCGGATTTTCCAGGACACCACCAGCCTCGTGGATGCCGACGGCGGCCCGCGGCTGGTGGACTATCTGGGCCGTTTCAGGCGCATGGTGACCGACCTCAAGCTCAGCGTGACGGACGAGGGCAGGCTGCGCGGAGTTTCCGAAGCGTCGCGGCTGTTCCTGGGCCCCCTCCGCCTGCCTCTGCCGGCCACTGTGGATGCCAAGGCCTACGCCGAGCAGTGGTGGGATGGCGCCGCCGGCGAGCATGGACAGCACCGGATCCAAGTCAAGGTCATCCAGCCGCAGATCGGGTTGGTCCTGGTCTATGCGGGCGGTTTCGACTACCGCCTGCGTCCCTACATCGGCGGCAGTTCGGCGCAGAGTTTCCTGCCCCGCTACGCCCAGCCGGACCGTTGGGAAAACCGGACGTAGAAGACGTACACGCAGGTCCGCTCAGCGGTGGGCCCGCTCAGCCGTGCGCCCGCTGGTTCAGGCCGTCGGCCACCTGGGTGAGCCGGCCCAGCACCGCTGTGGCGGTGGCCGGCGTGTGGCCGGCAAGTCCCGCCGAGGGGGTGACCCGGATACTGCCCAGGGACGACGCCGGCAGCCCCAGCTCGTGCCATGGCCGCCACACGGACTCCACGACGTCGGCCACCCTGGGCAGCGTGCCGCGGCTGATGTCCAGGGCGCCAGCCCAGATCCGCTTGCCTGCCTCCACTGCCGTGGCCAACTGCTCCCACTGCCGTGTGGTCAAGGCCCTCAGCGGCACGGCCACGCCGTCGGCGCCGGCGGCAATGATCCGGTCGATCGGAGCCTCGATCTCGGGGACAGAGACAACGATTTCGGCGGCACCCGCCTCACGGAGCGCTTCGATCACCACCTGCCAGGACTCGGTGACCTCCTGGCCGCCCACCGCCCGCAGCGTGCGGTAACCGCTCGACGTCGGAATAGTGCCGGCGAGGACGGCGGCGATATCAGGCTCGTCGACCTGGACCACCAGCCGCGCGCCCGGAACCGCGCTGGAAATCCGGGACAGGTAGCCGCCAACCCCTGCGGCCAGCGAGTCGGCAATGTCCCGGCGTGCGCCGTAATCGATAAGTGCCCGTTCTCCGTTGTGCAGGTGCAGCCCCGCGGCAATGCTCAGCGGACCAACCAGCTGGAGCTTGATCTCGGGGGCGGGGGTGTCCTCGGCGCCGGCAACGTCTGCCAGGACGTTGATGTCTGTGGACAGGGCCGACGCGGCCCTGCGGAAATCCTTGCCGGGTCGGTCCACCAGCCGCCAGCCGTACGGCTGGACATCCACGGCCAATTCAACCAGGAGTGCGGCCGTCCGCCCCAGGGCGTCGGAGCCGACTCCGCGGTCCGGAAGTTCTGCCAGGAACGGCAGGTGCGGGCTGCCGAGCTCGCCGCGGATAATGCGGGCAGCCTCCACGGGGTCCTCCCCCGGCCAGGGCCCAAGCCCGGTGGCGGTTACTTCCACTCTGCAGCGGCCTGGTGGTCCTCGGCGATGGCTTCATGATGGCGGATGACCTCGCCGATGATGAAATTCAGGAACTTCTCCGCAAAAGCGGGATCGAGGTGTGCATCCTCCGCCAGCCGCCGGAGACGGGCGATCTGGGCCGATTCCCGGCCGGGATCCCCGGCCGGGAGCCGGTGCGCGGCCTTGAGGAAGCCCACTTTCTGGGTGGCCTTGAACCGTTCGGCCAGGAGGTACACCAAGGTCGCATCGATGTTGTCGATGCTGGAGCGGATGGACAGCAGTTCCGCCATCACCGAGTTGTCCACGTGGCCCGCCAGCGAACTCGCGGCGGCATCGTAGGTGTCGGTGTCGGGAACATCGTGGTTTTGCTGCGTCATGGTCCAAGTCTATGGGGCAGCCGCGGAAATCCTTCCGGTGTTAAGCGGCGGACGGACACCCCGCCTGGTGGGGCGGGATGTCCGTCTGATGGTGCCGCGACTGTGGGGTCGCTGGTGGTGCCTACTGGGCCAGCAGCGCCCGGTGCGCTTCCCGGCGTCGTGCCTGTTCGTCCGGATCAGGGACCGGCAGCGAGGCAATCAGCCGTTTGGTGTAGTCGTGCTGCGGCGCGCCCATCACCTGGCTGCCGATGCCCTGCTCCACCAGCTTGCCCTTGTACAGGACGCCCACCCACTGCGACAGGATGTCCACCACCGCGAGGTCGTGGCTGATGAACAGCGCCGCAAACCCGAACTCGGCCTGGATTTCCTTGAAGAGTTCCAGGACCTTTGCCTGCACGGAAACGTCCAGGGCCGACGTCGGCTCGTCAGCAATGAGCAGCCGCGGGTTCAGGATCAGTGCCCGCGCCAGCGACGCCCGCTGACGCTGCCCACCGGACAGCTCGTGCGGGTACCGCTGGGCGTACGACGCCGGCAGCTGCACTGATTCGAGCAGCTCGGCAACGCGTTTGCGCGCCTGCGCCGGGCTCGGGTTGGTGTGGATGATCATGGGTTCCGCTACGCAGTCGCCGATGGTCAGCTGGGGGTTGAAGGACGCGGCCGGATCCTGGAACACAAAGCCAATGTCCTTCCGGAGGGGTTTGAAGGTCCGCTCCTTGAAGTTCAGCATCTCGTAGCCGAGCACCTGCAGGCTGCCGCCGGTGCTCCGGTTTAGGCCTGCGATGGCCCGGCCGATGGTGGTTTTCCCGGAGCCGGATTCGCCCACCAGTCCAAAGACTTCGCCCGGGGACACGGTGAAGCTGACCCCGTCCACGGCTTTGAAGGCCGGTGTTCCCAGCCTGCCGGGATACTCGATGGTCAGGTTGGTTGCCTCTACCAGGACCGATGAGCCCTGGTGTGCGCGTTCCAACAGGCCCTCCGACGCCGAGTTCCGGCCCAGGTGGGGCACGGCGGCCAGCAGCTTCTTGGTGTAGTCCTGCTTGGGTTCGGCGAACAGCACCCGCACCGGCGCTTCCTCCACTACATCACCCTGGTACATCACCACCACGCGGTCCGCGAGGTCGGCCACCACGCCCATATTGTGGGTGATCAGCACGATCGAGGTGCCGTACTTGTCCCGAAGGTCCCGGAGCAGCTCCAGGATTTCGGCCTGGACGGTGACATCCAGGGCCGTGGTGGGTTCATCGGCCACAATCAGTCCCGGGTTCAGGGCAAGCGCGGCGGCGATCACCACGCGCTGCTTCTGGCCGCCGGAGAACTGGTGCGGATAGTGGTTGACCCGGTGTTCCGGATCCGGGATCCCCACCTTGCGCAGCGCCTCAATGGCACGGGCCTTGGCATCCTTGGCCGAGACACGCTTCCCGCCGGCACCGCCGGCGTGGGCACGGATGCCCTCGGCAATCTGCCAGCCCACGGTGAACACGGGGTTCAAGGCCGTGGAGGGCTCCTGGAACACCATGGCCACATCGCGGCCACGGATCTGCCTCAGCTTCGCGGCGCTGACGCTGATCACGTTGTTCCCGTTGATCAGGACAGCCCCGCCGCTGGTGGCTGTCTCCGGCAGCAGCCCGAGGATGGTTTTCGCGGTCACGGTCTTGCCCGAGCCGGATTCGCCTACGATGGCCAGGACTTCGCCGGAGCGGACGTCCAGGCTCACATCCTTCACGGCGTAGACGTCTCCGCCATCGGTGGCGAAGGTGACTTTGAGGTGGTCGATGGCAAGGACCGGCTGGTCCGCCTGCCTGGACTGGTCAGATACCGAATCAATATTGATGGTCAAAATCCTCTCACATCCGCTGAGATGGCGGCGTTCGCGGCGGTGGTTGGTGATCCCGGACCGCCCTTGCCGCCGGCTGCCTTGCGTCCGCGCAGGCGCGGATCGTTCAGGTCATTGATGCTTTCACCAACGAGGGTGAGGCCGACCACCGTCAATACGATGGCGATGCCGGGGAACACGCCGGTCCACCAAATGCCGGAGGAGGCATCGGACATCGCCTTGTTCAGGTCAAAGCCCCATTCAGCGGCGGAGCTCGGCTCGATACCGAAACCGAGGAATCCCAAGCCTGCCAGGGTGAGGATGGCTTCGGAGGCGTTCAGCGTGAAGATCAGCGGCAGGGTCCGGGTCGCGTTGGAGAAGATGTGCCTGCTGATAATCCTGGCGCTGGAGGCGCCAACAACCTGCGCTGATTCCACAAACGGTTCAGCCTTGAGCCGGATGGTTTCAGCACGGATAACGCGGAAGTACTGCGGCACAAACACTGCAGTGATGGCGAACCCGCAGGCGAGGATTCCGCCCCAGAATCCGGACTGTCCCTTGTTGATGGCAATCGACATCACGATAGCCACAAGGAGTGTCGGGAAGGCGTAAATTGCGTCGGCAATGACCACGAGTACGCGGTCCAGCCAGCCGCCGAAGTAGCCGCTCACCAGTCCGAGGAATACCCCCAGGAAGATAGACATCAGCACGGCAGCAACTATCACCGCCAAGGCTGTCTGCGATCCCCAGATCACCCGGGACAGGACATCGTAGCCACCCACTGTCGTTCCCAACAGATGCTTGGCGCCCGGTTTGGCCTGCGCCGGGAACGAACCGGCGTCGTCGGAAATCTGGGAATACCCGTAGGGCGCTAGGAACGGCGCAAATATCGCGGCCACCAGAAAAGCAGCGCAAAGCACCACGCCGATGAGCAGCATGGTCCGCTGCAGGCCAACGCTTTGGCGGATGTGGGACGAGACCGGAAGCCGGTCCAGCAAGGATTTCTTTCTCGGTTCCAATGCTGTGGCGCCCATCAGTACCTCACTCGCGGATCAATCAGGGCAGCGGCAATATCCACTGCGAAATTGGTGACCGCCACAATGACGGCCAGCAACATCACGATGCCTTGGACGGCTACAAAGTCACGTGCAGTCAGGTACTGGGCCAACTGATAGCCCAGGCCCTTCCACTCGAACGTGGTTTCGGTCAGCACCGCACCGCCGAGCAGCAGCGCAATCTGCAGACCCATCACCGTGATGATAGGGATCAGCGCCGGCTTGTAGGCATGCTTTGTCACCAGGCGGTATTCACTGACTCCGCGCGACCGGCCTGCCTCAACATAGTCCTTTCCCAGTGTGCCGATCACGTTGGTGCGGACCAGGCGGAGGAAGACGCCGGCCGTCAGAAGGCCCAGCGCGACAGCTGGAAGGACTGCATGCTGGACGATGTCGCCAAAGGCTGCCAGATTGCCGCTGCGAAGGGCATCCAGCCAGTAGATGCCAGTGGGTGCTGCCAGCCGGCCCATCGCCAATTCCGTTGTGGTGGAAGCACGGCCGGCCACTGGGAACCAGCCCAGGCCTACGGAAAATGTCAGCTTCAGGAGCAGGCCCGCAAAGAAGACAGGGGTGGCATAGCAAAGAATGGCGAACATACGCAGGAAAGCGTCCGGAAGCATATCGCGTTTGTGGGCTGCAAACATTCCCAGTGGAATGCCTACCAGCAGCGCCACTACGAGGGCGTTGATGCTCAATTCCAGGGTGGCGGCACCAAACTTGGCGAGCATCTCCACGACGGGCCGGCCATCTGAAATGGTCCGGCCGAAGTTGCCGGTGGCAATGTTGCCAAGGTACTCGATGTACTGAATGAAGAGGTTCCGGTCGTAGCCTGCCTGGTGTACCAGGGCGTCAATTTGTTCTTGCGGGAGGCGTCCGCCCTGGGCTGCCGTAATGGGATCGCCGGTGATCCGCATGAGAAAGAAAACGAGGGTGACGAGGATGAAGATCGTCGGGAAGATCAGCAGGAAGCGGATCAGGATATACCTCCCGAGGCCACCTCCCGCGGATTTGGATACGGGGGCCGCAACCGTAGGCGGCGGCGCATCAATCAATGTGGCCATGCTGTCCCTGCTTGGTTTGATCAAGAAATTGTGGAGCCAACACGTAGGAGGCAGGGCCGTCCGGCCCTACCTCCTCACGCGGGTTTGTTCGGTGATACTTGGAATCCAGGTCGCTACTTGGAAACGGTGCCGAGCCGGAACTTGAACGACGCATCCAGGGTGGAATCGACACCCTTCACGTCGGTCCCTGAAACGGCCACCTGGGCGCCCTGCAGCAACGGCAGGGTGGAGATGTCCTTGGCCAGCAGGTTCTGGACCTCCTGGATTGTCTTCTCACGCTCAGCCTTGTCGGCGGTGACCAACTGCTTGGCGACCAGCGTTTCGACCTCAGCATTTGAGTAGTGGTTGTTCATGAAGCCACCGCCTACAAAGAAGGGTGTCAGGTAGTTGTCCGCGTCGCTGAAGTCCGGGAACCAGCCCAGCTGGAAGACGGGGTAGCTGTCCTTCTTCGATGCCGAGTTATACGTGACCCACTCAGTGGACTGCAGATCCACCGTGAACAGTCCGCTCTTCTCCAACTGGTCCTTGACCATGGCGTATTCGTCACCGGACGACTTGCCATAGTGGTCGGGGTTGTACTGCAGCTTGATGGTCACGGGGCCGGTGATGCCGGCGTCGGCCATGACCTTCTTGGCCTTGTCCAGGCTGGGTTTGCCGGAGCCATCCCCATACGCCTGCTTGAAGGATTCGTTGGCCCCTACGAAACCGGACGGGACGTTGGACCACATCGGCAAGTACGTGCCCTTGTAGACCTGGTCCGAGATGGCCTGGCGGTCGATGAGGTTGGCAGCGGCCTGCCGGACGGCAAGCGCCTTCTTCGGGTCAGCTTCCGGAGCCTTGGCGCCATACGGCATGGTGTCGAAGTTGAAGACGATGTACCGCATCTCGCCGCCGGGACCAACATGGACCTTGACGTTGGAGTCCTTCTTAAGGTCATCGATGTCCGTGGCGCTCAGGCTGCGGTTGGCAACATCGATCTGGCCGCCCTTGACCTCCAGCTTCATGTTGGTCTGGTCGGTGTAGTACTTGATGGTGGCCCCTGCGTTGGCCGGCTTGCCGAGTACGCCCTTGTAGTCGGGCCATGCCTTCAGGCTGACCAGCGTGTTCTTGTTGAAGGAGTCAATGATGTACTGGCCGTGGAAGGCGTTGGCCTTGACGATGTCCTCGTCGCTGAGGAGCTTGTCTGCCGGGAAGACTTCGTCGTCAACGATCGGGGCGGCCGGGCTGGTCAGAATCTGCGGGAACGTTTGGTCGTTGGCATTCTTCAGCGTGAAAACCACGGTGCTGGCATCAGGCGTGGCAATGGAATCAATGTTGGACAACAACGATGCCGGTCCGTTGGGATCCTTGATGGCAGTCTGGCGGTCAAAGGAGAACTTGACGTCTTTGGAATCAAGCACATGTCCGTTGGCCCATTTGAGGTCGCTCTTAAGCTTGACCGTGAATTCGGTAGGCTTGGTGAACGAGGACGATTCGGCCAGGTCCGGCACGGGGTCGGCGCCACCAGGTTTGGAGTTCAACAAGAACGAGTAAATCTGGTTCATCACCATAAACGAACCGTTGTCGTACGAGCCCGCCGGGTCCAGTGCGGTGACTTTGTCTGTGGTTCCGTACGCAATGACGCTGCTTGCATTCTCCGATGCTGTGCTGCCACCCCCGCCGCCACCCGAGGGGCCCGTGCAGGCCGTCAATGCGAAGGCGGAAACGCCTGCGAGCGCGATTGCGCTGCGCAAGGCTTTAGTGCTCTTGGTCATCTGTGAACTTTCTGTTCGATGAGTACGCGCTCGCCGCCCGCAAATGGGTGTCTTGGCTTGAGCGGGCAGCGCGCTGTCCTGATGCCTAGATTCAACCAGACGCCGGACTCATCAACCGGCTTTTTTGTGAGTTGAGACACAAAATTTACCTGACCAGGGTAAATTTGCTCCGGCTCAGAGCTCCGCGCGCTGCAACGACCGGGCAGCGTCGATGGTGGCCTGGCCCAGGACGCGGCTGCCCTGGTAGAGGACCACCGTCTGGCCGGGTGCCACGCCGCGCAGCGGATCGGTCAAGGTGACCAGGAGCTGGGGTGCACCCTCGCCGGGCAGCATTCGCGCGGTGGCCGGCACGGGGTCCCCGTGGGCGCGGACCTGGGCATAGCAGTCAAACTCGGCGCCCGTTTCGATTTCCGCGATCGGCAGGCCAGCCCACGAGACCTTGATGCCGCGGATCTCGTCAATGGCCAGCAGCGCCTGGGGCCCCACCACTACCTTGTTTTCCTTGGGCCGGATCTCCAGGACGAACCTGGGCTTGCCGTCCGCTGCGGGTGTTCCGAGCTTCAGGCCACGGCGCTGGCCCACGGTGAACGCGTTGGCTCCCGGGTGCTCCCCTACCTTCGAGCCGGTCTCGTCCACGATATCGCCGGTGGTCATGTCGATCTTTTCGGCGAGCCAGCCCGCGGTATCGCCGTCGGGAATGAAGCAGATGTCGTGGCTGTCGGGCTTGTTGGCCACCGACAGTCCCCGGCGCTCGGCTTCCGCCCGCACTTCAGCTTTGGAAGGCGTGTCCGCCAGCGGGAACATGGAATGCTTGAGCTGCTCGTGGGTCAGGACACCGAGGACGTAGCTCTGGTCCTTGGCCCAGTCCGCGGCCCGGTGAAGTTCGGGGTTGCCGTCGGCGTCCTTGATGACCTTGGCGTAATGCCCGGTGCAGACGGCGTCAAAGCCCAGGGCGATGGCCTTCTCCAGCAGGGCGGCAAATTTGATCCGCTCGTTGCAGCGCATGCAGGGGTTGGGGGTCCGCCCGGCAGCATACTCATCGATGAAGTCCTGGACCACGTCTTCCTTGAAGCGCTCCGAGAAATCCCAGACGTAGTACGGAATGCCCAGCACGTCGCAGGCCCGCCACGCATCGCGCGAGTCCTCGATGGTGCAGCAGCCGCGGCTGCCCGTCCGCAGGGTGCCGGGCATCCTGGACAGCGCAAGGTGAACGCCGACGACGTCGTGCCCGGCTTCGACGGCACGTGCTGCGGCAACGGCGGAGTCGACTCCACCGCTCATGGCTGCTAGAACTCGCATGCTGGCTTTCTTTAGGGTTCGGGGGATGTGGCAGAGGGCGGCTGCCGTTCAACCGGCGGCCGCAGGAATAGCACAATGCCTGCCGCACCATTCTATCGCCACGCCGAATCCTGCCCAAAAAGACCCTTGACCGCACCCGCATTCCCTTCTAAAGTCAGGCTTAACGGTTTTAGACTTCGAGCACGCACCGGCGGGAATTGGGCGGACATGGCTGAGGACATTGCTACCGCGGGGGACATCGTGATTGCCGGCGGCGGACTGGCCGGGGCCACCGCTGCCAAGACCCTGCGGGCGGAAGGGTTCGCCGGCCCGGTGACAATCATCGGCGCAGAGCGGCATCATCCCTACCTGCGCCCGCCGCTGTCCAAGGAGTATCTGCTGGGCAAGGCCACCGAGGACGCTGTCCCGGTGGTGCCGCCGGGCTGGTACGCGGAGAACGACGTCGGCCTCCGCTTGGGTGCCCGCGTTATGGGCGTCCGGCCGGACGCCAGGAGGGTGGAGCTGGACGACGGAAGCACGCTGGCGTACGGTTCCCTGCTGCTCGCCACCGGGGCGGCGCCTCGCACCCTGCGCCTGCCCGGAAGCGACCTGTCTGGCGTATCCACCTTCCGCACCCTGGATGACAGCCGGCGGCTGCGCAGCAGCTTGGCGGCGGGCGGCATGAAGTTGGTGATGATCGGCTCCGGCTGGATCGGCATGGAACTGGCTGCCGCTGCCGCCACGTACGGCAACAACGTCACGCTCCTCGGACTGGAAGGGATCCCCCTGGCCGGGGCTATCGGTCCTGACCTCGGACGGTTCTTCCGCAGACTCCACGAAGCCAACGGCGTGAGCTTCCGGCTTCCCGCCTCAGCGCGGGAACTCACCGGGGCCGCTGGGGCTGTCACGGGGGTGGTCACCGATTCCGGGGAAGTGATCCCAGCCGACATCGTGGTCATCGCCGTCGGCGTGGTCCCCGAGACGGGACTCGCACAGGCGGCCGGCCTCGCCCTGGACAACGGGATCCTCACGGACGCCTCCCTGCGGACCAGCACGCCCGGCATTTTTGCAGCCGGCGACATCGCCAACTCGCTGCACCCCTTCACCGGCCAGCACCACCGCAGCGAGCACTGGTCCAACGCCCTGAACGGCGGAAAGGTGGCCGCCAGGGCCATGCTCGGCCAGGACGCCGTCCTGAGCACCATCCCGTACTTCTACACCGATCAGTACGACGTCAGCATGGAGTACTCCGGCTTTCCTTCACTGGCGGCGGGCGCTGAGCCCGTGATCCGGGGGTCACTGGAGGGCAAGGAGTTCATCGCGTTCTGGCAGCAGGATTCCAGGGTGGTGGCCGGGATGAGCGTCAACTGGCCGCGAAAGCCACAGCCCGGCGCGCAGAAGACCGTCAAGGCCCTCATCTCTGCCAGAACGCCCGTCTCGGCGGAGCGCCTGGCCGACAACGCCGTTGGGCTCGATCAGCTCCTGTCGGAGGACGCCTGACGCGCCACCGTTCCCGCAGTCTGGATCGAGGACTCATGCCCGGCCATCCCTGCCTGGCGGGCGCGTTGGTACGCGCCGGGAAGGGCTGCCAGCAAGGCATCCACGTCCGCGTCGGTTGAGGCATGTCCCAGCGTGAAGCGCTGGGCGCCGCGGGCTGTCTCCTCGTCCAGCCCCATGGCCAGCAGTACGTGGGACGGGCGCGGGACACCGGCCGTACAGGCGGATCCCGTGGAGGATTCCACCCCTACCAGGTCCAGCAGGAACAGCAGCGAATCACCTTCGCAGCCAGGGAACGTGAAATGCGCATTGCCGGGCAGCCTCCCCTCCCCCGGGGCGCCGCGGAGTGCAGCTTCGGGCACCCGCTGAAGGACGCCGTCGATGAGCCTGTCCCGCAGGGCCGCGATCCTCGCGGACTCGGCGGCAAGCTGTGCGGTGGCGGCCTCGGCGGCAGCAGCGAAGGCGGCGATGGACGCCGTGTCCAGCGTCCCGGAGCGCACGTCGCGTTCCTGGCCGCCACCGTGTTGCACCGGGGTCAGCTTGACGGCCCGCCCCAGCAGGAGGGCGCCGACTCCAACCGGTCCGCCGATCTTGTGCCCGGAAACGGACATCGCGTCCAGCCCGGAGGCCTTGAAATCAACCGGAAGCGAGCCGAAGGCCTGCACGGCATCCGAATGGACCGGCACGCCGGCGGCGTGCGCCAGCTGCACAATCCTGTACACCGGCTGGATGGTGCCCACTTCATTGTTGGCCCACATGACCGTCACAAGCGCAATGGTCCCAGGGTCCCGGGCCAACTCGGCGGCGAGGACGTCCAGGTCCACCACGCCCTCGCTGTCCACGGGAAGCCACGTGACAATGGCACCCTCGTGCCGCTCCAGCCATTCCACGGTGTCCAGCACGGCATGATGCTCGACGGCGGAGCAGAGGATGCGCCGCCGTCCCGGGTCTTCGCCGGAACGGGCCCAGTACAGGCCCTTCACAGCAAGGTTGTCCGACTCAGTGCCCCCGGACGTAAAGATGACCTCGGAGGGATGGGCGCCGGCCGCCGTCGCTATGGCTTCCCTGGCGTCCTCCACGGAGCGGCGGGCACGCCGGCCCGAGCCGTGCAGGGACGAAGGATTGCCGGTGCGGGCAAGTTCCCGCGTCAGGGCTGCCAGCGCCTCGACAGAAAGTGGCGTGGTGGCTGCATGATCGAGGTAGACGGGCACGCCTCAATTCTAGCGGCGTCCAGGGCGTCACACCCGCGACCCCGGCACATCAGGCGTCAGGGCGGCGTGATCCTGGCACAGCACTGGCCCGGCTCAGTGTTCGGCGCCACGCGCTCCTCCGGCTCCCCGCACGCCGCTGCCACGCCCTGCAGAAATGATCCGTTCATGGCGCAGACCACGTCCGGGTGCCCGACCGAGAGCCGATGGAACGGACAGTTAGCCAGCGCGAAGCCCCCCGCGCCGTCGGGCCGGGGCTCGTACCCTTCTCCCTCAAGGAAGTCCGCAAGGCTTGCGGCGCCGGAGGCCAGCGCCTGGCCCTTACCGTACGACGTGGCCAGCAGGGAATCGCCCACCGCGCCGCCGGTCGCTGTGGAATGCTCGATCGCTGCGACCAGCAGCTCAGCAGCAAGATCATAGTTGCGGTCAGGCACGGATGCGCCGACCTCGCTCGTTGCCTGTCGGTACATTTTCGCCGGCCGCCCGGAGCCGGGACCCGACTTCCCGGCAGCCTTGTGGAATTCCACCGCCAGGAGTCCGTCCTGGACCAGCCTGTCGAGGTGGAAGGATGCCGTGCTCCTTGGCAGCCCGAGGGCCAACGCGGCGTCATCGCGCCCGACCGGGGCGTCCGAGGCGGCGATCAGCTCAAAGAGCTGCCGTCGCTTCTCGTCGCCCAATGACGCGACGGCCGCCATGCGGCGGCCCCACGGGAGTCTGCGCACCCTGTGCCCTCTCTCTAAAAACAACATACATTGCTTAATGGTGCCGATCTTTCTAAAATAACAATACCTACTTTTAGTAGGAGTCCACCATGACAACGAACGCGAAAATCAACGCAGGCGGTCGGCTTCAGGCTATGGCACCGGACAGGCAGGCCTTCTTCCTGCTGCGCACCGTGTTCACCGTCGCACCGATTCTCTTAGGGTTGGACAAGTTCACCAACATCCTGACGGACTGGACCATCTACCTCGCACGGTTGCCACCTCCGTGGTGCCGGTGTCGGCGCAGACCTTTATGTACATCGTCGGCGTCGTGGAGATCGTCGCCGGCATTGCGGTGGCCGTCCGTCCCCGGTTCGGTTCCCTGCTGGTCGCCGTCTGGCTGCTGGGCATCATCAACCTGCTGGTCCTGGGCAGCTTCTACGACGTTGCCTTACGGGACTTCGGCCTGCTCGTGGGCGCGCTGGCCCTGAACCGCCTTTCCCCCGGCGGGTCCTGGCGCAGGCATGGTAAGTAACCGGCGCGGCTAGTTCGACGGCGGAACCACCAGGAGGCGTTCTGCGACGTCGGCCTGGGCGGCTGGCAGTGTGGCGTCGTCCGGGCAGGCCACGGAAATGTAGACCGACGATGCGGCGGTGCCGAACACCCGCGCCATAACCACCGTGGACCTGAAGCCCGACTGTCCGGGCTTCTCCAGCGCCAGCACCTCAGCCGATGGCCCCGGCTTGCCAACCTCACCGCCCCACCGCAGCGTCGCTGTCTTCAGATAGCCGGGCAGGATGGTCGGGTCCAGGTACGTGAAGAGGCCAACAGTCGACTCCTTGTCGTCCTGAAGCGCCAGCGGGGCCTGGTTGGTGCGGACCTTGGCCGCCACCAGGCAGCCATCGGCCTTCAGGTACTGGCTCTCGCCGGCCACGTTCTGCCTGACCTGCTGCCAGCCGGGTGCATCCTTGAGTCCGTCCGAGATCCCCACGGGGACCCCGGCGGCCAGGGAACCGCCAGCGGAGAACGGCATGTCCTTTGCGGCCACCGCTCCTGCGTCATGGCCAGGGGTGATGGTAGGGGTGGCCAGGGCCGTGACTGTTGGCTCCACTTTCGGGGCGGCCGGATCGGGAACGTCAACACTGCAGCCTCCCAGTGCTGTCACGCCAAGCAGCGCCCCCGCCACGAGTACAGCCGCCTGCGCCTTCACGTCCACCCCAATATGTTCGCCCGGACGGCCCGCCTGCCGTCATCCTCAAAGAGTCTAGACGCCGGGCCGCGGGAACCACTGAGGCCTGCGCAGACGTTGTGTGGGCAGGCCGTAAACTGGGGCCCACCGGGCTGCCTGCCGTGGACTGGCCAGACGAAGAAAAAGGATGAGTGCTTGACCGAGAGCAGCAGCTCCTACTACGAGGTGCTCCGTGTCGCCGTGACAGCCACCGAAAAGGAGATCAAGGTGGCCTACCGCCGGGCCGCGCGAAAGGCCCATCCTGACCATGGCGGGGACGCCGCTGCCTTCCGGCAGGTGACGGCAGCATACGAAACCCTGATAGACCCGACGCGCCGGAAGGCCTACGACCGCTCGTATGCCGCAGGAACGTCGCGCAACACCGACGATTCCGCCGCAGGGCCGCACTTTGATGCGCCGGCGGCGGGCAGCCATGCCTCGGCCACCGTGCACAGGACCACCACGCCCCGGAACACCGCGGGCGACCCGCCCCTGTACGTCCCGCCCTACGATGCTGCGGCCTTCGAGGCGTCCGGCACGGTGCCGCTCATCCCGTTCGCCCAGGCCAGCCAGCAGGTCCACGGGATGCCGCGCAAACGGGGTATTTTTGGCGCCGAGGCCCGGATCCAGCGCGAACTCCGCACCGTGCAGCTCATCACCCGCCAGGTTCTGCCCGCGATTCCTGCGGCCCGGCTGGTTAACGGCCTGCAGTCCCCCGCCGATAACAGCCACATCGACCACGCACTCCTGTCCGGCTACCGGCTGGCGCTGATCGGGTCCATGCTGCTGCCAAAGGGCGCCTATGCCTGGGACGGGCAAACCCTGAGGCACGGCGGACGTTCCATCGCGCCACCGCAACTGGCCCACGTTGTCCGCGCCATGCAGGACATCTTCCCGGAACTGAACGTCACCGGCTGGACAGTCATCCACAGCGCCGACGGCAACCTCCACGAACCCGTCATAGACCGCCACCGGCGAACAGCCGGCACGTCCGAAACCATCCAGGTGGTGAACGCGGCAGGCCTGGTCCGCGGCCTCAAGAACTTCCTCTCCTCCGGCCCCACGCCCAACACCGTCAATGTGTCCGTGCTGGCCAGGCTGCTTCGCGGCATGCACTGAACTGTTGACCCGGATTGGTTGACTAGGATTGGACGGTGTTCCGAATCCTCTTCCACGCCCCCGAAATCCCCGGCAACACCGGCAATGCGATCAGGCTGGCAGCCATAACCGGCGCCCAACTGCACCTGGTGGAGCCCCTCGGCTTTGATTTCTCCGACGCCAAGCTCCGGCGCGCTGGCCTGGACTACCACGACCTCGCCGTCGTCACCGTCCACAAAAGCATCGAGGATGCCTGGCGCGAACTGCAGCCGGAGCGTGTGTACGCCTTCACCTCCGACGGCACCGCCAGCTACACGGACATCGCCTACCGCCCCGGCGATGTGCTGATGTTCGGCCAGGAATCAGTAGGCCTTCCTGAACACCTCAAGCGCGATCCGCATGTCACGGCCACCGTGCGGCTTCCCATGCTGCCGTCCCTGCGTTCGCTGAACCTGGCCAACGCGGCGTCGATTGCTGTCTACGAGGCCTGGCGCCAGCAGGGATTTTCCGGCGCCCAGATTTGAGGGCCCGCGGCCCATCCGCAGGGCTGCCCGCACCGAATCACTCCTGACAGCAATTCCGGGGCGAGGAAGGAGCGGCAGGTGACACTGCTTGAGACGAGGCGGTCGGCGCCGCCGGTTTTCCCCTTTCCCAGGGGCAGCACCGGCCGCGATGCTCAGGTTTCACCGCCGGGCGACTTATGCTGGGTAGTGATGGAAACTCCCAACGCGCCAAACTCCGAGGCCCCGGCCGCAGTCACAGACTTACCGGCGGATCTCAGCAAGCGCTTGGCCGGGCTGCTCGCCCGCGTAGCCGGCGGCGACCAGGCCGCGTTTGCCGAGTTCTACAAATTGACATCGCGCAGGGTGTTCGGCATGGCGCGGCGCGTGCTGATCGATCCCGAACTCAGCGAAGACACCACGCAGGAGGTTTTCCTCCAGGTATGGCAGAACGCGGCGAAGTTCAACCCGGAAGCAGGCAGTCCGCTCTCGTGGCTGATGACCATTTCGCACCGTCGGGCCGTGGACAAGGTCCGTTCCTCGCAGTCGGCCACCGACCGTGAGGCCAAGTACGGCGCCAGCAGCCAGGACGTGGACCACGACTCCGTCTCCGCCGAGGTGGACAGCAGGCTCGAGGCCGAGGCGGTGGTCCGGTGCCTGGAAACGCTGACCGAAACGCAACAGGAATCGGTACGGCTGGCCTACTACGGCGGCCTCACTTACCGCGAAGTCGCGGAAAAGCTAAACGCAGCAGTACCTACCATCAAGTCCCGCATCCGCGACGGACTGATCCGCTTGAAGACCTGTCTGGGGGTGAGTTGAGATGACAGAAATGAATAGTCAGGGAGGCACCCGCCGTCCCGGCTCGTTCGGAACTGAGATCGCCGCCGACCTGGATTCCGGGCGGGCCGTGGACCTCGCGGAGCTGTATGCCCTGGACGCGATCAGCGATTCCGAACGCGCCGCCATTGACCGCTATGTCTCCGCCGCGCCCGACGCCGAACGCACCGCCTTCTTAGAGCGTGTCCGCCAGGCCAGGGAGACCCTCGCGGCGTCCTTTACGGCTGAGGCGGAACCTCCCGCGGATCTTTTCGCACGCATCGTGTCCCAGTTGCCGTCCCTCGCGCAGCTGCCTGCCGATGGGCCCGCCGAAGTCACTGCTGCCCCGGCCGTCACCGCTGCCACGCCGGCCGCACAGCCGCCTGCGGAAGCACTGGATGAGCTCGCCGCCGCCAGGGTCCGCAGGGAAGAACGACGCCGACCTGCCGGCGCCCGCCGCTGGCTCACCGCAGTGGCAGCCGCCGCCGTGATCGCCCTTGGTGGCGTGGGCGTGGGTGCGTACATCACAGACCAGAACGACCCCCTGAACCAGGTGGTCCGGGCCGGCGACGTCCGCGAAGCATCCGTACCCGTCTCCGCCGGCGGCACCGCCACCGTGCTGATTTCGTCATCCAAGGATGCCGTGGTGGTCAAGATGAACGGTGTACCCGCGCCGCCCGCCGGCAAGGTCTACCAGATGTGGCTGATCCCGAAGGACGGCTCGGCACCGGTTTCCCAGGGCCTGATGGATGAAGCTGCCCTGTCGAAGCCTGCCGTGGTGAAGGGCATTGCGTCCGCTGCAGCGCTCGGCATCACCGTGGAGCCGGTGGGCGGTTCGGCCACCCCGACGTTCCCCACCGTGGCTGCCGCACCTCTGGGCGCCTAAGCTCCCTAGTTCCTGTCCCGCACCGCCGAGTTTTTGTCCAGATAATGTGGCCCAACCGCCGTTTAGGGCGCGTTATCTGGACAAAAACTCACGGGGGAAGTCCGCGGCGGCAGCTCTAGAAGCCGGCGATCGTCCCCGGGCCGTTGACGGCGACCACGTGGAACGTTTCGGCGCTGCGGCCCTCGGCAAAGCCCCCACGCCGTGCGTTCATGTGCATGCCGTTCCGCACCGCTGATTCCATGGCCGCTACGTCGGGATGCTGGCTCACGTGCACGTGGATCGCGTCGAGCTTGGCGTCCACATGGTCGGTGACATCCACAAAGTGGTTCTCCCGCTCTTCGGGCCCGGCGTAGAGCCACAGCCACGGCAGCTTGTACGCCTCCAGGCCTGCCTCAGCCAGCTCCGGATAGGCGAACGGGTTTTCCACAGCAGGATAGACGGCCCGGGTCACCGCCTCCCCCACGGCAAGGTGGTCCGGGTGGCTCTTCTGCAGGCGGCTCCAGTTCCGTTCCGGATGCATGGCAAGCACGACGTCGGGACGGATCTCCCGGATCAGCTTCACCACACCTTTCATCACCTCGTGCGTCGGCTCCAGGTAGCCGTCGCGCTCATGGAGGTAGCGGATGTCGGTCACACCCACGAGTTCGGCAGCCCGGCGCTGCTCGGCCGCCCGGAGGGAGATGATCTCCGCCCGGTGCGCCGGGTCGAAGCCGCCCGCGTCGCCGTCGGTCATGATGCAGTAGCTGACCTGGGTACCGGCGGCTGTCCAGGCGGCGATGGTGCCGGCCGCACCGAAGTCGATGTCGTCCGGGTGGGCGGCGAAACAGAGCACCCGCCCAACCCGGTGGATATCCGGGTTGAACGGGCTCTGTGCTGAGGCAGCGGAGTGGGCCAAGGGTCAGCCTTTTCGCTTCTTGATTTCTTCGGTGGCCTGCGGAAGGACGTCAAAGAGGTCCCCGATGATGCCAAAGTCGGCGATTTCGAAGATCGGTGACTCGGCGTCCTTGTTGATGGCCACGATGACCTTGGCGGTCTGCATCCCGGCTTTCTGCTGGATGGCACCGGAAATGCCCGCGGAGATGTAGAGCTGGGGCGACACGGTTTTGCCGGTCTGGCCTACCTGGGCGTCGTGGCTGATCCAGCCGGCGTCCGTGGCCGCACGGGAGGCGCCGACGGCAGCTCCGAGGGCGTCGGCAAGCTGCTCCACCGGGCCGAAGTCGCCGTCCACTCCGCGTCCGCCGGCCACCACGATGCGGGCGTCCGACAGATCCGGGCGTCCACTGGCCGCCTTCTGCTCGCGCGCGGTGATGCGGGCTGCCGTGGCCGTGCCGTCCGCCGGCACGTCGACTACGGACGTCTCCGGGGCGGAAGCCACGGATGCCGGCTCGGGCGTGACATTGTTGGCCTTCACCGTCAGCACGGAAACCGCCGTGGTGGCCCTGGCAGAGGTGGTGTAGGATCCGGCGAGGACCGACTTGTGGGCTGTACCGTCGGCGTCGACCGCCACAACGTCGGTGATGACGCCGGCGTTGAGCCGGATGCCGAGCCGCGCCGCGATCTCTTTGCCTTCGGGCGAGTTGTCCAGGAGGACCGTGCCGGCACTGGCGGCACCGGCGGCCGCCGCGAGATAGGCTGCCTTCGCCGAGACAAGGTAGTCATCCAGGTCCTGGGCGGAGGGCCGGAAAACGGCGGTGACGCCGTATTCGGCGAGCGTGGCCGAAACATCCTGATGCAGATCGCCGTTCAGGGCAACAGCGGTCTCTCCCAGGGAACGTCCCAGGGTGAGCAGTTCGAGGGTGCTCTTCTTCAGGGCATCGCCGGGGTTGTCAATGAATACGAGTACGTTTGCCATGTCTGTGATCCCTCTTAGAGCAGCTTCTGGGCGGCCAGGAAGTCGACGAGCTTGATGCCGGCGTCGCCTTCGTCGGTGATGATGGTTCCGGCCGTGCGCGGCGGGCGTTCCTCGGCAGCGGTCACCGTGGTCCACGATCCGGCGTGGCCCACGTGCGCGGGATCGACTCCGATGTCGGCCAGCGACAGAGTGGTGATGCTCTTGCGCTTGGCCGCGATGATGCCCTTGAAGTTGGGGTAGCGCGGCTCGTTGATCTGGTCCGTCACGGAGACCACTGCGGGCAGCGCAGCTTCGACGGTCTCCGAGTAGGTGTCGGCGTCGCGGCGCGCGGTGAGCCGGCCGCCGTCGACCGTCAGCGAGGACGCGAAGGTGACCTGCGGCAGACCCAGGCGCTCGGCGAGCTGGGCCGGGACCAAGGACGTCTCGCCGTCGGTGGACGCCATGCCGGTGAGGACAAGGTCCACCGGGGCGCCGGTACCAATATGGCGGATGGCGGCCGCGAGCGCGAGCGAAGTGGCGGCGGCGTCTGAGCCGGCCAGTGCACTGTCCGTGAGGTGGACACCTTCGGTGGCGCCCATCTGGAGTGACTTCTTCACCGCGTTCACGGCACCGGATGCGCCCATGCTCAGCGCAATGACCTGGTTGCCGGCCTTGGCGCCACCGCGGGCCTCAGCCAGCTGCAAAGCGGCCTCCAGCGCGTATTCGTCCAGCTCGGAAAGGATGCTTTCGTCACGGTCCGTGGTGTAGCCCTCGCCGGTGAGGTGTCGGTCGAACTGTGCGTCCGGTACATGCTTGACCAGGACGATGATCTTCAATGTCTCTTCCACTGTATTTACAGCAGCCTTCCATGCTTGTGGACAGCCAGCCGGATGGGGTCATGGCCTCGGAACGCCCGGGGTACGGGTAGATCCTAGCTAACCATATAGCCGGCCCCCGTTGCCGTCCCGTTAACGCCTGTGTCACGGCCCTGCCCAGGCGCGCCGGGGATCACCGTACGACGGCGGCCGCACAGGACGGCGGGAACAGCGGACGACGGCGGCGATCACTTTTGGTGAGCCCCGCCGTCGTCCGCGTTTATGGGTTGCCGTGCGTTCTGCCGATCAGTCCCTACTGATCCGCTGCGGTGCCAAGCGTGACGTCGAACGTCTGTTCCTGGCCGTTGCGCAGGACCGTGAGCTTGACCTTGGAGCCGCCGGCCTGCTCGCGGACGGCCGCGGTCAGCTGGTTGGGCTCGCTGATGACTAGGTCGTTGAACTTGGTCACCACATCGCCCACCTTGATGCCGGCCTTGGCTGCCGGTGAGTTTGCCTCCACCGTGGCCACGTCAGCGCCGACGGAGAACCCTGACGTCGTCCCGCTGGATGACTTGTCCCGGACGCTGACACCCAGCTGGCCGTGGGATGCCTTGCCGGTCTGGATGATCTCCTGCGCCACCCGCTTGGCGTGGTTGATGGGGATGCTGAAGCCCACGCCGATGTTGCCGGCCGTGGACGAGGAATCGGAGCCGGCGGACGCGATGGCCACGTTGACGCCGATGATCTCGCCCTTGCTGTTGACCAGGGCACCACCGGAGTTGCCGGGGTTGATGGCGGCATCCGTCTGGATCACGTTGATGGAGATGGACCCCTGGTTCGCGGTGCTTTGGCCCTGGCCACCGTTTGGCGGTGCGAACTGGAAGCCCTGATCGCCGCCTTGGGAAGTGTCGCCTTCCTTGGGTGCTGCCGATGACGCCACGCTGATGGTCCTGTTCAGCGTTGAGACGATGCCGTCAGTGACTGTGCCCGTGAGGCCCAACGGGGAGCCGATGGCGATGGCCGTGTCGCCGACGTTGAGCTTGCCGGAGTCTCCGAGGGTGCCAGGGGTGAGCCCGGAAGCCTCGTCCACCTTGATCACCGCAAGGTCAGAAAGGGGGTCAGTGCCCACCAGTGTGGCCTTGAGGACCTTGCCCGCACTGGTGCGGACCTCCAGAGCTGCGTCGGCGCTCTGGCCATCCAGGGTCACCACGTGGGTGTTGGTCAGGATGTGGCCCTGGTCGTCCAGGACGATGCCCGAGCCGGTCCCGCCGGAGCTGCCGCTGGAAGCGCTGATAGTCACGACGCTGGGGGAAGCCTTCAGTGCGGCCGCCGTGATGGCGTTGACATCGTCCTTGTTGTTTACAATCACGGTCTCAGGCTGGCTGCTGCTGGCGGCCGACGGAGAGCCGTTGTTGAAGAGGTTGCCCGAACCGACTGTGGCTACGCCGCCACCCACGAGGCCGGCGGCCAGGATGCTGGCCACCAGGGTGCCTACGCCGAACGTGGCTTTGCGGCGCGGTGCGTCGGCAGGATTCGGGGCAGCGCTGTACTGGCCCGGAGCGTACTGACCTGCACCGTACTGACCCGGGTTGTGCTGACCCGGGTTGTGCTGACCTGCAGCGGCGACGGGCGCTGCCGAATGCGCTCCGTGCTGGGCGTACTGGGGGCTGGGAGCCTGCTGGCCCGGAGCCTGCTGGCCATAGAAGGGCTCGCGGGGAGGATAACCCGGACGGGGCGCACCCGGCAGCGGCTGAGTGGGGTTCTCGGGTGCCCCGGATCGGTCCAGCTGCTCGGTCGGATTAGCCTGACCGGCAGCGTCACTGCGGACCTCCGAAGGGTTCTCGTCCGCATTCCGGTTCTCATCCGGATTGCGGTTCTCCGGCGCTGCACCCTGGGTTGGGTTCTCAGTCATTGGACTTCCTTTCATCCTCGTCTGCATTAACTATGTACCGTCTGGCTGGAACTGGGGCGAACGTTGGCTGGGAGGTTGCTGGGAGACCGAATTCCGCTGCCAACAGGCTCTTCCGGGGGTTTCGCTGGTGGCATATTCGCCGCTGTGGACGCACCAAGAGGTGCACCATAGAATCAAAAGGAAATGCCACAGCGACCTGCGGCTTTACACCACGCGTGGGGGCGCTGCTGCATTCTGAGACGCTTATTCGTCCCGAATCGGTGTCAGTCGTGCTGAAGGGTTGCACATGCGGTCAAAGTTCAAACGTATCCTCGCCGTGATCGGCCTGACCGGGCTGCTCGCGGTTCCTGCCGGCGCGGCCTGGGCTGAACCGCCAGTGACCATTCCATCCGGAACGAACATTGTGGATAACGCCAAGGTTCTCGGCGGACGCAGTGGCGAGGTCCAGGAAGCCATCCAGAAGCTCCTGAAGGACCACAAGTACAACCTTTATGTGGTCACAGTGGACTCCTTCGAGAACCCCACGAAGCCGGAGGACTGGGGCAAGGCGGTTGCGACACAAAAGTCCATGGGCAAGGCCGATGTCCTGCTGGCCATCTCGACTGCAGGACAGTTCTACTTTGCGACGGACGCTGCGAGCACCATCAGGTCCAAGCAGTCCACCATCAGCCAGAACGCCGTCACAGCCAATCTTGCGGGCGGCAAGAAGGACTACGCCCAAGCAGCTATTGACACAGCAGCAGCCATTGGCGACGCCGCGGGCGGCGGCAGCGGCAACGTCCCCTCGGGAGACGGCGCCGGCGCAGCTGTGCTCGTTGGCACGGGAGTAGCCGTCGCCGGTGGGGCCGGCGCGTACCTTTACTTCCGCAACAAGCGCAAGAAAGCTGCTTTGGCATCCAGCGCCAGCTACGGCCCCCAGGGCGCCGAGCTCGATCCGCTGGCTTCGCTCAGCATCGACGAACTCCGCCGCAAGAGCGGTTCGCTGATCATCGAGGCTGACGACGCCATCAAATCCAGCGAGCAGGAACTCGGCTTCGCAGAGGCCCAGTACGGCGATGCCGCGGTGGGAAACTTCACCAAGGCCCTGGCCGAAGCCAAAGCCCACATGTCCGAATCCTTCAAGCTCCAGCAGCAGCTTGACGACCACATCCCGGACACGGAAGAACAGCAACGCAGCTGGCTCGGCGAGATCATCCGCCGTTCAGAGGCAGCGCTCGGCTCGCTCCAGGAGCAGAAGGCCGACTTCGACTCGCTCCGCGAGCTCGAGAAGAACGCCCCGCAGGCACTGGCAGCCATCAGCGCCGGAGCCCATGAAGCCGATGCCAAAATCGCCAGCGCCGAACAGTCACTGACGGCTTTGCGAGCCAAGTACGCGGACAGCGCATTGGTTCAGGTCGCTGACAACATTACCCAGGCCAAGGAACGCCTGGACTTTGTGCAGAATGCCACTGCCACTGCCCAGGAGAAGCTCACGGCCGGTGAAGGCAGCCTCGCCGCGGTCGCCGTGCGGGCGTCTGAAGAGAGCCTGCACCAGACCAACGTTCTGCTGGACGCCATCGCCAAGGTGTCCGCCAGCCTGGACGAGGCCCGCAACGGCCTGGAGGCGGCCGTCGTCGAAACCTCCCAGGACCTCGCCCAGGCGAAGGCCATGATCCAATCCGGAGAACACCCTGAACTGGCCGGCCCGGTCGCCGGCGTTGAGGCCGCCCTGGGCCAGGTCAAGGCCGAAATCCAGGGCGGGAAGATCGATCCCATCGCCACCCTGCAGCGCGTTGAAACTGCGCACCAGGCGCTGGACCAGTCCCTCACCGGCATCCGGAACCAGCAGGACCAGGCCCGCCGCGCCCAGGCGTCGCTGCAGCAGACCATTATGTCGGCGCAGGCGCAGATCAGCGCCACCTCGGACTACATCACGGCCCGCCGAGGCGGCGTCGGCACCGAGGCGCGCACGCGGCTCGCAGAGTCCCAGCGCAACCTCGATTATGCGCTGTCCATCTCCCGCAACGATCCCGTCACCGCCCTCACATACGCCCAGCAGGCCCACGCCCTCGCGGCACAGGCAGCGCAGCTGGCCCAGGCCGACGTCGACAACTTTGGTGGCTACGCCAACCAGGGCTTCGGCGGCGGGGGCATGTTCGGCGGTCGCGGCGGAGGCGGTGGCGGCCTCGGGGGCGCCATCCTTGGCGGTATCCTCATCAACTCCATCCTCAACGGCGGCAGCGGCGGCGGCTGGGGCGGTGGCCACAGCGACGGCGGCGGCTGGGGCGGGGACTCCGGCGGAGGGGACTTCGGCGGCGGAGATTCGGGAAGTTTCTGACCCATCAAAGGCTAGGCGTCGGCAGGAACGAACCTGCCGGCGAAAAGAAGCGGTAAACAACTGTTCACTGATCTCAGTGGCCACCATTGAGCAGGACGAAAGGTAACACCATGGTTAAGCAGTCCATTTTCGGCCGGATCGCACAGCTGGCAAAGGCAAACATCAACACTTTGCTGGACAACGCTGAGGATCCGCAGAAGATGCTGGACCAGATGGTCCGGGACTACACAAACAACATTGCGGAGGCCGAATCCGCAGTGGCCCAGACCATCGGCAACCTGCGTATGCTCCAGGATGACTACCGCGAGGACATCAAGAATGCCCAGGACTGGGGCAACAAGGCCCTCGCCGCATCTCGCAAGGCTGACGAATACCGCAGCGCCGGCGACAGCGTAGACGCCGAGAAGTTCGACAACCTCGCGAAGGTAGCGCTGCAGCGCCAGATGTCCGCGGAAAGCGAAGCCAAGGGTGCTGAGCCGAGCATCGCCTCGCAGACCGAGGTAGTGGACAAGCTCAAGTCGGGCCTGGACCAGATGAAGGGCAAGCTCAACGAGCTCACCAGCAAGCGCAACGAGCTGGTTGCGCGCTCCAAGACGGCCGCGGCACAGTCCCAGGTGCATGATGCCATTAAGAGCATCGACTTCATGGATCCCACCAGCGAAGTTGGCCGCTTCGAAGAGAAAATCCGCCGCGAAGAGGCCAAGGTCCGCGGCCAGCAGGAGCTTGCCGCGTCGAGCCTGGACGCCCAGTTCAACCAGCTGGAAGACCTCGGCGAGCAGGTGGAAATCGAAGCACGCCTGGCAGCCCTGAAGTCCGGCGGGGCCAAGCCGGCCATCGGCGCTTCCGGCGCGAGGTCCGAGTCCACAGTCGACGAAGCCGACTTCGACAAGCTGTAGCCAGCCACGTCCGCCGCTGAGCGGGCCAGCCGGGGCCGGGGTTCATCAGGAACCCCGGCCCTTGCCATGCCCGGACAGAACCCGCAACCGGCCGTGCGGCTGCTGTCGCGGATGTGTAGCGTGGAGGCCATGGTCTCCCCCGTCGCATCCTCCATCGTCTGGCTCCGAGATGACCTTCGCCTGGACGATAACCCGGCCCTGTCCCACGCCGTCGAACTCGGCCTGCCGCTTACGGTGGTCTACATTCTCGACGAGGAATCCCCCGGAATCCGTCCCCTGGGAGGCGCGGCCCGCTGGTGGCTGCACCATTCACTGACGTCCCTGGCGGCGGCGCTTGCTGAAGCCGGTTCCATACTCACCCTCAGGCGTGGACCTGCCAGCCACGTGATCCGGGACCTTGCTGCCGAAACCGGCGCGCAGCACGTGCTGTGGAACCGCCGCTACGGCGGTCCCGAGCGGTCCCTGGACGCGGACATCAAAGCCTGGGCGGCGGAGAACGGCATCGAAGCCGCCAGCTTCCAGGCCAACCTGCTTTTCGAGCCGTGGACCATCACCACCGGCAGCGGCGGCCCCTACAAGGTGTTCACGCCCTACTGGCGGGCCTGCACGGCGTCCGGCGAGCCCCGCGAGCCACTGGATGCGCCAGCCGGCCTGCCCTCCCCCGCCGTTGCCTGGTCGAAGAACAAGGCGGGCAGCGACGCGCTGACAGGGTGGTCGCTGCTGCCCGCGTCCCCGGACTGGAGCGGCGGACTCGCTGAGACCTGGGAACCCGGGGAGGCCGGAGCACACAGCAGGCTTGAGGACTTCCTGGACGGGCCCGCACAGGACTACGGCACTGGGCGGGACATTCCCGGTGTGGAAGGCACTTCCAGACTCTCTCCGCACCTCCGTTTTGGTGAAATCAGCCCGTTCCGGGTCTGGCACGAGCTCCGCCGCCGCTTCCCCCGCGAGGCGACGCCCGACGTCGGGATCTTCCGGTCCGAGCTGGGCTGGCGGGAGTTCTGCTGGCAACTGCTTTACGCCAATCCCCAGCTGGCTACGCGAAACTACCGGCCCGACTTCGACCGCTTCGAATGGCAGCAGCCCACCGCGGCGGAACTGGCGGCGTGGGAACAGGGCCGGACCGGCTATCCGCTGGTGGATGCGGGGATGCGGCAGCTGTGGCAGACCGGTTGGATGCATAACCGCGTCCGGATGGCGGCGGCGTCATTCCTCGTCAAGAATCTCCTAGCCGACTGGCGTCTGGGCGAGGCGTGGTTCTGGGACACCCTGGTGGATGCCGATGCAGCCAGCAACCCCGCCAACTGGCAATGGGTTGCAGGCTCGGGCGCCGACGCGTCCCCGTACTTCCGGATCTTTAATCCCGTCACGCAGAGCAAGAAGTTCGACGCCGACGGCCGGTACCTTCGCGAGTTCATTCCGGAACTCGCCCACATGGACCGCAAGGCCATCCACGAACCGTGGAGGCAGCCCGATGTCCAGGGCTACCCCGCGCCCGTGGTGGGACTCCCGGAGTCCAGGGAGCGTGCGCTGGCCACCTACCAGAAGCTTCGGGAGGACCGGCAAGGCCCGGACAACGTCACCGGCCCGGAAATCAGCGGCTGACTTTGCCCATCAGGGAGGCGATGGGGCGAAGGAAGAGGGGACGGGCCAGGAACCAGGCTGCCACCATGGCTGCCACCGAGGCGACGAAGACCCAGAAGCCGACCCAGCCGGCGTCGTCGCTGCCGCCGTACATGTGGTTCAGGTTCCGCAGTGCACCGGTGGCAAGCACCAGGAAGACATGCACCACGATGAACGCCACGAAATAGATCATGACCGGGAAGTGGATGGCCCGCGCCAGCTCAATGGGGTAGGCCTTATTGAGGGCGGTGGCCTTCTTGGGCCAGGCGGAGGACGTCCGGATACCGGAGATGAAGGCAAGCGGTGCGGCGATGAAGACCGTGGCGAAATACGTCAGCAGCTGCAGCGCGTTGTAGTTGACCCAGCCGTTGTCGGTGGGCCAGTTCAACGAGGCGTACTGAAGCGCTGCGGAGAGGGCATTGGGGATAACGTCCCAGCTGGTGGGCACGATCCGCATCCATTGGCCGGTGGCGAACAGCAGAATGGCGAACACCAGGCCGTTGAGGACCCACAGCGCATCCAGCGTCAGATGCAGCCAAAGCTCCAACGTGATCTTGGTGGGCGCGTTCCTGGTCTTGATCAGCCCTTTGTTGTTGCGGGTCCAGTGGCCGCTGGGCCGCGTGGTGGTCCGCACCTGCCAGCCGGTCCGGATGATGAGCAGCAGGAAGAAGCCGTTCAGGAAGTGCTGCCAGGCCAGCCACGCCGGGAATCCGACGGGCGCACCCTCAGGAAGTTCCGAATGGCCCGGATAATCAGCCAGGAACGAGGCCACCGCCGGAAGGCCGGTCATCCACTTGGCCAGCAGCACCACGAGCACCAGCACTACGAGAGCGGCAGGAACACCCCAGTAGAGTCTGGATCTCTTGCCCGTCGAGGAGCCGGGCTTCTTCGTGGGTGTGGACATCGAACAACATTCCTCTCGAGAATGACTGACCAGGTGCTCAAAGGGCTTTGCGAACGAGAATACTAGGAACCAGGAGTAATCGGGCAAAAGAAGACCCCGACCGGCGTAATGCCGGTCGGGGTCTTCTACATGGTTGCGGGGACAGGATTTGAACCTGTGACCTCTGGGTTATGAGCCCAGCGAGCTACCGAACTGCTCCACCCCGCGTCGCAAGATCAAGACTACCGTACTTTGGAGTAGGTAAAAACCAATCGTGATTGAGGGTCCCCACGACGCCGAGGTTGGGTGCCTGGGACGGGTCCGCTTAAACCAAAAAGTCCGGATTCTGTTTCCAGAATCCGGACTTTTTCGCCAGTTGCGGGGACAGGATTTGAACCTGTGACCTCTGGGTTATGAGCCCAGCGAGCTACCGAACTGCTCCACCCCGCGTCGCAAGATCAACTCTACCGTCCGGTGAACGGGAGGCCAAATCCTGGTGGCGTGATGTGCGTCTCGCTGGGTCAAACGCNGTGAACGGGAGGCCAAATCCTGGTGGCGTGATGTGCGTCTCGCTGGGTCAAACGCCTTAGTTGCTGGCCGCCGGCGAGGGCGTCGCCGTCGGCGTGGCTTCCGGCGACGGTGTCGCCTCGGGCGATGGCGTCGCCTCAGGGGCCGGCGCCGGGATCTTGCCCTCGGCGTCAATAGCCTTCTGCAGGGCCGCCGCGAGCTTCTTCTGCTCTTCCCCGTAGGCTGCAAAGTCGCCAGCCGCCAGGGCTGCCTGGCCCGCCTTGATGGCGGCGTTGGCCTCATCCAGCGCGGCCTTCAGGTCAGCTTGGGCACCTGCACTCACCGGCGGTGTTGTGCCAGGAACAGGCGGGGTCTGGCCGGTGTTGCCGGAGTCGCCCGCGGCAGCGCCGGAGTCGCCGCCGAAGAGTTGCTTCAGGGCTCCGTCGAGGGTCGGCGCAAAGCCGACCTTGTCGCCGAAGGCCACCAGCACACGCTGCAGGGTGGGGTAGGACGTCTCACCGGTCGACTTGAGGTAAACCGGCTGGACATACAGGATGCCGCCGCCCACAGGCAGTGTCAGCAGGTTGCCGTTGAGCACTTCGGAGGCACCCTGCCGCAGAAGGTTCAAGGCCTGGGACACCGTAGGATCGGAGTTGAACTTGTTCTGGGCCTGGCCTGGCCCGGGAACCTGTGTTTCCGGCGGAATCTGCAGCAGCCTCAGCTTGCCGTAGCTTTCAGCTTTGACGCCCTTCTCGTTTCCGGCGTCAGAGTCGGCGGCCAGGAAGCCATAGAGGACGTTCCGGGCAGTGCCGTTAACGATCTGCGGGATGAAGGATGAGGTGAGCTGGAAGGCCGGCTTTTCCTGGTCAGGCATCTGCAGTGACATATAGAACGGCGGCTGCTTGACTTCCGTATCCACGGTGGGATCGTTCGGCACGCTCCATACTTCGTCACTCTTGTAGAAGCTCACTGGTTCCGTGACGTGGTAGCGGCCCAGGAGCTCCCGCTGCACCTTGAACAGGTCTTCCGGGTAACGGACGTGGCTCATGACATCGCCGGACATCTCCGAGTACGGCTTCACGGACGCGGGGAAAACTTTCTGCCAGGCCTTCAGGACGGGATCCTGATCGTCCCATGCATAGAGGGTCACCGAGCCGTCATAGGCGTCGACCGTGGCCTTGACCGAGTTCCTGATGTAGTTCACCGAGCTGTTCGGCAGGGCAACCGTCCGGCCTGAAGTGGTCTGGGAGTCCGCGGTGGCAGCCGAGAGCTGCTCCTGCTGCGAGTACGGGTAGTACTGGCTGGTAGTGTACCCGTCCACGATCCACTTGACGCGGCCGTCAACAACGGCCGGATAGGAGTTGCCGTCAACGGTGAGGTACGGGGCAACCTTCTCCACGCGGTCACGCGGACTGCGGTCGTACAGGATCTGGGATTCTGCGTTAACTCCGTCGGAGAGGAGGAGGTCCGAGGACTGGAACTTGATGGAGTACAGGACCTTGTTGAAGAAGCTGCCCACGTTGGGCCCGCCGTTGCCGGTGAAGGTGTACTGGGTTTCCCCGTCCCCTTCCTTGCCGGAAGGCCTGTCCTGTTCGCGGTGCGGTGATCCCGCAGGCGCCCCGACAATGGAGTACTCCGGGGAGTCTTCGCCGAAGTAGATCCGCGGCTCGTAGGTGGAGTCATCGCCAAGTACACCGGTGGACGGGATACCCGACTGGAGGAACTCCGGCTTGCCGTCGACGGTGAACTTGTTGCCCTTGGCCGCCACCACGCCGTAGCCGTGGGTGTAGACGACGTGCTGGTTGAGCCAGCCCTGCTGGTTGGTGGCAACGTTCGCCGGGTTCAGCTCGCGCACGGCGATGACCGTGTCCTGGATCTTGCCGTCAACCTCGTAGCGGTCGACGTTCAGTGCCTCCGGGAACTGGTAGTACGGGCGGTACTGCTCCAGCTGGGAGAACGCATCGGAGATCAGGTTGGGGTCCAGGAGCCGGATGTTGGCCGTGGTCTGGGCGTCCGGGGCCAGCGCCCCGGTGCTGGCAGTGTTCGTCGCGTCATAGCGGTCCACCTGAATCTGGTCCAGGCCGTATGCCGCCCGAGTCATTTCGATGTTGCGCTGGATATAGTCCTTCTCCAACGTCTGCTCGGAAGGCCGCACCTGGAACTGCTGGATAACCCACGGGTACACGCCGCCGGCCAGGATCGAGGTGATGATCAGCATGGCCGTGCCGATGACCGGCAGGCGCCAGCGGCCGATGACCGCCGCAACGATGAAGAGGATGGCCACCAAGCCTGCCGCCACGGCGAGGATCGCCTTGGTGGGGATCACGGCGTTCACGTCCGTATACAGTGCACCGGCCCAGCGCCCGCCGTTACCCTGCAGGGCGGCGTAGCGGTCCAGCCAGAAGTTTGCGCCGAGCAGGATCAGGAAGGCTGCGCCGGTTACCGCGAGGTGGATCTGTGCCGCGCGGCTGGTGAACACGCCGCGTTCCATCAGCCGGATGCTGCCGTAGAGGTAGTGCGTGAGGATTCCGGCGATGCCGGCCACCACAACCACGCTGATCAGGAAGCCTGTGACGAATCCCAGGAACGGAAGGGTCATGAGGTAGAAGCTGATGTCCAGGCCGAACTCAGGATCGCTCTGGCCGAACGGTTCCTGGTTGAAGAACAACAGCACTTTCTGCCATTGGCTGGCCGCGGCGCTGCCCGCGAACAGTCCGAACAGGATGGGCAGGCCCACCATAACGACGCGGCGGACCGGTTCAAGCTGGGCCTGGTAGCGATTCAGGTTGTCGCGCATCTCGGAGTCCGGCGCGTACACGGGCCGTGCGTGGTAGGCAACCCGGATGGCAAAAAAGACGGCCAGGAACATAAGCGCGAAGCCGGCGAGGAAGATCCCGATCCGCGAGAGGTTTTCTGTCACAAACACTTCGAAGTAGCCGAGCTGCCGGTACCAGAGGACGTCAGTCCATACGTTGGCGAAGAAGATGAAGCCCACCACTGCGATGGCAACAACAATCAGCGTGGGCGTTAGGGCCCCGCGTCGCGAGGGGGGTCTTCCGGGCGGGATGGGGCTGGTAGGACGGGACAAACTCGGTACCTCATAGCTGGTCGTCAGGTTTACATGAGAAGCGTGCGTGCGGTTGACGTCCGGCACCGGTCAAGCGTGTGGCAACGTCCGTCATATCTGCCACGAGTGGCGGTAAAGCTTAGTTCCTGGCCTCAGTCTAGTTGCTGGCGCAGACCGGCAAAGCGCCCGGGTCCTGCCCGGATCCGGCGAGTTCGACGGCGTGACGCGCCTCTGCGATGTTCTCCACTTTGAGCACCTGCAGTCCCTCCGGCACATGGCCCACAACTTCGTCGCAGTTTTCTGCCGGGGCGAGGAATACGGTGGCTCCCCCGGCACGCGCGCCCAGCATCTTCTGCCGGATGCCGCCGATGGGACCTACGGTGCCGTCGGGGGTGATGGTCCCCGTTCCGGCGACATGTTTGCCGCCTGTCAGGTCCCCCGGCGTCACGGTGTCGATGATGCCAAGCGAAAACATCAGCCCGGCACTGGGTCCGCCAACCTTGTCCAGTGAAATCTTCACGTCGAACGGAAACGTGAACAGGTACTTGAGCATGACTCCGAGAATGTAGCGGCCCGCACCGTTGTTCATGGGGGTGATGGTCTGTGTGACGGATTCCCCTGCGCGCTGCACCACCAGGGTGGCCGGTGCTCCCTGGCCGGCGGCCAGTTCCTCCTGCACCACGGCGAGCGATGTGATGGGTTTGCCGTTGATCGATTCGAAGATGTCGCCGTTTTCAACCTTGCCGGCGGACGGCGAACCACCGGGCAGCCCCGCGGCCTGGAGCTGCTGGCCGAAGGGAATGTCGAGCTCCTTGAGTGCTGATGCCACCGCATTCTCCTGCGACGACGTCATGGCCACGGAGCTCTGCTCGTCGGCCTCCTCCTTTGTGGTGCCACTGGGGTAAAGCAGCTCCACCGGGTGAACGGACTTGGACCCGTCCAGCCAGGCGGTGAAGGCACCCAGGACGCTCACCGGGCCGTTGGGGCCGCCATCGACATAAACGGTGGTCAGGTCCAGATTTCCCTTGGCGGGATAGGTTTCGTGGCCCGTCACGCTGATGACAGGGCTGCCCTGGCTCTGGCCGATTGTGTTGAAGGTGGGTCCGGGGGATTCCACAACATAAGGCACCGGGACGGTGACGGCCGCGATCCCCAGACCCAGCGCCAGGACGCCGGAAAGCATCATCACGGACACCCGCCGGTCCCCCGGCGGGGAGCTGCGGGGGGCATTCTGCCCTGTTGGCGGGGGGCCGGCTACACCTGTTCCGGGCGCTGCGGCACTCGCTGTGGTGCCGGCGTCGAGCTCTGGAGCGTGGTCCTCTTGCGGATGATCGCCGCGGGTTGTAGTCACTGAATCAACACTACGCGGTGCCGCCCCCGGCCAGCTCTTTGCCTACAGCGAACGTGACGCCTGTCCGGCAGACAGCCGCCCCTGCCCGGGGTACCGTGAAGTGAACAGTCACACCGACGATCGGCGGGATCATGACCTCCAACCCACTCAATCCGTCCAACGGCGACGATACGCCAAAGGATCCGTTGACCGAGATGCTGCAGAACCTGATGGGCGGCAAGGGCATGGAAAACTTCGACCCCGCCGAACTCGCAAAGGCAGCCGGCCTGCCGAACGACCCCAATCTTTTGGCCCAGATGTTCTCCCAGGTCCAGGCCATGATGAGCGCCCCTTCCGAAGGGCCCGTCAACTGGCAGCTCGCGCACGAGAACGCCCGCCGGGTTGCCGCCAGCAGCGCCGACCCGTCCGTCACGTCCCTGCAGACCCGCGAAGTCGACGAGGCCCTGCGGCTGGCCGAACTGTGGCTCGATCCCGTGACCGACCTGCCTGCCACCGGCCTGATCGGCCGTGCGTGGTCGCGTGCCGAGTGGGTGGAAGCCACCCTTGGAACGTGGAAGCGGCTGACCGAGCCCGTAGCCAACAGCATCGCCAACGCGCTCTCCAGCGCCATGACCGAACAGATGCCCGAAGAGATGAAGTCCATGATGGGCGGGGCTTCGTCCATGCTGCAGAACATGGGCGGCGCGATCTTTGGGATGCAGCTGGGGCAGGCGATCGGCGCCCTGTCCGCCGAGGTAGTCAGCTCCACTGACATCGGTGTTCCCCTGGCCGACCTGGAAATGGCCCTCTTGCCGGCCAATGTGACCAAGTTCGGGGAAGGCCTGAGCCTGCCGGAGAACGACATCCGGCTGTTCCTGGCCGTCCGCGAGGCAGCCCATGCGCGGCTGTTTGTCCAGGTTCCCTGGCTGCGCGGCCACTTGCTCGGCGCCATCGAGGCCTACGCCCGCGGCATCCATATCGACACTTCCAGGATTGAAGAGCTGGCCCGCGACCTGGACCCCAGCAACCCTGAAGGCATCCAGGAGGCGCTGTCCCAGGGTGTCTTTATGCCGCAGCGGACCCCTGCTCAGGAGCAGGCGCTTGAAAAACTTGAGACGGCCCTGGCCCTCGTTGAAGGCTGGGTGGACGAGCTCACCGCTTCGGCCACAGAGAAGCTGCTGCCGTCCGCCGGTGCGCTCCGGGAAACAGTCCGGCGACGCCGTGCCACCGGCGGTCCGGCGGAACACGCTTTCTCTTCCCTGGTGGGACTCGAACTGCGCCCCCGCCGCCTGCGCGAGGCTGCCACGCTGTGGGCCACGCTGAAGGACGAACGGGGCATTGCCGGACGCGATGCCATCTGGCAGCACCCGGACCTCCTCCCCACCGCCGAGGACCTCGATGACCCGCAGGGGTTCAGTGGCCGCCGCCAGCTGGCCGAGGCCAGCGACAGCGAAGTGGACGACGCCCTGCAGAAGCTGCTGAGCGGCGGCTTCGACAACGCGCCGCAGGATGATTCCGACGGCCGTGACGACGGCGACCAGCCCACCGGCGACGGTGAGCAGCCCAAGGGTTAGCCGGACCGCACGGTACGACGGCGGCCGCGCCGCCTGTCGTCGCCACTGGAGGTGTTCGAATGCGCAAGATCATCCTGATGATGTCGGTGTCTTTGGACGGATTCATCGAGACGATCGATCGGGACATCAGCTGGCACCTGGTGGATGACGAACTCCTCCGCTACTTGAACGGGCAGTTCCGGTCGATGGGGGTCTTCATGTTCGGGCGCGTCACCCATGAGCTGATGACCGGTTACTGGCCCACTGCCGATGCGGCACGGCCTGATCGACGAACTCCGAATTCTCGTCCATCCCGTGGTTCTGGGGCAGGGCCGGCCCCTGTTCGAGGCCCCTGATGTCCGGATGGACCTCAGGCTCGAGGGGACACGGACGTTCGGCAACGGCGTGGTACCGCTCAAACTACTCGCGCGACGGCGCCTAGGGTGTTGCGCCCTACGTCGTGGAACGCAGCTTCAACCTAGCCTGCCTGGTCGCTGGCCGACATATCGCCGACGCCAGGCGTGCCACCGGCGAGCGCGTAGCGCTGCAGGACCGCACCCTTCGGTGAGGCGACGACCGGCTCGATGAGTCTGAGGTTCGTCGGAACCACCCCGTCGGCGAAGACCTTCTTTCCACCGCCGAGGAGGATCGGATACACCCACAGCGTGAGCCGGTCAAAGAGCCGCTCGGCGAACAGGGTCTGCACGAAGTCGAGACTGCCAACGACGTGGATGTTCGCGTGACGGTCGCGCAGTTCGCGCACGGCAGCGACGACATCAGGACCCAGCAGTGTGGAGTCGGCCCACTCGAGGGCCGACAATTGGCGCGAGGCCACGTATTTCGGGAGGCGGTTGAACAGCCGCGCAATTCCCCCGTCCGCGTCCGGCCAGTATGCGGCGAAGATGTCGTAGGTCCGTCGCCCAAGCAGCAGCGCGTCCATCCCCGCCATCCCGGAGTCGACCTGCTCGCCGACGATTTCGTCTAGGAGGGGCGCCTGCCAGCCGCCAAACGCGAAGCCGCCGTCAGCGTCCTCGTCCGGCCCGCCGGGCGCCTGCGCGACGCCGTCGAGCGTGGTGAACAGGTCGATATGGATGAGTCCCATGCCGTGCTCTTTTCCCTGTTGCCCGTCGCCCCGGCGACGGGATCACTTCGAGGCTGACATTTGATCCCCCTGCGAAGCAACCATTTTCCCCGGCTCGACCCGAGCATTAGGCGAAGGTTAGGAGACACGCCTAATCGGCGTCGCCCGGGTTTGAATCATTGCTGCCCGCGGTCAGGCCCCGGGAGGTGGCGAACGAGACGCCTTCCAGGAAGGCCTTGGCCCGCATCGTGTCGGGGTAGGCCTCCAACAGCTTCCAGAACGCGGCGTTGTGCCCGGCCACCAGCAGGTGCGCGAGCTCATGCAGCAGGACGTAGTCGATGACCCACTGCGGCATGGGCCGGAGCTTGTCGGAGAGCCGGATGGATCCTTCCGACGGCGTTGCGGAGCCCCAGCGCGAGTTCTGGTTGCTGACCCAGCGGACCGACGTCGGGACTGCCCTGCCGCCGAAGTACCGGGCCGAAAGGGCTGCGGCGTGGGCAGCCAGGGCAGTATCAGTGGCTGGCTGTTTACTTCCTTTGCGGGAGCGCCGCTCCCCCTGGCGGTGCAGCTTCTCCAGCATGCGGTGCACCCATTCAGACTCCTGCGCGGCGGTAAACCGGGCCGGAATGGCCACCACGGCCGTCCCGTTCTCCCAGAAGGCAGCCACGGTCCTGGTCCGGCGGGCCGACCGCCGCACTTCAACCGGTGAGCCGTCCGCCGTGGTGACGGGGAGGGTGTCCTGTCCTGCCGGCCGGCGGGTCACAGGGTGGTACTTTCGACGAGCACCCGCAGCACGTCTTCGCCGTAGCGTTCCAGTTTGGACGGACCCACGCCGGCCAGCGCCGCCAGTTCCTCCAGTGTGGACGGTTTGGCCTCTGCGATGGCCGTCAGCGTGGCATCGGTGAAGACCACAAACGCCGGCACCTCGGCCGCCAGTGCAATTTCCTTCCGCCACTGCCGAAGGGCATCGAACGTCTGTTCTTCGTAACTGGGAGGACAGCCGTTGCAGCGGCCCACCTTCCGTTCGGCGCCGCTGGCCAGCATGCTCCCGCAGACCCTGCAGGTGGCGGGGGCCGCCGATTTCCGGCGCGGCGCCAGCCCTTTTCCGCGGGCGCTGGAGCTGGCCACCGAGTTGGGCCGGAGCCCGTCGAGGAAGCGGGAGGGTTTGCGGTTGGCCCGGCCGCCGGGCGTGCGTGCCGTGGACCAGGAAAGCGACAGGTGCTCGCGGGCACGCGTGATGCCCACGTAAAGCAGGCGGCGCTCCTCATCCACGGCTTCGGGTGTGTCCGCAAAGGAGATGGGCATCAGGCCTTCGCAGAGGCCCACCAGGAACACAGCGTCCCATTCGAGACCCTTCGCGGCGTGAAGCGAAGCCAGTGTCACGCCCTGGACAGTGGGAGCATGCTGCGCGAGGGACCGCTCCTGGAGTTCATTAACGAAGTCACCCAGACTGAACTGCTCGCCGCGGACGTGGACCAGTTCGTCCGCGAGCGCCACCAGCGCTGCCAGGGACTCCCAGCGTTCGCGCAGCGCGCCGCCGTTATGGGGCGGGGCGTCCGTGTAGCCCAGCGAGGCCACGATATCGCGGACCAGCTGGCCGAGCGGTTCCGGCGTCGCGGTTTCAGCAACGGCCCGGGTCGCCGCGCGCAGCTGAAGGATGGCGTCGCGCACTTCCTTGCGGGCGAAGAACCGTTCACCGCCACGGAGCTGGTAACTGATCCCGGCCGCAGCGAGCGCCTGTTCGTAAGCCTGGGACTGCCCGTTTGTGCGGAAAAGGACAGCGATCTGGCTCGCCGGAGTGCCGGCGTCGAGCAGTTCCTGGATCTTGATGGCGACCGTGGCGGCTTCGGCTTCATCGTCGGAGCACTCGGTGAACTGCGGGACGGGCCCCGCCGGCCGCTGGGCCACCAGCTGCAGCGGAGCCGCCCAGGCGGCATCGGCCACCGGCCCGCCGCCACGCCGTGCGGCCAGGAGATCGTTGGCCAGCTTGACCACCTGCGGCGTGGAACGGTAATCCCGGATCAGTTTCACCACATTGGCCTCGGGGTACTGGGCCTTGAATCCCAGCAGGTGTTTGGGCGAAGCGCCGGTAAACGAGTAGATCGTCTGGCTCGCATCGCCCACAACGCACAGCTCGTCCCGCCCGCCCAGCCACAGCTCCAGGAGGCGCTGCTGCAGCGGCGAAACGTCCTGGTACTCATCCACCACAAAATGCCGGTACTGCTCGCGGACGGTGGCCGCGACTTTCTGGTCCTCCTGCAGGATCCCCACCGTGATCAGGAGTACGTCCTCAAAATCAATGACGTTGCGGTCGGTCTTGACGTCCTCATAGGACTGGAAGACCCGGGCGACGGCGGTGAGGTCGAACCCGCCCGGGGTTCCCCTGCCCTGCGCGTTCTCCAGGTAGTTGGCAGGGGTCAGCATGGAGACCTTGGCCCATTCGATTTCGGAGGCGAGGTCCCGGATGGACGCGCGGTCAGTGCTGAGCCGCAGGCGGCGGGACGCTTCGGCGATCATCTGGGCCTTGTGGTCCAGCAGGTTGGGCAGCGTGCCGCCGACCGCCTGCGGCCAGAAAAACTGCAGCTGCCGCAAGGCGGCGGCGTGGAAGGTGCGCGCCTGGACATTGCCCACGCCAAGGTCCCGCAGCCTGCTGCGCATTTCCGCGGCGGCCCGGGCGGTGAACGTCACGGCGAGGAGCCGCTGGGAACTGTACACCCCTGAGTGCACGCCATAGGCAATCCGGTGCGTAATGGCCCGGGTCTTGCCGGTGCCGGCACCGGCAAGGACGCACAGCGGCCCATTCAGCGTGCTGGCGACCTCGCGCTGTTCAGCGTCAAGTCCCCCAAGGATTCGTTCCTCAAGGGACTCGGCACTGTCAAAATTCTCTGTGGTCACTTCTGCTGCTCTGTTGTTGTCGCGACTGCCACGTGCTGGCGTCTGGCCAATGGTGATGCCTGTTCCGGGAGTCAGGTGTCCGTGCGGTCCATGATCCGGCCGCCATACCAGTGCTCAATCAGCGAGCGTGCGATGGACAGCCTGCTGGAGATGGTGATTTCACCGGTAAGCACGGCGTCCTGGAGTTCCTCCCGGCTGAACCAGCGCGCACGGGTTACCTCCACGCCGTCGGGCTTTGCCACGGCGTCTTCGGTGATGGCGGTAAATCCAAGCATAAGGGAGGCCGGGAACGGCCATGACTGCGAGCCCAAGTACTGGCATCCTGTGACCCGGACGCCCACTTCTTCGTGGATTTCCCTGACGACGGCCTGTTCCAGGGATTCGCCTGGTTCGACGAATCCGGCCAGCGTGGAGTAATTCTTCGCGTCAACCGGTCCGCCTCCACCGAGCAGCAGCCGTCCGTCCGGCCCCACCACCGTGACGATGATGGCCGGATCCGTCCGGGGGTAGTGTTCCGAGCTGTCCTGGGGGCAGCGGCGGACCCAGCCGCCGGCCTCCACGGCAGTTCGGGCCCCGCAGCGGGGGCAGTGCGTATGGCCAGCGTGCCAGTTGGCGATGGCGCTGGCCTCGACGAACAACGCCGTGTCAGTGGGGTTCAGGACGGCGGCGATGTCACGGAAGCCGGCCCACTCCGAATTGCCCGGGATTCCGGCAGTGCCTGGCTCGGCAGGTTCGGGAAGGACAACAAGGACCATTTCGGTGCCGGCGGTAAGGTCCGAGCCGTCCAGCGCGGCGCCAAGATAGATGACCTGCTCCGGGGCTGAGCCACCGTCCCGCACGTCAGCCAGCAGCTGGGCGGCTGCGGGCAGCAGGAGCTGGTTACCCTGCACCAGGGCCTGCCGCCCGGCAAGGACCACTGCCCGCGTGTGCTCGCTGTCCAGCAATTCCTCAACCATGCCTGGCCTGACACGGTCAGCGGAGCCGCGGTCCACGGCAGCCGGGAGAACCGGCAGTACGGTATCGAACAGGTGGTTGGCCGGCAGCTGGGCTGCCTGCGGCTGGTAGGCCGGTATAGCGGACTCCGCATGACTCATGTTTCCACCGTACTGACTCGGACTGACAATTTACATTCGGCCGGGACATTCGGCGGGACATCTGGCGTGGGCGTCCGGACAGGGTGCGGAAGCCAACTTTTGCAGCATATCTGGAGACTCGCCGCCGCACATCGTTGTCTTGGACGCCACTCAATCTACCGTGGAACGGTGAGAAGAAAACCGATCGAACTGGCAGCCGTGGCAACCGCGGCAGTCCCCGGGCTGACCCCAACCGCCGTTAGCTCCGCTGCGGACGATCCCGCGGATTTCGACTCCGCGCTGCTGCTGGATTCGGAAGACAAACAGTGGCGGGTCAGGTCCCCGCGGCATGCGGAAGCCAGCGCCAGGCTCGAGACGGAGTTCCTCGTCCTCCGGGCATTCGCACCGGCCATCCGGGCCGAGCTGCCCTTCCTTATGCCCACTGTGGCCGGTAGCGTCCGGCTTGGCAACCTCAGCACCTTTGTGTACTCCCATCTGGCCGGGAGCACGCAAAGTGTGGAAGAACTCACCGCGGGTCCGGCCGCGCTCGCCCGGGAAATCGGGACAGCGCTGGCGGCCATCCATGATCTTCCGCACTCCCTGGTCAGCAATGCCGACCTGCCCAGCTACACGCCCAACGAATTCCGCCAGCGCCGGCTCAACGAGCTCGACCAGGCGGCCACCACCGGAAAAATCCCGGCGTCGCTGCTGCTCCGCTGGGAACATGCCCTTGAAGACGTCTCGCTGTGGCGGTTCAACCCGTGCGTTGTCCACGGGGACCTCCATGAGGACAACCTGCTCGTGGAAAGCGGCCGCGTCACGGCCGTTACGGGCTGGACGGACCTGCGGATCGGGGATCCCGCCGACGACTTCGCCTGGCTGGTTGCCTCGAACGAACAGGATTTCGTGGATGCAGTTCTTGCCGGTTACACCGGCAGCCGCCGCGACGCCCCGGACCAGCACCTGCTACGGCGGGCTGCCCTGTCTGCCGAGTTCGCGTTGGCGCAATACCTGGTCAAGGGCATCGCTGCCGGCGACGCGGGTATGGTTGCCGAAGCCGAAGGCATGCTGGAAACCCTCGCGGCCGACGTCGAAGAGCACGGCGGCCAGGCCATCAGTGTTGAGCCGCTGCCCGCCCCGGCTGCCCCGGCCGACGACGCCGCCCAGTCCCCGGCAGCCCATTCCCAATCGGTGGGTGTGGCCGCTGCTCCGGCGGTGACCGTCGTCCCCGTGCCCGTCCCGTCGGTGGAGCCGGTTCCTGTGGTGCCCGCAGTGGAAGTCAGCCCTATCCCGGCCGAGCCCCTCCCGTCCGACGAAGCACCGGCGGACGAAGACTCTGCAGACGAAGCACCGGCAGCCAAGCCGTCAGTACGCCCCTCCGCCGAGGACACGTCCACCGCGGCCATCAGCATCGTCGAAGTCAGGAAGCACTGACACCAGGGAGCGCTTCCAGACGTCAGGGCGCCGACCCCAGCGAGCACTGACCTCAGGGAGCAGTGACATCACGGAGCAGTGACATCGAGGGCGGCGGCCACGATCTGTTCGAGCTCCTCAGCGGAGCCCAGGTCGTGCGGCCGCACCACTTGGTTGTCCGCAACATAGAAGAAGGCGGCCCTGACGTCTTCCACCGCCACGCCCTTGAGCCGGGCCCACGCCAGCCGGTACGCGGCGAGCTGCACCGACTTGGCCCGCAGCTGCGCAGCGGAGGGCCGGCGGCCGGTTTTCCAGTCCACGAGGTCCCACCTCCCGTCCGCGTCCTGGAAGACGGCGTCGATGCGCCCGCGGACCACCACGTCTCCCACGCGCGTTTCCACCGGCACTTCGACAAATGCCGGTGACCTGTCGGCCCATTCCGAGGCTTTGAAGGTGGCCACCATGGTGTCGAGGTCGTAGGCGGCGTCAATATGGTCGTCGGAGCCGGGGGCCTCGCCGAGATCCAGCATGCCGGCTGCGCCGAAGTACTCTTCAACCCAGGCGTGGAATGCCGTTCCCTTTCTCGCCGACATGCCGGGCTCACGCGGTACAGGCCTTCGCAGCCGGCCCACTACCCCCGCCGGGTCCTCGCCAAGATCCACCAGCGTGGACGCAGAGATGTGGCCGGGCAGATGAACGTTCTGCCCGGAGGCGCGCCTGGACCGCCGTTCCAGCAGCAAGGCAGCTTCTCTGGCCCAGCCCGCCGCATTGGCCCGGAGCCTTGGCCCGGACTCATTGGCGGATGCAGGTTCAAGAATCGGCGCAGGGTCCTCAGGAATCAAGGACTCCAAGGCTGCCCGGACGCGTGCCGCGGCGCTCTCCATGGCCAGTCGCCTGCCGGGAACAACCCGCAGGCGTTCCCCGGTCCGCGCATCAACTGGACCTTCGAGGGGGTCATAGGGCCATCTGGCCACCTCCGTTTCGCTAGTCAACGGGCTCTTTTCAGGCAGGGAGGCTTCGTCCACTGACGCCGGGTGCACCATGGCGGCACAGATTTCCGCGGCGTCCGCCGGGGCCGTGTTGGGGCCGGAGCCGACAAGCTGTTCCAGTTCAGCGAGGAACGGTGACATCTCGGCACGGCCTGCCCTGGAGCCCACCCATGCTGCGCTGGCGACCCAGAGGACGTGCTTTGCCCTGGTGTAGGCCACGTATGCCAGACGGCGTTCCTCGCCCTCACCATGGACCTGGACGGCTGATTTGAAGTCCCTCTCGGCATCCAGCCAGCCTTTCTGGTCCGGCTGGTCAGTATCCCATTGGGGCAGATCCGAACGGTCCCCCCGCAGCGGCCACGGCAGGGCCGCCGCGCCACTGCTCCAGCGCGAATCCTTGTTGCTGGGGAAGGCGCCGGCGTTGAGGCCCGGAACAAAGACGACGTCCCATTCCAGGCCCTTGGACGCATGGACGGTCAGCAGCTGTACAGCCTCGCGGTTGATATCCGACGGCGGAGCTTCGAGGCCGTTTTCCTCGGCCGCGGCAGCTTCCAGCCAGGCAAGGAAGGCGAGGATGTCCACCCGGTGCGAGGTCCGCAGGAAGCCGGCCGCCGCGTCCTGGAAGGCGTCCAGGTTTCGGCGGGCCTGGTGGATGCTGGTTCCCGGGCGTGCTGCCACTTCGATGTCGAGCAACATGGCGCGTTCCACTACGCCGAGCAGGGTGGTGAGGTCGTCCCCGAGGTAGCCGCGCAGCTGCCTGAGTTCCGTCGAGAGCCTGCCGAGGCGGTCGCGGGCCACTTCGGTCAGCGACCGACCGTTGGAAGAGGTCCAATCTTCGCGTGGCAGCCAGTCCAGCGCTTCAACCAGGCTGGCACCGTCCGTCAGGTCGCTTTCGATGACGGCCTCGTCGGACGCGTCGGCGGCCCCGTCCTCCGGCGTGGCCGTGCCGGCGGGGCGGCCGCGACGGCGTGCGAGGTGGCTGGACCAGTCTCGGAAGGCCATCAGGTCTGCTGGCCCGATCCGCCAGCGTGCGCCGGCCAGGAGGCGCATCAGGGAGTCCGAGCGTCCGGGATCGGCAAGCACCCGGAGCGTGGCCACCAGATCAACGATCTCGGGAGTGTCGAGCAGTCCGCCGAGCCCCACGATTTCGTAGGCAATCCCCCGCGCCTCGAACTCCCGCCGGATGGTTTCCATCTGGGCGCGCCGCCGGCACAGGACAGCCAGTGCCGGCGGCACCGGTGTGCCGTCGGCCTCACGTTCAAAGTCCGTTACCCGGTACCTCATGACGTCCTCGGCAAGGGCGGCGGCTTCGTCGAGGTCTGTGCCGAAGCGGCCCAGTACCACGAGTCCATCCACTGCGAAGGGACTGGGCTGCAGCGGCGGCACAGTCGCCGCCGCGGTAGCCGTGCCCGCGGGCATTGCACCTGCCGCGGCGGTGCCCGCTTGGGTGATGCTTTCCGCGGCGGCGCCCACACCAGCGCTGCCGGCAGGGGCCTTCTGCGCCTCGGCGCGCCCTAAGGCCTCTGACATGATGTTGGCGGCGGACAGGATGGCCCGGCCGTTGCGCCACGCCGTCGTGAGGTACGACGTAGGGGCCAGCGTGAAGCGTCCCGACCCGTCGTCCCCGTCCACGCGGACAGGGAATTCACGGACAAAGTGGAAGAGCTGACCTGCCGAAGCACCCCGGAAGCCGTATATCGACTGATTGGGGTCCCCCACGGCGGTGACCGCGTGGCCCTCGCCGAAAAGCCGCGAAAACAGGACCAACTGGGCATACGACGTGTCCTGGAACTCGTCCAGGAGCACCACTTTGTAGCGCTGGCGTTCCATGTCCGCAGCAAGGGGGATTTCCCGGGCCACACGGGCCGCAAGTGCCACCAGGTCGCCGAAGTCCAATGCCCCCCGTGACTTCTTGGCGGCGGCGTAGCGGCCCACCATGTCAGCCACGCTTGCCCTGGTGCGCAGCATCGCGGCCAGTTCACCGGCTGCCTGGGGGGCGTTTTTGTTCGCCCCGGCCACGTAGGGACGTTCTTCAAACTCAGCGAGTCGCGCCAGAAGCCAGGCCTCGACGTCGGCCGGTTCCTGCAGGTGCTCTGCGCACTCCCCCGCCAGCTGAATGACTGCCTTGACCAGCGTGGACTTGGCTGCCTTGAAGTGGCTGTACTCGCCGTCGAACGCTTCCACCACTTCGCTGGCGAGCTGCCAGGCCTGGGCCCCGCCGAGCAGCACAACGTCGCGTTCCACGCCCAGCCGCAGCCCGTAGTCAGAAACAATGCCGCTAGCAAATGAGTGGTAGGTGGACACCTTGGGCTCCAGGGCGTCGCTGCTGAGCAGCCCCTCGGGGAACACTTCGTGCCGTGTGTCCTGGGCAGCGACCCGCTGCAGTGCCGCCAGCTTGGCCCGGATCCGCGTGGCCAGCTCGCCTGCTGCCTTCCTGGTGAACGTAACGCCCAGGACTTCCTCAGGCCTGACCCAGCCGTTGGCAACGAGCCAGACGACTCGGTCGGCCATGGTGGCGGTCTTGCCGGAGCCCGCCCCCGCGATCACCAGCCGGGGAGCCAGGGGTGAGGAAATGATGGCGGACTGTTCGGGCGTCGGCGTGTTCTTTTCACCCAACAGCCTGGACAGCTGCTCAGGGCTGAACAGGGGCCCTGGAACGTGGGGCTGGCTCATTCGGTGACCTGCTTTCCGCGGACACAGAGCGGACAGACTTCAGGGAGCCTGCAGCCGTGCCCCCCGTGGCTGCTCTTTGCCGGGTCATGCCTGGCTTCGAAGCTGTTGCCGGACATTACCGCGGCCGCATCGGTGACCATGTCCAGCGCCCAGTTGTCCTGGGCCTCCAGGGGATCCTGTTGCTGGACGCCAGGGCTTTTGGTTGTCGTACCGAGCTGCGCCAGCACGGCGCCGCCCGGCAAAGGTGAGCCCGGTACTACCGTGTTGGGCCCTGCTGAGCCGGGCATTCCGTGTACATCGGCGAAACCGCCCGCCAGGACCGCCGCCTGGTAGGCACCCAGCTGGGGATGGCGGGACAGCTCTGCCTTGCCAGGCTGCCTTTTGCCCGTCTTGAGGTCCACAATGACGAGCCTTCCTTCGGCGTCGATCTCCAGCCGGTCAACCTGGCCGCGGAGCACGGCGGCGCGGGGAAGGTCGGTCCCGCCGGCCAAATCTCCGACGGACTCGGCATCGTCCGTCCCGGTGTCCGCCGGCGGAACATCGGACAGCCGGACCTCAAAGTCCTGCTCGACGCCCAGCAGGCTCCGGCCCTCGCTCCGCATCACCAGGACGTACTGGGCGAGCTTGCGCACCATTGTTTCGGCACGCTGGAAGTCGAGTTTGCCTTCCCAGTTGTCCTTCATCCCCAGGGTTGGCCACCGGCGGATGAGTTCGGCGACGTACTCGCCCCCGGAGGCTTCCGGCAGGTCCTGCGCGATGGCGTGCACCAGGGTGCCCAGGCTCCGGGCGAAGTCGGTGGCGGCCTCTCCGCCGGCCGCCTGCACAAACCAGTCGAGCGGTGATTTCTGCACGGATTCCACCTTCGACGGCGAGACGTAAACCGTCCCTCCGGGCGGGACAACCGGTTCCGACGTCGTCAAAGGAGGCAGGCCCCACCAGCTGTCCGGATGCGCTCCCGGGACCGCCGGTTCCGCGGCGGCAAGTCCGGCCAGGACCCTGGCGGCCTCGGCGGCTTCGGGCTCATACTTTCCATCCAGCTGCGCGTATTGCCGCAGTTCGGCCACCAGGGCACGCAGCGTCATGGGCCGTTCCACCGGCGTGAAGCCCCTGCCCTCGACGCCCGGCTCAAGCGGCGCCACATAGTCGAGGAAGGACGACGGCTGGTCGTCCTCGGACGAAACAGCGGTGCAGATCAGCATCTCGCAGGCCCTGGAAACGGCCGTGGAGAAGCTCCGGAGTTCGTCGTAGCGGATTTCCCGCAGCCGGCTCAGCGGGTCCAGCTGCAATGCATAGCTGACCCCATGCTCGACGGCGTCAGCGTACAGGCTGCTGCCCAGCAGCTCACCGCGTAGCCGGGTATTGGGCCAGACGCCTTCCTGCAGCCCCGCCACAATGACCACCGGCCACTGCCGCCCGGCAGCACTGGCCGGGGTCATCAGCTCGACGGCGTCGTCCACCTGGGCCCGCGCGGCCAGGGTATCCATCGGCAACTCCTGGTTCAGGAGGTACTCAAGGAACTGCTCCGGCCCGGCGCCCGGCATCTGGTCCACGTAGCGCTCGGCTGTATGGAAGAGCGCCATCATGGCATCAAGGTCCCGGTCGGCTCGGGCTCCATGGGAACCGCCGGTGAGGGCAGATTCGGTCCATGCGTTGGCCAGTCCGGTGGAGTGCCACAGGGCCCAGAGCACGGTCTCGGCATTGGCGCCGGGCTCGGCGGCTGCGCTCCGCCCTGCCTGGATCATGCGGGCGGTCCGGCGCGCGGAACGGCCTTCCAGGCCCAGCGTCCCCAGGGCGCCGGGCTCCAGCAATGCTTCAACCAGCAGCGCGTCGCTGGTCCGTCCGCCGCCGCCCAGCAGCTCTTCCCGCCTCAGCGACTGGCGGAGCCGGCGCAATTCAATGGACGTGGCACCCCCGATGCGCGACGTCAGCAGCGCAACGGCGGCTTCCGGAGTCAACAACTCGGGATCCAGGGCTATGGCGTAGGCGTCCAACAGCGGGCGCACGGCCACTTCATCGCGGACCGCGGACTCGGCTACCGGGACACGGACCGGGATCCCCTGGCCCGCGAGGTAGCGCTGCAGCTCACCGAGTTGGCCGCCGTTACGTACAATCACGGCGATCTCGGCCAGGTCGCGGCCATGGTTGACGTGCTGGTCCAGGATGCGCTGGGCAACGTACCGGAGTTCGTGGACCGGGGACGGTACCAAGTGTGCTTCCACCGTGCCGGCGGACTGCGGCTGGGGTTCGACGACGGCGGTGGGCCCGTGCGCGGTTCCGGCCAGGGGTTCGGGCTGCTTGAGCCGCCTGGCCAGCTGGCCGCCCCCACGCTGCGAGATCCGGCCCGCGACGCCGAGCCAGGCCTCGGCAATGGCCGGGGCGTGCCGATGGGTGTGCCACAGCGGCCGCTCGATGACGCCGGCTGTCGCAGAAAGCAGGCGCGGCAGCTCAGCGACGAGGTCGGGTCGGGCCCCACGGAAGCCCTGCACAACGGTGTCCGGAGAGTAGGCGACATAGCAGTCCTTGCCGGCGGCGATATCGGCGAGCAGTTCGAACACGGCAGGGTTCGCCTCCTGCACATCGTCCACCAACACGAGCTGAAGACGATCCCGTTCCGAGGCCAGGAAGTCAGGCTCGTCCTGGAAGATCTGCCGTGCCGTGGTGATGATGCCGGCGGGGTCGAAGGCCTCCGGCATGCGCAGGTCCAGGACGTCCCGGTACTCGGCGTATAGCGCCGCCGCGGCGATCCAGTCGGGCCGGCCGCACTGGTGGCCCAGCTCCTCCAGGTCACCGGCGGTCCGGCCGGATTCGATAATCCGGTCGAAGAGTTGGCGTACCTCGTGGCGGAAGCCGCGCGTCTCCAGTGCCGCTTCCAGGTCCGCAGGCCACGGAAGTTCCAGTCCGGGCAACCGGTGGCCCTCCAGGAGTTCGCGGATGATGAGGTCCTGTTCCGGGCCGGACAGGAGGCGCGGCGCGCGCGGAAGCGGAAGGATTCCCTCAGCCTTGGCCCGGCGGATCAGGTCAAACGCATAGGCTGCCCAGGTCCGGGCCGGTGTGGTGCTCAGACTGCGGTCCAGCCGTGCGGTGAAGCGGTCGCGGAGTGAGTCGGCGGCGAGGCGTCCGGGTGCCAGGATGAGGATCCGCTCCGGGTCCACGCCGTCCTGCAGGGCCCTACGGACGGCGGCTTCGATCAGGATCGTTGACTTTCCGGTTCCCGGTGCGCCGGGAACCAGGACGGGCCCTGAGCCGTGGGGCACGTCGACGGCGTCGCGCTGGTCCGCAGACAACGCCGGGACATCGGCGTGCAGTTGCCGCGGCGGGAGAAGCCGCAGGCCCGTTTCGCCGGATCGTCCGGCTGCGGACGCGGGCCTGGCTGACGTGGGTGCGGACTCGGCGGTATCAACATCGGGGATTGTTACGGTCACACAGACATTTCATCATCAGCCACCGACAATCTATGCAGCCGCCGCTCCAGCTGCTCCGCAATGGCGTCGATCCGGTCGAAGTCTTCCTCGCCCGGTGCCCAGCGTGCTGCCATCAGGTCCACCCGCCATTTGCCTTCGCCGGTGCGCCGGAAAGCATCGTGGTTGCCGAGCAGGGGCGTCCCCTCCTGCAGGTAGTGGCGGAGGGCTTCGGCCTCGTGCCCTTCCGGACCCTGGCCGCTTGCTTTGAGGATGCGCCACCACGCGACCTGGCTGCCGTAGTGGCTCATGGCGTGGCCCACCTGCCGTGGACCGCCGGACCCCAGCAGCTCGGCCACATCACCGTAGGCCAGTGCGGTGCCGGGTGGAACCAGCTCGACCAGCGCGAGCACCGCCTCAATGTACTCAGTCCGCATACCTCAAGGTTACCGGCAGTGGCGTTGGCGGATCCTGTCGGTGCTGGCCGGTAGCGTTGAAGCATGACCTCCTGGAACACCCTCCCCCGCGCAGCCTTCGATCTCGAAACCACCGGACGGAATTCGCGTGCCGCGCGGATCGTCACGGCGTCGGTCACCGTGGTGGACCACAAGGGGGACGTCATCACCGAACACGAATGGCTGGCCGATCCCGGTGTCGAAATCCCTACCGACGCCAGCGATATCCACGGCATCACCACGGAGCAGGCCCGGCGTGAAGGACGGCCGGCCCATGAAGTCACCGGAGAGCTCGCAACTGTCCTGCAGGACCTGTTCGACGCCGGGATTCCGGTCATTGCCTTCAACGCCAGCTACGACTTCACCGTCCTGGCCGCCGAGTCCGCCCGCTACGGCGTCCGGCAGTTGAGCCGCTTCCCCGTCCTGGACCCGTTCATCATGAACAAGCAGGTGGACCGTTACCGCAAGGGTAAGCGCACATTGACCGCTTTGTGTGAGGAATACGGCATTACGCTGGACAATGCCCACACGTCGGCCGCGGACGCTTTGGCCACGCTCCGGATGCTGGATGCCATGGCCATCAAGTTCCCTAAGCTCAAGATGCCGGCCAGCCAGCTTCACGAACTGCAAAAGGACTGGGCTGTCAGCCAAGCGGCGGACTTCCAGAACTACCTGCGCAAGACTAAGCCCGCCGCCGTGATCGAAGGCGAATGGCCCGTCCTCCCCCCGGAAGACGCCAGCGGCGACTTCTAGCTGAGAGCTAACTCACAATTAGGGCGGAACCGCGGACTGCCGCCGTCGGAACCCTCAGATTCGGCCGCAAGGGCAGCATTCATTCATCAGATGTTCAGGAATAGTTTCATTCGTTCCTTTATTCGGCTAACCGCGCCTTGGAACATGACTTTATTCGTCTGGAAGCACTGAAAGCCGGAAATGAGAAGATTAAGTTCAGCGGTAATCCCGCCCGGCCGGCCGGCAGTTGGGAGCAAGGCGCCAGACGCCACACGCGCAGCCTTAGGCCCGGTTGAACTTATGACTCTGATGAAAGTGACTTCCTCATGAAGACCAAAGCCATGAAGTGGCTGACCAGCGTTCCCGTCGCGGTTGCCCTTGCTGTCTCGCTGGCCGCCTGCGGTAGCGGAACGGCCCAGCCGAGCGGCACGCCCACAGATGCCCTCGCCGGCAGCGACCAGCAGACGCTGGACAAGTACACCACCGCCGACGTCACGCCGTTGGACCAGATCGACAAGACCAAGCTGGGCCTCAACACCGAAGGCAAGCTGGAAGTTGGCACACTCTCCGACGCGCCGCCGAATATCTTCATCGACCCGGCCGGCAAGTTCACCGGCTACGACAACGAGCTGCTGCGCGCCGTTGCCGGAAAGCTTGGCCTCGAGGTTGAATTCGTAGCCACCGATTTCTCGGCGCTGCTCTCCCAGGTGCAGACGAAGCAGTTCGATGTGGGATCGTCCTCGATCTCCACAACAGACGCCCGCCGCGCCAACGTGGGCTTCACCAACGGCTACGACTTCGGCTTTATGGCTGTCGTTGCCAAGACCGACAGCGACGTCAAGGGCTTCGCAGACCTGGATGCCAATGTCCGCATCGGCGTTGTCCAGGGCACTGTCCAGGACGACTACGTCACCAACACCCTGAAGCTCGAGCCGGTCCGTTTCCCGGACTACGCCACCGTGTACGCCAACGTGCGCAACGGCCAGATCGATGCCTGGGTGGCACCCTCGCAGCAGGCCACCGGCCAGGTGAAGGACGGCGACGGAACTGTCATCGCCGAGTCTGTTGTGAACACCCAGAACTTCACCGCTTACGCCGTGAACAAAGACAACAAGGCTCTGATCGACGCTTTGAACTCCGGCCTTGATGCCGTAATTGCTGACGGCACCTGGTCCAAGCTGACCAAGGAATGGTACCCGGACCGCGAGGCCCCCGCCGACTGGAAGCCGGGAAGCAAAGCTGCTCCGGCTCCCCAGAGCTGATCTGGGCTTAACCGCTTATGGATCTCCTGGACCAGCTGGGTGAAACGTTTCTCAACTGGGAGGAAATGGCGAAAGTCGTTCCCTCCCTTCTCACGGTGGGCTTGCCCAACACCCTGATCCTTGCGTTGGCCTCGGGCATCCTCGGCTCCTTGTTGGGGCTACTGCTCGCGCTCATGGGCATTTCCCGGAATCCCGTGGCCCGCTGGGCAGCTCGGATCTACACCGACCTGTTCCGCGGCTTGCCCGCCATTCTGGTCATTCTGGTGATCGGTATTGGGCTGAGCCCCATTGCCCGGGAACTCACCGGTAACCGGAACCCCTATCCGCTCGGGATCCTGGCTCTGACGTTGATCGCCGGCGCCTACATCGGCGAGATCTTCCGTTCCGGTATCCAGAGCGTGGAGAAGGGCCAGTTGGAGGCCTCGCGCGCTTTGGGGTTCAGCTACGGCAAGTCCATGCGCCTGGTGGTGGTGCCACAGGGCATCCGCCGCGTGCTGCCTGCCTTGGTGAACCAGTTCATCTCGCTGCTGAAGGATTCCTCCCTGGTGTTTGTGCTGGGCCTGGCAGCCTCCGACCGCGAGATTTTCCGGATCGGTAACGATGCCATGGCCAACACGGGGAACCTTTCGCCGCTGGTGGCCGCCGGCGTTCTGTATCTGATCCTGACCGTGCCGCTGACACACTTCGTGAACTTCATCGACAACCGGCTCCGTACCGGCCGGCCGGAGAAGAAGGAACCGGACGAGCTGGCGGCACCTATCGGCAAGGGGGCACAGGCATGACGGAATTTACTTCCGGCACCCTGACCGGCAAGAACCTGCACCTTTCGTTCGGGCATAACCATGTGCTCCGCGGCATCGACCTCCACGTGGAGAAGGGCACTACGGCTTCGGTCATCGGCCCGTCCGGCTCCGGCAAGTCGACGCTCCTGCGGGTCATGAACCGGCTGATCGAACCGGACCAGGGCGACATCCTGCTGGATGGCCGGTCGGTCCTGAAAGACAACCCGGACGAGCTGCGCCAGCGGATCGGCATGGTGTTCCAGCAGTTCAACCTGTTCCCGCACAAGACCGTGCTGGACAACGTCTCGCTCGCGCTGCGGAAGCTCCGGAAGCTCTCCAACGAGCAGGCGCGCGCCGAAGCCCTGGAGCAGCTGGACCTGGTGGGCCTCAAGCACAAAGCTGATGCCCGCCCGGCCAACCTCTCCGGCGGCCAGCAGCAGCGCGTTGCAATCGCCCGTGCGTTGGCCATGAAGCCTGAGGTGATGTTCTTTGACGAGGCCACCTCAGCGCTCGACCCCGAGCTCGTGAAGGGCGTCCTGGCGCTGATGACCGACCTCGCCAAGGGCGGCATGACCATGGTGGTGGTGACCCACGAAATGGGCTTCTCCCGCAACGTCTCAGACACCGTCACGTTTATGGATGCCGGCGTCGTGGTCGAATCGGGTCCGCCGGAGCAGATCTTCACGGCGCCCGCAACGGACCGCCTGAAGGGCTTCCTTTCGGACGTGCTGTAGGCGCACCAACAGAAAATCCCCGTCTCCCGGACTTTTCCCCCACGCATGGTGCGGGGATTTGTCCGGGAGGCGGGGATTTTCTTGCTTCAGCCGTTGCGGGCGCCCGTCAACGGCCGACGGCGGCGCTAGGCTGTCGCGGCAGCTGCAGCCTTCGCGGCGGCCGGGAGGGCGTCAAAGATCCGGTTCATCGCGGCGTCGTCGTGGGCGGCCGAGAGGAACCAGGCCTCAAAGACCGACGGCGGCAGGTAAACGCCGGATTCCAGCATGGAGTGGAAGAACGGCGCGTACCGGAAGGTTTCCTGGGCCTGGGCGTCAGCATAGTTGTGGACGCCGTTCGCGGACGTGCCGAACGCCACGGAGAAGAGGTTCCCGGCGAACTGGACGGAATGGTCCACCCCGGCACTGCCCAGGGCCGCGGACAGTGCCGAGGAGAGCTCCAGCGAGCGGGCGTCCACAAATGAGTAGACGTCGCGGGTGGCGTGCGTCAGGGTGGCTACGCCGGCTGCCATGGCCACGGGGTTCCCGGACAGCGTTCCGGCCTGGTACACCGGGCCGAGGGGCGCGAGGTAGTCCATAACGTCGGCACGCCCGCCGAGGGCCGCCGTCGGCATTCCGCCGCCGATGACTTTTCCGAAGGTGAGCAGGTCAGGGGTCCACGGGTCCATTGCGTCAGCAGCGCCGCCGGTGAGCCCCCAGTAGCCGGAGTAGCCGGTACGGAAGCCGGTGAGCACTTCGTCCAGAATCAGCAGGGCGCCGTGCTCGCGGGTGATGCGGGACAGTCCCAGGTTGAAGCCCTCCCCCGGTGTCACTACGCCCATGTTGGCGGGGGCGGCTTCGGTGATGACGGCCGCGATGTTGGGCCCGTGCGCGGCAAAGGCGGCTTCGACGGCGGCGAGGTCGTTGTAGGGCAGGACCAGCGTTTCGGCGGCAGTGGCTTCGGTGACGCCGGCCGAGCCCGGCAGCGCCAGGGTGGCAACACCCGACCCTGCAGCGGCGAGAAGCCCGTCCAGGTGGCCGTGGTAGCAGCCGGCGAACTTGATGATGAGGTTCCGGCCGGTGAAGCCTCGGGCCAGTCGGACTGCCGTCATGGTGGCCTCGGTGCCGGTGGAGACCATACGGACGCGTTCGGCGGCCGGCACACGCTCCCGGACGATGGCTGCCAGGTTGGCCTCGTCCGGCGTGGAGGCTCCGAACGAGAGGCCGCGGTCAACCGCTGCGTGGACGGCCGCCAGGACGGCCGGGTGGGCGTGCCCCAGCAGCGCCGGGCCCCAGGAGCAGACCAAGTCGACGTATTCTTTGCCGTCGGCGTCGGTCAGGTAAGGACCCTGGGCCGAAACCATGAACCGCGGGGTTCCACCCACCGAGCCGAAGGCACGGACGGGTGAGTTGACGCCGCCGGGCATCAGGGTCTGGGCACGGGCGAAGAGGGCTTCGGAACGAGTCATGCCCCTATTCTTCCATCCTGTGCGGTGGCATCCGGCGCCACGCCACCCGCGGGCGCCGGATACCGTGGCCGCCTGGCTCAGCGGTTCGCGTGCATGTCCGCAAGCTTGTCTGCGACGAGTGGCGCCACCTTGGAACCGAACAGTTCGATGGAGCGCATCATCTGCTCGTGGGGCAGCGTGCCGCTGCTGTACTTCATCTCGAAGCGGTCCGCACCGAGGGTGCCCTTGAGCCGGGCCACCTTCGCCGCCACGGTCTCCGGGGAACCAACGAACAGGGCACCGTCCTCGTCCGCCGCGGCTTCGTACTCGCCGCGCCCGGCCGGTCCCCAGCCGCGCTCCGCGCCGATCTTGTTCCGGGTGGCGAGCCAGTGCGGGTAGTACTCCTCGAGGGCCTGCTCGTCAGTCTCGGCCACATAGCCGGGCGAATGCACGGAGAGTGCCTGCGGTTCCTTACCGGCTTCGGCCAGGGTGCGGCGGTAGAGGTCGGCGTAGGGACGGAAGCGCTCGGGCTCGCCGCCGATGATGGCCAGGACCATCGGGTAGCCGTAGGTTGCCGTGCGGACCACGGACTGGGGTGATCCGCCCACGCCGATCCACGTGGGAAGCAGTCGGCCTTCCACGTGCGGATAGACCATCTGGCCCCGAAGCGATGCCCGGGTCCGGCCGTCCCAGTTCACCGGGTTCTGGGACCTCACCCGGTCGTAGATGTCCAGCTTCTCCTCGAAGAGGGCGTCGTAGTCGCCTAGGTCGTAGCCAAAGAGCGGGAAGGATTCGGTGAACGAACCCCTGCCCAGGATCACTTCGGCGCGGCCGTTGGAGACGGCGTCGAGGGTGGCGAAGCGCTGGAAGACGCGGATGGGATCGTCCGAGCTCAGGACCGTGACCGCACTGCCGAGCCGGATGTTTTCCGTGGCCGTGGCGATGGCTGCGAGCACCACGTCCGGCGCGCTGACGGCGAAGTCCCTGCGGTGGTGCTCCCCCACGCCGAAGGAGTGCAGTCCGACGGCGTCGGCCACCTTGGCCTGTTCCACCACCTGGCGCAGCACCTCCGCGTGGTGCTTGGGTGCGCCGTCGGCAGCCAGGTCGACGTCGCCGAAGGTACTGACGCCCAGCAGGATGGTGTCCGCGGGGACGGGGGCGGTGGGATTTCCCGGGGTTGACGGAGCGGTTACGGAAGGCTCGTTATTTTCATGCATACGCATACAAACCACGGAGCATCCGGAAACATTCCCTGCCGTCTCAGGATTCGCGAAGCCAGCCGGCGACTTCGGAGGCCCAGTAGGTCAGCACGGTGTTGGCGCCGGCCCGTTTGATGCCGAGGATGGATTCCGTGATGGCACCCCGCCGGTCGATCCAGCCGTTGGCGGCGGCGGCCTCGATCATCGCGTATTCACCCGAGATCTGGTAGGCCGAGACCGGCACGGGGCTCATGGCGGCGACGTCGGCCAGGATATCCAGGTAGCTCATGGCTGGCTTCACCATGACCATGTCTGCGCCTTCCTCGAGGTCCAGTTCCACCTCGAGGAGGGCTTCGCGGCGGTTGGCGGCGTCCATCTGGTAGGTGCGGCGGTCGCCCTTGAGCTGCGAATCCACGGCTTCCCGGAACGGGCCGTAGAAGGCGGAGGCGTACTTGGCCGCGTAGGCCAGGATGACGGTGTTTTTGTGGCCGGATTCCTCAAGGGCCTGGCGGATGACGGCGATCTGGCCATCCATCATGCCGGAAGGCCCCAGGACGTGGGCACCGGCGTCGGCCTGGGCCACGGCCATCTGGCCGTAGATTTCCAGCGTGGCATCGTTGTCCACATAACCGTCGGCATCCAGGACGCCGCAGTGGCCGTGGTCCGTGAATTCGTCCAGGCAGACGTCGCCCATGATGACCAGGTCATCGCCCACCTCGGCGCGGACGTCACGGATGGCCTTGTTGAGCACGCCGTCCGGATCCAGGGACGCGGTGCCGCGGGCATCACGCACTGCGGGAACGCCGAACAGCATGATGCCGCCCACACCAAGTTCCACGGCTTCCGCTGCGGCACGCTTGAGCGAATCGGTGGTGTGCTGCACAACCCCGGGCATGGAGGAAATGGGCAACGGTTCGCTGAGGCCTTCGCGGATGAACGCGGGCAGGATCAGGTCCGCCGGAGCCAGGCGGTATTCGGCCGTGAGCCGGCGCATGGCGGGCGTGGTGCGGAGGCGGCGCGGGCGGTGGTTCGGAAAGCTCATCGGGTGTTCCCTTCGTTGGCAAATACGGTGCCCAGTGCGACCACTATGCCGTCCGGGGTGGGGACTTGGGCGGTGGCTGCCACCGGGATGCCGAGGGCGGCAGCCTCCGCCGCCGTCGGCCGTCCGATGGCGACGAAACGGCATCGGCCCAGCGGCAGGAGGGTCGCGGCAATGCGCCGCGCGGCGCTCGGCGAGGCTGCTACGACGGCGTCGAGCGTCCCGGCGTCGAGCTCCCTGCGGGTCTGCGACTGACTGAGCTCGCGGGGAGCGCCAGGGTGGGAGACCCCGACGGCGGACGGCAGTTCCGCCTCCAGGCGGAGTTCCGGCCGGGCCGGGTAATCCACGGTGCGGTAGGCCACAACAGCAGTGACGTCGGCCCCCTTGGCTGCCAGACCATCGCGCAGGGCAACCGCAGCGATGTCCGCCTGTGGCAACAGCACGCGCGCCGGGGCGGCGCTCCAGAGGTCCACAAGCCCTTCGGCGGACTGGATGTCCACCGGGGCGAGGGCCACGGGGATGCCGGCGGCCTCGAGGATCCGCCGGGAGGACGGCCCGATCGTGGCCACGTGCGTTCCCGCCGGCACCAGGGCAGCCGGCGTGGTCCCGCGCTCGGCCGCCTTTTCCACGAGCATCCGCACCGTGGTGATGCTGCTGACCACCAGCCAGTCGAAGCCACCGGCGGCCAGGGTATCCAGGGCGGAATCGAGAGCCGGCTGGTCCGTGGCCCGTTCAAAGTCGATGAGCGGCAGGACCAGCGGTTCGGCCCCCAGGCTGCCGAGCAGCGCGGCCAGAGGGCCGGCACGGTCGGCGCTCCGGGTGATCAGGACGCGCCGGCCGCCGAGGCTGCCTGCCGGTGGATCAGGATGCGGCAAGGTCCGCGATCTCCGCGGCGCCGGCAGCGAGCAGGAGCTCGGCCACCTCGATGCCGAGCAGCGTGGCACCGACTTCAGTGAGACCGTCCGTTGCCTTCTTTTCGCGCACCGTCTTGGTGCCGTCCACGGCGCATACAGCCGCCTCGAGGTACAGCATGCTGCCCTTGCGGTAGGCGAAGGCACCCACGGGGGCGGCGCAGCCGGCCTCGAGGCGGGCCAGCACGGCACGCTCCGCAGTCACGGCGAGGCGGGTGTCCTCATCGTTGAGTGCTGCCAGTGCCTGCGCCAAAACGCCTTGCGACGCTTCGGTGGAGCCTGCCTTGCGGGGGGCGTCGGCGCTCCGGCATTCGATGGCCAGCGAACCCTGCCCCGGCGCCGGCAGCATCACGTCCATCTCGAAGAATTCGCTGACGACGTCCAGGCGGCCGATGCGTTCCAGCCCAGCGGCGGCCAGCACGACGGCGTCGAGGTCCCCTGGCGCGCCGGCCGCGTTTCCGGGCAGGCCGGGCACGCGGCCCAGGCGGGTATCAACGTTGCCGCGGATGTCCTGCACGTCCAGGTCAGGGCGTGCGGCCCGCAGCTGGGCAGCGCGGCGCGGCGAGCCGGTGCCCACCGTGGCGCCCTGCGGCAGGTCAGCCAGCTTGAGGCCGTCGCGTGCGCACAGGACATCCCGCGCATCGGCACGCTTGGGCGTTGCGGCGATCGTGAGGCCCAAGGCGGCGCCCGTCGGGAGGTCCTTGAGCGAGTGCACAGCGACATCGCAGGTGTCCTGCAGCAGGGCATCTCGCAACGCGGCGACAAACACCCCGGTGCCGCCCATCTGGGACAGCGATCCTGTCTTGACGTCGCCTTCAGTGGTGATGTGCACCAGCTCCACCGGGAAGCCTCCGACGGCGGCCAGCTGGTCCGCCGTCTGCTGCGTCTGCGTCAGGGCGAGCTTGCTGGCCCTGGTTCCGATCCGTACGGTCACTGCGTTCCTACTCCCCCGGCAGCGCCCGCAGACGCGGCCGGATATGCGTCATGTCCGGTGCCGACGGTGGTATCAGCTCCGGCGATGGTGGGCTTCTCGCCGCGGAAATTCGCGCAGCAGCCCGGCCGGCAGACGTCGTACCAGGGGCCCAGGCCGGTCACGGCGGGCCGGTCGCCGATGTTGTTGGCGAGCGTCCGTTCCGAGATGAGGTCCACGATGCCGTGCACAAACTTCCGGTGCGTGCCCGGCGTAGGCACGCGCGTGGCAGCCAGGCCGAGGTTGCGGCAGGTCTCCAGGGCTTCGGTGTCCAGGTCCCAGACAACTTCCATGTGGTCGCTGACGAAGCCCAGCGGGACGATGACGATGCCTTTGATGCCCTGGCCAGCCAGGTCGGCGATGGCGTCATTAATGTCAGGTTCGAGCCACGGGACGTGAGGCGCGCCCGAGCGGGACTGGTAAACGAGGGACCAGGGGGCGGTCAGGCCTGATTCGGCCTGCACGCGGCTAATGACGGCTGCGCCGGTGGCCAGGTGCTGGGCCACGTAGGCGGAACCTTCCTCGAACTCGCGCGGCTCGTCCCCGGACCGTCCGGCGGCCTCGGCATCCCGGGTAGGGATGGAGTGGGTGGCAAAAAGGATGTGCACGGGGGCGTCCGGTGTTCCCGCGGCAGCGAGCTGCGCCCGCACATCCGCCAGCCCGGCTGCGGTTCCTTCAATGAAGGGCTCCGCAAAGCCCGGGTGGTCGAAGTACTGCCGGACCTTGTCCACCTCAAGCCGGCCGTCCAGCCCCGACTCCGTCAGGGCGATGCCGATGTCTTCGCGGTACTGGCGGCAGCTGGAGTAACAGGAGTAGGCACTCGTGGTGACCATCAGCAGTTTGCGGTGGCCGGCGTCGTACGCGGCCTGCAGTGTCTGCGGAATGTAGGGGTCCCAGTTGCGGTTGCCCCACAGCACCGGAAGCTCTATGCCGCGGGCCGAGAGCTCCGCTTCGAGGGCAGCCTTGAGCTCGCGGTTTTGCTGGTTGATGGGGCTGATGCCGCCGTTGGCCCGATAGTGGTGGGAAACCTCTTCGAGCCGCTCGTCCGGGATGCCTCGGCCGCGGGTGACATTGCGCAGGAACGGGATAACGTCGTCCTGGCCCTCGGGCCCGCCAAAGGAGGCCAGCAGGACGCCGTCATAGTTTTTGGGCGCCATCCGGCCGGCTTCGGTGACCGGGTTGATTCCAGTGGGCACGGCGCCCGCCGCGGGCTCGGGCTGGGTCATGCGAGGACCTCGGCGACCGCTGCAGCGGTGATGCGGCGGCCGGTGTAGAACGGGATTTCCTCCCGTACGTGGTTGCGTGCTTCGGTGGCGCGAAGGTGGCGCATCAGGTCCACGAGGTCCACCAGTTCGGGGGCTTCCAGTCCCAGGATCCACTCCCAGTCACCCAGGGCGAAGGAGGACACCGTGTTGGAGATGACCTGCGGGAACTCCCGGCCCAGCAGGCCGTGGTCACGCAACATCTTGCCGCGTTCCTCGTCGGGCAGGATGTACCACTCATAGGAGCGTACAAACGGGTAGACGCAGAGCCACTCGGCCGGGGCCACACCGCGTGAATAGGCGGGGGTGTGGTTCTTGGCGAACTCGGCTTCCCGGTGGACGCCCATCGCGGACCAGACAATCTCGGTGCCGGCGAAAAGGGTGCTGCGGCGGATGTCGCGGATGGCCTGCTGCAGCGCTTCGGGCTTCGGGCCGTGGAGCCACACCATAACATCGGCGTCGGCGCGCATAGCGGAGACGTCGTAGCTGCCGCGGTGCGTCACGCCGGCTTCGGCCAGGCGGACCAGCAGGGCATCGAAATCGGCAGCAGCGTCAGCGCTGCGCACGAGTTCCTCAGACCGCTTGAACACAGTCCAGAGAGTGAAGAACTGCTCGGCTGATTCTTCGGTTTTAGTGACAGATTCGGCAGAAGTGTGGCTCATGGTTACCAGTTTGCCCCTTCCCTACCGCCAAGTCGAAACCGGGCGACTTCTACAAGACGTAGAAGTGCTGAAGGTCACAGGTTCGGTCCACTGTGGGTCTTGAGTCGATTCGGCACTGAGGTCAGATCCGGCGGATCCGGGCAAAGAGGAGTCCGGCAGCTCCGGCAGACCCCACCAGTCCCACGCCAAGCCAGACCTTCGCAGGTTCGGCCGCCGCAGCTGCTGCCGTGGCCGACGCCATGTTGTCCCGGCTGGCGGGCGCGTTTCCGCGGCGCCCCGGTCCCGAAACAGGGGTGGCGTTGGTGCTGTGGGAACCCTGCGTGGGCTGGTCCGCAGCAGGATCGCCGTCCTGGCCTGCATCCTGGCCGTCCTCCAGCGTCCCGCCGGCGGGGGCACCGGACTGGCCGTTCGGCTGCGTGCCTGCCGGTGAACCGGAGGCATCCGGGGACGTGCTGAGCGGCGCAGGAGCGCTCGACGGCGGGACGGCACCTTGGGGAGCCGTGCTCTGTGGTGCTGTGCCCTCGGGTGTAGGGCTGGCGGACGTCGTCGGCGCGGACGTCGGGGCTGGAGAAGGAGTCGCCGTGGACGTCGGAGTGGAAGAGGTTGAGGGAGTCGGTGCGGGTGCGGCTGTGGAACGTCCACCGGATCGGCCCAAGAGGCCGTTCAGAAGACCGTTAACCCCGTCGGCGTCTGCGTCGACAGTAACGTCGGCGGCACCGGTGGGATCAGCACTGCCATCGGCTGCCTGGGATGCCGGTACGCCGGCGGACAGGACCAGTACCGCTCCGACGGCAGCCGCTGCAGCGCCACGCCGGAGTCGCCCATGGATACTGGTCCGGGAACGGGAAAATTCGGACCTGTAGATAACCATAGTTATCGACCCTAGCCACATCAGGGGGTGGATTGAAAACCGGAAACCGCACCCCGGAGTGGTCCCGTCCAGGCCCATATTCCACTGAACAGGGGCGATGGTCAGCTGACCAGGCTGTGAATTTCTTTCCGCGTATCGGCCACCACGGCGGCGAGTCCGTTGCCGGCCACCCATCCGCCCACAATGCCGAGGCCGGACTCTGCCGCGCAGAGCTTCCTGACCTCGGCCACCCGGGCTTTGTGTCCGACGGCAGCAAACGGCAGGGCCCCTTGCCACCTGACAACATCCCAGCCGACAACGTCGGTCCCCTGCACCGGGACGCCCAGCAGGGCCGAAGCGTCATGCAGGGCGGCAGCCAGGAGCTCCGCGTCGAGGGCTGGGGCGGCGTTGCGGGTCCCGGTCGAGTTTTCCAAGGCTTCCAGGCGACCGTAGGAGAGCCGCAGCACGTGTGTTCCGGGACCTGCCGCAGCGGCCAGCCAGTCCCACTTCGCGGTTGCGTGCGTGAGGGCTTTTGCCTGGATACCGGGCGTCTGGGGAGCTACCAGGACCCCGGTGCCCCGCGGCCTGCGGTCCAGTTCGGGCAGGTCCACTACCAGGGTGACGAGCCGGACGTCGGGACCGCTTTCCGGGCTCCAGCCGGCGAGTGCGGGCAGGGCTTCCTGAAGTAGCCCCACGGCTGCCGGGCCGGGAAGCGCCACCACCAGCACGCCGCCGTCGTACGTTGTGTCACCGGCGGTGACACGCCATCCGTCCGGCGTCCTTTCGACGGCGTCCGCGGCTGTTCCACTCATCAGGCTGACCCCACGGCTGCGGAGATCACTGACCAGGGCCACCACCAGGGTGTGCATCCCGCCCTCCAGGCCGGCGACGGCGGAACCCGCCTTCGCGGTGGATGGCTGGGGCGAACCGCGCCGCTGGGCGGCCACTGCGGCGGCGAGGGAACCGTGCTCGCGGATTCCGGCACGGAGGCCTGGGGTCACCGTGTCCACGTCCAGGAGGCCGGGGTCCGCGGAGTGCACGCCGCCCACCACCGGGGCCACAAGGCGGTCCAACACCCGGCGGCCCATCCGGGCCCGAACCAACGCCGACACGCTGGTGACCTCCGCTGTCGCGCCGATCGAAGCCGGCAGGTACTTGTCCAAGGACGCCCGGAGCGAGCCCACAAATCCCAACGACCGTCTGACCTCCGGGTCCCAGGGGTTGGCGGGAATCCCCAGGACTCCGGTCTTGGGCAGTTCGCGCGGGCCGTCCGGAAGCTGCACCCAGGCACCGCCCGGGCGGGGCGCCACAACGTTGCCGCCGAGTCCAAGTTCATCAGCAAGCTCAGCCACGGCTGAGGAGCGCGTAGCGAAGGACTCTGCTCCGCTGTCCAGGGTGAGGCCGGCCACCACGTGGCTGCCCACGCAGCCGCCCCAGGATGCGGTGGCCTCCAGGACGGTCACTGTAAGTCCGGCAGCCGCCAACTCCCGCGCGGCCAGCAGGCCGGAGATGCCGCCGCCCAGGACGAGGGCGGCCTGGTTCGGCATCAAGGAGCTGCCCATGGTCCTACTCCGGGGAAATGGAGTGGATGAGTTCTACAACCCGGGTCAGGACCGTGGGGTCCGTTTCGGGCGGTACGCCGTGGCCGAGGTTGAGCACGTGGCCGGGCGCGGAGGCTCCAGCCGCAATGACCGCACGCACGTGGGCTTCGAGCACGTCCCACGGCGCCGACAGCAGCGCGGGGTCGATGTTTCCCTGCAGCGGCACAGTTCCGCCCAGGCGCCGGTTGGCCTCATCCAGCGGAAGGCGGTAGTCCACGCCCACCACGTCCACGCCCACGTCGCGCATCGCAACGAGGAGCTCGGAGGTTCCGGTACCAAAATGGATCAGCGGTGCGCCGAGGTGGCGGACGTGGTCCAGCGCGCGGGCCGAGGCCGGTGCGACGAACTTGGTGTAGTCGGCCAGGCCCAGTGATCCTGCCCAGGAGTCAAACAGCTGTCCGGCGGAGGCGCCGGCCTCCAGCTGGGCGCGGAGGAACATTCCCGAGGCGTCGGCGGCCCAGTTTGCCAGTGCTGTCCAGGTTTCCGGGTCCGCGTGCATCATGGTGCGCGGGCCCAGGTGGTCACGGGACGGCTTGCCCTCCACCATGTACGCGGCGAGAGTGAACGGCGCACCGGCGAAGCCGATCAGCGGGGTCTTACCCAGCTCGGCGACGGTCAGCCGCACGGCTTCGCGGATCGGTTCCAGGGCTTCCCAGGTCAGCTGCGGCAGGGCGGCAACGTCTTCAGCCGTGCGCACCGGCTTGTCCAGCACGGGGCCCACACCCGGCACAATGTCCACGCCGACGCCGGCGAGCTTCAGCGGAATGACGATGTCGGAGAAGAATATGGCAGCGTCCACGTCATGGCGCCGGACGGGCTGCAGCGTGATTTCGGCCGCGAGCTCCGGCCGCAGGCAGGAATCCAGCATGGCCACGCCTTCGCGCACCTTCAGGTATTCCGGCAGCGAGCGCCCGGCCTGGCGCATGAACCACACCGGCCGCCGCGACGGCTTGCCGCCACGGTAGGCGGTGATGAGCGGCGAATCTGCGGTGCGGCCGTCCATCAGCGGATGGCCGGCAGCAAGGGCACCGGCAGCAGACACGGCATTGGACACGGCGGAGCTGGAAGTCATGCCTTTGATTGTGCCCAAAATCGGCCCTAAAAGATAACGACAGCCTGTCACCTGAAGCCGCACCGGCCGCACCGGGGCAGGAATCACGGCCCTCCACCGCCTGTTGCCGTTTGGCGGGTTGTTCTACCGGGCAACGAAAAAGCTATGATTGATCTGCTGTGGTTCTTTTTTCATTGGTGGCTACACACGCCGACATCGACCTTGAGACCGTTGCTCAACTGAGCAACGGTGCTTCCGGTATCGCCACATCCGCACTCTCCGGATCGCCGGCAGTGACGGGTGCGGTGGTGCTTGCCACCTGCAACCGGTACGAAATCTACGGTGAAGCGCCCCACGCTGACGATGTTGAGGCTGCCCGGGCGGCCCTCGTGTCCGAGATCAGCGGCCTCAGCGGACTCAACGAACAGCTCGTGTCCCGCTCCTTCAGCACACGCACCGGCCCCGAAGTCAGCCAGCACCTTTTTGCCGTCAGCGCCGGACTGGACTCCGCCGTCGTGGGTGAACGTGAAATCGCCGGCCAGGTCCGCCGCGCACTCATCACTGCCCAGCACGAGGGCACGGCCAGCTCCGGCCTGGTCCGCCTCTTCCAGGCCGCCTCCAAGACGGCCAAGGATGTCGGAGCACAGACCGCCCTCGGTTCCCGAGGCCTTTCCATCGTTTCAGTGGCACTGGATCTGGCCACCGATCTTTCCGAAAGCCCCGACTGGTCAACGAAGAAGGCGGTGGTGTTCGGCACCGGCGCCTATGCCGGCGCCACGATGGCGCTGCTCCGTGAACGGGGCTGCACCGACATCTCCGTGTTCTCCTCGTCGGGACGCGCCGAAGCGTTCGTCGCCACCCGCGGCGGAACAGCGCTGGACAGCGAATCCCTGCCGGTAGCCGTAGCTGCCTCCGACGTCATGATCGGCTGCAGCGGCTCCGACACCCGGGTCGAGGCCGGCGAACTTGCCGCGATCCGCGCGGGCTCTCCCCAGCCGCTGATCGCGATCGACCTCGCCCTCACCCATGACTTTGACCCCGAAGTCGGCCAGCTCGACGGCGTTGAGCTGCTCACGCTCGAATCCGTGCGTTTGGCGGCACCCCAGGAACAGGCCGAGTCCCTCACCCAGGCCAGCGGCATTGTGTCCGGCGCGGCCCAGGCCTTCGAACAGGAACGGGAAGCCCGCTCGGTGGATTCCGCCATCGTGGCGCTCCGCCGGCACACCATGAACGTCCTGGACGCGGAGATGGAGCGCGTCCGTGCCCGCCACGGCTGCACGGCCGCCGCCGAGGAAGTGGAGTTCGCCCTCCGCCGGATGGTCAAGCAGCTGCTGCACGTGCCCACCGTCCGTGCCCGTGAGCTCGCAGCCAACGGCCAGCAGGACGACTACGTGTCGGCGCTCGAAACCCTCTACGGCATCACCGTGGAGCAGCCGGCCACAGCAGCGCAGGCGGAGTGCCCCGTGGACCACCGGGGCCTCGAAACCGCCTGACCTACCCGTCTAATAGACCGGCTTCTGCGGTTCCACGTCGCGCACCCAGGCCAGGATTCCGCCGTCGAGATGGCTGACCCGCTGGTAGCCTGCCTTCCGCGCAGCCTCCAGCACGTTGGCTGACCGAGTGCCCGCCTTGCAGTGGAACACAATGTCCTTGTCCTGCGGGAGTTCCGCCCAGGCCTCCCCCGCGAGGATCCTGCCCTGCGGGATCAGTACCGAGCCGTCGATGCTCACGATGTCGTGTTCGCCTGTTTCCCTGACGTCCACCAGCTCGAAGTCCTTCAGGCCTGCCTTCCGGGAAGCCAGCATGGTGGCCAGCTGGGTTGCCGTCACCGTGTGCTCCGTGTCTGCAGAGGCGGCAGGTGTTATGCCGCAGAAAGCTTCGTAGTCCGTCAGTTCCGTAATGGGTTCCGCCGCCGGGTCCTTGGACACGCGGATCTCGCGCCAGCTGCCGCCCAGGGCATCAAACAGTGCCACCCGGCCCAGGAGTGAACGCCCGACGCCGGTGATCAGCTTGACTGCCTCGGTCACCATGAGTGACCCCACAGCAGCACAGAGCATGCCGAAGACGCCGCCCTCGCCGCAGGAGGGCACGGATCCGGCCGGCGGGGCCTCGGGATAAAGGTCCCGGTAAGTGGGTCCGTACTTTTCCCAGAACACGCTCACTTGGCCGTCGAAGCGGAAGATCGATCCCCACACATAGGGCTTGCCGAGGACGGCAGCGGCATCGTTGACCAGGTAGCGGGTGGCGAAGTTGTCCGCCCCGTCCAGGATCAGGTCGTAGCCCGCGAACAGCTCCAGCGCGTTGGTGGCATCCAGCCTGACGTTGTGCAGCCGGACCTCCACGAGCGGGTTCAGGGCCGCGATGGCGTCCTGCGCGGATTCGATCTTGGGCCGTCCTACGTCGGCGACGCCGTGTATCACCTGGCGCTGCAGGTTGCTGAGGTCAACGGCGTCGTCGTCGATGATTCCCAGGGTCCCCACGCCTGCTGCTGCCAGGTAGAGCAGTGCGGGCGAACCCAGTCCCCCGGCCCCGATGACCAGCACCTTGGCGTTCTTCAGCCGCCGCTGCCCCACCGCTCCGATTTCGGGAATGATGAGGTGCCGCGAGTAGCGTTCCACCTCGGCCGGCGTCAGTTCACCGGCGGGCTCCACCAGCGGCTTAAGCGATACAGAGGAATCATTTGCGGTCAAAGTCGAAGCCATACTTCAATGTATGCCCCGAGATGCCGCACGGTCATATTACCGCGCAGTATTGTGTAGGTAACGGCAAGGGAAAGTAGGGCAACTGTGGTCCATGAAGCACGGGCTGACCGGGCGTCCGGCGGCGAACCGGCCGCACCTCAACGGACCGCGGGCCAGAGGTCCGCCCGGCTTCCCCGGGATGAGCGCCGGGCGCAGCTCCTCGCGGCGGCGCAGGAGGTATTTGTCGCCAACGGCTACCATGGCGCCGCCATGGATGAAATCGCCGAAACGGCCCATGTCAGCAAACCGGTGCTGTACCAGCACTTCCCGTCCAAGCGCGAGCTGTATCTTGCCCTGCTGGACAGCCATCTCGCGTCGCTGACGGACCTGATGCTCGGTGCCCTGAGCTCCACTACCGACAACGACGAACGTGTCCAGGCCGTGATGCGTGCTTACTACCGCTTCATCGCCAGCGACGACCAGGCCCACCGCCTGGTCTTCGAATCGGACCTCATCAACGACCCCGACGTCAGTTCACGTCTCGAGACATTCAACAAGACCTTCGCGGACGCCGTGGCACGCGTGATTGCCGAAGACACCAAACTCCCCCCCCTGGAGGCGCAGCTTCTGGGACGCGGCCTGGCCGGAATGGCCCAGGTCAGCGCGCGTTACTGGCTGGAAACGGACGGCAACCTGGACCTCGATGTGGCCAGCGACCTCATTTACCGTTTAGCTTGGCGCGGAATCTCGCGCTTCCCCAAAGAGTCCTAGACTACAAATAAGAGAACCCAAGAAACTTTGATTGGCTGGGAGGCCCCCTTTTGGAAATTAAGATCGGCATTCAGAACATTGGCCGCGAAATCATCCTGGAATCAGCTCAGGACGCTGACACTGTAGCCACGGTCGTTGAAGAAGCCATCACCAAGGGCACCGAACTCCGCCTCAAGGACGACAAGGGACGCATCATCATCGTTCCCGGCAGCGCCCTGGGCTACGTGGAAATCGGCGCCGAAGAGGCCCGCAAGGTCGGTTTCGGCCAGTTCTAGCACGTCCGCGGCCAACCGCCCTGGCGGTTGGCCGCTGCTTTCCGAGGAGATCCCATGCTTTCACTGACCATCGTTGTCCTGGTCACAGCAGCCGCAGGCTTTATTGTCTGGGCCAATGACAAGCGCCACACCCGGTACGGCACAGGGTTGCCCGCAGGGGTTGCCGTTGTGGTGGGCGCGGTGAGCTGGATCATCTTCATCGCGGCAGGTTTTGGCTACCAGCCGGGCCTGACGTGGATTCCCTGGATCCTGCCCATGGCGCTCGGCACCGTCGCTGCCGTCGGGACGGTCATCTACCTGGGTCGGACCCGGGCAAGCCACGATACGCAGCGGCTGACTCAGGCGCTCAAGATGTAGCAAGGACGATGCCTTGAGTACCGGTGACCACCACCCAGCAGGGTGGTGGTCACCGTCTTTTAACTAACCGGTTGGGCGGTGGCTCCGAGCCGTGCCGCAGCCGCACTCACTGCCGCTGCAGCAGCGGCATCCCGCTCAGTGACCTCGCCGCCGGCGTCGTGGGACGTGTAGCGGAGATGGACCTTGTTGTAGCGCCACTCAAGGTCCGGATGGTGGTTCTGCTGTTCCGCGAGGCGTCCGACGGCGGCAATCAGCTCCAGTGCGGCGGCCGCCGTCGGCGTCTTATAGACAGTGACCAGCCCGCCCAGCCGGTACCGCCAGTCGGGCAGCGCCTCGAGGACGGCGTCGATCCGCTCCCTGGTGAGTTTGTGTTCCTTGCCGGCCACAGCGGCCTCCTTGGCTCGTCCGGTGAGCCGCCCCGGCGTTCGGTCGAGGGCGCCAGGCCTGGAGAAAACGGCCTACAGAAACTCTGCCCGGCCTTCCATGGCCGATGACGCCAGGGCGTGCTCGCGGCGCGGAATCCTGCCGGCCGCTTTCGCCAGCCTACCGGCGATGACGGCGTGTTTGAAGGCCTCCCCCATGAGTGCCGGGTTCTGCGCACGCGTGACTGCAGTGGCCAGCAGCACGGCATCACAGCCAAGCTCCATGGCCAGTGCGGCGTCGGATGCCGTGCCGATGCCGGCGTCCAGCACCACGGGCACCGAGGCGCGCGAGACGATCAGTTCGATGTTGTGTGGATTCAGGATTCCCAGGCCGGTGCCGATGGGCGCTCCGAGCGGCATGACCGCGGTGGCACCCAGGTTTTCCAGCCGCAGGGCCAGGACCGGGTCATCGTTGGTGTAGGCGAACACTTTGAAGCCCCGGTTAACAAGCTGTTCCGTAGCATCCACCAATTCCACGGCGTCCGGCAGCAGGGTCTGTTCGTCGGCGATGACTTCCAGCTTGATCCAGTTCGTTTCCAGCGCTTCGCGGGCCAGTTCCGCCGTCATGACCGCGTCCCGGGCGGTGAAGCAGCCGGCGGTGTTGGGCAGGATCCGGATCCCGTGGTCCACCAGGAGCTGGAAAAGGGACCCCGATTCAGCCAGCGAATAGCGCCGCATGGCCACCGTGGTCAGTTCGGTTCCGGACGCCAGCAGGGCTGCGCCCAGCCCGTAGAGGCTGGGGGCGCCACCGGTGCCCATGATGAGGCGGGAGCCGAGCTCGACGCCGTCGATGACCAGCCGGTCAGTGTCCTCGGGCCGGTTCTGTGTGCTGATGGTGCTGGTTACTGTCATGGCGTCAGCCTCCCTGGACTGCTGTGACCAGTTCGACGTCGTCACCTTCGGCGAGCGTCGTGACGAACCACTGGCTGCGGGGTACTACTTCGGAGTTATGGGCGACGGCGACGCCGAGTTTCTGCCCGTCTGTCGCCTGGCCGTTGGCCGCGAGGGGACGGCCAGTGATCTGGCTGATGAGGGTGGTGATGGACGCGTCGTCCGCCACGGAATGGCGCGAGCCGTTGAGGGTGATGTTCATGCTGATTCCTTCTGTGTGTCGAGGTCCTTCGTGCTGCTGATGTCCTTACGCGGCGACTGTGTTCCGGCTACGTGGTGCTTTCCTGAAAAGCGGGCCGGGCTGAGGGCCCCCCATCGGGGGTCCGACCGGCCGTCCAGCAGGTCCCGGCAGATGGCCGCCGCCGCCGGAGCAAGCAGCACTCCGTGGCGGAAAAATCCGGTGGCAACAATCAGCCCGGCAATGTTCGCTGTGTTCCCCGTCCTTGGTGCGGAAGCCCGTACGCGGCCGAGGAGAGGGGCGTTGTCCGGGGTCGCCGGCCTTGCCCGTGCCGTGCATTCCAGGAGTTCCAGCTCCGAGACGGCCGGCACCAGGACCTGGGCGTCACGCAGCAACTGGTACACGCCGCCGGCCGAGACAGCAGCGTCGCCCGTCCCGGCGAGCGCATCTTCTCGCTGCGTTGCCCCGATCACCACCGTGCCGTCCTGCCGGGGAACGATGTAGACCGGCACGCCATGGACCATTCCACGGACCGTCGAGGTGAGGAGCGGACGCAGGTGCTCCGGAACAGCAAGGCGCAGGATGTCACCGTAGACGGGCCGCAGGGGCAGGTGCAGTCCAACCGGGAGGCCATCCAGCGACCCCGCCTGCAATCCGTTGGCCACGATGGTCTCCCCGGCCCGGACACTTCCGCCGTGGGCGAGCCTCACCCCAGTGACGCGGCCGTCCTCCCAAAGAAGGGAAGCAGCCCGTTGGTCAACGGCGAATCCCCCGCGGGCACCTGCCACGGCCGTTCCTGCTCCCGGTTCGTGGACGGCCAGGACTTCCTGGAGGCACGCCACCAGTTTCCGTGGATCCACCTGGTGGTCGGCGGGGATGTCCAGGGCGCAGGATATGGCCGGGCTAAGTAGGGATTCCCTCGTCCTGGCCTCACGGACAGTCAGGGGTTCCACCACCAGGCCGCTGGCCTGCTGCACGGCCCGGCGGTCCATCAGCGCGCGGCGGTCCGCAGCGTCCGCGCCGATGGCGAGCGTCGGCGTCGTCAGATATCCGGTATCGCCAGCCCCGGCCAGGGCGAGGTCCGCCGCAAAGGCAGGCCACAGGCCGGAGGATGCCAGCATCAGCTCAAGGAGGTCTTCCTCCTGGTAGTGCAGTTCGCTCACAGGGGCCAGCATGCCGGCGGCTGCCCAGCTGGCGCCGTTCCCGGGCGCGTCATCGATCAGCACGACGGAACGGCCGGATCGCCGGGCCTCCCAGGCTATGGCGTGGCCGATGACTCCGCCGCCGATGACGGCCACGTCGGCGTGCAGGACGGCCGGGCTGGCTGATGCGGTCTCGGGTGGGCTGCTTATTGCGGGGGGCATATGTTCCTTCCCTACGCCGGTACTAGCCGGATCAGGTCAAGCGGTCGGCTCTGACGCCCTCTCAGCCCGGCCGCTTTGTGACGGCTGCAACGGGCTCCCGCAGTACCCGCCCAGTTTAGGGGACTTAGGCTGGTTTCCATGAACGCGCAATCCTTCGCCGCTGCAGGCAGGCCCTCCGCCCCCTCCGCCGCTCCCGAATCCTTGACCGGAACAGACCCCGCCGGCGGCATAAACACCGGCCTCCCGCACAGCGCCAGGCTGTACCTGTGCACCGACGCGCGCCGGGACCGCGGGGACTTTGGCGAGTTTGTGGACGCGGCGTTTGCCGGCGGCGTGGACATCATCCAGCTCCGGGACAAGGCGATCGAGGCGGCGGAGGAGCTGGAGCTGCTGGCCGTGCTTCAGGCCGCGGCCGAACGCCACGGAAAGCTGTGGTCCGTCAACGACCGTGCCGATATCGCGCTACTGTCCGGCGCCCCCGTCTTCCACATCGGGCAGAAAGACCTGCCGGTCGCTTCCGCCCGCACGCTCCTCGGCCCACCCGCAGCGATCGGCCTTTCCACCCACACCGCCGAGCAGATCGAAGGCGCCATCCGGCTGTCCGGTGGGCTGACTGACCAAAGCGGCCTGGACTACTTCTGCGTAGGACCGGTCTGGGCCACTCCGACGAAACCGGGCCGGGCCGCCGTCGGCCTCGACCTGGTGCGGTACGCGGCCGAAGCAGTCCGCGCTGCCGGTGGAACCCAGGCCACGCTGCCCTGGTTTGCCATCGGAGGCATCGATCTCGGCAACGTGGAGCAGGTGGTGGAGGCCGGCGCCGGCAGGGTTGTTGTGGTGCGTGCCATCACCGAAGCCTCCGACCCCGCAGCGGCGGCCGCGGCACTCCTGGCCGCCCTGGACGCGGGCGCGTCCTGACAATCCTCCGCGTGGCGGACGGCCGGCGTGCACGATCCGTGGAAATCGAGCTAACCTGACTTTCGTGTCACATCATAGGTTGGCCCCCAATGTCCACGAGCAAACCAACGACCTCGCGGCGGCGCTGAGCGCCCTGCGTACCGAGCTGGAACTGCCGGGGCCATACCCGGCGGAGGCGGTCCGGGACGCGGAAGCGGCAGTGGCCGCACACGAATTGCCGGGCGCTGACCTGACGGACGTGGACTTCCTCACCATCGATCCGGCGTCGTCCACTGACCTGGACCAGGCGTTGTTCATCGAGCGTGCGAGCACGGGCTACCGGGTGCTTTACGCCATCGCTGACGTGCCGTCCTTTGTGCGCCCCGGCGGCGGACTGGACGCGGAGACCCGGCGCCGCGGCCAGACGTTCTACGCCCCTGACGGCCGTATCCCGCTGCACCCGGAAGTCATCAGCGAAGGTGCCGGCAGCCTCTTGGCCGGGCAGCTGTGTTCCGCCTACGTGTGGGAGTTCGGGCTGGACGACGCCGCGCAGGTCTCCACTGTGAGCGTCCAGAGGGCAACCATCCGCAGCCGTGCCAAGCTGAGCTACAAGGGGGTCCAGGCCGAATTCGACGCCGGGACGGCCGGTCCTGTCCTGCAGCTCCTGAAGGAAGTGGGGCTCAAGCGCGTTGAACTGGAGCGACAGCGCGGCGGCGCCAGCCTGAACATGCCGGAGCAGGAAATCGTGCAACTGCCCGACGGCGGCTACCGGATTGCCGCTGCACCGCAGCTGCCGGTGGAGGACTGGAACGCCCAGATCTCCCTGATGACGGGGATGGCGGCGGCAAACCTGATGTTGGCGGGAAAAGTGGGCATCCTGCGGACCATGCCCGCGCCGGATGAGCGCTCCCTGCGTCACTTCCGCCTCCAGACCGAGGCCTTGGGCAAGCCGTGGGACGGCAAGATCAGCTACGGCGAATACCTCCGCAGCCTTGATCCGACAGAGCCCCGGCAACTGGCCATCCTGCACTCCGCCGGTATGCTGTTCCGCGGCGCCAGCTACACGGCGTTCGACGGCACAGTCCCGGAAGACGCCATCCAGTCCGCCATCGGCGCCGCCTATGCCCACACCACAGCACCACTCCGACGCCTTATCGACCGCTTTGTCCTGGTGATCTGCGAAGCCCTGAGCAACGGCAAGCCAGTACCGGACTGGGCGCGGGAAGCCCTGCCGTCCCTGCCGGAGATCATGGCCGGATCCGACCAGCTGGCATCGCGGATGGAACGCATGGCGCTGGACACTGTGGAGGCCGCGCTCCTGGTCAACCATGTGGGCCAGGAATTCGATGCGATCGTGATCTCCGGCTCCAAGCCGCAGAAGGACAACGGCAACGGCAACGGGAAAAACGGCAACGGCACCAAGAACGGTGCCGCAAAAAACGGGAATGGCCCCTCGGGGATCATCCAGATCGCCAAACCCGCCGTGACGGCCCGGTGCGGCGGCGACCTGGAATCCGGCACCAAGGTGCGGGTCCGCCTGATCTCCTCCGATATCGCCGCCCGCGAGGTCCACTTTGAGTTGCTGGCCTGAATGATTTCCGCGCTGCCTGATCGGCCCAAAGCCGGGATTCAGGGTCCGTGCGGCTAGACTGAAGAAGTAGATATGGATGCCCGGTCGTTGATTTCCTTGATTTGAATTCAACAAGCCCGCCCCTACGCGATCTTGAGATGCACCCGTTGGTCACCAGTGCCAGCATTTTGATAGCCCGCGATCGGCTTCCACTGGATTTGCTTGCGCGCCAGAGCGTGCTCCGGAACGGCCACGTTGGCCGGCCCGTTGAGCAGGCAGCGCCAATGCCCAAATGAATAAGGAAACTCCCCTGTGAGTGAATTGCATACCCACCAGATCCTGACTGACGACTCCGGCATCGAGACGATCGAACCCGAAGAAACCATCATCTCGGACGAGAAGCCGCACGAGATCGAGGAGAAATCCTTCGCTGACTACAACGTCCGCGCCGACATCGTGGAGTCCCTCGCCGACGCCGGGATCACCCACCCCTTCCCCATCCAGGCCATGACCCTGCCGGTGGCGCTTTCGGGCCACGACATCATCGGGCAGGCCAAGACCGGCACCGGCAAAACCCTCGGCTTCGGCATTCCCGCGCTGCAGCGCGTGGTGGGTCCGGACGACGCCGGCTACGACAAGCTCGCCGTTCCGGGTGCACCTCAAGCCCTGGTCATCGTGCCGACGCGCGAGCTGGCCGTCCAGGTGGCCAATGATCTCCAGAACGCATCCCGCAGGCGGAACGCCCGCATCACCACCATCTACGGCGGCCGTGCCTACGAGCCCCAGGTGGAAGCCCTGCAGAACGGCGTCGAGGTGGTCGTCGGAACCCCCGGCCGCCTCATCGACCTCTACAAGCAGAAGCACCTCGTCCTCAAGAACGTCAAGATGGTCATCCTTGACGAGGCCGATGAAATGCTGGACCTCGGATTCCTGCCGGACGTGGAAACCCTCATCGCCGGTACCCCTGCAGTCCGCCAGACCCTGCTGTTCTCCGCCACGATGCCGGGCCCGGTCATCGCCATGGCCCGCCGCTACATGACGCAGCCCACCCATATCCGGGCCGCTGATCCGGACGACGAGGGCCTCACCAAGCGCGACATCCGCCAGCTCATCTACCGTGCCCACAGCATGGACAAGATCGAAGTTGTGGCCCGCATCCTGCAGGCACGCGGACGCGGCCGGACCATCATCTTCACCAAAACCAAGCGCACCGCCGCGAAGGTTGCCGAGGAGCTTGTGGACCGTGGCTTCGCCGCCGCTGCCATCCACGGTGACCTTGGCCAGGGCGCCCGCGAGCAGGCGCTCCGTGCCTTCCGCAACAACAAGGTGGACGTCCTGGTGGCCACTGACGTCGCCGCCCGCGGCATCGACGTCGACGACGTCACGCACGTCATCAACTACCAGTGCGTTGAGGACGAAAAGATCTACCTGCACCGTGTGGGCCGTACCGGCCGCGCGGGCAACAAGGGCACAGCAGTGACCTTCGTTGACTGGGACGATATGCCGCGCTGGGGCCTGATCAACAAGGCCTTGGGGCTCAGCGTCCCGGAGCCCGTGGAAACGTACTCCTCCTCCCCGCACCTTTACGAAGAGCTGGATATTCCGGAAGGCACCAAGGGCCGCCTGCCCCGCAACAAGCGTGTGCTGGCCGGCGTCGACGCCGAGGTCCTCGAGGACCTGGGCGAGACCGGCAAAAAGAACACCCGTCCCAGCGGTGGCCGTGACAGCGGGCGCGACGGCAACCGCGACGCCGGCCGCTCCGGTGCTCGCGACAGCAGCAGCCGCCGCACCGGCGAGCCCGGCGGACGCTCCGGTGACCGCCGTCGTCGTACCTCTGATGCGGCGACCGCCGGCACCAGCCCCGCCCCCGAACCGGCTGCTGCGGCTCCGGCCGAAGGCGAAGTGGACCCCCGTGCCCGCCGCAGCCGGACCCGCACCCGCCGCCGCAACGGCGAAGTGGTGGCCGGTGCCGACAACGGCCCGCAGCAGCGCAGCACCGAGGCATAACCGCCTCGATGACTGACACCGTCTGGGCGCCGGACGGCAGCAACCTGGTGGTTCACGCGGACAACGCGGAGTTCCTCCCCTCGCTGCCGGACGGCGCCTTCACCTTGATATACGTTGACCCGCCGTTCAACACCGGCAGGGTCCAGAAGCGCCAGGAAACGCGGATGGTGCTGAACACAGACGGTGACGGCGACCGCGTGGGCTTCAAGGGGCGTTCCTACGACACCATCAAGGGCGCCCTGCACCGGTACGATGACGCCTTCAGTGACTACTGGTCATTCCTGGAACCCCGGCTCGTGGAGGCCTGGCGGCTGCTGGCTGACGACGGCACGCTGTACCTCCACCTGGACTACCGGGAAGTCCATTACGCCAAGGTGATGCTTGACGCGATCTTCGGCCGTGAGTGCTTCCTCAACGAGATCATCTGGGCGTACGACTACGGTGCCCGGGCCAAGTACCGCTGGCCCACCAAGCACGACAACATCCTCGTGTACGTCAAGAACCCGGCGAAATACCACTTCGACAACGCCGAGGTGGACCGCGAGCCGTACATGGCACCGGGCCTGGTGACACCGGCGAAGCGGGAACTCGGGAAGCTGCCCACCGACGTCTGGTGGCACACCATCGTCTCCCCCACAGGCAAGGAAAAGACCGGCTACCCCACGCAGAAGCCCGAGGGCCTCATCCGCCGTGTGGTGACGGCGTCAAGCCGGCCCGGTGACTGGTGCCTGGACTTCTTCGCCGGTTCCGGAACCCTGGGCGCCGTGGCGGCCAAACTGGACCGGAAGTTCGTGTGTGTGGACCAGAACCAGCCGGCCATCGACGTGATGGCCAAGCGGTTGGGTGCCAAGGCAACCTTTACGTCGTTCCCGCCCAACTGATCAGGGACGGACGACTGCGGTTCCCGTGCCCAGCTCCTCAATCCGTGCCAGCACGTCCGCGGTGGTGAGGTTTTCTCCGAGCAGGTTCGGTTTTCCTGTGCCGTGGTAATCCGAAGAACCCGTGATCAGCAGTCCGTGCTTGGCGGCGAGCCCACGCAGGAATTCCCGCCCTTCCTCCGGATTGTCCCGATGGTCGATCTCCAGCCCTGCCAAGCCTGCATCGATCATGTCCCGATAGGTTCGCTCCCCCACGATCCGACCGCGGCCCGACGCCACGGGGTGGGCGAACACGGGAACGCCACCAGCGGCACGGACCAGTTCGACGGCGGTGGCCGGGTCGGGTGCGTAGTGCTGGACAAAGTAGCGCGAATGGGACGTCAGGATGGACGTGAACGCCTCCGAGCGGTCTGCCACCACGCCGGCCGCCACCAAAGCATCAGCGATGTGCGGCCGGCCCAGCGTAGCCCCGGGAGCCACATGGTGGATGACGTCGTCCCACGTCAGCGGGTAGTCCTCGGCGAGCAGGGTCACCATCCGTTCGGCCCGGGTGAGGCGCGCGTCCTTGGCCTTGGTGATCTCTTCAAGCAGCCCCGGGTGGTCAGGATCGTGCAGGTAGCTCAGCAGATGCACGCTGATGCCCTGCCCGGTCCGGCAGGAGACCTCCATGCCTGGGACCAGTGCCACCCCGTTTTCCAACGCCGCGAGGGACGCTTCAGCCCAGCCGTCCGTGGAGTCGTGATCGGTTAGTGCCACCACGTCCAGGCCCGCCCGGGCAGCCGAAGCCATCACGTCGGCGGGGGTTTCGGTGCCGTCCGAAACGTTCGAGTGGGCATGCAGGTCAATCCTCACTTGCCCAGCCTAGTTGACCGCGTCCGCGCCGGTATTGGCCCCCGGCTCGGTGCCGGTGAGACGATGGTGCCGTGAACGATGCCGAAAACACCCCGACCTCTGCCTCCCAGCCCCTCGACGAGCGCGTCAACAACCGCTCTCAGCGGCCCAGTTCCGCTGCCTTCAAGGCCTTTATGGCCAGTAACTGGGCGCCGTCCGGGCAGCACCTGCCGGCGCTCGACGCCGTGGCCAACTACGCCGCGGCCCGGCGCAAGGCCATCTCAGAGAAGTTCAAAGGCGAACGCCTGGTCATCCCCGCCGGTCCGCTGAAGGTCCGCTCCAACGACTGCGACTACCGGTTCCGTCCGCATTCCGGCTTCGCGCATCTCACCGGGCTGGGCCTGGACCATGAGCCGGACGCCGTGCTCATTCTGGAACCGGCCGGTGAAGGAAAGGGCGACGGCGGCAGTCACCACCGTGCCACGCTGTACTTCCGTCCGCTGGCCGACCGGGATACAGAACAGTTCTACGCTGACTCCCGTTCCGGCGAGTTCTGGATCGGTGCACGGCCCACCCTGGCCGAGTTCAAAGCGCGCCTGGGCCTGGCCACCGCCCACATCGATGGACTTGAATCCGCGATCACCAAGAACGTGGGTGCCCCGGAGATCGGCGGCATCTCGATCCGACTGGTGCGCAAGGTAGACGAGAACATCGACGCCCTGGTGGATACTGCCCGGTACAACACTGCCAAGGACCCGGACAACCTGGACCTGGCTGTCCTGGATGCACTGGATGAAAAGCTTTCCGAAGCGCTGTCTGAACTCCGCCTCCTGAAGGATGAGTGGGAAATCGAACAGATGATGACTGCAGTAGCTGCGACTGTCGAGGGCTTCGTGGAGGTAGTCAAGGCCCTGCCCCGCGCCCTGACCCATGCCCGCGGCGAGCGCGTGGTGGAAGGCGCGTTCTTTGCCCGTGCCCGCGAGGTAGGCAACGAACTGGGCTACGACACCATCGCCGCCGCCGGCAACAACGCCACAGTCCTGCACTGGACGCGGAACACCGGCAGGATCAACGCCGGCGAACTGCTGCTGCTGGACGCCGGCGTTGAAGCGGACTCGCTCTACACCGCAGACGTCACCCGCACACTGCCGGTCAACGGCGCATTCACCGCAGTCCAGCGCAAGGTTTACGAGGCAGTCCTGGATGCTGCCGACGCCGGATTCGCCGCTGCCCAGCCAGGTGCCAGGTTCCGGGACATCCACACCGCCGCGACCACCGTGTTGGCGGAACGCCTCGCCGAGTGGGGGCTGCTCCCGGTGAGTGTCGAGGAAGCCGTCAGCCCGGAAGGCCAGCAGCACCGCCGCTGGATGCCGCACGGCACCAGTCACCACCTTGGCCTGGATGTCCACGACTGTGCCCAGGCAAAGCGCGAACTGTACCTCGACGGCATCCTCACGGAGGGCATGGTCTTCACCATCGAACCCGGCCTGTATTTCAAGAACGAGGACCTGGCCATCCCGGCTGAGTACCGCGGCATTGGAGTGCGGATCGAGGACGACATCCTGATGACGGCCGATGGTCCCGTGAACCTCAGCGCCGCGCTGCCCCGCAAGGCCGACGACGTCGAGTCCTGGATGGCAGGCATCTACCAAGAGCTGGAGGGCGGCTTGGCAAGCGGCCACATCCGCTAGAGGTCGTTGCGTCCAGCGCATCTCCGCAGGGATGCGCTGGACGCCATACCCCTTGATGAAGCTCTCATAACAGTTCTTGGCAATCGCTTGCCAAGAGTTGGCGTTGATGAATACGCTAGCCGCAGAGAAAGAAAATCGTAGACTGAATTTTAGTCTCGGATCTCTGCCGCAATGTACGTCTTCAAAGGAGAAGCCTCATGGGTATGTCTAAACCGCGTCGCATCGGCACTATCGCCGCAGCGGCCATTTCCGTTCTTATGCTTGCCGCGTGCGGCGGCTCTGGCGGCTCGGGCGGTGCGACCTCCGGCGCCTCGGGCGGCAAGGTGGACGGCACAGGAAAAACCCTCAACGTCCTGATGAACGTCACCGCGCAGTACCCCCAGGAACAGCAGGCCTGGTTCAAGGAAATGAGCGCCAAGTTCAAGACGGAAACCGGGGCAGACATCCAGTGGGAGACGTTCGCCACCGCCAATGACGAGATGACCCGGATCCAGACATCAGTCGTCTCGGGGCAGGGACCTGACGTCTACGGACTCGGCACCACCTTCACCCCCACGGCGTACTCCACCGGGGCCTTTGTGAAACTCGGTGACAACGAGTGGAACCAGCTCGGCGGCAAGGACAAGTTCGTTCCCGCGGCGCTCGGCATTTCCGGTCCGGATCAGGGCAACCAGATCGGTATCCCGTTCGTGAGCCGGCCGTTCGTGATGGCCTACAACACCGAGCTGCTGGCTGCTGCCGGCATTGAAAAGCCTGCCACCACCTGGGACGAGTTCACCGAGCAGGCAAAGAAGCTCACGAAGGGCGACCAGTACGGTGTTGCGGTGGCCTACAAGGACAACTTCGATCCCTGGAAGTACATCTGGGGCATGTCCATCCAGGCCGGCAATCCCATCATCGACGGAAGCAAGGTCCGTCTCGATGACCCCATCACCAAGAAGGCCTACGAGACCTACTTCGGTTGGGTGACCAAGGACAAGGTAGTTGACCCCTCCGCCGTTGGCTGGGCCAACCCGCAGGCCCTGGCCGCCTTCGCCGCCGGCAAGGCAGCCTACTTCCCCATGACCTCACCGCTGTCCATCCCCGCGCTGGATGCCTCCGCGGTCAAGGGCAAGTACAAGTACGCCCTGATGCCCACCGTTCCCCCGGGCGAGACCTCCAACCCTTCGGACGGTAAGCCGGCCGCCAGTATTCTGTCCGGCGACAACCTCGTGGTAGCTGACTACTCGAAGCAGAAGGACCTGGCCTTCGCGTTCATCAAGATGATCACCAACAAGGACGTCCAGCTCAATTACTTCAAGGTCTTCGGCCAGCTTCCCGCCAACCAGGAAGCCGCGAAGGAACTCGCCACCAATGAAGTGATTGCGCCGGCCCTTGAGTCGGGAGCCAAGTCCGTAGCGACGCCCTTCAGCGGTGCGTGGGGCGATGTCCAGCTGTCGCTGACCAACGTAGTTGTCCAGTCCATTCCGGATCTTTCCTCCGGAGCAGTCAGCGAATCCAACCTGTCCCAGCGGCTCAAGGACGAACAGGCCAAATCGCAGACCGCACTGGACCGGGCCAAGAAGTAAGACCGGCCCACCAACTGCGGAAGGTTACGGAAAATGGCTAGCAGCGTTACCGAGCCCCGGCCGTCGGACAGCAGTCCGGTGGCCGGGGCGGCCGCCGGACCCGGCGAAACCACACCCCCTGGGAAGCGACGAAAGGGGCTCAGCGAGAGGAACCGGCCTCTTTGGCTCCTGATTCCCGGCGGACTGCTGATGACGATTGTCATCCTCGTCCCCCTGGCCATGGGCATCTGGATGTCACTGATCGATCTGGATCAGTACACCCTTCGCCAATGGGTCAGTGCCGAATTCATTGGCATCCAGAATTTCATTGAAGCGGCGGTCAGCAGCGAATTGCTTCGCTCCATCTGGCTTTCTGTTTCCTTCGCGGTGATTTCCACGGTGGTGACCATACCCCTGGGCGTGGCCGCCGCCGTCGTCACCCAGAACGCCTACCGCGGCCGTGCCGTGGTGCGGTCCGTCTTCCTGATCCCCTACGTCCTGCCGTCGTTTGTGGTTGCCAGCGTGTGGCGGACCATGCTGCAGCCGGATGGAATCGTGAATGTGACGCTGACCAACATGGGAATGGATGGCGGATTATGGCTTAACGGTCCGAACGCGTACTGGACCCTGGTGTGGGTGGAAATCTGGGCGGCCTGGCCGTTCATCTACCTGCTGGCGCTATCCGGCCTGCAGGCAGTGGACCACGAGGTCCACGAGGCGTCGGCCCTGGACGGGGCACTGTGGTGGAACAAGCTGCGGTACGTGATCTTCCCTTACCTGAAGGGACCGGTTTCGCTCGCCTTCCTGCTTGCTACCTTGAACCACATCAACAACTTCACTCTGCCCTATGTCCTGTTTGGTGCGCCGGCACCATCGGATGTGAATGTGCTGCCGATCCTGGTTTACGTCACCAGCTTCCAGAGCTTCCGGTTTGGCCTCAGCGCCGCCATGGCGGTCGTTTCGCTGATCCTGATCGCCATTCCGCTCTTCATCTACCTGCGCGCAGTCCGGCTTGATGTGCACGAAGGAGGAAAGAAATGACCATCGACGCGGCAAACCCGATCGAGCAGCAGAAGAAGCAGCCCATCCGGCGTGACGCGGCCCTGGAGGTCACACGCCTTATGCCGAGGCCACTGCTGGCCACCCTGACTGTCCTGCTCTGCGCCTTGGTCCTCATCCCGATCGTGTATATCTTCCTGGCCTCGCTGAACACGGATGTGGGAGTCGCCAGCGGCGAGTTCTGGCCGAGCAGCTTCTCTTTGGACAGCTACACCAAGATCTGGGATTCCGTGGGGCTGGCGAAAGCCATCGGCAACAGCCTGATAGTTTCCGGGGCCACGGCAGTCGTCTCGGCCATTATGGCTATCGGCACGGCCTACGTGCTGGTCCGGTTTGAGTTCCGCGGGCGCCTGACGGTGCTGCGAGGGCTGCTGGGTCTCCAGTCCGTCCCGGGAACCCTGATGCTCCTGCCGGTCTTTGTGCTCTTCTCCTCCGCCGGCACCTATTTGGGCGTGACCGTCATCGGCACGCTCTGGGGCCTGTTTATCGCCTACCTGACGTTCGCGCTGCCGTTCTCAACCTGGGTGATGGTCACCTACCTCCGCGGTCTGCCGCGGGAACTGGAGGAAGCGGCGCGCATTGACGGCGCCTCAAACCTCGGGATCCTGTTCCGGATCATCATTCCGCTCAGCTGGCCCGGAATCATCGTTTCCGCGATTTTCGCCTTCCTGCTGGGCTGGAATGACGTGCTGTTCGCGTCGGTATTCACCCGCCCGGACACGCACACAGCCGCAGTTGCGCTGCAGGTGTTCGCGTCCGCGGTCGAGGGCGGAGCAATCCCCGTGTACTCGCAGTTGATGGCAGCTTCGCTGGTTTGTGCCGTCCCTGTGGTGGTGCTGTACTTCATGTTCCAGAAATACCTCGTTGGCGGCTTGACAGCCGGCAGCGTCAAGTAAGACAGCTTCGAATAACAGACAACTCCGCCCGATACAGCATTGCTGTTCCGGTCGGAGTTGTTTGTTTATTGCGGGCCTTGTCCCTCGGGCCGTGGGTCAATCTGGCCGTGGGTCAATCTGGCCTCCGGCGGCGCCGCTTAGGGTGTGGATTCGCCGGAGTCCTTGGAGGAGTCAGGCTGGGAGTGCGCCCGGGACCGATCTGCGGCGGGCTGCTCTGAGCCGGTCTGTTCTGTGCCGGGCTGTTCGGTGCCGGGCTGGCCTGTGGTGGCCTGGTCTGAGACACGGACGCCGTACTGCGGCCGGCCGTCAGGGAGGTCCGGGTAGCGGACGGCGGCAGCGGGAGCCTTCGCCGGCTGGGCCGCTGCCTCCGGCTGCGTGCCCTGGTCCGGGCCGGCAGCCTGGCCCACGCCTTGGGCTGTCCCTTGGCCCGACCTACCGGCACCCTGCTGTCCGTAGGGGTCATTCCAACTGGCAGGGCGTGCGGGTCCCTGACCAGGCTGATTGCCCGGCTGGCCGGGCTGCTGGCCCGTCTGGCCCGGCTGGCCGGGCTGCTGACCCGTCTGGCCCGGCTGGCCCGGCTGGCCGGGCTGCTGACCCGTCTGGCCCGTCTGACCCGTCTGGCCCGTCTGACCCGTCTGGCCGTACTGCTGGTTCTGGTAGCCCTGGGGATTGTATGGGGCGGCTGCTGCGTCCGAGCGGGTCATGGGCAGTTGCTGGAGCAGCCGGCGCGCATCATGGGCAGCTTCCACCGATACCACAACGTCGTAGCTGGTGGCCACCACCTGGCTGGTGGAGGTGAAATCCCGCTTTCCGCGCTGCATGGCATAGGTGACGATGCCGAACAGCATAAAGAAGGCAGCCCCCATCAGCACAGACGCCAGGATGGAGAAATAGCCGGGCGATGGTGCGAAGAAGGAAAGCATGACGCCCACGAAGAGGCCGAACCACATACCGCTGAGCGCCCCGGAGAGAGCCACCCGAGGGTAGCTGAGGCGGCCGGTCACCCGCTCAACCATCTTAAGTTCGTTGCCCACGATGGAAACCATCTGGACCGGGAACTGCTGGTCGGCGAGGTAGTCCACCGCCTTCTGGGCATCCAAGTAAGAGGTGTACGAGCCTACGGTGTCACCGGTGGGCACCGTGCGGGCGTCGTCGGGCCCACTGGGGCCACCGGCCTTGGGAGCACCAAAAATGTTTGACATACACCCATTCTTGCCCATCAGCATGTATGCCGCCTGTAAATTCAGCTAAAAGAGAGCAGACTCGGTAGCCTGTAGACGTGAGCACAAATCTTTCGCGCGTCTTCGTGGCCCGCCTGCTGGGTCTTGACGTCTTCGACCCTTTGGGCGACCGCCTGGGCAGGTTGCGCGATGTGGTGGTGCTCTCGCGTGGCAGCCGCGGCGCCCCGCACGTGGTGGGCATCGTCGTCGAAGTTCCCGGCAAAAAGCGCGTCTTTGTGCCGATGACACGTATTACCTCCATCGACCAGACACAGATCATCTGTACGGGCCTGGTCAACCTTCGGCGCTTTGAGCAGCGCGGCGCCGAGACGCTGGTGGTCGCGGAAATGTTCGACCGCCGCGTCACTCTCCGGGACGGCAGCGGCGACGCCACCATCGAGGACATCGCCATGGACCAGCACCGGTCCCGCGACTGGTTCGTGAGCAAGCTGTTCGTCCGCCGGGGCCACTCCTTGTCCCCGCTCAGCCGGCTGCGCCGGAACGAGACCATGATCATCGACTGGGCCGACGCCCTCCAAGGTGCCCGCACCGAACCCCAGGCAGCCACCCAGTTCGTGGCCAACCACGAGGACCTCAAACCCGCAGACTTCGCCGAGGCTCTGCAGGAAATGAGCGACAAACGCCGCTTCGAAGTGGCCAGCGAACTCCAGGACGAACGCCTGGCCGACGTGCTGCAGGAAATGCCCGAAGACGACCAGGTGGAGATCCTCTCCGCCCTCGACGTCGAACGCGCGGCGGACGTCCTGGAGGAAATGGACCCCGACGACGCCGCCGACCTCCTCGCCGAACTCCCTTCTGCACAGGCGGAGGAGCTTCTCCGCCTCATGGAACCCGAAGGCGCCGAGGACGTCAGGCGGCTCCTCGAATACGACGAGGACACCGCCGGTGGCCTGATGACGCCTGTTCCGGTGATCCTCCCCCCGGAGGCAACCGTCGCCGAGGCACTGGCCCACGTCCGCCGTGAGGAACTCTCCCCCGCCCTCGCCTCGTCCATCTTCATCACCCGGCCCCCGTTGGAAACCCCCACGGGACGGTTCCTGGGCGTTGTGCACATCCAGCAACTGCTCCGCTACCCGCCGCCGGAACCCCTGGGCAACCTCGTGGACAAGAACCTTGAGCCGGTCTCCGACCAGGCCCACATCAGCGAGGTGGCGCGCACCCTCGCCACCTACAACCTGAACTGTCTTCCCGTGGTCAATGACGCAGGCCGGCTCGTGGGGGCGGTGACTGTTGATGACGTTTTGGATCATCTGTTGCCGGATGACTGGCGCGCCTATGATGGCGAAGCCCCGATAAGAAAACTGGGAGGCCGCATTGGCTGACACCGGCGCCCCCAAGAATCCCAATAAGAAGGCGGCTGCCAAGGGCGGACTCGACACACCCCTAAGTGGCCGCCAGCGCATCCTGCCGAAGTTCTCACCCGACCCGGATGCATTCGGCCATGCGACGGAAGGCTTCGCCCGGTTTATGGGCACGCCGCAGTTCCTGGTCTATATGACGGTCTTCGTCGTCATCTGGCTGGTCTGGAACACGTGGGCACCGGCGGAGTGGCAGTTCGATTCGCGCCTCCTGGGCTACACCCTCCTGACACTCATGCTTTCCCTGCAGGCCTCCTACGCGGCCCCGCTGCTGCTGCTGGCCCAGAACCGGCAGGACGACCGCGACCGGGTCTCCCTCCAGCAGGATCGCCAACAGGCGGCACGCAACCTGGCCGACACCGAGTATCTCACCCGGGAGCTGGCGTCGCTGAGGATCGCGCTGCGCGAGGTTGCCACCCGGGACTACGTCCGGGCCGAACTACGGACACTCCTCGAGGACATGCTGGAAGCGCAGGAGGAACTGCGGTCCCACGATCCCGCCGGATCCGGCAGCCATGAGTCCCCGCGTGAGAAGGTCAAGGAAAAGCTGAAGGAAAAGCGCGACAAACAGCGGAACCCCCGCACGCAGCAGATTCCCAAGGTCAAACCCAGCCATGTCGCCTACGACACCGTCGCCAAGGACACGGCCGCTACCGACCCCGCAATCCAGGACCCGGCCGTCCCCAAGCACATCCCCACCACCGAAAGCTGAGCCCCGCCCGCATGAGCGCCTCCCTGGAGCAGGCAGTCCACGCTGCGCTGGCCACCGTGATCGATCCTGAGCTCCGCCGTCCCATCACGGAACTGGGCATGGTGGAGTCTGTGGATGTCGCTGCGGACGGCCGGGTCAGGCTGGCTGTCCTGCTGACCATCGCGGGCTGCCCCCTGCGCGGGACCATTACCGCAGACTCCGAGAAGGCGCTGTCCGCAGTTCCGGGCGTGACCGCCGTCGAGGTTGAACTGAAAGTGATGAACCAGGCCCAGCGGGACGCCCTGAAGGAACAGCTCCGCGGCGCCTCCGGGCAGCGCGGGATTCCGTTCAACGAGCCGGGGTCCCTGACCAAGGTGTTCGCGGTGGCAAGCGGCAAGGGTGGTGTGGGCAAGTCATCGCTGACCGTCAACCTTGCCTGCGCCCTGGCCGCCCAAGGCCTCCGTGTGGGCATTGTGGACGCCGACGTCCATGGCTTCTCGGTTCCGGCCCTGATGGGCATCACGCAGGCGCCCACCCGGGTGGACGACATGATCCTGCCGCCGGTGGCCTACGGCGTAAAAGTGATTTCCATCGGCATGTTCGTCGCCGGAAACCAGCCGGTTGCCTGGCGTGGGCCGATGCTCCACCGGGCCCTGGAACAGTTCCTGACGGACGTCTACTTCGGCGACCTCGACGCCCTGTTCCTCGACCTGCCTCCCGGCACCGGTGACATCGCGATTTCGGTGGCCCAGTTGCTGCCGAAGGCTGAGATCCTGGTGGTCACCACGCCCCAGGCCGCAGCTGCCGACGTCGCCGAGCGCGCCGGTGCCATCGCCACCCAGACAGGTCAGACGGTGGCCGGCGTTATCGAGAACATGTCATACCTGGAAATGCCCGACGGCGAGAGGATGGAGCTGTTCGGCAGCGGCGGTGGGGCGGTCCTCGCCGAACGGCTCACGACGACGGTGGGCACCGATGTGCCGCTCCTGGGACAGATTCCGCTGGACATCCTGCTGCGGGAAGGCGGCGACGCCGGCACGCCCATCGTGCTTGGCCGGCCAGAAACTCCGGCGGCCATTGCTTTGACCGAAATCGCCGGAAAACTTGCTGCCAGGCCCAGGGGCCTGACAGGGATAAAACTGGGCCTGCAGCCGCGTTAACGCAGCGTTGCCCACCAGAGGCGACGGGGGCCTAGGTGGCTTCGGTATCGAACGGGGCGGGTTCGCCCGGAGGCAGCGACTGGACTACACGTTCCGGACGGGAGGGAGCCGTCCCTCCTGTGGCAACCGCCCCTGCACCGGCAACCGCAGCCACCGCTGCTGGCGCTCCAGCACTGACGGACTTGGTGTCGTCGTCGAGGAGGGCTTCCTTGATGATGCGCCGCGGATCGTACTGGCGGGGATCGTATTTCTTCCAGTCGACATCGTCGATGTCGATGCCGACTTCTTCCTTGATCTGCTCCCGGGCACCGGAGGCCATCCGGCGGACTTCCTTCACGAGATTCGCAAGTTTCTGGGTGTATTCGGGCAGGCGCTGCGGACCGATCACCAGAATGCCGATGATCAGCAGGAGGAAGAACTCCGGGCCGTTGATTCCAAACACTTTAGGAAGATTACCCTCTCAGGAGCCCCGCTGACGATTCCTGCCCGCCAGCGTCGCAAAGTGCCTGCATCAGGGAGCCAGCATCTCCCCGAGTTTGCGGATTCCCCGCTCCAACCGGGCCCCGGGAGAGTCGTCCGCTGCGGTCGTCGGGGAGTCGGCAGGCGCCGTGCTGACACCAGCGTTGATTCCTTCTACGGCGAGGACGCTGAGCCGCTGCAGCACTGGAACGGCGTCATCAGCCTGCTCCGCCGGGAGGTCGGACTCAACCGTGAAAATGCCTGCCGAGGTCTCTACGGTAGCCGTCCAGGGCGCCTGCCTGCTGACCAGCAGCTTCCCCTTGTTCTGACCGGCGATCTGTTCGGAGTTCTGCTGGGCGTCCTGACCCGACTGCTTCTCGGCGTCCGCGGGATGCTGTTCCACGATGGTTGCATAGTGTTGCCCATCGGTCAGGTGCATTTCCACCGCCGGCCGCCCATTCAGCGTTATGGCATTGGCGCTCCGGACGTGGAAGCCGAGTGACGCCAGTTCCGGACAGACCCAGCCTTCAGAGCGTAGGGCCAACAATTGCGGAGCACTGATCTCCCTGCCGTCGGCCGGTAGCTGGGCCGTATGCTGCACCAGGCTCCCGCTGATGGCCGTTTGGGCGACAGGCAGGCTGTCCCCCGCCAGCGCAAACGCGCTGACGGCAAGAATTCCAGCGGCTGCGGCTGTCCCGCCGGCTGCGAGTGCCAGGACCCTCGCAGCCCGGTACTGGCTCGGGGCTGGCTCGGCCGCTGCCGCCAGCAGCTGCGTCCTGACCAGCAGCCGGGCCGTCAGGTCCTCGCTGGCAGGCGGCACGGCCGCGTCACGGAGCCGCTCGATGTACTGGCGTTCACGCTTCAGCGCCGCTGCACATTCTGCGCAGGTCTGCACATGGTCGGCACCGCGGTGATGCCGGCGGCCGAATGGGTTCTGGGGCGTCATGGTGCCGATCAGAGGATGCTGGCGATGCGCGGCAGCGAAAGCTTCGGCTTGCGTCCTTGCTGAGGCCTGGGATCGCGGTGGGCCAGCTTTTCGCGCAGCATGGTCCGGCCCCGGTGGATACGGGAACGGACGGTGCCCAGTTTGACGCCGAGGGCAGCGGCCACTTCGTCGTAGGACAGGCCTTCCAGGTCGCAAAGCACGACGGCGGCGCGGAAGTCCGGGGGCAGCTCTTCCAAGGCAGCCTGCACATCGAGGTCCAGGTTGTTCAGTTCAAAGCTCTGTTCCGGTCCGGGCTCCCGCCCGGGGATCCGGGATTCGGCGTCATCGGCCAGCGCGTCAAACCGAATGCGGGTTTTCCGGCGCGCCTGGTCCAGGAACAGGTTGGTGGTAATGCGGTGCAGCCAGCCATCGAGTGTCCCCGGCTTGAAATTCTCCAGTGACCGGAAGACGCGGACGAACACCTCCTGGGTGAGGTCCTCGGCGTCGAACTTGTTCCCCGTCAGGCGGTACGCCAGCCGGTAGACCTTGGCGGAGTGGTTGGCCACCACTTCCTCCCAGGTGGGCCTGATCCATACAGCGGCGGAATCTTGCGCCGCAGGGACAGGTGCCATACCTGATGCTGACATCGTCCACTCCCGTCGTGGATTGCTATCGCCCGGATACTGTTGACATCTCTGGTTCGGCGCCGATCACCTCATGGATGACCGGATATCCATCATTTCAAAGTTGGCTGGGAATTTCCTGACCGGGGCGGTTCTTCAGCCAGAGGCACAACGATTCCCTTCCGCGGCTGGCACCCCCGCACACAGTAGGCTGTACTAAACACTCCCCTGCCGCCCAGAAAGCGAATCACATGAGCGCCGACAAATCCACGAGCTGGTCCTATGCAGAAGATCTGCCCGCAGAGGATGAGGTTATGCTTCGTGCCAGGGAGCGCTCCTTCGAACTGGGCGTGACGCCCATCGGCGCAGGTGTTGGTGCGGTCCTGACGGTGTTGGCTGCGGGTTCGAAGGCTCAGACCGCCGTCGAAATCGGCACAGGCGCAGGTGTCTCGGGGGTTTGCATCCTGCGGGGGCTCGGACCGCAGGCCGTGCTGACCACCATCGACGTGGACGTCGAACATCTGAAGGCGGCACGTGAAGCCTTTTCGGAGGCCGGCAGTCCGGCCAACCGCACCCGTACTATTTCCGGCCGCGCCGGGGATGTCCTGCCGCGCCTGACCGACTCCGCTTATGACCTGGTGTTTGTCGACGCCGACAAGCCCGGCCTGCCCGGCTACGTGGAACAGGCCGTCCGGCTCCTGAAGGCCGGCGGGCTGCTCATCATCAATGACGCACTGGACAAGGACCGCGTGGCCAACCCGGCCGTCCGGGAGTCCAATACGGTGGTGCTCCGCCAGGTGGGCAAGGCAATCCGCGACGACGACCGCCTGGCGTCCGCGATGCTTCCCACGGGCGACGGCCTGCTGGTCGCGGTTAAGAAGTAGATCCACAGGAAATAAGCCAGGGTCCGCAGCCGGTTGGCTGCGGACCCTGGCCCTGCGGGATTATTCGGCAACGCCGAACAGGATTATTCAGTCACGCCGACGAGGCATTCCTTGAGGTTGGCCGCCTCCGCAGCGTTCAGTTCCACCACAAGCCGTCCGCCGCCTTCGAGCGGTACGCGCATTATCAGGCTGCGGCCCTCTTTGGTGACTTCCATAGGGCCGTCGCCGGTGCGTGGTTTCATAGCCGCCATGAGGAATTTCCCCTCCATTTAGTCCCAGGACATATCAGCCCGGATGGGCTGTGTCCGCATGGTCAAATCAAGCCGCTATGGCGGCCCGTACTGATGCCGCCATGGCTGAACATTTCTGAATGCTTTTTGTCCCTGCTTACTTACTATTATCCCGTAATGACCCGCACGTAGCTAATCGATGGACATTTACGGCCGCGTCGGATTCCCCAATCCACCGGCCAGGCGCCGCCCGCGATCACGGCGGATAATCGCCGCCTCCCGGAAGCTGCGCCCAAGCCCACAGCCAGACGATCCACACGATCTGGAGCAGGACAAACATTGTCAGGACCGTGCCGCGGTATGCCTTCGACCGGGACAAGAGCGCGGCAGCCAGGGCCAACGGGAACAGCGGGAGCAGCATCCGGAAAGTACTGGTCTGGGGGTGGAGGAACACCAGGAGGTAGCCCATGTAGCAGGCGCACCACAGGCGCATTTCCACACCAAGCCGGACCACCGGCGGGGAGAACAGCAGGAGCGCAAAGAGGCCCGCAAAGACGAATGGCGCCACGATCCCCAGGACGGGGCCAAAGAGGTCGACGCCGGCGTCGAACCAGGGCTTGAAGGGCACCAGGTCACGGCCGCGCCACACTGTTTCGGTTTTGGTATACGCCTCAATATCTCCGGTGGCGGCCCAGGCCGCTGCCGGCCACAGCAGTGCCGAGGCCCCGCACACCACGGTTAGGCCCGCCAGGGAGGCCAGCTCCCCGAGGCTGTGGGTGCCCGGCCGCTCCTCGCGCCCCCGTTCGACCAGTCGCCAGAGGAAGAGAAGCCCCACCATGGCGGCAAAGGGAACGCCCACGGGTCGGGAGAGGCACAGCAGCAGGACCACCGGCATGGCAACGAAATAATGACGCCTGATGACGAGCAGCAGGGCGGTGGCCAGCAGGAAAACGGTCAGCGGCTCCGCGTACGGGACCTGGAGAATGGCGGACACCGGAAAGGTCGCGAAGAATGCCACGCCCCAAAGCGCCGCAGTGTGCGAAGCCTTGTGCCTGAACAGGCAGTACAAAACCAGCGCCGCACCCAACCCCGCCAGCATGGCGACGACCGTCAGCGCCGCGGCAGGGCTGATTCCGGTCAGGCCTGCGAGCGCACGGCCCAGGGCCGGGAAGAGCGGATAGAAGGCCCACGCATTTTCCTGCACGTTGCCGGCGGCATCCGTTGGAAGCGGTGAGGGATAACCGTCGGTGACGATCCGGCCGTACCATCGCGCATCCCAGATATTGATGAAGTTCCAGTAGTCAGGGACGGCCGGAAACCACGGGTTGGGCCCTTGGTGCAGGGCTGCTGCCATAAAGATGCAGGCGCTGACCAGCCGGGCAATGGCGTAGAGGGCGGCAACCTGCAGCCACCAGGGCCAGCGTTGGACCGCCCACATGGCGCGGGCGCCGAATGCGGTGATCAACGCCGTCGGGCCCGTCCGGTCCCCCGTGTCAGTGCTCAACGCCGGCCTCCGGGCGCGCCGCCCGTTCCGTTTCCAGCAGCCGTGCCCGGAGCCTGCCCATTTCTTCGTCTTTTGCCGCGATCTGGTCCCGCAGTTCGTCGAGGACCTGGTCCACCTGGTCCATCCGGTACCCACGCAGGCCGAGGGAGAAGCGGACCCGGTCGACGTCGGCAGGTGCAGCGTCCGCGGGCAGCAGCACCGGCGGAAGGTTGGCGGGCGGCTGCCCGAACCCCGGGTAGAGAATCGGATTCTCCGGGACCTCGGCGCCCGTGGCCGGTTCACTGCCCCGGCGGAGGCTGCGCTGAATGCCGCGGCGGCCACCGGCGCCTGCCCACAGGGTGGCGGCGATCAGCACGATGGCGAGGTAGACCAGGAAAAAACTCACAGCACCCATCGTGCCAGATATGGGCCGGCAGCCTATTCGGGCCGTTGCTCGCCGTTGGTGGGAACCGGGGGCGTCCCGTGCAGCACCAGTTGCACCGCTTCGGCGGGATCGTCCACCACCTGGATGAGGTCCAGGTCCTTTGCGGAGACCATTCCCTCGGCCACGAGGGTGCCCTTGATCCATTCGATCATCGGCCCCCAGAAGTCGACGCCGAGGAGCACGATCGGGAAGGAGGTCACCTTCCGGGTCTGGACCAGGACCATGGCTTCAAAGAGTTCATCCAATGTCCCGAGGCCGCCGGGAAGAACGATGAATCCCTGGGCATATTTGACGAACATGGTCTTCCGGGCGAAGAAGTAGCGGAAGTTGATGCCGAGGTCCACCCACTGGTTCAGGCCCTGCTCGAAGGGCAATTCGATGCCCAGGCCGACGGACACGCCGTTGCCTTCCACGGTGCCGCGGTTGGCGGCCTCCATGGAGCCCGGACCGCCGCCGGTGATGACGGCCACGCCCGCGGCTGCCAGCTTCCGGCCTACTTCCATGCCCATTTCGTAGTACGGGCTGCCGGGCTTGGTGCGCGCCGAGCCGAAAACACTGACGGCGGGCCCCAGATCGGCAAGCGCGCCGAACCCCTCGACGAACTCGCTCTGGATCCGGAGGACACGCCAAGGGTCTGAATGGACGAACTGTCCTGCGCCTTTGGTATCAAGCAAATGCTGGTCGGACATTTCCACAGCCGCCTGCTTGCGACGGAGTTCAAGGGGCCCCTTACGGCGCGGCTGGGAAGTTTTGGCCGGATCTGCGTTGATGCTCATCCCCCAAGGCTAATGCCAACGCCAGCGTGCCTGTGGCAGGTATCTCTTGAATCACGATCCGCGCGAACTTAGCGTGATTCACCTCCTAACCAGCCAATGTTCGCTAGATTCTTCTTTATGACTACTCATGTGCCCGGCGATGCGCTCGTCTCCCTGAATGGTGTGAATAAGCATTACGGTCAGTTGCACGTTTTGAAGGACATCAATCTCCACGTCCGTAAGGGCGAAGTGGTGGTGGTCATTGGCCCGTCAGGCTCAGGAAAGTCCACGTTGTGCCGTGCCATCAACCGTCTGGAAACCATCGAAGGTGGCACCATCAGCATTGATGGAAAGGTGTTGCCGGAGGAGGGGAAGGAACTGGCCCAGCTCCGCGCCGACGTCGGGATGGTCTTTCAGTCCTTCAACCTCTTCGCGCACAAGACCATCCTTGAGAACGTGACGCTTGGTCCCATCAAAGTCAAAGGCGTTGCCAAGGCCCAGGCCGACAAGGAAGCCATGGCATTGCTGGAGCGCGTGGGCGTGGGTCACCAGGCCCCCAAACTCCCGGCGCAGCTCTCCGGCGGCCAGCAGCAACGGGTGGCCATCGCCCGCGCCCTGGCGATGAAACCAAAGGTCATGCTCTTTGATGAGCCCACCTCTGCGCTGGACCCCGAGATGATCAACGAGGTCCTCGACGTCATGATCCAGCTGGCCAAGGAAGGCATGACCATGGTTGTGGTCACGCACGAAATGGGCTTCGCCCGGAAAGCCGCCGACCGCGTGGTTTTCATGGCGGATGGCCAGATCGTGGAGGATGCCAAGCCGGAAGAATTCTTCACCAACCCGAAGAGTGACCGCGCGAAGGACTTCCTGTCCAAGCTGCTCACCCACTGATTTTCCATCAACGAACACACACTCCAGTTCGCACCCAGGCCGTGACCCACGGCCGATCAATGAAAGGAATGTCATGAAGGCATTTATGACCCGCCGGAAGTCGTTCTTCGTGGCGGCTACTGCTGCCCTGGCGTTGTCCCTGAGCGCATGTGGCGGCACCACCCCCGGCACCACCAGCGATCCCACTGTTGCCGACAAGCCGACGTTTGCCGCCGGCACCACCATGGCCAAGCTGTCCGCCGCAGGCACCATCAAGATCGGCACCAAGTACGATCAGCCGCTCTTCGGCCAGGTGGGCCTGGACGGCAAGCCGGTGGGCTTCGACGTCGAGATGGGCAAGCTGATCGCAGCCAAGCTGGGCATCGCTGCGGACAAGATCGAATGGTCAGAGACTGTCTCAGCCAACCGCGAACCCTTCATCGAGCAGGGCAAGGTGGACCTTGTTATTGCCACGTACACCATCAATGACAAGCGCAAGCAGGTTGTCAGCTTCGCGGGCCCGTACTACGAGGCCGGCCAGGCGCTGATGGTGAACAAGGACAACACGTCCATCACCAAGCCTGAGGACGTCGCAGGCAAGAAGGTCTGCTCCGTGACCGGTTCCACCCCTGCCGCGACGATCGTGGACAAGTACAAGGCCGAGCTCGTACCGGCAGCCACTTACTCCGCTTGCCTTGAGCCGCTGCGCAACAAGCAGGTCGAAGCGATCACCACGGACAACGTGATCCTGGCCGGCTTTGTGGACAAGGAACCGGATGCCTTCAAACTGGCGTCGGATCAAACCTTCACCAAAGAGCCGTACGGCATTGGCCTGAAGAAGGACGACACCGAGTTCCGCAACTGGATCAATGACCAGCTGGAGGCGTTTGGCAAGGACGGGTCCTACAAGAAGGCCTGGGAAGCAACGGCGGGTGCGGTCATCAAGACCGCCCCTGAACTTCCCGCCATCAACCGCTACTAGGTAGCAACGGCGGCTTCCGGGGAATTCGTTGAACGCGTTCCCCGGAAGCCGCCAGCCTGCTTTTTGACCCCCTACGCCCAGAGCCGAAGGATCCTATGGAAGTCATCATTGAAAACCTCCCCCTTTATTGGGAAGGCCTTCTCCGCACCCTTTTCCTGTCCGTCGTCTCCGGGATCATCGCCCTTATCCTCGGAACACTCCTGGCGGCAGCCCGCGTTTCCCCCGTTGCGGCCCTCCGGGGATTCAGCACCGTCTACGTGGAAATCCTCCGGAACACCCCACTGACCATTGCTTTCTTCTTCGCGGCGATCGTCCTGCCCCGCCTCGGCGTGACCTTCCAGCAGTTCGAGGTCGCAGCGATCATCGCCCTCAGCGCCTATACAGCGGCCTTCATCGCTGAAGCCGTCCGCTCAGGCGTTAACAGCGTCCCGCTCGGCCAGGCTGAGGCCGCGCGCAGCATCGGCATGAACTTCGGCCAGGTCCTGAATCTCATCATCCTGCCGCAGGCGCTGCGGACCGTGATCCCGCCGCTGATCAACATCCTGATTGCCCTCGTCAAGAACTCGTCCGTCGCCGGCGCGTTCTTTGTCCTGGAACTGTTCGGCTACGGCCGCCAAATGGCCAACGCCAACGGTGACCAGGTCATGGCAGTACTGCTCGGCGTAGCGTTCTTCTATCTGCTCCTCACCATTCCGCTGGGCATCCTTGCCAGCACGGTGGAACGAAAGGTGGCGATTGCCCGATGACTTCAGTCCTCTACGACGTTCCCGGCCCCAAAGCGCGCCGGGTCTCGCTGATTGGTTCCGTGGTTGGAACCGTGCTGATCCTGGGACTTCTGGCATGGATTGGCATGACTCTCGCCCAGCAGGGCATTTTTGAAGGTCGCCGCTGGGCGATCTTCACCCGGGGCGATGTCTGGACGCTGCTCGCCAATGGCCTCGGCGCAACGCTCAGCGCCGCCGCCCTCGCGGCAGTGATCGCGTTCCCCCTTGGCCTGATGTTCTGCCTGCTGCGCATCTCGCTGGTCGCCTGGATCCGGATTCCCGCCCGCGTGGTCCTGGAGTTCCTGCGCGGCATGCCGGTTGTGCTGATGATGCTCTTCGTCCTGCTGGTGTTCGGGACGAGTTCCTTCGTCGCAGTGGTGGCCGGGCTGGTCCTGTACAACACCGCTATTTTCGCGGAGATCATCCGGGCGGGCATCCAATCACTGCCGAAGGGACAGCGGGAGGCGGGCCTGACCATCGGCCTGACCAGTTTCCAGTCCCGGATGCTCATCGAGCTGCCGCAGGCTGTCCGCCGTATGATGCCGTCGCTGGTTGCCCAACTCGTGGTGCTCCTGAAGGACACCTCCCTGGGCTACATCGTGGCGTACGGCGAACTTCTGCGTGCAGTGCAGGTCATGGCGGACTTCCTCGGGAACGCGTTCCTGTTCCCCATCTTCTTTGTGGCTGCCGCCATCTACATTGTGATCAACATCTGCGTTTCCCGGCTCGCAATCTGGATCGAGCGCCGGGGTTCCAAGAAGGCAGCCGGTGGAGTTGCTCCGGCGCCAACCGCAGTGGTCGCACCGGAACTGCCGGACTTGCCGGAACGCAAATAGCAGCACGCGCGCACACGCAAAAGGTCCGGAACCCTTCAGGGGGTCCGGACCTTTTGTGTGGAGCCTGTTGTTGGCTCTTTTACCTTTCGCCGCGGCTACGTGGCGAGCCAGCTACTAAGTGCCCGCAGGCATTCCCGGATGGCGTCGGCGTCGACGTGCTCGTTGTCCTTGTGGGCCAGCAGCGGATCGCCGGGGCCGAAGTTCACTGCCGGGATCCCCAGTTCGCTGAAACGCGCGACGTCGGTCCAGCCGTATTTCGGTTTCGGCTCGGCTCCGACGGCGGCCACGAAGGACGCGGCGGCCGGGTGGTTCAGTCCCGGGCGCGCACCGGCGGCGGCGTCCGTGCGGACCACAGCGAAGCCCGCCAACAGTTCGCGCACATGCGCCTCCGCCTGGTCCGGCGTCTTGTCGGGGGCGAAGCGGTAGTTGATTTCGACGACGCAGCGGTCGGGGATGACGTTGCCGGCCGTGCCGCCATTGATCTTCACGGCGTTGAGGCTCTCGCGGTAGTCGAGGCCGTCCACGTTGATGGTCCGCGGCTCGTAGGCTGCCAGCCGGGCCAGGATGGGTGCCGCTGCGTGGATGGCGTTGCTGCCCATCCACGCACGGGCAGAGTGTGCTGCCTCGCCCACCGTCGTGGCCTCAAAGCGGCTCGTGCCGTTGCAGCCACCCTCGACGGTGCCATGGGTCGGCTCCAGGAGGATGGCAAAATCGCCGCCCAGGAGGCTGCCGTGGTTGCGGACCAGGCGGCCCAGTCCGCTCTTGACCGCTTCCACTTCCTCGTGGTCGTAGAACACGAAGGTGACGTCCCGCTGGGGCGCCGCGCCGCCGTCGAACATTGTGGCCGCCAGCGCGAGCTGCACGGCGACGCCGCCCTTCATGTCCGTGGCTCCTCGTCCGTAGAGCACGCCCTCCCCCGGGATGCCTGAATCCCAGGTAGACGGTACGGTACCGCGCGCGCCTTCAGCAACCGGCAACGGCACGGTGTCCAGATGTCCAGCGAGGATAACGCGTTCCGCCCTGCCGAGTTCCGTGCGCGCGATGATGGCGTCACCGTCGCGGACTACCTGGAGTTCCGGGATGGCCCGCAGCGCCACTTCGACGGCGTCAGCCAGTTCCGTCTCATTCCCGGAGACACTGTTGATGTCCATCAGGGCGGCCGTCAGCACGGACACGTCCTGGCGGAGGTCCAAAGGAACGGTGGTCGGTTCAGGCGCGGTCTCGGCAGTCACGTTGCCAGTCTAGTTCGAACCCGATGCCCGCCTCTCGCTAGACTGGGGGCATGACTGAGACCGCTACCTCCGCCGCGCCCAACGACCAGAACGCAACTTCCGAAGCCCGCTCCGCCTACGGCTTCGGGCTGGCAACCATCGCCAGTGCCACGGGCAAGGAAAATGCCCAGGCCACCGTCCTGGACGTCTGGTTCCCCACGCCCGCGCTTGGCGTTGCGGCACAGAACCTTCGCGCTGTGGAGAATGCGGACGAAACCCTGGTCCAGCTCGCCGCCAGCGGTACCGACGCGGACCGCGGGACCGAGCAGAAGGTGGTCTTCGTCCAGATCAACCTTGACGAAGCTCCGGCCGACACTGCCGACGCATACCTCCGGCTGCACCTGCTCTCCCACCGGCTGGTCCGGCCCAACACGATCAACTTGGACGGCATCTTCGGCAAGCTCCCCAACGTGGTGTGGACCAACTTCGGCCCCGCCGCGGTGGAAGGCTTCGAACTGACCCGCGCCAAGCTTCGCCGCCGTGGTGCCGTCACCGTCTACGGCGTGGACAAGTTCCCCCGCATGGCGGACTACGTGGTGCCCGCCGGCGTCCGGATCGCCGACGCCGACCGCGTCCGCCTCGGTGCCCACCTCGCCGAAGGCACCACTGTGATGCACGAAGGCTTTGTGAACTTCAACGCCGGCACCCTGGGCGCCTCCATGGTGGAAGGCCGCATCTCGGCCGGCGTCGTCGCCGGCGACGGCAGTGACGTGGGAGGCGGCGCGTCGATCATGGGCACCCTCTCCGGGGGCGGCAAGGAAAAGATCGTCATCGGTGAGCGCGTCCTGCTCGGCGCCAACTCCGGCGTCGGCATCAGCGTCGGCGATGACTCCGTGGTGGAGGCAGGCCTCTACGTCACCGCTGGAACCCGTGTGCTCGTTCCCGGGCCCAAGGACGAGGATGGCGAGGACACAGCCAAGATCGTGAAGGCAGCCGAGCTGTCCGGCGTCCCCAACCTGCTGTTCCGGCGCAACTCCACCACCGGCGCCGTCGAGGTGTTGCCGCGCAAGGGCCAGACGGTGGAACTCAACGACGCCCTCCACGCCAACTGACCCGTCGGTGGCACGTGGACGCAGTTTCGTTCGCCCCACCGTGCTGCTGCTTACCCTGGCGCTGGCGGGCGCCGGTATCTACACAGCGGTCTCCTTCCTGCAGCGCTCCGAAACCCTGGTCTCGGAGCGCTGCACGGCCGACGTCGGGGCCCAGAGCGCTGAGCTTGCAACGGACCAGGCGGTTAATGCCTCACTGATTACGGCGGTGGCGGTGCAGCGTGGGCTGCCTCCCCGGGCAGCCAGCATCGCCCTTGCCACCGCCATGCAGGAATCCAAGCTCCGCAACATCGCCCATGGCGACCAGGCCGGACCTGACTCCCGCGGACTCTTCCAGCAACGGCCCACGCAGGGGTGGGGATCCGAGACCCAGGTCATGGACCCGTACTACGCTGCCAATGCTTTCTACGATGCCCTCGTAAAAATTCCAGGCTACGAGTCCCTGGAAATCACTGACGCCGCCCAGCGTGTCCAGCGCTCGGCCTACCCCCTCGCCTACGCCCAACACGAAGATATGGGCCGGTCCTTCGCGTCCGGCCTGACCGGCCAGACGCCCGCCTCCGTGCTGTGCACTTTGCGTGCCCCGCAGGAACCGGGCATCCCCGCCGCCGTCGAGTCCGAGCTAGCCCAGGCGTACGGGCCGCTCGCCATCACCACTGAAAATGAATCGCTCGTGGTGGCAGCTGACGGCACCCAGGCCTGGTCCGTGGCGCAGTGGGCAGTTGCCAACGCCAAGGGCATGGCGGTGACGCGCGTGGATGTGGCCGGCCGGAGCTGGGACCGGGAGGTTCAGGGCGGCTGGCGGGAATCCGACGCGCCCGTTGGCCAGGTCCGCATTACGGTGGCACCGGCCGGCACCGGCAGCTGACGGCCCGGTACTGATGCCCGGATGCTGACCGCGCCGCTCAGACCAGGATGTCCACCACGGGCTGGACGTAGCTGCGGAAGAGCTCCGGCGCGGACATGAGGTTATGGCTCATGATGATCTTGTCCGGCTCCAAATACCACGCCCGCTGTTCGTTCAGAGGCAGTTCGATGATGGTCAGGGTGAAGTCCCGTGCCCCCCGGCCGACCTCCAGCAGGCGGTCATCCACCATGTCGCCCAACAGCTGGTCCGAACCGCTGGCCACCCGTTCTGCTTCCAGCCGGACGTACTCACTGCGGCGCTCCCGTGCCCAGGTCAGGGCGGACCCGAAATGCGCCTGCAGGACGCGCTGGAGGGCCGGGGAATTTCCGAATTCCCCAAAATCCGGCGGGGACAGCTCCGGTGACGTCTGAGGGTGCGCCTTCAGCAGCTGCTCCCACCAGGCTTCCCATTCGGTCTTGAGTGCGCTCAGCCCGCCGACGTCGGAGGTGAGATGCGAGTGGTCGGCATGGCGGATCTTCGGCGCGGCATGCGACAACGCGGGGTGGCCGGCGCCGTCGAGTCCTGCCGCATCACGGACAAAGAGCGCGATCATCAGAGGCCCGGACGTATCCGTAGTAACCTGCCAGCCGGAACCACCTGTGTGATGCATCCCTACTCCTCCTGTGGCCTGCCTGTACCGGCCTGACCCGCCGGTTCCGCTCCCCCGGCTCCCAGTCTATTCCCGATGCCACCGGACGGTAATGTCAGGCGGCCAGGCTCTTCAGGTGCCGGTCCAGGACGTCATGGCACATCTGTGCCGTCATCCAGGCGGGCTGCAGGAGGGCGTGCATGCACAGCCCGTCCAGCGTAGCCAGCAGCCTCTCCGCCTCGACCGCCAGAGACTGCTGCCCGTCGCCGTCGTCCGGTACCAGGGCGGTGATGACCTGCCCGACGACGGCGGCCACCTCCCGGTGGCTCCGATCGGCCTCGGCCGCGAGGAAGGGGCGGATCCTGGCCGCGTTCTTGAAGGCCATCCACACACAGGCGTCCACGGCCCGTTCCTCGTCTAGCGGCAGAAATTCACTCAACAGGGTTAAAACCGCCTCGCGATGCGGGCCGGTCCCGGGTTTACTGGCGGCCATAGCCCGCAACGCCGCGGTGAGCCGGCCCGTGATCCGGTCCACAACGGCAGCAAAGGAATGGCTGAGCAGTTCTTCACTGCCGGCGAAGTAGTGCCGGACGGAGCCCACGGCGAGGCCTGCTTCGTCCGCCACCTCCCGCAGTGACGCCCGCTCGAGGCCGTCGACGGCGATGATCCTGAAGACCGCTTCAACGATCTCTGCACGCCGGGCTTCGGCATCAACAATTTTGGGCACCCCCATTATTTAGCACACCCGTGCTTAAATCCACGCATCCGCGGAATTGGGATAGCGTGGGGGCATGAAAATTCTGGTCACAGGTGGCACCGGGTACATCGGTTCGCACACAGTCTTGTCCCTGCAGGAAGCCGGCCACGATGTGGTGGTGATCGATAACCTGGTGAACTCCAGCGAGGAGTCACTGCGCCGGGTATCCGAACTCAGCGGCAAGACCGCCGAATTCCACAACGTGGACCTGGTGGACGAAGCCGCAGTGGAAGGCGTCTTTGCCGCCCACACGATCGACGCAGTGATCCACTTTGCCGGGCTCAAGGCCGTGGGTGAGTCGGTCCGCGAACCGCTCAAGTACTACTACAACAACCTCGTGGGCACGCTGAACCTGATCCGGGTGATGGACCGCCACGACGCCCGCTCCATCGTCTTCAGCTCCTCCGCCACCGTGTACGGTGAGCACAATCCCATCCCCTATGTGGAAAAGATGGAGATTGGCGCCAACAACCCCTACGGCCGCACCAAGGAACAGATCGAGGACATCCTCGCCGACCTGGGCGCTGCTGACACCCGTTGGCACATTGCCCTGCTGCGCTACTTCAACCCGGTGGGCGCACACCCGTCCGGCCGCATCGGCGAGGACCCACAGGGTATCCCCAACAACCTGGTGCCCTTCATCGCCCAGGTGGCCGTGGGACGCCGCGACAAGCTCATGGTGTTCGGCGGGGACTACGAAACCCCTGACGGCACCTGCCTGCGGGACTACATCCACGTCGTCGACCTCGCCGAAGGCCACGTGGCAGCCCTCAACCACGTCGCGGACCGCTCAGGCGTCTACCGCTGGAACCTTGGCTCCGGGAAGGGCTCCTCCGTGCTGGAGGTCCTGCGGTCCTTCGAGAAGGCCGTGGGCCAGCCCATCCCGTACGAGATCACCGGACGCCGCGCGGGAGACCTTCCGGCGTTCTGGGCCGACGCCACCTCCGCCCTGGCCGACCTGAGCTGGTCCACCACCAAGACGGTGGACCAGATGTGCGAGGACCACTGGCGCTGGCAGAAGAACAACCCCCTGGGTTACAAGTCTTAGCATCGATTGCTCCGTAACGGCCCTTTAGGACGCTCAAAACGGCCGTTACGGAGCAATCGATGAGAGTACGACGGCGGCCGGTCACCTTCGCGGAGAAGGTGACCGGCCGCCGTCGTTATTCAGGGAGAGCCGGTGGGGATCTAGCGGACCGGGTAATCGCGCTCGGGCTCGCCGATGTACAGCTGGCGCGGTCGGCCGATCTTGGTGTTCGGGTCGCTGATCATTTCACGCCACTGGGCGATCCAGCCCGGCAGGCGGCCGATCGCGAACAGCACGGTGAACATCTTCTCCGGGAAGCCCATAGCCTTGTAAATCAGGCCGGTGTAGAAGTCCACGTTCGGGTAGAGCTTGCGCTGGATGAAGTAGTCATCGTTCAGCGCTTTCTCTTCCAGGCGCATGGCGATCTCGAGCAGTTCGTCGTTGCCGCCGAGCTTGCTGAGGATCTCGTGGGCCGTGGCCTTGACGATCTTCGCGCGCGGATCGTAGTTCTTGTAGACGCGGTGTCCGAAGCCCATGAGGCGGACGCCGTCTTCCTTGTTCTTGACCTTCTCCATGTAGTCCTCGGGCTTGGTGCCGTCGGCCTGGATCTGGCGGAGCATCTTCAGCACTGCCTCGTTGGCGCCGCCGTGGGCGGGGCCGAAGAGGGCGTTGATGCCGGCCGACACGGATGCGAAGAGGTTGGCGTTGGAGGAGCCCACCAGGCGCACGGTGGAGGTGGAACAGTTCTGCTCGTGGTCGGCGTGCAGGATCAGGAGGAGATCCAGCGCCTTGGCGATGACCGGGTCCACTTCGTACTGCTCGGCGGGAAGGCCGAAGCTCAGGCGCAGGAAGTTCTCCACGAGGTTGTGGGAGTTGTCTGGGTACAGCATGGGCTGGCCGATGCTCTTCTTCAGGGCGTAGGCGGCGATGACCGGCATCTTGGCGAGCAGCCGGTACGTGGAGACCTCGACCTGCTCGGCGTTGAAGGGGTCCAGCGAGTCCTGGTAGAACGTGGACAGCGCCGACACGGCCGAGGACAGCACGGGCATCGGGTGGGCGTCACGCGGGAAGCCGCTGAAGAAGCCCTTGAGCTCCTCGTGCAGCAGGGTGTGGTGACGGATGCGCTGGTCGAAGGCTTCCAGCTCGGTGGGGCTGGGCAGGTTGCCGTAGATCAGCAGGTACGAAACCTCGAGGAAGCTGGAGTGCTGTGCCAGCTGCTCGATGGGGTACCCGCGGTAACGCAGGATGCCCGCATCACCGTCGATGTAGGTGATAGCGGAAGTGGTTGCTGCGGTGTTCATGAAGCCGGGGTCAAAGGTGACTGCGCCCGTCTGCTTGAGCAGCTTGGAAACGTCGTAGCCTTCGTTTCCTTCAACAACCTGGATGCGCGGGAGCTTGAGCTCGCCTCCTGCATGGTGCAGGGTTGCGCTGTTGGTCTCAGTCATGGAGTCCCCTTCATGAGGCGCGTGGGCCTCTGTCGAAAGCTTGATCCAACATCCGGTGAGCCGTGGCAGTGACCCTGTTCATCCAGGAATCCAACACCCGGGCTGCCTTCTTGTAGAAAGCCACCATTGATAGTCACTTAAAAAGTACCGCCCGATTGCGGGTGTCACTAATCGGAGGCGTGCGAAACCCCCGTAAAATGCCGCCTTTGTGGTGCGAGTCACATGATTGTTACGGCGTCGTGGCCAGTCTGGCCACTGCGGCGTCAATCCGTTCATCCGTGCCCGTCAATGCGACACGCACAAACCCGTTGCCGGCCTCGCCGTAAAAGACGCCCGGCCCCACAACGATGCCTCGCTCAGCAAGCCGGGCCACGGTGTCCCAGGTGCTCTCTCCGGCGGTGGACCAAAGGTACAGTCCGGCGTCGGAATCCCTAATCTCCAGCCCAAAGCCCTGCAAAGCCGGCACCAAGCGCTCCCGGCGTCCGCGGTACAGGTCCTTCTGGGCCTGGACGTGGGTGCCGTCGCCCAACGCAACCCGCATTGCTTCCTGCACCGGGTAGGGGACGATCATGCCGGCATGCTTGCGGCTGTTGACGAGGTTGGCCATGATGGCCGGGTCACCGGCCACAAACGCTGCGCGGTAACCTGCCACGTTGGACTGCTTGCTCAGCGAGTACACGGCCAGAAGGCCCTCGTGGGACCCGCCGGAAACGCGCGGATCCAGGATGCTGGGCACGGGCTCGCCGCCGCGCTGTGCGTCCCACGCGCCCCACCCGAGTTCGGCGTAGCACTCGTCCGAGGCCACCACGGCGCCCAGTTCGCGGGCCTGCGCCACAATCGCTTTGAGGGACTCAACATCCCTGACGCTTCCCGTGGGGTTGCCCGGGGAGTTTACCCAGATCAGCCGCACGCGTGCGCGGGTGGCATCGTCCAACTCGTCGAGGTGGTCGGTAGCGACAGAGGTGACGCCGGCGAAAGTAGCCCCGATGTCATAGGTGGGGTAGGCAACCTTGGGGCGGACGACGACGTCGCCCGGCTTCAGCCCGAGCAGGAGCGGCAGCCACGCCACCAGTTCCTTGGAGCCCACGGTGGGCATAACGTTCTTAGGGTCCAGGCCGGGGACACCGCGGCGCCGCTCGAACCACGCCACAATGGCTTCCCGCAACGGAACGGTGCCGTGGACCGTGGGGTATCCCGGGGCGTCCGCGGCGGCCCTGAGGGCATCCTGGATCACAGCGGGAGTGGGGTCGACGGGCGTGCCGATCGACAGGTTCACGGCCCCGCCAGGGTGCTCAGAGGCTTTGGCCAGGTACGGTGCCATGGCCTCCCACGGGTAGTCGGGCAGGCTCAGGCCAAAGCTGTTCACGGCTGCGGTCAACGCGATGCCCGGCTCAGCGGTCTTGGTTCTGCAGCGGCAGGGCGGCGATCATCGGGTGGTCCTTGCCCGTGTTGCCCACCTTGGCGGCGCCACCGGGCGAGCCCAGGTCATCGAAGAATTCGACGTTGGCCTTGTAGTAGTCAGCCCACTCTTCGGGAGTGTCATCCTCGTAGTAGATGGCCTCCACCGGGCATACCGGCTCGCAGGCACCACAGTCGACACACTCATCGGGGTGGATGTACAAGGAACGCTCACCCTCATAGATGCAGTCAACGGGGCATTCCTCGATACATGCCTTGTCCTTGACATCTACACACGGCTGCGCGATTACGTACGTCACGTCCCTTGCCTCTCCACGATATTTCCCGGCAGTGGCCGGCACTTGAATCCGGCACCGGCCGGACTATTGACTTCTGAGCCTATTATCTCCCAGCCCGTCCACGCGAACCTAGCCGGCCGCCTTAGTATGAACTGGTGAGTCCCGCCCAGCCTACGCCCCGAGAATTTCTGGCCACCGCCGCGCCCGGAACACGGGTTGTAGTCCGTTACCGGATCGACGGCGGCCTGACCGACGCCCTGGGGCACCTGGTGGCCACTGACGACGGCGGCTGCACAGTCCGCACGCGGAAGGCCGACGTCGTGATCCCCCTGGACCTCGTGGTGGCGGCCAAGGAAGTGCCGCCGGCGCCCGAGCGCCGCCCAGCCCGCGTCCGCAACTGACACTCCCCTGACACAAAAGAAACTGCCGGCACGACGGCGGGGTTCCCGCCTGCCGTACCGGCAGCTTCAGTGACGTGCTATTCAGGACTAGGCCTTGGCGCGTGCCCGTGTGGACTTGGCGCGTTCGCTGGCGTCCAGGATGAGCTTCCGGATCCGGATGGACTCCGGGGTCACCTCAACGCACTCGTCTTCGCGGGCGAATTCCAAGGATTCTTCCAGAGTCAGGTTGCGCGGCGGCGTCATGTTCTCGAAGGTGTCCGAGGACGCCGCACGCATGTTGGTGAGCTGCTTTTCCCTGGTGATGTTCACGTCCATGTCATCGGCGCGTGAGTTCTCGCCAACGATCATGCCTTCGTAAACCTCGGAGGTGGGCTGCACGAAGAATGACATGCGTTCCTGGAGCTTGATCATCGCGAACGGGGTGACCACGCCAGAGCGGTCGGCCACGATCGAACCGTTGGTGCGGTACTCGATGGGGCCGGCCCACGGCTCGTAGCCCTCGGCGATGGAGGAAGCAATGCCGGCACCGCGGGTGTCGGTGAGGAACTTGGTGCGGAAGCCGATCAGGCCACGGGCCGGAACGATGAACTCCATGCGGCACCAGCCGGTGCCGTGGTTGGCCATGTTGGTCATGCGGCCCTTGCGGGCTGCCATCAGCTGGGTGACGGCACCGAGGTACTCTTCCGGCACGTCGATGGTCATGTGTTCCATCGGCTCGTGGATCTTGCCGTCGACGGTCTTGGTGACAACCTGCGGCTTGCCGACAGTCAGTTCGAAGCCTTCACGTCGCATCTGCTCAACCAGGATGGCCAGCGCCAGCTCGCCACGGCCCTGGACTTCCCAGGCGTCGGGACGCTCGGTGGGAAGAACCTTGATGGAGACGTTACCGATCAGTTCCTTGTCCAGGCGGTCCTTGACCTGGCGGGCCGTGACCTTCGCACCCTTGACCCGGCCGGCCAGCGGCGAGGTGTTGATACCGATGGTCATGGAGATCGCGGGATCGTCCACGGTGATCAGCGGCAGCGGCTGCGGGTTGTCAACATCAGTCAGGGTCTCACCAATGGTGATTTCCTCGATACCGGCAACGGCGACGATTTCGCCCGGACCTGCAGACTCGGTGGGAACACGGTCCAGCGCCTTGGTGGCCAGCAGTTCGGTGATCTTGACGTTCTTGAGCTCTCCGTTGGCGCGGGCCCAGGCAACGGTCTGGCCCTTGCGCAGGGTGCCGTTGTAGATGCGCAGCAACGCGAGGCGGCCCAGGAACGGGGAGGCGTCCAGGTTGGTCACGTGTGCCTGGAGGACACCGTTCGGGTTGTACGTCGGGGCCGGGATGTGCTCGATGATGGTCTTGAACAGCGGCTCAAGGTCCTCGTTGTCCGGAGCGGAGCCATCGGCGGGCTGGTCCAGGGACGCGCGGCCCACCCTCGCTGCTGCGTAGACAACCGGAACTTCAAGGATCTTGTCCAGGTCCAGGTCCGGAACTTCGTCGGCGAGGTCCGAGGCGAGGCCCAGGAGGAGGTCCATCGACTCGTGGACAACTTCCTCGATGCGGGCGTCGGGGCGGTCGGTCTTGTTGACGAGGAGGATCACCGGCAGGTGCGCGGCCAGGGCCTTGCGCAGCACGAAGCGGGTCTGGGGCAGCGGGCCCTCGGAGGCGTCAACGAGGAGTACAACGCCGTCCACCATGGACAGGCCGCGCTCTACTTCGCCGCCGAAGTCGGCGTGGCCGGGGGTGTCGATGACGTTGATGGTGATGGTTTCACCGTTGGAGGACGGTCCGTTGTAGGCCACGGTGGTGTTCTTGGCCAGGATGGTGATGCCCTTTTCGCGCTCCAGGTCACCAGAGTCCATGACGCGGTCTTCGAGGTGGTTGTGTTCGGCAAAGGAGTTGGTCTGCTTGAGCATGGCGTCGACCAGAGTGGTCTTGCCGTGGTCAACGTGGGCCACGATCGCGACGTTGCGGAGGTCACTGCGTGATGCAGTGGCTACCGCGGTGTTGGTGGTGGTTTCAGACATGCGTGATTGCTCGATTCAGTGGTGAAGTCAGCTGTTGTATCGCGACATTTCCAACCGGAACGCACGACGGATTAGCCCAATAACACAGGGCTCCTTCCCTCATTCTAAACGCTGAGCCTATTGTTGGCCTAAAAATCTTGGACCGGCCCAGTCCCGCCGGGATGGAAATCCTGCGCGCCACAGCTTCAGAAGTGACCAAACTCACTGGATTTTTGTGACTTGATGCCCCATCATTGCTGTGATAAGCGACAGCAAGCCCGGAGAACCACTGATGCGAAAAGCCTCGGCTCTGACCCGCTTTGTCGCCTCCGGAATCGCGGTAGCCGCGCTCTTGGGCGGCTGCGGACAGACCCCCCAAGCCAGCCCGGGTTCCGGCGTGCCATCCCCGGCGCAGGCGGCCGCGGCCGGTGCCTACCAGGCCCGCGGTGGCGATCCGATCGGCCTGCCTCCCGGTTCTGTGTACCGCAACCCGGCCAGCGGCCGTGACGAGGTGGTGGTGCCGGACATGCGGCACACTGCCCTCCTCATCGGCGATTCCCAATCCGAGCCCCCTGACGGCTGGCCGCGTCTTGGCCTTGCCGCCGTTGGGTACAAGGTCCACTTCTGCGGTCTCGGCGGAACGGGATTCGTGGCGTCCAACGGCAAGACGGGCAACTACATCGACGCCTTGCAGCGCGGTGACTGGAAGCTGCCGTACGGGACGCCCGCGCTGATCGTCATCCAGGGCGGCGGCAACGACGCCGCGCGCGGCGCTACCGATGCCCAGATCGTGGCCAACGCCGACCGGCTGATCGACGCACTGAAGGACCGCTACCCAGGCGCCAGGATGGCCATGATCGGCACCCTCGCCCGCGGCGCCAACTACGGCGGCGGGCGCAGGACGCAAGTGGACACGCTGCTGGGCACGGTGGCGGCCCGGCACGGCATGCCTTTTGTGGGCGTGGGCGACTGGCTGTCGAAATACAACCTCGCGAAGAACCTGGCAGATGCCGTCCACATGGATGCCGCAGGCCGCAGGTCACTGGGCGGGCTGCTTGAAGCCAGGCTTAGGCAGCTGGGGCTCGAAAGCCCCCCGCTGGGCGTCACAGTCCCGGTGGCAGCCTCCGCACCCACCCCAGCGGACTGATCAGTCTCTTAAAGGATGGAGCCGGCGCCCTGAAGGCACCGGCTCCATCCTTAGCCCGGGATACAGCGGTCTGATCAGGCCACTTCGGGCGGAAGCATCAGCTTCGCACCGGGAATGGCATTGAGCAGCGCTTTGGTGTACTCCTGCTGAGGGGACTCGAAGACATCGTCCGTGGAACCGGTCTCCACCAGCTTGCCCTTTTCCATCACACAGACGTGGTCGGCAATCTGCCGCACCACAGCCAGGTCATGGGTGATAAAGAGGTAGGTCAGCCCGAGGTTGGCCTGCAGGTCCGCGAGCAGGTTCAGCACCTGCGCCTGGACCAGCACATCCAGGGCGGACACCGCTTCGTCGCAGATGATCACCTCGGGGTCCAGGGCCAGGGCACGCGCAATGGCGACGCGCTGCCGCTGGCCGCCGGAGAGCTCGTTCGGGAACCGCTGCATGCTTGACTGCGGCAGAGCCACCTGGTCGAGCAGCTCGCGGACTTTCTTCTCCCGGCTCGCTTTGTCGCCGATCCTGTGGACGCGCAATGGCTCCTCGATGGTACGGAAGATGTTGTACATCGGATCCAACGAGCCGTAAGGATCCTGGAAAATGGGCTGCACCCGCCGTCTGAACTTGAAAAGTTCCGACGGCTTCAGCAGCGACGTGTCGACGCCGTCGAAAAGAATCTTCCCCTCCGTAGGCTTTTCCAGCTGCAGCACCATCTTGGCCACAGTGGACTTGCCGGAGCCGGACTCCCCCACAATCGCAGTGGTGGTTCCCCTGGCGACGTCGAAGCTGACCCCGTCCACGGCTGCGAAATCCGTCGACTTCCCCAGCCCTTGCCGCAGCTTGTAGACCTTGCGCAAGTCCCTGATCTCCAGGACATGGTCCGCCGCGGCCGCCTCCGCATCAGGGGCGATAAGATCAGACGCTTCCACGCCCTGTTCCTTGGCGACCTGGATCCGGCGGCTGGCCAGTGAAGGCGCAGACTCAACCAGCCGTTTGGTGTAAGGATGCTGCGGATTCTGGAGCAACGCCAGCGAAGGTCCAGCCTCTACCACCTGCCCCCGGTACATCACCACAACCTTGTCCGCACGCTCGGCCGCCAGCCCCAAGTCATGGGTGATCAGCAGCACGGCCGTGCCCAGTTCCGTGGTCATGGTGTCCAGATGATCCAGGATCTGCCGCTGGACCGTGACGTCCAGTGCCGAGGTTGGCTCGTCCGCGATCAGGAGCCGCGGCTGGCAGGACAACCCGATGGCGATAAGTGCCCGTTGGCGCATACCCCCGGAGAACTCGTGCGGGTACTGGTTTGCCCGCCGGTGGGCGTCTGGAAGTCCCGCCTGAGCCAGGACCTTGGCGATGTCGTCCGGACCACTGGGCTGGCCGTTCGCGCGAAGGGTCTCCTTGACCTGATAGCCGATCTTCCAAACCGGATTAAGGTTGGACATCGGGTCCTGCGGAACCATGCCGATCGTGTTGCCACGGAGCTCGATCATCCGCTTCTCGGTGGCATGGGCGATATCCTCGCCATCAAGAAGGATTTGCCCACCGGACACCGCGCCGTTGTTCGGCAGGAGGCCGATCGCGGCTAAAGCCGTGGTGGATTTGCCTGAGCCGGACTCCCCCACGATGGCCACGGTTTCCCCGGGCATGATGGTCAGGTGGGCGTTGCGGACCGCCTTAACCTCGCCAGTGCTGGACTGGAACGTGATGGCCAGGTCTCGGATTTCCAGGAGGGGTTTAGTTCCTGAATAGCCTGCCTCGTCGATGTGAACGTCGGGAATTGTCATCTTGTCGTCTCTCATCGCTGCCGGCTCTTCGGGTCGAGGGCGTCGCGCACGGCGTCACCCAACATGATGAAGCTCAGGACCGTAACGGACAGGGCTGCCGCGGGATAAAGCATGATTTCCGGTTTCGTCCGGATGGACGACTGAGCGCCGGCAATATCGTTGCCCCAGGACATGATGCTTTGCGGCAACCCAATGCCCAGGTACGACAGTGTGGCCTCCAGAACAATGAAGATGCCCAAATTCAAGGTTGCCAGGACGATGATCGGCGCCAGAGCGTTCGGCAGGACATGGCGCAGGAGCGCCCCAACCTTCGACACACCCAGAGCGCGGGCGGCTGTCACGAAATCAGCATTTCGGACCTCGATGACCGCGCCGCGCGCGATGCGTGCCATTTGCGGCCACGCCAGCAAGGCAATGATCACCACTACAGTCCAGACGCTCTTGTTGTCCCGGAAGAAGGGCAACTGGGTGATAACGAGAGCCCCAAGAACCAGAGGCAAAGCGAAGAAAATATCACCGAGTCGAGCCAGGACCGAATCTACCCAGCCGCCGTAATAGCCCGCGATCGCCCCAATCGTCACTCCGATGAGCACGACGCAGAGCACAGACAGGACGCCTACGGAGAGCGAAGCCTGCGTTCCGTGGACAACCCTCGAATAGATGTCGCACCCCTGAAACGTAAACCCGAAGGGATGCCCGGCGGTTGGACCGGCCTCCGAATTGCCGAGTTGGCAGTCATCGTTAGGCGGCACCGTCGACAGGAGGCTGGGGAACAACGCGATGGTGATCAAAGCCAGAATCAACAGCGACGAAATGATGAACAGTGGTCGACGGCGAAGCTTGCGCCAGGCATCAGCCCACAGACTCAGCGGTGCCTGGTCCGATTTCAGGGCATCCGTTGCCTGCAGCGGCGTCTCGTCGATGGGCGCAACAAAATGAGTGTCTCTACTGGTCATATCGAATCCTCGGGTCCAGCCAGGCGTACAGGAGATCAACGAGCAGGTTGGCAACCACAAACACCAGAACCAGCACGCTGACTATGGAAACAATGGTGGGGCCCTCAGACCGCAAAGTGGCCTGGTAGAGCTTGTTGCCCACGCCTGGAACATTGAAGATGGCTTCCGTGACAATCGCGCCGCCCATCAGACCGCCAAGGTCTGCACCCAGGAACGTTACGACGGGGATCAGGGAGTTGCGCAGGATGTGTGCCAGCACAACGCGGGGCCGTGAAAGACCCTTGGCCGTAGCAGTCCGCACATAGTCTGCGTTCATGCTCTCACTGACGGAAGCACGCGTCAGGCGCAGTACGTAGGCAAAGGACACGAGGCCCAGGACCACTGCCGGCAGCAGCAGGTTGCCCCAGTCGGCGTTGGCACCGACAGTCGGTTTCGCCCAGCCCAGTCGGACTCCGAACACCAACTGGAAAACAAAGCCGAGAACGAACGTGGGAACAGCGATGACCACGAGCGAGGCCACCAGCACTGTGGAGTCAAACCAGCCACCGCGACGCAGACCGGCAAAGACACCGAAGGCCACGCCGAATACAGTCTGGATAACCAGCGCCTCGATGGCCAGCATCGCCGTCACTGGAAAGACCCGCGCAAGGGAGGCCGCGATCGGCTGGCCCGTGAAGTCGTTGCCGAGGTTGAAAGTGAAAATATTCTGAAGGAAGAGTCCGTACTGGACCCAGAACGGTTCATCCAGGTGGTACTGGCTGCGCAGCGTATCGATGACGGCCTGCGGGGGCTGGCGGTCACCGAACAGCGCCGCAATCGGGTCGCCGGGAAGGGCGAACACCATGTAGTAGACCAAAAGCGTGGTGCCAAGGAAGACGGGGATTGCCTGAAGGAGCCTGCGAAGGATAAAGCGGACCACTGGATCACCGGCCTTCGGGGAGCGAAGAGAGGGGTTTCATTTTGTGCCTTCCTGCCGTGCAGGACAATGGGGGCCCGGCTTTATGCCGGACCCCCATACGCCTGGCGGCAAGTTAGATCCTGGAGACTACTTGGCCGTGATGTTGTAGTAGAGGATTCCGCCGTTCCAACCGGTTTCGGCCTTCACAACATTTTCGCTCCACACAATAGGCTTCGTCTGGTCCCACAGGGGCAGACCCGGAAGGTCCTCGAACAGGATTTCCTGTGCCGCATTGAACTTGGCGTTGGCCTCGTCCGTGGTCGTGGCCGCGAGGCCTTCCTGGAGGAGTTTGTCGAACGCGGGGTTCGAGTACTTCTCGTAGTTGGAGGGCGCGCCTGTCGCCCAGACCGGGCCAAGGAAGTTGTAGAGCGACGGATAGTCACCCTGCCATCCTGAGCGGGTCAGACCCGGGAGGGTCGCGGACTTGCGCAGGTTCAGGACTTCAGCGAACTTGGCGAATGGCTGGATCTCGGCCTGAATACCAAGGTTGTTCTTGAAGCCGTTGGCCACGGCATCGATCCATTCCTTGTTGCCGCCATCGGTATTGGAGGCAATCTGCAAGGGCTTGGAGTTGTCGTACGGCTGGATCTTCTCAGCCTGCGCCCACAGATCCTTGGCCTTGGCGGCGTCGAACGTGAGGACTTCGCTGCCCTTGAGGCCTTCCTTGAATCCGTCGATCACCGGCGGCGCGTAGGCCTTGGCCGGCGTGCGGGTTCCGTTGAAGATGACCTTGGCGATTTCCTCACGGTTGATGGCGTAGGAAAGGGCCTGGCGGCGCAGCTTGCCGGCCTCACCCTGGAAATTAGGGTTGTAGCCTGGGATGTTCAGCGTGGAGTTCGAAGCAACTGCCTTGGTGGCGTTGCGGTCCTGGAAGTCGGTGGTGTACGTCTTCAGCGCATTGGACGGCAGCACGTCGGTCACGTCCAGGTTGTTGGCCTGAAGGTCCGTGTATGCGGGGCCCGGATCGGTGTAGAACTTGAAGGTCACGCCGCCGTTCTTCGATTCGCGGGGACCGCTGTAGTCAGCGTTCTTCACGAGTGAGATCGACTGGTCATGTACCCAAGCGCCGGTCTTTTCCATCTTGTACGGGCCATTGCCGATCGGGTTTTCACCGAAGGCCTTCGGGTCCGCCAGGGCGGCGGACGGCAGCGGGAAGAACGCTGAGTAACCGAGGCGCAGCGACCAGTCTGCTTCCGGCTGGGCGAGCTTGACCGTGATCGTTGAATCATCAGTTGCCGTGAGACCGGACATGGTTTCGGCAGTGGGGGCGGGTGTGGACTTCTTCGTCCCATCGGCCGAGGTCTCGGTGGTAACTGCCGAGACATCTGAATATCCTTCGATGGACTCGAAGAAGAATCCGTTCTGCTGCACATTTTTGGAGTTGGCTGCGAAGTTCCAGGAGTCTACGAATGTCTTGGCGGTGATTGCCTCGCCATTCGTGAACTTCTTGCCCGGCTTGACCTTGATGGTCCAGGTCTGGGCGTCGCTGGACTCGATGGATTCTGCCAGAGCTTCGACTGGCTTGCCGTCCGGGCCGTAGGTCCGGAGCCCCTCAAAGAGCAGCTCGACGACGCGGCCGCCGTAGACCTCACCGGTGTTGGCCGGCAGCAAGGGGTTCTGTGGTTCGTTGCTGTACGCGGTGATGACCTTGTTGGGATCACCGGCGGCCTGGCTGGCACCGTCATTGCTGCCGCCTCCAGCGCCGCAACCGGTCAGGGCAAGCGCGGCGATTGCCACGATGCCGAGTGCTTTGGAAGTGCGCGTAAAACGCATTCCGCCTCCTATGAGTTGTGGGAGATATTCAGGGGAAATCTTTTGCTCCCCGACAGGCCCGTCACAGGTTCTCACTGTGACGTGGCCTACATATACGAGTAGCCTAACCGCACAAAGTCCAAATACTGGTACTCCGTTGCCAAACCGTAACCAGTTAATCGTTAATAACTAGCCGGTACCCGGAAGTTGCGCAAGTCACATGTTACTCGCTGGTAGGGGATGCCGCGAATCAAGGACGGGGGCGGGCTCCCACAACGGCGACAAGCCCCCAGGAGGGCCTATTTCAGGCGCCACTCCCACACATTCCACCAAAGGCCCAAAGGGCCTGAGCTGGGCTTGATACCCGTCACGCGGCTGCTGAAAGCCACGGTTCCAGTGGTCTGGTAAAGCGGTAGGCCGTAGGCGCTTCCCCACACGCGTTTGTCGATGTCAGCCAACAGTTCGTCCTGCTTTGCAAGGTCCGTAGTGCCGGACAGTTGCTCCATGGCTTTGTCTGCGTCGCCGTCGGAAAATCCGTTGAAGTTGCTGCCGCCACCGGTTTTAAAGATCTGCGGGACGCGGCTGACGCCGACCCCGGGTCCGATGGAACCGAGGATGGCGGCGTCGTAGCTGCCGCCGCCGAGCGCTTTCGCCCAGTCCGAGCTGCCGAGGCCCGCATCTTCAACGGTGAATCCGGCGAGGCGGGCGGAGTCGCGGATCAGGGAGAAGGCCCGCACGCGGTTGGGGTTGTCCCGGTTGTACAGAATGCGGACCGTCGGGGCAGCATTCCGCAGTTTCGACTTCGCGCCTTGTATGTCCACGTCGGAGTATTCGGCCGAACCGTTGCTCTTCACGGCGTCCGGATACTTCGGATGGGGTGGCAGGAAGACGTGTGAATCCAGGGGTTTCGCGTCGGCGACAAATCCGCCCACCACGTCATCCACGATCTCCTGGCGCGGAACGGTCTTCAGAAACGCTTCCCGGACATCCTTGTCCGCGAACGGTCCCGAAAAGTTGAGATCTAGGTGGTCGTAGCCGGACTGGCTGAAGCGCTGGACGGTATTGCCCTGCTCCACCAGTCCGTCGAAGAGGCTTTCGGTGCCGGCAGAGGGCTGCGGCGCAATGATGTCCGCCTGGCCGTTCCTCAGCGCGGCAATGGCGGTAGAGGCGGCACCGGCGAACCGTACGGTGACGTCATCGAGGTAGGGCTCCGGGCCCCAGACATAGTCCCTGTTCCGGACCAGCCGGATCGAGGAGTCCGGAACGATGTCCCGGACGATGTAGGGGCCGCTGGAAAGGTACATGGCCGGGTCATCCGGAAGCGTCTTGGTGTCGAAACCTGAGTTCCAGAAGTCGCTGACCCGCTTCAGCGGGGCGTTGACCGAGGGCCGGGCGGTGTCGCCCCGGGGAGAGTCCTTGATCAGGTCCACGAGGTCGTTTTCGTCATTGAGGCCGCTTTTGGCGGCGACAACATGGGCGGGGAGCCCAACGTCGAACGCCACTTCCCAATCAGCGTATGGCGAGGCGTATTCCAGCGTGATGGAACGCCCGTCACTGCCGGTCTCCGGAAGTGCGGTGGCCGCCAGGCCGCTCTTGTCAGCTGCAGTCGAAAAATACGTAGTCCCGGTCCCCGCCTGGGGTTCAGCGTTGTCGAAGTAGCCCGAGCCGGCGGCCCAGGACAGGAGGAGGTCGCCGACGTCGATGGCTTCGCCGTCGGACCATTTCACACCCTCATTGACGGTGTACTTCACCTTCAGCGGCTTGTCGGAGATCTTCTCGATCCGGCCGAATTTCTCGTTCCGGACCACCTTCTCGGTGTCATCCACGTAGTAGAACCCGGAATGGGTGATGTGGCCGATCTTGGTGTTGATGTCCGTGTTTCCGTCGGCACTGAACGGGTTGAAGGACGTGAAGGCATTCACCTCGGCCACGGTTACGCTGCCGCCGCGGTTCGTCTCACCAACCACCACCGGAGGCGCTCCCCCCGAAGCGGAGCACCCCGAGATAACCAGCGCCGCAGCGACGGCCCCGGTGATGACCTGAATCAGACGCATCAGGGGCATGCCGTCTCCTTTGCCTGTCGGGAATCAGACGTTGAAGCGGAACATACCTATAATGCCCGCATGACGTTGAATGTCCTTGTTTTTCCTTGAATTCTAGCGGTTCAGGGCGTCGGCCAATGTCCGCCTATCATGAGCATCAGACGCACACCGATCCTTGAAGGAAGCCCATGCCTGTCTCCCCACTTCCTCTACGCAAGCTCGGATTCCTCACTATTGGCCTGTTCGATCCGGCGAATCCAGCCGCAGGGCACGAATCGACGCTGCAGGTCATCGAACTGGGCGAGCGGCTTGGATTCGACAGCGCCTGGCTCCGCCACCGCCATCTGCAGTTCGGAATCTCCTCCCCCATTGCGATCATGGCCGCGGCCAGCCAGCGCACATCCCGGATCGAGCTTGGCACCGCCGTGACCCCGATGGGCTGGGAAAACCCATTGCGCCTGGCCGAGGACCTGGCCACCGTGGATCTGCTCGCCGGCGGACGAATCAACCCGGGTCTCAGCGTAGGTGAACCAATGAACTACGACACGGTGAAACACGAGCTTTACCCGGATTCCGCCGAGCTGGAGGACTTCAGCTACGCACGCGTGGATCGGCTTGCCCGTTTGATCGCAGGGGAACAGGTCCGGGAATTTTCCGGCAAGCAGGGCGTCGTCGAGGAATTCTCCAACCGTGTCGAGCCGCACTCTTCCGGGCTGCGTGAACGACTTTGGTATGGTGCGGCAAGCAAGAAATCGGCCATCTGGGCCGGGGCCAACGGATTCAACCTGCTCTCCAGCAGTGTGATCTTCCCCGAGGCAGACCAAGAACCGTCATTCGCCGACATCCAGCAATCACAGATCCGCGCCTACCGAGAAGCTGCCGCGAATTCCGCCCAATCGCGCGGACAAGCCCGGGTCTCGCAAGGACTGGTGGTGATCCCGACCGATTCGGCTTCAGCGAAACAGCGGGAAAAGTACCAGCGGTACGTCGACGAACGAACTCCCCGCACCCGGGCGCCGCAGGGGCCGAAGAGGATGCTGTTCGCCCAGGATCTTATCGGCACCAGCGATCAGATTGCCGAACAGCTGTACGCACACGCCGGGTTCCAGGAGGTCGACGAAGTGGCATTTGCGCTGCCCTTCAGCTTCGATCAAGAGGACTACGTCCAGATCCTCACCGACATCGCCACGACATTGGGTCCCGCCCTGGGGTGGACGTCAGCAGGTTAAGGATTCAAGCCTGCCGGCTGGAATCACGCGGTCCTACATAGAGCTGCTCCGAACAGGACGGGATCAGCTGATCATTGCCGGGGTGTCTGTCTTGTCTTGCGGATCTGGTGTGGTCATTGCTGGGATCATCCGATCATGTAGACCATGCCGCGTCCCTCGTCAGCGAGGTTCGCCGTAAAGGTCCGCGCCTGCCGAAGGTAGCTCCGGACATAGTCGACCTCACCAGCAACGTCCGGACTGAAGCAATGCGATTCCCGCAGCCGCAACTCCACGTCCTCGGCGCAGACCTCTTCCAGGTCCCTTGCGACAGCCAACACCTCCGGTGGGGTCAGTGTCCGCACCCAAGGCTCCCAACCCATGCCGTTCATGACCACTGCGCCTTCGAACATCCGATAGGCACGACGGGTGATCAGGTCTGGTTCCGCTGGTGCAGTGAGGCACTGCAAATGCCGCCATGCTTTGTCGAGGTACAGCATGTCCCGGTTCGGCACCGCTTGCTCAAACGTCGGGGTGCTGATCGTGGCACCCTGTTCGAATCCCCATGCATCGGCGAGCGGATCATCGGAGAGAAAGCTGAGAGGATCGGCAAGCGCTTGGTCGGTCAGGTTGCCGTCGAATGCGTAAGCGTAGTATCTGATTCCCATTCGCCAAGCATCGCCGGACTGCGGGCTGCACGTAACCGCCACATTCGGGTATGTGGATAACCCTGTGGTTCCTTGGCAGCAAAGGGGTCAGACGTTGAAGCGGAACTCCACTACATCGCCGTCAGCCATCACGTACTCTTTGCCTTCGATGCGTACCTTGCCACGGGACTTGGCTTCAGCCATGGAACCGGCCTCGATGAGGTCATGGAAGGAAACCACTTCAGCCTTGATGAAGCCACGCTGGAAGTCGCTGTGGATGACGCCTGCTGCCTGCGGCGCGGTGTCGCCCTGGTGGATGGTCCAGGCGCGTGTTTCCTTCGGACCGGCCGTGAGGTACGTCTGGAGGCCCAGGGTGTGGAAGCCGACGCGTGCCAGTTGGTCGAGGCCGGACTCGTCCTGGCCGTTCATTTCCAGCATTTCGCGCGCTTCCTCCTCGTCCAGCTCCACAAGGTCGGATTCGAGCTTCGCGTCCAGGAAGATGGCGTCCGCCGGGGCCACCATGGCCCGCAGCTCGTCCTGCTTCTCCGGGCTGCCCAGGATGCCTTCGTCGGAATTGAAGACGTAGATGAACGGCTTCGCGGTCAGGAGGCTGAGCTCCTTGAGGTACTCCATCTCCAGCTTGTCGCTCTTGATCGAGGAGAAGACCGTGTCCCCGCGTTCCAGGACCGCCTGCGCAGCCTTGATGGCTGCCAGTTCGGCAGCTTCCCGCTTCTTGATCTTGACTTCTTTTTCGATCCGGGGAATGGCATTTTCGATGGTCTGAAGGTCAGCCAGGATCAGCTCGGTGTTGATGGTTTCCATGTCCGAGCGCGGATCCACTTTGCCGTCGACGTGGATGACGTCGGGATCATCAAACACCCGGACCACCTGGGCAATGGCCTCGGCCTCACGGATGTTGGCAAGGAACTTGTTGCCCAGACCTTCGCCCTCCGATGCACCCTTCACGATGCCGGCGATGTCCACGAAGGACACCGGAGCGGGCAGGAGGCGCTGCGAGCCAAAGATGTCAGCGAGCTGCTGGAGCCGGGGATCCGGCAAGTTCACGACGCCGACATTGGGTTCGATGGTAGCGAACGGATAGTTCGCAGCCAGCACCTGGTTCCGGGTCAGTGCGTTGAAAAGAGTTGATTTGCCGACGTTGGGCAGTCCGACGATGCCAATAGTAAGAGCCACGAGCATTGATTCTACCGGTTGCCGGACGCATGGGCCCCAGGCGGTCCCCCGCAGTGTCGGCACATGCTGGAACGCCTGGTCGAATATGTCGGTTCCGTAAATTGTCACAGGGTCATGCCACAGTGTGGATATGGATGCTTTAGCCCTGATTCTTGCCCTGTTGATGCTGCTGGTGGGTGCCGTCGCCGGCGCCGCCGCCACCTACTTTTCCCTTCGCCGGCACAGTCGTGCCCTGGAGGAGGACTTCGACGCCGTCTCGTCGCGGCTTTCCGAGGTCAGCGCCCAGTTCGCCGCCGCGGACGCAGAGCGCCGCCTGCTCTCGATGCAGAACCGGGAACTCGGCGAGTCCCGCAACCAGGACGGGAGCGTCCTCCGGGCACTCGCCCCCGTGGCGGAAAAGCTGACCGCGGTGCAGCAGCAGGTGGCACTGCTGGAACGCGACCGCCTAGAACAGTACGGCCAGCTGGCGCAACAACTTCAGGAGGCCAGGCTTTCCGATGCCCAGCTGATCCGGTCCACGCACGCCCTCGAGTCAGCGTTGCGCTCCAACAGTGCTCGTGGACAGTGGGGCGAAGTTCAATTGCGCCGCGTGGTTGAGGCATCGGGCATGCTCAAGCACGTGGATTTCCTGGAGCAGGTCCACAGTGCCGGGGCCGACTCAGCGGTTCGTCCCGACCTCGTCGTCCAGCTGCCGGGCCAGAAGCAGCTGGTGGTGGACGCAAAGGTTCCGTTGTCCTCTTACCTGGAGGCCCAGGAGCTGGGTGCGCGTCAGGACTCGGGTACAACCGGGAGTCCCGGCAGCCAGCAATCCCTGCTGACCGCCCACGCCAAGGCGCTGCGGGCCCACGTGGACTCGCTCAGCAACAAGAAGTACTGGGACATCCCCGGAAACTCCCCCGAGCTGGTGATCTGCTTCCTGCCAGCCGAATCGATCCTGGCCGCCGCCCTGACGGCCGATGCGACGCTGTTGGACCACGCGCTTTCCAGGAATGTGGTTCTTGCCTCGCCCAGTACGCTGCTCGCAGTGCTCAAATCGGTGGCTTTCACGTGGCGCCAGGATGTGCTGACGGACAGCGCGCGGGAACTGTTCGACCTCGCCCGCCAGCTGTACGAACGCATGGGAATGCTCGGCGAAAACGTGGGCAAGCTGGGTTCGTCCCTGAAGTCCTCGGTGGACCGGTATAACGCCCTGATCGGCACCCTGGAAGCGCGGATCCTGCCCACCGCACGGAAGCTCAATGCCATGGATGAATCCGGGCTGCTCACCCCGCCGGCACTCGAGGTCACGCCGCGTACGCTGGCGGCCCCGGAGTTTCAGCAGGACGAAGCCGCCGCCTGACGTTGCCGGAGGCTGGTCAGTTGCGGGACCGGCGTCCGCCGAGCGCACGGCTGACGTCTCCGGCTTCCTTCAGGGTTGCGCGGAGTTCCTTAGGCAACGAGAAAAGGAGGTCTTCTTCGGCCGTGACAACTTCTTCCACGGAGCCATAGCCGTAGTCGGCCAGCAGGCGCAGGACGTCCGTGACCAGGATCTCCGGCACAGAAGCCCCGGAGGTGACTCCGACGGTTGCCACGCCTTGAAACCACGCCTCGTCCACTTCGTTGGCGAAGTCCACACGGTAGGAGGCCTTGGCACCGTACTCCAGCGCGACTTCCACCAGGCGGACCGAGTTCGAGGAGTTGGCCGATCCCACCACAATGACCAGGTCAGCCTGGGGGGAGATCTTCTTGATGGCCACCTGACGGTTGGTGGTGGCGTAGCAGATGTCGTCGCTGGGCGGATCCTGCAGGGTGGGGAATCGATCCTTCAGCAGGCGGACTGTTTCCATGGTCTCGTCCACGCTGAGGGTGGTCTGGGACAGCCAGATGACCTTCTCCGGATCCCTGACGGTTACCTTGTCCACTTCATGGGGACCGTTAATGATCTGGATGTGCTCCGGGGCCTCGCCTGCGGTCCCTTCAACCTCTTCGTGACCGTCGTGGCCGATCAGCAGGATGTCGAAGTCGTCCTTGGCGAACCTCACGGCTTCCTTATGAACCTTCGTCACCAACGGGCAGGTGGCATCAATGGTGCGCAGCCCGCGGTCTTCGGCTGACTGGACGACGGCCGGGGATACGCCGTGGGCGGAAAAGATCACCAGGGCGCCTTCCGGGACCTCATCCGTCTCATCGACGAAGATGGCTCCCTGTGCCTCCAGCGAGCTCACCACGTGGACGTTGTGCACGATCTGCTTCCGGACGTAAACCGGCGGACCGTAGTGTTCCAAGGCCTTCTCGACGGCGATCACGGCTCGGTCCACACCGGCGCAATAGCCGCGGGGCGCAGCCAGGAGTACCTTTTTGGGACCGGTCACCGGAGCCGCGGCGGCTACGTCCTCAGGCGAGCGCCGCCTGCGCGGGACAGTTGGCATCGAGAGGGACACAGCTGAGGGAGTCATCCCTCCATGCTACCGGGTTGGGGCCGCCGCCCCGGCGAGGCGATCCGGATCACAAGGGCCGCCGCAACCAGCACACCGCCGGTTATCGCTGCACCACCTACCCAGGATTGGAAGCTGCTGGAAGCGGCCTCCACAAACGCATCTTTGAACATATCCGAAAGCCCATTGCCGCTCGCCGCCCCCACAACGGCATCCCTCGCGAGTTGCGAGCCGGCAGACCACAGACCGGCCAGTACCAGCGCCGCAAGTCCCACAGCGAAAACCACTGACCAGCGTCGGCGGGCGGAAACCAGGGCCAACGCAAAGGCGATTCCCGCTCCGATGGCAAGGGAGTAGCCGAGCGGCGCGTAGGCGGACACCCTCTCGACCATTTGGCGCTGCTCAGGCTCTCCGACGTTGACCAGCGTGTGCTCCGGCGCAGTCAGCGGGAGTCCGGTGGTGCGTGCTAGCTCCTCCGTCGCCAGCGCCACCAGAGGTGCCACGTCCAACGTAAGCGACGACGGGGAGTCAGGTTCGGCGGGAACCGATGCGGGTGCGGCGAAGCTGAGCCGGTGGCTCTTCCGCAACGTTTCCTCCCAGGCCGCCGGGTAGCCGGGCAAGGCTGTGAGTGAACCGGCAGCCGCCTCAAGCACTGGCGTGACCAGACCTGCCAGGGCGTCCGGGATGGCCCCTGTATCGATGGTGCCCACAGCGGCCGCGGCGAGCCGCTGCTGGAATTCTGCGTCCTGCCCCAGGGGAGCGGCCAGGGCCACAAAGCCATCCTCCTGAACCACGTTGCGGTCAAGCCAGATGGCGGGTACGGCCAGGGCGGACAGCAGAACTCCCACGACGACGGCGATGGCTGAAACGAAGGTGCGCAAAACAGGTCCTCACGGGTTGGCGGCAGCACAGCCATCATAGGGCTGGTGTCTGGACAAAGAATGTCAGTCTCGGGTGATACAGCTTATGGATAAGGTTGAATGGCAACCGCCAGTTCACTGACAGCACTCCTTTGACTGACGGCCGCCATTCAAGCACGAACCGCTACCTCCCGAACAAAGGACCACCATGCCGCCACCCACAGCTTCCCGGGGCAGCGGACATGTCTGAACCGGCAGCTCTGCCAGGAACTGCTGCCACCACGTTGCCTGCCACGGCCGCTGAGACCAGCCCGGACAATCCATGGCCGCTGCAGTTGTTGTCCCAGAAACTCAAAGCCCACATCGATCGCACCCCGTCCGCATGGGTCGAAGGCCAGGTCATCGAAATGAACCGCCGCGGCGGTAACGCGTATCTCACCCTCCGGGACGTGGACGCGGAAGTTTCCCTGCCGGCGTCGGTTTGGACCAAGGTTCTAGACCGACAGAACATGCCCCTGGAGCGTGGCTCCCGCGTGGTGGCCTTGCTCAAGCCGGAGTTCTGGCTGAAGACCGGGCGGCTCAACATGCAGGTTCGGGACATCAGGCCTGTAGGGCTTGGCGATCTGCTGGCGCGGATCGAACGGTTGCGCCAGGCCCTCTCCGCCGAGGGGCTGTTTGCCGATTCACGGAAGAAACCACTGCCGCTGCTCCCGCACCGTATCGGCCTGATTACCGGACGGAACTCCGACGCCAAAAAAGACGTCGTCCAAAACGCCGCACTGCGCTGGCCCGCAGTTGAATTCGAGATCCGGGAAGTGGCGGTCCAGGGCAACACCGCGGTCTCGCAAATTATCCGCGCCCTGCAGGAACTGGACAGCCGCCCCGACGTGGACGTCATTGTCATCGCCCGGGGCGGCGGAGCCTTGGAGGACCTGCTGCCTTTCAACAGCGAGGAACTGATCCGGGCTGTCGCGGCCACGGCCACACCGGTGGTCAGCGCCATCGGACATGAGGCGGACCGTCCCCTTCTCGACGACGTGGCGGACCTGCGCGCGTCCACGCCCACTGATGCGGCCAAGCGGATCGTGCCTGACGTTGCCGAGGAACTGGCGGGCGTGCGGCAGGCACGGGAGCACCTGCGCAGGAGCATCGGCAGGCTCGTGGACAGGGAATCGGACCGGTTGTCCGCACTCCATTCCCGGCCTGTTCTGGCCACCCCGGAAGCCATGGTCACCGGACGCGCGGAGGAAATCGAACGCCTCCTGCGGAGATCATCGGCCGCTGTCAGTTCAACCGTAGTACGGGCGGCTGACCAGCTGGTTCACCTGCAGGCCCAGGTCCGTGCCCTGTCACCACAAAAGACGCTGGACCGCGGCTATGCCGTGGTCGAACTGGCCAACGGCCGGCCGGCCCGTACCACTGAAGCTGCTGGCCACGCTGTGGTCCGAGACCCGTCGGAGGCGCCGTCGGGAACTGCGTTGTCCATCCGCGTGGCCCATGGCCTGTTCGGCGCCACTTCCACTGGGGAACTTCAACAAGGAGAAGCACATGCCCGAAACAAAGCCTGACCCGGAAATCCAAGCACTGAGCTATGAGGAAGCCCGCGAACATCTGGTGCAGGTGGTGGCGAAGCTTGAGGCGGGCGGCGCCAGCCTCGAGGAATCCCTGGCACTCTGGGAACGCGGCGAAGCCCTGGCAAAGCGCTGCGAAGAGTGGCTGGAGGGCGCCCGCAAGCGGCTCGCTGCCGCCCGCGACCAGCCACTCTGACCGACCCTCTGACCAGCCCGCGCGGGCCTACCCCTCGGAACAACCCGCCCCCAGGTCAGGACCGTTCAACTAGTTCCCGTTCGATGGGGACATCGAACTCAGCTTCCGGCCATTCCAGCTTCATGTCAGACAGCGCGCCCAGCACCAACTGCTGCACCGCGATCCTGGCGTACCATTTTTTGTTGGCCGGAACCACATGCCAGGGTGCCGCTTCCGTGTTGGTCTCTTCGAAGGCAGCCTGGTAGGCGCCCATGTAGTCGCCCCAGAACGCCCGTTCCTTGAGGTCACCGCTGCTGTATTTCCAGTGCTTGGCGGGGTTGTCCAGCCGGGCAAGGAGCCGGGTCTTCTGTTCATCCTTGCTGATATTGAGCATCACCTTAATGATTTTGGTTCCGGCCTCGGTCTGGCGTGCCTCGAACTCATTGATGGCCCGGTAGCGGCGCCTAAGTTCGTCAGGCGTCGCCCAATTATGGACCCGGTGGATCAGGACATCCTCATAGTGGGAGCGGTCGAAGATGCCCACCATGCCCGCTCCGGGCACCTCCTTCTCGATCCGCCAGAGGAAGTCATAGGACTTTTCCTCCTCGGTGGGTGCCTTGAAAGCCTTGAACTGGACGCCCTGCGGATCCATGGTGGCCATGACATGCTTGACGATTCCGCCCTTGCCCGCGGTGTCCATGGCCTGCAGGATCAGCAGAAGCCGTTTTCTCCCGCCGAAGCGCGACTCCGCGAACAGCTTTTCCTGAAGTTCCGCCAACGCGCCGTCCAGTTCAGCCAGAATTGTCTGGCCATCGGCCTTGTTGCCCTTGTAACCGGGCGTCGCGTCAGGGTCGGCGTCGGCCAGGGAGAAACCTTTCCCCACCTTCAGCGTTTGGGACGGGTGCTGCTTGAACTCAACCAAGTCGGCCATCGGGGTCCTTTCCCAAGGTTCCACGCGCCGGAAGGCGCGTCACCACAGGCTAGTTCCCTTGGTACCGGCTAAGGAAGTCCCCCATGCGTCCGATCGCTTCTTCAATGTCCTTGACGTTCGGCAACGTGACCATGCGGAAGTGGTCGGGCCGGACCCAGTTGAACGCCCGCCCGTGTGACACCAGGATCTTCTGCTCCTTCAGCAGGTCCAGGACAAATTTCTCGTCATCACGGATGTGGAAGACCTCCGGATCCAGGCGCGGGAACAGGTACAGCGCGCCACGGGCCTGCTGCGTGCTCACACCGGGGATGGCGTTGAGCATGTCGTATGCCTTGTTCCGCTGTTCCAGCAGCCGCCCGCCGGGGAGGATGAGGTCATTGATGCTCTGGTAGCCGCCGAGCGCGGTCTGGATGGCGTGCTGGGCGGGTACGTTGGCACAGAGGCGCATGTTGGCCAGGAGGCTGATGCCCTCCAGATAATCGGAGGCATCCTTCTTCGGGCCCGAGATGGCCATCCAGCCGGCACGGTAGCCGCAGACGCGGTAGGCCTTGGACAGCCCACTGAAAGTGAGGCAAAGGACGTCGTCGCCCGTCAGCGCGGCCATGTTGATGTGCACGGCGTCCTCGTACAGGATCTTTTCGTAGATTTCATCGGCGAAAAGGATCAGGCCGTGCTTCTCGGCCAGCGCCACGATCTTCTTCAGGGTCTCTTCCGGATAGACCGCGCCCGTGGGGTTGTTGGGGTTGATCACCACGATGCCCTTGGTGCGGGGCGTGATCTTGGCTTCAAGATCCTCAAGGTCCGGCTGCCAGCCTGATTCCTCATCGCAGAGGTAGTGCACGGGCTTCCCGCTCGCCAGGGCAACGGAAGCGGTCCACAGCGGGTAGTCCGGTGTGGGGATCAGCACCTCGTCGCCGTCGTTGAGCAGCGCCATGAGCGACATGGTAATCAGTTCGCTGACGCCGTTGCCCAGGTAGATGTCGTCCACATGGATGTTCTGGATGCCGCGGGTCTGGTAGTACTGGGAGACCGCGGTCCGGGCCGAGAAGATGCCCCGGGAGTCGCTGTAACCCTGGGCATGGGGCAGATGGCGGATCATGTCCACCAGGATCGCGTCCGGGGCTTCAAATCCAAACGGCGCAGGGTTTCCGATGTTCAGTTTGAGGATCCGGTGACCCTCCGCCTCCATCTGCTGGGCGGCCTGAAGGATCGGTCCACGGATGTCGTATAGGACGTTGTGAAGCTTGGTGGACTGCTTGAATTCTGCCATCCATCAAATATGCCATAGGACGGATGTACTTCCGTTGAGACCTCAGACACAGACGTGTGGAGAGCGGACGACGGCGGCTGCCGGCCCGTGTGGGTCCGGCAGCCGCCGTCGTGATTGCGTTGTGGAGTCAGGTGTTACTTGACGATGCCCTTGTCCTTGAGCCACGTGGCGGCGGCGTCTTTGGCATTTTGCTTCTGGCTGCCGCTGACTGCGCGGTTGAGGTTGACCAGGTCGTCGGTGGTGAGGATCTTCGACACGGCATTGAGCGCGTCCTTGGCCTTGTCGGTCATTTTTGCCTTGTTGTACAGAGGCAGGACCTGCTGGGCCTTGAAGTTGTTCTTGGGATCCTCCAGGACCACCAGGTCGTTGTCCGCGATGGACGGTGTGGTGGTGTAGATGTCAGCCACCTGGACGTCGTCGGTCAGCAGTGCCTGCAGGGTCAGGTTGCCGCCGCCGTCGCTGAAGGGCTTCAGTGACTTGAGTTCGCAGCCGTAGTTCTTTTTGAGTCCCGGGAAGCCATAGGCGCGGGTCTCGAACGTGGCCGGCGCCGCCATGGTCAGGTCCTTGCAGACCTTGGCGAGGTCCTCAATGGACTTCAGCTGGTACTTCTCCGCGGTGGCCTTGGTGACCACCATGGCGTCCTTGGACTCGGCCTTGGATGCCTCCAGGACTGCCAAACCCTCGGGGAGCTTGCCCGGCAGCGCCTTGTAGATGTCGTCGGCCGAGACCTCGGCAGCTTCAGGATCCACATGCGAGAGCAGGTTGCCGGAGTAATCCGGGACAAGGTCAACCGAGCCGTCCTGGACCGCTTTGAAGTAGATTTCGCGGGCACCGATGTTGGGCTTGGTGGTTGCCGTGACCCCTGCAGCAGTCAGCGCGCCGGCGTAGATCTCAGCGACGATCTGGCTCTCCGGGAAGTCAGCCGAGCCGACCACCAACGAGCCGCCGCCGGCGCCTCCGGCGCTGGTGCTGGGGGTGGCCAACGGGTCACTCCCGCCGCAAGCCGTCAGCGCGACGGCCAGGCCGACGCCGGCAGCCATGCCAGCCAGTCCCCGGCGGGTAAGGATTATCCTGGTGTTGTCTTTCATGGGGTACCTCCTTGAAGAGCAGCTGGCGCAGGCGCGGCAGCTGGGAGATCAGCGGAGGCCTTTTGGCCACCGTGCAGATCGGTCTTGAGGCCGGGCGAAAGAAGGGCTCTTTGCACCGCGGCCAGGATGAGGTCAACAGCGATGGCCAGCCCTGCAATCAGCAGCGACCCGGCAAGCATCCGCGGGAAGTCCTGCAGCGCCAGGCCGTCAAAAAGGTAGCGGCCCAGCCCGCCCAAGGGCAGGTAGGCAACCACCGACACCGTGGCGATGACCTGCAGCACGGCGGTTCGGACACCGCCGAACATGACCTGCAGCCCGTTGGGCAGCTCAACCCGGAACAGGATCTGCAGCTCGGTCATGCCCATGGCCCGGGCAGCATCCACGACGGTCCTGTCCACACTCGAAATACCTGCGTATGTTCCGGCAAGGAGCGGCGGCACGGTCAGGATGACCAGTGCCCACACCGGCGGCATGAGGCTGCTTCCCGCCAGGAGCGCGAAGAGGACCAGCAGGCCCAGCGTGGGCAGAGCCCGCAGCGCACCTGCCACCGCTACAGCCACCACGCGTCCGCGGCCCGTGTGCCCGATGTAGAGCCCTGCCGGGACCGCGATGGCAGCGGCAATCACGAGGACCAGCCCGCTGTACTGAAGATGTTCGAGGAGCCGGACGGGGATGCCGGAACTGCCAGTCCAGTGCAGGGGATCGGCTATCCAGGCGAGGGTGTCAACAAAAATGTTGCTCATGGCGCGGCCCCTGTGTGGATGTTGGCGTCGGCCAGGTAGCTGGCGGCGGAAGGCGCCGCGGGGCCCGAGGCTTTAGCGGCGCGGGTCCAAGGCGTCAGCAGCCTTTCCAGGACGACCAGTACAGCATCCATCAGCAGCGCGAGCACCAGGATGGCGATGATTCCCACCACCACTTCCGTGACGAAGTTCCGTTGCAGTCCATCGGTAAACAGCATGCCCAAGTTCCCCACGCCCAGCAGTGCCGCGACGCTAACCAGGGAGATGTTGCTGACGGAGACCACCCGCAGCCCGGCGAACATCACCGGAAGGGAGAGAGGCAGGTCGATCTGGACAAAGCGCAGCCACGGCTTGTACCCCATGGCAATCGCAGCTTGCCGGAGATCCTCCTCCACGGAGTCAAAAGCATCCAGGGCTGCCCGGACCAGCAGCGCCACCGCATAGATGGTCAGGGCCACAATGACGTTGAGCGGGTCCAGGATCCGGGTTGCGAGAATCGAGGGCAGGATGATGAACAGCGCCAGCGACGGGACGGTGTACAGCAAGGAACTGGCGGTCACCACCACCGACCGCAGCGCCGGGTGGGTCCGTGCCAACTGCGCCAGCGGAATGGAAATAACCAGCCCCAGGACCATCGGGATCAGGGCCAGGACCAGGTGCTGGCCCGCCAGTCCCATGACCATGCCGCTGTTTGCCAGGAACCACTCCATCAGAGCGCAGCCTGCCTGACCTGGCGGGCTTCCTCAATGACGCCGAGGACTTCCTGTGCCCTGATGGTTCCCAGGACCTTGCCGTCGCCATCCACCGCCACACCTTGGCCGGACGGGGACGAAAGGGCCGAGTCCAGCGCCCGCCGCAGCGTCTCGCCGGGGCGGAAGAGTGACCCGCCCGGGATGAGCTCTGAGTCCGTCCCCGGCCTCGCCCAGCCCAGCGGGCGCAGGTCCGCATCCACCACGAGCTGCCAGTCGGTCACCCCAGCGGGATCGCCGGCGAACTGGCCGGCACTCATCACGAGCGTGGGCACCGGGTGGATGGACACGGCGTCGGACGTGGTGAACCCGAGGTGGCGGAAACCACGGTCCCGGCCGACGAAGGACGCCACAAAATCATTGGCCGGTGCCCGGAGGATTTCCTCAGGGGTGGCGTACTGGGCCAGCCGGCCGCCGACGGCGAAAACGGCCACCTTGTCGCCGAGAACGGTTGCCTCGTCGATATCGTGCGTGACGAAAACGATGGTTTTTGCGAGGTCCTTCTGCAGCCTCAGGAGTTCCTGCTGCAGTTCGTCACGCACCACGGGGTCAACGGCGCTGAACGGTTCGTCCATCAGCAGGACGGGCGGATCGGCGGCGAGCGCCCGGGCCACACCGACGCGCTGCTGCTGGCCGCCCGAGAGCTGGGAGGGGTACCGTTTCCCGAGCGCGGAAGCCAGCCCGACGACGTCGAGCAGTTCCGTGGCGCGCTTGCGGGCCTCAGCCTTGGAAACGCCGTTGAGCCGGGGCACGGTGGCGATGTTGTCCAGCACGGAACGGTGCGGCATCAGCCCGGAGGACTGCATGACGTAGCCCATGGACCGTCTCAGCTCCGCGGCAGGAACCGAGGTCACGTCCCGCCCGTCCACGGTGATCACGCCGGACGTCGGTTCCACCATGCGGTTGATCATCCGCAGCGAGGTGGTCTTGCCGCAGCCGGACGGCCCTACAAAAACGGTGATGGAGCCCCTGTCGATGGACATGGTGAGCTGGTCCACAGCGGGCTGCCCGCCCTGATACTGCTTGGTGACGCTCTGGAACTCAATCATGGCTTGGTCCATTCCCGGACTTACCTGTTCTGTTGGACGGCATCGGACAGTGTTGGGTCATAAGCTCACTGATATTTACGGTAACGCAATCCGTTGCCAGCGTAACCGGATCAGCAGGCAATCCGGGCAAGAGAATCCCTACTGTAATCATTCGTAGGACAACCGCCCGCGGATGGGTCCTCGATCACGGCGGGCCGTGCTGCGCTTACGCCTGACTCTGCCCCGGCTGTAAGCGGCAACCCCTGGAATTCAAGTTCGCGCGGCAGTGGTTTTGACCAGTGGCTGCAAGTGTTTTTGAACAGCAGTAGCCACCGGCGTGGCTTGGCGTGCTGGGATTCCCTTGTCCATTCCCTCGTGTCGTTACGGGGAGAGCCCCTTCCTTCCGCGGTGAAATGGCGATGCCAATCGTCTGTATTGGGGTGGCTTGGGAAAAAGTGAAATATCCGACGCTAAGGTTTTGCCGAGCGTCGTGGCGGCCTGTATTTGCCGGGTTTGATGCGGTTGGCGCGCGGCCAGGTGTAGTCGCCGGTGAGGTTGATGTGTTCCCAGCCCAGCGGTGAGAGGAACCGCAGGAGGTCCGGGTCGATGTCACCGCCGTTGCTGGTCAGGGTAGCGACGGTGCGGTCGAGGTGGACCGTGTTCCAGAGAACGATGGCCGCGGTGAGAAGGTTCAGCCCGCTGGCGCGGTAGCGCTGCTGCTCGAAGGAACGGTCACGGATGTCGCCGAGCCGGTTGAAAAACGCTGCCCGGGCGAGGGTGTTCCGGGCCTCGCCCTTGTTCAGGCCGGCACTGACTTTGCGGCGCAGGCCGGGGTCCTGGAGCCAGTCCAGCAGGAAGAGGGTCCGTTCCATTCTGCCCAGTTCCCGCAGGGCGAGGGCGAGCCCGTTCTGGCGGGGGTAGGGGCCGAGTCTTGCGCATCATCAGGGACGCGGTCACGGTGCCGGTTTTGATGGACGTGGCAAGGCGTAGGATCTCGTCCCAGTGCAGGCCAATCGTTGTCGTGTTGATCGTTCCGCCGATCAGCGGCGCCAGGGTCGGGAGTCCCGGATCGTTGGTAGGTGTGTAGAGGGGTGTGTCGCCGATGTTGCGGATCCGTGGTGCGAACCGGTAGCCGAGCAGGTGCATGAGGGCGAAGAGATGGTCGGTGAATCCGGCCGTGTCGGTGTAGTTCATGGATCGCCAGGTCGGACTCGTGATAGAGCAGCCCGTCCAAAACATAGGTCGCGTCGCGGTCACCAACGTTGACGAGTTTGCTGTGGAAGGGCGAGTACTGGTCCGAGACGTGCGGGTAGATCAGCCGGCCGGGCTCGACACCGTGCTTGGGGTTCACATGCCTGGTAGATTCGGCTTTGCTGCCGGCCCGGAAACGCTGCCCGGAAAAACCAGTGCCAACACTCGCCTGCACTATCCCGCAAACGCGCGGCCCGCTGTGCAGACGGGTACTGAAAATGACACCTCTTAAATATGCCTTGAATTGTCTTGCAAACGATCGTTACCGTTCGGCGACAGGGTACGGCTTAGCGCCAGTTTTCCGCGGGATGGTCCCCGCCCGTTACCTTTTTAGTAGCCCCTTAACGAGTAAGAATTGGGGTTGTTGGCCTGTCGGTCTCGGCATGATTAAGTCCCCCAGTCATCAATGATCCGGGG